>CAWHAU010000016.1:0-65891 GCA_963827435.1 uncultured Actinomycetota bacterium
ACCGCGAGATGGACAACGCCTTCACCAAGGACCTGCAGATCGCCGCGCTGCGCAGCGCCCGTGCCTACCGCGGCGACAGGCTCATCCGGGTCGCCTCCCCGCACAAGATGCTCGACCCCAGGAACGGCCCGTTGATCGCCGTACGCCTGCACGTGCTGACCCGCAAGACCCTCGGCGGCCTCGAGACCGACCTCGACGGGCGGGTGCTCACCGCCGCCGGCTCCCCGTTTGCCGGGGGTGTACGCCGCGGGTGAGGTGAGCGGCTTCGGCGGTGGCGGCATGCACGGCTACAACTCGCTCGAGGGCACGTTCCTCGGCGGCTGCCTGCTCTCCGGGCGGCGAGCAGGGCCGGGCTGCCGCGCGGGCCGTGGGCTGAGCAGGCGGCTCCATCCGTCACACTGATTCCCAGGGTCCCCGGGAAACTGGCACACCCCCAGCGTTGCAACGTCGGGGGTGTGCCGGGGTGGACCTGGGAATCCGGCAAGGGGGCCGTCGTCCCTCAGGCGGCCCGGTGCTCCTCCGGCACGACCTCGTCCTCGCGCGGGGCGTCCGGGGGGGTGCCCTCGCCGAACGGCGCCGCCGAGCGCCTCGCGGCCGTGCGGGGTCAGCCAGCCGGAGAGGTCCGGGCCTTTCGGGACGATCCCCGTCGGGTTGATGTCGCGTGCACCACGTAGTAGTGCCGCTTGATGTGCTCGAAGTCGACGGTGTCGCCGAAGCCGGGCGTCTGGAACAGGTCCCGGGCGTAGCCCCACAGCGCCGGCATCTCGACGAGCTTGTTCCGGTTGGCCTTGAAGTGCCCGTGGTAGACGGGGTCGAAGCGCACCAGGGTCGTGAACAGCCGGACGTCGGCCTCGGTGATCGTGGTCGCCGACCAGGTAGCGGCGCTCGGTCAGCCGCTCCTCCAGCCGGTCGAGCGCCGCGAACAGCCGGTCGTAGGCGCGCTCGTACGACGCCTGGCTGCCGGCGAACCCGCAGCGGTACACGCCGTTGTTCACGTCGGTGTAGACCCACGCGTCGACCTCGTCGATCTCGTCGCGCCAGCGCCTCGGGGTAGAGGTCGGGCGCGCCCTCGCGGTCGTGCTCGGTCCACTCGGTCGAGAGGTCGAGCGTGATCTGCGCGAAGTCGTTGGTGACGACCTTGCCGGTGGGCACGTCCACGATCGCCGGGACCGTGATCCCCTTCGGGTAGTCGGGGAAGCGGGCCAGGAACGCCTCCTGCAGCCGCTCGATGCCCAGCACCGGGTCGCGCCCGCCGGGGTCGAGGTCGAAGGTCCAGCTGCGCTCGTCGTGGGTCGGGCCGCAGACGCCCATGCCGAGCACGTCCTCGAGGCCGAGCAGCCGGCGCACGATGATCGCGCGGTTCGCCCACGGGCAGGCCCGCGCGACGACGAGCCGGTAGCGGTCGGGCTCGACCGGCCAGTCGCGCCCGTCGCGGTGATCCGGTCCTCGATGTAGTCGGTGTCGCGCTCGAAGTCGTCCTCGACGTAGTCGCGCCATGCGTGCCCTTCCGGGTGGTTCATGGGTCGACCACCCGGTACCGCGATCCGAGATGGACGAAACCCCGCATACCACCCCGTCTGAGGTGTCCGCCCCGCGAGGTTAAGGCGTTCTCCCGATGTCCGGACAGCGCCTAGAGCGAGTGTTGAGGGTACCGAGAGACCCGGAGGACACCATGACCACCTACATCGACACCGCCACCGCCCTGCGGATCGCCCGCGCCGCACGCGCGGACCAGATCCGCTTCGCCGAGGAGACACGGCGGACCCGGCAGGCCAAGCCCCGCGGCGGTGACAGCACCGCCGAGCCGCGGCGCCGGCTGTGGGCGCGGCCGACCTTCATCCGGCCGGCGATCGCCCACTGAGCCGCGCGTCGCTGGTCGCGGTTGCCGCCAGCGGTCAACCGCGGAGCAGCTGCTCGAACGGCGTCGGGTTCTCGAACGGGTCGACCACGGGGGTGCGGGCGCGCCCACGACCAGGTCGGCCAGCTCGCGGCCGGCCCGCTCGACGCGCGCCGAGAGGCCGCCGCCGGGACCGGTCGCGCCGAAGTCCTCGCTGGCCGCGAACACCGCGGTCGGGACGACGTCGGCGCGCAGGTAGGCGAACAGCGGCCGCATCGCGAACTCCAGCGCCAGCGAGTGCCGGGCCGTGCCGGCGGTCGCGCCGAGCAGCACCGGCTTGCCGTCGAGCGAGCCCTCCTCGAGGACGTCGAAGAACGACTTGAACAGCCCGCTGTACGACGCGGTGAAGACCGGCGTCACCGCGACGAGGGCGTCGGCGTCGCGCACCAGCCGGATGCGCGTCGGCCAGCGCGCCGGACGGGAAGCCGGTCAGCAGGTGGTCGGTGACCGCGTGCGCGAGGTCGCGCAGCTCCACGACCTCGACCCGCACGTCCTCACCGTCGAGCCGCAGCGCCCGGTCGGTGGCCGCGGCGAGCTGGTCGGCGAGCAGCCGCGTCGACGACGGCTGGCTCAGCCCGGCCGTCGACCACGGCGATCGTGCGCGTCATCGGTCACCTCCTCGGCGTCGCGGGCGGCCACGCAGGGACGCGTGGGTCGGGGCGTCCGGGACGTGCGCCGGCTTGAGCGCGGCGAACTCCTTGCGCAGCACCGGCACGACCTCCTCGCCGAGCAGGTCGAGCTGCTCCAGCACGGTCTTCAGCGGCAGGCCGGCGTGGTCCATCAGGAACAGCTGGCGCTGGTAGTCGCCGACGTACTCCCGGAAGCCGAGCGTCCGCTCGATGACCTGCTGCGGGCTGCCGACGGTCAGCGGCGTCTGCGCGGTGAAGTCCTCCAGCGACGGGCCGTGGCCGTAGACCGGGGCGTTGTCGAAGTACGGCCGGAACTCGTTCACCGCGTCCTGGCTGTTCCTGCGCATGAACACCTGCCCGCCGAGGCCGACGATCGCCTGGTCGGCGGAGCCGTGGCCGTAGTGCTCGAACCGCCGGCGGTAGAGCCCGACCATCTGCTGGGTGTGCGAGGCCGGCCAGAAGATGTGGTTGGCGAAGAACCCGTCGCCGTAGTACGCCGCCTGCTCGGCGATCTCGGGGGAGCGGATCGAGCCGTGCCAGACGAACGGCGGGACGCCGTCGAGCGGCCGCGGCGTCGAGGTGAAGCCCTGCAGGGGCGTGCGGAACTTGCCCTCCCAGTCACGACGTCCTCGCGCCAGAGCCGGTGCAGCAGGTGGTAGTTCTCGATCGCCAGCGGGATGCCGTCGCGGATGTCCTTGCCGAACCACGGGTAGACCGGGCCGGTGTTGCCGCGGCCCATCATCAGGTCGACGCGGCCGTCGGAGAGGTGCTGGAGCTTCGCGTAGTTCTCCGCGATCAGCACCGGGTCGGTGGTCGTGATCAGCGTCGTCGCCGTGGACAGGACGATCCGCTCGGTCTGGGCGGCGATGTAGGCGAGCGTCGTCGTGGGCGCCGAGGCGATGAACGGCGGGTTGTGGTGCTCGCCGGTGGCGAAGACGTCCAGCCCGACCTCCTCCGCCTTCCTGGCGATCGCGACCGTGGCCTTGATCCGCTCGTGCTCGGACGGGGTGCGTCCCGTCGTGGGGTCGGTGGTCACGTCGCCGACGGTGAAGATGCCGAACTGCATGTGAGGCTCCCGTTCCTGGTCGTTCAAGATTCAACTATACGGCTCAACCCGGGAACCCCCCAGGCATTCCCGGGGCCCCGGGGCTACTCCGGCTCGTTGCCGGAGTCGCCGCCGACGCGGTAGGGCTCGGTGACGTCGTCGTACATCAGGTGCGCGAGCAGCCCCTGGTTGGCGTGCTTGAGGTTGTGGCAGTGGTCCATCCAGATGCCCGGGTTGTCGGCCACGAACGCCACGTCGTAGGTCTCGCCGTCCTCGACGTTGAGGGAGTCGAACCACTAGGGGCTGCCGGTGGCCTTCACGCCGTCGCGGGACAGGACGACCGCGTGGTGCCCGTGCAGGTGCATCGGGTGCACGTCGCCGCTGCCGTTGGAGATCCGCACCTTCACCACGTCACCCTCGTGGACGACGTACATCGGGATGTTCGGGAACAGGTGGCCGTTGACCGTCCAGAACAGCCCCGGCAGGCCCTTGACGAAGCCCGGGCGGCGGCCGATCGCGTAGCGGAACGAGCGGTCCGCCTGCCCGGGGTCGAAGCCGAGCGGTGCGGGGGAGCCGTAGGACAGCAGGTCGACGTCGTCCTTGGTCGGCGGGGTGGCCGGCTCCTTCACGTCGACACCCTCGGGTCCCACCACTACAGCCGTCGACGAGCCGATCTGGATCCGGACGCCGCTGCCGTCCTCCGGCGCGACCACGCCGAGGTCGACGCGTCCGCCGGCCGTCACCACGACGCCCTTGCGGGTCACCTCGGTCGGCTCGTTGACCTCGTGCCCGTCGACGGCGAGCACCCGGTACGGCGCGTTCGCCCAGGCCCGCGTCGGGCCGTTGTCGGTGTTCACCACGCGCACCCGGACCTGCTGCCCCGGACGCGCGACCACCGAGAACAGGGAGGTGCCGTTGACGGTGGCGACCGCGTCGTAGGTGTGCTCCAGCGCCACCACGTCCACCGGCTGGGGCAGCGGCTTCGCGGGGCGGACCACGAGCGGCCCCATCAGGCCACCGATCACCTGCTCGTGCGAGACCTGGTGGGAGTGGTACCAGTACGTCCCGGCCTGGTCGGCGACGAACCGGTAGGTGTGCTTCTCGCCGCGCTGCACGGCGTCCTGCGTCACGCCGGCCACGCCGTCCTCGGCGTTCGGGACGTCCAGGCCGTGCCAGTGCAGCGTGATGCCGTCCGGGACGTTCGCGTTGCGCAGGTGCACCTCGAGGAGCTCGCCCTGCGTCACCTCGATCAGCGGGCCCGGGGACGACCCGTTCAGCGTGTAGCCGTCGACGGTGCGGCCCGACGCGAGGCGGACCGTGCCCTGGCGGGCCTCGAGGTCCACGACCTTGTCGGCCGGCCGGTCGGTGCCCACGGTCAGGTCCTTGACGCTGCGGGTGCCGTGCGTCGCGTCGTCGGTGTGCAGGGCGGCCATGCTCTGCCCGCCGTGCAGGGCGGGCCCGGTCCGCGAGCCGCCGCCGTAGTCGAGGTACCCCATGTCCATCACGGAGTACGTCGACGGCATCCGGCTCTGCTGCCAGAGGTAGCCCAGGGGCAGCACGATGGCGAGGGTGGCGACACAGGCGAGCAGGAGCCGGACCCGGTCCCTGCTCACTGCGTCGCCACCCTCGTCCCGGTCAGACCGCCGCGGGCTCGGCCGGCGCGGCCGTCGATGCCTTGGCCTTCTGCATCGCCGTCATCGCGGTGCCGAAGATCACGAACGCGTTGACCCCGTGCAGGAGGCCGACGACCGGGGCGCCGAACGCGACGATCGCGAAGACCCACTGCAGCAGGACGGCGACGAACACGATGCCGGCCCACTTCACGCCGCCCTCGATCTTGGCGAAGAACGACACGATGAGCAGGAGGATCGCGACCAGCGCGACCGCCATGGCGCCGAAGCTGTGGATGTTCTGGCCGATGCCGCCGGCATCCGCCGCGCGCTCCTCGCCGATGGCCTTGGTGTAGTCGTTGCCGCCTTCGACGAAGTTGATGATCCCGAAGGTCCCGAAGGCGATGCCGGCCGCCTGGACGAGGACCAGCAGGCAGGTCAGGCCGGCCAGGACGCGGTATGCAGTCTTCATCTTCCTGTCTTCCTCTGCTGAAGGGGCGCCCCCGTCCGGATGGGTGCGCACGGTGCCGAGAGGACCCCCAGTGAGCCCCGCGGCCAGAATGGCGAACAACCGCGGCTTTGTCGTGACCTTTTCTGACTAGCCCGGGTGTGTTGTCACCGCGGGTAGCCTCGCGGTCGTGCTGACCCTCGGACGCCGGACCTTCGCCGACACCGACCTGCTCGTGATGGCGATCGTCAACCGCACCCGCGACTCCTTCTACGACCGCGGCGCGACCTACGCGGACGGTGCCGCCCGCGAGCGCGTGCGCGCGGTGGTCGACGAGGGCGCCGACCTGGTGGACATCGGGGGCGTCAAGGCCGGTCCCGGCGAGACGGTCGACGTGGCCGAGGAGATCCGGCGCACCGTGCCGTTCGTGGCCGCGGTGCGCGAGGAGTTCCCGGACCTGGTGATCAGCGTGGACACCTGGCGCGCCGAGGTGGGCCGCGAGGTGTGCCGGGCAGGCGCCGACCTGCTCAACGACGCCTGGGGCGGCTACGACCCGCAGCTGGCCGAGGTCGCCGCGGAGCACGACGTCGCGCTCGTCTGCACGCACACCAACGGCGCCACCCCGCGCACCCCCCCGCACCGTCCGTCGTACGACGACGTGGTGGCCGCGGCCATCGAGGCGACCGTGGCGCTGGCCGAGCGCGCGGTGTCCCTGGGTGTCCGCCGCGAGAGCGTGCTGATCGACCCCGCGCACGACTTCGACAAGAACACCTGGCACTCGCTCGAGCTCACCCGCCGCCTCGACGAGATGGTCGCGACGGGGTGGCCGGTGCTGGTGTCGATGTCGCACAAGGACTTCGTGGGGGAGACCCTCGACCGGTCGCTCGAGGGCCGGCTCGTCGGCACGCTCGCCGCGACCGCCGTCAGCGCCTGGCAGGGGGCGCGGATGTTCCGCGTGCACGACGTCGCCGAGACCCGGCAGACGCTGGACATGGTGGCCTCGATCCGGGGGACCAGGCCTCCCGCTCGGGTCATTCGCGGGCTTGCCTGACTTTACTTTCGTCCCGGTTTGCGGTTGCCTCGGGCCGTTTGACCATGCGGCACCCCGCATGATGACTCGGAGCGAGGAGCACCCGTGAGCACCCCAGCCGTCCCGGACGACCGACCCGAGCGCGCCCGCACCCTGCGCCGCGCGATCAGCGCGTCGGCGATGGGCAACATGACCGAGTGGTTCGACTACGGCGTCTACGCGTACGCCGCGACGTACATCGCGAAGGCCTTCTTCCCGACCGGCAACGACGCTGCGGCCACGCTGAACACGCTGCTGGTGTTCGCGGTCTCGTTCGTGCTGCGGCCGGTCGGCGGGCTGGTGCTCGGTCCGATCGGCGACCGCCTCGGACGGCGCCGGGTGCTGGCCACCACGATCATGCTGATGGCCGGGTCGACGTTCTGCGTCGGCCTCGTGCCCGGTTACGCGACCATCGGCATGTGGGCGCCGGTGCTGCTGGTGGTCCTGCGGATGGTGCAGGGCTTCTCGACCGGTGGTGAGTACGGCGGTGCCGCGACGTTCATGGCGGAGTACGCCCCCGACCGCAGGCGCGGCTTCTTCGGCAGCTTCCTGGAGTTCGGCACGCTCGCCGGCTTCACCCTGGCGGCCGCGGTCGTGCTCGTCGTCGAGCTGGTGATCGGCTCGACGGCCATGCAGGACTGGGGCTGGCGGATCCCGTTCCTGCTCGGCGGCCCGCTCGGCCTCGTCGGTCTCTACCTGCGCAGCCGCCTCGAGGACACCCCGGTGTTCCGCGAGCTCGAGGAGCAGGACCAGGTCGAGGACGCCGCGACCAGCGCGCTCAAGGACCTGCTGACGTCGTACTGGAAGCCGCTGCTCACCCTCGGCGGCCTGGTCATCGCGCTGAACGTCTGCAACTACACGCTGCTGGCCTACATGCCGACCTACCTCGAGCAGAAGATCGGCCTGTCGTCGACGTCCTCGCTGGTGCTGCTGATCGTCGGGCAGACGGTGATGATGGCGCTGATCCCGTTCTCCGGGAAGCTGTCCGACCGCTTCGGCCGCAAGCCGGTCTGGTGGGTGTCGCTGGTCGGCCTGTTCGTCGCCGCGGTGCCGGCCTACGTGCTGATGGCGAAGGGCTTCGCGCCCGCGCTGCTGGGCTTCGCGATCCTCGGCGCGCTCTACGTGCTGCAGCTGTCCACGATCTCCGCGACCTTCCCGGCGATGTTCCCGACGCAGGTGCGGTTCGCCGGCTTCGCGATCTCCTACAACGTGTTCACCGCGCTGTTCGGCGGCACCGCGCCGGCCGTGAACGAGAAGCTCATCGCGATCACCGGCACCGACCTGGCGCCGGCGTTCTCGATGATGGCGGCCTGCGTGATCGGTGCGATCGCGTTGGTGTTCGTCCCGGAGACGGCCCGCGCCTCGATCCGCGGCACGGGCCTGCCCGGTGTCGACACCGAGGTGAAGCCGCTGACGCCGTCGCGCTGAGTACGCTCCCTCGGGTGATCCGCACCGCCGTCCTGTGCCCGCACCCGCCCCTGCTCTTCCGGGAGCTCGGTGGCGAGCAGGACCCGGCCGTCGACCTCCGGAAGGCCGCCCTCGCGGCGGTCTCCGAGGGCGTCGCCGGCGCCTCGCACGTGGTCGTCGTCGGCGGGCACGACGCCGGCGGCCGCTGGGACCCGTCGCCCCCCGTCGACGTCCGTCGCTTCGGTACGACGGACCCGCCGCCGTCCCGCCCGGGCCTGCCGCTGTCGCTCGGGGTCGGGATGCGGCTGCTCGACGAGGCGGGCTGGTCGGGGCCGACCGACCTGCTCGCCGTGCCGTGGGACGCGGACCGGGCGACCGTCGAGGGGGTGGCCCGCGACCTCGCCGCCCGGCCGGACGGCACCGTGCTTCTGGTGCTGGGCGACGGCAGCACGCGGCGCGGCGACAAGGCGCCCGGCTACCTCGACGACCGGGCGTTCCCGTTCGACGACGCCGTCGCGGCCGCCCTGGCGACGGGGGACGCCCGGGCGCTGGCCGACCTCGACGCGGACCTCGCCGCCGACCTGATGGTGCTCGGCGCCACCGTGCTCCGGGTGCTCGGCGGGCTCGCCGTGGCCCAGGGCTCGCAGCCCGCGGCCTCGCTGTCCTACCGGGACGACCCCTTCGGCGTGAGCTGGTTCGTCGCCACCTGGCAGCTTGCCCCAGCTGGTTGAGGTGCGGCGGAGCGCCCAGCGGAACCGCCTCGAAACCTCCGCAGGGACGCGCCGTGGCCACCGCGGTCCCTGACCGGGTTCGAGGCCCTCGCCAGGCTCGGGCACCTCAACCAACGGGCCGGCGGTCAGCGCTTGGCGACCAGCAGCGCCTGCGCCGACCGCGCGACGAGACCGCGCTCGTCGTACACCTTCGACGTGGCGATGCCGACGCTGCCCGGGCCGAGCGTCGTCTCGGCGTCCAGGCAGACCCAGTCGCCGACCGGCGGCCGCAGCACGTGCACGGTGAGCTCGGTGTTCAGGAAGCCCCAGGTCGCGGGGTCGAGCGCGGCGGAGACGCCGGAGGCGGAGTCGACGCAGGTCATCAGCCGCTGCACCGGGCTCATCGGCTCACCCTCGACCAGGTCCACGCGGGGTCGCATCCAGACCAGGCCCGGCCCCGGCTCGGTGACCGCGCCGCGGATCCAGCGCCACTCGACGGCGTCGAGGTAGCCCGCGGACCAGCTGGCCGGCGGGTCCTTGTGCACCCCGTCGTCCGGGCCGTGCGCCGGCGGCTCGTCGTCCTGGACCGGTCCGTCGTCGTGCACCGGGAACAGCCACGCCGTGGCCCGCGCGCAGGGCCGGTCACGCCGCACGTCGTACGCGGTCGCCTCGCACATCTCGACGGTCCGGCCGGGTCGCACGACCGACGCCTCGACCCTCAGCGGTCCGACGGGGACGGGTCCGAGCAGCTCCATGGTCAGCCGCCCGACCACGCGGTCGTCGTCCGGCCGCGGCAGCGACTCGACCGCTCGCGTGAGCAGCGCCGCGGGCGGTCCGCCGTGCTGGCTCTCGGGTCCCCAGGGGCCCGCCGTGGAGGGTGTCGACACGAAGCGGGACGGGCCGTCGGGACGGTAGAAGGGCTGCATCCGAGCCATCATGCCCGGGGTGGCGGGACCGCTTCGACGTGGCCCGGAACACAGTCGACGAACCGATTTCATTATCGCCCGAGCCCGTGTGTATCCTTCCTTGCTGCTTGCCCCTTTAGCTCAGTCGGCAGAGCGTCTCCATGGTAAGGAGAAGGTCTACGGTTCGATTCCGTAAAGGGGCTCTGGGTTGTGGATCCTCACCCGCACGGGTGGGGGCTCCGTTCCCTGGAGGCGGGGTAGCTCAGGTGGTTAGAGCACACGACTCATAATCGTGGTGTCGCGGGTTCGACCCCCGCCCCCGCTACTGCTCACCAGTCTCGAGTCGCCCGCGGCTTGTGCCGTAGGGCAGACTTGACCAGCGCAGCACGCCAGCACCGATCGCAGCACCGAAAGTAGAGGCAGTCCCGTGGCCAGCAAGAGCTCAGATGTTCGCCCCAAGATCACCTTGGCCTGCGTGGAGTGCAAGGAGCGCAACTACATCACCAAGAAGAACCGCCGCAACGACCCGGACCGCATGGAGCTGAAGAAGTTCTGCCCGCGTTGCCGCACGCACACCGCGCACCGCGAGACGCGCTGAGCGCACCCCCTTCCACCGAGACGGCCCCGGGACAACCCCGGGGCCGTTTCGCGTAGATTCCCGGGCATGACTGTCGACGCCTCGCTGGCAGGGCGGACCTTCCCGCCGACCGAGCCCTATGTCGTCACCCACGAGCGGCTGGCGGAGTTCGCCCGGGCCACCGGGTCGACGTACGACGGAGGGGCGGCTCCCGCGACCTTCCCGATCGTCGTCGCCTTCGGGGCGATGACCGCCCTGATGGAGGACCCGTCCGTGGGCATCTCGCTGCACCGGGTCGTGCACGCCGAGCAGCGCTTCGCCTACACCCGGCCGGTCGTGGAGGGCGACGCCCTGACCGCCACCCTCACCGTCGACTCGCTCCGCCAGATCAGCGGCGCCGACATCATCGGCACCCGCAGCGAGGTCACCGACGCCGACGGCCGGCACGTGTGTACGGCGTTCGCCACCCTGATGCACCGGGGGGAGGGCGCATGAGCACGCTCACCGGGCTCGAGGCCGGCGCCACCCTGCCGGAGCAGACCTACACCGTCACCCGCGCCGACCTGGTCCGCTACGCCGGCGCCAGCGGCGACTTCAACCCGATCCACTGGTCCGACCGGGTCGCCACCTCGGTGGGGCTGCCCGGCGTCATCGCGCACGGGATGTACACCCTCGCGCTGGCCGCCCGGGCCCTCGACACCTGGGCGGGCGGGCCGGGCCACGTCGTCGAGCTCGGCGCCAAGTTCTCCAAGCCCGTCGTGGTGCCCGACGACGACCGCGGCGTCGACGTGGTCGTGCGCGGCACCGTCAAGGAGGTCACCGACGACGGCGTCAAGGTCGCCCTCGAGGTCACCTGCAACGGCGAGAAGGTCCTCGGCATGCCCAAGGCGGTGCTGCGTGGCTGACCGGCCCGAGCTGCTGGCCGACCACACCACGCTGCGCCTGGGCGGCCCGGCCCGCGAGGTCGTGCACGCCCGCACCGAGCAGGAGCTGCTCGACGCCGTACGCACCGCCGACGAGTCCGGCACACCGCTGCTGCTCGTCGCGGGCGGCAGCAACCTGGTGGTCGGCGACGCCGGCTTCGACGGCACCGTCGTGCTCGTCGAGACCTCCGGTGTCGAGCCGGCCCAGGACGCCTGCGGCGGTGCCGTCGTCACGGTCGCCGCGGGGGAGTCGTGGGACGCGTTCGTCGAGCGGGCCGTGCAGGAGGGCTGGATCGGCGTCGAGGCGCTGTCCGGGATCCCCGGCAGCGTCGGCGCGACCCCGATCCAGAACGTCGGCGCCTACGGCCAGGAGGTCGCCGACACCATCGCGTCCGTCCGCTGCTGGGACCGGGTGCTCCGCGGGCAGCGGACGTTCTTCGCCGCCGACTGCCGCTTCGGCTACCGCACCAGCCGGTTCAAGCAGGACCCCGACCGGCACGTCGTGCTCAGCGTGACCTTCCAGCTCCCGCTCGGCACGCTGTCGGCACCGGTCCGCTACGCGGAGCTGGCCCGCACGCTCGGGATCGAGAGCGGCGACCGCGCACCCATGAAGGAGGTGCGCGACGCCGTCCTCCGCCTCCGCGGCGGCAAGGGCATGGTGCTCGACGAGGCCGACCACGACACCTGGAGCGCCGGGTCGTTCTTCACCAACCCGTTCGTCGACGACGCAGCAGAGCTGCCCGAGGGCGCACCCCGCTGGGAGCAGCCCGACGGCACCGTGAAGACGAGCGCCGCCTGGCTCATCGAGCACGCCGGCTTCGCCAAGGGCTACGGCAACGACACGGTCGCGCTGTCCGGCAAGCACACGCTGGCGCTCACCAACCGGGGGAGTGCCCGCACCGAGGACCTGCTCGCCCTCGCGAGCGAGGTGCAGGCGGGCGTGCACGCGGCCTACGGCATCTGGCTGGTCAACGAGCCGACCCTGGTCGGCTGCTCGCTGCCCGGCCCTGCCTGAGCGTCAGTACGACGTGGTGCTGCTGCTGACCGTGCTGACGATCGTCAGCACGAGGAGGCCGACGAGCACCAGCAGGCCGAGGCCGAGCAGCACCGTGCCGATCAGGCCGAGGATGTAGCCGGCCTGGGCCGACCCACGACCGCCCAGGCGGCCCTGGGAGGCGTCGATCTCGTCGACGGTGCGCTTCCCGATCCGCCACGCGAACGGCGCGATGAACCCGCACACCACGATGCCGAGGATGCCGAGGATCAGCGCCGTGGTGGCCTTCGGGTGGTCGGCGGCGTAGGTGGGCTGGTAGCCCGGCTGCTGGCCGTACTGCGGGGCGTACTGGCCGGCAGGGGTGTACTCCTGCTGCTCGTACGGCGGCGGTGTCGAGCCCTCGCCGTACGGCGATCCCTGCGGCGCTGCTGCTGCTCCCAGTAGCCGGGCTGCTGGCCCGACGGGTCCTGTCCTGCTGCGGCTGTTGCGGCTGCGTCGGCTCGTCCCCCGGTGTGTTCGTCATGCGCCCAGCCTAGAGCGTGCCGGACTCCCAGGCGTCGATGTCGGCCAGCGTCGTCTTGCGCATGTCTTCCGGGGCGCGCGACGCACGGACGGACATCCGCGCGAGCTCCGCGAGGGTGGCGTCGGACAGGTCGTGGGCGGCGCGCATCGTGGCGTACTGCGAGGCCAGGCGGGAGCCGAACAGCAGCGGGTCGTCGGCGCCCAGCGCGACCGTCGCGCCGGCCTCGAGCAGCACCGGCAGCGGCACCGAGGTCAGGTCGCTGTAGACGCCGAGCGCGACGTTCGAGACCGGGCACACCTCCAGCGGCACGCCCTGCGCCACCACCCGGTCGAGCAGGGCCGGGTCCTCGGCGACGCGCACGCCGTGCCCCAGCCGGCCCGCGTGCAGGTCGTCGAGGCAGGCCCGCACGCTCTCGGGGCCCGAGCAGCTCGCCGCCGTGCGGGGCCAGCAGCAGCCCGGCCCGCTCGGCGATCCGGAAGGCCGGTGCGAAGTCGGCGGTGGTGCCGCGCCGCTCGTCGTTGGACAGGCCGAAGCCGACGACCCCGCGGTCGGCGTACTGCGCCGCGAGCCGGGCCAGGGTGCGCGCGTCCATGGGGTGCCGGGTGCGGTTCGCGGCGACGACGACGGCGATCCCGAGCCCGGTGTCGCGGGAGGTCTCCCGCACGGCGTCGAGCACCAGGTCGGTGAAGGCGGTGATCCCGCCGAACCGCGCGGCGTACCCGCTCGGGTCGACCTGGATCTCCAGCCAGCGGCCGCCGTCGGCGACGTCGTCCTCGGCGGCCTCCCGGACCAGCCGGCGCACGTCGTCCTCGGTGCGCAGCACGGAGCGGGCGACGTCGTAGAGCCGCTGGAAGCGGAACCAGCCCTTCTCGTCGGCCGCGGACAGCTGCGGCGGCCACTGGTCGACCAGGGCGTCGGGCAGCACGATCCCGTCACGGGCGGCCAGCTCCACGAGCGTGCCGTGGCGCATCGACCCGGTGAAGTGCAGGTGCAGGTGCGCCTTGGGCAGCGCGTGCAGGTCCCGATCCCGCGCCGAGGGGCCTCGAAGGGGGACCACTCAGCCGAGCAGCTTCTGCATCCGGCCCACGCCCTCGGCCAGGTCGTCGTCGCCGAGCGCGTAGGACAGCCGCAGGTAGCCCGGGGCCCCGAAGGCCTCGCCCGGCACCACCGCGACCTCCGCCTCGTCGAGGATCACCTCGGCGAGCTCGGCGGACGTGGTCGGCGTGCGGCCGGCGACCTGCTTGCCGAGCACGCCCTTGACCGAGGGGTAGGCGTAGAAGGCGCCGGTCGGCTCCGGGCACTCGACGCCGGGGATCTCGTTGAGCATCCGCACGATCGTCTGCCGGCGCCGGTCGAACGCCTCGCGCATCTCGGCCACGGCTGTCAGGTCGCCGGTCAGCGCCGCGATGGCTGCCCGCTGGGCCACGTTGTTGACGTTGGAGGTCTGGTGGGACTGGAGGTTCGTGGCCGCCTTGACGACGTCCTTGGGGCCGATCATCCAGCCGACCCGCCAGCCGGTCATCGCGTAGGTCTTCGCCACGCCGTTGACGACGATGCAGCGGTCCGCGAGCTCGGGCACCGCGACCGGCATCGACGTCGTCTCCGTGTCGCCGTACGTCAGGTGCTCGTAGATCTCGTCGGTGAGCACCCACAGGCCCTGGTCGAGGGCCCAGCGGCCGATCGCCTCGACCTCCTCCGGGGAGTCCACCGCGCCGGTCGGGTTGGACGGCGAGCAGAACAGCAGCGCCTTGGTGCGGTCGGTGCAGCGCCGCCTCGAGCTGGTCGACGGTGACCTTGTAGTCCTGGGTCTCGTCGGCGAGCACCTCGACCGGCACGCCGCCGGCCAGCCGGATGGCCTCCGGGTAGGTCGTCCAGTACGGCGCCGGCAGCAGCACCTCGTCGCCCGGGTCGAGGATCGTCGCGAACGCCTCGTAGATCGCCTGCTTGCCGCCGTTGGTGACCAGCACCTGGGCCGGCTCGACGACGTACCCGCTGTCCCGCTTCGTCTTGTCGACGATGGCCTGCTTGAGCTCGGGCAGGCCGCCCGCGGGGGTGTAGCGGTGGTTCTTCGGGTCGCGGCACGCCTCGACCGCGGCCTCGACGATGTAGTCCGGGGTGGGGAAGTCCGGCTCGCCGGCGCCGAAGCCGATCACCGGCCGGCCGGCCGCCTTGAGGGCCTTGGCCTTGGCGTCGACCGCGAGCGTCGCGGACTCGGCGATCCCGCCGATGCGAGCGGAGATCCGGGCGGCCGGGCCGCTGCTCGCTCGGCCAGTGCTGGGGCCGGTGCTGGGGCCAGTGCTGGGGAGGCTGTCGCTCATGGACCTATGCTCGCACTCCCCGGGTGGGCGTGGCGGTCGGGTCCGTCTCGGTTCGACTTCGTCTGGGCGCTCCCCGTATGCTTCACCTTTGGTGGATCTCACCCTTGATCGGCATGCCCGCTCCTCGATCGAGGTCCCCCGGAGGGCACTAGCTCAACTGGCAGAGCATCGGTCTCCAAAACCGAAGGTTGGGGGTTCAAGTCCCTCGTGCCCTGCAACACCCCGGACGGACCAGGTTCCGTGCGGGCGCCCGGCCGGCCGGTCGGGCAGACCGAACCGGCGCAGAACAGGAAGGTGGAGGACCGTGACGCAGAGCCGCCCCGTGGGCTCGACCTCGTCGTCGAGCGGCAAGCGGACGAGTCCGACGACCTTCTACCGGCAGATCGTGGCCGAGCTCCGCAAGGTCGTGTGGCCCACGCAGCAGCAGCTGATCACGTACTTCCTCGTGGTCCTGGTGTTCGTGCTGGTGATCATGACGATCGTGTCCCTGCTCGACCTGGGCTTCGGACGGCTGGTCTTCAAGGTCTTCGGCTAGCCGGAGGCCCCACCCGGGCCCCGCCCCAGGCCGTTCCACAACGATGAAGGTGACTGAGTAACCGTGTCGCAGCAGTACGACGAAGAGCTCGAGGGCGCTACCTCGGCCGACGCCGCCGAGCAGGGTGTCGTCGACCCGTCCGTGGACGCGCCGACCGACCTGCCCGAGGATGCCGCTCCGGCCGTCGACGAGGAGGCCGCGGCCGACTCCGAGACCGTGCCCGCCGCCGACGAGGACGCCGACGCCGCCACCGAGTCGCCCGCCGACGAGGCGAGCGACGAGGAGCCTGCCGACGAGGATGCCCCCGACGCGACCGACGAGACCGACGTGGACGCCCCCGGCGACCCGCTCGAGGAGTTCCGTGAGGCGCTGCGCGCCAAGATCGGGGACTGGTTCGTCGTGCACACCTACTCCGGCATGGAGAACCGGGTGAAGGCGAACCTCGAGAACCGCATCACCTCCCTGAACATGGAGGACTACATCCACGAGGTGATCGTCCCGACCGAGGAGGTCGCGGAGATCAAGAACGGCCAGCGCAAGCTGGTCAAGCGCACCGTGCTCCCGGGCTACGTGCTCGTGCGCATGGACCTCACGGACGAGTCCTGGGCCGCTGTGCGGCACACCCCGTCGGTGACCGGCTTCGTGGGCCACAGCCACCAGCCGGTGCCGCTGAGCCTCGACGAGGTCGAGAGCATGCTCGCGCCGGCCGTCGCCGCGGCCGCCGAGGCCGCCGCCCCCGAGCAGGTGGGCGTCGCCGGGGCCACCAAGAAGAAGGTCGAGGTCGCCGACTTCGACGTGTCCGACTCGGTCATGGTGGTGGACGGTCCGTTCGCGACGCTGCACGCGACGATCACCGAGATCAACGCCGAGTCGCAGAGGGTCAAGGCCCTCGTCGAGATCTTCGGCCGGGAGACCCCGGTCGAGCTGAGCTTCAGCCAGATCCAGAAGGTCTGAGGCCCTGGTCCGAGCGTGCGAGGACCAGGACGGCCTCAGAGGTTGAGGAGCGTCGACGCAGACCCGAGCGAAGCGAGGGAATGCGTGACGCGTCTCGAAACCTGAGCAGCAGGTGTCGGGAACCGATTGACAGGTGGCAGGGAAAGCCCATTTCCCGTCATGACCACGAGAGAAGAAGGAACAAGGAAATGCCTCCCAAGAAGAAGATCGCTGCACTCGTCAAGGTGCAGCTGCAGGCCGGGGCGGCCACTCCTGCTCCGCCGGTGGGTACCGCTCTCGGTCCCCACGGCGTGAACATCATGGAGTTCTGCAAGGCCTACAACGCGCAGACGGAGTCGATGCGCGGGAACGTCATCCCGGTGGAGATCACGATCTTCGAGGACCGGTCGTTCACGTTCATCACGAAGACCCCGCCGGCCGCGGAGCTCATCAAGAAGGCCGCGGGCCTCCAGAAGGGCTCGGGCGTCCCGCACAAGGAGAAGGTCGGCAAGCTGACCAAGGACCAGGTGCGCGAGATCGCCACGACCAAGCTCCCCGACCTGAACGCCAACGACATCGACGCGGCGATGAAGATCGTCGAGGGCACCGCCCGGTCGATGGGCATCACCACCGACTGACACACCTCCAGCACCACGTGGCAGGGCAGCTGAGCGCCCGCTGACCACACTCTGGAACAACGAAGAAGGAACCAGACATGCAGCGCAGCAAGACCTACCGCGCCACCTCCGAGTCGTTCGACAAGGACCAGGCGTACTCCCCCTTCGAGGCGATCAAGATCGCCAAGGCGGGCAGCAAGAAGAAGTTCGACGAGACCGTCGACGTGGCCATGCGCCTCGGCGTCGACCCGCGCAAGGCCGACCAGATGGTCCGCGGCACCGTCAACCTCCCGCACGGCACCGGCAAGACCGCCAGGGTCCTGGTCTTCGCCAACGCCGAGAAGGCCGAGGCCGCGCGTGAGGCGGGCGCCGACATCGTCGGCGGCGACGAGCTGATCGAGAAGGTCAACGGCGGGTGGCTCGACTTCGACGCCGTCGTCGCGACCCCGGACATGATGGGCAAGGTCGGCCGCCTCGGCCGCGTGCTCGGTCCCCGCGGTCTGATGCCGAACCCGAAGACCGGCACCGTCACCCCTGACGTGGCCAAGGCCGTCTCGGACATCAAGGGCGGCAAGATCGAGTTCCGCGTCGACCGGCACGCCAACCTGCACTTCATCATCGGGAAGGCCTCCTTCTCCGAGGCCCAGCTCGCGGAGAACTACGCCGCGGCGCTCGAGGAGGTGCTGCGGCTCAAGCCGGCCAGCTCCAAGGGCCGTTACCTCAAGAAGGTGACGCTCTCCACCACGATGGGTCCGGGCGTCCAGGTCGACCCCAACCGCGTGCGCAACGTCGCCGTGGAGGACGAGGCCTGAGCCTCACCCTCTCCGGACGTACGACGGGCCGGGCAGCCAGTGGCTGCCCGGCCCTCGTCATGTCCGGGGTCGTGCCAGGACCCGTCCGCGTCGTCGGGGGTCGTGCGCCTGCTACTCGACGAACACCCGCTCGTCGACGAGCTGCTCCACGACCTGGCGGCCGGAGGTCTCGAAGCGGCTCTGGTCGAAGCGCTTCTGGAACTCGAGGTCGACCGCGGAGCGGCCGTTGCGGTTCTTCTCGACGGTGAGCACCGCCCAGTTCTGGAACTTCTCGACGTTGCCCATGCTGTAGACGAGGTGGTGCCGGGCGACCACGTCGTACTTGTTGTTCAGCAGCAGCACGGTGTCGGCCTCGTAGGCCAGCGCCGCCGAGCCGCGCATGTTCGCCACGCGCATCCGCTTGCCGGACGCCAGGCCCTCCTTGTCGGAGGCGACGACAGCGAGGATCGGGACGTCGTGGTCGAGGGCGAGGTCCTTGAGGCCCTCGGTGACGGCGGTGACCCGCTCGTACTCCTCGAGCTGGGGCGCGTGCACCTTCTGCAGGTAGTCGACCACCACGAGCGGCGACTGCCCGGTGGACTCCTTGACCTGGTCGATCGCGGCGGTGATCACCTCGAGGGAGGTGCTGCTGCCGGTCGATCGGTGCAGCAGCAGCCGGTCGGCGTACTCCTGGACCACCTCGAGCGCCTCCACGCCGCCCTCGGTGTCCTTGAGCCGGTCCGCGAGCGACCCGGTGCGCCCGTCCATGGCCTCGAAGCTCTGCCGGACCCGGGCGATGTTGGGGGCCACGATGCCGCCGAGCTGACCGGCCTCGAGCGAGACCAGCCGGATCAGCAGGGTGTCGAGGTCGTGCTCGAAGGAGAAGACCAGCGCGGCGCGCCCCGAGCGGGCGGTGTTGCGGGCCACCTGGAGCACCCAGGTGGTCTTGCCCAGGCCCTGCGGGCCGCCGAGCAGCACCAGCTCGCCCGAGCGGAGGCCGCCGGACAAGGTCTGGTCGAGCAGGTCGAAGCCGGTCGGCCACACGCGCGCCTGCGGGTGCGAGCCGGCCTTCACGCGGTGGTCGGCCGCCTCCAGCACACCGCTGAGAGGTTCCAAGGAGAGGTCCACGCGCTTATGGCAGCACAACCGCGCACCGGGTGGACCCGGAATGGTGCGAAACCACCCGTTCGCGCGCTCCGCCGGCCCGATTTGGAGCGCCGGGCGCTCCTCGCGTAGATTGAGCGCCGAAACCAGAGACCGCCGGTTGTCGGCGTGCCCGGCCCGTGGAGACACGGACCAGCACCCGGCCGAAGGTCCCGCACACAGCGGGCGGCCTGCGCAGGTGACACGAGTGAACCATCCGGTGCACGCCCCTGTGGCTCCGCACCCGTTGTCCGCCCCGTGCGCCTGCGCCGGGGCGTTCGTCATGTCAGGCGTCAATCGTGGGCCACCCGGCCCGACGTACGGCGGTCTCCGGGCTCGTCGTCGGTCAACCACTGGCCGACGTGACCGATCCGGAAGGAGACCCATGGCGCGGCCAGACAAGACAGCCGACGTCGCAGAGCTCGTGGAGTCGTTCCAGGAGTCTGCGGGTGCTGTGCTGACCGAGTACCGCGGTCTCACCGTGAAGCAGCTGCAGGACCTGCGGCGCTCTCTCGGCGAGAACGCCAACTACGCCGTGGTCAAGAACACGCTGACCAAGATCGCCGCGACGGAGGCGGGTGTCGACGGGCTTCGACGACCTCCTCGTCGGACCGACCGCCATCGCCTTCATCAACGGCGACGTGGTCGAGGCGGCCAAGGGCCTGCGTGACTTTGCCAAGGCACACCCCGCCCTCGTGATCAAGGGTGGCTTCCTCGAGGGGAAGGCGCTCGACGCGAAGGAGATCGCCAAGCTGGCCGACCTCGAGTCGCGTGAGGTTCTCCTCGCGAAGCTCGCCGGCGGCATGCTGGCGTCGCTCAGCCAGGCGGTCTACCTGCTCAACGCGCCGCTGGCGCAGGCCGCCCGTCTCGCGGGCGCCCTGCAGGCCAAGGCCGAGCAGGACCCGTCGATCCTCCAGGGTGGTGCCGGCGCGCCGGCTCCTGCGGAGGACACCGCCACGGAGGCCGCGCCCGCGGCCGACACGGCGGCCGAGGAGGCGACCGAGGCCCCGGCCGCGGACGCGTCTGCGGAGACCACCGAGGAGACCACCGAGGCCTGAGCCTCGTGGCGTCGACTCACGACATCACCCGACACCCGATCCGCGCGACCGCGCGGGTCAGCAACCCGGAAGGAAACGCCACCATGGCGAAGCTCACCACCGACGAGCTGCTCGACGCGTTCAAGGAGATGACCCTCCTCGAGCTGAGCGAGTTCGTGAAGCAGTTCGAAGAGACCTTCGGCGTGACCGCGGCCGCCCCGGTCGCCGTCGCCGCCGCCCCGGCTGCCGGCGGCGGTGCCGCCGAGGCCGACGAGGCCGCCGAGCAGGACGAGTTCGACGTCGTCCTCGAGGCCGCGGGCGAGAAGAAGATCAACGTCATCAAGGAGGTGCGCGCTCTCACGAGCCTCGGCCTCAAGGAGGCCAAGGAGCTGGTCGAGGCCGCTCCGAAGGCCGTCCTGGAGAAGGTCAACAAGGAGGCCGCGGAGAAGGCCAAGGCTGCCCTCGAGGGCGCCGGCGCCACCGTCACCGTCAAGTGACGCGCGCTCGCTGAGTCGAGCACCCGCAGCACCACCCCCCAGCAGCACCCAGCAACACCCAGCAACACCGCCGAACGGCGGCTCTCCCCGCGGGGGAGGGCCGCCGTTCGCCGTTCCCGGGGCCGCCGCAGAGCAGCCCGCGACCGGGCCGTGACGACCGGCACTCGCCACCCCACCCACCGTCGTCGAGTGCCCTCGCCAACACTTGAAACTCCTAGTTGCACGCCCGGTTGCCCCAGCATCGACGGAGGGTTGACCGCGTGTCGGGCGTCACGGTCTGTGCCGTAACCTCCCGCTTGTTTACTCGTTGGTAAGCGTGGGCACATCTGAGGGCAATCGCGCGCCCTCGGGATCGGCGTGTCCAGCCAGTGGCACAGCAAGGGAGGGACGCTTGTGGGCGTCGAGATCAAGGTCGAGGACCTCACCAAGTCCTTCGGCAAGCAGCTCATCTGGGGCGACGTCACCCTGACCATCCCCGCAGGCGAGATCTGCGTGATGCTCGGTCCGTCCGGCACCGGCAAGTCCGTCTTCCTCAAGGCGCTCATCGGTCTGCTCAAGCCCGACAAGGGCAGCATCGTCATCGAGGGCACCGACATCGCCTCCTGCTCCGAGCGGGACCTCTACGAGATCCGCAAGCTCTTCGGCGTGCTGTTCCAGGACGGCGCGATGTTCGGCTCGATGACGCTCTACGACAACGTGGCGTTCCCGCTGCGCGAGCACACCAAGAAGTCGGAGTCCGAGGTCCACAACATCGTCATGGAGAAGATGGAGCTCGTCGGCCTGGTGGGCGCCGAGACCAAGCTCCCGGGCGAGATCTCCGGCGGCATGCGCAAGCGGGCCGGCCTGGCCCGCGCGCTGGTGCTGGATCCCGAGATCGTGCTCTTCGACGAGCCGGACTCGGGCCTCGACCCCGTGCGTACGGCGTTCCTCAACCAGCTGATCGTCGACCTCAACGCGCAGATCGACGCGACGTTCCTGATCGTCACCCACGACATCAACACGGCCCGCACCGTGCCGGACAACATCGGCCTGCTCTACCACAAGCACCTGGCGATGTTCGGCCCGCGCGAGATGCTGCTGTCCTCGGAGGAGCCGGTCGTCCGGCAGTTCCTCAACGCCCAGCGGGTCGGCCCGATCGGCATGTCGGAGGAGAAGGACGCCGACGAGCTCGAGCAGGAGAAGGACCAGGAGCTCCCGCCGCTGCCCCCGATCCCGATGCAGCTCGAGCCCTCCAGCGGCATCCCCCGGCGCAGCCAGCGCGAGCCCGGGGCGTGGTGCCGGGAGAACGGCGTCACGCCGCCGCCTGGCTCGTTCGAGGACAACATGTCCCTGGCGACGGGCGCCTGATGTCGACGCTCACGTCGTCCCGGGTCCTCGCGCCGATCGGCACCGCCGGCAAGCTCTTCGCCTTCGGTCTCGACGTCTTCCGCGGGTTGTTCCGTCGGCCCTTCCAGCTGCGGGAGTTCCTCCAGCAGGCCTGGTTCATCGCCTCGGTGACGATCGTGCCGACCGCGCTCGTCGCGATCCCGTTCGGCGCGGTCATCGCCCTCCAGGTCGGCGGCTTGATCAAGCAGTTCGGCGCCCAGTCGTTCACCGGCTCCGCGGCGGTGCTCGCCGTGGTCCGGGAGGCGGGCCCGATCGCGACCTCGCTGCTGATCGCCGGAGCCGGCGGGTCGGCCATCGCGGCCGACCTCGGCGCCCGCAAGATCCGCGAGGAGCTCGACGCCATGATGGTGCTGGGCATCGACCCCATCCAGCGTCTGGTCGTGCCTCGGGTGCTGGCCTGCATGATGGTGGCGGTCTTCCTCAACGGACTGGTCAGCGTGGTCGGTGTGGCCGGCGGCTACGTCTTCAACGTGGTCCTGCAGGACGGCACCCCCGGCGCCTACCTCGCCAGCTTCACCGCGCTCGCCCAGCTCCCCGACCTGTGGCAAGGCATGGCCAAGGCACTGGTCTTCGGGCTGATCGCCGCGATCGTCGCCGCCTACAAGGGGATGAACGCCGGAGGCGGCCCGAAGGGCGTGGGCGACGCCGTCAACGAGTCCGTCGTCATCACCTTCATGCTCCTGTTCGTCGTCAACTTCGTGATGAGCGCGATCTACTTCCAGCTCGTCCCGCCGAAGACGGGCTGAGAGGACCGACATGGCCAACGTGCGCGCGGTCTACCAACGACCGCTGAGCTTCCTGGACAACCTGGGCGAGGAGCTCTCGTTCTACATCCGGGCCCTCGCCTGGACCCCCCGGACCATCGGGCGCTACAAGAAGGAGATCGTCCGGCTGCTCGCCGAGGTGACGCTCGGCTCGGGCGCCCTCGCGGTCATCGGCGGCACCGTCGGCGTGATCACGGCGCTGGCGTTCTTCACCGGCACCGAGGTGGGCCTGCAGGGCTACGCGGCGCTCAACCAGATCGGCACCGCCGCCTTCTCCGGGTTCGTCTCGGCCTACTTCAACACCCGTGAGATCTCCCCGCTGGTCGCCGGCATCGCCCTGGCGGCGACGGTGGGCTGCGGCTTCACCGCCCAGCTCGGCGCCATGCGGATCTCCGAGGAGGTCGA
This sequence comes from uncultured Actinomycetota bacterium, assembly GCA_963827435.1. GTDB lineage: Bacteria > Actinomycetota > Actinomycetes > Propionibacteriales > Nocardioidaceae > Nocardioides_B. The sequence continues at coordinate 23,164 of CAWHAU010000016.1, forward strand.
CGCCCTCGAGGTGATGGCGATCCCGTCGCTGCCGTTCCTGGTGACGACCCGGATCCTGGCCGGGCTGATCGCGGTCACCCCGCTCTACGTCGTCGGCCTGCTGTCGTCGTACTTCGCGACGCGGCTCACCGTCACCCGGTTCTTCGGCCAGAGTGCCGGCACCTACGACCACTACTTCAACCAGTTCCTGCCACCGGGCGACGTGCTCTGGTCGTTCGGGAAGGTGCTGATCTTCTCGGTCGTCGTGATCCTCATCCACTGCTACCACGGCTACAACGCGTCGGGCGGTCCTGCCGGCGTGGGCGTCGCCGTCGGCCGCGCCGTCCGGACGTCCATCGTCGCCATCAACGTCATCGACCTGTTCCTCTCGATGGCGATCTGGGGCACCACGACCACCGTCAGGCTCGCGGGGTAGCAGGTCGTGGCTCGCAGCAGCGTCTTCTCGTCCGTCCGGCACCGGGTGCTCGGCGTGACGTTCCTTCTGCTGCTCGCGCTGTTCGCCTACCTGACCTACGCGATCTTCAACAAGTCCTTCGTGAGCTACGACGACGTGACCCTGCAGACCTCCAAGGCGGGACTCCAGCTCCCCGACCGGGCGGACGTGAAGATCCGCGGCGTCCGGGTGGGTGAGGTCATCGGCGCGAAGGTCGCGGGGGACCACGTCGACCTCACGCTCGGCCTCTACCCGAGCCAGCGCGACCTGATCCCGGAGAACGTGTCGGCGCGGATCCTGCCGAAGACGTTGTTCGGTGAGAAGTACGTCGCGTTGCAGGTGCCGTCGTCGCCGTCGTCGGAGTCGATCCGGGCGGGGGACACGATCTCGGAGTCGCATGTGGCGATCGAGGTCGAGAAGGTGCTCAACGACCTGTACCCGTTGTTGCGGACGGTGCAGCCGGCCCAGCTGAACTACACGTTGACGGCGATGGCGGACGCGTTGGAGGGCCGGGGGGAGAAGCTCGGCAACAACCTGGTGGTGCTGGATGACTACCTGAAGCGGATGAACCCGAAGATCCCGTTGCTGATCGACGACCTGGGCAAGCTGGCGACGGTGTCGGACACCTATGCGCAGGTGACCCCGGAGCTGGCGACGTTGTTGCGCAACAGCGTGACGACGGGGAACACGTTCGTGCAGAAGGAGGCGAAGGTCCAGGCGTTGTTCCAGGACGTGGCGTCGTTCTCCTCGACGAGCAAGGACTTCCTGGAGCAGAACGGTTCGAACATCATCCGGCTCTCCGAGCAGGGCCAGGCCCAGCTGCCGTTGTTCGCGAAGTACGCCCCGGAGTACCCCTGCCTCCTCAAGGGGATCGTCGGGGTGATCCCGCGGGAGGAAGAGGCCTTCCGCGGCTACACCCTGCACATCAACCTCGAGACGCTGCCGCGGCAGCCTCGTGGCTACAACCAGGGGGACGTCCCGCAGTACACCGAGCGCGGCGAGCACGCCGTGCCGCTCGACGAGTGCGCGCAGGTGATCCGCGGGAAGTACAACCAGAGCAAGCTGCCCCCCAAGTCCCTCGTACCAGAAGTCAAGGATGGCGTGAACTACCCCCTCGGCAAGGACCGCCCGGCTCCCGGGTTCGGCAACAGCTTCGACCTGACCTCCGGCTTCGCCGGCACCGCCTCCGAGCGGGACCTGGTCGCGTCGATCGCCGGACCGGCCATGGGCGTCCCCGCTCCCCAGGTCCCCGACGTCGCGACACTGCTGTTCGCGCCCCTCGCCCGTGGGGCGGAGGTGAGCGTCCGATGAGCTCGCGCACAGCCGTGGCCAAGCACCGGGTGTTCGGCGTGGCCTTCCTGGTCCTGCTGCTCCTGTTCGTCTACCTCACCTATGCGATCTTCACGAAGAAGTTCGTCGACTACGTCCCGGTGAAGCTGAAGACCTCGAGCATCGGTCTCCAGCTCCCGGCGCTCGCGGACGTCAAGATCCGCGGCCTGATCGTCGGCGACGTGCGCTCGATCGACTCCGACGGCGACGGCGCGGTGCTGACCCTGGCGATCGACCCGAAGCAGAAGGACCTGATCCCGGAGAACGTGTCGGCGCGGATCCTGCCGAAGACGTTGTTCGGTGAGAAGTACGTCGCGTTGCAGGTGCCGTCGTCGCCGTCGTCGGAGTCGATCCGGGCGGGGGACACGATCTCGGAGTCGCATGTGGCGATCGAGGTCGAGAAGGTGCTCAACGACCTGTACCCGTTGCTGCGGACGGTGCAGCCGGCCCAGCTGAACTACACGTTGACGGCGATGGCGGACGCGTTGGAGGGCCGGGGGGAGAAGCTCGGCAACAACCTGGTGGTGCTGGATGACTACCTGAAGCGGATGAACCCGAAGATCCCGTTGCTGATCGACGACCTGGGCAAGCTGGCGACGGTGTCGGACACCTATGCGCAGGTGACCCCGGAGCTGGCGACGTTGTTGCGCAACAGCGTGACGACGGGGAACACGTTCGTGCAGAAGGAGGCGAAGGTCCAGGCGTTGTTCCAGGACGTGGCGTCGTTCTCCTCGACGAGCAAGGACTTCCTGGAGCAGAACGGTTCGAACATCATCCGGCTCTCCGAGCAGGGCCAGGCCCAGCTGCCGTTGTTCGCGAAGTACGCCCCGGAGTACCCCTGCCTCCTCAACGGCATGGTCGACTGGGTGCCCCGGATGGAGTCCGCCTACCGCGGCTACACCCTGCACATCAACCTCGAGACCCTGCCGAACCAGCCGACCGGCTACTCGCCCGCCGACGTCCCGAAGTACGGCGCGCGCAACGGCCCGCACTGCTCGGAGCTGCCGCGCCCGCCGCACTCTCAGGCGAACCCGGGACCCCAGCCCGCGATCCACGAGGTCGACGACGGCGTCTCGGGCGGCCACGGAAAGTTCCGGCCGCGCAGCGCCCCCGCGTTCGACAGCGGGTTCGACATGACGTCCGGCTATGCCGGCACCGCCTCCGAGCGGACGCTCGTCAACGCGTTCGCCGCCCCCGCGATGGGAGTCGACCAAGATGACGTGCCCGACCTGGCATCCCTGCTGCTCGGACCGCTGGCCCGCGGGTCGGAGGTGAGCATGCGATGAAGCTCCTCGACAAGAAGACCAGCGCGCGACGCCGTACGCCTGCTCATCTTCATCCTGGTCACGACGATCGCCACCGGCTTCCTCGTGGTCACCATCGGCAACATCAGCTTCGCCGCCAGCACGGAGTACAAGGCCGTCTTCAGCGACGCCACCGGCGTCGTCAAGGGCGACGACGTCCGGGTCGCCGGCGTCAAGGTCGGCAACGTCGAGAACGTCGAGGTCGTCGACCGCACCCGCGCGCTGGTCACCTTCAAGGTCGAGAAGGACCAGCAGGTCACCCAGAGCACCGACGCGACGATCCGCTACCGCAACCTCGTCGGGCAGCGCTACATCGCGCTGACCCAGGGGGTCGGCGGACCGGACACGCTGTCGCCGGGCGCGACGATCCCCATGTCGCGCACCCGCCCCGCGCTCGACCTGACGGTGCTGTTCAACGGCTTCAAGCCGCTGTTCGAGGCGCTCTCGCCGGCCGACATCAACAAGCTGTCCTACGAGATCGTCACCGTCTTCCAGGGCGAGGGCGGCACGCTCGAGAGCCTGCTCTCGCACACCGCGTCCGTGACCAGCACGCTGGCCAGCCGCGACCAGGTGATCGGGTCGCTCATCACCAACCTCAACCAGGTGATGGTGACGATCGGCAACCGCGACCAGCAGCTGTCCTCCCTGCTGGTCAAGCTGCGGCAGTTCGTCTCGGGGCTCTCCCAGGACCGGCAGGCGATCCTCGGGTCACTGGACTCCATCTCCGGGCTCGCCGTGCAGACCTCCGACCTGGTGACCGGCATCCGGCCGGGCCTCACCACCGACGTCAAGCAGCTGCGCCGCGTCGCCGGCAACCTCGACCGCAACAAGGCCGAGATCGACCGCGCGCTCCAGGTGCTCCCGGTGAAGCTGACCAAGGTCGGCCGCACCGCGACGTACGGCTCGTTCTTCAACTTCTACCTGTGCAACTTCAAGGGCAACGTCAAGCTCGGCAAGGCGTCCCTGCCCATCGACTACCCAGCCGGTGGCGAAAGGTGTGATCTCGGATGAGCGTCCCGTTCCGGGAGCGGAACCCTGTCATCGTCGGCGCGGTCAGCCTCGCCGTGATCGCCGCGTTCGTGCTCGCCGCCTTCAAGGCGGAGGACCTGCCGCTGATCGGCGGGGGCGACACCTACTACGCCGCCTTCTCGGAGGCCGGTGGCCTCAAGGCCAACGACGAGGTCCGGGTGGCAGGCGTCCGCGTCGGCAAGGTGCAGACGGTCGACCTCGACGGCGGCCACGTCAAGGTCACCTTCAAGGTCCAGAAGGGCGTCGACTTCGGCAAGGAGACCGGCGCGGCCATCAAGGTCAAGACGCTGCTCGGTGCGATGTACCTCGGCCTCGAGCCGGCAGGGCGCGGACAGCTCCCCGAGGGGAGCGAGATCCCCGAGAAGCGCACCACGTCGCCCTACGACGTCGTGGAGGCGTTCGCCGGGCTGGCCAACCGTTCCGAGCGCATCGACACCGACCGCCTGGCGAAGTCCCTGACGACGCTCGGCGCCCTGACCGAGAACACCCCCGAGGAGTTCCGGTCGGCGCTGAGCGGCCTGTCCGACCTGTCGCAGAACATCGCCGCCCGCGACCGGCAGCTCAACACGCTGCTGCGCAACACCAAGAAGGTGTCCACGGTGCTCGGTGACCGGCGTGGCGACCTGATCACGCTGATGCGGGAGGGCGACAAGCTCTTCCAGGCCCTGGCCGCCCGCCGCGAGTCGGTGCACAACCTGCTGGTCGCGACCAGCCAGCTGTCCGTGCAGCTGACCGGGCTCGTGCGGGACACCAGAGCCGACCTCAAGCCAGCCCTGGACCATCTCAAGAGCGTGGTGGACGTGCTCAACAAGAACCAGCAGAACCTCGACAACAGCCTCCGGCTGATGGCGCCGTTCTACCGCGTGTTCGCCAACACGCTCGGCAACGGACCGTGGTTCGACACCTACATCCAGAACCTCCCGCCGGCGCCGTCGACGCGCACCCTGGGGGTGAACTGACATGGCAGGCAACCGGACCAAGGGCCGCGGGCTGACCCGCATCCTCGCCGTGGTGGCGGTGCTGGCCGTCGTGGCCGCGCTGGTGCTGGCGGCGATGCCGGACCAGGAGAAGAAGTACGTCACCGCCTCGTTCCCGCGCACGGTCTCGCTCTACGAGGGCTCCGACGTGCGGATCCTCGGCGTGCCGGTCGGCAAGGTCGAGAGCGTCCGGCCGTCGGGCACCGACGTCACCGTGAAGATGTGGTACGACGCGAAGTACGACGTCCCCTCGGACGCCCAGGCGATCATCATCTCGCCGGCCATCGTCGGTGACCGCTTCATCCAGCTGACACCGGTGTTCGAGCAGGGCGACAAGCCGCTCGACGCGCACGCCGTGATGAGCACCAAGTCCACGTCGACGCCGCTCGAGCTCGACGAGATCTACCAGAGCATCGACGACCTGACCGTGGCGCTCGGCCCCAACGGCGCGAACCGTCAGGGGGCGCTGACCAGCCTGCTGAACTCCACGGCGAAGAACTTCGCCGGCCAGGGCGAGCAGTTCCACCAGACGATCAAGAACCTCGGCAAGTTCACGGGGACGCTGGACGACAACAAGGAGGAGCTGTTCGGCACCGCCCGGGAGATCGAGCGGTTCGTCAACGCCCTCGCCAAGAACGACGGCACCGTCCGCGACTTCAACGACTCGCTCGCCTCGGCCGCCGACCTGCTCAAGGACGAGCGGTCCGACCTGGCCGCCGCCCTGCGCAACCTCGGCGTGGCGATGAAGGCGGTCGAGAGCTTCGTGCGGGAGAACCGCACGTCCCTGTCGCAGAACATCTCGGGCCTCAACAGGGTCTCCAAGGTGCTGGTCAAGCAGCGCGCCGCGCTCGACGAGATCCTGCAGGTCGCACCGACCGCGCTGACCAACCTGTTCCACACCTACAACCCGGCGGCCGGCACCCTCGACACCCGCACGAACCTCGGCGAGAACATCGGGGAGCTCACGTCGGACCCGGCGCGGATCATCTGCGGCATCCTCAACGAGACCAACTCCAACCCGACGCAGGCCCAGAAGCTCGGTCAGCTCTGCACGTCGCTGGGCAGCGCCCTCGGCCGCAGCGGCGCCCTGCGCTCCGCCCCGAGCGAGAAGGCGACCGACGTGGAGCACATCGACCGGTCCCTCGGCGGCATCGTGGAGGTGAAGCGATGAGCACCCGGCCCACGACCCTCCGCGGGCGCGCCGTACGCCTCGTGCTGACGGCGGTGGTCGGCGCCCTCGCGCTGACCGGCTGCGACTTCTCGGTCTACAGCCTGCCGCTGCCCGGCGGCGCCGACCTCGGCGACAACCCCTACAAGGTCAGGATCGAGTTCCGCGACGTGCTCGACCTGGTGCCGCAGTCGGCGGTCAAGGTCGACGACGTCACCGTGGGCCGGGTCGACACGATCGAGACCCAGGGCTACCACGCCGAGGTGACCGTGCTGGTGCGCCGCAGCGTCAAGCTGCCCGACGACGCCGAGGCCACGATCCGGCAGACCAGCCTGCTGGGCGAGAAGTTCGTGTCCCTGGCGCCGCCGTCCTCCGGCAGCACCAGCGACGGCCGGCTGTCCGACGGCGACCGGATCCCGCTGGCCCGCAGCGGCCGCAACCCCGAGGTCGAGGAGGTGCTGGGCGCGCTCTCGCTGCTGCTGAACGGTGGCGGCGTCGCGCAGCTCAAGACCATCTCGGCCGAGCTGAACTCTGCGCTCGCGGGCCGCGAGGGCAACGTGCGCTCGGTGCTCGACCAGCTCGACACCTTCATGGGGCAGCTCGACACGAACAAGGACCAGATCGTCCGGGCGATCGAGAGCCTCAACCGGCTGGCGATCGCGCTGAACAAGCAGAAGCCCGCGATCACCCAGGCCCTCGACCAGCTGCCGCGCGCGGTCGCCTCGATCAACCGGCAGCGCGACGACCTGGTCAAGATGCTCAAGGCGCTGAGCAACCTCAGCGGGGTGGCCACGCAGGTCATCCGCGACTCCAAGACGGCCACCATCGACAGCCTGCGCGCCCTCGCGCCCACGCTGACGAAGCTGGCCGAGGCCGGCGACGCTCTGCCCAAGTCGCTCCAGGTGTTCCTGACCTACCCGTTCGTGGACGCGGTGGTCGGCAAGAACCCCGCCCAGGCCCGCAACCTGCACATGGGCGACTACACCAACCTGTCCGTGCAGCTCGACCTCGACCTCGCCCAGCTGCCGGCCCTGCCGACCCTGCCGCTGCCGTCACAGCTGTGCGACCAGGATCCGACCAACACGCTCTGCAACCCTGGCCAGACGCTGACGGACCTGCAGAAGTGCCTGCAGTCCGGGGACCTCGCCAGCAAGGCCTGCCAGAACATCGGCGTCCAGCGGCTGATCACCGAGTGCAAGAAGGACAAGTACAAGGGGGCCGCGGTCTGCCAGGCAGTCAACCGGCTGCCCTCCGGTGCGACGGGTCCGATCGGCGATGTGCTCGACCGGCTGTCCGGCGGGGGCGGCGGCGGTGGTGGGGGAGGCGGCGGCACCGGCCCGTTGCCGCCGGTGCCGTCGGTCCCGGTGCCGGGACTGCCGCGCGCACCCTTCGGGGCGGCGTCCTCGGGCACCGGCGCGCACGCGAAGCAGGTCGGTGACTCCGACCTGGGAGCCCTTCTGGTCTGGGGGATGATGCAGCGATGATCACCAAGCGCACCAAGATCCAGCTGGTGATCTTCGCACTGATCACCATGATCGGCGTGTCCTTCGTGGGCGCTCGCTACGCCCGGCTCGACCGGCTGGTCTTCGACGAGTCCTACAACGTCGTCGGCCACTTCACCGAGTCCGGCGGCATCTTCACCGGCGCCGAGGTGTCCTACCGCGGTGTCACCGTCGGCCGGGTCAGCGACATGAAGCTGACCGACAAGGGTGTCGACGTCGTGATGAGCATCGAGAAGGACCACAAGGACATCCCTGAGGACTCGAAGGCCGTCGTCGCCAACCGGTCCGCGGTCGGCGAGCAGTTCGTCGACCTGCAGCCGGAGAGCAAGCAGGGGCCCTACCTCGAGGACGGGTCCGACATCCCGACGGCGATGACCGAGACCCCGATCGAGACCACGAAGCTGCTCAGCGACCTCAGCACCACCGTCGACTCGGTCAACAAGCAGAGCCTCACCACCGTCGTCAACGAGCTCGGCAAGGCGTTCAACGGCACCGGCGACGACCTCGGCCAGATCGTCGACACGTCGAACTCCTTCATCAACGCGGCCGACGACAACTTCGAGATCACCACGGCGCTGCTCGAGGACAGCAACACCGTCCTGTCGACCCAGATCGACAAGACCTCGGCGATCAAGAGCTTCAGCCGGGACCTGTCACTGTTCTCGACCACGCTCGCCCACAGCGACGGCGACCTGCGCACGGTCATCGAGAACGGCAGCGGGACGGCCAACCAGCTCCGCACCTTCCTGGAGCAGAACAAGGTCGACCTCGGACAGCTGATCAACAACCTGGTGACCACCGGCGAGGTGACCCAGAAGCACCTCGACGGCACCGAGATGATCCTGGTCGTCTACCCGTACGTCGTCGCCGGTGGCTACACCGTGGTCGACAAGGACCCGAGCAGCGGCCTCTACGACGCGCACTTCGGCCTGATCCTCCAGCAGGAGCCGGGTGTCTGCCACAACGGCTACAACACGCAGCGGCGCTCGCCCGAGGACCGCAAGGACCTGCCGATGAACACCGGTGCCCGCTGCGCGGAGGGGCCCGGCCAGTCCAACGCCCGCGGTGCGCAGAACACCCCGCGCCGGGCCGGACCGGCGTACCGCGCCCCTGTGGTCGGCACGTACGATCGCTCGACGGGGAAGCTCACCTACACCGACCGGAACCCGAGCGGCGACGTGACCTACACCGGTGGCGCGGCCACGCTCATGGGAGAGGACTCCTGGAAGTGGCTGCTCATGCAGCCGCTGTCCGGGCAGGAGTGACAGCTTGACTGACGACACGACGCAGGGCCCGGGCGTCCCGCCGCGCCCGCACGACGAGAACGTCGGGGACGGCCGCTCGCGCCTCCGCTGGGGGATCACCGCCTTCCTGGCGGTGGTCGCGGTGGTCGCGGCGGTGGCCCTGGTCCTCGAGATCACGATGCTCCGGCCGCGCTCCGAGGAGGTCTCCTCGGCCCAGCAGTCCCGCTCGGACGTGACCGCGGCCGCGGAGCGCTTCGCGGTGCAGGTCAACAACTACGACGTCGCCTCGGTCGACGACTACCAGGCCGGCATCACCCCGCTGCTCTCCCCGAAGTTCAAGGGCGAGTTCGACAAGGCGATGACCGACATCGTCCAGTCGGTGAAGCAGGCCAAGATGACCTCCAAGGGGGAGGTGCTCACCTCCGCGGTGGCCAGCCTCGACCCCGACTCGGCGCAGGTGCTCGTGGTCTCCGACGCCAACGTCAAGACCGTCTTCGACACCAGGGCGCGGCACTTCCGCTGGGAGGTCTCGCTGGTGAAGATCGACGGGAAGTGGCTGGTCGACAACTTCAGCCCGGTCGCCTGACCCGCCCGTCGTCGCCGCCCGCAACGCCCGCAACCCCGAAGGAAGCATGAGCAGCCAGAACCCGCGCCCCCCGCGCCGCCGGATCGCCGGTGAGCGCCGGCCGCCGCGTGCCGAGGGGGAGGTCCGCCCCGAGCGGCCGGACGAGCCGGTCTCCCTCGACAAGGAGCAGCCGCCCGAGGCCCGGCAGCAGGCCGCGCCCCCGCCCCCGCTGCCGTCCGGTGGGGCCGACGTGCCCCGGGGTCCCGGCGGCGGCTCCGGACCCTCGTGGCCGGTGGTGGCGGTCCTCGGCGCCGTCGCCCTCGTGCTGGTGGTGGCCGCCGGCGTGCTCGGCCTGTTCACGTGGAGCTGGTCCGACGTACGCGCCCAGGACGCGGTCGACGCGGCGTCGCGTACGGCGCCCGCCGCCGCCGAGCGGGCGTCGGCGGCGATCCTGTCCTACGGCTACACCTCGCTCGACGCGGACGAGAAGGCCGCGGAGCGGTACATGACCCCGGCCTACAAGAAGAAGTACGCCGACACCTTCAACCGGCTGGTCAAGCCGAACGCCACCAAGCTCAAGGCCAAGGTCGAGGCCGAGGTGAAGGCGTCCGGCGTGGCGCACGCCGACGCCGACCGGGTCAACGTGCTGCTCTACGTCAACCAGACCACGCGGAGCACCGCCAACGGCGGCGAGCCCCAGGTGGCGCTCAACCGGGTCCAGCTGTCCATGGTGAAGCAGGACGGCACCTGGCTGGTCAACGACATCACCTCCTACTGAGAGGCCCTCACGACGGCCCCCACCACGGCCGGCGCGCTGGTCGGAGCGGTCCGCCGGACCGCGGGGTTGCTTGACTCGGCCGACCGACCGGTTCATGCTGTCGGTGCATTGCCGCACGGCTCCCGTCGTACGGACCTCTCTCCACCGGACAACCCCGGCATTTCGGGGCTTTCCGGATCGGCTTTCGGGCCGCAGGAGATCGAGGTCCTCGCGGGTGGCCGTGGTCGGTTGTGTTCGCGGGTGCCCGTGGGCTAATATCGCTCTTTGCGTCCGCCCTCAAATGCTTCCTGCCTGCCCGGTCGGCGGGAATGTGGTTGGTCGACGTCATCTCCCGATGAGTCCGCGAGCCCTTGGAAGGACCCCTCTTGGCCGCCTCGCGCAGCACCAGCAAGAACTCCAGCACCGAAAACGCCGCACCCCGCCGCATCTCCTTCGCGAAGATCTCGGAGCCCCTCGAGGTTCCGAAGCTCCTCGACCTCCAGACCAAGAGCTTCGACTGGCTGGTGGGCAACGAGGACTGGCAGGCCGACACCCAGGCCCGCCTCGACAACGGTGAGGACGCGTCCCTCAAGTCCGGCCTCGAGGAGATCTTCGAGGAGATCTCTCCCATCGAGGACTTCTCCGGCACGATGTCGCTCTCGTTCGAGAACCCGGTCTTCTACGACCCGAAGAACACGGTCGACGAGTGCAAGGAGAAGGACTTCACCTACTCCGCGCCGCTCTACGTCTCGGCCGAGTTCACCAACAACGAGACCGGTGAGATCAAGGGCCAGACGGTCTTCATGGGTGACTTCCCCCTGATGACCGACAAGGGCACCTTCGTCATCAACGGCACCGAGCGCGTGGTCGTCTCCCAGCTCGTCCGGTCCCCGGGCGTCTACTTCGAGCGCACCGCCGACAAGACGTCGGACAAGGACATCTTCACCGCCAAGGTGATCCCGTCCCGCGGCGCCTGGCTCGAGTTCGAGATCGACAAGCGCGACATGGTCGGCGTCCGCCTCGACCGCAAGCGCAAGCAGAACGTCACGGTGCTGCTCAAGGCCCTCGGCTGGACCGAGCAGCAGATCCGCGACGAGTTCGGCGAGTACGAGTCGATGATGCTGACCCTGGAGAAGGACCACACGTCCGGCCAGGACGACGCGCTCCTCGACATCTACCGCAAGCTGCGCCCGGGCGAGCCGCCGACGCGTGAGGCAGCGCAGACGCTGTTGGACAACTACTACTTCAACGGCAAGCGCTACGACCTCGCCAAGGTCGGCCGCTACAAGATCAACAAGAAGCTCGGCACCACCGAGGCGTTCGACCAGCAGACGCTGACGATCGACGACATCGTCGCCGCGATCCGCTACATCGTCGCCCTGCACGACGGCAAGACCGAGATCGAGACGCCCAACGGTGCCAACGAGGTCCGCGCGGACGACATCGACCACTTCGGCAACCGCCGCATGCGCACGGTCGGCGAGCTGATCCAGAACCAGCTCCGCACCGGCCTGGCCCGCATGGAGCGGGTCGTGCGGGAGCGGATGACGACCCAGGACGTCGAGGCGATCACGCCGCAGTCCCTGATCAACATCCGGCCCGTCGTGGCGGCGCTCAAGGAGTTCTTCGGGACGTCCCAGCTGTCGCAGTTCATGGACCAGACCAACCCGATCGCGGGCCTGACGCACAAGCGCCGGCTCTCCGCGCTCGGCCCCGGTGGTCTCTCCCGTGACCGCGCCGGCTTCGAGGTCCGCGACGTGCACCCGTCGCACTACGGCCGCATGTGCCCGATCGAGACGCCTGAGGGTCCGAACATCGGTCTGATCGGCTCGCTCGCGACGTTCGGCCGGATCAACCCGTTCGGCTTCGTCGAGACGCCGTACCGCAAGGTCGAGAACGGCAAGGTCACCGACAAGGTCGACTACCTCACCGCCGACGAGGAGGACCGCTACGTCATCGCGCAGGCCAACGCCCTGCTCACCGGCGACAACCGGTTCGCCGAGGACCGCGTGCTCGTGCGTCAGCGCGAGAACGAGGTCGACGTCATCCCCGCGGGCGAGGTCGACTACATGGACGTCTCGCCGCGCCAGATGGTGTCGGTCGCGACGGCCCTGATCCCGTTCCTCGAGCACGACGACGCCAACCGCGCGCTCATGGGCTCCAACATGCAGCGCCAGGCCGTGCCGCTCATCAAGAGCGACGCGCCGCTGGTCGGCACCGGCATGGAGTACCGCGCCGCGGTCGACGCGGGTGACGTGGTCACCGCCAGCAAGCCCGGCGTCGTCACCGAGGTCTCGGCCGACGCGGTCGACGTCATGCAGGACGACGGCACCTACCGCACCTACCGGATGCAGAAGTTCAGCCGCTCCAACCAGGGCACCTGCATCAACCAGCGTCCGCTGGTGTCGGAGGGGCAGCGCCTGGAGGTCGGCACGCCGATCGCCGACGGTCCGTGCACCGACGAGGGCGAGATGGCCCTCGGCACGAACCTGCTGGTCGCGTTCATGCCGTGGCAGGGTCACAACTACGAGGACGCGATCATCCTGTCGCAGCGCCTCGTGCAGCAGGACGTCCTCACCTCGATCCACATCGAGGAGCACGAGGTCGACGCCCGCGACACGAAGCTGGGGCCGGAGGAGATCACCCGCGACATCCCGAACGTCAGCGAGGAGATGCTCGCCGACCTCGACGAGCGCGGCATCATCCGGATCGGCGCCGAGGTCACGACCGGCGACATCCTGGTCGGCAAGGTCACGCCCAAGGGCGAGACCGAGCTGACCCCGGAGGAGCGGCTGCTCCGCGCGATCTTCGGTGAGAAGGCGCGCGAGGTCCGCGACACCTCGATGAAGGTCCCGCACGGCGAGTCCGGCACCGTCATCGGCGTCCGGGTCTTCGACCGCGAGGAGGGCGACGAGCTGCCGCCGGGCGTGAACCAGCTGGTCCGCGTCTACGTCGCGCAGAAGCGCAAGATCTCCGTGGGTGACAAGCTCGCCGGCCGTCACGGCAACAAGGGCGTCATCTCGAAGATCCTGCCGGTCGAGGACATGCCGTTCATGGAGGACGGCACCCCGGTCGACGTCGTGCTCAACCCGCTCGGTGTCCCGGGCCGGATGAACATCGGCCAGATCCTCGAGATCCACCTGGGCTGGCTGGCCAAGCAGGGCTGGCAGGTCGAGGGCGACGACGAGGACTGGAAGAAGCGCCTCATCGCGATCCACGCCGAGTCGGCCGAGGCGGACTCCAACGTCGCCACGCCGGTCTTCGACGGCGCCAAGGAGGACGAGATCGTCGGTCTCCTCGGCTCGACCCTGCCGAACCGCGACGGCGTCCGCGTCGTCGGGTCCAACGGCAAGGCGAACCTGTTCGACGGTCGCTCCGGTGAGCCGTTCCCGGACCCGGTGTCGGTCGGCTACATGTACATCCTGAAGCTGCACCACCTCGTGGACGACAAGATCCACGCGCGGTCGACGGGTCCGTACTCGATGATCACCCAGCAGCCGCTCGGCGGTAAGGCCCAGTTCGGTGGCCAGCGCTTCGGTGAGATGGAGGTCTGGGCGATGGAGGCGTACGGCGCCGCCTACGCCCTGCAGGAGCTCCTGACCATCAAGTCCGACGACGTCCCCGGACGCGTGAAGGTCTACGAGGCCATCGTGAAGGGCGAGAACATCCCCGACTCCGGTATCCCCGAGTCGTTCAAGGTTCTCGTCAAGGAGATGCAGTCGCTCTGCCTCAACGTCGAGGTGCTGTCCCAGGACGGCTCCGCGATCGAGATGCGCGACGCGGAGGAGGACGTCTTCCGTGCCGCCGAGGAGCTCGGCATCGACCTGTCCCGCCGCGAGCCCAGCAGCGTCGAGGAAGTCTGAGTCGCGGGTGGTGCGGCGCGGGGTCACTGACCCGACCGCCGTACCACCCCCTCTCAGTCCCTAAGACTCAGACACAGAGAAAACGAGGAAAGAAGCCACCGTGCTCGACGTGAACTTCTTCGACCAGCTTAAGATCGGCCTGGCCACCGCGGACGACATCCGCACCTGGAGCCACGGCGAGGTCAAGAAGCCGGAGACGATCAACTACCGCACGCTCAAGCCCGAGCGTGACGGCCTCTTCTGCGAGAAGATCTTCGGTCCCACCCGGGACTGGGAGTGCTACTGCGGCAAGTACAAGCGGGTCCGCTTCAAGGGCATCATCTGCGAGCGCTGCGGCGTCGAGGTGACCCGTTCCAAGGTCCGCCGTGAGCGGATGGGCCACATCGAGCTCGCCGCCCCGGTCACGCACATCTGGTACTTCAAGGGTGTGCCGAGCCGGCTCGGCTACCTGCTCGACCTCGCCCCGAAGGACCTCGAGAAGGTCATCTACTTCGCGGCGTACATGATCACGCACGTCGACGAGGACGCCCGCCACCGCGACCTGTCCTCGCTCGAGGCGAAGGTCGACCTGGAGCGCAAGCGCCTCGAGGGGCGTCGCGACAACCAGATCGACGACCGCGCCAAGAAGCTCGAGGAGGACCTCGCGGCCCTGGAGGCCGAGGGTGCCAAGGCCGACGCGCGTCGCAAGGTCAAGGACGGCGCCGAGCGCGAGATGAAGCAGGTCCGCGACCGGTCCCAGCGCGAGCTGGACCGCCTCGACGAGGTCTGGAGCCGCTTCAAGAACCTCAAGGTCCAGGACCTCGAGGGCGACGAGCTGCTCTACCGCGAGATGAAGAACTGGTTCGGCAAGTACTTCGAGGGCCACATGGGCGCCACGGCGATCCAGAAGCGCCTCGAGACCTTCGACCTCGACGCCGAGGTGGACAACCTGCGCGAGACCATCGCCACCGGCAAGGGCCAGCGCAAGGTCCGCGCCCTCAAGCGGCTCAAGGTCGTCGACGCGTTCCGCAAGACGACCAACAGCCCCAAGGGCATGGTCCTCGACGCCGTCCCGGTCATCCCGCCGGACCTGCGTCCGATGGTGCAGCTCGACGGTGGCCGCTTCGCGACCTCCGACCTCAACGACCTGTACCGCCGCGTCATCAACCGGAACAACCGCCTCAAGCGGCTGCTCGACCTCGGTGCGCCCGAGATCATCGTCAACAACGAGAAGCGGATGCTCCAGGAGGCCGTCGACTCGCTGTTCGACAACGGCCGTCGTGGCCGTCCGGTCACCGGCCCGGGCAACCGGCCGCTGAAGTCGCTGTCCGACATGCTCAAGGGCAAGCAGGGCCGGTTCCGCCAGAACCTGCTCGGCAAGCGCGTCGACTACTCCGGCCGTTCGGTCATCGTGGTCGGCCCGCAGCTGAAGCTGCACCAGTGCGGTCTGCCCAAGCAGATGGCGCTCGAGCTGTTCAAGCCGTTCGTGATGAAGCGTCTGGTCGACCTGAACCACGCGCAGAACATCAAGAGCGCCAAGCGGATGGTCGAGCGTGCGCGTCCGGTCGTGTGGGACGTCCTCGAGGAGGTCATCACCGAGCACCCGGTGCTGCTGAACCGTGCGCCCACGCTGCACCGGCTCGGCATCCAGGCGTTCGAGCCGCAGCTGATCGAGGGCAAGGCCATCCAGATCCACCCGCTCGTCTGCTCCGCCTTCAACGCGGACTTCGACGGTGACCAGATGGCCGTGCACCTGCCGCTCTCCGCGGAGGCGCAGGCCGAGGCCCGCATCCTGATGCTGTCGACGAACAACATCCTGAAGCCGTCCGACGGCCGTCCGGTCACCATGCCGACGCAGGACATGATCATCGGGCTGTTCTTCCTCACCCGTGAGATCGAGGGCGAGCTGCCGGGCGACGGTCGCGCGTTCTCGTCGACGTCCGAGGCGATCATGGCCTTCGACCGTGGCGAGATCAGCCTCCAGAGCACGGTGAAGATCCGCTTCCCCGAGGTCGTCCCGCCGTTCGGCACCCCGCTGCCGGAGGGCTGGGAGCCGGGTCAGCCGCTGATCCTGGAGACCACGCTGGGCCGCGCGCTCTTCAACGAGACGCTCCCCGGCGACTACGCCTTCGTGAACTACGAGGTCGGCAAGAAGCAGCTCGGGGTCATCGTCAACGACCTCGCCGAGCGCTACACCAAGGTCGAGGTCGCCCACGCGCTCGACGCCCTCAAGGACGCCGGCTTCCACTGGGGCACCCGCTCCGGTGTGACCGTCTCCATCGAGGACGTCGTCACCCCGCCCCGCAAGGCCGAGATCCTCGAGGTCTTCGAGGAGCAGGCCAAGAAGGTGCAGGTGCAGTTCGAGCGTGGTCTGATCACCGACGACGAGCGTCGCCAGGAGCTCATCGAGATCTGGACGCAGGCCTCCAACAAGGTCGCGGACGAGCTCGAGCAGACCTTCGACAAGATGAACCCCATCTACATGATGGTCCACTCGGGTGCGCGCGGAAACATGATGCAGGTCCGTCAGATCGCCGCGATGCGTGGTCTGGTGGCCAACCCGAAGGGCGACATCATCCCGCGGCCGATCAAGTCGAACTTCCGGGAGGGCCTGACCGTCCTGGAGTACTTCATCGCGACGCACGGTGCCCGCAAGGGTCTGGCCGACACGGCGCTGCGCACGGCGGACTCCGGGTACCTCACCCGTCGTCTGGTCGACGTGTCGCAGGACGTCATCATCCGTGAGGACGACTGCGGCACCGAGCGGGGTCTGCCCAAGCGCATCGGCGTCCGGCTCGACGACGGTCGCGTGGTCAAGGACGAGAACGCCGAGACCGCGGCGTACGCCCGCTCGGCGGCCGTCGAGGTCACCCACCCGGAGACCGGCGCGGTGCTGGTCGAGGCGGGCGGCGACCTGGGCGACGTCAAGATCAACGAGCTCGTCGATGCCGGCATCGAGGAGGTGAAGGTCCGCTCGGTGCTCACCTGTGACGCCCGGACCGGCACCTGCGCCAAGTGCTACGGCCGCTCGCTGGCCACCGGCAAGCTCGTCGACATCGGCGAGGCCGTCGGCATCATCGCGGCGCAGTCGATCGGTGAGCCCGGCACGCAGCTGACGATGCGTACCTTCCACACCGGTGGTGTGGCCTCCGCGGACGACATCACGCAGGGTCTGCCCCGCGTGGTCGAGCTCTTCGAGGCCCGCCAGCCCAAGGGTCGCTCGCCGATCACCGAGGCCGCCGGTCGCGTCACCATCGACGAGACCGACAAGGCCAAGAAGATCCTCATCACCCCCGATGACGGTTCCGAGGTGCAGGAGTACCCGGTCAGCAAGCGCTCGCGCCTGACCGTCGGCGAGGGCGACCACGTCGAGGTCGGCCAGCAGCTGACGCAGGGCACGCCGGACCCGCAGGAGGTTCTGCGGATCCTCGGTGTCCGCAAGGCGCAGGAGCACCTGGTGGACGAGGTCCAGGCTGTGTACCGCAGCCAGGGCGTGGCCATCCACGACAAGCACATCGAGATCATCGTGCGGCAGATGCTGCGCCGGGTTCTCGTGCTGGAGCAGGGCGACACCAAGCTGCTCCCGTCGGACCTCATCGACCGGGTCACCTTCGAGGAGGAGAACCGTCGGGTGGTCTCCGAGGGCGGCAAGCCCGCGGCCGGCCGTCCGCAGCTGATGGGCATCACCAAGGCGTCGCTGGCCACCGAGTCGTGGCTGTCGGCGGCGTCCTTCCAGGAGACCACGCGCGTCCTCACCGACGCGGCGATCCACGGCAAGTCGGACTCGCTGCGCGGCCTGAAGGAGAACGTGATCATCGGAAAGCTGATCCCGGCCGGCACCGGCCTGGAGCGCTACCGCAACATCCGGGTGGAGCCGACCGAGGAGGCGCGTGCGAACGCGTACTCCGTCACCGGGTACGGCGACTACGACTACGACTTCGGGAACACCGGAGGCCAGGCCGTGGCACTCGACGACTTCGACTTCGGTTCCTACCAGAACTGATCGAGTCTGCAGATTCCCTGGGGCCCCAGGGAATCTGGCACACCCCCAGCGTTGCAACGCTGGGGGTGTGCTGGTTTAACAGGGGACCCAGGGAATCCGGCAGCCCGGAGCCCGGAACGCCGAGCCGTCCGGCGAGGCCCGGTCTGCGAACATCGGGCGTGCGTGGACAGGTGAGGGAGCGGGTCTACCCGGGCGTCATCCGGGCGGCTCGGGGTGCGTTCCGCGCGCTCGGCCTGCGGATCACGCTGGAGGGCGACGGGCACGTGCCGGTCGAAGGCCCGGTGGTGCTGGCCAGCAACCACGTGAGCTTCCTGGACTTCCTGCTGGTCGGGCTGGCCGGCCGGCGCAGCGAGCGTCACGTCCGCTTCCTGGCCCGTCACGACGTCTGGAGCAACCCGCTCGCCCGGCCGCTGATGACCGCGATGCGGCACGTCCCGGTGGACCGCGAGGCGCCCGCGGCGGCCTACCTGCGGGCCCGCTCGCTGCTGCGCCAGGGCGAGGCCGTCGGCATCTTCCCGGAGGCCGGGGTGAGCACCTCCTACACCGTCCGGGCCCTGATGCCCGGCGCCGTGGCACTGGCCCGCGAGACGGGGGCGCCGCTGCTGCCGATGGCGATCTGGGGTCCGCAGCGGATCCTCACCGCGAGGCGCCCGGTGGACCTGCACCGCGGGCGGCCGGTGTCCCTGCTCGTCGGCCCGCCCGTGTACGTCGACCCGGCGACCGACCTGCGTGAGGGGACCGCCCGGCTCGGCGTACGCCTGCAGGGGATGGTCGACGAGCTCCAGCGCCTGCCGGTGCACCAGCCGGCACCCGGCGAGCACGCACCCTGGCACCCGGCCCACCTCGGGGGTGCGGCCCCTCACGCCGCGCACGCTCGGACGCTGGAGTCGGTGCCGGTCAGTGCCCTGACGCCCTCGTGGCTGCCCGGCGGAGTGTCCGGCTGAGCGTCGTCAGCGACTCCGGGTCGGGTCGTTGTGCGCCAGCGCCAGCCGCCGGTGCGTGTCGATCCGGTGGTGGGTGGGGTGCAGCGCACCGGGCATGTCGGCGGTGAGTGTCGAGATCGGGTCGACGAGCCGGTTGAGCCGGCGGGACACCGGGGTCGCGGACAGCAGCAGCGAGACCAGCACGGCGCCGCCGGTGACCAGCAGGAAGGCCGTGATCGGGTCGTGCTCCGACGCGCCGCCCAGGTCGGCGTACTCGGCGCCCTTCACGAAGAAGCCGTGGAAGAGGTAGACCACCAGGCTGGCCGACCCGAGGGGCGTGAACCAGCGCTGGGACGTCGGGATCAGGGAGAGCGCACTGAGCGCCAGGGTCGCGGCCACGAGCATCACGCCGGCCCGGCAGACCATGCCGAGCCAGAACGGCACACCCAGGTCCGGGTAGCCGGTGCGCCAGTAGAGCCACTCCTTGGACACCCCGTTGAGGAACGTGGCGGCGACGAACCCGGTGACGAGCAGGCCGGCGGCGACGACCCTGACCCGCGGCTGCGCGAGCCACTCGAAGTGCTCGCGGCGCATGGTCATCCCGGCGACGAAGAACGGCAGCAGCCCGAGGGTGCGGGGGAGGTCCAGCCAGTCGAGGGTGTTCAGGCCGCCGACCAGGCTGACGGCCACCGCGAGCACCATCGGCTGCGGGACACGCTTGAACAGCGGGGTCGCGAGCCGCCACAGGAACAGCGCGGAGAGGTACCACATCGGCCAGTGCGGGCTGAGGTACAGCATCCCGAGGTCCTCGTGCCCGACCGTCGTGCGGAAGAGCGCCAGCAGCGTCTCGAACACGAGGTAGGGCACCACGATCGTGGTGACCAGCTTGTGCAGGTTGCGCCGGGTGAACGTGAAGCTGCGGGACAGGTAGCCGGTGACCAGCACGAACGCCGGCACGTGCCAGGCGTAGAGGAAGGTGTAGACCGGCGAGGAGGTGGACGCGTCGGGCAGCAGGTTCCACGAGTGGCCGATCACCACGAGGGTGACCAGCAGCAGCTTGGCGTTGTCGAAGAACGGGTCGCGTGAGGTCGGCCGGACGTGACCGGAGTGCCGTCCCGCGGCTTGCTCGTGGTGCACGACGTGATGACCGGCGGACGCGTGCGTCGTCGGTGCGGGCGACTCGGTGTGTGGGATGCTCATCGGCTCGCTCGAAGACGGGGACGGTGGGCCACTGGAACGGTGCCCGCCGGGGCAGGCACCGAAACCATGGTTCAGGACACTCCTGAGGGCTGTGCGCAGCCCTAGAATCCGCCCATGTCGAGCCAGCAGACAAGCCCCCCTCAGCGGCAGCGGATCGCGGCGTACGCCGTGCTCGTGCGCCGGGTCGACGGCGTCGACGAGGTGCTGCTGACCCGGATGTCCTCGAACACCCGGATCGAGGGCCGCTGGACCCTGCCCGGCGGCGGCATCGACCACGGGGAGGACCCGCGGGACGCTCTCCGGCGCGAGGTCCACGAGGAGACCGGCCTGTACGTCGAGCCGGGGCGGGTGCTCGACGTGCACTCGTCGCACTTCGTCGGGGCGCGCTCGGACGGTCTCGTCGAGGACTACCACGGCATCCACCTGCTGTTCGAGGCCACGGTG
The DNA here is from genome assembly GCA_963827435.1 of uncultured Actinomycetota bacterium. Classification (GTDB taxonomy): domain Bacteria; phylum Actinomycetota; class Actinomycetes; order Propionibacteriales; family Nocardioidaceae; genus Nocardioides_B. Next base: position 43,884 of record CAWHAU010000016.1, read on the forward strand.
CTGCCGGGCTCCCACGGGGTCGAGCCGCGCGTCGTCGAGGTGGGCGGCTCCACCGACCTGGCCGCCTGGCTGCCGCGGTCCGAGGCCCTCGGCCTGGAGCTGCTCAGCGCGGCCCGCTACGCCCTGACCGAGATCGAGACGCCGGACGGGGACGTCGCCACCGCCCTCCTAGGGCACGTGGATCAAGTCCAACTGCCTGCTGCGCGCCGCCATCCGCAGGCACCTGGCGGCGTTGTCGTCACTCGACGATGCTTCGCATCGCCTTCGCTCCTCCGCCTTGCCAGGCACCACGTCTGACGACGCTCGCGACGGCAAGCACTCGATCAACGCACCCTAGACTGCACGGCATGGTCCAGACCGAGCTCGAGACCGTGTTCACCTACGGCGCCCCGCAGCTGAAGTACGGCGCCGGCGCCTCGGACGAGATCGGCTACGACCTCTCGACGTACGACGTCCGGCGGGTGCTCGTGATCACCGACCCCGGGGTCGCGGCCACCGGCCACCCGCAGCGGATCACCGAGCAGATCAAGGCCGCCGGCATCGACGCGGTGCTGTTCGACCGGACGCACGTGGAGCCGACCGACGCGAGCCTGGTCGAGGCCGTCGAGTTCGCCCGCGACGGCGGGCCGTGGGACGCGTTCGTCGCGGTCGGCGGGGGGTCCGCGATCGACACCGCCAAGGCGGTCAACCTGCTCAGCACCAACCCCGGCGACGTCCTCGACTACGTGAACGCGCCCGGTCGGCAAGGGCCGTGCGCCGGCGAAGCCGCTGGCCCCGCTGCTCGCGGTGCCGACCACCACCGGCACCGGCAGCGAGAGCACCACGGTCTGCGTCCTCGACGTGCTCGACCAGCAGGTGAAGAGCGGCATCAGCCACCCGCGGCTGCGCCCGACCATGGCCGTCGTCGACCCGCGGCTGACGCTGTCCCAGCCGGCCGGGGTGACCGCGGCCAGCGGGATGGACATCCTCTGTCACGCGCTGGAGAGCTGGACGGCCCGGCCGTTCGACTCCTACCCGCGCAAGGCCGCGGAGCAGCGGGTGCCCTACTGCGGCGCCAACCCGATCGGGGACATGTGGTCGGAGAAGGCGATGAGCCTGCTGGCCACGTCGTTCCGGACCGCGGTGCACCACGGCGACGACGAGGACGCCCGCGGGCAGATGGCGCTGGCCGCGACCTTCGCCGGGATGGGCTTCGGCAACGCCGGCGTGCACATCCCGCACGCCAACGCCTACCCGATCGCCGGCCGGGTGCGGGACTTCCACCCCGAGGGGTACCCGGACGACCACGCGATGGTGCCGCACGGCATGGCGGTGTCGCTGACCGCGCCCGAGGCGTTCCGGTTCACCTTCGAGGCCGCACCCGAGCGGCACGTGCACGCGGCCGAGCTCCTCGCCCCCGGTGCGCCGCGGCCCGACGACCTGCGCGACTTCCTGCCGCAGGTGCTCACCGACCTGATGCGCGACATCGGCATCCCCAACGGCATCGGCGCCGTCGGCTACACCGAGGCCGACGTCGAGGACCTCGTCGCCGGCACGCTCAAGCAGCAGCGGCTGCTCGCGACCGCGCCGCGCGAGGCCACCGAGGACGACCTCGCGGGCATCCTGCGCGGCTCGCTCGAGCTGTGGTGAGCGACCTCCTCGCCGAGCTGCGCAGGGCCGGGGTCGCCGACGCCGACGACTCCACCCTGACCCGGGCGCTCTACTCCGCGGACGCGTCGCTCTACCGCGTCGTCCCACAGGTCGTGGCCCGTCCCCGCGACACCGACGAGCTGGCCGCGACCCTGGCCGTCGCCCGCGAGACCGGCACCCCGCTGACCATGCGCGGCGCCGGTACGTCGATCGCCGGCAACGCCGTGGGCACCGGCATCGTCGTCGACGTCGCGCGGCACCTCGACAGGGTGCTGTCGATCGACCCCGAGGCGCGCACCGCCACGGTCCAGCCCGGCACCGTGCACGCCACCCTGCAGAAGGCCGCCACCAGGCACGGGCTGCGCTTCGGCCCTGACCCGTCGACCCACACCCGCTGCACGATCGGCGGGATGATCGGCAACAACGCGTGCGGCTCCCGCGCCCTCGGCTACGGACGGACCTCCGACAACGTCGTCGCGCTCGACGTGCTCACCGCCGACGGCACCCGGCTCGACGGCACCCGCACCCCGCTGCACGACCGGCTCGACGCACTCGTGGCCGACCACCTCGGCACCATCCGCACCGGGTTCGGCCGCTTCACCCGTCAGGTCTCCGGCTACTCCCTCGAGCACCTGCTGCCGGAGCGGGGCCGCAACCTCGACCGGTTCCTGGTCGGCAGCGAGGGCACCCTCGGGGTGGTCGCCGGCGCGACCGTGCGGCTCGTCGAGGACGCGCCCGCCCGCGCCCTCGCGGTGCTCGGCTACGCCGACATGTTCGAGGCCGCCGACGCCGTGCCGTCCCTGCTGCACCACCCCCTGGTCGCCTGCGAGGGACTCGACGCCCGGATCGTCGACGTGGTCCGGGCCCGGCGCGGGACCGTCCCCGCCCTGCCCCGTGGATCGGGCTGGCTCTTCGCGGAGGTCACCGGCGCGACGGTCGAGGAAGCCCGCGCAGCGGCGGACGCCGTGGCCCGCGACGCCGGCGCGGTCGACGTACGACTGGTGACGGAGGTGGCCGAGATGGCCGCGCTCTGGCGGATCCGGGAGGACGGCGCCGGGCTGGCGGCCCGCAGCCTGGAGCGGCCCGCGCACGCAGGGTGGGAGGACGCCGCGGTGCCGCCGGACCGGCTGGGCGCCTACCTGCGTGGCTTCGACGCGCTGCTGCGCGACGCCGGCCTCGACGGGGTGCCCTACGGCCACTTCGGCGACGGCTGCGTCCACGTGCGCATCGACTTCCCGCTCGACCGGCGCGGGGGAGCGGACGCCTTCCGGACCTTCGTCGAGGCCGCCGCGGACCTCACCGCGTCACATGGTGGAAGCCTCTCGGGCGAGCACGGCGACGGGCGCGCCCGGTCGGCCCTGCTGCCCCGCATGTACTCCCCGGAGGTGATCGACCTCTTCGCCGCGGTCAAGCACCTCTTCGACCCCGACAACCTGCTCAACCCCGGTGTGCTGGTCGACCCGCGGCCCGTCGACGCGGACATCCGCCTCGCAGCGCGGCTGCGCGAGCCCCGGCGCACGCTGCGGCTGGCCCACGACGGCGGCTCGGTCGTCGCGGCGGTGCACCGCTGCACCGGCGTCGGCAAGTGCGTCGCCGACAACACCGGCACCGGCGGCGTGATGTGCCCGTCCTACCAAGCGACCCGCGACGAGAAGGACTCCACCCGCGGCCGGGCCCGGGTCCTCCAGGAGATGGTCAACGGCTCGCTGGTCACCGACGGGTGGCGCTCCGACGAGGTGCACGAGGCGCTCGACCTGTGCCTGGCGTGCAAGGGCTGCGCCACCGACTGCCCGACCGGCATCGACATGGCGACCTACAAGGCGGAGGCACTGCACCAGCGCTACCGCCGGCGGCTCCGGCCGCGCAGCCACTACGCGCTCGGGCAGCTGCCGCGCTGGGCCCGGCTCACCCAGCCCGTCGCGCCGCTCGCGAACGCGCTCCTGCGCGTCGGCCCGGTCCAGCGGCTCGCCAAGGCCGCCGCCGGCATCGACCAGCGCCGCTCCGTGCCCGGCGTTCGCCCGCCGGCCTCTGCGGCGCTGGGCCCGGGGCACCGAGCGTGCGGCGGCGCCCGGGTCGACGTACGACGTCGTGGTGTGGGCGGACTCGTTCACCGACGGGTTCGCCTCCGAGACCGGCCGCGCCGCCGTCGCCGTGCTCGAGGCCGCCGGCCTGCGGGTCGGCGTGGTCACCGAGCCGGCCTGCTGCGGGCTGACCTGGGTCAGCACCGGCCAGCTGACCGCAGCCCGCCGGATCCTGGGGCACACGCTCGACGTGCTGCACCCGTACGTCGCAGCCGGGATCCCGGTCGTCGGGCTCGAGCCGTCCTGCCTGGCCACCCTTCGCTCGGACGCCGTCGAGCTGACCGCCGACCCGCGCGCCGCCGAGGTCGCGGCCGGGGTCCGGTCCCTGGCCGAGGTGCTGAGCGGCGTCCCGGGCTGGGAGCCACCCGACCTCACCGGTACGACGGTCGTGGTGCAGCCGCACTGCCACCACGCGAGCGTCGTGGGCTGGGACGCGGACGCCGCCCTGCTCGCCCGCACCGGGGCCACCGTGACGCGGGTCGGTGGCTGCTGCGGGCTGGCCGGGAACTTCGGGGTCGAGCAGGGCCACTACGAGGTGTCGGTCGCCGTCGCCGAGCACGACCTGCTGCCGGCCGTCCGCGCGGCGGGGGAGGACGCGGTCGTGCTGGCCGACGGGTTCTCCTGCCGGACCCAGCTCGACGACCTCGCGGGGGTGCGCGCGCGGCACCTCGCCGAGCTGCTCGCACCCCCCGCGGACCGGGCCGTCCGAGGGCTCCTCGGCGGCATCGTCAGGGGGCGTGTCAGGGGCCACGCCGTAGACTGGGAGCACCAGGCGCGGACCGAGGACATCCTCCTTACCGCACCCGCGGTCCGCTCGTTTTGACCGCGTTCCGGCGAGCCGGTAATCTTTTTCTTCGTGTCTGGGACACCCAGGCCGTACGCGTGTCCGTGACCGGGCCGCGTGGCTGCACTCGCAGCGATTCACTCGACGGCTACCCCGCCCGAAACCCGGCGGTGGCCTGCGGTGGGCGACACGCCCGACCGCGGGGGTGGCCGCCACGGGTCGGCACGGGTCGGACACGACAGAGACAGCATCACCGAAGAGGAAAGAGAACCACGCGGTGCCCACCATCCAGCAGTTGGTCCGCAAGGGCCGCCAGGACAAGGTGTCGAAGAACAAGACGCCCGCTCTGAAGGGATCCCCCCAGCGGCGTGGCGTGTGCACGCGTGTCTACACGACCACCCCGAAGAAGCCGAACTCCGCGCTGCGGAAGGTCGCCCGTGTGCGCCTGTCCAGCGGCATCGAGGTCACGGCCTACATCCCGGGTGTCGGCCACAACCTGCAGGAGCACTCGATCGTGCTCGTGCGTGGCGGTCGTGTGAAGGACCTTCCCGGTGTCCGTTACAAGATCATCCGCGGCTCGCTCGACACGCAGGGCGTGAAGAACCGCAAGCAGGCTCGCAGCCGTTACGGCGCGAAGAAGGAGAAGAGCTAATGCCTCGCAAGGGCCCCGCCCCGAAGCGGCCGCTCGACGTCGACCCGGTCTACGGCTCGCAGGTCGTCACCCAGCTGGTCAGCAAGGTCCTCAAGGACGGCAAGAAGCAGACCGCGCAGCGCATCGTCTACGGCGCCCTCGAGGGCTGCCGTGAGAAGACCGGCACCGACCCGGTCGTCACGCTCAAGCGCGCGCTGGACAACGTGAAGCCGGCCCTCGAGGTCCGCAGCCGCCGTGTCGGCGGCGCGACCTACCAGGTCCCGGTCGAGGTGCGCGGTCCGCGCTCCATGACCCTGGCCCTGCGCTGGCTGGTCAGCTACTCCGCCGCCCGCCGTGAGAAGACCATGGCCGAGCGTCTGATGAACGAGATCCTCGACGCGTCCAACGGCCTCGGTGCCGCGGTCAAGCGTCGCGAGGACACTCACAAGATGGCCGAGGCCAACAAGGCGTTCGCCCACTACCGCTGGTGACCTGAGCCGGTCAGCGGCGCGCCGGTCCTGCGACCGAGCCGCGCCGCCCCGGCCGCAGCGGCCACGGGCCGTCAACCGCGCACCACCCCCGCCCGAGCCTGCACCCCACCGGGTGCGGCCGAGCACCGTCTAGCTACCGAGGGGATCACTGAGAAGTGGCCGTCGACATCACCACTGACCTGACCAAGGTCCGCAACATCGGCATCATGGCGCACATCGACGCCGGCAAGACCACCACGACCGAGCGGATCCTCTTCTACACCGGCATCTCCTACAAGATCGGCGAGGTCCACGAGGGCGCCGCCGTCATGGACTGGATGGAGCAGGAGCAGGAGCGCGGCATCACGATCACGTCCGCCGCGACGACCTGCTGGTGGAAGAACCACCAGATCAACATCATCGACACCCCGGGCCACGTCGACTTCACCGTCGAGGTCGAGCGCTCGCTGCGCGTCCTCGACGGCGCCGTCGCGGTCTTCGACGGGGTCGCCGGCGTCGAGCCGCAGACCATGACGGTGTGGCGGCAGGCCAACAAGTACTCCGTCCCGCGGATGTGCTTCGTCAACAAGCTCGACCGCACCGGCGCGGACTTCTTCCGCTGCGTCGACATGATGGTCGAGCGCCTCAACTCCACCCCGCTCGTGCTGCAGCTGCCGATCGGCGCCGAGGCCGACTTCCTCGGTGTCGTCGACCTGGTCGGCATGCGCGCGCTCACCTGGCGCGGCGAGACCAAGATGGGTGAGGACTACGACGTCGAGGAGATCCCGGCGGAGCTCCAGGCCCAGGCCGACGAGTACCGCGAGAAGTTCCTCGAGACGCTGGCCGAGGCCGACGACGAGGTCATGGAGAAGTACCTCGAGGGTGAGGACCTCACCGTCGAGGAGCTCGAGGCCGCGATCCGTCGCGCCACCCTGGCCGACAAGGTCAACCCGGTGCTGTGCGGCACCGCGTTCAAGAACAAGGGCGTGCAGCCCCTGCTCGACGCGGTCGTGAAGTACCTCCCCTCGCCGATCGACGTCGGTGCCGTGCACGGCCACAAGGTCAACGACGAGGAGACCGAGATCCTGCGCAAGCCCGCGGACAGCGAGCCGTTCTCCGGGCTGGCCTACAAGATCGCGGCCGACCCGCACCTCGGCAAGCTGACCTACGTCCGCGTCTACTCCGGCAAGCTCGAGGCGGGCGCCACGGTGCTCAACTCCGTCAAGGGCAAGAAGGAGCGGATCGGCAAGATCTACCAGATGCACGCCAACAAGCGTGAGGAGATCGCGTCGGTCGGCGCCGGCCAGATCGTGGCCGTCATGGGTCTGAAGGACACCACCACCGGTGAGACGCTCTGCGCCCAGAGCGACCCGGTCGTGCTGGAGTCGATGACCTTCCCGGCCCCGGTGATCGAGGTCGCCATCGAGCCGAAGACGAAGGGCGACCAGGAGAAGCTCGGCATCGCGATCCAGCGGCTCTCCGACGAGGACCCCACCTTCACGGTGAAGACCGACGAGGAGACCGGCCAGACCATCATCGCCGGCATGGGCGAGCTCCACCTGGAGATCCTGGTCGACCGCATGAAGCGCGAGTTCCGCGTCGAGGCGACCGTCGGCAAGCCGCAGGTGGCCTACCGCGAGACCATCCGCTCCAAGGTCTCCAACCACAGCTACACCCACAAGAAGCAGACCGGTGGCTCCGGCCAGTTCGCGAAGGTCGTCATCTCGCTCGAGCCGAACACCGACCCGGAGACGGGCGCCGGTGCGGGCTACGAGTTCGTGAACAACGTGTCGGGTGGTCGCGTGCCGCGCGAGTACATCCCGTCCGTCGACCAGGGTGGCCAGGGCGCCATGGAGTTCGGCGTGCTCGCCGGCTACCCGATGGTGGACGTGAAGTTCACCCTCGAGGACGGCGCCTACCACGACGTCGACTCCTCCGAGCTGGCGTTCAAGCTGGCCGGTGGGCAGGCGTTCAAGGAGGCCGCGCGGATGGCCAAGCCGGTCCTGCTCGAGCCGATGTTCGCGGTCGAGGTGACCACCCCGGAGAACTTCCTGGGCGACGTCATCGGCGACATCAACTCGCGCCGTGGACAGGTGCAGTCGATGTTCGAGCGGTCGGGTGACCGGGTGGTCACGGCGCTGGTACCGCTGTCAGAGATGTTCGGGTACGTTGGCGACCTGAGGTCCAAGACCTCCGGCCAGGCGTCGTACTCGATGGAGTTCGACTCGTACGCCGAGGTTCCGCAGAACGTCGCCGACGAGATCATCAAGAAGGTCCGCGGCGAGTAGTTCGTCGGACTTGTAGTCCCCCAGCAGACGAGTCAAGTACTAACGAGGAGGAGCCCCCGTGGCTAAGGCGAAGTTCGAGCGGACTAAGCCGCACGTCAACATCGGCACGATCGGTCACATCGACCACGGCAAGACGACGTTGACCGCAGCGATCACCAAGGTGCTGCACGACAAGTACCCGAACCTGAACGAGGCTTCGGCGTTCGACATGATCGACAAGGCTCCGGAGGAGCGCCAGCGCGGTATCACCATCTCCATCGCGCACGTCGAGTACCAGACGGAGGCGCGTCACTACGCGCACGTCGACTGCCCGGGTCACGCCGACTACATCAAGAACATGATCACCGGTGCGGCTCAGATGGACGGCGCGATCCTCGTGGTCGCCGCCACCGACGGCCCGATGCCGCAGACGCGTGAGCACGTGCTGCTCGCCCGTCAGGTCGGCGTGCCGGCGATCGTCGTCGCGCTGAACAAGTGCGACATGGTCGACGACGAGGAGCTCATCGAGCTCGTCGAGATGGAGGTGCGCGAGCTCCTCACCGAGTACGAGTTCCCCGGCGACGACATCCCCGTGGTGCGCGTTGCTGCCTTCCCGGCGCTGAACGGCGACGAGAAGTGGGGCGAGTCGATCATGGAGCTCATGACCGCGGTCGACGAGCACATCCCGCAGCCCGAGCGTGAGGTCGACAAGCCGTTCCTCATGCCGGTCGAGGACGTCTTCACGATCACCGGTCGTGGCACCGTGATCACCGGCCGCATCGAGCGCGGTGTGGTCAAGGTCAACGAGACCGTCGACATCATCGGTATCCGTGAGGGCAAGCAGACCACCACGGTCACCGGCGTCGAGATGTTCCGCAAGCTGCTCGACGAGGGCCAGGCCGGTGAGAACGTCGGCCTCCTGCTTCGTGGCACGAAGCGCGAGGACGTCGAGCGCGGCATGGTCGTCATCAAGCCGGGCACCACGACCCCGCACACCAACTTCGACGCGTCGGTCTACATCCTGTCGAAGGAGGAGGGCGGCCGTCACACGCCGTTCTTCAACAACTACCGTCCGCAGTTCTACTTCCGGACCACGGACGTGACCGGCGTCGTGACCCTCCCCGAGGGCACCGAGATGGTCATGCCCGGCGACAACACCGACATGTCGGTCGAGCTGATCCAGCCGATCGCCATGGAGGAGGGTCTCCGGTTCGCGATCCGCGAGGGTGGCCGCACCGTCGGCGCCGGCCGGGTCACGAACATCTCCAAGTGATCTAGCAGCACCAGCCGAGAGGCCCGGTCCCCGTGGGGGCCGGGCCTCTCGGTCTGTCTCCACCGAGGGATCGTGGCTGGGACGGCGGGCTCCGCGTCCACCGCGCTCCGCGCGGACGACCGGCCGGGGACACCCGCCTCGCTTCGCTCGGCCCGCCATACCCGAGCCACAGCCCCGGCCGGTCGCCCGCGCTGCGCGCGGCTCCCGCTGCGCCCGCCTCGGCGCCCCGGGTGGTCGAGTCGAACCCCGGGGGAGCTTGTCGAGACCACTGCACCACCGACGAAAGGACCCACCGTGAACGGCAGGGACGAGGGCGTACGCCCGGCGCGGCCGCACACGGGGTTCACAGCGGACGGGAAGCGGCTGCGGGAGGTCGTGACGTACGCGCGGCGGGGCAGCCGGTTCTCGGCGCGGCAGCACGCGGCCTGGGAGCAGTACGCCGACGCGTACGTCGTGCCGGACGCGGCGGTGGACGAGGCGGAGGTGGACGTCGCGGCGTGGTTCGGCCGACGGGCGCCGCTGGTGGTGGAGATCGGCTCGGGGGTCGGTGAGGCGACGGTGCCGCTCGCGGCGGCCCGGCCGTCGTGCGACGTGCTGGCGTTCGAGGTGTGGCGACCGGGGGTGGCGGACACGCTGCACCGGCTGGGTCGTGAGGGTGTCACCAACGTGCGACTGATCGGCGTCGACGCGGTGTGGTCGATACGGAACCTGCTGGGGGAAGGGTCCGTGCACGAGCTCTGGACGTTCTTCCCGGACCCCTGGCCGAAGAAGCGGCACCACCGGCGGCGGCTGGTCAGCGCCGAGTTCGCGGCCCTGGCCGCGAGCCGGCTCGAGCCCGGCGGGCTCTGGCGGCTGGCGACGGACTGGGCCGACTACGCCGCGCAGATGGTCGAGGTGCTCGACGCCGAGCCGTTGCTGGAGAACGTGCACGCGGGTCCGGCGCCGCGGTGGGCCGAGCGACCGGTCACCCGGTTCGAACGACGCGGTCGCGACGCGGGTCGGGAGATCACCGACCTGACCTACCGCCGCGTCTGAGCCGCTCCCGCAGGGCCGCGTCGCGGGCCAGCCGCAGCTCGTCGCGGCGGCGGCGCTCCGCGACCACGGCCGCCAGCAGCGCCTCGGGGTGCTGTCCCGGAGGCGGCGCGGGGGCGACGTGCGGCATGACCTGCTCGAGGAGCTGGCTGCCGAGCGCCGCGCGGGAGGCCGGGTTCAGGCCGGGCGCCCGGCCGAGGAACTGGCGGACCGCCAGCGACAGCCCGTCGGGCAGGGGGGTGATGTCGGCGCTGGCCGCCCAGCCCGCCAGGTGCGGGGGCATCGGGGCCGGCCGCAGCGCCGGGAACGGGAAGCGCTCGCGCACCACGTAGGTGCCGGCGACCACGTCCCCGACGCGCTTGCCGCGCGACGTCACCAGCGCGCACACGAAGGCCGGGACGCCGCCGAACACCCAGATCTCCACGACCCCGACGAGGGCGCGCATGAACGCGTGCCGGAACGAGATCGGCCCGGCGTCGTCACGGACGGTCCGCAGGCCGAACGCGAGATGGCCGAGCGAGCGTCCCCGGGTGAGCGTCTCCATCGTGGTCGGCGCGACCACCAGCACCAGCACGGTGCTCACGACCGTGGCGACCGCGAACAGCGCCTCGTCGGAGGATCCCACCGCGACGTCGGCGACGATCAGGACCAGCACCAGCAGGAGACCCAGCGCGAGCACGTCGATGAGGCCGCTGGCGACCCGGATCCCGACCGTGGCGGGTGGCAGGTCGAGGGCGACGGCCTCGCCGGTGACGAGGTCGTCGTCGCCGAGGAGCGGTCGCACGTCCGACATGAGGGGGTCACCCTAGGGCATGTCTCGAGAGGATGCCGCGTGAGCGGGCGGCGGTCGCCGCGGCGGGCTCGAGAGACAGGCCTGACCGCCGACGAGGCGCCGGAGCGGCGGATACGGTGGGCCGCGTGGACATCGACGCCTTCGTGGCCGCGCACGCGCCGCGCTGGCGTCGCCTCGAGCAGCTGAGCAGCCGCCGGTCCCTGAGCGGGCCGGAGGCCGACGAGCTGGTCGACGGCTACCAGGAGGTGGCGACGCACCTGTCCGTCGTACGCTCCGCGGCCCCGGACGCGAGCCTGGTCGCCTATCTCTCCAGCGTGCTGGCCCGCGCCCGCACGCGTACGACGGGCACCCGCACGTCCTCGTGGCGCGACGTCGTCACGTTCCTTGTCGCGACGTTCCCGGCTGCGCTCTACCGGATGCGGCGCTGGTGGGTCGGGACGCTGCTGGCCAACGTCATGGTGGCCGGCGTGATGATGGCCTGGCTGGTGCAGCACCCGGGAGTGGAGTCGTCGCTGATCTCGCCGGCGGAGGCGGACCGGCTGGTGAACGTGGAGTTCGAGCGCTACTACAGCGAGTTCGCCGCCTCGCACTTCGCGGCACGGGTGTGGACCAACAACGCCTGGGTCGCGGCGCTGTGCATCGCGCTCGGGGTGTTCGGCCTGCCGGTCGTCTACCTGCTGCTGCAGAACATCCTCAACGTCGCCGTCATCGGCGCCCTGATGATCAACCACGATCGCGGGTCGTTGTTCTGGGGGCTGATCCTGCCGCACGGCATCCTCGAGCTCACCGCCGTCTTCGTGGCGGCCGGTGTGGGTCTCAAGCTGTTCTGGGCCTGGGTGGACCCCGGCCCGCGGACCCGGGTGCAGTCGGTCGCCCACGAGGGACGCACCGCCGGTGCTGTCGCCCTCGGCCTGGTGCTGGTGCTGCTGGTCAGCGGGGTCATCGAGGCGTTCGTGACACCGTCGGGCCTGCCGACCTGGGCCCGGATCACCATCGGGGTGACGGCGGAGGCGCTGTTCTTCGCCTACGTGTTCGTGCTCGGCCGGCGGGCCGCGCTCGCCGGGCACACCGGCGACGTGTCGGCCGACCGGCTCGAGGACAGCGTCGCGGTCGCCGACTGACGCGAGCCTCGGGCAGCCTCAGAGCAGCCCGCGGCCCTTCAGCATCAGGTAGTGGTCGGTCAGCGCCACCGGCAGGCTCTCCGCGTCGGCGTCCACCACGTCGACGCCGAGGCTGCCCAGGATCTCGGCGGTGCGGGCCCGGTCGGCCAGCACCTGCTCGGCGGCGGCCGCGTCGTAGACGTCCTGGGGGCGGCCGCGCCGGGCCGCCATCCGGTCGAGCTCCGGGTCGCGCACGGACGCCAGCACCACGCGGTGCCGGTGCGCGAGCGTGGGCAGCGCCGGCAGCAGGCCGTGCTCGACGGCCGCGGGCTCGAGGGCCGACAGCAGCACGACGAGCGCGGGCTGCCTGCCGAGAGACACCACGGCCGAGGTGAGCCGCGACCAGTCGGCCTCCACGAGCGCGGGCTCGAGGTCGGCCATCGCCTCGACGACCTGGGGGAGCGCGTCCCCGCGGGCACCGGCGCGCACCCGGGCCCGGACCTGCCGGTCGCCGGCCAGGAAGTCGACGCTGTCCCCGGCCCGTGAGGCAAGCGCGGCGAGCAGCAGCCCGGCGTCCATCGCCGAGTCGAGCCGCGGCACGTCGTCGACCCGCCCGGCCGACGTACGCGAGGTGTCCAGGACGAGCAGCACCCGCCGGTGCCGCTCGGGCTGCCAGGTGCGCACCACGACGTTGCGGGAGCGGGCGCTGGCGCGCCAGTCGATGCTGCGTACGTCGTCCCCCAGCACGTAGTCCCGCAGCGAGTCGAACTCGGTGCCCTGGCCGCGGACCCGGACCGCCGAGCGGCCGTCGAGCTCGCGCAGCCGGGACAGCCGGCTGGGCAGGTGCTTGCGGGAGTGGAACGGCGGCAGCACCCGCACGCGTCCGGGCACCTCGACCGAGCGCTGCCGGGCCGCGAGCCCCAGCGGGCCGTGGCAGCGCACTGTCACCCGGGCGGCGCGCCGGTCACCGCGGCGGGTCGGCGTCAGCGAGGTGCGGAGCAGCACCTGGTCACCGGGTGCGAGGTCGAGCCGGTGCCGGTTGCCGCGCGCTCCCGCCGACGGCTGCCACGCGTCCCGCAGCAGGCCGCGGACCCGGCGCTCGCCGCGGTTGGCCACCACCAGCGCGGTCGACGTGGTCTCGCCCTGGCGCACGGAGCCGACCGGACGACGGGTGATCTCCAGCCGGCCGGGCCGCGGCGCGAGCAGCACGTCCACGACGACGAGCAGCAGCACCGCCAGCACCCACCAGGCCGCGGTGCTCCCGGCCGGGCGGACGACGAGCGCGACGACCCCCGCGAGCAGGAGGAGCGGCACGCGGCCGGTGAGCGTCATCGCGGCACGGGCACCGAGTCGACCGCGCTCTGCAGCACCTGTGTGACCGCGACGCCCTCGAGCTCCGCCTCGGGCCGCAGCCCCAGCCGGTGGGCCAGGGTGGCGCCGGCCAGCGCCTTGACGTCGTCGGGCGTCACGAACGCGCGGCCCCGCAGCCACGCCCATGCGCGGCTGGTGCGCAGCAACGCCGTCGCGCCACGCGGGCTGACCCCGAGGCTGAGCGACGGGGACACGCGGGTGGCCCGGGCGATGTCGACGACGTAGCCGGCGACCTCGGGCGACACCGCCACGGAGCGTACGGCGGCCGCGGCGGCGCGCACGTGCGCGGCACCCGCCACCGGTCGCACCCCGGCGGCGGCCACGTCGTGCGGGTCGAAGCCGTCGGCGTGCCGCTGCAGGATCTGCAGCTCCTCGGTCCGCTCCGGCACCGGCAGGATCACCTTGAGCAGGAACCGGTCGAGCTGTGCCTCGGGCAGCGGGTAGGTGCCTTCGTACTCGACCGGGTTCTGGGTGGCGGCGACCAGGAACGGCTGCGGCAGCCGCCGGGAGGTGCCGTCGGCCGACACCGTGCCCTCCTCCATCGCCTCGAGCAGGGCGGACTGGGTCTTCGGCGGGGTGCGGTTGATCTCGTCGGCCAGCAGCAGGTTCGTGAACAGCGGCCCCTCGCGGAACGACAGCTGGCCGGCGTGGTTGTCGTAGACCATCGAGCCGGTGATGTCGCCCGGCATCAGGTCGGGGGTGAACTGCACGCGCTTCGTGTCCACGTCCAGCGCCGCCGCCAGCGACCGGACGAGCAGCGTCTTGGCGACACCGGGCACGCCCTCCATCAGCACGTGGCCGCCGCAGAGCAGGGCGACGAGCAGCCCGGACACGGCGGCGTCCTGGCCCACCACGGCCTTGGCCACCTCGGTGCGGACCGCGTCGAGCGCCGCCCGTGCCTCCTCCGACGTCACGGTCTCGTGCGTCTGCTGGGTCATGGGCGGTGTACCTCTCTCTCGAGGGCGGCCAGGTCGTCGGCCAGCCGGGTCAGGGCGGTGTCGTCGGGGACGGGTCGGGTGATCAGCAGGTCGGCGACCGAGCCGTGGTCACGACCGGAGGCCTGCGCGACCGCCGCGACGAGCGCCCCGGTCGACGTACCAGGGGGGAGGCGGAGGTGCGCGGTGAGCCGGCGTGCGGTGGCGGCCCGGAGGATGCCGGCGGCGTGCGCGCGGTCCCGCACCCGGCGGTAGAGCCGGCCGCGTCCCTGGGTCGACTCGACGGCCTTCACCACCACCGGCAGCGGCTCGACCACGAGCGGGCCCAGCCGACGGCCGCGCCACAGCATCGTGGCCACGACGGCGGCCGCCACCAGCCACAGGGCGGGCACGAGCCCGCGCGGCAGCTGGGCGCTCACCGACCCGGCGTCCCCGGCGGGGACGTCGCGGAGGTCGGGGACGTACCACACGAGCCGGTCGTGCTGGCCCAGCAGCCGCAGGGCCACCGCGGCGTTGTCGGCGTCCGTGACGCGGGCGTTGGTGAACAGGTCGGTCGCGCCGACGGCGTACGTCGTGGTGGCCCGGTCGACGCGCGCCACCAGAGACACCGTGCTGCCGCGCTCGGCGCCGGGCGCATGGAAGCAGCCGGTCACCGATGCGTCCCCGCGGCGGCCGTAGCCGGCCGAGGGGCCCGTGGCGACGGTGAGACCGGCGAGCAGGTCGTCGGTGCAGCCGGCCTTCGTGCCGTCGCCCCCGCCGGTGCCGGCGACCGTGAGCGGCAGCCCCAACGTGCGGATCACGGTCGGCGCCGGGGAGGCGAGCACGAGCGCCCCCGCCGCGGCCGTGTGCCTGCCCAGCGCCCGCGTGGTGGCGCGCCCGAGGTCTCCGGTCGAGGTCACCAGCACCGTGGTGTCCGGGTCGACGGCGGTGTCCTCCAGCGCCGCAGCCCGGCGTACGACGGTCACGTCGACGCCGTGCCCGGCCAGCACCCGTGCCACCGCCTGTGCGCCGTTGCCGCGCGGGTTGTCGGGGTCGAGGTCACCGCCTTGGGTCGCGGAGCCGAGGGAGAGCACCGCGAGCACGACCAGGACGAGCGCCACCGCCGCCACCACCGCGATGCTGCGACGGTGGGCGCGCACCTGGGTCAGGCCGGTCACCGCGGCACCGCCGTCACCGGGCCCGGCCCGGAGGGCGTGTGGCTCGCCGGACGGGCCGTCCGCAGCGCCTCGTCGAGCGCGAGCACGCCGGTCGCGTCGTCCGCGGTCGCACGCTGGTGGCCGTAGAAGACGCGGTCGAAGAGGTCGGCCGCACCGGCCAGGTGCGGTGCGCGGTCGGGGAAGGCGACGGTCAGGTCGGCCGCCAGCTCGTGCGCGGTCAGCGCGGGCCGCTCGTCGACCAGGCCGCGGCGCAGCGAGCGGGACGCGAGAGCGCGGAACGCCTCCACGAGCGCGTCGTCGAAGTGCCCCTCCCGCAATGCGGCCTCCGCTCGGGCGCGGTGCTCGTCCGGCGACGTCGCCGCGGCCCCCAGCAGGACCGCTCCGTCGCGACGCGGGGCCGGCTCGCGACGCAGCCGGGTCGCGACCACGCCCAGCAGCACGAGCAGCAGCACCAGCAGCACGATCGCCGTGGCGGTCGAGAGCGCCGAGGACCCGACCGTCACCCCGGTGAGCCGGTCCCAGAGGTCGGCGAGCCAGGACGCGAACCGCTCCAGCAGACCGCGGCGGTACTCCGGCCGCGCGAGCTCGCGCTCCAGCCAGGCCCTGGCCTGGTCGGGGTCGGGCCGGACGGACCCGCGGACCGCGACGGTGGACGGCAGCATGCTCAGCGCGGGCCCGGGGCGTTCGCCTTCGAGGCCGCGATGAGCTCCACGTCGAGGCCCTCCTTGCGGATCCGCTGGTCGACGTACTGGAGCGCGGTGACCGCAGAGGTGAACGGCGTCGTGATGGCGCCGACCAGGATCTGGGAGAGGAAGGACGACAGGACCAGCAGCAGCGCGCCCGCCGTCCCGGGGAAGAGGGTCGGGCCGAGGGCGCCGACGAGGGCCAGCGGCACCGCGACGACCTGGCCCACCACGCCGATGACCAGCCCGGTCAGCAGCAGGACCCCGAAGATCCGCCACCACTGGCCGTGGCTGAGCCGGCCGGCCCGGCGCAGCGACGCGAACACCCCGGTCCGCTCCAGCACCAGCGCCGGAGCGGCGAGCTGGAAGAACCGGATCTGCACGAACAGCCCGACGGCGAACGCCACGAGGAACAGCGGGATCCCGACGACGAACCCGACCGCGACCCCGGCCTGCGCGCCGGCGAGCACCGCGAGCAGCACGGGCACGCCGATCAGCAGGGTCCAGAGCAGCACGTCGAGGAAGGTCAGGCCGATCAGCGGCAGCATCCGGCCGCGGGTGGCACGCCACGCCTCGCCGATGCGGGTACGTCGACCGAGGACCGCCTCGGCGACGACCCGCACGAGCATGCCGTTGAGCACGATCGTCGCGAAGACCCCGAAGATCGTGCCCAGGCCGCTCACCAGCGAGGTGGCCACGCTGTCGAGCGGCGGAGACGTCACCGGTCACGGGATCGGGCCGCAGGTCGAGGGTGAGGTGGCCGGCCGCCGCGAGCCCCAGCGTCACGATGGTGGGCACCACCATGAACACCGTGGTGACCAGGGCCGCCAGGCCGACCATCGCGGTGGGGTTGCCGCGGATCGTCCGGAACGCGCCGTCGAAGAAGTCGCCGAGGCCCAGCGGCCGCAGCGCCACCACACCCGGCTTGTGGATCGGCGGGCCGTAGACCGCGGTCGGCGGCACGTAGCCGGGCGGCGGTCCGGGCGGGGGAGCGCCGGGCGGCACCGAGCCGGGCGGTGGCGGTGGCTGTGTCACGATGAAGGTCCCCCAGGAGCCGAGCGGACGGACATCCTCCCACCTCGCGGCCCCGATCCGTGGGCCCCGGAGGCGGGCGTCGGCCTCGATTTGATTAGGCCGGGCGGTCTCTGACAAGATAGTCCGGTTGCTCCGGCGGGGTCGCCGGGGCGCGTGACACACGTAGTACACACATTGACTACTGAACAGGGTCTCCGAGCACGGTGGTCTGGTTCTGTGTCCGCGCCGCACCGTGAGACCCTTCCCAGCTCGACGGTCCGGTCCTCCGGTTTCGTCGGGTGCCACTCCAACACGATCCAGGCTGTGTCGTGTTGCGTCGAAGACGGCGCGACACGCCCGACCGCGGGGGTCGGACGGAGCGAAGCAATGGGTGTGGCCCGCCGGGTCACCTCCGACTTGGCGGTACGAGTAGTGAGGACGAACTGAGAGCTATGGCGGGACAGAAGATCCGCATCAGGCTCAAGGCCTATGACCACGAGGTGATCGACACCTCGGCGCGCAAGATCGTTGACACGGTCACCCGTACGGGCGCGAAGGTCGCCGGCCCTGTGCCCCTGCCGACAGAGAAGAACGTCTACTGCGTTATCCGCTCGCCCCACAAGTACAAGGACAGCCGCGAGCACTTCGAGATGCGCACCCACAAGCGTCTCATCGACATCATCGATCCGACTCCGAAGACGGTTGACTCGCTCATGCGTCTCGACCTGCCCGCCGGTGTCGACATCGAGATCAAGCTCTGAGTCGCGACGAGGACCTGATACCTGATGAGCACTCTTGAGAGAAACGTCCGCGGGCTGCTGGGCACCAAGCTCGGCATGACCCAGACCTGGGACGAGAACAACCGCGTCGTGCCCGTGACCGTCGTCGCGGCCGCCACCAACGTGGTCACGCAGGTCCGCCAGCCCGAGACCGACGGCTACAACGCCGTCCAGATCGGCTACGGCGAGATCGACGGCCGCAAGGTGACCAAGCCGCAGGCCGGTCACTTCGGCAAGGCCGGGGTGACCCCCCGTCGTCACGTGATGGAGATCCGCACCGCGGACGCCGCGTCGTACTCCGTCGGCCAGGAGCTCAGCCCCGAGCTCTTCGCGGCCGGCGAGGAGGTCGACGTCACGGCCACCAGCAAGGGCAAGGGCTACGCCGGTGTCATGAAGCGTCACGGCTTCGCCGGTGTGGGCGCCTCCCACGGTGCGCACCGCAACCACCGCAAGCCGGGCTCGATCGGCGCCTGCGCGACCCCCGGTCGCGTGTTCAAGGGCGTCCGGATGGCCGGCCGCATGGGTGGCGTCCCCGTGACGACCCAGAACGTCGCGGTGCACGCCGTGGACGTCGAGAAGGGCCTGATCCTGCTGAAGGGTGCCGTTCCCGGCCCCAAGGGCGGCCTCGTCGTCATCCGTTCCGCCGCCAAGGCCCGCGCCGACAGGGAGGCCTGAGCATGACTGCCAAGGCACTGAAGGTCGACTTCCCGGCCGAGATCTTCGACGTCCAGGTCAACATCCCGTTGATCCACCAGGTCGTCGTCGCGCAGCAGGCCGCCGCGCGTCAGGGCACGCACGACACCAAGAGCCGCGGCGAGGTCCGCGGTGGTGGTCGCAAGCCCTACAAGCAGAAGGGCACCGGCCGCGCCCGTCAGGGCTCCGTCCGTGCGCCGCAGTTCGCCGGCGGTGGCACCGTGCACGGCCCGACGCCGCGCAGCTACGACCAGCGCACGCCCAAGAAGATGAAGGCCGCCGCCCTGCGTGGCGCCCTCTCCGACCGGGCCCGCGCCGGCCGTGTGCACGTCGTCGAGAGCTTCGTGACCGGCGACGCGCCGAGCACGAAGGCCGCGCTGGACGCGCTCACCGGCCTCACCGACCGTCCGCGCACGCTGATCGTGCTCGAGCGCGGTGACAACCTGACCTGGCTCTCGCTGCGCAACGTGGACACCGTCCACCTGCTCGCGGTCGACCAGCTCAACACCTACGACGTGCTGCTGTCCGACGACGTGGTCTTCACCAAGGCCGCCTACGACGCGTTCGTGGCCGGTCCGGCCACGGGCAAGTCGGTCACGGCCGTCGCCACGTCGACCGAGGCCGAGGAGGAGTCCAAGTGAGCAACTTCCACAAGGACCACCGCGACGTGCTCATCGCGCCCGTGGTGAGCGAGAAGAGCTACGGCCTGCTGGACGCGAACAAGTACACCTTCCTGGTGCGTCCGGACGCCAACAAGACCGAGATCAAGATCGCGGTCGAGAAGGTGTTCGACGTCAAGGTCACCGGCGTCAACACGGTCAACCGTCAGGGCAAGACGCGCCGCACCCGCTTCGGGATCGGCAAGCGTGCGAACACCAAGCGCGCGATCGTCAGCCTTGCCGCCGGCCAGCGCATCGACATCTTCGGAGGCCCGGTCTCCTGACCGGCCGACGGGAACAGATCGAGGACTGAGAACTCATGGGCATCCGTAAGTACAAGCCGACCACCCCGGGCCGTCGTGGCTCGTCGGTCGCCGACTTCGTCGAGGTGACGCGGTCGACGCCGGAGAAGTCGCTGGTGCGCCCGCTCCCCAAGAAGGGCGGCCGCAACAACCAGGGCCGGATCACGACGCGTCACCAGGGCGGCGGTCACAAGCGCGCCTACCGCGTCGTCGACTTCCGTCGCTACGACAAGGACGGCGTCCCGGCCAAGGTCGCGCACATCGAGTACGACCCGAACCGCACGGCGCGCATCGCGCTGCTGCACTACGCGGACGGCGAGAAGCGGTACATCATCGCGCCGCAGAACCTCCGCCAGGGTGCGACGGTCGAGGCCGGCCCGAAGGCCGACATCAAGCCGGGCAACAACCTGCCGCTCCGCAACATCCCGGTCGGTACGACGATCCACTGCATCGAGCTCCGGCCCGGTGGCGGCGCGAAGATCGCCCGGTCCGCCGGCAACTCGGCGCAGCTCGTCGCCAAGGAGGGCAGCCGCGCCCAGCTGCGCATGCCCTCCGGCGAGATGCGCTACGTCGACGTGCGCTGCCGCGCCACGGTCGGCGGGGTCGGCAACGCCGAGCAGTCCAACATCAACTGGGGCAAGGCCGGCCGCATGCGGTGGAAGGGCAAGCGCCCGACCGTCCGTGGTGTCGTCATGAACCCGGTCGACCACCCGCACGGCGGTGGTGAGGGCAAGACCTCCGGTGGTCGTCACCCGGTCTCGCCCTGGGGCAAGCCGGAGGGCCGCACGCGCAAGCGCAAGGCCTCCGACGCGCTCATCGTCCGTCGTCGCAAGTCCGGCAAGCGTCGCTAGAAGGGATAAGCAGACATGCCTCGCAGCCTGAAGAAGGGTCCCTTCGTCGACGGCCACCTCATGAAGAAGGTGGACGGACAGAACGACAAGGGCACCCACAACGTCATCAAGACGTGGTCTCGTCGCTCGATGATCGTGCCGGCCATGATCGGCCACACGATCGCCGTGCACGACGGCCGCAAGCACGTCCCGGTGTTCGTGACCGACGCGATGGTCGGCCACAAGCTGGGCGAGTTCGCGCCGACCCGCACCTACCGCGGGCACGTCAAGGACGACCGGAAGGCCCGCCGCCGCTGACGCGGAGGCACTGGCCACCAACCGAGTTGACGACAGAGTCGAGAGAGTCGAAGAGATGAGCACTATGGAGCGCAGGCGCGTGAGCGCCCGTCGCGAGAGCCTGCTGGGCGACGAGCCCGGCGCTTTCGCCAGCGCACGCTTCGTCCGGATCACCCCGATGAAGGCGCGCCGCGTCGTGGACATGGTCCGCGGCCTGGGCGTCGACGAGGCCCTGGCGCTGCTGCAGTTCGCCCCGCAGGCCGCGAGCGAGACCGTCTACAAGGTCCTCGAGAGCGCCGTGGCGAACGCAGAGGGCACCGAGGACCTCGACCGGGGCACGCTGGTCGTCAGCAAGGCGATGGTCGACGAGGGCCCGACGATGAAGCGTTGGCGCCCCCGGGCCCAGGGCCGTGCGTCGCGGATCAACAAGCGGACCAGCCACATCACCCTCGTGGTGCAGCCCCGCATCGAGGACGCCGGCCAGTCCGCGTCCACCCAGTCGAACAAGAAGGGACGGAAGGCCTGATGGGTCAGAAGATCAACCCGAACGGTTTCCGCCTCGGCATCTCCACCGACCACAAGAGCCGGTGGTACGCCGACAAGCTGTACAAGGCGTACGTCGGCGAGGACGTCGCGATCCGTCGTCTCCTGTCCAAGGGCATGGAGCGGGCCGGCATCTCCAAGGTCGAGATCGAGCGCACCCGTGACCGCGTCCGTGTGGACATCCACACCGCGCGTCCGGGCATCGTGATCGGTCGCCGTGGCGCCGAGGCCGACCGCATCCGCGGCGAGCTCGAGAAGCTCACCGGCAAGCAGGTCCAGCTGAACATCCTCGAGGTCAAGAACCCCGAGGTCGACGCTCAGCTGGTCGCGCAGGGTGTGGCCGAGCAGCTCGCGGGCCGTGTGGCGTTCCGTCGCGCGATGCGCAAGGCGATGCAGACCTCGATGCGCAGCGGCGCCAAGGGCGTCCGGATCCAGTGCTCCGGCCGTCTCGGCGGCGCGGAGATGTCGCGCTCCGAGTTCTACCGCGAGGGCCGTGTGCCCCTGCACACGCTCCGTGCGGACATCGACTACGGCTTCTACGAGGCCAAGACCACCTTCGGCCGCATCGGCGTGAAGGTCTGGATCTACAAGGGCGAGGTCGCGGGCACCCGCGCCGAGCGTGAGGCGCAGGCCGCCGCGCGCGCCGGCGCTCCCGGCCGTGGCCGTCCCGCCCGTGGCGGCGACC
>CAWHAU010000017.1:0-377848 GCA_963827435.1 uncultured Actinomycetota bacterium
GCTCCGGTGAGGGGGCCTGGGTCACCGACGTGGAGGGCAGGCGGTATCTGGACTGCCTCGCCGGCTACTCCGCGCTCAACTTCGGGCATGGCCATCCACGGTTGCTCGCAGTCGTGCAGGAGCAGCTCCACCGGCTCACGCTGACGAGCCGCGCGTTCTACAACGACCAGCTGGGACCCTTCGTCCGCGACCTCGCCGCCCTGACCGGCAAGGACATGGTGCTGCCGATGAACACCGGCGCCGAGGCCGTCGAGACTGCGATCAAGCTGAGCCGGCGCTGGGGCTACGAGGTCAAGGGAGTCCCCGCGGACCGGGCGTCGATCATCGTCATGGAGGGGAACTTCCACGGGCGTACGACGACCATCGTCAGCTTCTCCACCGACGCGGAGGCGAGGAGCGACTACGGGCCGTTCACCCCGGGCTTCCGCGTGGTGCCGTACGGCGAGTCTCGGCCATCGCGGAGGCGGTCGACGACACGACGGTGGCGGTCCTCCTCGAGCCGATCCAGGGGGAGGCCGGCGTGATCCTCCCGCCGCACGGGTTCCTGCGGCAGGTCCGCGCCCTCTGCGACGAGCGCGACCTGCTCATGGTCGCCGACGAGATCCAGTCGGGCCTGGCCCGGACCGGCCGCACGTTCGCATGCGACCTCGAGGAGGTGGCTCCGGACGTGTACATCCTCGGCAAGGCGCTCGGCGGTGGCCTGTACCCGGTCTCCGCCGTGGCCGCGGACCGCGACGTGATGGCGGTGTTCACCCCGGGCTCACATGGCTCGACCTTCGGCGGCAACCCGCTCGCAGCCGCCATCGGCCGCGAGGTGGTCGCCATGCTCCGGACGGGGGAGTTCCAGGAGCGCGCTGCCCGGCTCGGGCAGGTGATGGAGCGGGGCCTCGGGGAGCTGGTCGGCCACGGTGTGCTCGAGGTGCGCTGCCGTGGTCTGTGGGCCGGCGTCGACGTCGATCCGGCGTTGTTGTCGGGTCGACAGCTGTGCGAGGCGTTGCTGCAGCGGGGTGTCCTCACCAGGGAGACACACGGGTCCACGATCCGGCTGGCGCCACCGCTCGTGGCCACCGAGAGCGACATCGAGCACTTGGTCGATGCCCTTCAGGGGGCGATCGCCGACGTCGTACCGGCTCGGCCGCCGAGGTCGTGATGACCGGGTCTCGTCTCACGTCGCGCGTCAGCAGGCGCCCCGAGTCGGCGCCGAACCAGCCGCGGAGTCGAAGGTCTGTGGCGCTTGCCCGGTCGCCGGGGCCAGTGCTGCTCTGAGCACCACCCGACCCCGGTACGTCGTGCGGACGGCGTCACCGACGGGGGTGTCGAACATGTGCAGCAGGCCGCGCGCGCTGGTGAAGTCCCGCGTTCCGCCGGTGACTGGGTGAACGCACTGCCCCCGCAGCAGCTTGCCGTGCCCGTCGAAGCTGGCCCAGTAGAGGTACGCCGAGCGCAGCACGCCGTGCGGCTCCTGCGCCGTGCATGTCTTGTCGTGGTTTCGGTCGAGGCAGCCGTTGAAGCGCTCCACACCCGATTCCACGAAGAGTCTCGGCGTTTCGTGCAGGGTCTTCTTCGGGATGAACGTCCAGCGACCGACCAGGTCCCCACGCGTTTCGTAGATGCCCTTGTCGGCGTTGATCGGCACCTGGGTCCCGCGCACCCGGACCGTCGTACTCGCTGAAGCGGCGGCACCGGCCACGGTCTGCTTGTCCATAGGCGATGCGGGCCTTGGTCCCGCCGAGGCACTCGAGACCAACGAGGCGCCGGTCACGCCGATCACGAGGCCGGCCAGCAGCGTGGCGGTGGAGATTCTCCTGGGCATGCGGATCCCTCCTGATGACGTGCGGTCGTGGATGCGACCGCTGGAGATTCACTGTCTCCCCGATTCACGCGGACCAGCATCGACAGATCTACCTAGTCCCTGTGTGCACACCGACCAGAAGGGGCATCCGGTCGCCGAGAGCCCGTGATGCGCCCGGGCGTGCACCCTGTTCGCGTCGTTGATGCCGGTTGGACCCATGGCGTGGACGGCAGGACCGACGTCGAGGCGCCTGACAAGCCAGCGGCCCGGACGGGTGCGGACCGCGAGGGTCGTGACTCCAGGCGGAAACCCCGTCGTTCAGTGTGCTGCGGCCGAGGCCGCGCGGGCATGGCCCCAGTGGGTCACAGCTACCGATCCAAACCGGGCAAAAGCCCAGGTCAGCGGGCTGAAGACGGGTCGCGGGCGCATTGCCCGCTCGGGCACGCGGATCTAGCCTGGAGACGCTTGAAAGGAGCGTCCGATGGCCGACCTGGGCGCGGAGCCGCACAGCGAGCTCCCCTCCGAACGAGTGGCAGGAGGCATGCTGCCGAAGGTCCTCAACTCGTTCGACATGGTGGCGATCTTCGTCTCGATCGTCTTGTTCATCACCAACGCGGCGGTGATCCAGAGCGCCGGCCCGTCGGCCTTCGGCTGGTGGGTGCTGGGCTTCCTGCTGTTCCTGATCCCCGGCGCGATCGTGACCGGCCAGCTCGGCCGGATGTTCCCCGGTGAGGGCTCCATCTACCTCTGGACGCAGAAGGCGTTCGGGTCGTTCTGGGGCTTCTTCGCGGGCTTCTGCGCCTGGTGGCCCGGCGTCCTCGTCATGGTCGCCACCGGCACCGTCGTGCTCAGCTTCCTGGGCTACGTGTTCCCGTCCACCGTCGGCGCGGCGAGCGTGCAGGTCCAGGGCCTGATCATCATCGCGTTCATCGTGCTGTCGGCGTTCCTCGCCAACCAACGCTTCCGGCTCACCCAGAACCTCGTGAACGTCATCTTCGTGCTGTACGGCGTCGCGATCCTGCTGGTGTTCGTCGCCGGGCTCGCGCACGTCCTCGGTGCGGGCACGGCCGTCACCGACCCCTGGAACTGGTCGGCGTACGCGCCGTCGGCGGACTCCGGCCTCAACCTGTCGAACTGGAGCTTCTTCGGCCTGGTGATCCTCGCGCTGCTGGGCGTCGAGGTGCCGCTCAACATGGGCGTCGAGATCAAGCACGAACGGTCGATCACGCGGTACCTCGTCTGGGGCTCGCTCGCGGTGATGCTCGCCTACCTGCTGGCCACCTGGGCGATCATGGTCACCGTGCCCGCCGCGGACGGTTCCTCCGCGCAGGTCACGGCGCTCGCGCAGGCGGTCGACATCGGGCTGGGCAGCGCGCTCGCCAAGCTGGTCGCGCTGGTCTTCGCGGCGTTCTTCCTGTTCATCACCGTGGTCTACAACTACTCGTTCGCCCGGCTGGTGTTCGTCTCCGGGCTCGACCAGCGGCTGCCCGCGGCGATGGGCCGGGTGAACAAGAACAAGGTGCCCAGCAACGCGGTGTGGGTGCAGACCGTCGTCGCGGCGTTCTTCACCCTGGTCGCGTTCGTGCTGATGCCGTCGTTCGGCATCGGCGGAGGCAAGCCGATCGACATCCAGACCAAGGTGTACGACGTGCTGCAGGCCGCGGTGACCGTCATCTGGTGCGTGTCGATGGTGATCCTGTTCGTCGACGTCGTGATCATCATCCGGCGGTTCCTGCCCCGCTACGAGGCCACCCGGCTCGCGCACCCGGTGGTGTTCTACGTCTGCGCGCTGCTCGGCGGCCTGGCCACGCTGGTCGGGATCGTCGCCACGCTCAGCGGCTCCTGGACGCCGCTGATCCCGAACGACCAGGGTGAGATCACCATCGCCGGTGCGCACATCGCGTACGGGTCGTGGTTCTACCTCGTCGCCGGCATCGCCGTGCTGTCCCTGCTGGTCGCGACGGCGCTCTACGCCCTCGGTCGACGTACCGCGCACGCGGCCACGACGCGCCCGCTGCCCGCCTGAACTGCCCACGGGAGGTCCTCATGACTTCGACCATCACGACCTTCGAGGCGACGCTCGCGCCGTGCGGGCAGCACAAGGGCGGGACACGGTCCGTGACCGAGGACCATCTGGGGCTGTCCACCGAGGAGGTGAGCTTCTCCTGCGGTTGCCGGAGCAGCCGGGAGGAGTTCCACGACGGCAGCGTGCACCACATGGTGGTGAACCACCGCGGCAAGGTCCTCGTGGAAGAGGAGTTCCGCGGTGAGTGACGGCGAGTTCCTCGCCGCACATGACGTGATCCTGATCGGGGGCGGTGGGGCGGGGCTGCGCGCCGCCATCGCGATCGCCGAGACGAACCCGCGGCTCGACGTGGCCGTGATGTCCAAGGTGTACCCGATGCGCAGCCACACGGTGTCCGCGGAGGGAGGCGCGGCCGGCGTCATCGCCGAGGGCGACACCCTCGAGGAGCACATCTACGACACCATCTCGGGCAGCGACTGGCTCGGCGACCAGGACGCCATCGAGATGTTCGTCGAGCAGGCGCCACGTGAGCTGCTGCAGCTCGAGCACTGGGGGTGCCCGTGGAGCCGGCAGCCCGACGGGCGCATCGCCGTACGCGCGTTCGGCGGCATGAAGAAGATGCGCACGTGGTTCGCCGCCGACAAGACCGGCTTCCACATGCTGCACTCGCTGTTCCAGACGTCGCTGAAGTACGACGAGGTGACCCGGTACGACGAGTGGTTCGTCACCAAGCTGCTCGTGGACGACGGCCGGGTGCACGGCGTGGTCGCGGTCGAGCTGATGACCGGCAGGATCCAGGCCGTCGCAGCCAAGGCCGTCGTGCTCTGCACCGGTGGCTGCGGCAAGGTCTTCCCGTTCACGACGAACGCCAACATCAACACCGGCGACGGCATGGCGCTGGCCTACCGCGCCGGTGCGCCGCTGAAGGACATGGAGTTCGTCCAGTACCACCCGACCGGGCTGCCGTTCACCGGCATCCTGATCACCGAGGCGGCCCGGGCCGAGGGCGGCTGGCTGCTGAACAAGGACGGCTACCGCTACCTGCAGGACTACGACCTGGGCACGCCGTCGCCGACACCGGTGCTGCGGAGCATGGAGCTCGGTCCGCGCGACCGGCTGTCCCAGGCGTTCGTGCACGAGGTCGAGAAGGGACGCACCACCGACTCGCCGTACGGACCGATCGTGCACCTCGACCTGCGGCACCTCGGCGCGAAGGTCATCGACGCCAAGCTCCCGTTCGTGCGGGAGCTGTGCCTGAAGTACGAGCGCATCGACCCGGTCACCGAGCTGGTCCCGGTCCGGCCGGTCGTGCACTACATGATGGGCGGGGTCCACACCGACATCCACGGCGCGACCCCGGTGGCCGGGCTGTACGCGGCCGGCGAGACCGCGTGCGTGAGCATCAACGGCGCCAACCGGCTCGGCTCGAACTCGCTGCCCGAGCTGCTGGTGTTCGGTGCCCGCGCAGGCCGCGCGGCCGCTGAGTACGCCGCGAGTGCCAGTGGCCCTCCGGCGGTGGTCGCCCGCCAGGCCGGGGACGAGATACGCCGGATCAACGTCGACCTGCTCGGCAATGAGTCTGGGGCCGAACGCGTCGCCGCGATCCGGGACGAGATGCAGACGACCATGGAGGAGAGTGCCGGCATCTACCGCGCGGGGCCGTCGATGGCCAAGGGCGCGGACGCCCTGGCCGAGCTGCAGCAGCGGGTCGCCGGTGTCGGCGTCTCCGACACCAGCCGCTCGTTCAACACCGAGCTGGTCGCGGCCCTCGAGCTGGCCAACATGCTCGACATCGCCGAGTGCATCCTGAGCTCGGGGCTGCATCGGGAGGAGTCACGCGGCGCCCACCAGCGGACCGACTTCCCCCGACGGGACGACGAGCGGTTCCTCACCCACCTGCTGGTCCACCGCGACCCGGACGGAACCCCGCGGGTCGAGCGCCTGCCCGTGACGATCACCCGATGGCCACCGGGCGAGCGGGTCTACGGGAGGTAGCCATGGCAGACAGCAGCGGCAGCACAGGCACGATCGGCCTGCGGGTCTCGAGGTACCGGCCGGACCGCGACACCGAACCCCACTGGCAGGAGTACGACGTCCCGCTGCGCCGCGAGTGGACGGTGCTCGACGCGCTCAACCAGGTCAAGAACGAGACCGACCCCACGCTGTCGTTCCGGTGGTCGTGCCGGATGGGGATCTGCGGCAGCTGCGGGATGAACGTCGACGGCGAGCCGCGGCTGACCTGTGGCACGTTCCTCGCCGACTACGCGCCCGGGCCGATCCGGATCGAGCCGCTCGCCAACTTCCCCGTCGTGCGCGACCTCGTGATCGACATGGACGACTTCATGCAGAAGCTGCCGCGGGTCAAGCCGTGGATCATCCGGGACGAGGAGCTGTCGGTCGACGACGGCGAGTACCTCCAGACGCCGGAGGAGCTCGACGCCTACAAGCAGTTCAGCATGTGCATCAACTGCATGCTCTGCTACGCGGCCTGCCCGGTCTACGGGTTCGACCCGGACTTCGTCGGTCCCGCGGCGATCGCGCTGGCCGAACGGTACGACCTCGACTCCCGGGACCAGGGAGCTCGCGAGCGTCTCGACGTACTCATCGAGCACGAGGGCGTGTGGGGCTGCACCTTCGTCGGCGAGTGCACCCGGGTGTGTCCCAAGCACGTCGACCCCGCCGGTGCCATCCAGCGCTACAAGCTGAAGGCGGCCAAGGAGTCGGTGAAGGCGCTGCTGCTGCCGAGGGGTGCCCGATGACCGAGGTGCGGACGTACCGGCGGCCGGTCTCGACGTGGTGGTGGGTCGGGAAGCGCACCTACTTCGTGTTCGTGATGCGCGAGCTGAGCAGCATCTTCATCGCCTGGTTCGTGGTGTTCCTGCTCCTCCTGGTGGCGGCGGTCGGCCGGGGCGAGGCGGCGTACGAGGGCTTCCTGGACTTCGCGGCGAACCCGTTCGTCGTCGTCCTCAACGTGGTCACGTTCCTCTTCGTGGTGCTGCACACGGTCACCTGGTTCAGCCTCACGCCGAAGGCGATGGATGTCCGGTCCGGCGGTCGGCCGGTGCCCGCGTGGGCCGTCATCGCCTCGCAGTACGTCGGGCTCGCGGTGGTCTCCGTGTGCGTCCTCTGGCTGGTGACCCGATGACGAAGCGACGCGTCGAGCCGTTCGTGTGGCTGATGTTCAGCGGCGGGGGAGTGGTCGCCGCGGTGTTCCTGCCGGTCCTGGTGTTCCTGTTCGGGCTTGCCTACCCGCTCGGCTGGCTTTCACCGCCGGACCACGACCATCTGAGCGGGGTGGTCGGCAACCCGCTGACGATCCTCGTCCTGCTCGGCATGTTCGTCCTGCTGCTGGTGCACAGCGCGCACCGGTTCCGGTACACGTTGTACGACGGCCTGCAGCTCAAGGCGCAGCGGAGCATCGCCGTGCTCTGCTACGGCGCCGCCGCCGTCACGTCGGTCGCGGCGGTCGTCGTGCTCCTGTCGGCTGGACTCCGGTGAGGTGCTCCCGCCTGTGGAACGGGCCCGCCCCGGTCCTGGTCCTGGTCGTCACCGCAGCCGTCGCAGGTGCCCTGCGCGGCGGCCTGAAGGATCTCCTCGTCTACCAGTACGGCGGACGGACGGTGCTCGACGGTCTGCCCTACCTCGCGTCCCGCGACCCGGTGACCGGGCTGCGCTTCACCTACCCGCCGTTCGCGGCGGTCGTGATGGCTCCCCTGGCGCCGTTGCCGGCGTGGCTCGCGGCCGCGCTGTGGACCGGGGCGTCGGTGGGCGCGCTGGCGGCGGTCGTCGTGGTGGTGCGTCATGCGCTCGACCGGCCCGCGCCGGGGTGGCTGGTCGCGCTCGTGACCGGCGGTGCGCTCGCCCTGGAGCCGGTGTGGCAGAACCTCACGTTCGGGCAGGTCAACGCGTTCCTGATGCTGGCGGTGCTGGTCGACCTGGTCCGGCCGGAACGGCGCTGGTCCGGCGTGCTGGTGGGCATCGCGGCGGGCGTGAAGCTGACCCCGCTCGTGTTCGTCGTGCTGCTCCTGCTGGTCGGGCGTCGTGCGGCTGCGGGACGGGCGGCCCTGGTCTTCGCCGGCACCGTCGCGGTCGGGTTCGTGGCGATGCCGGGCGCGGCGGCGTCGTACTGGTCCGACCGCCTGGTCGACGCTGGTCGGGTCGGCCCCCCGGCGTTGGCCCACAACCAGTCGGTGTACGGCGCGCTCACCCGGCTCCTCGACGGCCCGCCGCCGACCCTGCTGTGGCTCGCGGTCGCGGGGCCCCTCTCAGCTGCTGTTCTGGTCGTCGGCGCCGGCTGGTGGCGTCGCGGCGACCGGGTGCTCGGCACCTGCCTGGGAGCGATCGCCATGCTGCTCGCCTCGCCGATCTCGTGGTCGCACCACTGGGTGTGGGCGGTGCCGGTCGCGCTGGCGCTGTGGGAGCGCAACCGGTGGGCAAGCGCCGTGTGGACCGCGGTGTTCGTCACCCGTCCGGTCCTGTGGCCGCCCTGGGGTCGGCACCGCGAGTACGGGTGGGGTCCGCCCGAGCACCTCGTCGGCAACGCCTACCTCCTGGCCGCCCTCGCCTTCTCCGTCTGGGCAGCGGCGGCCCTCCACCGCCGAACCGGTCGGCACCACCCTGAGCGGCCCTCCGCTGCATTGCCGGTGCGCGACGGCCGGTCCTAGCCTGGACAGGCGTGGAAGGGACACCGAGCCGTGGACGCACAGTGGCGCGAGGACCAGGAGCGTCGGGGACGCGCGCTCGCCGACGTCCTGTCGCGGGACGGTGTGGACGGGGTCGCGCTCACGTACGTCGACAACGCCGGTGTCACGCGGGTGAAGGCCGTGCCGATCGACGGGCTCGCCCACGCGGCCGGCTGGGGGGTCGGGATGTCGCCGGTGTTCGACGTGTTCTGCGTCGACGACAGCATCACCACCGGGCGGCTCGCCGGCGGCCCGACGGGCGACCTGCGGCTGCATCCAGACCTCGACCGGGTCGTCGGGCTGGCGGGCCAGCCCGGCTGGGCCTGGGCTCCGGTGGACCGGTACACCCAGGACGGGGACGAGCACGCGGGGTGCCAGCGCAGCTTCGCGCGGCGGATGGCGGCGCGCGCGACCGAGGCCGGTCTCGACGTACGGATGGGCTTCGAGATCGAGTGGGCCCTGGGCACGGATGACGGCGAGGAGTTCCGTGCGGCGTGCCGCGGTCCGGCGTACGGGATGACCCGGATGGTGGAGCTGTCCGACTACTGCCACGACCTGCTGACCGCGCTCGCCGCCGAGTCGGTCGAGGTGCTGCAGCTGCATCCGGAGTACGCCGCCGGGCAGTTCGAACTCTCGGCGGCGCCGCTGGATCCGGTCGCGGCCGCCGACCAGGTCCTGCTGCTCCGGGAGACGATCCGGGCGGTCTCCCGGCAGCACGGCATGGCCGCGTCGTTCGCTCCCGCCGTGGTGGCCGGCACGGTCGGCAACGGCCAGCACCTGCACCTCTCGCTGCACCGCGACGGCGTCAACCTGCTGGACGACGGTCGCGGCCCGTACGGCATGACCAACGAGGGGGAGTCGGTCCTGGCCGGCCTGCTCGACGCCCTGCCCGCGTTGTGCGCCGTCGGGTCGCCGAGCGTCGCCAGCCAGCTCCGGCAGGTGCCCTCGCACTGGGCCGGCGTGTACCGCTGCTGGGGCCGGGAGAACCGGGAGGCGGCGCTGCGGCTCGTCACCGGGTCGATCGGCGAGACCCACCGGACAGCCAACGTCGAGGTGAAGTGCTTCGACGGCAGCGCCAACCCCTACCTGCTGGTCGGTGCGGTGCTGGCCGTCTGCCTGGCATCGGTGGACAAGGGGCTCACGCTGCCCGCCGAGGTGACCGGCGACCCGGCGGCCGAGGACCCGGCTGAGCTGCAGCGGCTCGGCATCGAGCGGCTGCCGGAGTCCGCGCAGGCGGTGCTGGCCTACCTCGAGAGCAGCGACCTCTTGAAGGAGGTCATGGGCGACTGGCTGTTCGACGCGTTCACGGCGGTCCGGCGCGCGGAGATCGCGCTGTTCGCCGGCAGCACCCCCGAGCAGGTCGTCGCGGCGACCCGGTGGCGCTACTAGTGAGCCTCGCCGACGAGCTCGCCGAGATCCCACTCGTCGACCAGCACTGCCATCCCGTCGTGGTCGAACAACTGGACCGTGCACAGTTCGAGCTGCTGCTCACCGAGGCCCGCGACCTCGGACCCGATGGCACCAGCGAGCTCGACTCCCAGGTCGGCCTCGCCGTGCGCCGGTGGTGCGCCCCGGTGCTGGGGCTGGACAAGCACGCAGACCCCGACGCCTATCTGGCCCGCCGGGCAGAGCTCGGCCCACGGGACGACCGCCCGCACGCTGCTGCAGGCGTGTGGCAGCAGCGACCTGCTGGTCGACACCGGGCTCGCGTGGCCGGGCCTGTGCGACCTCGCCGAGCTGGCGCGACCTCGCCGCGGCACGGGTGCACGAGGTGGTCCGGGTGGAGGCGGTCGCCGAGGAGCTGGCCGCGTCGGGGGTCGGTGCAGGGGAGCTGGGCACGGCTCTTGCCGACGCCCTGGCGGACCGTGCGTCGCGCTGTGTGGCCTTCAAGACCGTCGCCGCCTACCGCACCGGGCTCGAGCTGCGTGCGACCGCACCCTCCGGGCTGGAAGTCGGACGAGCCGCGGACCGGTGGCTCGCCCGACGTGACCAGGAGGGCCGGCACCGGCTGGACGACCCGACGCTGGTCGCGCACGCCGTCTGGTCCTGCCTGCCGCTCGGACTTCCGCTCCAGGTGCACACCGGGTACGGCGACCCCGACCTGACCTTGCACCACGCCGACCCGTCGTTGCTGACGCCGTTCCTGCGGGCCCTGCCTACCGATGCCGCGCCGGTCGTGCTGCTGCACTGCTACCCCTACCACCGGCAGGCGGCCTACCTGGCGAACGTGTTCCCCCAGGTGGTCATGGACGTCAGCCTCGCGGTCAACCACCTCGGTCCGCGGGCGGCCGCCGTGCTCGCCGAGACGCTCGAGCTCGCGCCGTTCGGATCGCTGCTCTACGCCTCGGACGGGTTCGCGCTCCCCGAGCTGCACCACCTCGGCGCGGTGCTGTTCCGCCAGGGGCTGGGGCGGGTGCTCGAGGACTGGCTGGCGCAGGACGCACTCAGCGCGGACGACGCGAGCCGGTTCGCCCGGATGATCGCGGGTGACAACGCCCGGCGGGTCTACCGGCTCGGAGCGGGTGAGAGACGCGGCCCCAGTGGACGTGCGCGGAGACGTGGTGTCGCTCAGCGCTCGAGGGCCAACCCCGAGACGAGGCTCTGCAGGTCAGCCCAGTCCGGTGACGCGAGCAGCGCGTCCTCGTGCGCCTGGACGACCGCGTCGAGCCGCGCCAGCCGGACCCGCCCCTGTCGGGCCAGGTGGACGGCGACTCGCCGACGGTCCTCCAGGGACGGACGTCGGTAGACCCAGGCCGAGTCCACCATGCCCTCGACGACCCGGGTGAGGGTCGGCTGCGCGATCTGCAGCGCGTCGGCCAGCTCACCCATGAGGTGACCTTCGCCGTCGTCGAGCGCCCGCAGGACGCGCCACTGGTCCAGGGTGCAGCCGTCGTCGGCGAGCCGGGCCGCCAGGCCACTGCACCGCCCGCCGCTGGGCGAGGATCAGGGTCTCGACGAGGGAGGGCATGCCCGGCGACGTGCGCTGACCCATCGTCGCCTCCCTCCCTGCCGCGGTGGCCAGGAGCATACTCGTGCCGTGAGGATCGAGGCCCGGTTGACCGACCCGCTGGAGGCCCAGCTCCTGCCTCGCGGTCCCGGTCGTCTGCGGGTCGGCCTGGTGATTCCGCAGTCTGGCGCGCTCGGCATGGTCGGGCCGTCCGCAGTGAACACGAGCCTGCTCGCCGCCCACGAGCTGAACGTCTCCGGCGGTGTCCGCGGTGCGTACGTCGACCTGGTCCTCGTCGACGGTGGACGCTCCCCGCTGGAGGTCGCAACCGAGGTCGACCGGCTCTGTGCCGCCGATGCCGTCGACGCCCTGGTTGGGTTTCACACCAGCGACGTGCACCGTGCCATCGAGGCCACCGTCGCGGGTCGCACGCCGTACGTCTTCACGCCGCCGCACGAGGGCGGCCCCCGCGCTTCCGGGGTCGTCTGCATCGGCACCGACCCGGTTCACCAGCTGCGCCTGCCGATCGCCTGGCTGACCGCGCACCACTCGCTGCGCCGCTGGGCGCTGATCGGAAACGACTACATCTGGCCGCAGAGCGTGCACCGGACCGCGACCCGGCTGGTCAACCACGCGGGCGGGCGGGTGGTGCTCGACCGTCTCGTGCCCCTCGGCGAGGTCCACGCGCATCTGGACCGGCTCGTCGAGGCGCTGCGCCGGTCGGGTCCCGACGCGGTGCTGCTCAGCCTTGTCGGGAGGGACCTGGCCGCGTTCAACAGCGCCTGCGGCAGGCCGATCTCGACCGGCACCTCGTACGCCTGTCCGGAGCGCTGGAGGAGAACGGCCTGCTGGCGTGCGACGGCGACCGCACCGGCATGCTCTACGCAGCGATGTCGTCGTTCGTGTCGCTCGCCGACGAGCGGTACCAAGGCCTCGCGGAACGGTACGCGTCTCTTTTCGGCCCGCAGGCGCCGCTGCTGGACACCTACGCGGCCGGCGTCTACGACGGGCTGCACCTCGTGGCCGCCCTGGCCAGCGACTCCGCGCTTCGGGCGGATCGCATGGTCCCGGCCACCGCCCGCGAGCTGGCGCGCGTCCGCCGCGACGAGGTGCACCTCGCCCTGGCTGACGGGTTCGACTTCTCGGTCGTCACCGGCGTCGCCTGATACTTCCATCTGGAAGTAGTTGGGCTTACGCTCGCTCCGATCGTGCGGACCGGTTCGAGGAGCGAGGACGAGATGAGTGAAGGCGCCCCGGCAGAGAGCATCGAGCGGTACGGGTACAAGCAGGAGCTGCACCGGTCTCTGAGCTTCACGGACCTGTTGGTCTACGGACTGGTGTTCATGGTGCCGATCGCGCCGTTCGGCATCTTCGGCAGCGTCTTCCAGGGGTCCGGCGGCATGGTCGCCCTGGCCTACGCCATCGGCATGGTGGCGATGATGTTCACCGCCCTGTCCTACGCGCAGATGTCGCAGGCCTTCCCGATGGCGGGCTCGGTCTACACCTACGCCGGCCGAGGAATCGCGGCGCCGATCGGTTTCCTGTCGGGGTGGATGATCCTGCTCGACTACGTCCTGGTGCCGGGCCTGCTGTACCTCATCGCCGCCATCGCGATGAACTCCCTGGTGCCCTCGATCCCGGTCTGGATCTGGCTCATCGGATTCGTGTTGCTGAACACGGTCGTGAACTACATGGGCATCGAGATGACCGCCCGGGTCAACAAGATCATGCTGGCCGGCGAGCTGGTCGTGCTGGCGATCTTCATCGTCATCGGCATCGTGGCGCTGGCGCAGGGCAAGGGGCGCGGCTTCGACTTCACCCCGGTCTACAACGCCGACACGTTCTCACTGTCGTTGGTGCTGGGTGCGGTGTCGATCGCCGTCCTGTCCTTCCTCGGATTCGACGGCATCTCGATGCTGGCGGAGGAGAACAAGGAGTCCGCGCGGGCGATCGGACGTTCGATGGTGGCCGCGCTGCTGCTGGCCGGGACGCTCTTCATCGTGCAGACCTGGGTCGCCTCGCTGCTGGTGCCGGATCCGGAAGCCCTGATCAGCAAGGGCGACCCGGGCGGTACGGCGTTCTACGACGCCGCCGCGCGTCGCCGGCGGGGCGTGGCTGTCGAAGCTCACCGCCCTGGCGACCGCGATCGCCTGGGGGTTCGCGAACGCCCTGGTGGCCCAGGCCGCCACGTCGCGGCTGCTGTTCGCGATGGCACGCGACCGCCAGCTGCCGTCCCTGCTGGCCAAGGTGCACCCGACGAAGGGCGTGCCGGTCAACGCGACTTGCTGACCGCGGTCGTGTCCATGGCGCTGGGTCTGTACATGGCCTCGCGCGACGACGGCATCACCCTGCTGAGCACCTGGTGAACTTCGGTGCGCTCACCGCCTTCCTGGTGCTGCACGTCTCTGTGGTGTGGCACTACGTGGTGCGGCAGGGCAGCCGAGCCTGGTGGCGCCACCTGGTTGCCCCGGTGATCGGCTTCGTCATCCTCGCCTTCGTGGTGGTCAACGCCAACGTCGCCGCGCAGACGCTGGGTTTCGTGTGGCTGGGCATCGGCGCTGGTGCTGCTCGTCTTCCTGCTCGTCACCGGACGCCGCCCGAGCCTGGTCCTCGACGAGACCGACGCCGACGGAGGAGACCGATGAGCAGCCCGGAGGTGCGTACCCTCACCCCGACCCGCGGAGCAGTACGCCTACGTGTTCGGCGGACGGGACCCGCTGCTCACCGTCGCGCCTGGCACCATCGTGGAGCTGTCCACCGAGGACTGCTTCGCCGGCAACGTGCGGAGCGTCGACGACCTCCCGAGCCAGGTGTGCACGTTCCCCTTCCTGAACCCGGTCACCGGGCCCATCGCTGTCGAGGGGGCCGAGCCCGGTGACACCCTTGCCGTGCACTTCGTGGAGATCGTGCCGGCCCGGGACTGGGCGGCGTCGAGCACCTTCCCGCACTTCGGGGCGCTGACCACCACGCACGCGACGGCGATGCTGCACCCAGCCCTCGAGGAACGGGTGTGGATGTACGAGATCGACGTGGCCGCAGGGACCTGTCGATACCAAGCGCGACGGTCCGAGCTTCTCGCTCGAGCTTCCGCTCGACCCGATGCACGGCACCGTCGGGGTCGCTCCGGCCGCCAGCGAGGTGCTGATGAGCATCACGCCCGCGGCGCACGGCGGCAACATGGACACTCCCGAGATGCGCGCGGGCGTGACGGCGTACTTTCCCGTGAACGTCGTCGGGCGGCATGCTGTCGATCGGTGACGGACACGCCCGGCAGGGCGAGGGCGAGGTCTGCGGGACCGCTGTCGAGGCGGCCATGAACACGGTGGTGGTCGTCGACCTGCTCAAGGGACACGCACCCGCCTCGCCCCGCATCGAGAGCGATGACTTCGTGATGACCACCGGCTCCGCCCGCCCGCTCGAGGACGCCTTCCGGATGAGCCAGCTCGACCTGGTGGGGTGGACGGGGTCGCTGCTGGGGCTCGACGAGCTCGATGCCTACCAGCTGGTCAGCCAGGTCGGCCTCGCGCCCGCGGGCAACGTCGTGGACACCAACTACACGATGGTCGCAGAAGCTGCCGAAGAGCGTGCTCGGCTCTGCGACGGCGTACGACGGGCTCCACGACCGACTTCGGGGGATCGGAGCCGACTACCTCAGCACCCGCTGAGGGCGTGCGCCGCGCGACGGGAACCGTCGTGAACGCGCGAGACGCCGCTGGTGTTCGTCTGGTCAGGCCGGGCGTGGTCGCTTCCGGCGGGTGCCCATCGCGGAGGCGCTCGGAGCCTCGCCCTCCGGTGGCCACCGGGTGGCGCCGAGCTCGCGCGAGACCGACCGGGCCGCCGTACGCAGTGAGTCGATCGTCGACTGCGCGAGCGGCCACTCGCCACTGGCCACCACCAGCCCCAGCGCGCCGACCGGACCACCGAGCCGGTCGCTGAGGGTGGCCGCCACCCCGCACTCGCCGAGCACGGCCTCCTCGACTTCGTAGGCGATCCCGGTGGCCCGGACCTCGTCGAGCTGCGCGCGCTGCGCCCTCTGGTCGGTGATCGTCTCCCCGGTCATGCTGCGCCGTGCGGCCGGTGAGTCGAGCAGCTCGTCGGCCAGCACGTCGTCGAAGGCCAGGATCGCCTTGCCCAGGGCGGATGCGTGCGCCGGGATGACGATGCCGACCTCCGGCATCTGCCGCGACCCGTCGGGTCGGGGCTCGTGGTGGACCACCACCACGTCGTCGACGAGCATCACGGCCGTGCGCACCGCCAGCCCGGTCCGCCGGGCCAGGTCCTCGGCCCACGGGGTCACCCGTGACCGCAGCTCGAGGGTGTCGAGGTAGACGTTGCCCATGGTCAGCACGGCTGGGCCGAGGCGGTAGCGCCCGGAGTCGTGCTCCTGGACGACCACCCGGTGCGCCAGCAGCGTGCGGAGGATGCCGTGCACGGTGGACGGCGGCAGCTCGAGACGCTGCGCGATCTCACCGAGAGTCAGGCGGTGATCGCCCTGGAGAACCGCGAGGATCCGCAGCGCGCGGTCGACTGACTGGATCATGGCTCGACCCTCCACGGCACAGCGATCGACCCGAGCTCGTTCAACCACGTTCCCTCTCGTGTCGCGCCCGCGCCGGCGATGCGCGCTCGAGGCGGAGCAACAAGTCTCCCAGAGGGTCTTGCGGATCGCGAACCGCAGG
Organism: uncultured Actinomycetota bacterium; assembly: GCA_963827435.1. Lineage (GTDB taxonomy): Bacteria > Actinomycetota > Actinomycetes > Propionibacteriales > Nocardioidaceae > Nocardioides_B. Next base: position 16,127 of record CAWHAU010000017.1, read on the forward strand.
CGTAATCTCCGATCACCATTCGACAATACCGAATGGTGATCGAAAAGTGAAATCCGGCCTCTATCCGCCCCGATGGCGACCGTGGATGCCCCCAGGAGTGCTCTATGTACGAACCGTCCGTCCTTCAGAAGCTGTCGGCAGAGGCCATCGGGACCGCGTTCCTCGTCTTTGTCGGCGTCGGCTCAGTGCCCGCCACGCTCATCGTCAACGGCGATGCGCCCTTCACCATGGCGGATCTCGGGATGATCTCGCTGGCCTTCGGCACCATCGTGATCGCCACGGTGTACGCCCTCGGCCACATCGGTGGGAACCACATCAACCCTGCCGTGACCCTCGGCCTCGCTGTCACGGGCAAGTTCCCGTGGCGCCAGGTGCCCAGCTACATCGCCGCCCAGGTGGTCGGCGCCGCCGTCGGAGCCGCAGCGATCATCGGGGTGCTGGGCCAGAAGGCGAGCGACGTCGGGCTCGGGGTGGCGTCGTACTCCGCCCCGGTCGGAGCGGGCCAGGCCTTCACCGCGGAGTTCGTCGGCACGTTCATCCTCGTGTTCACGATCTTCGGCGTGATCCACCACAAGGCGCCGGCCGGGTTCGCCGGGCTCGCCATCGGTCTGGTGGTGTTCGCGGCCATCATCCCGGTCGCTCCCGCCACCGGTGCCTCGATCAACCCGGCGCGCACGTTCAGCCCGATGCTCGTCCAGCAGATCGCCGGGGGGACGGTGAAGTGGGAGCAGCTGCCGGTGTACGTGATCGCGGAGCTGCTGGCCGGTGTGCTTGCCGGTCTGGCGTACGTCGCCCTGACGCGTGGCTCCGACGTCGCCGAGGACGGCCCGGTCAAGGCGGAGTCCGAACCCGTCGCCGACTACGCGTCCTTCCCCGTAGCATCGAAGCAAGCCCAGGAGCTGCAGTCATGAAGAAGCTCATCAACGACCCGGCCGACGTCGTCTCCGAGGCCCTGCTGGGGATCGAGGCAGCGCACGCGGACCTGCGCGTGGACCACGCGCACAAGATCATCTACCGCGGCGACGCGCCGCGCCCGGGCAAGGTCGGTCTCATCTCCGGCGGTGGTTCGGGCCACGAGCCGCTGCACGGTGGTTTCGTCGGGCTCGGCATGCTCGATGCAGCCTGCGCGGGAGAGGTCTTCACCTCGCCGGTGCCGGACCAGATGATGGCGGCCACCGAGGCGGTCAACGGTGGCGCCGGTGTCCTGCACATCGTCAAGAACTACACCGGCGACGTGATGAACTTCGAGATGGCAGCCGAGATGGCGGCCGCGAGCAGCGGCGTCGAGGTCGTCTCCGTCGTCACCGACGACGATGTCGCCGTCCAGGACAGCCTCTACACGGTCGGGCGACGAGGCGTCGGGGTGACGGTACTGGTGGAGAAGCTCGCCGGCGCCGCGGCCGAGCAGGGCCGCAGCCTCTCCGAGGTCGCCGACCTGGCACGCAAGGTCAACGCGGCCGGACGCAGCATGGGCATGGCGCTCACGTCGTGCACCGTCCCGGCCGCCGGCCAGCCCACGTTCGACCTCCCGGAGGGCGAGATGGAGGTCGGCATCGGGATCCACGGCGAGCCGGGCCGCAGGCGGGTGCCGCTCGCCCCTGCCGCCGACATCGCCGATCTGCTGCTCGAACCCATCCTGGGCGACCTCGAGTTCACCGGCGGCGACGGCGTGCTGGCCTTCGTCAACGGCATGGGTGGCACCCCGCTGATCGAGCTGTACCTGATGTTCCACGAGGTCAGCACACGGCTCGCCAAGGCCGGGGTGACGGTGGCTCGCTCACTGGTGGGTTCCTACATCACCAGCCTCGACATGGCGGGCTGCTCGGTCACCCTGCTGAAGCTCGACGAGGAGATGCTCGGTCTCTGGGACGCGCCGGTGCGCACGCCTGCCCTGCGGTGGGGAGCCTGATCAACATGACCGAGTCGGACGAGGCCGTGGCCGTGGTCGACGTTGCGGCGTTGCAGTCGTGGCTGGGCATGTTCGCGGAGGAGGTCGCGACGAACCGCGACCTCCTGACCCGGCTCGACTCCGCGATCGGGGACGCGGACCACGGCGCCAACCTCGACCGAGGCATGAGCGCGGTCGTCGCGGCCCTCGAGAAGGCACCACCCGAGACGCCGGCGGCGCTGTTCAAGCTCACCGGCATGACGCTGGTCAGCACCGTCGGCGGAGCGAGCGGGCCCCTCTACGGCACGTTCTTCCTGAGGATGTCCGGCAGCGTCGGCGAGGCAGGCTCCCTCGACGCAGCCGGGTTCGCGGCCGCGCTGCGGGCCGGGGTCGACGGGGTGGTCGCCCGGGGCCGAGCCCAGGCGGGCGACAAGACCATGTACGACGCGCTGGCACCGGCCTGCGACGCTCTCGATGACGCCGTGGCCGAAGGGGCGCCCCTGTCCACCGGGCTGGCGGGGGCGCGCGAGGCCGCCGACGCCGGGCGCGACGCGACGATCCCGATGCTCGCGCGCAAGGGCCGGGCGTCGTACCTGGGGGAGCGCAGTGTCGGCCACCAGGATCCCGGCGCCACGTCGGCCGCCCTGCTGGTCGCGACCGCCGCGCAGGCGCTGGGCTGAGGGCCGTCATGACCGGCATCGTGGTCGTGTCGCACAGCCGCGCTCTGGCGGATGCGGCGGTGGCCCTTGCGAGCGAGATGGTGCACGGGACCCAGGCACGCATCCAGGTCGCGGCCGGGCTCGACCCGACGACCTTCGGCACCGACGCCGCCGCCATCGTGGACGCGATCGTCGCGGCGGACGACGGCGCGGGGGTCGTCGTCCTGATGGACCTGGGCAGCGCCGTACTGTCCGCCGAGATGGCGCTCGACCTGGTGGACGCCGACCTGCGGCAACGCGTGGTCCTCTGCCCGGCCCCGCTCGTCGAGGGGCTGGTCGTCGCCGCCGTGGCGGCCGCCGGCGGTGCTGGCCCGGCGGAAGTCGCGGCCGAGGCGGTCGGCTCGCTCGCGGCGAAGCAGAGCCACGTCCACGAGTCCACGCCACCGGATCTGGCACGACCTGCCGTTCCGGCCGGCGACGAGGCTGGTCGGCCCGACGGGAAGCCCCTCACGGCGGTGTTCGAGGTGTCGAACGCGCACGGTCTGCACGCGCGTCCCGCCGCCCGGCTGGTCCAGGAGGCCCGGTTGTTCGACGCCCGCATCCAGCTCCGCAACCTGACCACCGGTGCGGGACCGGTGCCGGCGACATCCCTGTCGAAGGTCGCGACGCTCGGTGTGCTGCGCGGGCACCAGGTCGAGGTGGGCGCCTCGGGCAGCCAGGCCCGTGAGGCACTGGACCACGTGCTGGCCCTCGCGACACGAGGGTTCGACGAGCGGCCGTCCGGCGTCGAGCCGCAGCCCCAGCCGGTGCCGGCATCGACGCGGTCCGGCCGGCTGCCCCTGCCTGCGTCACCCGGAGTCGCGGTGGGGCCGGCACTGTTCCTGCGCTCTGCCGACGTGGAGATACCCGCCGAGGACACGGCCGACCCCACGACGGAGTGGCGACGGGTGCGCGAGGCGCTGGCCGTCGTGCGACGGGAGATCCAACGGGTGCGCGCGACGGCGGCCCGGGAGGTCGGCGAGTCCGAGGCCCGGATCTTCGACGCTCACCTGATGTTCATCGATGACGCCCACCTGCTCGACGACGTGCACGCGCGCGTGGAAACCGGGGCGTCCGCGCCGCGTGCGTGGGTCGATGCCGTCGACAGGGTCGAGGCCGAGTTCGCGGGCGTCGCTGACCCCTATCTGCGGGCCCGCGCCGCGGACGTGCGTGCGGTCGGGCAACAGGTGGCACGCGTGCTGGTGGGCGCTGCGGAGTACCGCATCGACGGCGAGGGGGTTCTCGTCGCCGACGACCTCACGCCGGCCCAGGTCGCCGATCTCGACCCTGCTCGGGTGCGGGGCATCCTGCTCGCCTCGGGCAGCCCGACCGGGCACAGCGCCATCCTGGCCCGGTCGCGCGCCATCCCCGCGGTGGTCGCGGCAGGTGCCGGCGTGCTCGACCTCCCGGCCGGGACGACCGTTGCCCTCGACGGGGCGACGGGGGAAGTGTTCGTCAATCCGTCGGACGCGGACCTGCGGGACCTGCACAAGCGCCACCAACGCGCGCGTGCCAAGGCCGAGACCGCGCTGGCCGCAGCCGACCTGCCGGCGGCCACCCTCGACGGCATCGACGTGCAGGTGGGTGCCAACCTCGGCTCCGTGGACGACGCGCGCGCCGCAGCCAAGGCCGGCGCGGACGTCGCCGGCCTGGTCCGCACGGAGTTCCTCTTCCTCGGCCGCGAGACGGCTCCGGACGTCGAGGAGCAGGCGGACACCTACTGCCAGCTGGCCGAGGCCCTCGACGGCCGACGGATCACCCTGCGCACCCTCGACGTCGGGGGCGACAAACCCCTGTCCTATGCTCCGCAGCCGACCGAGGCGAACCCCTTCCTCGGCGTCCGAGGGATCCGCTTCGCGCTCGCCGAGCACGACCTCCTGCGTGACCAGCTGACCGCGATCGTGCGCACCGCGCACGAGACACCGGTGAGCGTGATGTTCCCGATGGTGACCTCGGTGGAGGAGCTCGTCGAGGCACGGCGCCGGCTGGACGCGGCGATCGACCGCGAAGGCCGCGGCCGACCCGCCGGGCTCCAGGTCGGGATCATGGTCGAGGTGCCGGCGACCGCCCTCAAGGCGGCCGCGTTCGTGCCGTACGCCGACTTCCTGAGCATCGGGACCAACGACCTCACCCAGTACGCGCTGGCCGCCGAACGCGGCAACCCCGCCCTCGCCGCGCTGGCGGACCCTCTGGATCCGGGAGTCCTCCGGCTGGCCGCGACAGTCACCGAGGCGGCCGGAAGCAGGGCCATGGTCGCGGTGTGCGGCGAGCTGGCCGCCGATGAACGAGCAGCCAGATTGCTCGTGGCGCTCGGCGTACGCGAGCTGAGCGTCGTACCGACAGCGGTCCCTGGGGTGAAACAGGCGGTCCGCGAGGCAACCTCCAAGGACGCCGGGCTGGTGGAGAGCTGCCTGTCCGCGTCGAGCCCGGCCGAGGTCAGGAAGCTCCTCGGTCGCTGAGGGGCGACGCGGCGGAGGTCGGACGAAACGCCGCATCAGTGGTGGTTCGGGCTGCATGATCGGACGATGCCGACCCTGTTGCCGCCGGACCCCACCTTCGTCACCGACAGCGAGCGCAAGGTGTGGGACCTCCTGCGCGGCCAGCTCGGTGACGACGACGTGCTGATCTCCGGGCAGCGCGTGTCGTCCCGCACCAAGGACCACGAGATCGACATCGCCGTGGTCTTCGCCGACGCGGGCGTGGTCGTGGTCGAGGTCAAGGGCAGCCGGGTCTGGTGTGACGACACGGGCTGGCTGATCGACCGCCGCGGTGCGGCCACGCGGATCGACCCGGTGACGCAGGTGCGGGAGGCGCAGTATGCCTTGCGGGCCTGGCTCGAGCAGGACCCGCGCTGGGCGGGACGGCGACCGATCCGGTGGGGACACGCGGTGGTGCTTCCCTACACCCGCGTCGACGACGACTTCGCGATGCCGGACGCGCAGCGCTGGCAGGTCGCGGGTCGCGACGACCTCGGCGGTCTGGCCGGGTTCCTGCGCCACGTCGTGCTCGGCCAGCAGAACAACAAACGGCTGCTGACTCCGGACGACGTGCATGCGTTGACCGACGCGCTCAACGGGAGAGGCCTGCCGCAGCGCGACCTGATCGGGGAGTCGGCCGAGCGCGAGGACGAGGTCGAGAGACTGAGCGCGGAGCAGGCGGTGATCCTGAACGCCGCCCGGATGCTCAACCGGGTGGAGATCCGTGGTGGCGCCGGAAGCGGGAAGACCTGGCTGGCGGTGGAGCAGGCGCGGCGGCTGACGCGGGAGGGCCAACGGGTCGCGCTGACCTGCTACTCGAGGGGGCTCGCGGCCTGGCTGCAGCGTCGGGTGGCGACCCTGCCGCGCAAGGAGCGGCCGGCGTACGTCGGGACGTTCCACAACCTCGGCGTCGAGTGGGGTGCACCCACGGGCCGGGAGGACGACAGCCAGTTCTGGGAGGTGCAGCTTCCCGAGCTGATGGTCGGCCTGGGGGCCGAGCAGCCGCTCGGCAAGCTCTTCGACGCCGTGGTCATCGACGAGGCGCAGGACTTCGCGGACCTGTGGTGGCCGGCTGCGACCGCCGCGCTGAAGAACGAGGACACGGGCGGGCTGTACGTGTTCTCCGACGAAGGTCAGCGCGTGTTCTCCCGGTTCGGCGGACCGCCGGCCGGACTCGTCCCGCTCGTCCTCGACCTCAACCTCCGCAACACGCGCCAGATCGCGAGCAGCTTCTCCACCCTGGCGCCCATCCGCATGCGTCTCGGCGACGTGGACGGCCCCGACGTGCGCTTCGTGGAATGCGCACCCGACGAGGCGCTCGAGGTCGCCGACGACCAGGTCGACGTACTCCTGGACGAAGGGTGGCGTGAGGAGGACCTGGCGCTGCTGACCACGGGCAGTCGGCATCCTGAGCAGGTGGCCCGGCAGGAGCGGGGTCCGCAGGAGTACTGGGACACGTTCTGGGACCGGGAGCAGGTCTTCTACGGACACGTGCTCGGCTTCAAGGGTCTGGAGCGACCGGCCGTGATCCTCGCGCTCAACGAGACCGAGCCGGCGACCCGGTCCCGGGAGCGGTTGTACGTCGGCCTCTCGCGGGCCCGCGACCAGCTCGTCGTCTGCGGCGACCCCGCGCAGGTCGAGGAGGTCGGCGGCACCGCAGTGCTGCGGCACCTGCTGTCCGGGACGACCAGGATGTCGGCGCTCACTCGTAGAGTCGTGCATGCAGGGGTCGAGAGCGCGGGGGATGCATGAGTGAGTTCGCAGGGTTCGATCTGGACCGGAGCACCCAGCGCGCCTGGAGCGCCTTCCAGGCACGGCTGGCCGACCGCGTCGCCGAGATGGCGGACGACGAGATCGTCATCGTCGAGGTCGGCTCGGTCGTCGAGGAGGACGCCGAGGGTTCCGCGCCCTACGTCCAGTTCTGCGCGTGGGGCGACACGATGGTGCGCTGCGAGGTGTCCAGCAACGCCTACCTCGACCCGCGGGTGCGTCTCGACAGCGCGGGGGCGGACGCGATCGTCGAGCTCGGCTGGAGTGCGCCGACCGCGGGACGGGACGAGGACGCGGGGGAGGGGTCCTCGAACTTCTTCCTCGACGCCGAGCGCGCCGACGCGGACCGGCTCGCCGTGATGTCGACCCGGGTGCTGCGCGACGTCTTCGGCGTGGCCCATCCGGCCTTCCTGCTCAGCGACGACCTCGGCACCGACGCAGCCGCGCCCGTGGAGCAGACGCCGGAGGCCGCGGCGACCTTCCCGAACGACCGCGAGCACCTGCAGCAGCTGGTCGACGCGGCGCTCGCGCCGTACTTCGGGCACGAGCCGAGCCACGACGAGGACGACGACATCCCGGTCGTCAGTGGCTCGGCGATGGTGTTCGTGCGGGTGCTCGAGGACGCGCCGATCGTGCAGCTGTTCTGCCCGCTGGTCTGCGGGGTCGAGGACCGCGACCGCGCGGCCTTCGAGGTGTCCGTCCTCAACCGGGACCAGCGTTTCCTGAAGTTCGTGCTGGTCGAGGACGACGTGATGGTGCACCTGTACCTCCCGGCCTACCCTTTCGCGCCGGAGCACCTGCGGGCCATGCTCGGGCTGATGTCGTCGTCCGTGGATGCCCTCGACGAGGACCTCGTGGCCCGGGTCGGCGGTCGACGGATGTTCGAGCCGGCGGACGACGAGGAGCGAGGAGCGAGGACGTCGAGGACGTCGAGAGAGTCGGGGACGAGGACGGCGAGGTCGAGCCCGAGGGGGAGGCGGAGGAGGACCCCGAGGCCGAGACGGAGGCGGTCCACCCGGCGATGCTGACCCTGCTCCAGCTCGACGCCGAGTCACCGGGCTCGCTGACGCCGGAGCTCGCGGCGAGCGTGTGCGCCATGGACCGCGACCTGATCCTCGAGCTGATCACCTGGAACAGCGAGCAGGAGATCGTCTGGCGTCAGGCGCGCGACCGCGCGTACCTGCAGGGCGACGCCGAGGAGGCCGGGGTCTGCGGTCACGAGATGAGCCACGCGGAGCAGACGGTCAACCTGCTCCGGCGGGCCCTGCGTCTGGTGGTCGAGCGTCAGCTCGGCCGCGACCTCCTCGACCAGGGGTACGTCGTGGCGCGCCGGCGACGCCGGGGGTCAGCGCCCGAGAAGGACGCGGCGCTGCCGGGACTCGACGGTTCCGAGGAGCCGGGGCTGTTCGACGAGGCCTGACGCCCTGGTCGTCGGGACTTTCGCCATCGTTGGTCGAGGCGCCCGAGCCCCCAACCAGCGTATTTGGGCGTCAGCGTGCGTGGACAGGCCCGGAGGCGGGTACGCCTCGGGGGACCGGCTGCGGCAGTGACTCTCCAGGAAGAGGGCGTCCGATGACCGAAACCACCGAGCTCAAGCGGGGCCTGAAGCAACGGCACCTGACGATGATCGCGATCGGCGGCGTCATCGGCGCCGGGCTGTTCGTGGGGTCCGGGGTGGTGATCAACGAGACGGGGCCGGCGGCGTTCCTGAGCTACCTCATCACCGGGGTGCTGATCATCCTGGTGATGCGGATGCTCGGTGAGATGGCCACCGCGAACCCGACGACCGGCTCGTTCGCGGACTACGCGCGCAAGGCGCTCGGCGGCTGGGCGGGCTTCTCGGTCGCCTGGCTCTACTGGTACTTCTGGGTGATCGTGGTCGGCTTCGAGGCGGTCGCGGGCGCGAAGATCATCACGTTCTGGTTCGACGCACCGCTGTGGCTGCTGTCCCTGGGCCTGATGGTGCTGATGACCGCGACGAACCTGGTGTCGGTCCGGTCCTACGGCGAGTTCGAGTACTGGTTCGCCGGGATCAAGGTCTTCGCGATCATCGCGTTCCTGGTGCTCGGCACCCTGTACGTCGTCGGGCTGTGGCCGAACCACGGCTTCGACGTCAGCAACATGACCAGCCACGGCGGGTTCTTCCCGAACGGCGTCAGCGCGATCTTCTCCAGCATCGTCGTCGTGGTGTTCTCGATGGTCGGGGCAGAGATCGCCACCGTCGCGGCCGCCGAGTCCCACGACCCCGAGAAGGCGATCGCGAAGGCCACCCAGTCGGTGATCCTCCGGGTGGCGACCTTCTTCGTCGGGTCGATGATCCTGCTGGTGTGCATCGTGCCGTGGAACGACAACGAGCTCGGCGCCTCGCCGTACGTCGCGGCGTTCACGAAGATGGGCATCCCGTACGCCGACCAGGTCATGAACGCGGTCGTGCTGACCGCGGTGCTGTCCTGCCTCAACTCCGGGCTGTACACCGCCTCCCGCATGCTGTTCGTGCTCGCCGCACGCCGTGAGGCACCCATGCGGCTGATCACCGTGAACAGCCGTGGCGTGCCGGTGTGGGCCATCCTGTTCTCGACCGTGGTCGGCTTCCTGAGCGTGATCGCGGCGTACGTCTCGCCGGACAAGGTGTTCACGTTCCTGCTCAACTCGTCCGGTGCGGTGATCCTGTTCGTCTACCTGCTGATCGCGATCTCGGAGTTCGTGCTGCGCCGGCGCGCGTCCGAGGACGAGCTGAAGGTGAAGATGTGGGGGTTCCCGTTCCTGACCATCCTCGCGGCGGTCGGGATCGTCGCGGTGCTGGTGCAGCTCGGGGTGAAGAGCGACACCCGCTCGCAGCTGCTGCTGAGCCTGCTGTCCTGGGGTGTGGTGCTGGTGCTGTACGCCATCACCCGCTGGCAGGGCGGCTCGGTCGGGCCCGAGGAGCTGGAGGACACCAGCCGGGCCCAGCGCATCGTCGTGCTGGCCAACCAGACCATCGAGGACGGCGCACTCCACGAGGCGCTGCACCGGATCGAGGGCAGCGAGCAGGCGGAGTACTTCGTCGTGGTGCCGGCCAACCCCGTCGACACCGGCGACGCGGAGAAGGAAGGGGCGGCGTTCGTCTGGGAGGCGGCGACCCGCAGCGCCGGCCAGCGCCTCGAGCAGACGCTGACGACGCTGCGTGGCCAGGGGCTCACCGTCGACGGCGAGCTCGGTGACTACCGGCCGCTGGTGGCGCTGGACAAGGCGATGCGTGAGTTCCGCCCCGACCACGTCGTCATCTCCACCCACCCGGAGGACCGGTCCACCTGGCTGCATCACGGCGTCGTGGCCGACGCCCGGGAGCGGTACGACGTCCCGGTGCAGCACGTCGTCGCCGCGGAGTCCCTCGTCTGACTCGGACTTCAGTCCCGCGGCTCGACGCGCAGGGCGCGACCGGTCCGGAGGTCGACGATGACGGGCTCGCCGGGCCCGACCGTCCACTCGACGGCGTCGGCCGGCTCGTGGACCGGTCCGAGACCGCCGGTCACCCTCACGTGGTACCAGGTGCGGCCCACCTCGAGTGCGCGGTACTGCTCGTGCACCCGCACAGGCAGTCCCACGACCACATCGTCCACGGGCTCGTGGTGCCACAGGGTCACGTCGCCCCCGTCGAGGTAGGCGACCACGATGCTGCCGCCGACGACCGAGTCGACCAGGCCGGGGCGCCAGCCCCACGGGCTCAGCGTGAGCCGACGGACGTGGATGAAGTGCAGGTGGTGGCCGGGGTGGTAGCTCTGCATCGGGGACCTCCGAGGTCGCGTGGATCCTCGGCCGGGCCGGTGATCCGCTGTTCCGTGACCGGTGGGCCACGGCAGGTCGTCTTCCGGGGCACCCGCAGCGGTGCGGGTTGCCGTCCAGCAAGCCGGGGCTTGACGCTGGAGCTCTTGACCTGGGGCAACGCTAGACCAGAGCACCGACCATGCGCGGCCGCACCACGCACGGCGGGAAGAGGTCAGGACTTCTGGCTGACGTCTCGGGCGCCGTCGCCGGACACCGCCGGGTGCTCGACCAGCGCCAGGATCCGGCTCGACATGAACCGTGCGCTGCGGACGGGCGTCCCGCTGCGGGTCACCTCGACGACCTCGACGATGCCGCGACTGGTGTTGATCTCCACGCGGCGGCCGTTGCGGGTGGCCACGATGTCGTAGGTGCGGACCTCACCGCCCGCATCGATGACGATCTCCACCCGGTCGCCGCGCACGGCTCCACGGTACGCCGCTGGGAACCTGCGGCCGGGCGACCTAGCCTGGACGATCATCGGGACAGGTGAGGTGAGGCGACATGCTGACGCCGACGGGACTGGTAGGTCTGCTGGTGGTCCTCGGCCTGTGCTGGGCGGTGTTCCACCTCGTCACGCAGGCCGGTACGACGTCGGCGCTCGACCGACGGGAGCGGGCCGAGCTCGACGCCCTGCGGGCGCTGGTCGACGACCTCAAGGAGACGGCGTGGGACCACCGCGAGCTGGACTCGCCGCTGTCGACGATCGTCATCGACAAGATCCGCACCTACGAACGGCACCGACGCGAGCTCGGGTCCTGACCGGATCGGGCCGATCAGGACGTAGCCGGGCAAGAGGACGCGGGGCCGGTTCAGACCGTCGCCCGGACATTGCGGACCCCTGTTGAAGTGGCCCGGCGAGCGGAGCAGCGTGAGCGGATCGGCGGCGCCACCCGGACGCCGCCACGGCGAACGGAGAGCACCGTGCACGCACGAACCACCACGCTGGACACGCGACCGGGTGCCCTGGACGAGGGTCTGACCTACATCCGCGACGAGGTCTTCGGGGCCGTGACGAACATGCCGGGCTGCATCGGGATGTCGGTGGTGGCCGACCGCGACGGCGGCCGCTGCATCGCCACCAGCGCCTGGGAGTCCGAGGACGCGATGCGCGCGACCGAGGCCGCGGTGAGCCCGCTCCGGGCGAAGGCGGCGGAGATGTTCGGGGCAGCGCCCCAGGTCGAGGAGTGGGAGATCGCGGTCATGCACCGGGACCACCCGTCCGGCGACGGCGCCTGCGTCCGGTCGACCTGGATCCAGGGCGACCCCGCCGACCTCGACCGCTCGATCGACGTGTTCAAGCTGACCGCCATGCCGGCGATCCAGGAGTACGAGGGATTCTGCAGCGCCAGCCTGCTGGTCAACCGGACGACCGGACGGGCGCTGGTCACGGTCGCCTACGACAGCCGGAACGGCCTCGACCGGTCACGCGAGCGCGCCAACGCGGTGCGGGAGCGCACCGTCAACGAGATGAACGCCAGCGTGCAGGAGGTACGCGAGTTCGAGCTGGTGATGGCACACCTGCACGTGCCCGAGATGGCCTGAGCCGCAGCAGAGTCAGGCCGGTGCGGCGAGCAGCTCCCGGACGCGCGGGACGACCTGCTCGCCGTACAACCGGATCGAGGTGAGCCGCTGCTCGTTGGGCAGCGTGCCGACGGAGTACTTCAGCTGGAACCGCGAGAGCCCCAGCGTCCGCACCGCCCAGACGATCTTGCGCGCCACCGTCTCGGGGGAGCCGACGAACAGCGCACCCGTGGGGCCGGACATGGCGTCGAACGCCTCCCGGGTGTACGGCGCCCAGCCGCGCTCGCGCCCGATGCGGGTGAACATGTCGCGCTGATGCGGGAACATCTGCTCGACGGCGAGCTCGTCGGTCTCGGCGACGTGGCCGGGGCTGTGCATGCTGATCGGCAGCTGCTCGTGGCCGTACTCCGTCAACGCCTTGCGGTACAGGTCCGCCAGCGGAGCGAACTGCTCCGGTGACCCCCCGATGACCGCGATGACCAGCGGCAGGCCGTAGCGGGCCGCCCGGATCACCGACTGGGCCGTGCCGCCGACCCCGATCCAGGTCGGCAGCCGGCCCGACTCGGTCGGCGGGAACACCCGCTGGTCCTCCAGCGGCGGTCGGATGGTGCCGCGCCAGGTGACCGGCTTCTCCTTCAGGAGCTCCGCGACGAGATCGAGCTTCTCGGCGAACAGCACCTCGTAGTCCTCGAGCCGGTAGCCGAACAGCGGGAACGACTCGGTGAACGAGCCGCGGCCCAACGTCACCTCGGCCCGCCCGCGGGAGATCGCGTCGAGGGTGGCGAACCGCTCGAAGACCCGCACCGGCTCGTCGGAGCTGAGCACGGTGACGCTGGTGCCGAGCCGGATCCGCTCGGTGCGCGCGGCGATCGCGGCCAGCACCATGTCCGGTGCGGAGACCGCGAAGTCGTCGCGGTGGTGCTCGCCCACGCCGAAGAAGTCGACGCCGAGCCCGTCCGCCAGCACCCCCTCGGCCACCACCTGCCGGATCGCCTCGGCGTGCGAGACCTGTTCACCGTCCGGCCCGGTGCCCCGGTCGCCGAAGGTGTCCAGGCCGAGCGTCGGGGACTCCGGGGTGCCCAGCTGTTCGAGTGCCACGGTCGATCCTTTCCTCGGGGCAGCGTAGGAGCGGGAGGTACCCACACGGTGACACGTCTCACCCGCGCGGATGCGGGCGGATCACCGCCGGTGCCGTACGGTGAACGCAGCGGCCCCATCAGTTCTGCCTCGGGCCGCTTCTCGCGTCAATTACCGAGCGCCGCGGGCACGACCCGCGCCGGGCAGGACGCCCTTTCTCTCGTACGGAGCACCCCTATGGCGGACCGCCGCCCCTCTTCTGCTGTCGCATCCCCGTCCACCCCCACCTTCGCCGACCTCGGTGTCCCGGCGATGCTGGTCGACCAGATGTCCGCGCAGGGCATCACCACCGCGTTCCCGATCCAGTCCGCCACGCTGCCGGACTCGCTGGCCGGCCGCGACGTGCTCGGCCGTGGCCGCACCGGCTCCGGCAAGACCTACGCCTTCCTGCTGCCGCTGGTGGCCCGCCTCGCCGCCGCCGGTGGCCGCACCCAGGCCCGCCGCCCGCGCGGGCTCATCCTGGCGCCCACCCGGGAGCTGGTGAACCAGATCGACGCCGCGCTGGCGCCCCTGGCGAAGGCGGCCGGCCTGCGCACCCTGACGGTGTACGGCGGCGTGAAGCCCGGCCCGCAGGTGCAGGCGCTCGGCCGCGGCGTCGACATCGTCGTCGCCTGCCCGGGTCGACTCGAGGACCACCTGCGCTCCGGGAACGTCGACCTCTCCGCGGTCGCGGTGACCGTGCTCGACGAGGCCGACCACATGGCCGACCTCGGCTTCCTGCCCGGCGTGAAGCGGATCATGGACAAGACGCCGCGCAAGGGCCAGCGACTGCTGTTCTCCGCGACACTCGACGCCGGCGTCGACGTGCTCGTGCGCCGCTACCTCGACGCGCCGGTCGTGCACAGCGTCGACACCGCGCAGTCGCCGGTGTCGTCGATGACCCACCACGTGCTGCACGTGGACCGCAACGGACGCCTCGACGTGATCACCGACCTGGCCGCTGCGCCGGGCCGGACCGTGCTGTTCACCCGCACCAAGCGCGGCGCCAAGGTGCTGGCCCGCCAGCTCAACCAGCGCGGCGTGCCCGCGGTCGAGCTGCACGGCAACCTGTCCCAGAACGCCCGCACCCGCGCGCTCGACGCGTTCTCCTCCGGCAAGGCGACCACGCTCGTCGCCACCGACATCGCCGCCCGCGGCATCCACGTCGACGACGTCGGCCTGGTCGTGCACGCGGACCCGCCCTCGGAGCACAAGGCGTACCTGCACCGCTCCGGGCGTACGGCGCGCGCCGGCGCCTCGGGCACGGTCGTCACCGTCATGGTCGACGGCCAGCAGGCCGACGTACGCGACCTCACCCGCAAGGCCGGCATCAAGCCCACCACCACGAAGGTCACCCTGGGCCACCCGCTCCTGACGACCATCGCGCCGGGGGAGCGGAAGGTGCTCGCGCCGATCGACATCGTCACGGAGTCCGCCGAGCCGCGCCCGTCGCGTGGTCGCGGCCAGGCGCCGGCCGGCGGGGGGCGGCGGTCGCAACCGCAGCCGTCGCACCGGCGGCAGCCGCGGCGGTTCCGGTCAGGGCGAGCAGCCGCGTTCGCGCGGCAAGGGCTCGGGTGCACGCACGTCGGCCGGCTCGACCGGCTCGTCGTCGGGTGCACCCGCGCGCAAGGCACGCGCTGGCAGCAGCAGCGGCTCGCGCTCGCACAGCGCCGCGTCCTTCTCGGCGGGCCCGCGCTCGCGCTGAGGTTGCTCCTCCGCGCCGGTTGAGGTGCCCGGGCTCGCAGGCTCGCACCTCAACCAGCGCCGCTGGTCATTCCCCGGTCTGCGGCTCCAGCTGTTCGAGCTGCTGCGTGAGGTAGCTGCGCATCCGGTCGCGGTGGTCCGCCTCGAGCTGCTCCAGGCGACGGACCTCGGCCTCCAGGGCCGTCTGCCGCGCCGTCACCTCGGAGAGGACCGTGGTGCGGTGCCGGTTCAGCTCGGCGATCTGGTCGGTCCGGGACCTCTCCAGCTCGGCGTGCACCCGCTCGGACTCGGTGCGGGCCTCGGCCAGCGTCTGGTCCGCCTCCGCGCGGGCGGACGCGGTGACCTGGTCCGCCTCGGCCTGCGCCGCCGCCGTGAGCTGGTCGGCTTCGGCCTGGGCGGTGGCCACCATCGACTCGGCCTCGGCCTTGGACTCGGCGAGCAGCTCGTCCGCGTTGCGTGCGGCGATCTCCAGCAGGCGAGCGACCGCCCCGGTGCTGCTGGGCTCGGTGGTCTCGGGCGTCGAGTCCGCGTTCTCTGTCGTCAACATGTCTCCCCCAACGGGTGTCGTGCCGACGCAGGGCCGCCGTCTCGCGCGAGCGCGTAGCGGACGACCTGCCCCGAGACACTGCCGGCGATGTCCAACCGCACCGGTCCGTGGTGCGGATGTTCGTCAGTGTGTGACCGTCCGATCGCGCGAGTGTGCGGAATCGGGAAAATCGGACCGAACGGACAGCGGACCTCGCCAGTTCAGTTTTTACTTCCGGTCTGCCACGGGTTCTTCGTGTTTGCGGGGACTCATCCCCGGTGCGGCCCGAGCCGCCGCTCCCTAGCCTCGGAACGTGCCGACTCCCGTCCCGCCCGGCCGCCCGCTGCTGCTGGCGGTCGATGCGGACCCCGCGCAGCTGGACCGGATCGAGACCGAGCTGCAGCGGTCGTTCGGCGGTGACTTCCGGGTCCGCGGCGAGCTGGGCGTGGCGGACGCGCGCCGGCTGCTCGAGGGGGCTCATGTCCGTGAGGACCTGGTGGCGGTCGTCCTGGTGGACGACTCCTTCCCGGACGACGAGCGGGCCGCGCTCTTCGACCTGGTACGACGCCTGCACCCCGACGCGCGGCGGGCGCTGCTCGTCGACTGGGGCGCCTGGGCGGACCGTGCGTCGGCGCAGGCGATCCTGCACGCGATGGCGGTCGGGCACATCAACTACTACGTGCTCAAGCCGTGGATCCAGCGCGACGAGCTGTTCCACCGCACCGTCGCGGAGTTCGTGCAGGAGTGGTCGCGCAGCGCGGTGTCGAACCTCCGTGAGGTCGTGGTGGTGGCCGAGCCGCGGTCGGTCCGGGCGTACGCGATCAGCAGCCTGCTCACCCGCAACGGCGTGCCGCACGCGTTCCGCGACCGTGACTCCGACCTCGGCCGCGAGGTGCTCGACCGGACCGGTTCGAACCGCGCCGAGGTGGCGGTGTGGATGCCGGCGCTGGCCGGCAAGACCCTCGTCGACCCGACCGACGCCGAGGTGGTCGAGGCGTGGGGCGTGCCGACCACGCTGGGTGAGGACGAGCGGGAGTTCGACGTGCTCGTCGTCGGGGGAGGCCCGGCGGGCCTCGCCACCGCGGTGTACGGGTCGTCCGAGGGCCTGACCACCCTGGTCGTGGAGAAGGAGTCGATCGGCGGGCAGGCGGGGTCCAGCTCACTGATCCGCAACTATCTCGGCTTCTCCCGCGGGATCAGCGGTGCCGAGCTCGCCCAGCGCGGCTACCAGCAGGCCTGGGTGTTCGGCGCGCACTTCGTGCTGATGCGCGAGGTCGACCAGCTCACCCGCGAGGGCCGCCTGTTCGTCGCGCACGTCGCCGGCGTCGGCACCGTCCGCGCCAAGGCCGTCGTCGTGTCGACCGGGGTGTCCTACCGGCGGCTCGGGGTCGAGAGCCTGGAGGCGCTGTCGGGGAAGGGCGTCTACTACGGCGCCAACGTCACCGCCGCGCACGCGCTCACCGGTCTGCACGCGGTCGTCGTCGGCGGCGGCAACTCCGCCGGGCAGGCCGCGCTGCACCTGGCCCGCTACTGCGAGCGCGTGACCGTCGTGATCCGCGGCGAGGGGCTGGGGGAGAGCATGTCGGCCTACCTGGTCGGCGCGATCGACGCGGACGCGCGCGTGGAGGTGCGCACCACGACCGAGGTGGTCGCCGGGGAGGGCGACGGCCGGCTCGAGCGGGTGGTGCTGCGCGACAACACCAGCGGCACGGAAGACACCGTGCGAGCGGACGGGATGTTCGTGATGATCGGCGCGGAGCCGCGCACCGACTGGCTGCCGGAGGCGGTCGAGCGCGACAAGCACGGGTTCGTGCTGACCGGCGCCGACGCCGCCGGGCACGGCTGGATGATCGAGCGGAAGCCGCACCCGTACGAGACCACGGTGCCCGGTGTCTTCGCCGTCGGCGACGTGCGCGCCGGGTCGGTGAAGCGGGTCGCCTCGGCCGTCGGGGAGGGCTCGGTCGTCGTGTCCCAGCTGCACCAGTACTTCGCGACGGTGAGCCATGACTGACACTCGGTCCTCGGCACGGTACGTGGGTACGGCGGTCGCGCTCGCGCTGCCGTTGGCCGGACTCGGGCTGCTGCTCGCGCGTCCCGGGGCCGACCTGCACTGGGAGCACCACCCGTCGCACTTCTGGCTGGTGCTCGGCACGGCGGTGGTGTCGTCGGCCCTCGCCTACGCCACCGGCGCGGCCGCCGTACGACGGGGCGACGCGCGGGTCCTGTTCGTGTCGCTGGCGTTCCTGTCCTCCGCCGGGTTCCTCGCCCTGCACGCGCTGGCGACACCCGGCGTGCTGCTCGCCGTGCCCAACCCCGGATTCGTGGTCGCGACCCCGGTCGGGCTCGCCCTCGGCTCGGTGCTCGCCGCCTGGTCGACCGCGGACCTCTCAGGCGACCGAGCCGTGGCGGCGGTCCGGCTCGGTCGACAGCTTCGCTTCGTGCTGCTCGCCATGATGGTGCTCTGGGCGGTGCTGTCGCTGGGGGAGCTGCCGCCGCTGGCGGGTGACATCGCCAAGGTCGAGCGGCTGCCCGGGCTGCTGGCGGTGCCGGCGATCGTGTTCTACGGCTACGCCGCGTGGCGCTACCTCGTGCTGTGGCGTCGCCGCCGCGCGCCGATGCTGGTGGCGATGATGGCGGCGTTCCTGCTGCTGGCCGAGGCATTGGTGGCGATCGCGTTCGCCCGCAACTGGCACCTGTCCTGGTGGGAGTGGCACGTGCTGATGCTCGCGGCGTTCGCTCTCGTCGCGGTCGGCGCCCGGACGTCGTGGCACGAGGAGCGGTTCGCGGACCTGTACCTGCACGACACCCGGGCGGGCAACCGGCACATGAGCGTGCTGTTCGCGGACCTGCAGGGCTTCACGACGTTCTCCGAGGCGCACCGGCCGGAGGAGGTGACCGCGATGCTCAACGAGTACTTCGAGGCCGCGGTGCCGGCAGTGGTGCAGCCGTACGGCGGCGACGTGGACCGGATCATCGGGGACGCGCTGATGGTCACCTTCAACAAACGCGGCGACCAGCCGGACCACGCCCGTCGGGCAGCCGCGGCGGGGCTCGCGATGCAGGCCGCGACCGGCCGGGTGGCCGACCGGCACCCGGAGTGGCCGCGGTTCCGGGTCGGCATCAACAGCGGGCCGGCGACGGTCAGCGTGCTCGGCACCGACGGCGGCCGCACGCACACGGTCATCGGCGACACGGTGAACACCGCGTCCCGGATCGAGGGCAAGGCGCCGGCCGGCGGTGTCGCGATCGGCCCGTCCACCCTGGCCGACCTGCCGGGTGCGGTCACCAGCCCGCTCGGAGCGCTCACGCTCAAGGGGAAGGCGGACCCGGTCGAGACGTTCCTCCTGCTGGGGCTGCCGACGAGCTGAGGTCGTGCACCGTCCCGGTGCTGGTGTCGACGACGACCAGGCGATGCAGCCGGGCCGGGAGCGGCAGCACCTCGTAGACCCGGGACGCGACCTGCGGCAGAGACTCCGCGGGCATCCGCGGCGCCAGGGTCAGGTGCGGCTGCCACGAGCCCGGCCGGTAGTGCCGGTGCACCTCGTGCCCGTTCAGCGCGGCCGCCACCGAGGCCTGGTGGTGCAGCAGGTCGAGCGTGGCCGTCGGCAGCAGCCAGCAACGGCTGCGCGTGAACAGGCCGAGCGCGTCGAAGGTGACCTCGAACGCCGGCCGCGAGACGCCGACCAGGGCGCGCCGTACGACGTCGAGGTCGGGACAGCCGAGCGATGCCAGCGTGACGTGCGGGACGTGGCGGCCGTGCGTGTGCGTGGCGAGCGTGCGCACCCCGTCGCCCTCGAGCCGGTGCCACAGCCCGCGTACGGCGCGGTCCGCGCGCTCGTCGAGCAGCAGACAGACTGAGAAGGCCGGCATGTCACCAGTGTGCGCACGACTGGTCCGAATGACGGTTGTCCCGGGGCCGAGGTGGGTGCATCGTGGATCGTGTCGGTGGAAGGGGTTGTCACATGCACGCGAACGTGGGAGACCACCTGGTCGTCGAGAGCAGGACGGTGGACCAACCGCGCCGCGAGGGCGAGATCCTCGAGGTGCACGGGGAGCAGGGTGCGCCGCCGTACCTCGTCCGCTGGGCCGACGGGCACGAGGGACTCAGCTTCCCGGGGCCGGACGCGCACATCGCCCCGGCGCGCTGACGCCGCGCCGAACGCAGGGTCAGACCTCGACGCGCTTGCCCTTGAACCTGCCCTTGAACTCGCCCTCGAGGGCCATCGTGGCGGCGACGTACACCCAGCCGTGGTAGCGGCCCTTGATCCTGTCGCCGTCGACGCTGCCGTGCACGGAGATCTTGATGAACCCACCGGGCCCGTTGTCCGGGCCGGGGAACCCGGTCCAGAACTTCCCCTTGAAGTCGTCGCCGCCGTCGGGCTCCCAGGTGCCGATGCCCGCGGCGCCGATCGGGTACAGGTCCTGGGTGGTCATCAGGCCTCCCGAGCCGAAGCCGACCACGCTGGTGCCCGGGTCCGTCTCGCTCGGCGGCTCGTCGGTGTGCGTGACGAACCAGGCGCCGAGGACGTCGTGACCCTCGCTGTTCGCGGAGGCGGGAGCCGCGGCCGCTGCCACACCGACCAGCGTCGCGCCGGCGACGCCCGCGCCGCGCAGGAGCATCCGTCGTTCGACCATCGCCGTGTCCGTCATCGCAACCTCCCGGCTCGACCTCTCCGGATCGTGTCAACGGGGTGCGTCCAGCAGCCATAGCGAGCCCGGGCGAGCCCGTTGGAGGCAGCCGGGATTTGTCGGGGGATGTCGGCGCACGAAGTGGCGCGTTCGCCAGACGCCGCCGAGACACGGACGCAGAATGGTTGGCTCCAGCACACACACCCACGGGGGGTCACGAATGAAGCACGCGCTCAAGGCTGTCCTGGTGGCGGTCGCCGCCACCTGTGTCGTCACGACCGGATCGGGCGCCGCGGACGCCACCGCTCGCGAGTTCGCCAACTGCACCGCCATGCACCGGGTCTACCCGCACGGCGTCGGCAAGTACGGCGCGCACGACAGGACCAGCAGCACGCCGGTCACGAACTTCAAGCGCAGCAACGCGCTCTACTACGCGAACAGGAAGAGCGACCGCGACGGCGACCGCATCGCCTGCGAGGCGCGGTAGTCGCTGCGGCACCCAGCGTCCGTCAGTCGCAGTTGTCGCAGACGCCGGTGGCGGGCAGGGCCATGAAGCAGCGCGGGCAGATCTTCACCTGCGGCTCGGGGGCCGAGCGACGCGACCTGGCGGGGGCGGCCCTGCGGGGCGCCTCGGTGGCGGCCAGCTCCTCGTCGACCACGATGTCGAACCCGCGCTCGGCGAGGACGCCGGCGGCGCCGTCCTTGCCGCCGGAGAACTCGTCGGAGGTCGCGGCCCGGCCGGTCGCGTGCAGGTAGGCGACGCCGAGGATGGCCTTCGAGTCGTACTCCTGACCGCCGTGCCAGAGGGTGTAGGCGGGGGCGCGACCGAAGTGGTAGCGCGCCAGGAACTCGCGCGACCCCAGCTGGTCGCACTCCGCGATCGCGGCGAGCACGTGCTGACGGGTGACGAGGTTCCAGTCCGGCATACGACCAACTTATGACAGGGCTCGCACGACGCCACGAGGCCACCCCACGCGCCCGCGCGGGGTGGGTGTCTCAGGCGGCGACGGGGGTGCGCCCGGCGAACGCCGCGAGCTGGTCGAGCGGGCTCGCGTCGGGGGCCGGGGTGACCTCGTCCTCGAACGAGCCACGACCACGCCCGCCGGGTACGACGGACTCGGCCAGCGTGCGCACGTAGGCCACGAGCTCGTCCGACACGTGCAGGGTCTGGCCGCTGCCCTGGGCCATGTCCCAGCCGTGCAGCAGGATCTCGATCGGCAGGATGCTCGCCGCGAAGGCCGCGGGCAGCTCCGAGCCGCCGGGCCCGGGGACGGTGCCGTCGAGGTCGACCGCACGCCACGCGTCGATGGCCTGCGCGGCCATCACGGAGATGCGGTTCTCGAGCGAGCCCTCCTCGGGGTTCACCACGGTCGCGCCGGCCATCGCGCCGAGCTGGACGAGCGAGCCGAACATGTGCTCCGCGAGCTCGTGGCAGGTGAAGTCCGCGCACGGGGTCTGCTTCGGCCGGTCCTCGGCGGTGAGGTTGCGCAGCATCGGCTGGATCACCGCGAGCGCGGCCTCGGCGGCCGTGACCGGGGTGAGGTTCTCGGGGGCCCAGGCCCACTCGTCCTGGCCGGCGTCGCCGGTGGTGGCGAGCTTGACGAGGCGCTCGAGGTAGTGGTTCCAGCCCTCGGCGTGGCTGGCGGCCTGCAGCTCGTCGAGGCCCTCGTGGACGAGGGTGACCTTCGAGCCGTCGCCGTCGGGCTCGACGGTCACGGTCACGGTCGAGGCGTCGGGCTTGAGGTCGTCGTTGCCCTCCCATCCCCAGCCGAACACGACGCGCTTGCCGGGCTCGACCTCGCGGAACGTGCCGCCGGCGACGTGGCCGGGCGTGACCGTCCAGCGGTACGCGCCACCCGCGCGCAGGTCGACGTACGCCGACACCGTCTGCCAGCGCCGCAGCCGGTCGGGCTGGGTGACCAGCGCGAAGGCCTCGTCCGGCGAGACGGGAAGGGTCACGGACTTGGTGAAGCTCATTTCTCACTCCTCAGTTGCTGCGCGTCGGCGACGAGCAGGTCCAGCTCGTTGGTCCAGAACCGGTCGATCTCGGCCTGCAGCTTGTGCAGGCCCGAGGGGCGCACGCGGTACATCCGCTGGCGGCCGATCTTCTCCGCCTCCACCAGACCCGCCTCGGCGAGCACCAGCAGGTGCTGGGAGATCGCCGACCGGGTCACCGTGAACTCGCCGGCGATGTCGCTGACGGTCCGCGGCTGTGACGCCAGCAGCTGCAGGATGCGTCGCCGGTTCGGCTCGGCAGCAGCGGAGAAGGCGTCGGTCACGGAAATACGTTAGTCGTGACTAACGCATTAGTGCAAGTCGCGGAAACTGTCCGGGCCATGACCTAGGGTCGTGCCCGGCGTCGAGGTGGCGCCTGAGGGGACGGTCCATGACGCTGCACATCCACCGCGCCGAGCGCGCGGACGCGCTGGTGCGCGGGCTGGGTGCGCTGCTGGCCACGCCTCCCGACGACCCGTTCACCCCGGACCTCGTCGCGGTGCCGTCCAAGGGCGTCGAGCGGTGGATCACCCAGACGCTGGCGGCGCGGTTGGGTACGTCGAGCGGCGACGGCGTGTGCGCCAACGTGCTGTTCCCGTCCCCGGCGCGCGTCGTGGCGGACGCGCTCGCCGTGGGCACCGGAGTCGACCCGCGTGACGACCCCTGGGCCGAGCACCGGCTGGCGTGGGTGCTGCTCGACGTCATGGACCGCTGCGCCGCGGAGCCGTGGTGCGTGACCCTCGGTCGGCACCTCGGTCTCCTCGACGGGCAGACCGACCAGGGCCGGCGGGTGGCGGTGGGGCAGAGGCTCGCCGCGCTGTTCACCGGGTACGGCGCGCAGCGGCCGGTCATGCTGCGCGACTGGGCGGCCGGTCGTGACACCGCGGGTCCGGACGTCGAGCTCGACGACGACCTGCTGTGGCAGGCCGAGCTGTGGCGACGGGTGCGCGCCGCGATCGGCACGGAGAGCCCCGCCGAGCGGCTCGACCCGGCCTGCGACCGGCTCCGTTCGGCGCCCGACGACGTGGACCTCCCGGCGCGGCTGTCGGTGTTCGGTCCGACCCGGATGACCACCGAGCAGCTCACGGTCCTCGACGCCTTGGCCGCGCACCGCGACGTGCACCTGTGGCTGCCGCACCCGTCGCGGGCGTTGTGGGAGCGGGTCACCGAGCGCGGGGCCACGGCCGCGTCGCGACGCGACGACCGGACGGCGGACCTGCCGGTCCACCCGCTGCTGCGGTCGTGTGCCCGCGACGCGCGGGAGCTGCAGCTGCGGCTGCCGGCCGGCGAGAGCACCCACGACGGTGGCGAGGTGCCGGCCGACACCGTGCTCGGCCGGCTGCAGCAGGACATCCGGGAGGACCGCGCCCCGAGGCCGGCGGCGACCTCGGACCGTTCTGTGCAGGTGCACGCCTGCCACGGGCGACAGCGGCAGGTGGAGGTGCTGCGCGAGGTGCTGCTCGGCCTGCTCGCCGACGACCCCACCCTCGAGCCGCGCGACATCGTGGTGATGTGCCCGGACATCGAGTCCTACGCCCCCCTCGTCGCGGCGGCTTTCGGAGGCCTCGACGACGAGGCGGGGGAGGCCCACCCCGGGCACGCGCTGCGGGTCCGGCTGGCCGACCGGTCGCTGCGGCAGACCAACCCGGTGCTCGCGGTGGTGGCCCGGCTGCTCGACCTCGCCGACGCGCGGCTCACCGCCTCCGAGGTGCTCGACCTGGCCGCGATGCCGCCGGTGCGGACCCGGTTCGGGCTCGACGACGACGCCCTGGAGCTGGTCGGCGACTGGGTGCGCCGCTCCGGTGTCCGGTGGGGGCTCGACGCCGAGTCCCGCGCGCCGTACCACCTCCAAGGCGTGCGGCAGAACACCTGGCAGACCGGCCTCGACCGGCTCCTCGTCGGGGCGACCATGGACGAGGACGGCCTCCGCACCGTCGGCCTCGCGCTGCCGCTCGACGACGTGGAGAGCAACGACGTCGACCTGGCCGGACGGTTCGCGGAGCTGGTCGACCGGCTCGGCCTGGCCGTCGCCTCGCTCCAGCGCCAGCAGACGCTGACGTCCTGGGTCGACGCGCTGGTGCAGGCCGTCGACGACCTCACCGCGGTGCCACCGCAGGACGAGTGGCAGGTGGCGGAGGCCCGGCGCCAGCTGGCCGAGGCGCTCGACGCAGCAGGAGACCGCGCGGACGTCGTGCGGCTGGGCCTGTCCGACGCGCGCGCCCTGCTGGCGCACCGGCTGCGTGGTCGGCCGACGCGGGCGAACTTCCGCACCGGCCACCTGACCATGTGCACGATGGTGCCGATGCGGTCGGTGCCGCACCGGGTCGTGTGCCTGCTCGGCCTGGACGACGGCGTGTTCCCGCGGCAGACGCACGTCGACGGTGACGACGTGCTCGCCCGCGCTCCGCGGGTCGGCGAGCGCGACCCGCGCTCGGAGGACCGGCAGCTGTTCCTCGACGCCGTCCTGGCCGCCGAAGAGCGTCTGGTCGTGCTCTACACCGGCGCAGACGAGCGGACCGGCGCCGAGCGGCCCCCGGCGGTGCCCCTGGGCGAGCTGCTCGACCTGCTGCCGGACGTCGTGGTGCGACACCCGCTGCAGCCGTTCGACGCGCGCAACTTCGTCGCCGACGCGCTCGGGGAGCCGGGGCCGTTCAGCTTCGACCGGGCGGCCCGCTCCGGCGCCGCGGCTCTGCTGGAGCCGCGGGTCGCGCGCGGCGCGTTCCTCCCCGGCCCGCTGCCCGCCCGCGACGAGCCGGCGGTCGAGCTCGACGACCTGGTGCGGTTCCTCGAGCACCCGGTCCGCGGTTTCCTGCGGCAGCGGCTCGGGCTGACCACCGTCGACGAGGGTGAGGAGACCGACGACGCGATCCCGGTCGAGGTCAAGGGCCTCGCGGACTGGGGCGTCGGCGACCGGCTGCTGCGGGCCGGGCTGTCCGGGGTCGGCCGCGAGCAGGCGGTCCGCGCCGAGCGGCTGCGCGGCGAGCTCCCGCCGGGCGCGCTGGGCGACAGCGTCGTGTCGCCGCTGGCCCGCAACGTCGAGCACCTGGTCACCAAGACGGCCGGGCTCCGCTCCGGCCACGCCGAGGCGCTCGACGTCACCGTCGACCTGCCCGACGGCAGCCGGCTGGCCGGCACGGTCCCCGGCGTGCACGACGACCGGATCGTGCGCGTCGAGTACTCCCGCCTCGGCGCGAAGCACCGCGTCCGCGCCTGGGTGCAGCTCCTCGCGCTGGTCGCCGGCCGTCCGGGGCGGGACTGGCGCGCGGCCACGGTCGGGCGCGGCAACGACGGGCCGGCGATGGCCGGCCTGGTCCCACCGACGCAGGAGGACGCGGTCGCCATCCTGACCACGCTGGTCGGGGTCTACCGGCGCGGGCTGTGCGAGCCCCTGCCGCTGACGCCGAAGACGTCCTGCCTCTACGCCGAGCGCCGCCGGGCCGGCTCCCCACCCGCCGGTGCCGTCGCGAAGGCGGCCACCGAGTGGCGACGCGCCCTCGGCGACGGCCGGGAGATCGGGGACTTCGACGACGCCGAGCACCGCCGGGTCTGGGGCGACGCCAGGCTCCGCGACCTGCTCGGGCAGCGGGCGGTGGCGGGGGAGCCGTTCGACGACGAGCCGCACCGGTTCGGGCAGCTGGCCCGCCAGGTGTGGGACCCGCTCCTCGACCACGAGGGGATGTTCTGATGGTCCCGACCAGCTCGACCACCCGGTCGACGGCCCGCTCGACCAGCCGGGTGTTCGACCCGTGCGGCGACCTGCCCACGGGCACCACCGTGCTGGAGGCGAGTGCCGGCACCGGCAAGACGCACACCATCGCCACTCTTGCGGCCCGCTACGTCGCCGAGGGCACGGCGCGGATCGACGAGCTGATGCTGGTCACCTTCGGGCGGGCGGCGACGGTCGAGCTCCGTGAGCGGGTGCGAGAGCGGTTCGTCACGACCGCGGCGGCGCTCGCCGACCCCGCGGCCGCGCGCAGCTCCGACGACCCGGTCCTGGTGCTGCTGGCCACCGGGTCGGACACCGAGGTCGCCGTACGCCGGGGCCGGCTGGCGACCGCGGTGGCCGAGTTCGACGCCGCGACGATCGCGACCACGCACGGGTTCTGCCTGCAGATGCTGGCCGGGCTCGGCGTGGCGGCCGACGTCGACCCCGACCTGACGTTCACCGAGTCCACGGCCGACGTGACGGCCGAGGTGGTGCGCGACCTCTACCTGCGGATGTACGCCGGCCCGGCCTCGCCCGCCCCGCCGTTCGACCTGGCCGCGGCCACCAAGCTCGCCAACGCGGCCGTCGGTGACCGGCAGGCCCGGCTGGAGCCGGTCGGGGCCGCCCGGGACTCCGTCGCCGACGTGCGCCGGCGGCTGGCCGAGGCCACCCGCAGCCAGGTGGAGGACCGCAAGCGCAGCCGGCGGCTGATGGACTACGACGACCTGCTCGTGCACCTGCGCGACGCGCTGGTCGACCCTGCGACCGGGGCGGCGGCCCAGGCCCGGGTGCGCAGCCGCTACCGGGTGGTGATGGTCGACGAGTTCCAGGACACCGACCCGGTGCAGTGGGAGATCCTCGAGAGCACGTTCCACGGTCACCGCACGCTCGTGCTGATCGGCGACCCCAAGCAGGCGATCTACGCGTTCCGCGGCGCCGACGTGGTCACCTACCTGCGTGCCACCGGGTCCGGCAGCGACAGCGCGACGCTCGGCACCAACTGGCGCAGCGACGCGCCGCTGCTGCAGGCGCTGGGGCACCTCCTCGACGGCGCCGCACTCGGCGACGAGCGGATCACCGTCCACCCGGTCGAGGCGGCGCGCAGCCGGCGCGGGCTCACCGGGGCCGGTGCGCCGTTGCGGATCCGGGTGGTGGAGCGGGAGGCGGTGACGCCCGGCCAGGACGCGCTCCTCAAGGTCGACGCGGTCCGGCCGTACGTCGCCCGCGACGTCGCCGCCGACATCGTCGGGCTGCTCTCCGGCCCGGCCCGGCTGCAGTCCGGCGAGACGGATCGGCCGGTCCGACCCGGGGACGTCGCCGTGCTCGTGCACACGAACAAGGAGGCCGGCTACGTCCGCGACGCCCTGCAGGCCGCGCGGGTGCCGGTGGTGCTGACCGGCACGTCGAGCGTGTTCCTGTCCGCGGCGGCGCAGGACTGGCTCGCCCTGCTCAGCGCGCTCGAGCAGCCGCAGCGCACCGGGCTGGCCCGGGCGGCGGCGCTGACCGACTTCCTCGGCTGGACCCCCGAGCAGCTCGCCGTCGACGACGACACCGCGCTCGACGAGCTCAGCGTGACCCTGCACGAGTGGGGCGAGCTGCTGGCCCGACGCGGGGTCGCGGCGCTGCTCGAGGCGGCGAGCCAGCGGATGGTCGCGCGGCTGCTCGGCCAGGAGCAGGGCGAGCGGCGGCTCACCGACCTGCGGCACATCGGGCAGGTGCTCCACCAGGCCGCCACCGAGGGCCGCTTCGGCGTCGCCTCGATGGTCGGCTGGCTCCAGCACCGGATGGCCGAGGCCGCCGCCGACCAGACCGAGGAGCGCAGCCGGCGCCTCGAGTCCGACGCCGAGTCCGTGCAGGTGATCACCGTGCACCGCAGCAAGGGCCTGGAGTTCCCGGTCGTCTACGCACCGTTCCTGTGGGACCGGTTCGTGCCGCGCACCCCGGACCCGCTGACCCTGCACGACCCCGGCGGGGTGCGGGTGCTCGACGTGGGCGGTCCCGAGGGCGAGGGGTACGCCGCCCGGCGGGCGGTGCACGCGAGCGAGGACGCGGGGGAGTCGCTGCGGCTCGCCTACGTCGCGCTGACCCGCGCCTCCGCGCACGTGGTCACGCACTGGGCGCCGACGAGCAACACCCGCAACGGGCCGCTGCACCGGCTGCTGTTCGCCGACCGGTCGCCCGAGGGGATGCTGCCCGAGCAGGTCACGGTCGGCTCCGACGACTTCGTCCGCCGCCGGCTCGACGAGCTCGCCGCCGGCTCGGGCGGGACGATCGGCGTCGAGTCCGCCTACGCCGACACCCGGCCGTGGCAGCCGCCCGCTCCGACGTACCCCTCCCTCGCGGTGCGCGCCTTCGACCGGGTCCTCGACCTGGCCTGGACCCGCACGTCCTACTCCGGTCTCACCGCCGGGCTGCACGAGCAGCCGGCCGCCGGGGTGACCAGCGAGGCGGAGACACCCGGCACCGTCGACGAGCCGGAGGTGCCGGCGGCAGCGACGACGCCCTCCGCCGCCGAGGAGGGGATGCCGTCGCCGATGGCCGACCTGCCGAAGGGCGCGGCCTTCGGCACGCTCGTGCACGCGCTGCTGGAGAACACCGACTTCACCGCCCCGGATCTCCGCGGCCAGCTGGCGGCGGAGGCGGAGCGGGCCGGCGTGTTCCACGCGACCGGCGTCGACGCGGGCGCGTTCGCCGACGCGCTGGTCCCCTCCCTCCAGACCCCACTCGGCCCGCTGGCCGGGGGGCTGCGACTCGCGGACGTGGCGGCCTCCGACCGGCTCGACGAGCTCGACTTCGAGCTGCCGCTGGCCGGGGGAGACCGCCCGGTCGGCGTCGCCCAGGTCTCCGGCATCGCGGCGCTCCTGCGTCGCCACCTGCCCTCCGACGACCCGCTCGCGGCGTACGCCGACGACCTGGACATCCCCGAGCTGGCCGACCGCCGGCTGCGCGGCTTCCTCAACGGCAGCATCGACCTGGTGCTCCGGGTGCGCGCAGACGGGACGCCCCGCTACGTCGTCGTCGACTACAAGACCAACTGGCTGGGCGGGGAGACCGTCACCTCGGCCGACTACACGCCCGACCGGATGGCACGCGCGATGCGTGAGGCGCACTACCCGCTCCAGGCGCTGCTCTACTCCGTCGCCCTGCACCGCTACCTGCGCTGGCGGCAGCCCGGCTACGACCCCGGGACGCACCTCGGTGGCGTGCTCTACCTCTTCCTCCGCGGGATGTGCGGACCCGACAGCCCGGTCGTCGCCGGCATGCCCAGCGGGGTGTTCGCCTGGTCGCCGCCGGCCGTCCTCGTCACCGACCTGTCCGACCTGCTGGCGGGAGGCGCGGCGATGACCGACGTCCAGCTCGTACGGCGCGCCACGGGACTGCTCGCCGCCTTCAACGAGGCCGGTGTCCTGGCGGCGGCCGACGTCCATGTCGCGACCCGGCTGGCCCGGCTCGGTGGCGAGTCCGACGACCGGGTGCTGCTCGCCGCGGCGCTCGCCGTCCGGGCCCTGCGCGGTGGCTCCGTCTGCCTCGACCTGGCCACCGCCCGGGCCACGACCGCCGTGGAGGACGTCACGGCCGAGGAGCTCGACGCGTTGGCGTGGCCCGCCCCGGACGCGTGGACGGCCGCCCTGGTGGCGAGTCCCCTCGTCGCGGTCGGCCCCGACGGTGACCCGTCGCTGCCGCTGCGGCTGACCGGCAGCACGGTCTACCTCGACCGCTACTGGCGACAGGAGCAGCGGATCGCCGAGGTGCTCGACGAGGCGGCGCTCCGGCCCCTCCCGGCCGTCGACGAGCAGCGGCTCGGCGCCGCGCTGGCGCGGCTCTTCCCGGGTGCGGGCGCCGACCGGCAACGGCTGGCTGCCGCGGTCGCCGCGCACCGGTGGGTCAGCGTGCTGGCCGGCGGTCCGGGCACGGGCAAGACCACCACGGTCGCCAAGCTGCTGGCGCTGCTCCAGGACCAGGGCGACGGCGCGCTGCGCGTGGCGCTGGCCGCGCCCACCGCGGTCGCGGCCAGCCGGCTGACCTTCGCCGCCCGGCACGCTTCCGAGCGGTTCGACCCCGCCGACCGCGACCGGCTCGGCACCCTCGAGGCGCGCACCTTGCACCGGCTGCTCGGCTCGAAGCCCGGCTCCCGCTCCCGCTTCCGCCACGACCGCGACAACCGGCTGCCCTTCGACGTGGTCGTCGTCGACGAGGCCTCGATGGTGTCGCTGACGATGATGGCGAGGCTCGTCGACGCCCTGCGTCCGGACGCCCGGCTCGTGCTGGTCGGCGACCCCGACCAGCTCGCGTCGGTGGAGGCGGGGGCGGTGCTCGGCGACCTGGTGCAGCGGCCGGCACCACCCGGCGCCGTCGTCGCCGACGGGGTGGCGGCGGCCGTGCCGACCGACCTGGCCGACCTCGACCCGGACGAGCGCGCGGCGGCCGACCGCGGGGTGGTCCGGCTGACCGAGGTGCACCGCTTCTCCACCGAGATCCAGGCGCTCGCCCGGGCGGTCCGGGCCGGCGACGCCGACGCGGTGCTGGCCCTGGTCGAGCAGGGCGACGAGCACGTCGAGTTCCTCGACCAGGACGCCGACCTGGCCGCGCTGCGGCTCGACGTCGTGGACGCCGGCACCGCGCTGCACGACGCGGCGCGCGCCGGCGACGGGGCCCTGGCACTCCAGCGACTCGCCCGGCACCAGGTCCTCTGCGGCCACCGGGAGGGTCCGCACGGTGTCGCGCACTGGAGCACCCAGGCCGAGGCCTGGCTGCGCGATGCGGTGCGCGGCTACGCCGCCGACGGCCGGTGGTACATCGGGCGGCCGCTGCTGGTGACCTCGAACGACTACCAGCTGCGGCTCTTCAACGGCGAGACCGGTGTCGTGGTCGAGGTCGACGGCCGGCCGCGTGCCGCCTTCACCCGCAACGGGGTCGCCGACCTGCTCGCGCCGAGCCGGCTCACCGACGTCCAGACCGTGCACGCGCTGTCGGTGCACCGCAGCCAGGGCAGCCAGTACGACCGCGTGACGCTGGTGCTGCCGCCGGTCGAGTCGCCGCTGCTGACCCGCGAGCTGCTCTACACCGGCCTGACCCGCGCCAAGGAGCACGTCCGCATCGTCGGCTCGCGTGAGGCGCTGGCGGCCGCCGTACGCCGGCCGATCGTGCGGGCCAGCGGGCTGCGCACCCGCGCCACCTGAGGCCGGTCAGCGCAGCGGGTCGACCTCGTCGTGGTCGCCGACCGTCGCCGACAACGTGGCCAGGTGGTGGTGGCCGTCGCCGAGCAGGTGGTCGAGCGCGGTGAGGTGGGCGGTGTAGCTGCCGACGCTGTACTCCGCGGTCATCGCGATGCCGCCGTGCAGCTGGATCGCCTCCTGGCCGATGTGCCGGCCGGCGCGGCTGACCTGGAGCCCGGCCCGCGCGGCCGCCTCGGCGACATCAGCGTCCGAGCCGGAGCCCAGCACCATCGTCGCCCAGAGGGTGACGCTGCGGGCGAGCTCGAGCGAGACGTACATGTCCGCGGCCCGGAACGTCAGCGCCTGGAAGGTGCTGAGCGGGACGCCGAACTGCTTGCGCGACTTGAGGTACTCCGACGTGGCCGTCAGGGCCACCTCCATCGCCCCGACCGCCTCGGCGCAGGCCGCGATCCGGGCGGCGTCGAGCGCTCGCGCGATGTGCGCGGTGGCGTCGCCGGAGCCGAGCGGGGTGGCCGGGGTGCCGTCGAGCGCGATGCGGGCGGCGCGGCCGCCGTCGAACGTGGCGTAGCCGGAGCGGGTCAGACCCGGTGCGTCCCCCTCGACGAGGAACAGCCCGGTCCCCCCGGACGGCAGCAGCGCGCTGACCACCAGCAGGTCGGCCCGGGCGCCGTGCGGGACCGGCTCCTTGACCCCGGACAGCGTCCAGTCGTCGCCGGAGGCGGTGGCCGTCACGGCCGAGGCCGTCGGGGTCCACCGGGTGCCGGGCTCGGCGTGCGCGAAGGCGAGGAGGGTCTCGCCGGAGCCGACGCCCTCCAGGACCGACGCCTTCTGCTCCTCGGTGCCGGCGAGCGCGACGACGCCGCCGGCCAGCACGACGGAGGTGAGGAACGGCTCGGGTGCGACGACCCGGCCGAGCTCCTGGGCGACGATGCCGACCTCGACCGGGCCGGCGCCCATGCCGCCGTACGTCTCGTCGAAGGGGAGCCCGAGGACGCCCATCTCCGCGAGCCGGGTCCAGAGCTTCTCGTCGAACCCGGGCTCGTCGGCGACGGTGCGGCGCCGGTTCTCGAAGTCGGCGTACGACTTGCCGACCAGGCCGCGAACGGCCTCGCGCAGCGCCTGCTGCTCCTCGTCGTAGGTGAAGTCCATGCTCGCCTCTGCTCTCTACAGGCCCAGGATCGTCTTCGCGATGATCTGCCGCTGGATCTCGTTGGACCCGCCGTAGATCGACGCCTTGCGGAGGTTCAGGTAGACGGGCGTGGCCCGGCGTGTCCAGTCCGGCAGGTCCGAGTCCTGGCCGGCGCCCGAGGCGAGGGACGCGGGGCCGGCCAGGTCGACGATCAGCTCGCTGACCGCCTGCTGCAGCTCGGTGCCCTTGAGCTTGAGCACCGACGACGCCGGGTGCGGCTTGCCGTCGGCCGAGTGGGCGACGACCCGCAGCGCCGTGAGCTCCAGCGCCAGCAGCTCGTTCTCGAGCTCGGCGATCCGCGCCGCGGTGAGCGGGTCGCCGAGTTGACCGACCGACTCGGCGAACTCCTTGGCCTGCGCGAGCACCCGCTTCGTCGACCCGACCGGGGCGACGCCGACCCGCTCGTTGCCGAGCAGGAACTTCGCGTAGTCCCAGCCCTTGTTGAGCTCGCCGACGAGGTTCTCGGCCGGGACGCGCACGTCCTCGAACCACACCTCGTTGACCTCGTGGCCGCCGTCGATGAGCTCGATCGGCCGCACCGTGACGCCGGGGCTGGTCATGTCGATGAGCAGGAAGGAGATGCCGAGCTGCTTCTTGACGTCGGGGTCGGTGCGGACCAGGCAGAAGATCCAGTCACCGTGCTGGCCGAGCGTGGTCCAGGTCTTCTGGCCGTTGACGATGAAGTCCGCCGCTTGTCCCGAGCCTGTCGATGGGTCTCGGACCGCGGTGGTGCGCAGCGACGCGAGGTCGGAGCCGGCGTCCGGCTCGGAGAAGCCCTGCGACCACCAGATGTCGAGGTTCGCCGTCTTCGGCAGGAAGCGCTCCTTCTGCTCCTGGCTGCCGAACGCCGCGATGACCGGGCCGACCATCGAGGCGTTGAACGCCAGCGGCGGCGGGACGCAGGCGCGCTGCATCTCCTCGTGCCAGATGTGCCGCCTCAGCTGCGACCAGCCGCGACCGCCCCATTCCTCGGGCCAGTGCGGCACGGCGAGACCGGCCGCGTTGAGCGCCCGCTGGCTGCGCACGGTCTGGTCCTTGCTGAGCTCTCCCCGCGCGGCCACCGTGTCGCGGACGTCCTGCGGGACCTGGGTGGTGAAGAAGGTGCGCATCTCCTCGCGGAACGCGGCGTCCTCGGCGGACAGCTCGAGCTGCATCGACGTACCTCCAGAACGGGTCGGTCCGGCCATCATGGCAAATATCGCGGGACAAGTGACTCGCGGGTAGCTCCGGACCGGGCCTGGACAGGCAGCGGTCAGGCGACGGAGCGCGCGGGGCCGTCCAGCAGGGTGCGCAGCACCTCGGGGCGGTTCGTGATGACGCCGTCCACGCCGAGCGCGACGACGCGGGCCATGTCCGCGGGCCGGTCCACCGTCCACACGTGGCAGGAGAGGCCGGCGTCGTGCACCGCAGAGACGTAGGACGCGGTCAGCCCGCGGTGCCGCGGGTTGACGTGGTCGGCCCAGGTGGCGGCCTGCGTGAGACGGCGACGGGGGAGGGTGCCGAGCAACCCGACGGGTACGTCGGCGGCGAGCTGCTTGAAGCGGGCCAGGGACCGGTGGCCGAAGGACTGCACGACGAGGCTGCGGTCCCAGAGCGCGGCGGCCAGGTAGCCCGGCACGGCGCGGAGCTCGGTCGCCAGGTCTGCCTCGATCCCGGGGTAGAGCTCCGGCTTCTTGACCTCGAGCAGCAAGCCGGTCCCGCTGCCGCGGAGCAGCTCCAGCACGTCGCGCAGCAGCGGCACCCGCTCGCCGGCGTACGCCGGGTCGTGCCAGCCGCCCGCGTCCAGGCGCGCGATCTCGTCGTAGGTCAGGTCGGCGACACGCCACGGCCCCCTGCCCGGCAGCCGTTGCTCGACGTCGGTGGTGCGCGCCAGCGTGCAGTCGTGCAGCACGACGAGGGCGCCGTCCCGGGTCCGGTGCACGTCGACCTCCACCGCGGTCGCGCCGACGTCGATGGCGGCGCGGACCGCGGCCAGGGTGTTCTCCGGCGCGATCACGCTGGCGCCGCGGTGGGCGATCGTCGCCGGTGCGGTGTGGGGCGCGGGTACTCGCACGCCCTCACGCTGGCGGCGCCGGGTGTCGCGGGGTCGACGCGCAGGTTACGGCGACGCGATGGTTCGGAGACGGTTGCCGGCGCGCCCGACAGGCGTTTGGTGCATTCAACTTCGGGACGGCCGCGCGACGACTAGCATTCGCGCGGGCGACTGGTCACGGCGGCAGTCCTCGCACCCCTCGGACCGCCGGACGAAGGGGGAGCCGCCGCCGTGCGGACCGTCGTTGCGCGCCTGCTCGCGTGCGCTCTTGCCACCTGTTCCCTGACCCTGCTGCCATGGGTGCCGGCGTCGGCTGCCCCCGGCGACGTCGTCACCTTCCAGTGGGACAACGCCGACGGCAGTGGGAGCGACGCCAGCACCCAGGCCGGCTTCGAGGCCTTCGGGGCCTCCAGCAGCACCTCCCCGGGCGGGGCCCGGTTCACGATCCCGTCCAGCGCGTTGGGGGTGCGGCTCGCGCCGCCCACCGGCCAGAAGTTCGTCACCGGCCGGCTCTACAACGTCGAGTGGCAGGCCACCTCGATCACCGGCGAGGCGAGCTTCTCCTCCTACGTCGGCACCCCGTTGTTCCCGGCCACCCTGTGCACGCAGCCCTCTCCGACGGCGGTGTTCTACAGCGGCCAGGTGAACGTGCTGGCCGCGGCGTACGACGCCGACGGCGCACTGACCGAGCTCGCCGCCGACTACCACGTCTCCTGCCGGCTCTCCTCGGGCGTCGAGCAGACCGTCGAGGGGTCGGTGCGCCACGGCAGCGACATCCCCTACCTCGCCCTCTCGGTGGCGCACACGACCACCGGCACGGCCGTCGGCAGCCTGACCGCCGACGTCGTCCACGTCCGAGCGACGGGGGCCAAGCGGGTCGTGGCCGGAGCTGCGACCCTCAGCGGCGACCGGGCTGCGGACTACCGGGTCACCGGCAACGGCTGTGAGGGCGTGACCCTGACGCAGGGAGTCACCTGTGACATCGCCCTGGCGTTCCAGCCGCAGGACATCCTCAGCGGCAACCAGGCGCGCCCGGTCACGCTCTCCCTGTCGACGCCGGGTCATGTCGTCGACACGCTGCGTATCCGGCTGGCCGACCTGGCCCGGCGCCTGCCACCCACCCCGACGAACCTGACTACGTTCCCGGTGTCGTCGGGCCTGGGCGTGAGCTGGCGCGGCACCTACTACGACGCGGACGCCTACCGCCTGGAGCGCCGCACGGACGGCGGTGACTGGACGACCGCGACCACGGCGACGGCCAGCCGGCAGACCGACGGCTACTTCTTCGTCGACCACGACACCGCGCCCGGGCAGCACGTCGCCTACCGGGTGTTCGCGGTCGCGTCCGGCCTGGACAGCGTCGCCGGCACCGTCGAGGGAACGCGTCCGGTCGCAGCGTCGACCCCGACCTCGACGTCGACCGTGGCCTTCCTGTCGAACGACGACCGGGTGGCGCACGCGACCGTGGTCGACGGGCAGGACGGCGGCACGGTCGTGACGTCGTACAACGGGCTGCCACGGATCAACGCGACCGCTCGGGACTCCTCGGGGACGGTGACGGCCGCGACGGGCCTGACCCTGCCGTTCCTCCCCGGACCGGGGGAGTACCGCGTCGCGGACCGCATGATGGGCGCCGACTTCAGCCCGTCGTCGTCCTACCAGTGCTCCACCTGGTCGGACCGGGTGCTCGAGGTGCGTGCGCTCGAGTACGACGACACCGGTCGTCCGGTCCTGCTCGACGCGAGCTGGGTCGGCCGCTGCGCCTACGGCACCGTCTCGCGGGTCGAGGTCCGGCTGGGCGTGGACACGCCTGTGGTCCTTCCGAAGGCGGACCCGGACCGGGTCGGTCAGCTGCGCACGTACGCCGGTCGTCCGCTGACCCGCACCGTGACCGTCACCAACCCGGGTCCGAGCGCGCTCACGCTGGGACAGGCCACGACGCGCGGGGACGCCGCGGCCGACTGGTCGGTTGTCGGCAACGGCTGTCAGGCAGTCCAGCTCCTGGCCGGTGAGACCTGCGACGTCACCGTCCAGTTCGCGTTCACGCGGGCCGGGGCACGGCCGGCGGCGCTCGAGGTGGCCGCCGAGGACGCCACCGGCGCGCTGGCGCCCGTGACGGTGCCGCTCGACGGTTTCGGGACGACGCCGCCGCCCAGCGAGCTGATGGGCACGCTGACCCCGAGCATCCACGCGATGCTGGCCTACTGGAACAAGCCGTACGACGACGGCGGCGAGCCGGTCACGTCCTACGAGGTCGAGCGCCAGGTCGACGGTGGAGCGTGGACCCGGGTGGCGGACGTGGACGCCACCGTCGATCCCTACCGACCGGCCTTCGCCGACAAGGAGCCCGCTGCAGGGCACCGCTACTCCTACCGGGTCCGGGCCCGCAACGCGGCCGGCGCCGGCGCCTGGAACGACCTCGTCTTCGGCAACCGAGAGGTCTCCGAGCGGGGTGTGGTGGTGAGCGGCAGCCGCGCCACCACCGGCCCTCGCGGCCTCTTCCAGGTCGCCGAGGCCGACTGGTACGCGCCGATCGTCCCGCTCACCGATGACCCCGACCACGACTACCGCGACCCCGCCAGCTCACCCGGCGGAGCGCGCCTGGTGTTCTCCCGCAGCGTGGGCGACGGCTCCGACGACGAGTACGACCTCTGGACGGGCACCCGGACCCAGCCCGCGGGCGTGCGGGTGACGACCATGTCCGGAGCCGAGCGGGACGCGCAGTTCTCGCCGGACACGACGAGGATCGCGTTCACGCACGAGAGCGCCGGGCAGCGCAGCGTGTGGGTCGTGGACGCGGACGGCGGCAACGCGCGACAGGTCCGCGCCGACGCGGCGTCACCCGCGTGGACGCCCGACGGATCCGGCCTGGTCGTGGAGGATGACTCCGCCGGCGACGCGCCGCTGCTGCGCCTCGACCTCGCCGCCGGTACGGCGACGCCGATCGCCGGCACCGGAGGCGGCTCCGAGCCCGACGTCTCCCGGAGCGGCAACCTCGCCTACGCCGACGCCAACGGGCGGATCATGCAGCTCGCGGCGGGACAGGCCGCGCCGACCGTGCTCAAGACGCCGTCCTACGACCGGCGGCTGAGTGCTCCGGTGTACGCCCGCAACGGGGACGTGCTCGTCGAGACGACCCGCGTGAGCAGCGGGCGCAGCGAATCCGAGGTGACGAGCCGGCTGGCGGTGGTCGGCGAGCCGGGGCTGCTCTTCGACGACCACCGGGCGCCGACGGTGGCCGCAGCGGGCCTGCGTGACGCGGTCGCCGGGTCGCAGTCGTTCTCCGTGACCGCCACCGACAACGGCGGCACCCCGGACAGCGCGCTGCGACCCGAGTGCCGTCTGGACGGGGCCGCCTGGTCGCCGTGCGGGGGACCGACGATGCTGCCGTCGCTGACCGACGGCCGGCACGTGTACTCCCTGCGCGTCGCCGACGAGGCCGGGCTCGGCACCACGACCGACA
This sequence comes from uncultured Actinomycetota bacterium, assembly GCA_963827435.1. Taxonomy (GTDB): domain Bacteria; phylum Actinomycetota; class Actinomycetes; order Propionibacteriales; family Nocardioidaceae; genus Nocardioides_B. Next base: position 53,822 of record CAWHAU010000017.1, read on the forward strand.
TCCCGTTCTGGTCCGACACGACCGCTCCCACCATCCGGCTGTCCGTCCCCTCGGCCACCGACGCGCTCGCCGGACGGGTGACCTTCGCCTGGGACGGCTCGGACGCGGCCACCGGCGTCGACTTCTACGAGGTCTCGGTGCGCACGGCGTCGCCCACCTCCGGCTTCGGTGCCTACCACCTCCCGGCCGGCTGGACGGCCGGCGACGTGCGGTCCTCGTTGACGACGACGCTGGGGCTCGGGCAGGAGATGTGCGTCCGGGTGCGTTCGCGCGACCGGATGGGGCTGTACTCGCCGTACACCGAGCAGTGCACGGCCCGCCCGCTCGACGACCGGTCGCTGCGGCCGTCGACCGGTTGGAAGCGGCTGACCGACGTCAACGCGCTCGGGCGCACGACGACGACCGCGGCACGCAGAGGCGTCAGCCTCGCCACGGCCGGGACCGTGACCGCCCGCCGGATCGGTGTCCTCGCCACCACCTGCCGCACCTGCGGCTCCGTGAAGGTCTACGTCGGGTCGACGTACGTGGGTACGGCGAAGCTCACCAGCAGCACGACCCGCGCGAAGCAGATGAAGTACCTGCCGCTGCTGGCCGCACCCCGGACCGGACGGGTCACGCTGCGGACCACGAGCAGCGCGCCGGTGCGCGTCGACGGGCTCCTGCTCGGCCGGTCCTAGTCCAGAGGTCCGGACGTCAGCGCCGGATCAGCCCGGTCCGCCGCCGCTCCTTGGGCGCCGCGCTCTCATCCGCGGGAGCCTGGCGCTGGGTGGGCAGCGGCAGGCCGCGCTTGGCGAACCAGCACGGCCGGCACCACGCCACCGGGCGCAGGTTGACCGAGCGGAAGAAACCCTCGTCGGTGGTGACGGGGCAGTGGCACGTGTCGCAGGTGAAGATCATCGGAACCCCGTCTCTCCGGCGGGGAGCTCCTCGCTCCCTGTGACTAGGAACAGGATGACCCATCCGGCGCGATCGTCAAGGTAAGGCGACGAAGTCGGTGGAACGTGTCGTCGTCGGGAACGGCAGGGCTTGTCGGGTAATTCGGACAAATCGGTGCCGAATAGGCGATGCTTCTGGTCGGCACTTGAGGTGAGGGGACCGGTCTTGGGCGTGTCGGTGGCTCGACGCGGGGAAGCGGGGTCGACGCGCTGGTTCGCGCGCACGGCCGTCGCGGCGTCGGCGCTCGGCGTCCTCTTCCTGCTCTGGCTGCTCAGCGACCTCGGCAGCCCTCGCACCGAGACGGTCGTCAGCGACCTGGTGTTCGTGGTGGCGCCGTTGTTCTCGGCGTGGACCTGCTGGCAGGCCCACCGCCGCGAGGTCGGCCGCGGCGCCGTCGGGCACACCCCCTGGTGGTGGCTCTCGGTCGGCTGCCTGACCTGGGCGGTCGGGTCGGCGCTGTTCGCGTTCCACCAGGTGACCTTCGACGAGGTGCCGCCGATCCCGTCGCTGGCGGACCTGGGGTACGTCGGCTACGCCGTGCCGGTGGCTGTCGGCATCCTGCGCTTCCCGCGATCCCCGGGAAGCGTCTGGTCCCGTTGGCGGGCGGGCCTGGACAGTGTGGTGATCGCGGGCTGCCTGCTGCTGACCAGTGCGGTGCTGGTCCTCGACCCGATCCTCAACGCGACCGCGCTGACCTTCACGCGGGTCGACGCGTTGGCCTACCCGCTCGCGGACGTGCTGGTCTCCTCGATCGTGCTGGCCCGCTGCGTCGTCCTCCCCGACGTCCGCCGGATGGTCTGGGTGCCGCTGAGCCTCGGGCTGTTGGTGCTGTCGGCGACGGACAGCGTCTACGTCGCGCAGAGCTTCCGCGGGGAGTTCACTCCCGGCGGGCCTCTGGACCTGGGCTGGTACGTCGCGTTCGCACTCGTGGGCCTGGCCGGCACGGCGCCCGCCGTCGACCGGCCACGCGCGGACCTCGCCGCCGCGCGGCAGACCCCGGGCTTCACCCGGCAGCTGTTCCCGTCCCTCGCGATCGGGGTGGCCGTGGTCGCCTGCGTCGTGCAGCCGCTGGCCCTGACCCGGCACCACCACTGGTGGCTGCTGGTGGCGGTCGGTGTCGCCGTCGGGCTGCGTCAGCTCGTCGTGGTCGCGGACCAGGTCACGCTGGCCCGCGACCTGTCGCAGGCCGTCGAGCGCCGTACGGCGGAGCTCCGCCACCGCGAGCAGTGGTGGCAGGACATCGTGCAGAACCTCTCCGACGTGGTCATGGTCATCGACGCGAGCGGCAACGTCGTCTACTGCAGCCCGTCGGTCAACACCGCTCTCGGTCACTGGCCGCTGGTCGAGCACGCCGCCGAGCTCGAGACGCAGGTGCACGAGGACGACCACGACCGGGTGCTCGGATCATCACGCCCGTCGTGCTCGGCGAGGCGCGGCACGGGTTCGTGGAGTGCCGGATCAAACGGGCCGACGGCAGCTACGGCTGGTTCGAGGTGTCGGCGGTCGGCCAGCTCTCCGAGCAGGCGCTCGAGGGCGCCATCCTGACCCTGCACGACGTCAGCGAACGCCGCGAGCTCACCAACCGGCTGATGCACCAGGCCCACCACGACGCGCTCACCGGGCTGCCGAACCGCGCCCTGCTGATGCAGCGCGTCGAGGAGGCGCTCGTACGGCGCGACCGGGCGTTCGGCCTGCTGCTGCTCGACCTCGACGACTTCAAGGTGATCAACGACCGGCACGGCCACGCCTCCGGGGACGTCGTACTCACCGTGATCGGCCAGCGGCTCATCGGGCTCGTCCGGTCCGGGGACACCGTCGCGCGGCTCGGCGGCGACGAGTTCGCCTACCTCGTGCACGGGACCGCCGACGAGCTCCGCGCGGTCGCCGACCGTCTCGTGGAGGTCATCGAGCAGCCCGTCGCGGTCGGTGGCCGTCGCTTCCACGTGCGCACGAGCATCGGCATCGTCCTCGCGGGCGACGAGGACAGCGAGAGCGCACAGTCACTGATGTCGCACGCCGACATCGCGCTCTACGAGGCCAAGGCCCGCGACAAGGGCGGGATCGTGCTGATCGCGGGCGCCGAGCGGGACGACGCCGCCAAGCAGGTGCAGCTCAAGGAGCAGATCGCCCAGCCCGACCTCAGCCAGTTCACGCGTCGTGTTCCAGCCGATCGTCGACCTCGTCACCGGCCACCTGCGTGGCGTCGAGTCGCTGCTGCGCTGGGAGCATCCCGACATCGGTCCGGTGCCCCCGGACGTGTTCATCCCGATGGCCGAGCACGGTGGCTCGATCCAGGTGCTCGGCTGGCACGTGCTCGACCTCTCGTGCCGACAGCTGGCCCGCTGGCGGGAGGAGTCGCCGGAGCACCGGCTCGCGGTCGGGGTCAACGCGTCGGTGCGCCAGCTCGACGAGCCCGGGTTCGCGCAGCGGCTCTTCGCGCTGATCGAGTCGCACGGGGTCGAGCCGGACCAGATCGTGCTGGAGCTGACCGAGCAGGCGCTCGCGGTCGACTTCGACAGCGTGGCCGCGGTGGTCGCCGAGCTGCGGGCCGGGTCGGTCTCGGTGGCGGTCGACGACTACGGCACCGGCTACTCCTCGCTGCGCTACCTCGACCGCTTCGACGCCGACGTGGTCAAGATCGACCGCAGCTTCGTCGCCAACGTCGTGGACAGCGTGCACACCCAGAAGATCGTCCGCTCGGTGATGCACATGGCCGAGTCGCTCGACCTCCAGTCGATCGCGGAGGGCATCGAGACGCCGGAGCAGCTCGAGACGGTGCGGGCGCTCGGCTGCGAGCTCGGCCAGGGCTACCTGTTCTCGCGGCCGGTGCCCGCCGAGGAGATCAGCCGGATGCTGTGCGACGCCGCGGGTGGCGGGACGCTCCACGGCGGCACGGTCGCGCTCGAGCCCGCCGGCTGACGGTCAGCCCAGCGACCGCGGGTCCGACGGTACGTCGACCGCGTGCTCGCGCAGCCATCCGAGCGGGATCACGTCGAGGGCCCGCTCGTGGGTGGAGGCGAGCACGACCGGCGCGGCCACGCCCTCGTCGTACGCCTGTCGCCACCGGGCCGCGACCACGCACCACCGGTCACCGGGCTGCAGCCCGGGGAAGCTCCACTCCGGACGCGGTGTGGTCAGGTCGTTGCCGACCGAGCGCTGGTGCTCCAGGAACTCGGTGGTCATCACCGCGCAGACCGCGTGCACGCCGATGTCCTCGGGACCGCAGGTGCACGACCCGTCGCGGTAGAAGCCGGTGACCGGGTCGGTGCCGCACGGCTCGAGGTCCTCGCCCAGCACGTTGCGCTCGCCCATGCCCCCAGCCTGTCACGCGCCGGAGGAAATCCCGGGTTCTCGCCCCGGATCGAGGATCCACCCGTATCGTCGTAATTCGGACATCGACCCTGGGGGAGACGGGATGGGCAAGCACTCGGCGGACACGACGCTGTCGTCGCGACTGCCCACGGTCGCTGAGCTCCTGGAGATCCTGCCCGACGGGTGGACCATGATCCCGGGTCTGCACGACCTGGTGCCGGAGCTGGCCGAGGCCGACCAGGTGGTCGTGGGTCCCGGCGGTGTGTTCGTGGTCGTGGCCCCCGAGTGGGTCGGCCCGTTCGGCGTCGAGGGCGGCGTCCTCGTCGCCAACGGTGTCACCCGGGAGCGGGAGACCGAGGCGTGCCTGGACACCGCGGTGGCCGTGGCCACGGTCGCCGGCACCTACGCCGAGTGGATCGTCCCGGTGCTCTGCGTGACCAGCGAGGAGCTGCTGCTGGACTGGGCGATGGAGGCCCGGATCTGCAGCCTGGCGAGCCTGGTCGACGCGCTCATCGAGGCGCCGGTCGTGCTGCCGCCCTCGCACGTGAAGCACGCCACGCACGTCCTGCAGACCGCCGGTGTGCCGCAGCCCGAGCCGGTCGTGACGCCGCCGTTGCGGCCCGCGCCGGAGGCCGCACTCGCCAGAGCCGGAGCCGGAGCCCGTGGCGGAGCAGCCGGCACCCGCACCCGTGCCCGCCGCCGCGTCGACGGAGCCGACCGACGACCCCGCCGAGCCCGCCGAGCCCACGTCGGCCCGCAGCCGTCGGGTGGCCGCCGCGATGGCCGCCGCCGAGGAGACCGCGGCGCAGGTGGCCGCCGACCAGGCGTCCCGCGGGACCGCCCCGGCCAAGACCAGGAAGAAGTCCGGGGAGAGCGCCTCGAGGATCAAGTCCCTGGTGGCCCTGCTCGTCGCCGCCGCTGTGGTCGGGGGACTGGGCCTCAACTACGACCGCATCCTCCCGGCAGTCCACGGTGTCTACGACCAGCTCAGCGGCGCGCCGACCTGTGTGCCGGCCGCGAGCGCGTCGGACACCCAGACGCTGACGCCGACCAAGCCGATCCGGGTCCCGAGGACCGACAAGCACGGCAAGCCGCTCAGCAAGGCGGCCCGGGCCAAGGCCCGCAAGCGGGCCGAGGCCCGTGCCAGACGGCTGGCCGTCAAGCAGGTCTCCGCACCGGCTCTCGAAGCCGCCGCCTGCTGAAGTGGTCCGCTGCGGCACCGCTGGGCACGTAGCGTGCTGCCATGGCCGCCTTGGTCGACCGCGTCGACGACTTCCAGCAGCGTCACCCGGTCGTCGCCTTCCCGCTGGCGGTCACCTACAAGTTCTTCGACGACCAGGGAAACTACCTGGCCGCGATCATCACCTACTACGCGTTCATCGCCATCTTCCCGATGCTGCTGATCGCCTCCTCCGTGCTCGGCCTCGTGCTGCGCGGCAACCCCCAGCTGCGTGAGGAGCTGCTCTCCTCGGCGCTCCGCCAGTTCCCGATCGTCGGCACCCAGCTCGGCGCCCCGGAAGGTCTGCACGGCAGCACGTCGGCCGTCGTGATCGGGACGCTGACCGCGCTCTACGGTGTGCAGGGTCTCGGCCTGGCCGCACAGCACGCCGCCAACGTCACCTGGGCGGTGCCGCGCAACAGCCGGCTCAACCCGGTCGTCAGCCGGCTGCGCTCGTTCGTCGCGATGGTCCTGGCGGGGCTGACCGTGCTGGTGATCGCGACGCTGTCGAGCGCGGCCAGCCACCTCAGCATCTTCGGCGGCGAGGCGCACACGGGACTGCAGGTGCTCCTCGTGGCCGCGACGGTCGCGCTCAACGCGCTCGTCGTCAGCTTCCTGATGAGGCTCTCGACATCCCAGGACGAGCGCCTCCGCGAGGTGCTCCCCGGCGGGGTCACGGTCGCCGTTCTGTGGCAGCTGCTGCAGTGGGTCGGCGGCGTCTACGTCTCGCGGGTGATCTCCCGGGCCGACGACCTGAGCGCCGTCTTCGCGGTCGTGCTCGGTCTGTTCGCGCTGATCTACATCGCCTCTGTGATGGCGGTGATCGGCCTCGAGGTCAACGTCGTGCTCACCCGCCAGCTCTACCCGCGCGCCCTGCTCACACCGTTCACCGACTCCGTCGACCTGACCGAGGCGGATCGCCGCGCCTACGCCGACTACGCGAAAGCCCAGCGCCACAAGGGGTTCCAGCGCGTGCGCGTCAGCTTCAGTCCGCGGGAGAAGGACCCGGTCCCGCAGGACGCACGCCCCTCGCCCGAAGGGCCACGCGCACCGGGGGACGGCCAGCGGGACGAGGACCAGGACGTGCCGGACTAGGGTGCGTGCCCTACGACAGCCCGAGGATCACGCCGTCGTCGGTGAGGTCGATGTGGTCGCAGGCCGGTCGCTTCGGCAGCCCGGGCATCGTCATCACGTCGCCGCACACCATCACCACGAAGCCGGCGCCCGCGGCCAGCCGCACCTCACGCACGTGCAGCTCGTGGCCCGACGGCGCCCCCCGCATCGTGGGGTTGGTCGAGAACGAGTACTGCGTCTTGGCGATGCACACCGGCAGCGTCCCGTACCCGTCCGCCTCGATCCGCTGGAGCCTCCGTCGCGCCTTGCCGTCCCACGTGACCTCGCGGGCGCCGTACAGCCGCGCCGCCACCGTCTCGACCTTCGCGGTCAGGGACAGGTCGTCGTCGTAGGTGAACGAGAAGGAGTACGGCGACGGCTGGTCGAGCAGGTCGAGAACGCCCTTCGCCAGCGACTCGGCCCCGACCCCGCCGTCGGCGAAGTGGGTCGCGGGGAACGCCCGCACGCCCTCGTCCGCGACGAGCCGGACCACCCGGTCGACCTCGGCGTCGGTGTCGGTGGGGAAGCGGTTCACGGCGACGACGCACGGCACGCCGTACACCTCGCGGAGGTTGTGCAGGTGCCGGCGCAGGTTCGCCATCCCGGCGTCGAGGGCGTCGAGGTCCTCGGTGCCGAGGTCCGCGAGGTCGACGCCGCCGTGGTACTTCAGCGCCCGCACCGTCGCCACCACCACCGCGACGTCGGGACGCAGCCCGGACTTGCGGCACTTGATGTCGACGAACTTCTCGGCGCCGAGGTCCGCGCCGAACCCCGCCTCCGTCACCACGTAGTCGGCGAGCCGCAGGGCAGCGTGGGTGGCCATCACGGACGAGCAGCCGTGCGCGATGTTCGCGAACGGTCCGCCGTGCACGAACGCCGGTGCGTGCTCCAGCGTCTGCACCAGGTTGGGCGCCAGCGCGTCGCGCAGCAGCACCGTCATCGCGCCGTGCGCGCCGAGGTCGCGGGCGGTGACCGGCGCCTTGTCGCGGGTGTAGCCGATGACGATGTCTCCGATGCGGCGCTTGAGGTCGGCCCACGACTCGGTGAGGCAGAAGATCGCCATCAGCTCGGAGGCGACCACGATGTCGAATCCGTCCTCGCGGGGGAAGCCGTTGCCGACCCCGCCGAGACCGACCACCAGGCCGCGCAGAGCGCGGTCGTTGAGGTCGATCACGCGCTTCCAGGTGACCGACCGGACGTCGATGTCGAGCTCGTTGCCGTGGTGCACGTGGTTGTCGATGAGGGCCGACAGCAGGTTGTGCGCGGCGGCGATGGCCGCGAAGTCGCCGGTGAAGTGCAGGTTGATGTCGGTCATCGGCACGACCTGCGCGTAGCCGCCGCCGGCCGCGCCGCCCTTCATGCCGAACACCGGGCCCATCGACGGCTCGCGCAGGCAGGCCATCGACCGGTGCCCGAGCCCGTGCAGCGCGTCGGTCAGGCCGACCGTCGTCGTGGTCTTGCCCTCGCCGGCCGGCGTGGGGGAGAGCGCCGTCATCAGGATGAGCCGGCCCAGCGGACGGTCGAGCGACGTGAGGTAGCGCAGGTCGACCTTGGCCTTGTGGTGCCCGTAGGGCACCAGGTGCTCCTCCGGGATGCCCAGCTCGTCACGGGCGACGTCGACGATCTTGCGCAGCTCGGCCCGGTCGGCGATCTCGATGTCGGACAGCACGTCGGTTCCCTCCTCGAAGGCGCGCCGGTGCGCCTCGCCGCCACGGTAACCCGGGTCGTCCGGCGGCCGGCGCGATAGTCGGGACGGCGCACCGGCGGCCGGCGCGCGCTGCTCGCGGCGGGAGAGGTGCTCGTGGTGCTCGTCGGTGCCGCGATACCCGTCGCGGGTCGGCCGGACGACATCGCCGGGGTGGTGCGCGGAGAGCTCCCTCGCCCTGGTGCTGCCCGAGGGGACGCTCGCGGCGCAGACGCGCTACCTCAGCCACGACGCGGCCACGCTCGCGTTCGTGCTGCTGGCCTACCGGGAACGTCCGGACGTGCGCTCCCAGCTCGGCACCCAGGGTCCCTCGTCTGGGGGATCCTGCGCCAAGGTTCATGACCGCGGGAGTGTCGAGCCCGACACCGCAGGCCTGCCCGAGCAGGACCCTGCGGCGCGGTGGAGGAGAGCGTCAGCCCACCCGGCCGTAGGACACGGCGTTCGTCCAGAGATGCTCGCGGTGCACGGTCTCGCCGGGCCGCGGCGCGTGCCAGACGCTGTCGCCGCCGGCGTAGATCGCCACGTGGTAGACGCCCCCACCGCCGTGGAAGAAGACCAGGTCGCCCGGTTTCCGGTTCGAGGCGCTGACGTGGCGCGCCGCGCCGGCCTGGGCCGAGGACGTGCGCGGCAGGTGCCGGCCGACCTTCGCGTACACCCAGCGGGTGAAGCCGGAGCAGTCGAAGGCGCTGGGGCCGCTGGCGCCGTAGCGGTACGGCGTGCCGGCCTTGGACGCGGCGATGTGGACCACCCGGCCGTGAGTGGGTGCGGCCTTCGCGTCGGCGGATGGTGTGGCCAGGAGCGGCGACGCGACGAGCGTGCCGACCAGCACAAGGGCAGGAGTGAACAGACGACGGAGCGTCGAGGACATGCAGGAACCCTTCGGCGACGCCTGCGAACGATGACCTGTCGGGTTCGGGACCGAAGTCTGCCCGGCCACCAGAAGGTGGCTTCACCCCAAGACGCGCCCCACCTCATACGAGGGGCGCATCGCAATGCTGGGTCGTCCGTGCCCGCCAGAGCTGCGATCTCTCGCTTGTGTCGTCCGGCACCCTGGCGGGCCTCGGCGTGGGCCGGACCGCCCCGCCGTCCGTACCGGCGAGGACTTGACCTCCGTCACGCTTCTGCGCCCCCACGGAGTCAACCGAAGGTAACCCGCGGTCCACCCGTTGAAACAATCCGGCAAAGTGGTCTACTCGGCACCGATCGCCCGAAGTACGTCGAGCCGGGCAGCCCTCCGGGCCGGGAGTACCGCTGCGAGCACTCCGGCGAGCGCCGCGAGAGCGACGAAGATCACGAGCTGCGCCCACGGGATCGCGAGCACGTCGATGCCCTGGTCGGCGACCGCGCGCTGCAGCGAGACCCCGAACACCAGACCCATCACCACGCCGAGGACGGCGCCGAGGACGGCGACGACGACCGACTCCAGCCGCACCATCAGCCGCAGCTGCCGGCGGGACAGCCCGACCGCACGCAGCAGGCCGACCTCGCGGGTGCGTTCGATGACCGACAGCGCCAGCGTGTTGATGATGCCGAGGACGGCGATGACGACGGCGAGGCCGAGGAGGGCGTAGATGAAGTACAGGAACAGGTTGATCTGCTGGCGCTGCTCCTGCGCGAACTCACCGGGGTCCTTCACGGTGACGGTCGGCAGCGGCGCGATGATCCGGTCGACCTGCCGGCGCACGGCGTCGGCGTCGGCGCCGGGGTCCTTGGTGACGTAGAGCAGCGAGTCGAGCGGCGTGAGTCCGCCCTTCACGAAGGCGTCCGGCGTGACGATGAAGTTGGCCGGCAGCACCCCGGACGCGCCGAACAGCGCGACCACCTTGAGCCTGACCGTGCCGCCCTGGAACTCGACTGGCACGGTGTCGCCGAGAGCGATGCCGCGGCGGGCCGCGGACCGTTGGTTGACCGCCATCGTCCCGGGCCGCAGGGCCAGCATCGAGCCCTGCACGACCGGCAGCGCGATGGCGAGCCCCAGCGCCTCCGCGTCCACGGCCCCGACGAAGCCGCGGTCGTCCTTGATCTTCGCGCCGGCGGTGCGCAGCTCGGCCACGCTGCGCACGCCGTCGACCCTGCGGATCTGCGTGGCGATGCTCGTCGAGAACGGAGTGCCGACGACGTTGGAGACCACGAACTGCGACGTGAGACCTCGCTTGACCGCGGCGTCCGTGCTGGCCGTCGCGGACTGGCCGAGCACGGCCATCAGCGAGACGAGCGTCAGCCCGATCATCAGGGCGCTGGCGGTGGCCGCCGTTCGCCGCGGGTTGCGCAGGGAGTTCTGCGCCGCCAGCGTGCCGACGGTGCCGAAGGCGCGGCGGTAGGCGACCTCGAACGCGCGGGTCAGCGGCCGCCCGACCCACGGGCTCAGCAGCGAGACGCCGACGAGGATCGACAGCATGCCGAGGCCGATCAGGCTGAGCCCGAGGTTGCCCTCCTTCGTGAAGCCGCCGACCATCCCGGCAGCGCCGACCACGATGAGCCCGAACCCGACGAGCACGCGACGATGCAGCGTGGACTCCGGCAGCGCCACGTCGTCCCGCAGCGCCGCGACGGGCGGGATCGTGGACGCGCGACGGGCCGGGAGGTACGCCGCGACGACCGTGACCAGCACCCCGACCGCGTACGACGCGACGACCGTGCGCACGTTGACCGGGAACACCGCCCGGCTCAGGTCGAAGCCGACCGCCCCGAACAGCAGCTGCAGCCCGCGGGCCAGCAGGTAGCCGGCGCCGAGCCCGAGCGTCGAGCCGAAGAGGCCGACCGCGACCGCCTCGACCAGCACGCTGAGGTTCACCTGGCGCCGCGAGGCGCCGAGCGCCCGCAGCAGCGCAAGCTCGCGGCTGCGCTGCGCGACCAGGATCGAGAAGGTGTTGACGATCAGGAACGTGCCGACCACCAGCGAGACGCCCGCGAAGACCAGCAGGAACGTGTTGAGGAAGCCGAGGATCTCGTCGAGCTGGGCCTTGTTCTTCTTCACCAGCTCGTCACCGGTGCGGGCCACCACGTCCTGCGGCAGCACCTCCTGGGCGGCGTCGCGCAGCCGCACCTGGCTCACCCCGGGCGCGGCGTCCAGCGAGATCGAGGAGTAGACGTCCCTGCCCCCGAAGAACTGCTTCTGCAGCACCCGCACGTCGAACAGCGTCAGCGTCGCGCCGTTGAGGCCGCCGGACCCGAACTCGACGAGACCGGAGACCTTCGCCTTCACCGTGGGCGGGTCGCCGGGGGTCACCAGCGTGACCGTGTCGCCGACGCCGTACCCGGCCTTGCGTGCGGTGTCCACGTCGAGCGCCACCTGGCCGGCGCCCTTCGGGAACGCGCCGCGGGTCAGGGAGACGATCGGCTTGCCGCTGACCGAGGTGGTGCCGGAGTAGTTGAACGCCAGGCCGGGAGGGCCGTTGCCGCCGACGACCTTGCCGTTGCGGCCGATCACGAAGACGGAGAACAGCTGCACGCTCGGGTGCACCGACCCGACCTGGGGCAGCTCGTCGAGCCGCTTGACCACCGACGCCGGGATCGTCCGGGCGTCCTGCTGGGAGTCGAAGTCGTTGGCGCCCTGGTAGGCGATCTCCACGTCGGCCGTGGAGCCCTCGATGATGCCGTCGAACGCGTCGCCCATCGCGTCGGTGAAGATGAACGACCCGGCGACGAACGCGACCCCGAGCACCACCGCGAACGCGCTCAGCCCGAGCCGGACCTTGCGCGCGAACAGGTTGCGCCACGTCATCCTGAGCATCCGTGTCCCTTCCCCGACGCCAAGTGTGTCGTATGGCTGTCAGGATCGTGGGCATGCGCCGGCTCGTCCTCGTCCTGCTGACGCTGCTGTGCGTCACGGCGTGCACGTCGTCCGCGTCGGACGATCCGCCCGACGCGCCGTACCGCGCGTGTGGGGCGGTGCACTTCGACGACGTCCGCGGACCGGTGCCGTCGTACGTCGAACCGCCGCTCGCGAGGTTCGACGCGGACCACGCGATGTGCCGGGGGCTGTGGCTGCCGTTCGTGGACGACCTGTTCGTGCCGCAGGGGCTGGCGCTGGACGGACGGACGGCCTGGGTCAGCGGGTACCGCTGGCACCCGACCTACGGCGACCGGCCCTGCCGGCTGGTGCGCGTCTCGTTGAGCACCGGCCGGACCCTCGCGACGACCGGTCGGCTCGTGGGGGCGGTGGGGGAGCGACGGCCGACGTTCTGCCGGCACGGCGGCGCGCTGGTGCTGGACCGGCACGGTCTGTGGCTCGCGGAGGCCGACCGGCTGTGGCTGGTGGACCCGGGCCGCGTCGGGCAGCGGGACGCGGTCCTTCGGGTCTGGCGCACCGAGCGACCGGTGCGCGGCTCGGCGATGCTCGCCGACCGGTCCACCCTGTCGCTGACGTCCTTCTCCGACCGAGGCCCCGGCCGCACCCGCGTCTTCGCCCTCGACGACCTGCTGGCACCGGGCGTCACGACGCTGGTGCCGGACCGCGCGTCGTCGCCGGACGAGGTGGGGCCGGTGCGTACGGCGACGGCGATCCGTCGTGTCCAGGGTGTGACGTCCGGCCCCGGTGGGGTGTGGTCGACGTCGTCCGTGTCGACCTGCGGGATGCTCGTGCTCCCGTCCGGCCGTCGGGTCGCCTTCGCCCCGGGCGCCGAGGACCTCGAGCTCGACGGCCGCGGCGGGCTGTGGGCGGTGCTCGAGTCGGGAGCACGCAGCTACCAGCGCGACGGTCGCCCGTTGGTCCCGATGCTGGCCCGGTTCGACGTACGCACCCTGCTGCGCGGTCCCGCCGAGTCGTGCTCGTGGTGAGGTCCTCGCGAGCCGCGGGTTGAGATGCCGCCAGCCCGTCCTCGTTGGTTGAGGTGCCCGAGCCGCTAGGCGAGGGCCTCGAAACCACCGCACCCGCGCGCAGTGCTGTTCGACTCGTTTCCCCTTGTGGACAACGCGATTCTCGACGTTGCGCACGGAAACTGTCGGTGGTCGCGTCTAGGTTTCTCGTATGACCAGCACCCGGATCGACACCGAGACCGCACCCGACGTGCGCGACCTCGACGCGTCGGCGGTGCTGGACGCGGTCGGTCGCCGCGCGGCGGACCGCGGACGCGGAGGAGGCCCGGCTGCTGGCGCTGGCGGTGCACTGGGTGGACCTGCACCCGGTCACCGCCCGAGCACCCGGCCGCGACCTTCCCGACCCAACGGACCGGTGGGCTGGCCTCCGCGTTGGGTCCGGGGTTCTTCGACCAGGCGCCGCTGGCCGGGGACGGCACACCCGGCGTGGCCGAGTACGCGGTGGAGGAGCTGGCCGCGGCGTTGAACCTCTCGCACGCGGCGGGTCTGGCGCTGGTGTCGGAGGCGGTCGAGCTCCGCCACCGGCTGCCGCGGCTGTGGGCGCTGGTCCGGGACGGCCGGTTGCAGGCGTGGAAGGCCCGCCAGGTCGCCCGGGCCACCACCCAGCTGTCGGCGGACGCGGTCGCGTTCGTGGACCGGCACCTGGCGGTCACCGGCCAGGACGAACCGGCTGCCGGCGCTGAACCCGGTCCTGCACGAGGCCCGGCTGCGGTGCGACCCCGACCAGGCCGCCGCCGTCGAGCAGCACGCCCTGGACCACCGCGGCGTGTGGCTGGACCACCGGGAGTCCACCGCCACCACCCTGCTCACCGCCCGGCTGGACACCCTGGACGCCCTCGACCTCGACGGCTCCATCACCGACCTGGCCGGCCTGATGGGCCGGCTCGGCGACCACCGCACCCTGGACGTCCGCCGCGCCTCCGCGCTCGGCCTGCTGGCCCACCCGCAGCGGGCGCTCGACCTGGCCACCGGCACCGGCACCGGCTCCGAGACCGACGCCGAGGCTTCCGCTCCGACCAGCCTGAACGGCTCGCGCGGCACCCTCTACCTGCACGTGACGCTGGCCGACCTCGCCACCACCACCGGCAGCAGCAGCCGGGTCGAGCGGCTCGGCACCGCCTCCCTCACCCTGCTCCGGGACTGGCTGCCACGGCTGTCCGGGCGTGAGCATCCGGCCGGTCCTCGACCCGACCCGCACCGACGCGGTCGACGCGCACGACCCACCGGCCTGGATGCGGGAGCTGGTGATCCTGCGCGATGGGCACTGCGTGTTCCCCGGCTGCGGCGTCGACGCGCGGTCCTGCGACCTCGACCACCTCGCCCCCTACGTCCCGCTCGACCAGGGCGGTCCGCCCGGCCAGACCTCGCCGGCGAACCTGGCCTGCCTGTGCCGACGACACCACCGGGCCAAGACCTTCGCCGGCTGGCGCTACCGACGCCTCCCCGACCACCCGAGGGCGACAGCCGGGTCCGACGTACGAGTGGACCAGCCCCCACCTCCGCACCTACCGCGTCACCATCGACAGACTCGTACCGCCTCCGGCGCCGACCCCGACGTGATCTCGACAGGCTCGATCAACCGTTTCGTCGCGCAGCACTGCCACGCCACCACTGGTTGAGGTGCACCGAAAGCGTTAGCGGAGGAGCCTCGAAACCTCCGCAGGCGTACGCGCCGCGCTGCGCTGTGCGTAGCCCGTGGACGGAAACAGACCCGTACCGTCCGCGTTTGGTGGTGCGGGCCAATTTCGCTTGGACAGCCACTGTTTCAATCGGGGTGGCGCCCTGTGGATGGCTCTCGAGTCAGGAGACCCAGAGCGCGCTTCTGGCGGAGAGGCGGAACACGCCGCCGGGCTTCTTGTCAAAGGTCATCGCAATCGAGCTGTACGGCTGGCGGCAGACCTTGTAGGTGCGGAGCGTGGTGGCAAACCCGCCCATGGAGGCGGTGGACTCACGGTGGCCGCTGGTGCCGAACCTGGCGTGCACGCTGGTCATTGCCATCCCCTTCGACACGGAGCGGTACTCGGCGCGAGTGACACAGCCGGGGGTCGCGTTCGCGGCCTGAGCGGCGGACGGGACGGCGACCAAGGCTGCGGCGGCGATGACCGAGACCGCGCTGATGGAAACAACGTCTTTGAGCATGACTGACTGACCCCCGAGGAGTTGGTGTGGTTGGTATGGGTGGTGCGGGAGCCGCCCCTGATGCGCGGCCGAAGGGAACCGTAAACGACGTTTTTGCTTTGCGGGGCGATTTCGTGGCCACCGGCCGGTAACCACCCGAACAGGTCATGTGATCTGACTGACCGGCGAAGTCCGTAGCCCTGAAGACGTGGAGGCACTTCTGCGGGTCTCGCGCTCGATGGCCCGGGCGTCCTTGGTCGGCCGACCCGGACCTGACTGCCGTCGGGGCGACACATGCATGCTGTCAAGCGCGCTGCCATCGAGTCGAGGCGGCTACCCGTGACCTGGGCCGTCTGGTACGTAAGGGACGAGCACCATTACCGACGGGCCCATCGGGCACGCCGCCTGAGCGAAGCGCAGCAAGAGACGATGTCACCACCGCCCGCCGGTGCGGAGGTTTCGAGGCGCCTCCGCTAGCGCTCCGGCGCACCTCAACCAACGACGCCGGCGCGCCGCTGCAACGAACGACGTCGGCGCGCGCCGGTGTGAGCGCGTCGAGGTCAGGCGATGACCTGAGGCTCTTCGCTTTCCGGTTCCGCGGCCCGGAGCTTGGCGAGGACGGCCCTGATCTCGCGGTGGGTGTCGGCCTCGTCGTGGCCGAACACTCGTAGGTATGCCTGCAGGGCCTGACGGGCCAGCGCGAGTTCCTCGTCGGAGAGATGGACGGTGTTCATGAGACCAATGTAAGTCGGCTCGGCGGTCTCGGAATCGTCCTCGGTGTAGGACCCGAACCGTGCCTCCGCAGAGGTGCCGGCTACGCCGGATGGGCGAGGTCGTCAGGCGCGAGGACCCGCAGCTGGTGGTCGTTGGCGAGGTGCACGGGCCAGGTCGGCACGAACGCCTGGTCGGCGGCGCGCAGGAGCACGGCGCCCCACCGGCGGTCGGCGTTGGTGAAGTCGGGTCCGCCGGGACGTGCGTACAGGAACGCCACCCGCGTGCCGATGGGCATCTGCTGGTCGATGAGGTCGGCGCACATCGTGAGCAGGTTCTCGGCGAGCTCGTGGTCAGGCAGCTCGGTCAGGTCGGAGACCTCGGTGATGTGCGGGACCACCTGCCCGTCCGGCGGGACGAAGACGACGTACACGCGGCGGTACCCGAAGCCCAGCGGGCCCATCAGGTGGCGCCACATGGCGTCGAGGTCGGCCTGGGTGCGGACGGTCGGGGAGTACGGCTCGGTCATGCGCCCACTCTGGTCGAAGCGCGCGCGAGGCGTCGGCCGTCGTCCACAGGGGCCAGGCCGGGCCTAGGAGACGAGCGCGTCGACCGCCTCCGCGAACAGCGCGGTGTGCCGGGCCACGTCGTCGGCCGAGGTGTCCGGGCACATCAGCGCCATGTTGTGGAACGGCGTGATGAGCACGCCACGGTTGGCCATGAACAGGTGGAGGTACTCGTCGAGCGTGTCGTCCGCGGCTGTCGCCGACTCGCTCCCGGTGCGGGGTGCGGGGGAGGCGAAGCGGTACTCCGCACGTGCCCCTAGCCGGCTCACCGACCAGGGCACGCCGCTCCGGTCGATCGTGGCCTGCACGCCGGCGGTGAAGTCGGTGGCGAGGTCGGTCATCCGCGCGAACGCGTCGTCGGTGAGTACGTCGGACAGGGTGGCCCGCATCGCCGTGACGGACAGGGCGTTCCCGGCGAGCGTCCCGCCGACCCCGCCGACGTCGACGAGGTCGGCGTCGTCGCGCGACATCGCGGCGGAGGCAACGTCGTGCGACAACCCGTAGGCCCCGCTGGGGATCCCACCGCCGATGCTCTTGCCGATCACGAGGATGTCCGGCGCGAGGCCCCACGCGCCGGTGGCACCACCCGGCCCGCCGAGAAGGTGTGCGTCTCGTCGATCATCAGCAGTGCGCCGTACTCGGTGGCCAGCCGGCGCAGCCCGTCGAGGAACCCGGGCTCGGGCAGCACGATGCCGATGTTGGTGAGCGCGGGCTCGGTGAGGATCGCGGCGACGTCGCCGTGCCGCAGCTGCTCCTCGACGCCGGCGAGGTCGTTGAACTCCGCCACCCGCGTGGTCTCCGACAGCGGCACCGGTGCGCCGACGAGACCGGGTCGGGCCACCGCCTCGCCGTCGGGTCCCGGCACGGCGAACGCCTCGTCGACGGAGCCGTGGTAGCAGTACGCGAACGTCAGGATCTTCGGTCGCCCCGTCACCATCCGCGCGATCCGGATCGCCCACCGGTTCGCGTCGGTCGCGGTCAGCGTGAACGACCACAGCGGCAGCCCGAAGCGACGGGTCAGCTCGGCGCCGACCCACTCGGCGTCCTCCGTCGGCAGCATCGTGGTGATGCCGCCCGTCCCGGACAGCCGCCGGGTCACCGCCTCGACGGTCGGCGCGCGGGCTGTGCCCGGCCATCGCGCCGGTGTCGCCCATCGCGAAGTCGACGTACTCGCGCCCGTCCACGTCGACGACCCGGTTGCCCCACGCCCGGTCGAGGTAGAGCGGGAAGCCGCCGCTCCACATGTTCATCCAGGTCATCGGCACCCGCCCGAACAGGTGCTCCGCCCGGGCGTACAGCTCGGCGGAGCGCGGGTGCGAGGCGGCGTACGTCGACCGCTCGGACTCGACCAGCGAGGTGAGGCGGTCACGGTCCACGGGAACGGCGGGGGAGGACATGATCGGACGCTCGCCGGTCCCGCGACGGCCGTCAAGTAGGAGCCGGTTGTTAGGCTCACCTAAGTTGCCGCCCCGGTCCGTCCCGTTGAAGGAGCACCATGCCCGAGTCCCGCCGCCGTCGCACCGCGATGGCCGCCACCGTGCTGCGCACCGAGCGGCTGTCCGCGTCCCTGGTGCGCGTCGTCGTGGGCGGTCCCGGCCTGGACAGCTTCGAGCCGTCGCCGTGCGCGGATTCCTACGTCAAGGCGGTGTTCGTCCACGAGGACGCGCCGCGGCCGTTCCCGCTGACCGACGACGGCCGGGTCGACCTCGAGACGGTGGCCGAGTCGCTGCCGCGTGAGCACGCACCGAGGATGCGCTCCTACACGGTGCGCGCGTTCGACGAGGCGACGCGCGAGCTGACCCTGGACTTCGTGGTCCACGGCGCGGCGGGCATCGCGGGCCCGTGGGCGGCCTCCGCGCAGCCGGGTGACGAGCTGCTGCTCGTGGGTCCGGGTGGTGGCTATGAGCCCGACGCCGCCGCCGGTCGGCACCTGCTCGCCGGGGACCTCAGCGCCGTGCCCGCCATCGCGGTCGCGCTGGAGCGGCTGCCCGACGACGCGGTGGGCCATGCCGTCGTCGAGGTGCACGACGCCCGTGACGAGGTCGACCTGCCCCGGCCGTCAGGCATCGAGCTCACCTGGATCCACCAGGGCGACCACCGCCCCGGCGCACTCCTGGTCGACGCCGTCCGGTCGCTGCCCTGGCCGGACGACGACGTGCAGGGGTTCGTGCACGGGGAAGCTGCGGCGGTGCGGGACATCCGGAGGTACCTCCGCATCGAGCGCGGGCTCGGCCTCGACCGGCTGTCGGTGTCGGGCTACTGGCGGCTCGGCCACGACGACGAGGGCTGGCGTTCCTCGAAGCGGGAGTGGAACGCCGCCATCGAGCAGTCGGAGACGATCAGCGCCTGAGAAACGCGGCGATCCGCCTGACGAAACGGGACAGAGGGGCAGATAATGACCTCGTGAACCGCATGGCTGGTGGTCCGGTCGCCGAGACGCGCGTGCGCATGGTCGCGCAGCCCGCGAGCGTCCCGGCCGTCCGTCGCTTCGTCGACGATGCGCTCACCACGTGGGGCCGCACCGAGCTGATCGACGACGTCCAGCTCAGCGCCACCGAGCTGGCCACCAACGCGACGCTGCACGGCCAGGGCACCTTCTTCGACGTGGAGCTGCGGGCCTCCGCGGACGCCGTCCGCGTCGCGGTCGTGGACACCGGCACGTTGCCGGCCCAGTCGATCGCACTGCGCGCCGACCTGGATGACTCGCACATCGACGACCTGGACCTGGACTTCGAGACGATGACCGGGCGTGGCCTGTTCATCGTCTCCTCGCTGGCCAGCCGCTGGGGCATCGACGACCTTCCGGGCGGCACCCGGGTCTGGGCGGACTTCGCGACGACGAACGGTTGCCACGCCCGGCCGGCAGCCGGTGCTGTCGCCGACGGCCACGCACGCCGGCCGGCCCGCGTCGACGGCGCCGCCACCCGGGTCATCCGGCTGCTGGCCTGCCCGCCGCAGACGCTGCTGGCCCACGACGACAACCTGGCCGACATCGCCCGCGAGCTGAGCCTGTACGCCGCGAGCCACTCCGACCGCGAGGCCGGCCGCATCGCCGAGCAGATCGTCGGGGTCGTCCGCGCCTCCGCGATGTCCTGGGACGCCGCACGGCTGGTCGCCAAGCAGGCCGTGCACGACGGCAAGGACGTCGTCGACATCGCGATCGCGACCGACCCCACGCTGCTGCCACCCCGGGTGAACGCGATCCGCCAGGCCATCCTCGCCGCCGAGGCGATGGCCGACCAGGGCCTGCTGATGACGATGCCGGCGCCGGCGCCGGTGCAGGCATGGCGGGACTGGGCCGAGGGGGAGATGGTCGAGCAGGCCACCACCGGGCGCGACGCCCGGCCGTTCTCGGACTACCGCGCGTTCCGGTAGCGAGGCACGACCTAGATCCCGGCGGCCTTCTCCAGGGCGGTCAGCTCGTCGTCGAGGTGGGTCAGCAGCCGCTGCAGACGCGGGACGGTTCGGCGGCACCCGGTCAGCCCGAAGCCGATGTTGCCGGCGTACGACGTGCAGGTGATGTTCAGACCCATGCCGTGGATCGGGATGGAGAGCGGGTACATCCCCTCCAGCACCGCGCCGTTGTAGTGCAGCGGCTCCTTCGGGCCGGGGACGTTCGAGATGATCAGGTTGAACGGCGGCCGGGTGAGGCCCTCGAGCTTGAGCATCGGTGCGAGGATCGCCGGGGCCAGGCCCAGGGCGCTCATCGCCAGGATCTGCGCCGGCGTCATCGACCCCAACGCCTCCTTGCCCGTCACCATCGAGTGGTGCACCGCCTGCAGCCGGTCGGCCGGGTCGGGCAGCTCGGTGCCGAGACCAGCCATCACCGCGCCGACCGCGTTGCCGCCGGAGGCCGAGGCGCTGTGTGCGTTCTTGGCCTTGAGCCCGACCGGGACCATCGCGACCAGGGACGTGTCCGGCAGGGCGCCGAGCTCGTCGAGGTAGGTCCGCATCGCGCCGCTGCACATCGCGAGCACCACGTCGTTGAGCGTGGTCCCGGTGGCCTTGCCGATCGCCTGGAGCCGCTCGAGCGGCCAGTCCTGCGCGGCGAACCGGCGCGCCCCGGTGATCCGCTTGTTGATGATCGTGCGCGGTGCGTAGAGCGACAGTGCCGAGGTCTCGTTGCGTACGCCGCGGGACAGCGTCCTCACCAGGGCCCCCGGGAGTCCGGCCGCGTCCGCGCTGATGGCGAGGGCCGTGCGCAGGGCGCCGAGCGGGAGGCCGAACGCGTCGTTGTCGGTGTCCTCGGCACGGCGTACCGGGCGGGGACCGACGTGCTCGGCCGACCAGGTCGGCGCCATGCCGCGCTCGTCGGGGTCGGTCGACAGCACGCTCTGCATGAGCCGCATCGAGGAGACGCCGTCGATCAGCGCGTGATGCATCTTGCTGTAGATCGCGACGCGCCCGTCGCGGAGGCCCTCGATGACGTGCATCTCCCACAGCGGCCGCTCGAGCGCGAGCCGGGTGCTGTGCAGCCGGCCGCACAGCTCGAGCAGCTCACGGATCCGGCCGGGCTTCGGGAGCGCGCTGTGCCGGACGTGGTACTCGATGTCGAACTGGTCGTCCTCGGTCCAGAACCACTGCCCGCCGGTGGCGACCGAGCGGTGCGGGCGCTTGAGGAACAGGGGAGCCGGGTCGTCGTGCGCCAGCATGTCGGCGTACATGTCCCGCACGAACGTGCGCGACGCGTCCTCCGGCTTGCGGAACAGCTGGAGACCCCCGACGTGCATGGGCTGGCTGCGGTTCTCGGCGAACAGGAACCCGGCCGACGTCGGGTCCATCGGTGCAACCATGCAGCGTCCTTTCCTCGAACGAGGTCCGAGTGATCGTGCCCACGCGGTCATCGGTTCAACCCCGCGGCTGGTCCTTGGTCCGGTGCAGCAGCCAGTCCCGACCGGTGTCGATCAGGGCGTAGCGCACGGAGGCGTCCTGGCCGTGCAGGACGAACAGCAGCCGGCGCTCGGTGCGGTCCTCGTCCTCCCACCAGCCGATGTCGGCGATGGACTTGTCGTCGTCCTCGTAGCGCAGGTGCTCGAGCTCGTGGTCCTCCACCGCGACCGCCAGCCGGTCCTGCCTCGGGCTGGTCGGCAGGCCCTTCGGCAGAGCCCACGAGCGGAGCACCCCGCGCTCCTCGAGCCGGAGGTCGAAGTGGTGGCGCGGCTTGTGGTGCTCGTGCAGGACGAACGACGGCTTCTCCACAGGGCCATCGTGCCGCAGCGCCGGTTGTCGGCACCGCCTCGTACGCTCGGGGCATGGTCGACCTCTCCTCGCTGCTGAGCGACGAGGACCTGCGCCGCCGCTACGGCACCCCCACCCTGGACCGGGCGTGGGACTACGTCCGCCGCGGGCACGTGCTCACGTGCACGCACGAGCTGGACGCCGACGGCGACCTCGACATCCGCGGCACCGTGTCGGGGTCCACCAGCGCGCCGTACGTCGTCACGCTGAGTGTCGGAGTCGACGGCGAAGGCGTCTGGGTCTTCGGCCGGTGCAGCTGCCCGGTCGGCGACGGCTGCAAGCACAGCCTGGCCCTGCTCATCACGGTGCGCGACGAGCAGCAGCGGGAGTCGCCTCCGGGCGCCCGGCGGTGGGAGCGGCAGCTGTCCTCGCTGCTCGACGAGCTCGACGGGCGCGAGACCGAGCGGCTGCAGCGCGTCGAGCAGCCGCTCGCCCTCCAGCTCGACCTCAAGCCACCGGCTCGCGCAACCGGGTTCCGCGGCGGTCCGCAGAGCCTGACGCCGGTGCGCGGCACCCTGCGGATGCGGCCGATGCGGCGCGGCGCGCGCGACAACTGGGTCCGCACCGGCATCTCCTGGACCGACGTTCCCTACCTCGACCGCCGCGGCCCGCACCCGCCGGCCCAGGTCGCCGCCCTCAACGACCTCCTGTCGGGGCACCGGACCGCGATGCGGCAGCTCTACTTCGGTGCCGACGGGCACGTCTCGATGGGCTCGTTCGGGCCCGACGAGATCCCGCTGCTGCACCGGGCGGTCGCTGCCGGCATCCCGCTGCTCGCCGGCACCGGGCTGTCCCGGGTCACGGTCGCGCCCGAGCCGGTGACGATCCGGCTCGACGTCAACGCAGCCCCGGGCCACGACACCCAGCTCCGGCTGGGGGTGGCGCTCGACGGCGACTGGTACGACGCGGCCGACCTCGACGTGCTGGGGGAGGGCGGGCACGCCGTCGCGCTGTGGGTGGCCGACGCCGAGTCCTGGTCGGTGACCCTCGCTGCGCTGACCGCTCCGCCCGGACCCGAGGTCCGACGTCTCCTCAAGCGCGGCGACTCGGTGCTCGTGCCGGAGGAGGACCGCGACGAGCTGGTGGGGGAGTACCTCCCCCGGCTCCAGCGGCACGTCCCGCTGCTGTCGTCGGACGGGTCGGTCGCGGTGCCCGAGCCGGCCGAGCCCCGGCTCGCGCTCACCGTCACCTGGGTGGCGGCCGACGAGGTGCGCGCCGCGTGGAGCTGGCGCTACCGGGTCGGCACGGACGACCGGGTCTACGCCCTGTCCGAGACCCGCGGGCTGCGCGCCGTACGCCGTCCGGAGCTGGAGCGGGCCCAGCTCGACGCGTTGGAGCTCGACGAGGAGCAGGCCTACCACCTGTGCCGCGGTCACCAGCGGGGGATGGGGCTCGAGGACGAGCAGACCTTCCGCGACGCACACGCGATCCTGTTCGCCGAGCAGCTCCTGCCCGGCCTGCGCGGACGCGTGGAGATCGACGAGATCGGCGAGCAGCCCGACTACCGCGAGCTGTCGGGCGCGCCGGTCATCCACGTCAGCACCCGCCCCGACCAGGACGAGGACCGCACCGACTGGCTCGACCTCGAGGTGGAGATCGTCGTCGACGGCACCCACATCGCGCTGGCGCACGTGCTGGAGGCGCTCACCAAGGGCATGGACCGGGTGATCCTCCGCAACGGCAAGCACCTGCGCATCGACCGGCCCGAGCTGGCCCGGCTCGCCCAGCTGGTGGAGGCAGCCGGCGAGCTGCACGAGCAGCCCGACGAAGGGGTCCGGCTCGCCCACCACGACCTCGGCCTGTGGGACGAGCTGGCCGAGGTCGGCATCGTCGACGCCCAGGCGGCTCGCTGGGTCCGGTCGGCGCAGGCGCTCCGCTCCCTCGACACGCTCCCCGAGGTCGACCCGGTGGGGCTCAAGGCGGAGCTGCGGGCCTACCAGCTCGCGGGGTTCCGGTGGCTGGCCTACCTCTGGGAGGCCGGGCTCGGCGGGATCCTGGCCGACGACATGGGGCTCGGCAAGACGCTGCAGACCCTCGCCCTGATCGCGCACGCCCGCGACCGCGGGGCCGCGCCGTTCCTGGTGGTGGCGCCGACCAGCGTGGTCGGCATGTGGGCGCACGAGGCCGCCGCCTTCACGCCCGGCCTCGACGTCCGGGTGGTCAGCGAGTCGCAGGCGCGGCGCGGCGAGTCGGTCCGCGCCCTCGCCGACGGGGCCGACGTGGTGGTCACGTCGTACACCCTGTTCCGGATCGAGGCCTCCGACTACGTCGCTCTGGACTGGGGCGGCCTCGTCCTCGACGAGGCGCAGACCGTGAAGAACCACCAGGGCAAGACCCACCAGGCGGTCCGTCGGCTCGAGGTGCCGTTCCGGCTCGCGCTGACCGGCACGCCGATGGAGAACCGGCTGATGGAGCTGTGGTCGCTGCTGTCGATCGTGGCGCCGGGGCTCTACCCGTGGCCGCAGCGGTTCCAGGAGCTGGTCGCGATCCCGGTCGAGCGGCTCGGCGACCGTGAGGTGCTGTCCCGCTTCCGCAGGCGCATCCGACCGTTCCTGCTGCGCCGCACCAAGGAGCACGTCGCGGCCGACCTGCCGGCGAAGCAGGAGCAGATCCTCGAGGTGTCGCTGACGCCCAGGCACCGCACGATCTACGACACGCACCTCCAGCGCGAGCGGCAGACCGTGCTCGGCCTCGTCGACGAGTTCGACAAGCACCGCATTGCGATCTTCCGGTCGCTCACCCGGCTGCGGCAGCTGAGCCTCGACGCAGGGCTCGTCGACGAGGCGTACGACGGCGTCGGGTCGGCCAAGGTCGACGTCCTGGTCGACCACCTGCTCGAGCTGGCCGAGGAGGGTCACCGTGCCCTGGTGTTCAGCCAGTTCACGTCGTTCCTCACCCGGGTCCGTGCGCGTCTCGAGGGTGAGGGCATCACGTCGTCGTACCTCGACGGCACCACCCGGCACCGCCAGGCCGTCGTCGACGGCTTCCGCAACGGCGAGGACCCGGTGTTCCTGATCAGCCTCAAGGCCGGCGGCGTCGGGCTGACCCTGACCGAGGCCGACTACGTGTTCGTGCTCGACCCGTGGTGGAACCCCGCCGTCGAGGCGCAGGCCGTCGACCGCACCCACCGGATCGGCCAGACCCGGCAGGTGTTCGTCTACCGCCTGGTCTCCACGAACACCGTCGAGGAGAAGGTGATGGCGCTCAAGGCTCGCAAGGCCGCGCTGTTCTCGCAGGTGGTCGACGACGACGCGCTGATGTCCGCGCCGCTGGGCGCCGACGACGTCCGCGCGCTGTTCGAGGACTAGGGCACGTCCCTAGCCGGCGCAGCGACCGCGCCCGAGGGCAGCGAGGCCGGTGAGGTCGCCGCTCCCGAACGTCGTCTGGCCGACGTTGTTCCGGTACATCAGCTCGCGTGGGTCCTCGACGTGCGCAAGCCCGACGACGTGTCCGAGCTCGTGCATGACGACAGCGCGCACCAACGCCGCCCCGCCCGGCCGCACCAGGGTCTCGGTGAGGGACGGGGCGTCGAGGGAGACCGTGCCGGTCACGTAGGTCGAGCGGCCCGACACGTCGTCGGCGACACGGGTGCTGCCGCCGAGCCCGACGGTCCGCCCGGCCAGACCGGGGACCCGCTCGGGCGTCGACCAGGCGACGAGGACGGGCGACCAGCCCTGACCGTAGCGCCCCGGGTCACGGAGCGGACGGCCCCGAGCCGGCTGCCTCGTCGGTGCGTCCGTCCACCACGATGTGCAGGCCCGTCGCAGCGGAGACGGTCGTCACGGCTTCAAGCACGACACCGTCGCTGCCCTGTGGGGCGAGCGTGTCGTTCACGACGACGTGGATCGTCCGGCAGGGGTCGTAGGTGACCGGGTCGTCCGGGTCGACCGGGCTGGTGGTTCAGAAGACGGTAGGCGCCCGTGCCCGGCGACCACCGTCGTCGGTCCGGCGCCCCGCCGTTCATGGAGACCGTCGATGCCGAACGCGAACCCCTGCTTGTGCAGCAGGTGTCCGGTCGCGACAAGCGCGATGACGAAGGTGGACGGTCGCCACCAGGAACCGGCGGCGACCGTCGCCGCCACGGGCCGTGGGAGCCGCTTGCTCGGCGTACCAGCGATCGAGCGCCGCAAGCTGGCGATGCATGTGTCGTCGGCGACGAGCCGGACCCAGGGTCAGGCTGTCCCACCGTTTCCCCCGTGGCACCGTGACATCTTTCGCAGGCCTGCGTCCGGCCGCGCAGACGAATCGCAGCCAGGCCCTCGGTAGATTCGCGGGATGGACGCCTACGACATCGTGGACTGGCGGCGACGCGTGTTCGCGCTCTACGCCGAGATCCGGGCCGACTCCGACCCGGGCGCCGCACATGCCCGGTGGCGTGCCGTCCGCGACGAGCTGTTCGCGACGCATCCAGCCTCGCCGCTGCTGCCCGAGCAGCACGCGTCGTTCACCGGCCTGCCGGTGCCGGACTACGACCCGGCCTGGCGGTTCGAGCTGAAGGTCGAGCAGGCGGAGCCGCAGCAGATCGAGGTCACCAGCGGCACCGATGGCCTCGTGCCGTTCGAGCGGCTCGGAGTCGTCGAGGTCCCCGACGTCGGCACGCTCGACGTGTGGCGGCTCGCGACGTACGCCGGCGGCATCTTCCTGCCGGTCAAGGACGCCTCGGCCGGCAAGCCCGGCGGGACGTACGGCGGTGGACGCTACCTGCTCGACACCGTGAAGGGTGCCGACCTCGGCACCGGCCACGGGTCGCTGGTGCTCGACCTCAACTTCGCCTACAACCCGTCCTGTGCCTACGACCCCGCCTGGGCGTGCCCGCTGGCGCAACCGGGCAGCACGGTGCCGGTCGCGATCCCGGTGGGGGAGCGCTCCTACCCGTAGCAGGGGCCTGCGCCGACCTGCCCGAAGCCGATCCGGTCGCCCGGGCCGAGCCGGCCGTCGCGACGCGCGCTCTTGTCCATGGTCTCGTTGTCGTCGTCGACGTGGGCGAGGCCGAGGACGTGGCCGAGCTCGTGGACGATCACGCCGCGCACGCCGTCCGCCCCGTGGCGGCCGTGCAGCTCCTTGGTCAGCTGGGGTGCGTCGAGGGCGATCCGCCCGTGACGTAGTACTTCCTGCCGGACACCCGGTCCGTCATCGCCGAGCTGCCGCCGAACCCGTCCACGTTGCCGTCGAGCCGTGGTGCCTGCTCCGGCGTCGTCCACGCGACCAGCACGGGGTCCCAGTCGATGCCGTTCGAGGTGTGCACGCTGCCCTCGGGCAGCGCGGACGTCCGACCGTCGACGACGAACTCCAGCCCGGACGCCTCGTGCACCTGGTCGAGGGCGGCCATCAGGATGTCCCACCCCTCCTGGCGGCGCGAGCGCGTCGTTGACCACGACGTGGATGGGCTTGCAGGAGCTCCACATCACGGGGACCGACGGGGTCGCCCGCCCGAACGTCAGCCGATCCCACAGCTCCCCCGATTCCACCGGCACATGATGCCCAGGGACGCCCGGCCCGGCAGCGGAATCGGTCAGAGCCGTACGACGGTCATGCCGGTCGTCTGCGCCGGGCCGCTCATCGCGGTGAGGGCGTCGCCGGCCTCGTCGAGCCCGATCACCCGGCCCACGAGAAGCCGCGGGTCGATGCGACCGGAGGTGACGAGGTCGAGCAGCTCCGGGTACTGGTGCGCCGGCATCCCGTGCGAGCCGAGCACCTCCAGCTCGTGGGCGACGACGACGTCCATGGGCAGCGGCGGGGTCGCCTGGTCGCCGAGCAGCAGCCCGACCTGCACGTGCCGGCCGCGGCGACGCAGCGAACGCACCGAGGCGACGGCGGTGGCGGGGGAGCCGAGGGCGTCCAGCGAGACGTGCGCGCCGCCACCGGTGGCGTGGCGCACGGCGGCGGCCGGGTCGTCGGCGCGCACCGTCGCGGAGGCGCCCAGCTCGACCGCCCGGGCGAGCGCGGCATCCGAGACGTCCACCGCCACGACCCGCCCGCCGAGCGCCGCACCGACCAGCACCGCGGACAGCCCGACGCCTCCGCACCCGTGCACGGCCAGCCAGTCGCCGGGTCCGAGCCGGCCGTGCGTGACGACGGCCCGGTAGGCGGTGGCCAGCCGGCAGCCGAGCGACGCCGCGGTGACCACGTCGAGGTCGTCCGGCAGGCGCACCAGGTTCGTGTCCGCGGCGCGCAGCGCGACGAGCTCCGCGAACGACCCGGGGCCGGTGAAGCCCGGCTGGGTCTGGTCGGGGCAGACGTGCGTGTCGCCGGCCCGGCAGTAGGCGCACCGTCCGCAGCCGCAGACGAACGGCACCGTCACCCGGTCGCCGACCGACCAACGCCGTACGGACGGGCCGACGGCGTGCACCGTGCCCGCGAGCTCGTGACCGGGCACGTGCGGCCTCGGCACCGGGTCGTGCCCGGCCCAGGCGTGCCAGTCGGAGCGGCAGACCCCGGTCGCGCCGACCCGCACCACGACGCCGTCGTCCGGGCACTCGGGGTCGGGCAGGTCGACCAGACGCGGGTCCGCGAGGGGCTCGGCGTACTGCACGGCGCGCATCCGGACAGTGTGCCGGGCACGCCTCCAGGTCGCCCGGTGCGGCTGCACGAACCAGTAGGCAGACGGTGAGCGGGCTGGTGTTCGTGCTGCTGCTCAGCCTGGTGATCTAGGACGCGCACCGGCCCCCACAGGCCCGCTGATCTGCGCGTTTCACCTCCGGGGGCTCTTTACCCGGGCTAGCCTTTCGAGCACTCACCCGCACCGGAGCGGGGCCGCCCCGCGGCTCCTGGGAGGCTCGGAGGAACCCCGTGAGGACTACCGCTGCTGCCGCGCGTCGCGCCCGACGCCTCGTCGTGGTGCTCGTGACGTCGTTCGCGGCCATGCTGGCCTCGACCCTCGCCTACGCCGACGGCATCGACGTCTCGCACTGGCAGGGGACCATCAACTGGTCGAAGGTCAAGGCCGCCGGGATGCAGTTCGCGTTCATGAAGGCGACCGAGTCCACGACGTACACCGACACCCAGCTCGCGACGAACTGGGCGGGCGTTCAGGCGGCCGGTTTGTACCGCGGCGCCTACCACTTCGCGCGTCCCAAGGTCGGCACAGCGCCGGCCCAGGCGAAGTACTTCGTGTCCAAGGTGGGGTCGTTCCAGGGCGCCGGCACGCTCCCGCCCGTGCTCGACCTCGAGGCCAGCGGCGGGCTGGGCGTCACGGCCCTGAGGAGCTGGACCGCGAGCTGGCTGCAGACCGTCGAGCAGCTCACCGGCCGCACCCCGATCATCTACGTGTCCCCGGCGTTCTGGGAGCACTACCTCGGCAACAGCACGGCCTTCACCCGCTACCCGCTGTGGATCGCGCACTACGGCGTGACAACGCCGCGGGTGCCGGGCGGATGGCCCACCTGGACCTTCTGGCAGCGCACCAGCAGCGGCACGGTGAGCGGCATCTCCGGGAACGTCGACATGAACCGCTTCAACGGCACGACGGCGCAGCTCGCGGCGCTCTCGAACACGACCGGTGGCTCGACCGACCTGGTGCCGCCGGGCGTGACGATCCCGACCGGCGACCCGACCGCGGTCAACCTGACGCCGTCGACGTCCGCGACGACCGCGATCAACGGCTCGGTCACGCTCGCGGGTGACCTCAGGCGAACCGCGGACGGCTCGCGCGCTCGCCGGGCTCCCGGTGACCCTGTACTCGCGGGCCGTGGGCTCCTCGTCATCGAACGTTGTCGGCACCGGTACGACGGACGGGCTCGGCCACTACGCGTTCACGACCAATGTCCCGCAGGCGACCCAGTACCAGGTCGTGTTCGTCGGAGACACCACGCGTGCAGGGGCCCTCTCGACAGTGGTGACGGTCAGCACGCCGGCCAGGCTCAAGCCCACGGTGTACCTGCACAAGAACAAGACGTCACGCGTCCGCAAGGGAACGGCCGTGATGGTCTACGGCCACCTGAAGACGTCGCTGGGTCCGGTGACGGGCAAGTACGTCCGCTTCTACAAGCGGCCGGCCCGGGGCGGCCGCTGGACCTACGTGCGGGCGTCGAAGAGCCTCGCGCCGACGGGGTGGTACTCCACCACCGTCCGGCCGCGCCGGTCCACGACCTACAAGGCGGTGTCGATCGCGGACACCTACCGGTTGGCGGCGACCTCGAACCTCGTCACGGTCTGGGTGCGGTAGGCCAGCGGGGGCTGCGGGTTGAGGGCCCACAGCGTCCAGTCGTCGAGCAGGCGGAGGATCCGCGACAGCGTGCTGGGCGTGGAGATCGGTGTCATAGGTCGTGCTCCCTCGTGCGGCGTGCGGTGCTCGCACCAGGGTGACCCGCGCAGGTTTCGGAAACGTGTGAGCGCGGTGTGCGCCAGGTTTCCCCTTGTTACGGGGTGGCGACGGCCGACGGGGACGTGCTCGCTGAGGGATCCGCTGTCGTCGGCGCGTCCGTCGGGGTCGGGGTCGGGTCCGTGCCGGTGGTCGCGCCGCTCGTCGCGCCGCCGGTGCTGCCTGCGTCGCCCGTGCTGCCTGCGCCGCCCGTGCTGCGTCGCGCCGCCGGTGCTGCCGCCCGTCGTGCCCGTGGCGGAGTCGGACGGGGTCCCGGCGCCGGGGGAGGCGTCGGCGCTCGGCGCCGCACCGTCGCTGCTCTCGACCGCAGGGGTCGGCGTCGCGCTCGCGTCGGCCGCGGCGGTGGGGTCCGGCGTCAGCGGTCCCTGCTCCTTCTCGATGACCGCCAGGATCTGCTGCTCGTACGTCGTCAGCCGGTCCCGGACCTCGGAGAGCGGCACCTCTGTGATGTGCGTGCCGAAGTCGGCGATCTGCTGCCACAGCTCCGCGATCTGCTGCCGGCCGGCGTCGCTGAGCGGGCCGTCGAGGGTCACGAACAGCTGCGTGGCGAGGGCGTAGGTGAGGCAGTTGACGCAGTCGTAGTTCACCGCCGCCGAGATGTTCTGCGGCACGGCCACGTGGTTGTCGCCGGTGACCAGGACGATCTGGAAGCCGATCGCCACCGCCGCACAGTTGGTGCAGCTCGCGAACGCGTAGGCCTCGTTGGTGTTCAGCGCGGGGGAGTCGTCCTCGACCCACACCAGCGCGAACGCGACGTCGTAGCGGATGGTGTTGTCGTTGGTGTTGACCGCCATCGCCTGGTTGTCGCCGGCGTCGGGGGCGAGCGGCTTGTTGAACGGGAACACCCAGGGCTGGGCGGCTTCGCCCGTGCTGTCGCCGGCGGCCGCGCTCGTGCCTCCGACCGGTGCGGGGTCGCTGCCGTCGGCCGCGGAGACCGCGCCCCCGCCCGTGGCGCCGGTCGCGCCGGCGTCGCGGGGGACGAGGACGAGCGCGAGCTGGGGGTGCGAGCGGGTGGGCCGCGGGTCGTCGTCGGACCAGCCGGTGACCAGGCTGCCCCGCTGCCCCTCGACGAGCCGGGTCGGTGCGGAGCGCGGGACGACGGGCAGGGCCTGCGCGGCCTGCACCAGAGTGCCGCCCTCGTAGGGCTCGATGGGCCGGTAGGTGCCGGGGTGCGGCCACCAGGCCCAGGCGAGGCCCGCGATCAGGGCCGCCGCGACGAGGCCGGCCAGCCCGCGCCGTACCGGACGGCCGCGGGTGCGCCGCCAGGTGGAGCCGACGATCTTGCGGACCAGCCGGACCAGGATCACGGCGATGGCCAGGATCGGGAAGGCGACCGCCACGATCGCGATGCAGCGGGCCGCCGCCTCGAGCAGGTCGGTGTCGGACCAGGCGCGGCCGAGCAGCGTGGACTGCTTCTCGACGCTGGCCCGGGCGGTGCCCAGGATGCGCGGCAGCGTGAGCACCATCGTGAACAGCGAGAAGGCCAGCATCGGCACGACCACGACGACCCACAGCGTCACCACGGCCCGCGCCCACGGCTTCAGCACCCGGGTCTCGGGGTGCTTCCAGCGCCAGGGCAGCATGCCGAGCAGGGTCGGCTTGATCCGGTGGAAAAGGTCGGGCACACCGGTGAGGTCGGCGAGCACGTGGTAGCCGTCGAAGCGCACGAGCGGTGTCAGCTGCCGCACCATCTGCAGGATCTGTGTCGCCACGAGGAGCAGCAGGGCGTCGTACCCGGTCAGCCACCAGACGCCCGCGACCGCGACCGCGACGATCGCGTTGAAGTAGAGACCGCCCAGGTCGGTGCGCACGCGTCCGCCGCGTCCGAGCCGGTAGGAGTCGGTGACGTCGGTGTAGAACGCCGGCCAGACGAGATAGATGCCGGCGCCCATCACGCCGGGGGTGGCCCCGCCGCGGCGCGCCGCCGCCGCGTGGCCGAACTCGTGGAAGCCGGCCGACAGGATCGTGATCGCGACGACGAGGAGCAGCAGGCCGGGCTTGTCGAAGGCTTGGTACGTCGCGGACGCCAGGCCCTTCTCCATGAACACCCACCAGCAGACGGCCGCGAAGGCGACCATCACGGCGACCACGACGACGGGGTTGAACAGCCGCGCGAACGGCGCGGTCACCCGACGGGTGCGCTCGGGGTCCGTGACGGCGTACTTGAACCGCAGCGCGAGCAGCGGGTTGGACTTCTTCACCTCGGGCTGGGACCCGTCCGGACGGGTGAGCAGCCCCATCGGCCGCAGCTGCTGGTCGACGAGGGTGCGCACGTTGTCCGGGGTGACGGTGCGGCCGTAGGCAGCGCTCACCCGCTCCGCGACCTCGTCGAAGGAGCGGTGCCCGTCGATCGTGTCCAGCACCAGGTAGAGCAGCGGCGTCAGCTGGAAGGTCTGGCCGTCTCCCCGCCGGGCCAGAGCAGGCGGCTCTCGGTAGCCGGAGCCCACCAGCTCGCCGATGAGGTCGACCCCGTCGGCGCGGGACGGGACGTCGGGGGTCGGCGCAGCCGGGCGTGAGGACGACGCCAGTGCGTCGTCCTCACGCCCGGCCGAGGCGGGCAGGACGGCCATCCGGTGCTACTGCTGGATGTCCGACGTCTGGTCCGACGTCGCGTCGGCCGAGCCGGTGATGTCCTGGTTGATGATCGCGTCCTGCTGCGAGACGGCGATGGCGTCGCTGCCGACCGAGCCGACGTTGGCGCCGACGGCCGCGTCGATCGGGGCCGCCACGTTGGCGTTCGCCGCGACCGCGCCGTTGATCGGCGCCGCGATGTCGGCATCGGCGTCCACGTTGACGTCGACGTTGAGCAGGTTGCCGTCGAGCATGCCGCCGGCCGCGTCCGTGACACCGCCGACCGTGCCACCGAGGTCTCCGGTCGCACCGCCCACGGCGCCGCCGAGGTCGCCGGTGGTGTCGCCGACGGTCCCGGTGGTGTCGCCGACGGCGCCGCCGACCGTGTCGCCGACGGTCCCGGAGGTGTCGCCGACGGCGCCGCCGACCGTGTCGCCCACGGTGCCGGTGGTGTCACCGAGCGTGCCGGACAGGCCGTCGGTGGCGGCACCCGTGTCGCCGAGCGCGGTGCTGCCGACCGACGGGGCGGCCGTGGCGGCCTCCGGCGCGACACCGGCGTCCGTGGCCCCGGCAGCGTCCGGTCCGCGCCGCTGCCGGCGTCGACGACGTCGTTGCTCTGGTCGAGCGCGCTGTCCTGTACGGCGTGCGCCGAGGCGTCCGCGTCGAGGCCCTGGTTGATGATCACGCCCTGGTCGCTCAGGGCCTGGGCAGTGGAGTCGATCGACAGCACGTTGGCGCCGACCGCGGCGTCGATGGGGGCTGCCACGTTGGCGTTCGCGGCGACCGCGAGGTCGATCGGCGCGGCCGCGTCGATGGCCAGGTCGATGTCCGCGTTGAGGTCGAGGATGGAGACGACCTCCTTGTCCGGGAGGGCGGTCGCGCCCTGTGCGGCAAGCTCCTCGTCCGAAAGACCCATGTCCGGCTGTTCGTCGTTCATTCCCCTGGACTCCGTTCCCGGCGCTGCAGATCGTGCACGCCATCTGATGGTTGCGGTCGCAGGTACCCCGAGCGGGATGAGAGGAAACGTGGCGGTTCGCGCGGGCTCAAGTCAGAGGGCTGACCTGCCGACACTTGAAGCAGTCACATGGGAGGGCTCTGCGGGCTCTTCGATGTCCCGCGCTCTCGCGCGTCTCGGGTCTCGTCTCTGCGCGGTTGCCCCGGGGCGCGCCTGCCCTGACCGTCGGGTCGACGCCCAGCACTCGCCGTGAGCAGAGCCTTGCCCGGCCGGTCGCGCGGGACGTCGCGCCGGTGGTGCGCGACGACGTCGAGGTGCGCGGAACGGGCTGGTCCCACGACCACCCCTCCGGTGCCGTCCTCACCCTCGGCCGCTGACGCCGGCCGACCCCGTCCGGGCGGGTGCTTCGGCGTGCGTCACGACGGGGGCGGGTGGAGAGACCTGTCGCGAATCGCCATCCCTGCTTGGCGAAACGTGTTCGCGCGACCGGTCGCGCAGGCGCGTGACGGTGTGCTGTGCATCATGCCCAATATGCGAAGTTTATGGTTGTTTGTCCTCAAGTGGTAAAGCCTTCTTACCGATGCTCCTGCCGTCTCACTTTCGGGAGAGCTTGGGAGGGCTTTCGGTGCGCACTCGCGCTTTCATCCATCTGGCTGCCGCGTCGGTCGCGGCCGCCGGTGTGTTCTCGTTCTCGGTCCAGCTCGGACACGGTTCCTCGGTGGCCGAGGCGGCGGTCCGCTCCGGCGGGGTCGTCTCGTCGGCAGCCACGTCCACTCCGTCCGGCGTCTCGTCCACCCCCGCCCCGTCCGGTACGGCGCGCCGTACGGACGCCGAGGACGCGCTCGAGCAGACGCTGTCCCGCCCCGCGGGCACCGCAACCGTCGCGCCCGGCGAGACCGTCGTCGACGAGAGCCGGCCGCACCGTCACGTCGTCGACCCGAGGACCGGCGGCCTGATCTCCGTCGCCGGTGCCAGCGGATCGATCCCGAAGGCGCGTGACCTCGGTCCGATGCACGCCGACCCGCTGCCCGCCGGCGTCTCGCTCGCCGACCCCACCGACACGCGGTCGCTGCTCGAGCGCGCCGGCGTCCTGCAGGCCGCGCTCGCCGCCGCCGGCCGCCCGGTCACGGCCGGCGCGACCGCGCCGATCGGCACCCCGGGCATCGCCTCGCTCAGCGCGCACGTGGCGCCGTCGTGCGCCGGGACGGGAGACGACGGCAAGCGGGTGCAGGTGCTCTACGTGCACGAGGCATCGACGCCCTCGCGCTACGCCGACGTGCTGCCCGTGCTGCGCAACGAGGTCGCCAACGTCGACGACGTCTTCGCGGTCTCCTCCGAGCAGACCGGTGGCGGCCGCCGGGTCCGCTGGGTGCACGACGCCGACTGCCTCCCGGTCGTGCAGGACGTGACGGTCCCCGACGGCGCCCTCGGCCCGGACTTCTGGGGCACGGTCAACGCCCTGCAGGCACTCGGGTTCGACGACCCGAACCGGAAGTACCTCACGTTCGCGGACGCGAACCAGTTCTGCGGGATCGGCACGCTGTACAACGACCTCCGGCAGACCGACAACTACAACGACGGCTACGCCGCGTCCTTCGCCCGCGTGGACACGAACTGCTGGTCCACCGCGCACTCCGTGGCGGCGCACGAGCTGACCCACAACCTCGGCGGGGTGCAGCAGGGCGCGCCGCACGCGACGACCAACGGGCACTGCTGGGACGACGCCGACCTCATGTGCTACGACGACGGCTCGGGCGTCCCGGTGCAGCAGGTGTGCGCCGCTGCGCAGGAGGACCTCCTCGACTGCAACCACGACGACTACTTCAACACCGACCCGGCGCCGGGCACCTTCCTCGCCGACAGCTGGAACACCGCCAGCTCCAGCTTCCTGGACACGGTGCCGGTGCTCGCGACCCCGCCGGACGTCACGGTGAACGCGGGCGTCCAGTCGGCGCAGACCGGTGACAGCGTGCGCTTCACCGCCACCAGCCCCAAGCCGGTGACCTGGGCCTGGTCCACCACGTCGGCGTGCGCCCTGACCGACGGTTCGGCCGCCGGCACCGCGGACCTGGTCTGCCCGTCGACGGTGACCGGCGCGGTGTCGGTGACCGCGACGGCCACGGACACCGCCAGCGGTGCGGTCGGGTCCGGCTCGGCCAGCGTGACCGTCACCAAGGCGCTCGCGCCGACGGTCCGGGTCTCGGCGCCCGACTCCGCCGTCAACGGCACCGAGTTCACCGTGAGCTCGTCGGTGACCGGCAAGGCGCCGTACACCTACGCCTGGAGCGCCGGTTCCTGCACCGTCGCCGACGCGACCCTGGCCACCGCCACGGTCACCTGCCCGGACGGCACCGACTCCCAGCAGCTGCCGGTCACCGTGACGGTGACCCAGGGGGACGGGCAGACCGGGCAGGCCACGTCCTACGTCGCCCTGACCGGCGCCACCGGGCCCCCCGCGCCGCGCACCACCACCTCGTGGACGACGCCGCGGGCGGCCAAGGGCGCGATCACCGCGACGCTCAGCGTCGGCCGCACCGCGCTCCCCGGGGTGGCGGTCACGCTCCAGGTCATGTGGCCCGGTACGTCGGAGTGGGTGGACCTGCAGACGACCGTGACCGGCAGCAAGGGGGTGGCGACCGGCGACACCGGCAACCGGGCGGGCACGTTCCGGTTCACCTACGAGGGTGACGAGTCCCGCGCCGGCTCGCTCTCGGCCGAGGAGCTCGTCAAGCCGGCCAAGGTGCCGCCGGGCTCGTCGAAGGACGACCTGCCCCTGCCCTGACCTTCCGGTCGCTCGACCCGTCACCTTCGTGGCACGTCCCCGGCGTGTCGCCCACGGACTGACGGGTCGGCGAGGTCAGGGGAGATGAGGGGCGATCTCCGAGGCGACGAGGTCGAGGTGGTCGAGGTCGGCGAGGTCGAGCATCTGCAGGTAGACCCGCGACGACCCGGCCTCGGCGTACGCCGCGAGGGTGTCGACGGCCTCCTGCGGGGTGCCGGCGACGCCGTTCGCACGGAGCTCGTCGACGTCGCGGCCGATGGCGGCGGCGCGTCGAGCCACCTCGGCCTCGTCCCGGCCGACGCAGAGCACCAGGGCGTTGGAGTACACCAGGTCGTCGGGGGAGCGCCCCTCCGACTCGCACGCCTCCCGCACGCCCGCGATCAGCGACCGGCTCGTCTCCACCGAGTCGAACGGCACGTTGAACTCGTCGGCGTAGCGCGCCGCGAGCGCGGGCGTGCGCCTCTTGCCCTTGCCGCCGACGATCACAGGCGGGCGGGGCGACTGCACGGGCTTGGGCAGCGCGGGGGAGTCGGTGACGCGGTAGTGCTCGCCGTCGTGGCTGAACGAGCCGCCGTTCGGTGTCTCCCACAGCCCCGTGACGATGGCCAGCGTCTCCTCGAGACGGTCGAAGCGCTCGCCGACCGACGGGAACGGGATGCCGTACTTCGTGTGCTCGTCCTCGAACCAGCCCGCGCCGATCCCGAGCTCGACCCGGCCACCGCTCATCTGGTCGACCTGCGCGACCGAGATCGCCAGCACCCCGGGCAGCCGGAACGTCGCGGACGTCATCAGCGTGCCCAGCCGGATCGTCGAGGTGTCGCGGGCCAGGCCGGCCAGCGTCAGCCACGCGTCGGTCGGACCGGGCAGCCCCTCGGTGCCCATGCCGAGGTAGTGGTCGGAGCGGAAGAACGCGCCGAAGCCGAGCTCCTCACTGCGTCGTGCGACGGCCAGCAGGTCGTCGTACGTCGCACCCTGCTGAGGCTCGGTGAACACCCGGAGATCCATGGCGCCCAGCATTCCACCGGCGTGGCTGTTTCAAGCCCCGCGGGCGGGCAACCCTCTTCCGGCGGGGCTGTCCCTGGGAGGGGTCATGCGGGAAGTGATCGGATGGTTGATCGAGCAGGCCTGCAGGCTTGCCGACGCCGAGGTCTGTCTGCTGGCGAACCTCACCGACGACGGCGAGACCGGGCGCGCGACCAAGTAGTGCTGACCTCGGGGGAGCACTAACGGGTCTCGCGGTTCGGCCTCGCCGCCGTCGGTACGGCGGTGGTCTCCCGACACGCGCGAGGTGAGACAGCGCACCCTTCTGCCCACAATGTCGAGTAAGTAAGTATAGTAAGATCAGAACTTCTCGACCGCGGGCTTCCAGGAGGGCTGATGAGCGGAGTGATCGGGTACGCACCCGGCGCCTACGACCTGTTCCACGTGGGTCACCTCAACGTGCTGCGCCAGGCCCGTGAGCACTGCGACGTCCTCGTCGCCGGTGTCGTCGCCGACGAGATCTGCGAGCTGACCAAGGGCGTTCGCCCGTTCGTGCCGCTCGAGGAGCGGCTCGAGATCGTCCGCAGCGTCGGCATCGTCGACCAGGTCTACGCCGAGACCACGACCGACAAGCGGGACGCCTGGCAGGACGTGCGCTTCCACCGGATCTTCAAGGGCGACGACTGGCGCGGCACCCCGAAGGGCCTCGCCCTCGAGCAGCGCCTGGGCGCCGTCGGCGTCGAGGTCGTCTACTTCCCCTACACGATGCACACCTCCAGCACGATGCTGCGCCGGGCGGTCCAGGCACGGGCCGTCACCCAGTCGTCGCGTGCGGTGCCGGCGCTCGCCTGATGACCACGACCGACCAGGTCGTCGACGGGTTCCACGTCGACGACCGTGGACTCACGCTGCCCGCTTCCGTGTCCGGCGTCGTCACCGTCTCCTTCGACGGTCGCTACGTCTGGTCCTTCCAGCCGCAGCGCGATGCGCGTCCGGCCCCCGGCGGCCTGGTCGTGCGCTGGCCGGCGTCGTTGCACCCGCACCTGCGGGGCCGCACCCGGCTCACCCTCGCCGAGCCCGGGACCGGCCGGACGTACGTCGACCAGGAGGTCGTCCTCGGTGGCGGCACGGGGCGGATCCGGCTCGAGGACCCGCACGGCCACCCGCTCGCGGTGAACAAGGTCGGCAACCTGACCCGGGTGTTCGCCGAGACCGACGATGCGGCCCGCGCCGAGATCCTCCGGGGTACGGCGCGCGTGCTCGACGACCTGCGTGAGCACGGCGGCGTCGAGGCCTACCTCAACTACGGCTGCCTGCTCGGCGCGGTCCGCGAGGGCCGGATGATCGGCACGGACTGCGACGCCGACCTGTGCTACCTCAGCGAGCGGACCCATCCCGCGGACGTCATCCGCGAGTCCTACGCCCTCGAACGGGCGATGCTCGCCCGCGGCTGGCGGACCGTGCGGATGTCCGGCGGCGACTTCAAGGTGCTGCTCAGGCTCGGCGACCGCCGCACGGTCTACGTCGACGTGTTCGTCGCGTTCTACGTCGACGGCGTGTTCTACCAGCTGGGCAACCGCAGCGGGCGACCTGCCGCGGAGCGCGATCACCCCCACCTCGACGATCGTGCTCGAGGGCGTGGAGCTGCCGGCGCCGGCCGACCCCGAGGCGATGCTGGCGTTCGTCTACGGCCCCGGCTGGCGGGTCCCGGACCCCTCGTTCAGGTTCACCGACCCGCCGGGCGGGGTGCGCCGGCTCGACGGCTGGCTGCGCGGCTACCGCGACGACCTGCCGTCCTGGAACGCCTTCTTCCGCAGCCAGCAGGTCCGCGACGTGCCGAAGAGCCGCTCCGACTTCGCGCGGTGGACCCGCCGACGGATCCTGCGCGGCGACACGGTCGTCGAGCTCGGCCCGGGCACCGGCCGCGACGCGGCGTTCTTCGCGCGGCAGGGGCACCGGGTGCACGCCTACGAGGTGTCGCCCGACGCGCGCAGCAGGACGCAGCGCCGCCTGCGTCGCAGCAGCGCCACGTCCGTCGTACGCCGGCTGATGCTGGGGGAGCTGCGCACCGTCGCGGTGACCGGCGCGGAGATCGGCACGCTGCCCGGCCGGCGGCACGTCTACGCACGCCACCTGGTCAACGCGCTCGACGACGACGCGCGCCGCAAC
Organism: uncultured Actinomycetota bacterium; assembly: GCA_963827435.1. Classification (GTDB taxonomy): domain Bacteria; phylum Actinomycetota; class Actinomycetes; order Propionibacteriales; family Nocardioidaceae; genus Nocardioides_B. The sequence goes on from CAWHAU010000017.1 coordinate 93,336, forward strand.
CTGTGGCGACTGGCCCGGATGGCGCTGGCCGGCGACCGCGGCAGCCTGTTCGTCGAGCTCTCGGCCACCGGCCCCGGCCTGCCGGCCGGTGTCGAGCCGGCCGGTCTCGCGCAGCGCGTCGACGCGGACCGGGTGGTCGCCGAGCTGGAGAGCTACGGCGCCCGCGTCGAGGAGCGTTACGACGGGCCCGGCACCGACGTCTTCGACCGCCCCGACCCCCGCACCTGCCGGTTGCGGGTCACCTTCCCCCGAGCCTCAGGAGCCACCCGTGTCTGACCTGCGCACCCACCTCGTCACGGCGCGCACGGTCGCGCAGCGTGTGCAGGCCGCGCGCGGCGCGGGGGTCCGCGCGCGGCTCGACGCGCTGGAGGCCGAGGTGCAGGAGAGCCGCCGGCTCAGCCGCCGGGTGGCCGAGCTGACCGACCTGGTGACCGAGCTGATGGTGCCGCTGGCGCGCCGCGAGGACGCCGAGGTCGAGGAGATCCTGGCGCGGTACCGGTCCGTCATCTAGAGGGCGTGTCTCTCAAATCCGCCGCGGCGTCCGCGGCCCCGCATCCCGACCGGCGGCGTTGTCGGCACTCGGCGCAGCACGCTGCGCTCTCGCACCTCCGCCTTGCCGGACGGGCGCGGATGCCACGCCCGCTGTCACGGCGTCTTTTCGAAACACGCCCTAGGGGTAGGGCACCTCGACCCGCCACGCGTCCTCGGGCTGCCGGGTGGCCTCGAAGATCGCGTCACCGACCCGGTCGGGGTCGAGGTCGGTGCCGCGCTCCAGGGTGCCGTTGACGGTCACCGACACCGCCCGCACGCCGTCGTCGCGCAGCGTGGCGTCGATCGACCGGACGAGGTTGCGCAGCCCGGCCTTCTGCACGCCGAGGCTGGCGGCCTCGTGCCAGGGCTGGTCGGCGGCCATGCTGCCGGTCGCCACCACGCGCGACCCCGGGCGCAGGAACGGCCGGGCCGCCTGCACCGCGGTGAGCAGCGGCGCCACCCCGAGGCGTACGTCGTCCAGCAGGTCCTCCGCGGTCAGGGAGAGCGGGTCGGCGTGCCGGAACGTGCTCGGGTTGAAGTGCAGCACGTCGAGGTGGCCGGCGTGGCCGGCGAACCGCTCGATGGCGGCCGTGAGCGCGGCGGCGTCGGTGATGTCGACGGTGCTCCAGCCGGTCGTCACGCCGTCGGCCTGCAGGCTCTCGCCCAGGGCCTTCAGCCGCGCCGGGTCGCGGGCCAGCAGCGCCACGTCGTACCCCTCGCGGCCGAAGCGTCGCGCGACCGACGCCCCGACACCGGGACCGGCACCCACCACCAGCAGCACGGGATTGCTCATGACACGTGAACGTAGTGCACGTCGGCGGCCGCCCGGCGGCGCGATGATGGGGCCATGAGCATGGCGGAGGAGAACCCGACGTTCAGCACGGTCCGGATGCGGGAGGGCTACGACATCGGCGAGGTCGACGAGTTCCTCGACCAGGCGCGCGCCGCCCTCGCGGCGGACCCGCCGCTGATGACGCCGCTGGACGTCGAGACGCGTCGCTTCCACCCGGTGCGGCTGCGCACCGGCTACGACATGGGCGAGGTCGACGCGTACCTCGACCGGCTCACCGAGGAGCTGCGCAGCCGGCAGGACCCGGACGCCCAGGAGGCGGAGACCCCGCCGCGACCATCGGCTCCCGTGCCGTGGGCCGCGCTCGCCGTGATCGCGCTCGTCGTGGTGGTCCTGCTGGTCGTGGTGCGGTGACGCCGGGGTGACCTCGCGGGCCTGGGTGCTGCACGTCGACCTCGACCAGTTCATCGCGGCGGTCGAGGTGCTGCGCCGCCCCGAGCTCGCCGGCCTGCCGGTGGTCGTCGGCGGCCGGGGCGACCCCACCGAGCGTGGGGTGGTGTCCACCGCGTCGTACGAAGCGCGGGCGTTCGGGGTGGGCTCGGGGATGCCGCTGCGCACGGCCGCCCGCAAGTGCCCGGACGCGGTCTTCCTGCCGGTCGACCACCAGGCCTACGACGAGGCGTCGGTCCGCGTCATGGACACGCTGCGCTCGCTCGACGTACCCGTCGAGGTGCTCGGCTGGGACGAGGCCTTCCTCGCCGTCGAGACCGACGACCCGGAGGCGTTCGCCGAGGACGTCCGGACCGCGGTGCTCGACGCGACCCGGCTGCACTGCTCGGTCGGGATCGGCGACAACAAGCTGCAGGCCAAGATCGCGACGAGCTTCGGCAAGCCGCAGGGCGTGGGCCGGCTGACCAGCGAGGACTGGTTCGCGGTGATGGGGGACCGGCCCACCGACGCGCTGTGGGGGGTCGGCCGCAAGACCGCCGCCAAGCTCGCCGAGCTCGGCATCCACACCGTCTACGAGCTCGCGTCCACCGAGGCGCAGCTGCTCGCGGACCGGCTCGGCCCGACGATGGGCCCGTGGTACCGCCGCCTCGGTCGTGGCGTCGACTCCTCGCCGGTCGACCCGACGCCCTACGTCGCGCGCGGTCACGGCCGGGAGACCACCTTCCAGCAGAACCAGACCGACTGGGCCGTCGTCGCCGACGCGGTGCGCGAGCTTGCCGCCCAGGTCACCGCGGACATCGGGGCCGAGGGCCGCCCGGCGGTCCGCGTCGGCATGAAGCTGCGCTACGCGCCGTTCGAGACGCGCTCGCGCTCGCTGACCCTGCCCGGTCCGACGTCCGAGGTCGCCGACGTCACGGCCGCCGCGCTCGAGCTGCTGACGCGCTTCGACCAGTCGCGGGCGGTCCGGCTGGTCGGCGTGCGTGCGGAGATGGCGCCGCCGGCTTCGGGTGGGGGCTGACCCGGTCCGTCGTACGGCGCCGAGCTGCCTGATTACCAGGGGATGCAGGGAATCTGGCGCTTCCCACGGAAACCTCGCGGCCCCGGCGGAGCTGCCCATGGAGAACTGCACCTCCCCATGGGACGAGAGCCATGGAGGGGAAGAAATCCTGCATCCCCTGGTAAACGGTCACCCCCACACGCCAACCGGCCGGGGCAGGACGCGAGTCCCACCCCGGCCGGGCGTGCGTGAGCGCCGAGCCTCAGGCGTTGACGAGCTCCTTGGCCTCGGCCTCGGAGTCGGCGGCGGGGGAGGAGCCCCAGAGGTGCCGGCCGTTCGACTCCTGGGTGAAGTAGATCGACACCGCGCCGATCACACCCGTGGCGATCAGGTAGTAGGCCGGCCAGTTCAGGTCGCCGGTCTTGCTGACCAGTGCGCCGACCACCACCGAGGTCGTGCCGCCGAACAGCGACACCGAGATGTTGAACGCGATCGAGAGCGCGCCGCCCCGGACCTGGGTCGGGAACAGCGTCGGCAGCGTCGAGGGCATGGTGGCGCTGAAGCAGATCAGCAGCAGCCCCATGATCATCAGGCCGAGGAAGATCGTGAACCCGCTCTGCGCGCGGATCAGCAGGATCGACGGCAGTGCCAGCACGATCAGGCCGATCGCGCCGACCCAGACGATCGGCTTGCGCCCGATCCGGTCCGACAGCCTGCCCAGGAGCGGGATCGTCACCAGCGCGACCGCCATCACGACGATCTGCAGGACCTGCGACGTGGTCTCCGAGACGCCCTTGCCGCCCTGCATGTCCGGCATCGTCGTGGTGACGTAGGTCGGCATGTACGACGTGAGCATGTAGTTGGTGACGTTCCACGCCAGCACCAGGCCGATGCAGACGAGCATGAACGGCCACAGGTGTGCGATCTTCTTCAGCTCGTTGCCGGCGCGCTGCTCCTTCTCGCGAGCCTCGGCCTCCTTCTCGAGCGCGAGGAACGCGGGGGTGTCGGCGAGCCGGGTGCGCAGGTAGACGCCGACGATGCCCAGCGGCAGCGCGACGAAGAACGGGATGCGCCAGCCCCAGGCCAGCAGCTGGTCGTCGGTGAGTACGGCGCCGGCGACGGTCACGACGATGGCGCCCATCAGGTAGCCGGTGAAGGTGCCGAACTCCAGGAAGCTGCCCAGGAACCCGCGCTTGCGGTCCGGGGCGTACTCCGCGATGAACGTCATCGCGTTGCCGTACTCACCACCGGTCGAGAAGCCCTGCACGAGGCGGGCGACCAGCAGCAGGGCCGGAGCGAGGAGGCCGATGGACTTCTCGCTCGGGATGCAGCCGATCGCGAAGGTGCCGAGCGCCATCATGATCATGGTGGTGGCGAGCACCTTGTTGCGGCCGATCCGGTCGGCCAGCGGCCCGAAGAACAGGCCACCGAACGGCCGGACCAGGAACGCGACCGCGAAGAGGCCGAAGGTCGCGATCGTGCCCATGGTGTCGGGCAGGTCGGCGAAGAAGACTTCCTTGATCGTCGGCTCGAAGTAGGCGTAGACGCCGAAGTCGTACCACTCGGTGACGTTGCCGATGGACGCGGCGCTGATGGCCCGCTTGATGACGCCGGGCTCGGTGACGGTGACGTCGTCGAGGTTCCAGTCTTTCGGTGGCTCCTGAGGAGCGAGCACGTGCACGTGATGCCTTTCGGTTTCGAGTACGACGGTCCCCCTCCCGTGCGGCACGGTTCCCAACGGTTGGACGCGCAAACAAAAGGTGACGGGCGGCACAGGTCGACCGTTGCCGTCGCCGGGGTGAGCAAGGCCACGGTGACGCGCCCGATTTCGGGTCGCGGGCACCCCGCGGACCCCGTCACACTGGACCCGCGATGGCGGACACCAAAGACACCAGCAGGGACACGTACAAGACCCTCGACCTCTCCCTGCGGATCGGTGAGGTGCTCCTCTCCTCGGGGGCCGGCGCGGCGGACGTCGGGGCGACGATGCTGAACGTCGCGCACGCCTGCGGGCTGCGGGCCGCCACGGCGGACGTCACCTTCACCGAGCTGGCGATGAGCCACCAGAGCAGCTACGACGAGCCGGCGATGATCCAGATCCGGCATGTCCGGCACCGCGAGATCGACTACGAGGACCTCACGCTCGTCGACCACCTGGTCCGCGACGTGGTCTCGGGCGCCATCGACCGTGACGAGGCCCGGAGCCAGCTGGCCCGGATCGTGTCCTCCGGGCACCGGCTGCCCCGGTGGGCAGTCACGCTCGGGCTCGGGGTGATGGGTGGCGGCGTGGGTCTGCTGGTCGGTGGTGACTGGCTGGTGATCCTGATCGCGTTCCTCGCGGCCGTCGGGGTCGACCTGCTGCAGCGGCAGATGTCGCGGCGCCGGCTGCCGGGCTTCTACCAGCAGGTCGCCGGAGGCCTGCTGGCCACGCTGATCGCGGTGGGCACGGTCGCCGCGGGCGTGGACGTCGACCCGTCGAGGGTCGTGACCGCGGGCATCATCCTGCTGCTGGCCGGCATCAACTTCATGGGCGCGATCCAGGACGCCCTGACCGGGTTCCCGCTCACCGCCGGGGCCCGGATCCTCGAGGCCATCCTGGCGACGGCCGGTGTCATCGCCGGCGTCAGCGGCGGCCTGACCGTGGGCCGGATGCTGGGGGTGAACCTCGGCCGGCTCGACCCCGGCTTCGCGGCGTTCAGCGAGCTGCCGGTGATGGCCACCGGTGCCGCGATCACCGCCGCGGCGTTCGCGTTCGCGGCCTACGCGCCGCCACGCGCCCTCGTCCCGATCGCGCTGATCGCGGCGCTGGCCGCCGTGGTGTTCTACCTGACCTTCGAGCGCGGCCTCGGGGTGGCCTGGGCGAGCGCCGTCGCCTCGGTGCTGATCGGTCTGGTCAGCTACGCGGTCGCGGCGCGGGTGCGGGTGCCGCCGCTCGTGATCGTGGTGTCGTCGATCGTGCCGCTGCTGCCGGGTCTCTCGATCTACCGCGGGCTGTACCTGCTCTCCGAGGGTGGCAACGGCCTGATCTCGATGATCAACGCGGCCGCCATCGCGATCGCGCTGGCCGCGGGAGTGATCTTCGGCGAGTACGTCGCCCAGCCGCTCAAGCGCGAGGCGCGACGCCTCGAGGGCCGGCTGTCGGGTCCGCGCCTGGTCGGCCCGCTGCGGGCGCGTGCCGTGCGGCGGCGTCCGCAGGTCGACCCCCGCTAGGCCGGTCGACCGCGGGGTCGACCCGGTCGGCGGCCGACCTGGTCGGCGGGCTGGACGCGACGCACGCGCCGGGCGTCCCGAATGCCTGCTGACGCGTCAGCGGACCTCGAAGCCGGTGAGCCCGGCCGGCCGCGTGTCCCGCACCTCGACGTGGTCGACGTGCGCGTGCGGCGGTCCCTGCCGGGTCCAGGCCACCATCCGGTCCACGGCGTCCGCCGGTCCCTCGAGGTGGGCGTGCACGGTGCCGTCGCTGGCGTTGAACACCCAGCCGGCGACGCCGGCGTGCTGCGCCTCCCGCCGGCACGAGTCCCGGAAGAACACGCCCTGCACGCGCCCGTGCACGACCACGTGGCACGCGACGGTGTCGGTCATGACCCCATCGTGCACGCGGCCAGCGCCTCGAACCAGGGCACGGGGGTGCGTCCGTCGTACGGCGCCTCCCCACGGCGTACGGCGTCCCGGACCGCCTCGCACGAGCCGACCGCGAGCCGCACCAGGTCCGGGGGATAGGCGTGCTGCACGCGGTGCGCGGCGAACTCGTCCTCGTCGTCGACCCAGACCCGGCCGGTCCAGCCGCGGACCACGTCCAGGTCGAGGTCGACGGCGGTGACGGTGTGGCCGTCCCACACCGGGACGGTCGTGATGTCGACGTACACGTCGCAGTGCGCGGACCCGCCGCGGCCGTAGAAGGTCGCCACGAACGCGCCGTCGCGGGGCACGAGGGTCACGTGCGGCTGGTCGCTGTGGAAGGCCGCGCCGGGTCGGCTCACGTAGGTGCCGAGCGGGGCGCCCAGCCAGACGCCGTGGTCGTCCTCGCCCAGCCGGAGCGCGTCGTGCTCCCAGTGCGCTCGGTCGGGCCACTTGCGGGCGACCACCCGGACCGGCGCTCCAGCAGCGGACGTCACGGCGCAGGTCACGGGGCGACGGGGCGGCCGCAGTCCTGCCACTCGTCGGAGCCGGCGGCGCAGTTGAACCAGTAGGGACCCACCCGCAGCGCATGGTGGTCGGGGTAGGCCACTCGCTTGCTCGGCACCAGCTCCAACGCCCGCCGCAGCCGGGCGGGGTCGTGGTGCCGCCAGGCCAGCTCGCGACCGGTCTCCAGGACGAGGGTGACCTCGGCTCCGTCCACGATGACGTTGCTGACCGGTGTCGCCGGCGACCGCACGGCTCGGCCCTGGTGCGTGTAGTGCATCTGGTGACCGGGGGCGTAGAGGTCGCACGGGCCCGCGTCGCGGACCGGAGTCGTGGTCCGGTCCCCGGCGTTGGCGCTGCCGAGCGGGCGGTTGGTCATCAGCGAGTCCCCCCAAAGGATTCGACGCCACGATATCCCGGCCCGCGGGGGCACAATGTGCCGGTGCCTCCCGTGGATTCCGCAGCCCTCTCGCTGGGGCCGGACGAGCTGCGGCGCTACCTGTGGCACGACCTGCCGGCGCACTCGCCGGCCACGCAGCACGAGCACCACGAGGCGGCGTGGGCGCTGGGGGAGCTGTTCGAGGCGGCCGGACGGCCCGAGGAGGCGGCCCTCTGCCGGTCCTCCACGACGCACGAGATCCTCTCGGTCTGGCGGTGGACGCAGTCGTTCCCGGACGTCCCCGCAGCCTTCTGGGAGCCCGCGCTGGGCACGCTCGGGCCGCGGCCCGGTCCGCCCGCGCGCGTCGCCCTCTCCCTCGCCGGCGGTGCGGGCACTGCTGGACGCGGTGGGAGACGGGCTGACGCTCACGCCCGGCGGCGGGCTGCCGCACGCGACGGTGCTGGCGCTCGACGACCGGTTCCGGTGGACCGAGGAGTTCCCGTGGCTGCGGCGGGAGCGCGAGGACGACATCCCTCCGCTGCGCTTCCTGCACGAGCACCTGGCCGCCCAGCGGCTGCTGGAGCATGACGGGCGCCGGCTGTGCGTGTCGGAGCGGGGCCGGCTGGCCCGGGGCGACGACGCGCTGCTGTGGGGCGCCGTGGTCGACCCGCGTCCACGGTGGAGCCAGGAGTTCGAGCTGGACACGCTCGGCGTGCTGGCCGCGGAGCTGCTGCGCACCGGCACCTTCACGCCGGGCCGGACCACCGAGGAGATCACCCCGGTGCTGGCGGCGAAGTGGCGGCCGGACGGACGTGGCAGCGTCTACGACGGCGCGTCGCTGGTCGTGCAGGGGTGGTACCAGCTCGGCGTCCCGCTCGGGTGGTGGGACACCGGGCATGGCCCGGCCGACCGGAGGCCGAACGAGTTCGGCGCCGCCGCCGCGCGGGCGGTGTTCCGGGCGACCCGGCGGGCCTGACGGGTGTGCGCCGCGATGGGTGTCGGTCGACGCATGGTGTCGTGGTTCGGGGCGCGAGGGGTGGGAAGCGTGCAGGAGACTGGCCACTCACGGACCGAGGAGACTGACCCCGCATGACCGATGACAGCACCCGCCTCGCCGTCCTGATCGACGCCGACAACACCTCCCCGAAGCTGATCAAGGAGATGTTCGAGGAGCTGGCCAGCTACGGGACCATCACCGTCAAGCGGGCGTACGGCGACTGGACCAACCCGCACCTCACCGGCTGGCGCGACGTTCTCCTCGGCAACGCCATCTCCCCGCAGCAGCAGTTCGCCTACACCTACGGCAAGAACGCCACCGACTCGGCGCTGATCATCGATGCCATGGACCTGCTGTACTCCGGCAACGTCGAGGGATTCGCCATCGTCTCCAGCGACAGCGACTTCACCCCGCTGGCCACCCGGCTCCGCGAGTCGGGGAAGCGGGTCATCGGCGTCGGGCGGCGCAAGACGCCGAAAGCCTTCGTCGAAGCATGCGAGAGGTTCGTGTTCCTCGAGGTCCTTGCCGGCACGGCGGCGACAGCGTGGCGACCGAGCAGGCAACGGAGCCGGCGAAGGACGACCAGCCGCGCCCGATCCAGAGCGTGCTGACGAAGGCCCTGAACCGGGTGGACACCGACGACGAGGACTGGGCCTCGCTCAGCGCGCTCGGCAACCACCTGAACCGCACCGACCCCTCGTTCGACTCGCGCAGCTACGGGTTCGGCAAGCTCAGCGACCTGGTCAAGGCACAGCCCTTCGTCGAGACGAAGACGGTCACCGCGCCGGGTGGTCGCGAGCACCTGTGGGTGCGGCTCAAGGGTCGACGACCCGCCGAGGAGGCGTCGACCGGGAAGGCGGCCAAGGGAGCCACCAAGAAGGTGCCGGCGAAGAAGGTCCCAGAGAAGAAGGTCCCGGCGAAGAAGGCGACCACGAAGACCGCGCGGAAGGCTGCGGCGAAGGCTCAGGACGCCCAAGGCGGCGCGTAGCCCCGGCAGGTGCCGGGAGGCGCCTACGGTCCGAGGCGCCGCGCGGCCAGCGTGAACAGCCGCTGGTAGCGGGCGCCGAGCAGCCGCTGCACCCAGTCGAGCGCCTTGGCGTCGGAGCCGACGAGGACGCGCGGCTTGTTCGCCAGCACGCCGTCGAGGATGATCTCGGCCGCCCGCTCCGGGGTCATCCTCGCCAGCTTGGTGTCGAAGTGCTGGGCGACGTGGGCGTGCTCGTGGGAGGCGGTCACCCGGGCGTTGCGGACGATGGCGGTCTTGATGCCGCCGGGGTGCACGCAGGTCACCTGCACCGGGTGACCGGCCAGGATCATCTCCTGGCGCAGCGCCTCGGTGAACCCCCGCACGCCGAACTTCGCGGCGTTGTACGCGGTCTGGCCGGGCATCCCGACCAGGCCGAACAGGCTGGAGATGTTCACGACGTGACCGTCGCCGGACGCGATCAGGTGCGGCAGGAACTCCTTGGTGCCCTGGACGACCCCCCAGAAGTCGACGTCCATCACCCACTCGAAGTCCTCGTAGGACATCTCCTCGAAGTCGCCGTGCAGCGCGACGCCGGCGTTGTTGACCACGACGTTGACCCGACCGAGCTCCTCGGCCACCGACGCGGCGTAGGCACGCATGGCGTCCCGGTCGCGCACGTCGATCTTGTCGGTCCTGACCTCGCGGTGGGTGCTGGTCTGCACCTGCTGCGCGGTCTCGACGAGCCCCACCTCGTCCCAGTCGGTGAGCGCGAGCACGGCGCCCTGACGGGCGGCGTTGAGGGCGAGGGCCCGGCCGATGCCGGAGCCGGCGCCGGTGATCACCACGACCTTGCCGTCCAGCGTCTTCATGCGGATGCCTTCCTGCTGTCGGTGGAGCGGGCGGGCGTCGCGACGTACGCCTCGCTGTCGAACTGCGACGTCAGCCTGCGGAAGGTGTACGTCGTCCGGGGCCACAGCGTCACGTTGCGGCCGTGGTCGTCGAGGTACCAGCTCGAGCATCCACCACGGTTCCACACGGTGCGCTGCATGCGGCGCTGGACGTCGTCGTTCCAGGTCCGCTGTGCCTCGCGGGTCGGCTCGACGGCGCGCACCCCGGAGGCCCGCATCCGGCGCACCGCGTCGACGGCGTAGGCGACCTGCGACTCGATCATGAACACCATGCTCGAGTGGCCGAGGCCGGTGTTCGGGCCGACGATGAAGAACAGGTTGGGGAAGCCGTGCACGGTGGCGCCCTTGTAGGCCTGCATGCCGACCTCGGCGAAGTGCTCCGCGAGGCTCCGCCCGCCCTTGCCGTGCAGGTGCTCCGCGATCGGCAGGTCCGTGGTGTGGAAGCCGGTGGCCACGATCAGCACGTCGATCTCGTGCTCCGTGCCGTCGGCGGTGACCACGGCCGACGGGGTGACCTTGGTGATGCCGTCGGTGACCAGGTCGACGTTGTCCCGGTCCAGGGCGGGGTACCAGTCGTTGGAGTTCAGGATCCGCTTGCAGCCGATCCGGAAGTCGGGGCGGACCTTCGCGCGCAGCTCGGGCTTGGTGCGCAGGCCGCGGCGGATGTTGGCGAGCGCCGCCTTCTCGAGCGCGATGGCGAGCTTCGGCTCGAGCACGAAGCCGGGCACCAGCGCCTCGCGGCTCCAGTACACGCCGGTGCGGTAGATCCGCTGGACGGCGGGCAGGTGCTTGAAGGCGAGCCGCTCGACCCTCGTGTACGCGCGGTCCTGACGCGGGACGACGTACGGCGCGGTGCGCTGGAACACCGTGAGGTGCTCGACCTCCTCGGCGACGGCCGGGACGATCTGGATCGCGGAGGCGCCGGTGCCGATGACCGCCACCCGCTTGCCGGCGAGGTCGGCGTCCTCGGGCCACTGCGCCGAGTGGAAGACCTGGCCGCCGAAGGAGTCGATGCCGTCGATGTCCGGCATCTTCGGGTCGGACAGCGCGCCGGCCGCGGACACCAGCAGGTCGGCGGTGAGCTCGCCGCGCGACGTACGCACCCGCCACACCAGCGCGTCGTCGTCCCAGCGGGCCTCCTGCACGGCGGTCTCGAAGCGGAACCGGTCGAGCACCCCGGCGCGCTCGGCGACGCCCCGGATGTAGTCCTGGATCTCCGGCTGCTGGGAGAACGACCGGGTCCAGTGCGGGTTCGGCGCGAACGAGAAGGAGTAGAGCTGCGAGGGGACGTCGCAGGCGGCGCCGGGGTAGGTGTTGTCGCGCCAGGTGCCGCCGACGTCCGGGCCGCGCTCGGCGACCAGGAAGTCGGGCTCGCCCGCCTCCTGGAGCTTGATCGCGGTGGCGAGTCCGCCGAAGCCGGCGCCGATCACGAACGTGTGCACGTGGGCGGGGAGCTCTGCAGTCCGAGGCATGCCGCCGAACATACCGACGGTATTGAACAAGCGTCAATAGTGCTGTTGAACAAAGTTCAGTAGGGTGTTCACATGACCACCGCGCCCCCGGGCCGCACCCGGCTGCACCCGGAGACCCGCCGCGAGCAGCTGCTCGAGCTCGGCGTCCGGCTGCTGTCGACGCGCTCGCTCGACGAGCTCTCGGTCGACGTGCTCGCCGAGGAGGCCGGCATCTCCCGCGGGCTGCTCTACCACTACTTCGGCAACAAGCAGGACTTCCACCGGGCCGTGGTCCGGCACGCCGCCGACGACCTGATCCGGGTGACCGCACCGGTGCCGGAGGGCGAGCCGCTCGAGCGGCTGGCCCGTTCGCTGGACGCCTACGTCGGCTACGTCGAGGCCAACTACGCCGGCTACGTCTCGCTCGTCCGCGGAGCGGCCTCGGGCAACGAGGACCTCCAGCGGATCTACGAGGAGGCGCGTGCGGCGCTGACCGACCGGATCTTCGACGAGGCGGGCGCCGAGGGCGTGCTCGACGCCTTCCACCTCCAGGACACCCCGGCCGTCCGGCTGATGGTCCGCGGCTGGAGCGCGATGGCCGAGGACGTGGTGATCGCCTGGGTGCGCGACCCGGGTGGGGTCGCCCGCGACGACCTGCTCACGATGCTCGCCGCCGCGCTTCCGGGCGTGCTGTCCGGGACTCCCTGAACCCTCCCGCTGATCCGTGCAACCGATCCGGGCCGAGCTCCGTATGACCGGTGACAGGATGAGCCAGGGGGTGTCGGATGCGCGGGTCCACGCGGGACGCGGAGTTCAGCGAGTACGTCGCGGGTCGGCGTCCGCAGCTGCGCCGGACGGCGTACCTGCTGTGCGGTGAGTCGCACCGCGCCGAGGACCTCGTGCAGACCACCCTGATGAAGGTGTACGTCGCCTGGCCGCGGATCCGCCGGGATGGCAACGTCGACGCCTACGCGCGGCGGGTGATGGTCAACGCGCACGTCGACGAGACCCGCCGGCCGTGGCGCCGCGAACGGGTCGGCGTCGACGGTCTCGACCTGGAGGCGCGCGCCGCGACGTCGCCGGAGGACCGCGACCTGCTGATGGCGGCGCTCGCGGACCTGCCGCCCCGGCAGCGCGCCGCGGTGGTGCTGCGGCACTACTGGGGGCTGTCGGTCGAGGAGGCCGCGACCGACCTCGGGGTCACCGCCGGCACGGTCAAGAGCCAGACCTCGCACGCGCTGCGCCGCCTCGAGCAGGCCCTGTCGCCGCACTACGACGAGAGGCAGGGGCGATGAACGACACCGACTGGGCCGAGCGGCTCGAGGCCCTCGCCGACCGCGAGGACGCGCACCTGTTCGACGTCCGCGACGACGTCGCACGGGGCCGCTCGCGACTGCTGCGCACCCGGGTCGGCGTGGCCGGTGCGGCGTTCCTGGTGGGGGTCGTCGTGCTCGGCACCGGCCTGGCCCTGGGCGCCGGCAGCTCCGGGCGGGCCACGCCCGCTCCTGCCGGCGAAGGGCCGACCGCCGCTGCGACGTACCACGAGCCGGAGACCACCCTGAGCCCCTCGGCCCCGCCGGCTCCCACACCCACGAGGTCCGCGCAGGACGCCTACCTGCACAAGCAGCTCGACGGGGCGTGGAAGGGGGCGGGCGACATCCCGTTCAAGACCTGGCGCAACGACCTCTACGCGACCGCGCGCTCGGTGCTGGACCCCTCCGGGACGCACCTGACGTACAGCTCGCAAGGGCTGACGAGCGGCAGCGACGGCCACGGCGTCGGGCTCGGCATCAAGCTCGGCTGGTCGGAGCCCGGCCGGAGCGGCGAGGGCATGGTGCAGGTGACCGTCACCTCGGAGGGTGGCAGCGACGACGAGCAGTGCTCGACCACCGGCGGCTTCGGCTGCCCCGACACCGTGCAGGTCGGCGGGGAGACCATGAAGGTGGGGACGGGGGACCGGGGCGAGCTCGTCGTGCTCTACCGGCAGCCGGACGGTGAACGGGCCGTGGTGCTGGTGAACCCGCTGTTCGGCAACAACTCCCGGACCCCGGTGCAGGACGGCTTCGTCAGCAGGCGGGACGTCTACCGGCTGGTGCAGGACGACCGGCTGGACCTTCCGCGGCCTCCGTCGCGGTGACGGGGCAGCGGCCGGTCCAGCCGGTCGTCGTGGTGCGTGTCGAGCGGGTGGATCTTGGTGCGGGCTTGTTGCTGGGTTGCTAACCGAAGATGCTGACGCCGCCGGGGCCGACGAGCAGACCGACGACGATCAGGATGATGCCGAACAGCAGGCTGCCGCGGATGATCGTGACGATCCCCGCGATGACCAGGATGACGGCGATGAGCCAGAGAATGAACATGATTCCCTCCTTCCCGACAGCACGGTGCCCCGCCGGGGGCCCGGGCAAACGCTCGGCATCCGGGGCGGGCCGCTCGGATAACGGACGAGCCGCGCAAGGCGTGATTTGTCAGACCGACACAAATATGCTGACCGGGTGGTGTACACGAGCGACTACCCGATCCTGCACGTCACCGTCGACATCGTGGTGCTGACGGTCCGGGACGACGAGCTCTGTGCGCTCGCGGTCCGGCGGGGCGAGCCGCCGTACCAGGGCCGCTGGGCGCTGCCGGGCGGCTTCGTCGAGATCGACGAGGACCTCGAGACGGCCGCGCGCCGGGAGCTCCGCGAGGAGACCTCGGTCAGTCCCGGCTCGGTGCGCCTCGAGCAGCTCGCGACGTACGGCGCACCCGGCCGCGACCCACGGCACCGGACGGTCAGCGTCGCCTGGCTCGCGGTGCTGCCGCACCCGGCCGAGGCCCGCGCCGGCACCGACGCCGCGCAGGCCGCGTGGAAGCCGGCCGACCGGCTGCTCGCCAAGGGGCGCCTGGCCTTCGACCACCGGCAGATCCTCGGCGACGGTGTCGAACGGGCCCGAGCCAAGCTGGAGTACACCAACATCGCCACCGCCTTCCTCGACGGCGAGTTCACGATCGCGGAGCTGCGGGCGGTCTACGAGGTGGTGTGGGGGCACTCGCTCGACGCCGGCAACTTCCACCGCAAGGTGACCAAGACCGAGGGCTTCGTGGAGCCCACCGGCCGCCGGCAGTCCGTCGGCCGCGGCCGGCCCGCCGAGCTGTTCACCGCCGGCACCGCGGAGTCCCTGCACCCGCCGCTGACGCGCCGCTCGCTGGAGGGCTGAGCGCCAGATTCCCTGGGTCCCCTGGGAAACTGGCACACCCCCGACGTTGCAACACCGGGGCTGTGCCAGTTCTGTCGGGGGTGTCCGCCCGGGCTTCAGTGGATGTGCGAGCGCCAGTCGCGCGGCACCCGGCCGGCCGGCCCCGGGGCGGGCTGGTCCTCGGGGTGCGCGGTCGGCGGAGCGAGCTCCGGACCGGACAGCAGGTCCTCGGTCTCGTAGTCGTAGAACCAGTCCTCGCCGGGCTCGAAGCTCTGGACGTAGCGGTGCCCGGTGGCGCGCGCGTGCGCGGTCGCGTGCTGGGCGGGCGAGCTGTCGCAGCAGCCGACGTGGCCGCACTGGGCGCACCGGCGCAGGTGCACCCACCAGCCGGGCGGCTCGTGGGCGTCGCAGTCGGCGCAGCCGGTGCCGCTGGGCGGGACCCGGAGGTCGATGGCGTCGTCGCTCATGCGCTCCCTCATGCCGTCTCGCCGATCTGCGGTCCCTCGAGCGGCAGCCGGACGATGAACGTCGTGCTGCCCGGCTGGGACATCACCTTGAGGTAGCCGCGGTGCTTGTTCACGACGATCCGCCAGGCGATGTCGAGCCCGAGACCGGTGCCGTGGCCGATCGGCTTGGTGGTGAAGAACGGCTCGAAGATCCGGTCCTTGATGTCGTCGGGGATGCCGGGGCCGGTGTCGCTGATCTTGACGGTGGCGTACTCGTCGTCGTGGTGCGTGGTGATGGTCAGCGTGCCGGTCTCGCCCATCGCCTGCACGGCGTTGTCGATGAGGTTCGTCCAGACCTGGTTGAGCTCGGCGGGGTACGACGGGACGGCGGGCAGGTCCTCGGCGTAGTTCTTGACCACCGTCACGCCCGGCGGGATCTTGCGGGCCAGCATCACCAGCGTGCTGTCGAGCAGGTCGTGCAGGTCGGCGTTCTGGTGGGGCGAGCGGTCCATCTGGGAGTACTGCTTCGCCGCGTCGACCAGCGTCGAGATGCGGGTCGTGGAGTCGGTGATCTCCTTCATCAGCAGCTCGGTGTCGATCGTGTAGTAGAGCCAGTGGATCGCACCGGACAGCGAGTCCGGGGGTGCGGCGTTGGCGACCAGGTCGAGCCAGTCGCCGTCGATGCCGGCGGCCACGAACGTCGAGGCGATCTCGAAGCCGTGCCCGACGCCGTGGTCCTCCAGCCAGTCGCTGATGTCGTCCTCGCGGTCCGCGGACTCGAGCGCGGTCAGCTTCGGGGCGTCGGCGACCTTCTGCGCCGCCTCGTCCTGGAACTTGATGAGCGTCTGCAGCGCTGCCTCGTCGAGGTGTCCCGGCGGCCAGGGCCGCGAGCTTCTCGCGCATCTTGGACACCCGCTGCTGCAGCACGGAGGTGGCGCGCACCGCGGCCGCGGCCGGGTTGTTCAGCTCGTGGGTGAGGCCCGGCCGACAGCGAGCCGAGCGCGAGCAGCCGCTCCCGCTGCGCGATGTTGCGCTGCCGGGTGGTGAACCCCTGGAACAGGCCCGACAGCAGGTGCTGGGCCATCGGGAACCAGTCGCGCATGATGTCGCGCAGCACCGTGGCGTCCAGCTCGAAGAAGTCGCGAGGTCTCGGTGACCCGCACCGACTGGTCGTAGACCTGGGGGACCAGGTCGCCGAGGTAGGCGTTCCACGCTCCGACGTACGCGCCGCGGTAGGAGGACCGGTTGACCTCCACCTCGTCGCCGCCCACGTTGCGCGACATCACCAGCGAGCCGTCGAGCAGCACGTAGAAGCAGGTCGCGTCGTCACCCTCGCGGTAGAGCCAGCCCGGCTCGACGCGGACGACCTGGCCGCGCTCGCAGAGGTACTCCAGGCGGTCGTCGGACAGCGCCTCGAACAGGAAGAGGCTCCGGAGCAGGTCCGGTGTGCACTCGGGAACCGTGGTCATGGGTCAGAGCCTTTCGAGGTAGCGGTGCACGAGCATCACGGCCATCGCTCCCTCGCCGACCGCGGACGCGACCCGTTTGACCGAGTCGGCGCGTACGTCGCCGGCGACGAAGACGCCCGGGATGCTCGTCTCCAGGTGGTACGGGTCCCGGTCGAGCGTCCATCCGCGCGGCCGTCGTCCGTCCACCAGCAGGTCCGGCCCGGCGAACACGAAGCCGTGCTCGTCCCGCTGCACCGACTCGTCGAGCCAGTCGGTGCGCGGTGCCGCCCCGATGAAGATGAACAACCAGGAGGTGTCGACTGATTCCTTCTCCCCGGTCGTGGCGTCGAGCAGGGTCAGCCCCTCGAGGTGGTCGGTGCCGTGCGCCTCCACGACGGTGGTGCCGGTGCGCACGCGCACCTTGGGGGTCGCCTCGATCTGGTCGACGAGGTACGACGACATCGACGTCGCGCAGCGAGGAGCCCCGGACCAGCATCGTCACGGACCGGGACCGCTGCGCGAAGTAGAGCGCGGCCTGCCCCGCTGAGTTGGCGCCGCCGACGACGTACACGTCCTGCTCGGCGCAGCTCATCGCCTCGGTCAGCGCGGCTCCGTAGAACACGCCCCGGCCGGTCAGCCCCTCGGCGCCGGGCGCCTCGAGCTGCCGGTAGGCGACGCCGGTGGCCAGGATCGCGGTGTGCGCGGCGATGGTCCCGCCGTCGACGAACCGGACCACGCGGGCGGCGCCGTCCACCTCGACGGCGCTGACGTCGCGGGCGCTGACCACCTCGGCGCCGAACTTCACCGCCTGGCGGCGCGCGCGCTCGGCGAGCTGCGACCCGGAGATGCCGTCGGGGAAGCCCAGGTAGTTCTCGATGCGCGAGCTCTGACCGGCCTGCCCGCCGGTCGCGGTGCGCTCGACCAGGACCGTGCGCAGGCCCTCGGACGCGGCGTACACCGCGGCGCCGAGGCCGGCCGGACCACCGCCGACCACGACCACGTCGTAGAACTCCTCGGCGGGGTCGACGCTCAGCCCGACGCGGGCCGCCAGCTCGGCGTCGCTGGGGGAGCGCAGCACCTCGCCCTGCGGGGTGACCACGACCGGGATGCAGTCGTCGCCCTGCACCTCGGCGGCGGCCAGCAGCCGCTCGCCCTCGGGCTCGGTGGAGGCGTACCACCGGTAGGGCACCCGGTTGCGGGCCAGGAAGTCGCGCACCTCGAACGACCGCGACGACCAGCGGTGCCCGATCACCTTGGTCTCCGGCACCGGCACGTGGTCGGAGGACCGCCAGTCCTCGAGCAGCTCGTCGACGACCGGGTAGAGCTTCTCCTCCGGCGGGTCCCAGGGCTTGAGCAGGTAGTGGTCGACGTCGACGAGGTTGATCGCCTGGATCGCGGCGTCGGTGTCGGCGTACGCCGTGAGCAGCACGCGGCGGGCCGCCGGGAAGATGTCCATGGCCTGCTCGAGGAACTCGATGCCGTTCATCTGCGGCATCCGGTAGTCGGCCAGGATCACCGCCACCTGCTCGCCCCGCAGCTTCAGCTCGCGCAGCGCCTCCAGGACCTGCTCGCCGCTCTCCCCGCGCACGATCCGGTGGTCCCCGCCGTACTGCCGCCGCAGGTCCCGCGCCACCGCCCGCGACACGCTCGGGTCGTCGTCGACGGTGACGATCGCGGGGCGACTCACGGCATCGGGCTCGGCCACCCCCGAATCCTATTCAGCCCGTCCAACGCTGACTTGGCGCGTCCGGCGACGAAATCCCGCTGACTCGGCGCATCTGGTGACGAAACAGACGCTGACTTGGCGCATTCGGTTGGAGCGTGACAACCAGATGCGCCGAGTCAGCGGGTGTGGGGCAACCAGATGCGCCAAGTCAGCGACAGGGAGGGTCAGCGGCGGGCGAAGACCCAGAGCCGCATCGCGACGAACCGCATCACGGTGACGAACAGGTTCGCCAGGGTGAGCACGACCATCTCGGTGAACGCGCCGGGGCGGGCGGTGGTGGCGTGCAGCAGCCACAGCGACCCGGTGGTGACGCCGAGGCCGACGGCGAAGATCGCCAGCCCCTGGAGCTGGTGGCGCAGGGCGTCGTCGCGGCCGCGGACGCCGAAGGTGAACCGCCGGTTGGCGGCGGTGTTCGCGACGGCGGTGAGCACGAGGGCGGTGCCGTTGGCCCAGAACGGGCTGAGCACCCCGCGGAGCAGGAGGTACAGCACGGCGTAGGCCACCGTGGAGAAGCCGCCGATCACCGCGAACAGCGCCACCTGGGTGCCGACCGAGCCGTCCGCGCCCGCGGCGGTCTTGCGGTCCAGCCGGCGGCTCACCTCGGTCAGCGGCATGGTGCCGCGGAGCAGCGCCCAGCCCAGCCGGGCGATACCGCGTACGTCGTCCCGGGCGGTCCGCCAGACGTCGACCCGGCTGTCGGGGTCGTCGACCCAGTCGACCGGGACCTCGTGGATGCGCAGGCCGGCCCGCTCGGCGAGCACCAGCAGCTCGGTGTCGAAGAACCAGCTGGTGTCCTCGACCAGCGGCAGCAGCTCGTGGGCGACGTCGGAGCGGATCGCCTTGAACCCGCACTGCGCGTCGGAGAACTGCGCCCGCAGCGTGCCACGGAGCAGCAGGTTGTAGCCGCGGGAGATCACCTCCCGCTTGGGGCCGCGCGTGGTCCGCGCCCCCTTCGTCAGCCGGCTGCCGATCGCCAGGTCCGAGTGCCCGGAGAGCAGCGGGGCGACCAGGGGGAGCAGTGCGTTCAGGTCCGTGGACAGGTCGACGTCCATGTAGACGAGCACCTCCGCCTCGGAGGCGGACCACACGTGCTTGAGCGCACGGCCCCGGCCCTTCTGCGGCAGGTAGACCGCCCGCACCTCGTCGTACTCGTGCGAGAGGCGGTGCGCGACCAGCGCGGTGCCGTCGGTGCTGGCGTTGTCGGCGATGGTGATCCGGAAGGTGTACGGCAGCCGGGCCAGGTGCTCGTGCACCCGTGCGACCGAGCCGGCCAGGTCGACCTCCTCGTTGTGCACGGGGATCACCACGTCCAGGGCCGGGGGATCGGTGTCGTCCAGCGGCAGCCCGTCGGGACGCCGCTCCGCGGCCGGGGCGGTCACTGCACACCGCCGGACAGGTCGTAGACCGTCACGCCGTCGACCGTGGTCGCGGTGAAGCTCGCCGCGACCCACGAGGAGATCTCCGAGCCGGCGTTGCTCCCCGAGCTGCTGCCGCCGGGGCCACCCATCCCGCCGCCGAAGCCTCCGCCGCCGGCGATGAAGTAGTGGATCGCGCCGTCGGCGACGTACTGCTTGAACTGCGCGAGCGTCGGGCTGGGGTCGCTGCCGTTGAAGCCGCCGATCGCCATCACCGGCTCCTCGCTGGCGAGCTGGTAGCCGGCGGCCGAGTTCGAGCCCACCGCCGCGGCGGCCCAGGTGTAGGAGTCCGCGTCGGACTGCAGCATCGCGGTGATCGTCGCCGACGACTGGCTGCCCTCGAGCAGACCGCCGGCGGTCGCGCCGGTGCCGTTCTGGGTCTGGCTCTGGGTCTGGCTCTGCGTCATGCCCGGCGGGGTGCCCATCCGCATTCCGCCCGGGCCGCCGCCTCCGCCCGGACCGCTGGCGCTGCTCGGCCCGGCGGTCGGGATGGAGCCGGTGTGCGCCGTGGCCGCGGTGGTCACGGAGTACGCCGCGGGTGCGGCCAGCCCGGCCACGAGGGCGGCGGAGGCGACCACGAGGGCGATGCGGCGGGGCAGGTGCCGGACGCCGACGAGCAGCAGCGCGGCGGTGAGGCCGAGGACCGCGACGACCCACTTCAGCCAGGGCAGGAAGTCCGAGGTCCGGTCGAGCAGGAAGAAGCCGAAGGCGGTGGTGAACGCGAGGGTGCACGACATCAGCAGCGCCGCGGCGTAGTCCTCGCGCCGCTGCCACAGCAGCACCGCGCCGGTGCCGACGAGCGCCGCGATCGCGGGAGCCAGGGCCACCGTGTAGTAGGCGTGGAAGATGCCGGCCATGAACGAGAAGGTCAGCGCGGTGACGAGCAGCAGCAGGCCCCAGGCGACCAGCCCGGCGCGGAGCCGGTCGGTGCGCGGGTGCCGCCGGGTGAACCACAGGCCGGCGCCGAGCAGGATCAGCGCCGCGGGCAGCAGCCAGGCGATCTGGCCGCCGATCTCGCTGTCGAGCAGCCGCAGGATGCCGGTCTCGCCCCACATGCCGGTGCCGTTGCCTCCCGCGTTGCCGCCGACCGAGCCGACCTCGTTGCCGGTGATCCGGCCGAGGCCGTTGTAGCCGAGGGTGAGCTCGAGGATCGAGTTGGTCTGCGAGCCGCCGATGTAGGGCCGCGAGGAGGCCGGCCACAGCTCGACGATCGCGATCCACCAGCCGGCGGCGAGGATCATCGAGCCGAAGGCAACCAGCAGGTGGCCGATCCGCTTGCCGATCGGGGTGTGCGCGGCGAGCAGGTACACCAGCGCCAGGGCCGGCAGCACCAGGAACGCCTGCAGCATCTTGGTGAGGAAGGCGAAGCCGACCAGCGCGCCGGCGAGGGCGAGCCACCGGACCGGGTGCGCGGTGAGTCCCTCGGCCCGCAGCCGGGTCGACTCCAGGGCCCGCAGGGTGCAGGCCACCGACCCGATGACCAGCAGCGTGAGCAGGGCGTCGGGGTTGTTGAACCGGAACATCAGCACGGCCACCGGCGTCAGCGCGAGGACCGCGCCGGCGATGAGTCCGGCGGCCGCCGATCCCGTCGTACGACGGACCGTGCCGTGCAGCAGGCCGACGGAGGCGACCCCCATCAGGGCCTGCGGGACGAGGAGGCTCCACGACGACAGGCCGAACAGCCGCACGGACAGGGCCATCGCCCACAGCGCCATCGGCGGCTTGTCGACGGTGATGCTGTTGGCGGCGTCCGAGGAGCCGAAGAAGAACGCCTTCCAGGACGCGGAGCCGGCCTGTGCGGCGGCGGAGTAGAAGGAGTTGGCCCACCCCGACGCCCCGAGTCCCCACAGGTACAGCAGGGCTGTGGCGGCGAGGAGGCCGAGGAGCGCCGGGCGTGCCCACGGCGGGTCCTCGGCGTGCCCTCGCCAGAGCCGGTCGCTCGCGCGGCCGGGCCGGATGGAGGGGCCGTCCGGCGCTCCGTCGTGGGGGGCGAGACGGTCTCCGGCGCGAGCGGCTGGTCGGACTGCGGGGGCGTCAGGGTGGTGGTCTGGGTGCTCATGGCCCTGACTGTGTCGGCCGGGTCTGGGGCCACCGTGTGCTGTTTCTGTCGCCTACCTGTGAGCCAGGGTGCCGGCCGGTGCGGGCAGCCGGACCTCGAAGCGCGTGCGTCCCGGCACGGACTCCACGGAGACGCGGCCGCCGTGCGCGTGGGAGATCGCCTGCACCAGGGAGAGGCCGAGACCGGCGCCGCCCGAGGCGCGGGTGCGCGCCGAGTCGCCGCGGGTGAACCGCTCGAACGCGGTGCTCACCAGCGGCGGCGGCAGCCCGGGCCCGTCGTCGAGGACGGAGAGCACGACCTCGTCACCGTCCTCGCGGACCCCGACGGTCACCGACGTGCCCGGCGGCGTGTGCCTGCGGGCGTTGTTGAGCAGGTTGGTCAGCACCTGGTGCAGCCGCTGCTCGTCACCGGGCGCGACGACGGGCTCGTCGGGCAGGTCGAGCCGCCAGCGGTGCTCCGGACCGACCACCCGGGCGTCGCCGACGGCCTCGAGCGCCAGCCGGGTGAGGTCGACCTCGTCGCGGGCCAGCGGACGGCCGGCGTCGAGCCGCGCGAGCAGCAGCAGGTCCTCGACCAGGCTGGACATGCGCGTGGCCTCGGCCTCGACCTTGGACATCGCCATCGAGAGCTGGGCCGGGTCCGGCGGCGAGGTGCGCCGGCTGAGCTCGGCGTACCCGTGGATCGTGGACAGCGGCGTCCGCAGCTCGTGGGAGGCGTCGGCGACGAACTGGCGGACCTGCTGCTCGCTGCGGTGCCGCTCGTCGAGGGCGTGCTCGACGTGCGCGAGCAGCGTGTTGAGCGCAGCGCCGACCTGGCCCACCTCGGTCCGCTCGTCGGTGAGCCGGTCGGGCACCCGGGCCGTCGTACCGATCTCGCCGCTGGACAGGGACAGGCTGCTGACCGCATGGGCGGTGTCGGCGACCTCGCGCAGCGGCCGGAGCTGGCGGCGCACCAGCCACCATCCGGCCAGTGCCGCGAGCGCGACACCGGCGAGCGCCAGCAGCACCTCCCAGCCGACGAGGCTGGCGAGGGTGCGCCGGTTGTCGCGGGTGGGCAGGCCGGTGACGACCTTGCCGAGCCCGGACTCCGCGGCCTTGACCCGGTAGGCGCCCACCCCGGGCAGGTCCACGGTGTGGGCCGTCCCGTCGTCGGGGACCCGGTTGAGCAACGTCCAGCGCGTTGGAGGACAGCGCCTTACGGTCACCCGAGGTCGTCGGCATCTCGGCGCGGGTGCCGTTCGAGTCCCAGACCGCGGTGACCGTGCCGGCGGCCTGCCCGAATCGGCCGTCGCCGTGCTCGTGCTCGTCGTCGCGCGGCTCGTCGAGGCGGGACTGCGGGGGCAGCGCGGGCAGTCCGACCCGCCAAGGTCCGGTCGCCCGGCCGAGCGCCTCGTCGACCTGCATGTCGAGGCGGTGGTCGAGGGTCGACATCAGGGCGAGCGTGGTGGCGGTGGAGACGAGCACGGCGACCAGCGCCACCAGGGCGACCGCCGTGGCGACCAGCCGGGCGCTCAGCGAGGTGGGCAGCAGACGGTGGGACATCGTCGTCAGTCGGCCGGCTTCAGCACGTAGCCCGCGCCGCGCATCGTGTGGATCATCGCCGGGCGTCCGGCGTCGATCTTCTTGCGGAGGTAGGAGATGTACAGCTCGACCACGTTGGCCTGGCCGCCGAAGTCGTAGTTCCACACCCGGTCGAGGATCTGCGGCTTGGACAGCACCCGCCGCGGGTTGCGCATCAGGAAGCGCAGCAGCTCGAACTCGGTCGCGGTCAGGTGGATCTCGTCGTCGCCGCGGTAGACCTCGTGGCTGTCCTCGTCGAGGCGCAGGTCGCCGACGACCAGCAGCGACGACTCGCGCCGGTCGGTGGCGCCGGACCGCCGCATCAGCGCCCGCAGCCGGGCGATCACCTCCTCGAGGCTGAACGGCTTGGTGACGTAGTCGTCTCCGCCGGCCGTCAGCCCCAGGACCCGGTCCTCGACGGAGTCGCGGGCGGTGAGGAACAGGACGGGTACGTCGGGGTGCGAGCTGCGCATCCGGCGGAGCACCTCCATCCCGTCGAAGTCGGGCAGCATCACGTCGAGCACGACGGCGTCGGGACGGACGTCCTTGGCGGTGCTGACCGCCTTGCTGCCGGTGTGCGCGACGCTGGGCTCCCAGCCCTCGTAGCGCACCGCCATGCTGATCAGCTCGGCGATGTTCACCTCGTCGTCCACGACGAGGACACGCAGCGGCGACCCGTCGGGGCGGGTCAGGGTCGGGGCGGAGTTCGCGAGCGGCATGCGCCCAGGATGTCCCCGTCTCATGCGTGCACCCTAGGAGATGCCTGTGCGGACCCTGTGAGACCCCGTCGACGCCGTCGAGCCGGGGGAAGTTCCCGTCGAGCCGGGGGAGAGTTCCCGGTCGAGCCGGGTCGCAGCGACCGGCCAGGGTGCGCACAGGTCGCGCACAGGGCGTCACCGCAGGCTTCCTGCCATGAACGACGACACGACCCCACGTCCCGCCCCGTCCGTGCCTGCCGACCAACCGACGGTGCCCGGCCGGCCCACCAGGCCGCCCACCAGGCCCCGGTCGCCTCGGCTGCGGGCCGGATCTGGTCCCTGCGGACGGTCGCGGCGGCCGCGATCACGGCCGTCGCGCTGAGCGGAGCCGGTGGCGCGGCGCTGGCCGCCGCCAGCAACGGTGGCACGTCCGGTGGTCCCGGTGGTCGGGGCGGGTTCGGTGGCCCGCCCGGTCGGATGGGCGGGCAGTTCCCGGGCCAGCTCCCCGGCTCAGCAGAACGGCCAGCAGAACGGCCAGCCCCCGACCCAGCCGGGTCAGCTGCCGCCGGCCACGACCCGCGACAGCCAGGACAGCTGAGGCGTCCCCTGGACACGGCGACGGCCCCCGGAGATGCTCCGGGGGCCGTCGTACGTCGTGAGGGGTCAGCCGGTCGGCTGCACGGAGATCGTGAACTGCACGCCCCCGTTGTCGTCGACCTGCGCGTCGAGGACCTTGTCCTCGAGCGTCTCGGCGGCGGTCTCCTCGAGGAACACGCGGGCGCCGTCCTCCTCCAGGACCCGGTCGCCGGGCAGCGGCTGCGCCGTGGCGATGACGTGCAGGGCAGGGGAGTCCTCGGCGTCCTGGCTGATCCGGAGACCTGCCTCGGCCCCCTCGATGGACTGGTCGACGATGGTCTTGACGACGGTGCTGGCGTTCTCGGTCAGGGTGAGCACGGGGTGCGTCTCCTTCGTGATGCGCTTGCGGATGAGCCGTCCACCCTGCCTTCCGTCGCGGGGGTCGTTCAACCCGTCGGCGTGTCGGCCGTCGGCGGGCCCGTGGTCGGCGAAACCGGGTTGCCGCCGGTTCGTAGACTGCTCGGGTCATGAGTGAGGCCGGGCCGCAGGAGCGTCGTACGCCGAGGGGCCGGTCCTCCCGGCGCCGGTCGGGGCGCGGCCGTCCCGCGAGCCGACCGCAGCAGCGCACCCGCCGGCTGAGCCCGGCCGAGGTGGAGCGCCGCGCCGCGCTGGTGCCGAAGGTCAGCTATCCCGACGAGCTCCCGGTCAGCGCCCGGCGCGACGACATCGCCGCCGCGATCCGCGACCACCAGGTCGTGATCGTCGCGGGGGAGACCGGCTCGGGGAAGACCACCCAGATCCCGAAGATCTGTCTGGACCTGGGCCGCGGCGTGCACGGGATGATCGGGCACACCCAGCCGCGACGGATCGCCGCGCGCAGCGTGGCCGAGCGGATCGCCGAGGAGATCGGGCGACCGCTGGGGGAGACCGTCGGCTACCAGGTCCGGTTCACCGACCACAGCAGCAAGGACACGCTGGTCAAGCTGATGACCGACGGCATCCTGCTGGCCGAGCTCCAGCACGACCGGATGCTCTCGGCCTACGACACCCTGATCATCGACGAGGCCCACGAGCGCAGCCTCAACATCGACTTCATCCTCGGCTACCTCAAGCAGCTGCTGCCGAAGCGTCCCGACCTCAAGGTCGTGATCACGTCGGCCACCATCGACCCGCAGCGGTTCAGCGCGCACTTCTCCGACGCGCCCATCGTCGAGGTGTCCGGGCGGACGTACCCCGTCGAGGTCAGGTACCGGCCGCTGGTCGAGGAGGCCTACGACGACGAGGAGGGCGAGGCCGTCGTCCGCGACCAGACCGAGGCGATCGTCGACGCGGTCAAGGAGCTCACCGCGGAGGGCCCCGGCGACATCCTGGTGTTCCTGCCCGGCGAGCGGGAGATCCGCGACACCGCGGACGTGCTGTCGAAGCTCACCACCCGCCCGACGGACGCGTTCGACGTGGTGCCGTTGTACGCCCGGCTGTCCTCGGCCGAGCAGCACAAGGTCTTCGAGCGGCACAGCCGCCGCCGGGTGGTGCTGGCCACCAACGTGGCGGAGACGTCGCTGACCGTGCCGGGCATCCGGTACGTCGTCGACGCCGGTCTCGCCCGGATCTCGCGGTACTCCCTGCGCACGAAGGTGCAGCGGCTCCCCATCGAGCCGGTCAGCCAGGCGTCCGCCAACCAGCGGTCCGGCCGCTGCGGCCGCGTCGAGGCGGGCATCGCGATCCGGCTCTACAGCGAGGAGGACTACGCGTCCCGCCCCGCGTTCACCGACCCGGAGATCCTGCGCACCAACCTGGCGTCGGTGATCCTGCAGATGACCGCTCTCGGTCTCGGCGACGTCGCGCGCTTCCCGTTCGTCGACCCGCCGGACCGCCGCAACGTGACGGCCGGCGTGCAGCTGCTGGAGGAGCTCGGTGCGCTGCGGGACGGACGGCTCACCCAGCTGGGCCGCCAGCTGGTCGCGCTGCCGGTCGACCCGCGGCTGGCCCGGATGGTGGTCGAGGCCGACCGGCGCGGCTGCCTGCGTGAGGTGCTGGTCATCTCCGCGGCGCTGTCGCTGCAGGACCCGCGCGAGCGACCCGCCGACCAGCAGGCACAGGCCGACCAGAAGCACGCACGCTTCAAGGACGAGACCTCGGACTTCCTGACCTGGCTGAACCTGTGGCGCTACGTCCGCACCCAGCAGAAGGAGCTGTCGTCGAGCGCGTTCCGCCGGATGTGCCGCGCGGAGTACCTCAACTACCTCCGCATCCGTGAGTGGCAGGAGCTCGAGGCGCAGCTGCGGCAGGTCGCCAAGCAGCTCCAGCTCACGGTCGGCCGCCCCGCTGACGAACCGGACGCCGACGGCATCCATCAGTCGCTGCTGGCCGGCCTGCTCTCGCACATCGGGCTGCGCGACCCGGAGAAGCGCGACTACCTCGGCGCCCGCAACGCGCGGTTCTCGATCTTCCCGGGCTCCGGGCTCTTCCGGAAGCAGCCGCAGCTCGTCATGTCGGCCGAGCTGGTCGAGACCTCCCGGCTCTACGCGCGGGTCAACGCCGCCATCAAGCCGGAGTGGGCCGAGGAGATCGGCGCGCACCTGGTGAAGCGCACCTACTCCGAGCCGCACTGGTCCAAGCGCCGGGCGGCGGTGATGGCCTACGAGCGCGTCACGTTGTACGGCGTCCCGCTGGCCGTCGAGCGTCTGGTGTCCTACGGCTCCGTCGACAAGCCACTGGCCCGCGAGCTGTTCATCCGGCACGCGCTGGTCTACGGCGAGTGGCACACCCGGCAGAAGTTCATGGAGCGCAACCGCGAGCTGCTCGACGAGGTGGTGGAGCTCGAGCACCGGGCCCGCCGCCACGACATCCTCGTCGACGAGCACACGCTGTTCGACTTCTACGACGCCCGGGTCGGCGCCGACGTGGTGTCCGGCGCGCACTTCGACACCTGGTGGAAGCAGGCCCGCCGCGACGACCCGGAGCTGCTGACGTTCGACCCGGCGATGCTGGTCAACGAGACGGCGTCCACGGTCACCGAGGAGGCGTACCCCGACCTGTGGCGTGAGGGCGACCTGACGCTGCCGCTGAGCTACCAGTTCGACCCGGGCGCGGCGCGCGACGGGGTGACGGTCGACGTACCGGTGGCGACGCTGAACCAGGTCGAGCCGGACCCGTTCACCTGGCAGGTGCCGGGCCTCCGGCACGACCTGGTCACCGCGCTGATCCGGTCGCTGCCCAAGCAGCTGCGGGTGAACTTCGTGCCGGCGCCGAACTTCGCGAGCGACTTCCTCGGCACCGTCTCGCCGGGCGAGGAGTCGCTGCTCGACGCACTCGAGCGGTTCCTGCGCGGCAGCACCGGGGTGGTCGTGCCGCGGGACGCCTGGGACTGGTCGAAGGTCCCGGGCCACCTGCGGCCGACGTTCCGGGTGCTGGGTGACGGCGGTGCCGTCGTCGCCGAGGGCAAGGACCTGGACGCGCTCAAGGCGCCGCTGCGGCCGAAGTTCGCCGAGGCGATGGCCGAGGCCGCCTCCGACTCCGGGCTCGACGTGACCGGGCAGACCACCTGGACCTTCGGCACCGTCGAGCGGACCTTCACCCAGACCCGCGCCGGCCACGAGGTGCGCGGCTTCCCGGCGCTGGTCGACGAGGGCGCCCTTCGAGACGCCTCGTCCCGCGGCTCCTCAGGAAAGGCAACGGTGGGGATGCGGGTGTTCGGCTCGGCCGCCGAGCAGGAGGCGTCCCACCGTCGCGGGCTGCGCCGGCTCGTCGCGCTGGCCCTGCCCTCCCCGGTCCGGGAGATCGCCGACGGCCTGTCCAACGCCGACAAGCTCGGACTCGCCGGCGCGCCGTACCCCTCCGTCACGGCGCTCCTCGACGACGCCGTCCTCGCCGCCGTCGACACGCTGGTCGAGCGGCACGGCCTGGTCTGGGACGAGGGCGCGTTCGACCGGCTGGTGGCCGCCGTGCGTCCCGACCTCGCGGACACGACGCGGCTCGTCGTCGGCGACGTCGTCCGGACGCTCGCGGTCTGGCGCGACGTCGACAAGGCACTGAGCGGCTCGGCCGACCTGCCGCTGCTGCCGGCGCTCGCGGACATGAAGGCACAGGTCGGCCGGCTCGTGCACCGCGGCTTCGTCTCCGACGTCGGCGCCGCACAGCTGCGGCACCTGCCGCGCTACCTCGGCGCCGTGCTCACCCGGCGGGAGCGGCTGGCCGCCTCCCTCGGCAAGGACCGGCTGCTGATGGACCAGGTCGCCCATCTGCAGGAGGCGTACCTGCACCGCCTCGACGCGCTCCCCGACGACCGGCCGCCCAGCGCCGGCCTGGTCAGCGTGCGCTGGATGCTCGAGGAGTACCGCGTCTCGTTGTGGGACCAGGCCCGCGGCACGGCGTACCCGGTCTCCGACACCCGGATCCGCAAGGCGCTCGACGCGCTGTAGGCGTTTACCAGGGGATGCAGGAAATCTTCCCCTGCCCACGGCAGACAACCCGTGGGAAGGTGCAGATCTCCATGGGGAGCAGCTGTCAGAGCGCGTGGTGCTCGCGGGCCGCCACCACGACCGCGTCGAACACCTGCCGCTCGAGCGCCGCGCCCTCACGGCGCACCTCGGCGGCAGGCAGCCGCAGCAGCCGGTCCAGCCGCACCTCGCTGTCGCGGTGCTCGCGGTCCCAGTCACCGCGCCCGACGTCCATCCAGTGGCGGCCGTAGCGCGCCTCGTCCTCGGCGTCCCGGTCGTGGTCCTTGCTGGTCAGCTGGAGGCCGAGGAGGTCGTCGCCGTCGCGCCCCACGAGCAGCACCGGCCGGTCCTTGCCCTGGGACGGGTCGTCCTCGTACGCCACCCACGCCCAGACCACCTCGCCGGGATCGGGTTGGCCGTCGGGGTTCGGTTCGTAGGACGTGTCCATGTCCGCCACCTTAGGGTCACCCGCATGGCCGGAGTCCGCGTCGCGACGTACAACCTCTACCTCGGCGCCGACCTGGCGCTGCTGTTCGACGTCCCCGACTTCGCGGCGCTCGCGCGGCAGGTGAGCGTGGTGCGGGCCCAGCTCGACGCGACCCGGTTCGAGGAACGCGCCCGGGCGATCGCGGCCCTGCTGTCGGCGGAGCAGCCGGACCTGGTCGGTCTGCAGGAGGTGTCGCGCTGGGCGAGCACCGGCGCGGACGGCGTGGAGCACGTGCTGGTGGACTTCCTGCCGACGCTGCTGGCGGCCTTGGAGGACGCCGGCTGCGGCTACGACGCGCACGCCGCCAACGCGAGCTTCGGCGGCGGGCTGCCCGTCTCCGAAGCCGAGTGGATGTCGGTGGCCGGGGCCAACGTGACGCTCGTGCGCCGCGACGGACCGGTGGAGGTCGTGGGGGAGGCGACCGGGACGTACGTCGCCGGCTACCGGGTCGTCACCGGCATCGACGGCGTCACGTTCCCGATCGAGCGCGGCTGGGGCCGGGTGGACGTGCGGGTGGACGGCCGGCCGCTGCGGTTCGTGAACACCCACACCGAGGCGTACGACGGACCGGTCCGCGACGCACAACGGGACGAGGTGATCGCCGCGACCTGCGACGTCGACGTGCCCGTCGTACTCGTCGGGGACCTCAACGCCCGACCCGACGCGGTCGGCCTGCCCGACGACTGGACCGACGCCTGGACACAGGGCGACGGCGACGGCCTCACCTGCGGGCAGGCCGCCGACCTCGCCAACGAGACCAGCACGCTCCGCGAGCGGATCGACTACGTGTGGGTGCGCGACGCCGAGGTGCTCTCCGCGTGGGTGGTCGGCGACCGGCCCGAGGACCGCAGCACGCCGCACCACCTCTGGCCCTCCGACCACGCCTGCGTCGTCGCGGACCTCGACGTCTGAGTTGTCAGGCGGTGGCGTCGCTGCGGCGACGTGAGCGCCTGACAACTCAGTCGCGGGGGCGCCGGCGCAGGGCCTTGGTCTCGCTGCGGCGTTTCTTGCCGGCCAGCCGGCGCTCCTTCGAGCCGCGGGTGGGGCGGGTCGGCCGCCGGCGCGGAGCCGGGGGTGCGCCGGCCTCGGTGAGCAGCTCGGCCAGCCGGGTGCGGGCGGCCTCGCGGTTGCGGTGCTGGGAGCGGTACTCCGACGCCGCGACGGTCAGCACCCCGTCGACCAGCCGGTGGGAGAGCCGGGAGAGCATCCGCTCGCGCAGCACGTCGGGCAGCACCGCGGAGCCGCGCACGTCGAAGCTCAGCTCGACCCGCGAGTCCGCGGTGTTCACCGACTGCCCGCCGGGACCGCTCGACCGGCTGAACCGCCAGGCCAGCTCGCCCGCCGGGATCTCGACGCCGCGGACGACGAGCGGGCCGTTCACGGTGCGACGTCCACGGGCTGCGCGCCCCGCTCCGCCACGCAACGGGCGGCGGCCCGCATCGCCAGCTCGGGACCGCCCAGGAGGTACCCCGCCGCCAGCGCGTCCCCGGCGCCGGTGACGTCGACGACCGGCCCCGGCTCGGGCGCCCGCTCCTCGCGCTCGTGGTCGGCCAGGAACGTCGCGCCGCGCGAGCCGTGCTTGAGCACCAGCGTCGTGTTCCCACCGACCCCGAAGCCGCCCGCACTGGTCGCCCACTCGGCGTCGGTGGCGAACACCACCGACGGCCGCAGCGCGGCGCACAGGGCGGAGAACGCGTCGGCGCCGAACTCCTCGACCATCGCGGCCGAGGACAGGTCCAGCGCTGTGCGGGTGCCGTGGGCGCGGGCCACCGCGGCCGTCTCCACGACCCGCTGCGGGTCGGGGGTGCGCAGCAGGGCGTAGCCGGACACGAACAGCCAGTCGGCCCCCTCGAGCCACGCGCCCGAGCGCACCTCGTCGAGCCAGCTCAGGTCGCCCGGGTCGGACGCCATCGAACGGGTGCCGCCGTTGACCAGCGAGACCACCGCACCGGAGCGGCCGGTCGCGGAGCCCCACACCTCGACCCCGCGCCCGGTCAGGGACGCCTCGACGAGGTGTCCGGGTCCGCTGTCGGAGCGCGGGCCGAACACCCGGGCCCGGCCGCCGAGAGCGACCACCCAGGTGGCCACGTTGGCGGCCTGGCCACCGGCGGTGAACGTGATCCGGGCCGGTGTGTCGTCGTCGGTGACGAGCGCGCCGGACGTCTCGACGATGACGTCGAGCAGCACGTCTCCCAGGCAGGCGACCAGCACTCCCTCGGCCCTCCCATGCGTCGGTACGGCGGCCCTCGTCGTGCAGAATCCCCCCATGACGACCAGGGCTCCAGCACAGTCGCTCGTCCTCAGCGACGAGGTGTCCGACGCTATTGCATCAGGTCGCGGCGTCGTCGCCCTGGAGTCCACGATCATCAGCCACGGTCTGCCCACCGAGACGAGCGCCCGCACCGCCCGCGAGATCGAGGCCGCCGTACGGCGCGCCGGGGCGGTCCCGGCCACGATCGCCGTCGTCGACGGAGCGGTCCGGGTCGGCCTGCCCGACGACGCGCTGGTGCGGGTCGCGGAGGAAGAGGGCGTCGTCAAGACCAGCGTCCGGGACCTCGGACCGGTGCTGGCCAAGCGCCTGACCGGCGCGACGACCGTCGCGGCCACGTCGTACGTCGCCCACCTGGCCGGCATCCGGGTGTTCGCGACCGGCGGCCTCGGCGGGGTGCACCGCGGGGCCCGTGACACGTGGGACGAGTCCGCCGACCTGGCCGCGCTGGCCGCCGCCCCCGTCACGGTGGTGTGCGCCGGCGTGAAGTCGATCCTGGACACCACCGCCACGTTGGAGCGGCTCGAGTCGCTGTCGGTGCCGGTGCTGGGCTTCGGCACCGACGCGCTGCCGGGCTTCTACGTCCGCGACGCGGGGCTGCCGGTGCCGTGGCGGGTCGACTCCGCCGACGAGGTGGCGGAGATCATGCGGGCGCGGGCCGCGCTGCACCTGCCGCAGGGGGTCGTCGTCGCCCAACCGGTGGCGGCCGAGGACGAGATGGACCGCGACCTCCACGACCGGACGCTCACGGCCGGGCTGGCCGAGGTCGAGCGGCGCGGCGTGGTCGGCAAGGACGTCACGCCGTTCCTGCTGGCGTGGTTCCACGAGCACACGGCCGGGGCCAGCCTGGCCGCCAACGTGGCGCTGGTGCTGGCGAACGCAGAACTGGCCGCGGCGATCGCCGCGGCCAGCTCAACCCACTCGGGAAGCTAGTGCGCCGGACCGGGAGCGCCTCACGGCGCGTGGCCGCTCGTAGCGGCTTATTTTGGGACCCGGGGCTGCCACGGCCCGGCGCGTCACCCATTGTACAAACCGGGCAAGCCATCCGACAGCAGGACGGCCGACCCGATCAGGCCAGCAGGCCGTCGATCTCCAGCCGACCCGCCTGCTCGAGCTGTTCGGCCATGGTGAGCAGCCGGGACGCCGACAGGTCCGAGTCGTGGGGCGTCGACGCGTGGCTCGCCCCCACGTGCGCCCGGCCCGCCGCCACCACCCGCGCGAACGCCGCCGCCCGGAACAACGTGTCCGCGAAGTCGCCCTGCACGACGCCCTGCAGCACCTGGTCGGTGAGCAGGCGCACCTCGCCCGGTCCGGGCGGGTCGACGACCCCGGCGACCACCTCGTGGACCGGCGTGTGCGTGCGGCCCGCGTCGAACTCGCGCGCGGCGGCGGCCGGGTCGGCGTACACCCAGGCGCGCAGCAGGTACAGCCGCCACAGGCACCCGGCCAGCGAGTCGGCGGGCGAGCCGGACCACAGGTCCGCCAGCGTGTCGAGGCCCTCGGCCTCGGCCAGGTGCACGACCCGCGTGACGACCGCCGCGTCGTCGGTGTCGTGCGCGCCGCGCACCAGCAGGGTGGCGCACCGGTCGGCGGCCTCGGTGCGGGCCGCGGGGTCGACGTCGTCGGTGATCGCCTCGAAGTGGGCGGCACCGGGCAGCATCGGTCGGTGGTGAGGGCGCTCGGACATCGCCGACCAGCGTACGGCCGCGGCTACAGCCGTGGTGGCGGAAGGGCGTCGGTCGCCTCGAGCACGTCCATGCCGGTGACCTGCAGCAGGTCCACGACGATCGAGCGGATCTGCGCGAGCACGACGTCGGCGGACAGGTCCGCGACCCGCTCGACCAGTGCGGTGCCCTCGCCGATCCGCAGCAGCCCGCGGCGTACGTCGGACGCGGGGCCGTGCGGGTCCGCGACGGAGTGTCCCGCGGCGAGCTCGTCGGCCAGCTCGTCGACCACGTCGGCCAGGTCCACGCACAGCAGCACGTAGGGCCGCGGCAGCGGATGGTGGTGGTAGCTGGTCAGCGCCATCCGGCGCACCAGCACCCGGGTGTTGCGCAGCGCCCGGTCGAGAGGCTCGACCAGCTCGACCATCCGGCGGACGTTGCCGACGTGCCGCCGGCGGAACGGCGAGGACGCCAGCACCGACAGTCCCTCGTCGGCGGCGTCCTGGAGCTCCCGGATCAGCCGGTCGGTGGTGCGGGCCTCGGCGAGCACCTCCAGCCCCGCGTCCACGTCACCCTCGTCGGCGCTGCGGGCCCCGGCCCGCAACAGCTGCGCGATCCGACGTACGACGACGGCGGCCTGCTCACGGGGCCGGCGCAGCGGCGCACGGGGGACGACGGCGGCCGCCACCAGGGCGACGGCTCCGCCGATGAGGGCGTCGAGCCAACGGGTCAGGGCGTAGCCGGGCGCGGCCGCGAACGTCACCACCACGATGCCCTGCACCGCGGCCTGGGTGACGAACAGCGTGCCCGCGTTGAGCAGCAGCGTGATGGTCATCGCGAGCGCCACCAGGACGGTGACCTGCCAGGGACCGGTGCCGATCAGCAGCAGGAGCAGGTCGGCGAGGAACACCCCGACCGCGACACCGAGGGTGACCTCGACGACGCGACGCAGTCGCTGGCCGTAGGACGTGCCGAGGCAGATGACCGCGACGATCGGGGCGAAGAACGGGCGCGGGTGCCCGAAGACGTCGTTGGCGAGCCACCAGGCGACCCCCGCGGCCACCGCGCACTGGCCGATGTGCCAGGACTTGCTGCGCAACCGGGCGCGCCGGGCCCGGAAGGAGACGCGTCCGCGGTCCCAGGCCCGCTCGCGGAGACGGTCCCTGCCGTCGGCGTCGGTCACGGGGGTGACGCTACCCAGTCCGCGAACGGTGCGAACGGGTCAGCCGAGCTTGCCGGCGGCGCGCTGCACGGCCGCCACCATCGGCTCCTGCCCGGCCTCGTAGTTGTAGTCCTGGCCGACATTGCGCAGCTCGAGCATCGCGATGCGGGTGCCGACGACGGCGATGCCCTGCGCGTCGAAGGTCGCCGCGTCCGGGTCACCCTCGGTGCCGGGGTAGGTGAGGAGGTACCACCCGCCGGTGCCGCCGTCGGCCGACACCGGCTGCAGGGCGCCGACGTGGTGCGGCTTGCCGGGCAGCCGGTCCGCGCACTGCTGACGCCAGGACTTCAGCACCGCGAACGCTCGCTGTGCCGTGGTGGTGTCGGGGAACTCCGCGACGAGCTCGCCGGCCTCGGCGGGCGGGTTCGCCGGGTCGGGCTGCGCCGGGCGGTAGTCGCGGACCGCGATCTCGGTGGCGCCGATCGAGGTGATCCCGAACCGCTGACACGTGCCGAACAGCCCCCGGCCCTCACTGGTGCGGGTCTTGCCGGTCACCCAGCGGAACTCCTCGTTGAACCCGGGCACCTCCTCGCCGGGCAGCAGCCGGTCGGTGAGCGCGGCCACGGGTGCCTGGGACGGGGTCTCGCTGGTGGCCGGGCTGCTCGGCGTCGCCGCGCTGGTCGCCTCGCTCGTCTCCTCGACCGGTGTGCTCTCGGTCTCCGCCGGGCTGCTGGGTGCCGCCGCCGTGGAGCGGGTCGGGGCCGGCTCCTCCGAGGTGCGCCGCGGCTGCTGGTCGCAGCCGGCAAGTCCCAGGGCTGCGGCCAGGGCGAGTGCCGCGACAGTCGCGGCCGGACGGGTCGGTCGTGCAAGAGCACGGCTGCGGGTCACGGTCTTCCTCACTGTCTCGGGCGGGCCCGTCCAGCGTAGGCTGGGGCGCTCCGACTCCCGGTCACCTGCGGTGGCGTGTCCTCGATACGGTGTCCGAGTCGTTTCGACCCCCAGCGTCTTCGAGACCTGCCCAGAGACCATCGAGGAGGACCCCGCGTTGTCCGCACGGCCACGAGGGGACCGTCGCCTCCGTCTGGCTGCGCCGGTGCTGGCCGCGCTGGTCTGCCTCGGGGCCGCCGCGTGCACGTCCCCGTGCGGACAGCGGCCCGGCACCGTCTGCGGACCCGTCCTCGACCCCCGCCTCGGCGTCCACGAGCGCGGGTCCGGTCACCCTGCGGTTCGCGGTGTACGGCGACGCGCCCGTCCTGGCGGCGTACCGCCGGCTCGCCGCGACCTGGAACGCCGACCATCCCGACGTCACCGTCAAGCTCCAGGCCTCTCACGACGCGGTCACGTCCGAGGACAAGGTGGACCGCGGCTTCGACGCGGGCACCCCGCCGGACCTGTTCCTCACCCGGCAGACCTCGCTGCCCGAGCTGAAGGCCGACGACCGGGTGCAGCCCGTCGACGAGCTGCTCGAGCAGCGGGGCGTGCAGTTCGGCGACAGCTACCAGCGGATCGGGCTGGAGGCGTTCGCCGGTGATGCGGCGCTGCAGTGCATGCCCAACGAGGTGTCGCCGTACGTCGTCTTCTACAACAAGCGGCTGCTCGTGCCGCGGAGGTTCGGCGAGCCGGGCGAGGAGCCGCCCAGCCCCGAGCGCGGCTGGTCCTGGGACCAGTTCGTCGCCGCCGCGCGGGCGACCTCGCACGACGGCGTCAAGGGGATGTACCTCCCGCCCCGGCTGACCACGCTGCTGCCGCTGGTGCGCTCGTCCGGCACGGACCTGGTCGACGACCCGCGCATCCCGACCACCACGACCTTCGCCGACGAGACGTCGCGTACGGCGCTCGAGGACGTCCTCACCGTCGCCCGCGACCCGTCGATCAACCCCACCGCCCGTCAGCTGGCGCGGCAGGACGGCGTGACCCGGTTCGAGAACGGCAAGGTCGCGATGATGGTCGGCACCCGCGCGCTCGTGCCCCGGCTGCGCGAGAAGCCCGACCTGCACTTCGACGTGTTCCCGCTCCCGAACCTGGGGCGGTCGCGGACGGTGGCGGAGATGACCGGCTACTGCCTCGCGAAGGGGTCGCAGCACGTCCCCGAGGCGGCGGACTTCCTGGCCTTCGCCAGCGGGGACGAGGGCTCGGAGATCCTGGCGGGCTCAGGGGCCGTGGTGCCCGCGAACATCGCCGCGCTGCACTCGCCGCAGTTCACCGAGCCGAGCCGGTTCCCCCGCAACAGCGAGGTGTTCGACCAGGTGATCCGGCGGGCCGACGCGCTGCCCAGCGCGCCGGGGTGGCCGGACGTGGTGAGCCAGACCCAGCCCTTCGTCGACCGGCTGTTCTACGCGCCGGTCCTCGACCTCGACACGCTGCTGCCGCGCATCGACGAGATCTCGGCGAGGCTCCTGGCCGCGGCGTCTCCGTCGCCGTCCCCCACCTCGTAGCCGCGTATCCGGGACGCGCACTCGCGCTCGGACGTACCGTGTGCCGGTCAGCCACGGAAGCAGGGGAGACCGACGTGCGACGTCTTGGGGCCGTCATCGGGTCAGGTGTGCTGCTGGTCGCCGGCTGGTGCTCGCCGACGACAGCCGGCGCCGCCACCACGGGCTGCACCGCCGCCGACCCGGCGCCGGAGGTGCTCGGCATCACCGCCACCGACGTCGTGATGCAGCGGCAGGGCGTGCGCACGGCCGCCTTCGCCCAGACCCTGCGGGTGACGGCGCGGTTCACCTGCGGGGGAGGGTACGAGTACCAGGGTTGCTCCTTCGACCCGGTGAGGCCGTGCACGACCGGGGACGTCGCGATGCGGCGCACCGCAGCGGCCACGTCGG
The DNA here is from genome assembly GCA_963827435.1 of uncultured Actinomycetota bacterium. Classification (GTDB taxonomy): domain Bacteria; phylum Actinomycetota; class Actinomycetes; order Propionibacteriales; family Nocardioidaceae; genus Nocardioides_B. The sequence continues at coordinate 130,874 of CAWHAU010000017.1, forward strand.
CGGCGGCCCGTCGGTGCGGGCGCTTCCTCAACGCATTCGACAACACGGCCGGTGCCACTCCGTTTCCCACCCCCACGTCCGACGCCGACGTCTACGTCGTCGACTTCGCCGAGAGGTGGGAGGCCCACGACGACAGCGACGACTACCAGCCCGGCTTCACCAACGCCTGCGCCGGCGCCTGGGACGTGACGGCGACCGTCGGGAGCACCTGGCAGGACGGGGGCTCGAGGAGCGCACCGCTCACGCACAGCCGGGCCTTCTCGCGTGCGCCGCTGGTCGCACCTGACCGCGGACGCAGGACCCGAGCCGGTGCGAGCCGGCGGCCTCGTCACGGTGCGCGGCCGGCTGGTGCGGGCGGACTGGAGCCTCGACCGCAACGTCGCGTACTCCGGCCAGCCGGTCCAGCTCCAGCGCCGCACCACGACCGGGGGCTACCGCACGCTCCGCACCGTCCGCGCCGACCGGGACGGCCGGCTGCGCACCACGCTGCGGGCGCTCGTCGGACGGAGCGGTGCTACCGGTGGGTCTTCGGCGGCTCGTCCACGACGGCGAGCGCCGTGTCCTTCGGGGACTGCGTGCGGGTCCGGTCCTGACGGTCGCCGGCTCAGGACGAGGCGGCAGCCTTCGCGGTGGTGATCGCGTCGGTGAGCGGGCCGCGGGCCAGCTCGACCTGCCACGGCCGGGCACCGAGCGCGGTCAGCCGCTGGGCGACCAGGTCCGAGAGGTCCTCGCCCTCGTCCGGCTGCGGCGGCTCCCACATGACGCGGCGCACGTAGTCGGGCGTCAGGAGGTTCTCCACCGGCATGTCGTGCGAGTCGGCGAGCGCCTTCAGCGACTCCCGGGCCTTGGCCAGTCTCCCCGCCGCCACCGGGTCACGGTCGGCCCAGGCACGCGGCGGCGGCGGTCCGTCGTACCGTGCGGCGACCGGGGGAAGCTCCTCGTCGGGCAGCGCCCGTGCCACCCGCAGCGCCTCGACCCACTGGTGCGCGTAGCGCTCGGCGCCGCGGCCGCGGAAGCCCCGCACCGCAAGAAGCGTCGCCTTGTCGCGCGGCAGCGCGTTGGCCGCCTCGACGATCGCGGAGTCGGGGATGATCCGTCCCGGGGTGACGTCCCTGCGGGCGGCGATCGCGTCGCGCGTCTCCCAGAGCTCGCGTACGGCGGCCAGGGCGCGCCGGCCGCGTGCGCGGTGCATGCCGGACGTGCGACGCCACGGGTCCTGCCGCGGGCCGGCGGGTGCTGCGGTCACCAGGTGCGCGAACTCCTCGCGGGCCCAGGCATCCTTGCCGGTCTCCTCGAGCTCGCGGCCGAGCGCCTCGCGCAGCTCCAGCAGGGCCTCGACGTCGAGGGCGGCGTACTCCAGCCACGGCTCGGGCAGCGGCCGCGTCGACCAGTCGACCGCGGAGTGCTCCTTGCGCAGGCTGCTCCCCACCACGGTCTCGACCAGGGTGGCCAGGCCGACCCGCGGGTAGCCCAGCAGCCGACCGGCCAGCTCGGTGTCGAACAGCGTCGTCGGTCGCAGCCCGACCTCGGCCAGGCAGGACAGGTCCTGGGTGGCGGCGTGCAGGATCCACTCGGCGTCACCGAGCGCGTCGTGGAGAGCGGACAGGTCGTCGAAGGCGATCGGGTCGATGAGCGCGGTGCCGGAGCCCTCGCGGCGCAGCTGCACGAGGTAGGCCCGGGCGGAGTAGCGGTAGCCGGACGCCCGCTCGGCGTCGATCGCCACCGGACCGGTGCCGGCGGCGAACGCCTCGACGACCCGGGCATAGGCCTCCGCAGTGTCGACCACGGGCGGCAGGCCGTCACGCAGCTCGAGCAGGGGAGCGGGCTCCGGCGGCTCGGGTGCGATCTCCGACGCAACGTCGGCGCCGTCCTCGGTCTCGGCGGAACCGAGGTCCCTCTGGTCCCTCTGCAGGGGCTCGTCGGTCGGACGGCCCATCAGCCTCGGCCGCGCTGTCCGCGCCGGCTCGGCATCGTCGCGACACCTTCGGGCACCGGGGGCAGACCGGACGCCGTGCACACCAGCTCGCCCCACGCCTCCGCGTGCGGGCCGAGGTCGAGCAGCCCGTCACCGGACGGGTCGCTCACCGGGGTCCACGAAGCGCGGATCTCCAGCTGCGCGCTCGGCTCCTCCCCGGCCATGCTGCCGAAGCTCTCCGACGACACCTTGGTGACCGTGCCCGAGGGAGCGAGGTACGTCGCGCCGTGCGCGGCGAGCGCCTCCACCAGCCAGGACCAGCCGACCTCGGCGAGCAGCGGGTCGTTGGCCATCTCCGGGTCGATCTCCGCGCGGGCGTAGGCCACGCAGCGGAACGTGCCCTCCCAGGCGTCGTTGCCGGCGGGGTCGTGCAGGAGCACCAGCCGGCCGGTGCCGACGTCCTCGCCGTCGACCGTCACGTCCGCGGAGAGCGCGGAGGCGTACGGCGCGATGCGCTGCGGCGCCGGCATCTCCTCGCAGAGGACCTCCGGGCGCAGCCGAGCCCCGCGCAGCTGTGCGACGGCTAGCCGGAACTCCTCCGGGAACGCGGAGGGGTCCACACGAGGCTCTTGACGTGCGGCCATGGGGTCAGACTAAGCCGGAACCGGCGTGGTAAAGGGTCGACACGCGCTCATCTTTCCTCGCGCAATGGAGGGCTGCGCCCCGCCGCGGCTCCCCAGGGGCCTGGGGCGCCACAATCATCCGGCGCTTCGCGCCTCCCGCCGGACCCATCCACTGTCGCCCGGTCCGCCCTGGTCCGCCGCGTCGCTCCTGCGCGCCGGTCTCGCACCGCCTGCTGTCCTGGTCACGCGTGTCTGCTGAGAGGATCTGGGGGTGGCTGCTGCTTCCTCTACTGATGCTCGTGTGCACGACTCGGCGTTCCTGCGGGCGGCGCGGGGTGAGGCGGCGCCGCACACCCCGGTGTGGTTCATGCGGCAGGCGGGGCGGTCGTTGCCGGAGTACCGGCGGGTGCGCGAGGGCGTGCCGATGCTCGAGTCGTGCATGCGGCCCGAGCTGGTCGTGGAGATCACGCTGCAGCCGGTGCGCCGGTACGGGGTGGACGCGGCGATCTTCTTCTCCGACATCGTGCTGCCGCTGAAGGCGGTGGGTGTCGACCTCGACATCAAGCCGGGCGTCGGGCCGGTGGTGGAGAAGCCGGTGCAGACGCTGGCCGACGTGGCGGCGATCCCGGACCTCACGCCCGAGCACGTCCCGTTCGTCACCGAGTCGGTGCGCACCCTCGTGTCCGAGCTCGGGGCCACGCCGCTGATCGGCTTCGCGGGCGCGCCGTTCACGGTCGCGTCGTACCTCGTCGAGGGCGGGCCCTCCAAGGAGCATGCCCGCACCAAGGCGATGATGTTCGGCGCTCCGGACGTGTGGGACGCGCTGATGCGCAAGATCGCGTCGATCTCGGCGGCCTACCTCGCGGTCCAGGTGGACGCGGGCGCCGCCGCGGTGCAGCTGTTCGACTCGTGGGCGGGCGCGGTGTCGCCGGACGACTACCGCCGCTTCGTGATGCCGTACTCCTCGCACGTGCTGGCCGCCGCGGGCGAGCTCGGCGTCCCGCGCATCCACTTCGGGGTCGGCACCGGTGAGCTGCTCGGCCTGATGGGGGAGGCCGGCGCCGACGTCGTCGGGGTCGACTGGCGGGTGCCGCTCGCCGACGGGATCGCCCGGGCCGGCGGCCGGGCCGTGCAGGGCAACCTCGACCCCAGCCTGGTGTTCGCCCCGACCGACGTGATGCTGGCCCGCGCCACCGAGGTCGTCGAGGCCGGTCGCGCCGCCCCCGGCCACATCTTCAACCTCGGCCACGGCGTGCTGCCGTCCACCGACCCCGACCAGCTCGCCCGGCTCACCGACCACGTGCACGGGCTGGCTGATTACCAGGGGATGCAGGAAATCTGACCCTGCCCATGGGTTGCCCTCCATGGGGAGGTGCAGTTCTCCGTGGGAAGCACCCTCACCGTCGGGTACGTCGACCCCGCGCGATCGGTCACGTGCGCGGTGTGCCGCAGCTCGAGGGTGGTCCGTTGACCGTCGGGTGTCAGGGTGACGGTCACCCACGTGACGTCGCCGTCGTACTCCCAGGTGACCGCGAACGCCGTCGGCGGGTCGCAGCTCTCGACGGTGCCGCCGGCGTTGCCCTCGAGCTGGTAGCCCCGCCGAGCCGCAGGTCGCCGCTGACGGGCAGGAACCAGTAGGGCAGTCCTTCTAAGAGGCCTGCGCCTCGGCCGGGGGAGCCTCCTTGCGGCGCCGGAGCAACGTCCGGAGGCCGAGCCACGTGGGGACGCCGAGCAGCAGGGCGACGCCCAGGAAGGGGAGCACCGCGCCGAACACCGTGAGCGACACGACGAACACGTCGACCAGGGCGTTCCAGCCCGCCTTCAGGCCAGCCAGGAAACCGGCGCCCTCGAGCGCGTCCGGCGGCGGGACGTACTTCTCCGGGGTGGACAGGTGCACGGTGATCGTGGACATCGAGGTCTGGTCCAGCAGGTACGCCTGCTGCGCCTTGAGCGACTGCAGCTCGGACTGTCGCTGGGTGATCTTCTCCTCGAAGTCGAGCAGGTCCTTGACGTCCTTGGCGGAGCGCTGGAAGCGCTGCAGGTCGTCGAGGCTGTTCTGCAGGGTCTGCACGCGCTCATCGACGTCGATCACCTGCGTGGTGACGTCCTTGCTCGTCTGGTCGGAGGTCTGCAGCTTGCCCATCTTCATCAACGCGCTCTTGGCGGCCTTGAACTTCTCGACCGGCACGCGCAGCACCACCGTCGACTGCTCCAGCCGGCCGTGCCGGTCGTGGCTGCTCTCCTCGCTGTCGACCGAGCCACCGACCGCCGCCATCAGGGCGTCGATGTCGTCGCGGACCTTCGCGAGGTCCTTGGCGGTCAGGGACACCTCGCCGGTGCGGATCACCGACTTCGCGGTGACCACGGTTCGGTTCGCACCGGGGGCAGCCTTCTCGTCGGTGCTGCCGGGACTGTCCGCGCCGACGGCCGGCTCCGGTGCCGCCCTCCCGCCGGACGAGAGGGAGTCGGCCGAGCTCCCTCCTCCTCCACCACTGCAGGCGCTGAGACCGGCGAGTGCGACCAGCACACCGGCCACCATCGTGAGCTTGAGAGTCCTGTTGCGCATGTCCCGCCCCGTTTCTCGCAGGACGGGCGGTAGGCCCGTCTCGTGCCACTGTGACGCAACCCATGGGGGTCCGGTTCCGCCGCGGTGGCGACCGTGACCAGGTCTTTGCCAATCTGTGACGTGTGACCCCGAGACCCCCTCCGCCCGCCCCCCGCGTGGCCGTCGTCGGCGGCGGCATCGCCGGGCTGGCGGCCGCCGCCGCGGTCCGTCGTACGGCGCCCGGGGTCGAGGTCGTGGTCCTGGAGGCCGGCCCGTCGGTCGGGGGGAAGCTCGCCCTGGCCGAGGTCGGCGGGGTGACGGTGGACGTCGGCGCCGAGGCGATGCTGTACCGCCGCCCCGAAGCCGTGCAGCTCGCCCGGGACGCCGGCCTGGGCGACCGGATCGTGCATCCCGCGACGACCACGGCGAACCTCTGGTCGCGCGGCCGGCTGCGGCCGATGCCGCGCACGCTCATGGGCGTCCCCGTGGATGCCAAGGCGCTCGCCGAGAGCGGTGTCATCTCGAAGTCCGGGCTGGCCCGGGTCGCCCTGGAACGCGGGCTGCCGCCGACGCGCCTCGACGGCCAGGACGTCAGCGTCGGCTGGCTGGTGGAGGAACGCTTCGGCCGCGAGGTGGTCGACCGGCTCGTGGAGCCGCTGCTCGGCGGTGTCTACGCCGGGCATGCGCGCGAGATCTCCGCGCGGGCCGCTGTGCCGCAGGTGGTCGCGCTGCTCGACCGCGACCGGTCGATGATGCGCGCCGCGGCCGCCGCGACCCAGGCCACCAGCGACGCCCCGGTGTTCGCCGGCCTGGTCGGCGGGATCGGCCGTCTGCCCGCCGCCGTCGCGACCAGCGCCGGGCTCGACGTACGCACCGATGCCACCGTGCGGGACCTCGCCCGCGCGGCCGAGGGTGGCTGGAACCTCGTCGTCGGGTCCACCCGGGACGCCGAGGTCCTGCACGCCGACGCGGTCGTCCTCGCCGCACCGGCGCGCGCGACGGCGCGGCTGCTGTCCGACGTCGTGCCGGACGCGTCCCTGGAGCTGGCCCGGATCGAGTACGCGTCGATGGCCATCGTGACGCTGGCCTTCCGCGACCGGGACCTGCCCGAGACGCAGGGCTCCGGCTTCCTCGTGCCACCCGTCGACAAGCGGTCGGTGAAGGCGGCGACGTACTCCTTCGCCAAGTGGGACTGGGTCCGCGAGGCCGGCGACGGGCTGCTGCTGTTGCGCTGCTCGATCGGCCGGCACCGCGAGGAGGCGGTGCTCCAGCGCACCGACGAGGAGGTCGTCGACCTCGCTCTGGCGGACCTCGCCGACGCGGTCGGGCTGAGCGTCCGGCCGGTCGACAGCCACGTGAAGCGGTGGGGCGGTGCGCTGCCGCAGTACGCCGTCGGCCACCTGGACCGGGTCCGCAACATCCGAGCGTCGGTCGCCGCCGTCCCCGGGCTGGCCGTCTGTGGCGCGGCGTACGACGGACTGGGCATCCCGGCCTGCGTCGCGTCGGCCGAGCTCGCGGCCACCCAGGTCCTCGATGCCTTCGTGCTGCAGGGAGAATGACGCCATGACCGACAGCAAGCGCCCGAACCAGGGGAAGGCAGCCAAGGACCTCAACGCCACCATCCGCTACACGATGTGGTCGGTGTTCAGGTTGCGCGAGGTGCTGGGGGAGAGCGACCGCGCGAGCGAGGCGGCCGAGGTCGAGAAGCTGTTCGCCGAGCTGGACGCCGCCGACGTGACCGTGCGCGGCCTCTACGACGTGGCCGGCCTGCGGGCCGACGCCGACCTGATGGTCTGGTGGCACGCGGGCACCGCCGACGAGCTCCAGGACGCCTACCACCGCTTCCGTCGTACGACGTTCGGTGCCCGCCTCGACCCGGTGTGGTCGCAGATGGCGCTGCACCGCCCGGCGGAGTTCAACAAGAGCCACATCCCGGCGTTCCTGGCCGACGAGCAGGCCCGCGCCTACGTGTGCGTCTACCCGTTCGTGCGCTCCTACGAGTGGTACCTCCTCGAGGAGTCCGAGCGCCGCCGGCTGCTCGCCGAGCACGGCATGATGGCGCGCGACTACCCCGACGTGCGGGCCAACACGGTCTCGTCGTTCGCGCTGGGCGACTACGAGTGGCTGCTCGCCTTCGAGGCCGACGAGCTCGACCGGATCGTCGACCTGATGCGGCATCTGCGTGGCTCGGAGACACGTCGCCACGTGCGCGAGGAGGTGCCGTTCTACACCGGGCGGCGCCGCACCCCGACCGAGCTGGTCACCGACCTGCCCTGACCCAGATCCTCGGAGTTTGCCCCGGCTCGACGGGAACTTTGCCCCGGCTCGGCGAAGACTCGAACAGGTGTTCGAATCACGCGTATGATCGGGGCATGGCCCAGCTCGTCGCACCACCCGGATGGCCCCGCGCCGTACGCCCGCCCGGCGCGCCCGGCTGGGAGCACACGGCGGTCGCCTGGCTCCTGGACATCTGCCCGCCGGAGTACCGCTCCTACCCGGTCCTGCGCCGCCACGACGTGGTGCTCGCCCGCTTCGCCCTCCTGCACGTCGAGGCCTGCCAGGCGGCGGCGCGACGCGGGCTCAGCGAGGCCCGCGCCGAGCTCCGCGACGTCACCGACCAGGACACCGTGGAGGCGGCGGTCGAGGCCTGGCACGCCGAGTCGGCCCGGCTGATGGCTGAGCGGCGGGCTGTGGGGCTTGTTGAGGACGCTTTGCGTGGTAAGAGATACGTCGTTCGGCTGTGACGCGGCCCCGGGACTCGCGTTAATGTCGGTCCGCCGCCTCCGTCCGGCGGCATGGCGAACGGAGACGTCATGTCTCGGAGAGCAGTCGGCGTGGTCCTCGCCGCCCTGGTCGCGGTGGGCGTGGGCACCGGTCCTGTGGGTGTCGAGACGGCCTCGGCTGCGCCGCCTGCCCACACGCTGAAGGTCTCCGGCGCGGGGGTGGACAGCTACCCCGCCTTCGACCCGGGGACCGAGAGGTACGCCGTGACCACCACCGCGGCCACGGCCGGGTCGGTCACCGTCGACGCGACGACCAGCGACCCGTCCGGTCGCGTGCTCGTGGACGGTCGTGACGAGACGGGTCACCCGGTCACCGTCACCGGTCTGTCGGCCGGAGAAGAGGTGTCGGTGATCTTCGAGGACTCGGCGGGGGCGGAGGCGCACTCGCTCGTCTACCTCCCGGCCGGCTTCCCCGCTCTCAAGACCGTGACGAAGCAACCGGGGATCGCCCCCGGCCTGGTCGCCCTGACGCTGACCCAGTGGAACCAGCCCACCGCCAACTTCGAGACGGTGGTCGACGACAACGGGGTGCCGGTCTACGTCCGAACGAGCACGGACAGTGCCCTGGACCTCAAGCTGCAGCCCAACGGCCACGTCTCGGTGTCGCGGAAGACCACCACCCCCGGGCGCACCGGCAGCGCTGTCGCCGAGCTCGACGCGGCCTTCCGCGAGGTGGGCCGCTACGAGACGGAGGGCCTGGTGAACACCGACGACAGCGACTCGGTCCTGCTGGCCAACGGTCACCGCATCCTGGTGGCGCAGGAGCCGAACGCCACCACCGGCCTCGTGGACGCCGTGATCCAGGAGCTCTCGGAGTCCGGGGCGAAGCTGTTCGAGTGGAACAGCGGCGCCCACGGCCTCGCCGCGGAGACCATGGTGGCGGCGGGCAACAAGGACTACGCGCACATCGACTCGGTGGTCGTGATGCCCGACGGCGACCTGCTCGCGTCGTTCCGGCACCTCAGTGCCGTGCTGAAGATCGCCCGGACCGCCCACGACGGCTTCCAGGTCGGCGACATCGTGTGGCGGCTCGGCGGCCGGCACAGCAGCTTCACCTTCCCCGACGACCAGCAGCCGACCGGCCCCTGCGCCCAGCACTCCGCGAGCGTGCTGCCCAACGGGCACATCCTGGTCTTCGACAACGGCTCCGGCGGCATCGACATCCCCCTGTGCGTCGACCCGGCGAACCCGGCCGGACCCGCGGTGGACCGCCGGTTCAGCCGGGTCACCGAGTACGACGTCAGCCAGCCCGGCGTGGCCCATCTGGTGTGGAGCTACCTCCCTCCCGGCGGCCGGTACAACTTCTTCGCGGGCTCCGCCCAGCGGCTCGCCAACGGCAACACGCTCGTCGGCTACGCCACGATCCGCGGGGCGGTGGCCACCGAGGTCGACGCGACCGGGACAGCGGTGTGGGAGCTCAAGGACGCGACCGCGGTCGACCCGCAGCCGTACTACTCGACCTACCGGGCCGTGAAGTTCTCGGTGCCCGACGCGTTGGAACCCGTCGTCACGGTCGTCGGCGCTGCCCGACGGCGCCACCGTCGCCGCCGGCACGACCGTCACCCCCGAGGTCCGGTGCACCGACCGCGGAGGCTCGTCCCTGCGGTCCTGCTCGGTGACCGGGCTGACCGGCGGCCACCTCGACACCGCGACGCCCGGCTCGCGCACCTGGTCGGTGACCGCGCGGGACGGCGCCGGCAACGCCACGTCCGTGACGCGCCGCTACACCGTGGCGGCTGCCGGGGTGCGGGTGCGGCCGGACGCCGCGATCCGGCTCCCGGGCGCCGCCTGGACCGGCAACGACGTGTACGGCGGCCCGAGCCGTCAGACCGTGCGCCGACACGTCACCCGCGGCGGGACGGCCGTGGCCGTCGTACGCCTCCAGAACGACGGCACCACCGCCGACCGGCTCCGGGTCCGCGGCACGGCGGGCAGCCGTGCCTTCCGGGTGACCTACCGGGCGGCGGGACGCGACGTCAGCCGGGCGGTCCAGCGGGGGACCTACCGCACGGCCCGCCTGGCACCCGGACGCTCCGTCCTGGTCCGGGTCCGGGTGACCGCCACCCGGGCGGCCCGCGCCGGCGCCGAGCGCACCGTGCGCGTCCGCGCCGTCTCCCTGGTGACACCCTCCCTGGCCGACGTGGTGGCGCTGCAGGTCCGCCGCTGACCTGAGAGGGTCGGGGCCATGAAGCGCTTCTCGGTGATCCTGCTCGTCGACCCGCAGGGCCGGATCCTGCTCCAGGAGCGCGACGAGCACGCGCCGATCTCCCCGGACTCCTGGGGGATGGTCGGCGGCCACGTGGAGGACGGCGAGGAGTTCGAGCCCGCCGCCTACCGCGAGCTCGAGGAGGAGACCGGCATCCGGCTGGCCCCCGGCGGGCTGCGGCTGTGGCGCGACGAGCAGTTCGGGTACGTCGGATCGGCCGCGCCGAACCGGTACACGATCTGGGTCGCGCCGACCACGCTCACCGACGCCGACATCGTCGTGGGGGAGGGCCGGCAGATCGTCTTCGTGCAGCCGGAAGCCCTCGGCGGGCTCGCGCTCAGTGAGTCGGCCGCGCACTTCCTGCCCGCGTTCCTGGCATCGCCCGACTACGCCGACCTGACCCGCGAGGCGGCTGGGTAGCCTCGGCCCATGAGCGAGCTCACCGTCATCCCGGTGCCGGGCCACGGCGCCGAGGACGTCGTCGTGGACGCGGACGGCTGGGTGTACACCGGCACCGAGGACGGTGCGGTCTTCCGGGTCCGCCCCGACGGCGGCCGGATCGACCAGGTGGGGGACACCGGTGGACGCCCCCTGGGCCTCGAGCTGCTGCCCGACGGCCGGCTGCTCGTCTGCGACGCCCGTCGCGGCCTGCTCGCCCTCGACCCCGCCGACGGGCGCATCGAGGTGCTCGCCACCCTCGTGCGCGGCCAGCGGATCCTGGTCTGCAACAACGCCGCGGTGCACAGCAACGGCGACATCTACTTCTCCGACTCCTCGCGGGTCTTCCCGCTCGAGCGGTGGAAGGCCGACCTGTCGGAGAACACCGCTTCCGGGCGGCTGCTCCGGCGGACGGCGGCCGGCGCGGTGGAGGTGCTCGTCGACCGGCTGCGCTTCGCCAACGGCGTCGCCCTCTCCGCCGACGAGTCCTTCGTCGCCGTCGCCGAGACCGGCGGCCGGACCGTCGTGCGCCACTGGCTGACCGGGCCGAGGGTGGGCCAGACGGACCTGCTCGTCGGCGACCTCCCCGGCTACCCCGACAACATCGCGCGCGGCAGCGACGGCCTGATCTGGGTCGCCGTGCCGTCGCCGACCCTGCCGCTGCTCGAGCGGATCATGACCGCGCCCGTGCCGCTGAGGCGACTGGCCTGGCGGCTGCCGGACGCCGTGCAGCCGCAGCCCAAGCGGTCGGTGCATGTGATGGCGTTCGACGACCAGGGCCGCACCGTCCACGACCTGCGCCCAGACGCGACCGACTACCACCTCGTGACCGGCGTGCGCGAGCACGACGGCCGGGTCTGGCTCGGCAGCCTGGAGGAGCCGGCCGTCGCCGTGCTGGACCTGCGATGAGCGATCTCGACACGCTGCGCGCGGGCCTGGTCGAGGGCCGGATGCTGCCCGCGGTGGCCTACACGTCGGCGGAGGTGCTCGCCTGGGAGCTGCGCCACCTGTACGCCGGGACGTGGTGCTGTCTCGGCCGGCTCGACGAGCTGCTGCCCGTGGACGGGGACAGGCCGGTCACCCAGCGGGCGGTGACGGTCGGTGACGTCGGGGCGCTGCTCACCCGGTCCGGTGACCACGTGCGGATGTTCGCGAACACCTGCCGGCACCGCGGCCACGAGCTGCTCGCCGACGGCGCGACGTCCGTGCGGCAGAGCATCGTCTGCCCGTACCACGCCTGGACCTACGACCTCGCCGGTCACGTGCAGGCGGCGCCCGGCTTCCGCGAGGTCGACGGCTTCGAGTCGCGCGACCACGGGCTCGTGGAGCTCCCGGTCCGGGTCTGGGCCGGCTGGGTGTTCGGCCACGCCGCGACCACCGCGGCGTCGGTGCCGTTCGAGGAGCACCTCGGCGAGCTGGCCGGGATCGTGGAGCGCTACACGCCCGCGACGCTGCGGCTGGCGGACCGGCACACCTACGAGGTCGCCGCGAACTGGAAGGTGCTCGCCGAGAACTACCACGAGTGCTACCACTGCCCGTTGATCCATCCCGAGCTGTGCCAGGTGACCCCGCCGACCTCGGGCGACAACTACGACCTGCCCGGCGCCTGGGTCGGCGGCTCGATGGTGCTGCGTGAGGGGATGGCGACGATGTCCCTGACGGGGGAGTCGGGCGGCCACCCGATCCCCGGCGTGGACCCGACCGTGGTGGAGTACGTCCACCTGCTCCCCAACCTGCTCGTCTCGGCGCACCCCGACTACGTGATGACGCACCGGCTGCTGCCGCTGGCACCGGGCCGGACCTGGGTCGAGTGCTCGTGGTACCTCCGTCCCGGCGCCGACGGGACGGTCCCCGACCCGTCGTACGCCGTGGAGTTCTGGGACCTCACCAACCGGCAGGACTGGGCCGCCTGCGAGTCGGTGCAGCGGGGCCTGGCCAGTCCGCACTTCTCGCCCGGCCCGTTCGCGCCGAACGAGGACGCCGTTGCCCGTTTCGTCCACCTGATGTCGGAGACGTACCTCGTATCCGGCATAGTCCGTTCGGGCTAGGGGAACCATCCGAACGGAGGACTAACGGCCTGGGGGCTCGGTCGTTGGTCGGAGGAGGGAGCAGAGAGGACGGGCATGGAGAACCCACTGGACGTGGACCTCACCGACAAGGTCCTCGACGACGAGATCCGGCTCGTGACCGAGCTGATGGTGGTGGCCACGATGGCCCCGGGCGAGCTCGAGCAAGAGGTCATCGACGAGACGCTGGGCGTGGATCCCAAGGGTGTGTTCCCGCTGCAGAGAGACGCGGACTGGGACCTCTGAGGACGGCCCACCTAGACTGGACCGCTGCCCCACCCGCGGACCGAGGAGGACCTTCCATGGGAGTGCTGGACCGGATCACCGGCCCGCGAGACCTCCGCGACCTGAGCGACGACGAGCTCGACGAGCTGGCCTCCGAGATCCGCGACTTCCTGGTTCGCAAGGTCTCCCGCACCGGCGGCCACCTCGGCCCCAACCTCGGCGTCGTCGAGCTCACGCTGGCCATGCACCGGGTGTTCGACTCCCCCAAGGACCGGCTCGTCTTCGACACCGGGCACCAGGCCTACGTGCACAAGATCGTCACCGGCCGCGCGGCGGGCTTCGACAAGCTCCGTCAGGAGGGCGGCCTGTCCGGCTACCCGTCCCACGCAGAGTCCGAGCACGACGTCGTCGAGAACTCCCACGCCTCCACCTCCTTGTCCTACGCCGACGGGCTCGCCAAGGCGTTCGCGATCCGCGGCGAGGACCGGCACGTCGCCGCGGTCATCGGCGACGGCGCGCTCACCGGGGGGATGGCCTGGGAGGCGCTGAACAACATCGCGGCCGCGCCCGACCGGCGCCTGGTGATCGTGGTCAACGACAACGGCCGCTCCTACACGCCGACCGTCGGCGGCCTCGCCAACCACCTCACCACCCTGCGCACCAGCCCGCGCTACGAGCAGGTGCTCGACATGGTCAAGCGCCGTCTCAACGGTGTGCGCGGCGTGGGCCCCGCGGTGTACGACGCCCTGCACGCCATGAAGAAGGGCATGAAGGACGCCCTCGCGCCGCAGGGGCTGTTCGAGGACCTCGGCCTGAAGTACGTCGGACCGATCGACGGTCACGACCGGGCCGCGGTGGAGCAGGCACTCGCCCAGGCGAAGCGGTTCAACGGCCCGGTCATCGTGCACGTGATCACCCGCAAGGGTTTCGGCTACGACCCGGCAGAGCGGCACGAGGCCGACCAGTTCCACGGGCCGGGGCCGTTCAACGCCGAGACCGGCGAGGAGAACCCCAAGGGCCAGATCTGGACCGACGTGTTCGCCGACGAGATGGTCACCCTGGGTGCCGAGCGCAAGGACATCGTCGCGATCACCGCCGCGATGATGCACCCGGTCGGGCTGCACCTGTTCGCCGCGAAGTACCCCGACCGCACCTTCGACGTCGGCATCGCCGAGCAGCACGCCGCGACGTCGGCGGCGGGTCTGGCGATGGGCGGGCCTGCACCCGGTGGTGGCGGTCTACGCGACGTTCCTCAACCGCGCCTTCGACCAGGTGCTGATGGACGTCGCCCTGCACAAGTGCGGCGTCACCTTCGTCCTGGACCGCTCCGGCGTGACCGGAGACGACGGCGCCTCCCACAACGGCATGTGGGACATGTCCATCCTCCAGGTCGTGCCGGGCCTCCGGCTGGCTGCGCCGCGGGACGCCACCCGGCTGCGCGAGCTGCTGCGCGAGGCCGTCCGGGTCGACGACGCCCCGACCGTCGTGCGCTTCCCGAAGGGTCCGCCGTGCGGGGACCTCGAGGCCGTCGGTCGGGCGGGCGGCTGCGACGTGCTCGTCCGCAGCGGCGCCAAGGACGTGCTGATCGTCGGCATCGGTTCGATGGCCGCGACGTCGGTCGAGGTCGCCGAGCGGCTGGTGGCGCAGGGCATCGGCGTCACCGTCGTCGACCCCCGCTGGGTCAAGCCGGTCGACCCGGCTCTCGTCGACCTGGCTCGCGAGCACCGGCTGGTGGTCAGCGTCGAGGACAACGGGATCGTCGGCGGCTGCGGGTCCGTGCTGCTGCAGACCCTCAACGAGGCGCGGGTCGAGACGCCGGTCCGGCTCCACGGCATCCCGCAGGAGTTCCTCGACCACGCCAAGCGCGGTGTGATCCTCGAGCGGATCGGGCTCACCGCCCAGACGCTCGCCCGCAGCGTCGTCGAGGACGTCACCGCGATCGACGCCGGCCAGCCGCTGCTGCCTGTCGAGTAGGGAAACGTCCCCGCGCCCCTGGTTTGATGGCGGCATGGACTACGACGTCGAGCGCGTGCGTGCCTGCTTCCCGGCCCTGCACGACGGCACCGCCTACTTCGACGGTCCCGGCGGCTCGCAGGTGCCCCGCCAGGTCGCGCACGCGGTCGCGTCCACGATGGCCGGCGGCCTCTCCAACCGGGGCACCGTCACCGCCTCCGAGCGCCGTGCCGAGGAGGTCGTCGTCGGGGCCCGCGCCGCGATGGGGGACCTGCTCGGCTGCGACCCCGGAGGTGTGGTCTTCGGGCGCTCGATGACCCAGCTGACCTTCGACCTCGCCCGCGCCCTGGCCAAGACCTGGGAGCCCGGCGACGAGGTGGTGGTCACCCGACTCGACCACGACGCCAACATCCGGCCCTGGAAGCGGGTCGCGGACGCCCTCGGCATGACGGTGCGCTGGGTCGACTTCGACACCGAGACCGCGGAGCTCCGGCTCGACCCGTCGGTGCTGTCCGAGCGGACCCGGCTCGTCGCGGTCACCGGCGCGTCCAACCTGCTCGGCACCCGGCCCGACCTCGCCGGGATCGCGGCCGCGGTGCACGACGCGGGCGCGCTGCTGTTCGTCGACGGCGTGCACCTGACCCCGCACGCGCCGGTGGCGGTCCGCGACCTCGGCGCCGACTTCTACGCCTGCTCGCCCTACAAGTTCTTCGGCCCCCACCTCGGGGTGCTCGCCGCCGACCCTGCCCTGCTGGAGCTGGTGCAGCCCGACAAGCTGCTGCCGTCCACCGACCAGGTGCCCGAGCGGTTCGAGCTCGGCACCCTGCCCTACGAGCTGCTCGCCGGGGTCACCGCCACGGTCGACTTCATCGCCGACCTCGCGCCCGGTGGGGCGACCGACCGGCGGGCGCGGGTGCTCGAGTCCATGCAGCGGGTCGAGGTCTACGAGGAGGTGCTGTTCGAGCGGCTGCTGTCCGGGCTCGACGCGGTCGACGGGGTCCGCCGCTACGGCCGCCCCGCCCGTCGTACGCCGACGGTGCTGTTCTCGGTCGAGGGCCGCACCGGCCCCGAGGTGCACGAGGCGCTCGCCGCCCAAGGGGTGAACGCGCCGGCGAGCAGCTTCTACGCGATCGAGGCCTCCCGGTGGATCGGTCTCGGCGACGCCGGCGCGGTCCGGGCCGGCCTCGCGCCGTACACCTCCGAGGACGACGTCGACCGGCTGCTCGCCGGCGTGGCGGGGCTGGCCCGGTGAACGCACCCGGGCTTCGTCAGGACCCGCCGAGACCGCTGCCGCCGGGAGCCACGTGATGCGGTGGCGGGCCGCGCTCGCGAGCACGGTGGCCGCTGCGCTCCTCACGTCGTGCGCCGCCACGGAGCCGGACGCCCGACCGACCCCGGCCGCGTCGTCCGACGGCGACGCCGTCGTCGGCCGCGCAGCCGAGCGCAGCCACGACGTCCAGCCCGACCGCGCGCCCCACGGCAACCGCCTCCCGCACCACCGGCGTCCAGCGCGAGCAGCAGATGCTCGCCACGGTGCAGGTGATGCTGAAGCGTCGCGCACAGGCGGTGCTCCGCCACGACAAGGCGGCGTTCCTGGCCGACCTCGACCCCGGGGACGCCGACCTCCGACAGCGGCAGGCCCGGTTCTTCGACAACCTCACCGCGCTTCCCCTGCAGACCTTCACGCTCGAGGCACCCGGCGCGACCTGGCCCAGTGACTTCGCCGCCGCGAGGTTCCGGCGCACGGCCTACATCCCCTACGTCGAGCAGAGTCTCCAGCTGCGCGGGTTCGATCCCGTGCCGGTGACCTCCAACTACGCGCTGACCTTCGCCAACGTCGACGGTGCCGTGCGGATCGTGTCCGACGACGACCTCGCGGACCGGGAGAGCGACCGGGCCCGCAACGCGCCGTGGGACACCACCCGGATCGTCGTACGGCGGTCGAAGGACGCCCTGGGGATCTTCGACGAGGCGTCGCAGGCCTCGGCCGGCCGGATCATGTCCTGGACCGAGGAGAGCCTCGCCACGGTGCGCCGCGACGTCCCGGAGGAGTGGCCCGGCGACGTCGTCGTCTACGCGCTGTCCAGCGAGCGGCTGCTGCGCCGGATGGGCACCCGCTTCCTCGACCGGGCCGCCATCGCCTTCCCGGTCTTCGACGACAGCGACAACCCGACCCGCCGGGTGGCGACGAGGGTGCTGATCAACCCGAAGTACCTGCCCCGCAACGAGATCGAGGGCACCTACCTGCTCACCCACGAGATCACCCACGTCGCCCTGGCCCGCACCAGCGGCGCCACGCCGACCTGGGTGCAGGAGGGGATGGCCGACTACGTCGCCACCCGCGGCGCCGACCCGTCGCGCTGGCTGCCGACCGACGCGACGGCCGCCCGGGCCCGCAAGGGCGCCGATGCGATGCCGGCCAGCACCTTCTTCGGGGACGACGACCCCGGGTTCGACTACGACCTGTCCCTGGCGGCGTGCGCCTACCTTGCGCGCCGCCACGGAGAGGACCGGTTGTGGGCCTTCCTCGACCGGCTCACCGCGGCGGGACGCAGCGACGGGGACTCCGAGGGGCACGTCGACCGAGTGCTGCGCAGCATGTTCCACCTCGACGCCAGCCGGCTGGCCGGGCACGCCGCCCGCCTGATCGTGCAGCGCGTCGACGGCTGACGCAGCCTCAGGCGTCGATCGTGCTCATGTCGCCGTAGCGGTCGCCGGCCACGGCGTCGCGCGGCACGGCCTCCTCCAGCGCGGCGAGGTCGTCGGACGTCAGCTCGACGGCTGCGGCGCCGACGTTCTCCTCGAGGTACCTCACCCGCTTGGTGCCCGGGATCGGCACCACGTCGTCGCCCTGGGCCAGCACCCAGGCGAGCGCCAGCTGGCCCGGGGTGGCGCCCTTGGCCTCGGCCAGCTCGCGCACCTTCGCCACCAGCGCGAGGTTGGCGTCGAGCGCCTCGCCCTGGAAGCGCGGGAAGTAGCCGGTCAGCCGGGCGTCGCCGCCCTCGAGCGAGGAGGCGTCCGTGATCGCCCCGGTGAGGATGCCGCGGCCGAGCGGGGAGTAGGGCACCAGGCCGATGCCCAGCTCGCGCAGCACCGGACGGATCTCGTCCTCGAGGTCGCGGGTGAACAGCGAGTACTCCGTCTGCAGCGCGGTGATCGGGTGCACGACGTGCGCCCGGCGGATGGTCTCCGGGGACGCCTCGGAGAGCCCGAGGTGGCGCACCTTGCCGGCCGCGACGAGCTCGCTCATCGCGCCGACGGTCTCCTCGATCGGCACCGTCTTGTCGACGCGGTGCTGGTAGTAGAGGTCGATGTGGTCGACACCCAGGCGCTGCAACGACGCGTCGCACGCGGACCGGACGTACTCCGGGCGGCCGTTCACGCCGAGGCGGGTGCCGTCCGCCCGGCGCTCGTTGCCGAACTTCGTCGCCAGCTGTACGTCGTCCCGGCGACCCGCGACCGCCTTCCCGACGAGCCGCTCGTTGGTGAACGGGCCGTACATGTCGGCGGTGTCGAGGAAGGTCACGCCCAGGTCGAGGGCGCGGTGGATGGTGTCGAGTCCCTGCTGCTCGTCGCCGGTGCCGTAGAACTCCGACATGCCCATGCAGCCGAGGCCGAGGGTGCTCACGGTCAGGGGAGAGGCGGTGCCCAGCGTGCGCCGGTCCAGTCCGGTCGTCTTCTGATCAGTCATGCGCGCCAGCGTCCACCTTCGAGCGCACTCAAAGTCAAACGCCGAGGTCACACCACCCGTTCGAGGCGGTCGGTGTACATCCCGATCTTCCGGTCGATGGCCCCGAGGTGCTCGGTGACCTCGGCCAGCTGCGCCAGCACCCGGACCCGGTGCGCACGCAGCAGGTCGAGCCGCTCCTCCCAGTTGCCGTCGCCGGCGCGCACCAGCGCGGCATAGGCCCGGACCTCGCGGATCGGCATACCGGTGGACCGCAACCGGGTGATCATCTCGATCCACCCGAGGTCCTGCTCGGTGTAGCGGCGGTGACCGCTGGCGGAGCGGTCCACCTCGCCGAGCATCAGACCGTCGCGCTCGTAGTAGCGCAGCGTGTGGGTGGTCAGGCCGGTGCGCTCGGCGGTCTCGGCGATCGTCAGGCCTGGCGTCGGGTCCGTCATCCGTCCAGTCTCCGGTTGGAGCGCGCTCGAAGACAATCCCCGACTGCGCAGATCGGGGTTTCGCGTCCGCGGCCAGAGGTAAGAGTGCGCCCATGGACCTCTTGCGCACGAAGTCGGTCGAACAGTCGATGGCGGACACCGAGGACGTCGACTACCAGCTGAAGAAGAACCTCTCCGCCCTCGACCTGACGGTCTTCGGCATCGGGGTGATCATCGGCGCCGGCATCTTCACGCTGACCGGCAAGGCAGCCGCGGAGTTCGCGGGTCCTGCCGTCGTCTTCTCGTTCGCCATCGCGGCGTTCTGCTGCGCGCTGGCCGCGCTCTGCTACGCGGAGTTCGCCTCGACCGTGCCGGTGTCGGGCTCGGCCTACACGTTCTCCTACGCGACCCTCGGCGAGCTGGTCGCCTGGATCATCGGCTGGGACCTGATCCTCGAGCTGATGCTGGGCGCCTCGGTGGTGGCCCAGGGCTGGAGCACCTACTTCGTGACGTTCATGGACGAGGTCGGGCTCGGCTGGCCGGCCGCGCTCGGCCCGACGACCGACACCGGCTTCTCGCTGCACTTCAACCTGGCGGCCTTCCTCCTCGTCGCGGTGCTGACGCTGCTGGTCGCCGCCGGCATCAAGGAGAGCCTGCGGGTCAACCTGGTGCTGGTCGGGATCAAGCTGTTCATCGTGCTGTTCGTGATCGTCGCCGGCATCTCGCTGATCAAGGGCGCCAACTACGAGCCGTTCGTGCCGCCCGCGGCCGACCCGGTCAGCGCGGACGGTCTGACCCAGCCGCTGTTCCAGTGGCTGTTCGGGATCAAGGCGCAGACGTTCGGGGTGCTCGGGGTGGTCTCCGCGGCGTCGGTGGTGTTCTTCGCCTACATCGGCTTCGACGTGGTGGCGACCACCGCCGAGGAGGCGCGCAACCCGCAGAAGGACCTGCCCCGCGGCATCATCGGCTCGCTCGCCATCTGCACCGTGCTCTACATGGCGGTCGCACTCGTCATCACCGGGATGGTGAAGTACGACAAGATCGACACCGAGGCGGCACTCGCGAACGCGTTCAAGGCCTACGGCAAGGACGGCTTCGCCACGCTGATCTCCGCCGGCGCCGTCGCCGGTCTCACCACCGTCGTGATGACGCTGATGATCGGTGCCGTCCGGGTGCTCTTCGCGATGAGCCGCGACGGTCTGCTGCCGCACGGGTTCGGTCGGGTCAACCAGCGCACCGGCACCCCGGTGCGGGTCACGCTGCTGATCGGCTCGGTCGTCGCGGTCGTCGCCTCGTTCACGCCGATCGGCAAGCTGGAGGAGATGGTGAACATCGGCACCCTGTCGGCCTTCGCCCTCGTCTCGCTCGCCGTGCCGATCCTGCGCAGGAGCCGTCCCGACCTCGAGCGGTCCTTCCGGGTGCCGCTCAGCCCGTTCCTGCCGGTCCTCGCCGCCCTGGTCTGCGTCTACCTGATGCTGAACCTCAGCCTCGAGACCTGGCTGCGGTTCCTGGTGTGGATGGCCCTCGGCTTCGTCATCTACTTCGTCTACGGCTACCGGCACAGCCGGGTCGGTGCCGGTGAGGGCGAGCCGGCCCCGGACTTCTCCCGGCGCTGAACCGCAGATCTCCGTCGCAAGACCGATGTGAGCGGCGCGTCGCTCCCTTACGGTTCCGTTCGTGGCCATGAGTGAGACCGACGCCCCGCCCGTCGTACGACGGCGGCTGAGGCTGCCCGCGCCGCCGCGGGTGGACCTGGCGCTGGCGGCGGCGTTCGTGGTGATGACGCTGGCGGAGGCGTTGTTCAGCCCCGCCGTGACGTCGCCCGTCGAGCACGCGGTCGTCGGCAGCCTGGCCATGGCCCTCCTGGCCTGGCGCCGGACCGCCCCGCTGCTGGTGGCACTCCTGATCGTCGCGGTCAACGTGCTGACCAACCCCGCGGGGGAGTTCTCGACGCTGCTGTCGCTGGTGCTGGTCTGCTTCACCATCGGCTCCGAGACCGGGCCGCCGCGCAACTACGTCGGGCTGCTGGTCGTGCTGGTGCCGTTCGTCGCGGTGAGCATCGTGCACGACCTCGAGCCGAGCGACCTGGCTGCGGCGCTGGTGTTCTTCGTCGGCCCGTGGACGGTCGGCGGGGTCGTGCAGAGCCGCATCGCCCGCACCGACGAGGCCGTCGCGCGCGCCGAGCGGCTGGAGCGCGACCGCGAGCTGGAGGCGGCGCGGGCCGCCGCCGAGGAGCGCACCCGCATCGCCCGCGAGCTGCACGACATCGTGTCCCACTCGATCAGCGTCGTGACCATCCAGACCCAGGCCGTCCGCCGCCGGCTGGGTCCGGACCACGCCGCGGAGGCCGCGGACCTGGCCGCCGTCGAGGCGACCGCCCGCGAGGCCCTGGCCGAGATGCGCCGGCTCTTCGGCGTGCTGCGCACCGAGGGCGAGGAGGTGTCGCTCGCCCCGCAGCCCGGACTGTCCGAGCTCGGCCGGCTGGTCGAGAAGGTGGGTGCCGGCGACATGCGCGTGCGGCTCACCGTCGAGGGCGATCCCGTCGACCTGCCCGCAGGCGTCGACCTCGCGGCGTACCGCATCGCCCAGGAGGGCCTGACCAACGCCGTCCGGCACTCCGGCGCGACGCACGCGGACGTGCGGCTGCGCTACGGCCCGGGCCGGCTGGACATCGAGGTCGAGGACGACGGCCACGGGCTGCGGGAGAACCGGCCCCGGCGGGCACGGCCTGGTCGGCATCCGCGAGCGGGTGGCGCTCTACGACGGCACCGTCGACCTGACCCCGTCGCCGTCCGGTGGGGTGCTGCTCGCGGCCCGGCTGCCGCTGCCGGAGGCACCATGAGCGGGCGGACGTCCCTGGTCATCGTCGACGACCAGGGCATGGTGCGGGCCGGCTTCCGCTCCCTCCTCGCTTCGGAGCCCGACCTCGACGTGGTCGGCGAGGCCTCCGACGGCGAGGAGGCCGTCGAGGTGGTCACCCGGCTCGAGCCGCAGGTGACGCTGATGGACATCCGGATGCCCCGGCTCGACGGCATCGCGGCCACCCGGCGGCTGGTCGCGGCCCGCGTGCCGACCCGGGTGCTGGTGCTGACCACCTTCGACCTCGACGAGTACGTCTTCGAGGCGCTCCGCGCCGGTGCCTCCGGCTTCCTGCTCAAGGACGCGCCGGCCGAGGAGCTGGCCGCGGCGATCCGGGTGGTGGCCGCGGGGGAGTCGTTGTTGGCTCCCGGCGTGACCCGGCGCGTGATCGACGCGTTCGTACGGCGCGCCGCCCCGTCGTCCCGACCGCGGGACCCGCGGCTCGACCAGCTCACCCCGCGCGAGGTCGAGGTGCTCGGCCTGCTGGCGCGCGGACTCTCCAACATCGACATCGCGGAGCGGCTGTTCGTCTCCGAGGGCACGACCAAGACCCACGTCAGCAACGTGCTGATGAAGCTGGGGCTGCGCGACCGGGTGCAGGCGGTGATCTTCGCCTACGAGAACGGCGTCGTCGTGGCCGGCGAGCGGGCCGAGGATCCGTCGTACGACTGAGGCGGATCTCTGTCGCACGCCGGATCCGGTTGAGAGGCGGCGACGGAAGTCTTGGGCCATCGGGACAGCCGGTCCCGGACGAACCCAGGAGAGAACGACCATGACCGCCACCACCCTCACCTCCGGCCTCGAGACGGCCACCCGCACCGCCGCGACCCGCGGGTCGCGCGCCGTGGCCGTCCGCCGGGCCCTGCTCGTGGCCAGCCCCGTGCTGGCCGGCCTGTTCTGCCTCCTCGGCGCGATCGCCGACCCGGCGGCCGGGCTGTCGGGCAGCAAGATGACCAAGATCTACATCGAGAACCCGGACCCGCTGCAGTGGAAGTCGACCGGCTACCACTGGGCCTACGCGTTCTGGATCGGCACCGCCCTGATGGTCGCGCCGCTGGTCCGGGGCCGCGGCGCCTGGCTGGCCACGATCGCCGCGATCATCGGCTTCGCCGGCATGGTGACGCTGCCCGGCATGCTGATCAGCGACTGGTACCAGGCCGGCATCGGCCACTTCTACGGCCAGCAGGGTGTGAAGCAGGTCGAGGACCAGATGATCGGCACCATGTGGGGTCTCAAGGGCTTCATGGTCTTCGGGATCCCCGGCCTCGCCCTCGCCCTGCCGCTCGCCGCCGCCGGGCTCTGGCGGGCCCGGCCTGGTCCGCTGGTGGTCGTTCGCCGCCACGGTCGCCGCGTTCGTGGTGTTCATGGCCAGCGAGGCCACGTGGTGGGGCGCCGCCCTGACCACCGCGTTCCTCACGGTCTTCGCGGTGTCGCTGGCCGAGGCCACCCGCGAGAGCCGCTGACCGTCCGACAGCACGACGGCCCCCTCCCGAAGCCGGGAGGGGGCCGTCGTGGCGTGCGTCAGTGGAACCGCTTGCCGCTGACCTTCTCCGAGACGCCCTCGCGGTCGAGCAGCTGGGTGAGCCCGCCGTTCCAGAACGAGAAGCCCGCGCCGGTGATCATCGCGAGGTCCAGGTCCTCCGGTGCCGCGACCACACCCTCGTCGAGCATCCGCCGCGCCTCGTCGGCGAGCGCCTCCAGCGTCCGCGTGCGTACGTCGGACGCGCTCAGCGCCGTACCGTCGGCCGGGGCCTGGAAGATCTCCGCGACCTCCGGGTCGACCGAGAAGTCCGGGAGGTAGACGCTGGACTTCTTGGCCGCGACCAGGGCCTGCAGGTTCGGCGAGACGTAGAACCGGTCGGGGAACGCACCGTGCAGGGATTCGTTGTTGTGCAGCGCGATGGCCGGCCCGACCAGCGACAGCAGGAAGAACGGCGGCATCGGGGCGACGCCGGCGAACGCGCCGTCGGCGACCTCCAGCGGGGTGCCCTCGTCGACGATCTTCCCGACCTCGCCCATGAACCGGCCGAGCAGCCGGTTCACGATGAACGACGGGCTGTCCTTGACCAGGATGCTGGTCTTCTTCAGCGTCTTGCCGGTCGCGAACGCGGTGGCCAGCGTGGCGTCGTCGGTCTGCTCGCCCTTGACGATCTCCAGCAGCGGCATGACCGCGACCGGGTTGAAGAAGTGGAAGCCGACGACCCGCTCCGGGTGCTCGAGGTCGGCGGCCATGTCGGTGATCGACAGCGACGACGTGTTGGTCGCCAGCACGCACTCGGGCGAGACCACGGCCTCGACGTCGGCGAACACCTGCTTCTTGACCTTCATCTCCTCGAACACCGCCTCGATCACGAAGTCCGCGTCCGCGAACGTCGTGCTCTTGTCGACGGTGCCGGTGACCAGGCCCTTGAGCCGGTTGGCCTTGTCGGGGGAGACCCGGCCCTTGGCGAGCAGCTTGTCGACCTCGGCGTGGACGTAGCCGACGCCCTTGTCCACGCGCTCCTGGTCGAGGTCCGTCAGCACGACGGGCACGCCGAGCCGGCGCACGAACAGCAGCGCGAGCTGCGAGGCCATCAGGCCCGCACCGACGATGCCGACCTTCGTCACCGGACGGGCCAGCGCCTTGTCCGGTGCACCCGCGGGCCGCTTGGCGCGCTTCTGCACCAGGTCGAAGGAGTAGAGGCTGGCGGCCAGCTCCGGGGTGAGCATCAGGTCGGCGAGCGCCTCGTCCTCGGCCGCGAAGCCCTCGTCCCGGGTCGCGGTCCTGGCGGCCGCGATCAGGTCCAGCGCGCGGTAGGCGGCCGGGGAGGCCCCGCCGGTCTTGGAGTCCGCGATGCCGCGGCCCTTCTGGACGGCCGCGTCCCAGGCCTCGCCGCGGTCCACCTCGGGCCGCTCGACGGTGACCTGGCCGGTGAGCACCTGGGCGGCCCACAGCAGCGACTGCTCCAGGAAGTCGGCACCCTCGAACTCGGCGTCGGCCAGCCCGGCCTCGAAGGCCGCGTGGCCACCGAGGGTCTTGCCCTGGTTGAGCGGGTTCTCGATGACCAGCTTCACCGCGGTCGCGGCGCCGACGAGGTTCGGCACCAGGTAGGCGCCGCCCCACCCGGGGACCAGCCCGAGCATCACCTCGGGCAGGCCCAGCGCGGGCGCCGAGTCCTGCACGGTGCGGTAGGTGCAGTGCAGGGCGACTTCGAGCCCGCCGCCGAGCGCGAGCCCGTTGACGAAGCCGAAGGACGGCTTGCCGCCCTCGCCGAGCTTGCGGAACACGCCGTGGCCGAGCCGGGCGATCAGCAGCGCGTCGTCGCGGCCGCGCATGCCGGTCAGCGCGGTCAGGTCGGCGCCGGCCGCGAGGATGAACGGCTTGCCGGTGATGCCGATGGACGTGACGTCCTCGCGGGCCAGGGCCGCGTCGATCGCCGTGTTGAGCGAGGCCAGCGACTTCGGCCCGAACGTGTTCGGCCGGGTGTGGTCGAGACCGTTGTCGAGGGTGATCAGCGCCATCGTGCCGGCGCCGTGCGGCAGCACCACGTCGCGCGACTTGGCCTCGGTCACCACCTCGTCGGGGGAGAGGGCGACGCCGCGGTCGAGCAGCGCCTGGAACTCGGGGGTCGTCGCAGCCATCAGGCGGCCTCTCCTTCGAAGTGCGGGTTCTCCCAGATGACGGTGCCGCCCATGCCGATGCCGATGCACATCGTGGTGACGCCGTACCGGACGTCGGGGCGCTCCTCGAAGCGACGGGCGAGCTGGTTCATCAGCCGCACCCCGGAGGACGCCAGCGGGTGGCCCATGGCGATCGCGCCGCCGTAGGGGTTCACGCGGTCGTCGTCGTCGGCGATGCCGAAGTGCTCGAGGAAGGCGAGCACCTGCACGGCGAACGCCTCGTTGACCTCGAACGCGCCGATGTCGTCGATGGTCAGGCCGGCCTGCGCCAGTGCGCGCTCGGTGGCCGGGATCGGGCCGGCGCCCATCACCTCGGGCTCGACGCCGGTGAAGCTGTAGGACACCAGCCGCATCTTGGCCGGCAGGCCCAGCTCGCGCGCGGTCTCCTCGTCGGCCAGAAGCGCCGCGGTCGCGCCGTCGTTGATGCCGGCCGAGTTGCCGGCGGTCACCCGGCCGTGCGGGCGGAACGGCGTCTTGAGCCCGGCCAGGTCGTCGAGCGTGGTCTGCGGGCGCGGCGGCTCGTCGGTGCTGGCCAGGCCCCAGCCGGCCTCGGCGGTGCGCACGGCGACGGGCACCAGGTCGGGCTGGATCTTGCCGTCGGCGTAGGCCTGGGCGGTCTTCTGCTGGGAGCGCAGCGCGTAGGCGTCCGTGCGCTCCTTGGTGATCGTCGGGTAGCGGTCGTGGAGGTTCTCGGCCGTGTTGCCCATCGAGAGCGCCTCGGGGTCGACGATCTTCTCCGACATGATCCGCGGGTTCGGGTCCACGGCCTCGCCCATCGGGTGCCGGCCCATGTGCTCGACGCCGCCGGCGATCACCACGTCGTAGGAGCCGAAGGCGATGCCGCCGGCGGTGGTGGTCACCGCGGTCATGGCGCCGGCGCACATCCGGTCGATGGCGTAGCCGGGCACGCTCTGCGGCAGGCCGGCCAGCAGGGCCGCCGTACGCCCGATCGTCAGGCCCTGGTCGCCGATCTGGGTGGTGGCCGCGATGGCGACCTCGTCCACGCGCTCGGGCGGCAGGCCCGGGTTGCGGCGCAGGAGCTCGCGGATGCACTTGATGACCAGGTCGTCGGCACGCGTCTCGGCGTACTGGCCCTTGGCCTTGCCGAACGGCGTCCGCACACCGTCGACGAAGACGACCTCTCGCAGCTGTCGGGGCACGCTGGCTCCTCGCATGAGTTGAGTTGGGACCCTCAGGCTACTGGGCGGTAACAACGAGGTGAAGCGTGGCGCGCTGTGGTCGTGGTCACGCCGGACGTCGTCTGCCTCGGGGGACGACACCGCTGCCGCGGCGGGTCGATGCTGGGCGCGGAGGAGGTGCCGCGATGAAGACCAGAACGGCCGACCTGGCGGAGTGGATCGCGCACGCGGACCCCGCGGGACTGCTGTACGGCGGGATCATCACCGCGTCCGTGCTGGCCACGGTCAGCGCCCACGCGGAGAGCGAGGAGCACGTGGCGCTCGCCACCTTCGGGGTGCTGGTCCTCTACTGGCTCGCACACGTGTACGTGAAGACCCAGGCGATGCAGTACGACGGCGACCGGCGGCCGATCCACCGCCGTCTCGGGGAGGCCGCCCGGCACGAGTCCAGCGTGCTCAAGGGCGGGGTGCCGGCCCTCACCGTCTACGTGGTCTGCGCCTTCATCCTCGGGATCCAGCGAGGAGCGGCGGCCTTCGTCGCGCTGGACTTCTCTGTGGTCTTCCTGGTGCTGGTCGGCTACCTGGGTGCCCACCGCGCCGGCATGCCCGCGCGGCAGGCTCTGATCGAGGCGGCCGGCGCGGGACTGCTCGGCGCGCTCGCGGTCCTCGCCAAGGTGCTGCTGCACTGAGCGTGGAGTGAGGCACCTCAGCGCCGATGCCCGCTAGGGTCCCCGCCATGACGAACACGGGGACGAACACGAGGGCGAGCGCCGGGCACGACCACGACACGGTGGTGGTGCGCGAGGCGGTCGCGACGGACGCGCGACGGCTGGCGGGGATGCGCTGGGACGTCAAGGCCGAGGACGGCGGGCTGGACCCGGAGAACCGCGAGGCCTGGGTCGACCGGCACACCACCTGGTTCAAGGACGCGGTGACGGGCGAGTGGCAGGTGTTCGTGGCCGAGGACGGCCTCCGGCTGTGCGGCCACGTGTTCGTGCGCGTGGTCGACAAGGCACCCTCGCCGCAGCCGGGTGCCACCGCGATCGGCTACGTCACGAACTTCTACGTGGTGCCCGAGCGGCGCGGCGCCGGCATCGGCGACCGGCTGCTCGACGCCATGACGACGTGGGCGGGCCGCAAGGCGCTCGACGCGCTCGTCGTGTGGCCGTCCGACGAGTCCGTGGCGAACTACGAGCGGGTGGGCTTCAGCGGCGGCGAGGTGCTCCAGCTCCCGGTCTCGCGCGCCACCGTCTGACAGGTTCTAGCCGACCGCGTCGCTCATCGCGGCGAGGTGGGCCGGCGTCGAGCCGCAGCACGCGCCGATCAGGTCGATCCCGGTCTTCTCCAGCTCGCGGGCGTGCTCGGCCATGGCGGCCGGCGTCGCGTCGTACTCGAAGTGGTCGCCGACCACCTGCGGCAGCCCGGCGTTCGACTGCGCGACGAGCAGCAGCCCCTCCGGCCGGGCCTCGACGAGCTGGGCCGCGATGGTGGCCATCTCGCCGGGACCGCGTCCGCAGTTGGCGCCGACCGCGTCGACGCCCTCGGCGGCCAGCTCGGCCACGGCGTCGCCCGGCCGGACGCCCATCATCGTGCGCAGGTTGGTGTCGAAGGACAGCGTCGCCACCACCGGCAGGTCGGGTACGACGGACCGGGCGGCCGCCACCGCGGCGCGGACCTCGGCGAGGTCGCTCATCGTCTCGATCAGCACCAGGTCGATGCCGCCGTCGGCGAGCCCGCGGAGCTGCTCCTCGAAGATCGCCTGGGTGTCCGCGGCGGACAGCGTGCCGAGCGGCTCCATCAGCTCGCCGGTGGGGCCGACGTCGCCGGCGACCAGGACGCCGTGCGTGTCCGCGACCTCGCGGGCCAGCGCCGCCGCGGCCCGGTTGAGCTCGTGCACCCGGTCCTCGAGCCCGTGCATCTGCAGCCGCGGGCGGGTGCCGCCGAACGTGTTGGTGGTGAGGATCCGCGCACCGGCGACCGCGTAGGCCTCGTGGCAGGCGCGGATCTCGTGGGGGCGGTCGACGTTCCACAGCTCGCCGGCGCCGCCGTCATCGAGGCCGCGATCCTGGAGCAGCGTGCCCATCCCGCCGTCGACGAGGACGGGGGAGCGGTCGCCGAACCGCTCGGTCAGCAGGGCGGTCAGCCGGTTGGTCATCCGTGCTCCTCGTTCGATGCGGGGCCGAGCGAGTCGAGGTACTCCGTCAGCCGCTCGGCCGGCCAGGCCTCCTCGAGACCGGCCACGACCGCGTCCGCGACCTCGTGGGGGTCGCCGTCCCTCGGGGTCCACGCCCCGCGGGTCCAGCCGGCGAGGTAGTCGTCGCTCCCGGTCTCGCCGAGCCGCATCGCGGCCTCGTCGATCGCCTCCTGGAAGCGCGGCGCCAGCGGGGACTTGGTGACGTGCTCACCGTCGCGGGCGACGACCAGCGACGGCAGGTCGCGCCACGAGGTCACTTGGTACTCGGCCACACCCCCGAGCGTAGGGGCAGGTCTCTCAAACCTGCCACGGCGTCCACGGCCCCGCATCCCGACCGGCGGCGTTGTCGGTGCTCGGCGCAGCACGCTGCGCTCTCGCACCTCCGCTTGCCGCCCCCCCGCTGTCGCGGCATCTTCTCGAGACCCGCCCCGTCACAAGTGCTTGAGAGCCTCGCGTCTCGACAGGCCGGACAGCCGGTCCTCGTGCTCCGCGACGAACGCCCGCACCCAGTCGGGGTCGGCGCGGGCGTGCTGCCGCAGCGCCCAGCCGACGGCCTTGCGCACGAAGAACTCCCGGCCGTGCCGGCTGTCCTCGAGGTTGGCCTCCAGCGCGTGCCGGAGCAGGTCGACGTCGACCTGGTCCTTGCGGTGCAGCTGGCAGATGAGCGCGGTGCGCCGCAGCCACAGGTCGTCGTCGACGGCCCAGTCGCGCAGCACCGGGGTGAGGGCGGCCGGGTGCGCCACCAGCAGGTCGCCGATGTTGTGGCTGGCCAGCGAGTCGACGAGGTCCCACCACGCGCCGGAGACCACCAGGTGCCGGTAGAGCCCGAGCGTGGCCGGGTCCTGGAAGGCCCGGTAGTACCGGTGCCGGGTCAGCGCCATCGCCGCGTAGCGCTCCTCGCGGTAGGTCGCGCCGTCCCACAGCTCGCGAACGGCGGACTCCCACGCGTCCCGGTCCGGCAGCCGGTGCTCGTCGTACGTCGCCTTGCAGATGCCGCGCAACGGGACCGAGGTGACGCCGCGGTAGGGCATCGCGGACTTCATGTAGGCCCGCATCGGCTCGGCCCGATCAGGGTCGGCGGCCGACGCGATGCGTTCGCGCACCAGGCGCACGAGGTCAGGAACCGGATCGGGCATAGTGAGGACCGTAGTGGCGTTGCGGTGTGCGGTGGTCTCGACGAGCTCGACCACCCTGGGACGTGACCAGGCGGATGACGAGAGGCGAGCGATGACCGAGCCGGCGAGGTACGTGCACATCGTGGACGACGTGCCCGAGCTGGACGACCTCGAGCAGGGGCCGGTGCTGATCCACAACCTCGACGGCTTCCTGGACGCCGGCAACGCCGCCGCCATCGCCACCCGCGCGCTGCTCGACCAGTCGACCGGCCGGGTGGTCGCCAGCTTCGACATCGACGCGTTCTACGACTACCGCGCACGCCGGCCGCCGATGACGTTCACCGAGAGCCGCTACGAGGAGTACGAGCCGCCGCGGCTGGTGGTGCGGCTCAACCAGGACAGCCTCGGCACGCCGTACCTCCTGATGCACGGCCCGGAGCCGGACACGCACTGGGAGGCCTTCGCGCTCGCCGTCCGGGCCGTCGTCGAGAAGCTGCGGGTCCGGCTGACCGTCTCGATGGGCGCCGTGCCGATGGCCGTGCCGCACACCCGGCCGGTGATGCTCACCAACCACGCGACCCGCCCCGACCTGCTGCTGCACGAGAACATCTGGAAGGGCCAGATCCGGGTCCCGGCCAGCGCGCAGGCGCTGCTCGAGCTGCGGCTCGGCGGCTGGGGCCACGCGGCGATGGGCTTCGTGGCGCACATCCCGCACTACGTCGCGCAGTTCGACTACCCGTCGGCGGCGGCGACGATGCTCGAGTCCGTCGAGGTGGTCACCGGCCTGCAGTGGGACCTCGCCGACGTCGAGGCCGCGGGGGAGGCCAAGATGGTGGAGATCGCCGCGCAGATCGACGACTCCGAGGAGGTCCGCGACGTGGTCCTCGGCCTCGAGCAGCAGTACGACGCCTTCCACCGTCCCGCCGAGGAGGGTGACGCGCTCCCGCTCGCGGAGGAGCGTGACCTGCCCACGGGAGAAGAGCTCGGCGCGGAGTTCGAGCGATTCCTGGCGGGCCTCGACCGGCCCAACGACCGGCCCAACGACGCAGGAGAGTAGCCGTTGCCCAGCTCCAAAGAGCTCGTCGAGCTCCTCGACCTGGAAACCATCGACCTCAACCTGTTCCGCGGACGGCAGCCCGACACGATGCTCCAGCGTGTCTTCGGCGGCCAGGTCGCGGCCCAGGCCCTGGTGGCCGGGGCGCGCACGGTCGAGCCGCCCCTGGGCGTGCACTCGCTGCACTCCTACTTCCTGCGGCCCGGTGACACCGCGGTCCCGATCGTCTACGACGTCGAGCGGATCCGGGACGGCCGGTCGTTCTCGACCCGCCGGATCATGGCCCGCCAGCACGGCCGGCCGATCTACCTGATGACCGCGAGCTTCCAGAAGCCCGAGGAGGGCTTCGACCACCAGGACGTGATGCCCGAGGTGCCGTCGCCGGCGGAGTCGATGGACATGCGCGACGTCGTCCGGCGCCGGTCGTCCGAGGCCGCGGACGACTGGATGCGCGAGTGGGAGGCCCTGGAGATGCGGGCGGTGGGGGACTCGCGTCCCGGCGGCCGGCTGCCCAACGACGAGCACCCCGCCCAGGCGCGGCTGTGGATCCGGATCAACGGCACGCTCGACGACGAGGTGCTCACCCACCGGGCGGCGTTCACCTACCTGAGCGACCTGACCCTGCTGGGGTCGTCGCTGGTCCCGCACGGCGTGCCGATCGGCAGCCCGAAGGTGCAGGCCGCGTCGCTGGACCACAGCATCTGGTTCCACCGGCCGTTCCGCGCGGACGCCTGGATGCTCTACGACCAGGTCTCGCCGTCGGCGTCGGGTGCCCGCGGGCTCGCGTTCGGCCGGGTGTTCACCGAGGACGGCGTGCTGGTCGCCTCGGTCGCCCAGGAGGGGCTGATCCGCACCCGCTCCTGACCCGGCTGGCCCGGCGAATCACAGCGGTGTCGTTAGCACATCCTTCCCACTTTCGGTGACAGACACGCCGTGGCCTGGTTAAGTGTGAGCACTTCTGGGGTTCGCGTGGTTCCTGTCACCGCGTGTGCCCTCTGTGGCTCAACGGGACTTGGGAGGGGACCGGATGCGCCTGCACCGACTCGTCGCGACCGTGCTGACGGCCGGCTCCGCCGTGCTCGTGAGCGGGCTGCCCGGCGCGGCGTACGCCGCCTCGACCGACGGCCCCGACTTCGAGATGCCGTTCGCCTGCGGCGACACCTGGACCGGCACCAGCCGCTCCTCGCACAGCCCGAGCCCGCTCTCGATCGACTGGAACAGGACCAACGACCTCGGCGCGATCATGGTCGCGGCCGCACCGGGCGTGGTGACCGCCGTCGCGGACCTCGGCAGCCGCAGCTACGGCCGCTACATCGTGGTCGACCACGGCAACGGCTGGAGCACGCTCTACGCCCACCTGCTGTCGCAGTGGGTGACCACGGGACAGAGCGTGGACCAGGGCCAGATCATCGGCCAGGTCGGCAGCACCGGCGGGAGCACGGGGCCGCACCTGCACTTCGAGGAGCGCTACAACCGACGCGACGTGCAGTCCTGGTTCCACCGGACGCTCTTCACGATGGGCAGCACCCTGGCCTCCCAGAGCTGCGGCGACGTCGCGATGCAGGGCGGCGACTGGAACAGGGACGGCCTCGAGGAGCCCGCGGTGTTCCGGCGCGGCAAGGTCGCCAAGTTCATCCTGCGCCGCACCGGCACCACGCCGCTGCGGGTCGCCTTCGGCCTCAACACCGACGAGCCGGTCAGCGGTGACTGGAACGGCGACGGCCTCACCGACATCGGCGTCCGCCGGCCCGGGTGGAAGGCCTTCCTGCTCCGCAACGCCGACGGTACGTCGACCCAGGTGACCCTCGGGCGCGTCCAGGACGTCGGCGTCACGGGTGACTGGGACGGCAACGGCAGCACCGAGCTGGGCGTGTGGAACCCCGCCACCCGGGTCTGGACGCTGCGCGCCACCGACGGCACCACGAGGACGGTGACCCTCGGGGCTCTCGGCGACCGGCCGGTCACCGGCGACTGGAACGGCGACAAGATCACGGACCTCGGGGTCTGGACGCCGGGCTCTGCCACCTTCACGCTGCGCACCCAGACCGCGGCCGGGGTCGTGACCACCACGGCCGTCCAGCTCGGCACGCCGACCGACCTGCCCGTGACCGGCGACTGGGACGGCAACGGCGTCAGCGACCTCGGCGCCTGGTCGCCGTCGACCGCGACCTACCAGCTGCGACCGACCCCCGCCGCGGGCCAGGTGGCCACCCTCACCCCGACCCGGATGGGCGTCTCCCGCCGCTGACCCGCCGACTTGTCAGGCGGTGGCGTCGTCCTGGCGACGTGAGCGCCTGACAACTCAGCGGCGGACGGGGAGCGTGAGGCGGCTCGGGTACGTCGCCGAGTGGTGCAGCGTGATCACGCCGCCCGCGCCGTCGCGAGCTGCGGGCGCGGTGCGGTGCGAGGTGCGGGGTGTCGAACGCCTGCACCGTGACCCGGAGCCGGTGCCCCGTGCGGAGCACCGCCCCGGTCGGGAAGACCTCGACGTCGACGCGCATCACCTTGTCGGGCTCGACCGGCAGCTGGGCCGACCTGGTGAACGGGTGCCACGTCTGCAGCACCTCGCCGTCGCGGCGCACCACCTTCGACCCGGTGACGGCCCGGTGGCTGAGCACCTGCCAGCCACCGGTGAGCCGGTCGACCGTGCCGTCGGGCGCGACGTCCTCGACGTGCACCGAGAGCATCCCGTCCTTCGCGGTGGTCGAGGC
This sequence comes from uncultured Actinomycetota bacterium, assembly GCA_963827435.1. Classification (GTDB taxonomy): domain Bacteria; phylum Actinomycetota; class Actinomycetes; order Propionibacteriales; family Nocardioidaceae; genus Nocardioides_B. Next base: position 164,464 of record CAWHAU010000017.1, read on the forward strand.
GTACAAGCGCGCGTTGAGCGGACCCAGCAGCCGCACCGCCCTGGTCAGCGGTCGGGTCTCGTAGGACGTGCCGGCCTGGTCGTTGAGCCGGTTGTCGGTCTCGCAGCCCGGCACCGCCGCCAGGCCCGCGGTCCACTGCGACGCGCTGCGGGTGCACAGTCCCGCGACGGGCACCGGGTAGACCCGGTCCGCGCCGTCGCTGACCGTGCCGCGGGTCAGCCGCCCCGGCGTGCCGGGCGTCGCGGTGCCGCTGAGCCGGTAGGCGCGCGCGTGCACGGTGCTCGGCAGCCACCGCGAGGCGGCGCGCCAGTGGCCGCTGCCGATCTCGTAGTAGGTCACCGGCTTCACGTCCGTGGCGAGCGCCCGGTCCGACGTACCACGGAGGTAGCGGTCGAACCAGCGCAGCGAGAGCGCATCGAGCGAGGGCACGCCGTCCGCGGGCAGGCCGGGACCGGACGACGCCTGGAGGTGGGTCCAGGGGCCGACCAGCAGCCGGCTCGGGACGCCGTTGGCGCGCAGCCGCTGGTAGAGCATCGGCTCGCCGCGCTGGAAGAGGTCGTACTCGCCGCCGGTGACGAACGTCGGCACCCTCACCTTGTCGACGACCGACAGCGGCGACCTCAGCCGGTAGAACGGCCCGTCGTAGGCCTGGTCGTCGCCGGCGACCGCGCTGCCGACCGTCGGTGCCTGGAACGCGCCGGCACCGCTCGCGTGCTGGAGCAGGGTGCCGAGGCCGCTGGCCGGGTCGGTGGCGGTGTACGCCGGCGGCACGAGCCCGGTGGCGGTGACCAGGCCGAGCCAGAACGGGATGAAGCCGCTGTCGATCTGCCCGCCGCTGGCGACCACGTCGCGGTAGACGTCGCCGGCCGGGACGATCGGGAACATCGCCTTCAGCCCGGCGGGGTGCTGCGCGGCGGTGAAGAACTGGTTGATCGCGGCGTAGGAGATGCCCCAGAGCCCGACCTTGCCGTTGCTCCACGGCCGGCTCGAGGAGTGCGCCCACTGCACCAGCTCCGCGCCGTCCTTCTGCTCCCGGCTGCCGAACGAGTCCCAGGTGCCCGGCGACGAGCCGGTGCCGCGCACGTCGGCGACGACCTGCACGTAGCCGTGCGAGACGAGGTAGTCGTTGCGGAAGCCGAGCTGCGGCGCGGACTTGTTGTACGGCGTCTGGGTGAGGATCACCGGGAGCCGGCGCTGCACCGGGGAGCCGTCGGCGTTCGCGGGCCGGTAGACGTTCACCCGCAGCACCACGCCGTCGGACATGGTGACCGGCACGTCCTCGTCGACGTGGACGCCGTACGTCGCGGGCCGCTCCTTCCACGCCGAGGCGGCCTGGGCCGTGCCGGGCGGCAGGAACGCGACCAGGCCGCACAGCAGGGACAGGGTGACGATGCTCACGAGCCGGCGCATGCATCCCAAACGAGCACCCGCCGGTTTTGTTACTGGCCGGTCACTCCTGTGTCAGTGTCCCGCGAGCCTGTTCTTCAGCTCCGCGATGGCGACGGCGACGACGAGCACCGTGAGGGCGTAGAGCAGCGCACGTGCCCGCGCCGCGCCGCCGCCGCGCGCGACGGCGTACCCGACCAGCGCGATGAAGGCGGCCAGCAACAGCGCCACGCCCTCGAGCTCCGCGGACTCGGGGAGCAGGACGACCGGAACGGAGGCCAGCAGTGCCACTCCGACGGCGCCGACCAGCTGGGCGCCTGCCAGCTCCACGTCGTGGGGGCGGAGCCGGCCCGAGGCCACCAGGCGTGCCGAGACGCGGAACGCGAACCAGTGCACGACGGCGAGCCCGACGGTGACCCCCCAGATGAGCGGGGTGATCTTCGTGTGCGCCGCTGACTCGGGCAACGCGGTGAGGGCCGCGAGCAGGCAGATCGCCACGTAGAGCGCCATCGCGGACGCCTCCTTGCGCAGCTCGAGGACCTGCTCGTGGGGCCCCGACGCGTCGTCCGCAGCGGCGTCGGTCATGGCGTCATCCTCGCAGCGCGGTCGGTCAGGCCTCCGCGGGCCGGAACCTTCCGAGCAGGTGCGGCTTGCCGTCCTTCGGCCGAGCCAGCGCGAACGCGTAGCCGTCCGCGCGACGGGCGGACCCGAAGGTGACCGTCCCGGGCAGCAGGACCGGCTTCTTGAACGCCACCTCGGTGGTCACCGCGTCGGGCAGCCGACCGTCGAGGGCGGCCAGGCAGCGGGCCTTGCTCCACATGCCGTGCGCGATCTGCCGCGGGAAGCCGAACGCCTTGGCGGTCAGCGCGTAGAGGTGGATCGGGTTGTGGTCGCCGGACACCGCGGCGTAGCGCCGGCCGAGGTCGCCGGCCAGCCTCCACGAGGTGCCGGTCGACTCCGGCTGCTCGAGACCGTCCAGCGCGCTGGACGCCGCGTCTCGGTCGCCCTTCCCGATCCGCAGGAAGGTGCTGGTCTCCTCCCACACCGGCTCGCCGCCGGAGTGCACGGTGGTGAGCAGGTCGAAGACCGTGCCCTTCGGGTGCGGCCGCAGGTGGTCGGGGCGGGCCGTCACCTGGAGCCGCTCGGTGGCCAGGATCGGCCGGTGCTGGGTGATGGAGTTCTCCAGGTGCACGGTGCCGATCGCCGGGAAGGGGAACGACCCGTCGGTCATGATCGCCATGTGCAGGCCGAAGGCCAGCAGGTGCGGATAGGTGACCGGGAGCGTCTCCTTGAGCGGGAAGCCGCACACCTCGGAGTACGCCGCCAGGTGCGCGCGGTCGACGGGTACGTCGTGCCGGGTCAGCGCCAGGTCCGGGAGATCGCCACCGGTCTTGCGGACACCGGGCACGAGGCTGGCGCCGGGCAGCACCGGCAGCGCCGCCTTGAGCATCAGCGGCAGCGTCGACGGGCTGCCGTCGACGACACGGGGCTCGCCGGTGCTCATGCGCCCAGCATCATCTGGCCGCAGACCCGCACGACGTTGCCGTTGACGGCGGTCGAGGCGGGGTTGGCGTACCACGCGATCGTCTCGGCGACGTCGACCGGCAGGCCGCCCTGCGACAGCGCGTTCAGCCGGCGGCCGACCTCGCGGGTGGCGAACGGGACCGCGGCGGTCATCTTGGTCTCGATGAAGCCCGGCGCCACCGCGTTGACGGTGATGCCGTGCTCGAGCTCGTCGGCGAGGCTGTCCACGAAGCCGATGACACCGGCCTTGGAGGCCGCGTAGTTGGTCTGGCCCACGTTGCCGGCGATGCCCGCGATCGACGCGACGCCGATGATCCGGCCGTTGTCGTTGACGAGCTTCTGCTTCAGCAGCTCGGCGGTGATCCGCTCCGGCGCCGTCAGGTTGACCGCGATCGCGGAGGCGAACGTGTCGCGCTTCATGTTCATCAGCCGCTTGTCGCGGGTGATGCCGGCGTTGTGCACGACGACGTCCACACCGCCGTACGTGTCCTTGACGAACTTCGCGATCCGCTGCGGTGCGTCCTTGGTGGTGATGTCGAGCGTCAGGTGGTCGCCGTCGAGCTCGCGGGCGACCGCCTGCAGCTCGCTCGCCGCCTGGGGTACGTCGATCCCGAGGATCTTCGCGCCGTCCCGGTGCAGCACCCGGGCGATCTGCTCGCCGATGCCGCGGCTCGCGCCGGTGACCACCGCGACCTTGCCGGCGAGCGGCTTCGCCCAGTCCTCGACCTCCTGCGGCGACGGCGGTCGCGCCGTGCAGGCCGATCCGGACGACCTGGCCGGAGACGTAGGCCGACTTGGGGGAGAGCAGGAACGCGAGCGTCGAGGCCAGCGCCCCGTCGGCGGCGGGGGCGACGTACACGAGCTGGACGGTGCCGCCGCGGCCGACCTCCTTGCCCAGCGAGCGGGTGAAGCCCTCCAGGGCACGCTGCGCGACGCGCTCCTCGGCGGAGTTCGTGGACTCCGGGGGAGTGCCGAGCACGACGATGCGCGGGCAGGTCTCGAGGCTGCGCAGCAGCGGGGTGAAGAACTCCTGGAGGTCGGCGAGCCGGTCCGAGGAGGTGATGCCGGTGGCGTCGAAGACCAGGCCCTTGTACTTCTGGTCCGCGGACGGGTCCTCGACCGAGGCGATGCCGAGCTCGTCGAGGGTGGTCACCAGCGTCTTGCCGAGCCGGCCGTCGCCGCCGACCGCCACGCTGCCGGTGACGAGCGGGGCGCCCTCGGTCCAGCGCTCCAGGCGGGTCGGGTTCGGGAGACCGAGGTTCTTGGCCAACAGCTGTCCGACGGGGGTGTGGATCAGGGACTGGTAGCGGTCGCTCATCGGGGTTCGCTCTCCTTCTCGGCCGGGTTCCGGAACATGTAACCGGGTGTGACACTCCGGGTCCACACTTCGTGACGTGGGCCTCAGTGCGTTTGCTTCCGCGGGCGTCGGGGCCAGACTGTACCCAGCAGTAATTTAGCCCAACCCGTGAGGAGCACGTGCCATGTCCCTAGGCCAGGCCACCACCCGCCGGGTCGCCGTCGTCGGCGGCAACCGGATCCCCTTCGCCCGCTCCAACACGGTCTACGCCACGGCGTCCAACCAGGACATGCTCACCGCCGCGATCGACGGGCTGGTCGCGCGCTACGGCCTCCAGGGCCAGCGGCTCGGTGAGGTCGTCGCGGGTGCGGTGCTCAAGCACTCCCGGGACTTCAACCTCACCCGCGAGGCGGTGCTGGGCTCCCGGCTCGCCCCGGAGACCCCGGCCTACGACATCCAGCAGGCCTGCGACACCGGCATCCAGGCGACCATCCAGGTCGCGAACAAGATCGCCCTCGGCCAGATCGAGGTCGGCATCGCCGGCGGCACCGACACCACCTCCGACGCGCCGATCGCGGTCAACGAGCGGCTCCGCAAGATCCTGCTCGAGGCCAACCGCGCCAAGAGCCTGCAGGGCCGGCTCACGGCGCTGACCAAGATCCGCCCCCAGCACCTCGCGCCCGCGATCCCGCAGAACAGCGAGCCGCGGACCGGCCTGTCCATGGGTGAGTCGGCCGCGCTGACCGCCCTCGAGTGGCAGATCGGCCGCGAGGAGCAGGACGAGCTCGCCGTCGCGTCGCACAAGAACCTCGCTGCGGCGTACGACCGCGGCTTCCTCGACGACCTGGTCACGCCGTTCCAGGGCCTCGAGCGCGACCAGAACCTGCGCGCCGACTCCTCGGTCGAGAAGCTCGCCAAGCTCAAGCCGGTGTTCGGCAAGGGGGAGGCGGCCACCATGACCGCCGCGAACTCCACGCCGCTCACCGACGGCGCCTCCGCGGTGCTGCTGTGCTCGGAGGAGTACGCGAAGGAGCGCGGCTGGGACGTGCTGGCCTACTTCACGGCCTACGAGACCGCCGCGGTCGACTACGTGCACGGCGGCGAGGGGCTGCTGATGGCCCCGGCGTACGCCATGCCGCGGATGCTCGAGCGCGAGGGTCACTCGCTGCAGGACTTCGACTTCTACGAGATCCACGAGGCGTTCGCGTCGCAGGTGCTGGCCACGCTCAAGGCCTGGGACGACCCGATCTTCTGCAAGGAGCGGCTCGGTCTCGACGCGCCGCTCGGCCAGATCGACCGGTCCAAGCTCAACGTGGCGGGCTCCTCGCTGGCGGCCGGTCACCCGTTCGCGGCCACCGGCGGCCGGATCGTCGCGACCCTGGCCAAGCTGCTGGCCGAGAAGGGCTCCGGCAAGGGCGTGATCTCGATCTGCGCTGCCGGCGGCCAGGGCGTGACCGCGATCCTGGAGCGCTGACCGCTACGCGCCCTACGCGCCGAAGCGGTCCCGGTGGTCGTGCGGGATCAGCGGCTTCTCGCCACGCACCTTGAGCTGCTGCACCGCCCAGGTGTTGCCGTCGGGGTCGCTGAACCCGAAGAACGTGCCGCCGTCGCGCTCGTCGAAGACGGTGATCTCGCCGGCCTCGACGCCGCGGCCGACCAGCTCCTCGCGGGCGGCGGCCGCGTCGGCGACGACCAGCTGGAGGCCGTGCATCGAGCCCGGCTCCATCTGGTTCTGCGACGGCAGGTTGCCGATCACGATCGAGCAGCCCGACCCGCTCGGGGTGAGCTGCGCGACGTGCATGTGCTCGTTCTCGGTCTCGTGGTCGAGGGCGAAGCCCACCCGGTCGCGGTAGAACGCGATCGAGCGGGCCAGGTCGCTCACCGGGAGCACGACGACTTCCAGGGTCCAGTCCATGGCCGTGACCCTAGCCACGTGGATTCTGGCAGAACAGGGTCTGCGCGTCGTGCCAGGAGAGGTACGGGTGGTCGTGGTCGGGGTTGCGGCACCACTCGTCACGCAGCAGCTCGGCGGCCGGGAAGCTCGGCGGCAGCACGTAGGCGCCGCGCCCGCCCGGGATGCGTACGACGCGGGGCAGCTCGTCGACCCGCGGCGTCCAGTCGCGCCGGGGCAGGGCGATCAGCCGGGACACGATCTTGGCTGCGGCGAACTGCCCGTAGAACGGCACCAGCGCCACGATCAGCAGATCCCGCTTGCGGTGCGACGCGCGGCGGTAGAACGGCAGCAGCAGGAAGGCCGCGTAGGCCGTCACGTCCATCGGGTCGAAGTCGAACGTCCACCCGCCCCCGAGGTTCCACACCAGGTGACGCGACGTGACCAACGGGGTGACCACCAGGCCCGCGAAGACCGCGAGGCCCACGGCGCAGCGGACGGCCGGCCGGCGCCACCAGGTGCCCGCCGGGGCACCGTCCGAGCGGGAGAGACGGGCTCCTCGCTGTGCGTCACCGGCGTCGACATGGACCGCATGCTGCCACCACGACGGGTCGGCGGCGGGCTTGTGGCCTACCCCGCGCCGACGGCCATCGCGACACTCGCCGCGATCAGGTGGTCCTTGACCTGCTCGGCGGACAGCCTCGCGGTCGTCGGGATGCCGGGGGCGGCCTCCTTGACCAGCATCCCGACCCGGGCGAGCTGCATGCCGCCGAGGCCGCTGGCGTAGAGCGTGTTGGCCAGCAGGTCCACGTCGTCGGTGTGGAAGACGCCGCTGTCGACGCCGGCGCGGATGGTGCCGGCGAGGGTGGCCAGGCAGGTGGCGATGCCGCGGCCGAGGCGGTACATCGCGCCCTCGCTGATCTCGTCGAGCAGCTCCGGGCCGGTGCGCCGCATCAGCTCGAGCGCGCAGTCCACGAACGCGGGGTACTCCAGCCCGTAGTCGACGAACGCCGCGGTCAGTGCGCGCAGCCGGTCCTCGGGGGAGGCGGTGTCGTCGTCGGCGTCCTTGAGGCGCGTCGCGAGCTGCTCGAGGTAGCCGACCAGGGTCAGCGCGAACAGCTCCTCCTTGCCGGAGAAGTGCCGGTAGATGATCGCGCGGTTGATGCCGACGGCCCCGGCGATGTCCTCGATCTGTGCGTCCCGGACTCCGCGGGCGTCGAACAGCGCGCGCGTCGCGTCCAGGATCTCCTTCTCCCGGCGCCGGCGCCGGGCCGCGGCCGCGGTCCGACGGCCGTCGGGCTTCGGCTCGATCGACTGCGTGGTCATGGGTTCATGCTACGTCCGTGCAACGCCCGGTTGCACGAGACGTACAGCGGCTACGTCATGTGCAGGGAGCGGACCATCTCCACGGTGTCGGCCTCGTCGGCGGTCTTGTCGTCGCGGTAGCGCAGCACCCGGGCGAACCGCAGCGCCATGCCGGCGGGGTAGCGCGACGAGGTCTGGATGCCGTCGAAGGCGATCTCCACGACCTGCTCCGGCCGCACGGTCACGACGTACGACGTGCGGGACTCCTCCAGCGCCAGGAAGCGCTCGGTCTGCCAGGTCAGCATCTCGTCGGTCATGCCCTTGAAGGTCTTGCCGAGCATCACGAAGTCGCCGGTCTCCGGGTCGCGCGCGCCGAGGTGGATGTTGGACAGCCAGCCCTGGCGACGCCCGCTGCCCCACTCGACGGCGAGCACGACCAGGTCGAGGGTGTGCCGCGGCTTGACCTTGACCCAGGCGGCTCCCCGCCGCCCGGCGTCGTAGGGCGCGTCGAGGGACTTGACCACCACGCCCTCGTGGCCGGCGGCGACGACGTCGTCGAACAGTGCCCGGGCCTGCTCCGGGTCACGGGTGACGGTGCGTGGCACGACGAGGGCCGGCGGCAGCACCTCGGAGAGCCGGGCGAACCGCTGGTGCCCGGGTGCGTCGACGAGGTCCTCGCCGTCGACGTGCAGCAGGTCGAAGAAGTAGGAGGTGAGCGGCACCTGGGCGCGCAGCGTCGCGACGTCGACCCGGCTGGCGGTGCGGGCGCCGGTCTCCTGGAACGGGCGGGCGCGCCCGTCGGGGGTGAGCGCGATCGCCTCGCCGTCGAGCACCAGGGTGTGCGCGGGCACTGTCTCGACCGCCTCGACGACCTCGGGGACCCGGTCGGTGATCTCGTCGAGCGAGCGGGTGTAGACCCGCACCCGCCCGTCGCGCTTGTGCACCTGGATCCGGATGCCGTCGAGCTTGCTGTCGACCGCGACCTCGTCACCGCCGGGCGCGGCCTTGGCCATCGCCTCCTCCACGGTGTCGGCCGCCGAGGCCAGCATCGGCCGCACCGGGCGGCCCGGCTGGAGCCCGAACTCCGCCAGTGCGTCGACGCCGCCGGTGAGCGCGGCCGCCGCGACGGGGAGGGTGGAGCCGGCGAACATCGAGGCGCGGCGCACCGCTGCCGCCGGCACGTCGGCGGCCAGCGCGACCGCCTCGAGCATCAGCCCGTCGAGGGCGCCCTGCCGGAGCTCACCGGTGACCAGGCCGCGAAGGTAGACCTGCTCGTCGGCGGTGGCCCGCCCGAACAACGCCTGGACGAGCTCCGTGCGCCGGGCCTGCGACCCGGCGCCGGCCAGAGACGCCATCTCCTCGAAGGCGTCGTGGACCTCCGACACGGTGAGCGTGCTCTCGGTCGCCGGGTCCGGAAGCGAGGTCAGGCCGCGCCAGCCCAGCCCGGTGCGCCGCTGGCGCAGCACGCCGGAGAGGTACGACGTCGCGGTGACCACCTCGTCGGCACTGGCCTCGGCGAGCGCCGCGGCCAGTGCCGCGGTCTTGGCCTTGCGCGAGCGCGTCGCGCCGACGGCCGCGGACGCGGTCACCAGGTCGTGAAGGAGCACGTCCCTCATTCTGTCCGACCCCACCGACATACTCTGGCGTCGTGACGGAGGGGCAGGAGCGCGTGTGGCGGCCCGACTGGCCCTGCGCGGTCGGCACGACCCTGTCGATCCTCCGCAAGGGCGGTGCCGACCCGACGTTCCGCACCGACCCGGACGGCACCATCTGGCGCGGCATCCGCACGCCGGAGGGCACGGCGACGCTGCGGCTGCGCGCCCGGCCCGCCGACGGCGAGGTGCACGCGCACGCCTGGGGCGACGGTGCCGCCTGGGCCCTGGAGAGCGTGCCGGCCATGCTCGGCGCCGACGACGACCCCGCGGGCTTCGCGCCGACCCACCCGGTGCTCGCGGATGCGCACCGTCGCCGGCCGCACTGGCGCGTGTGCCGCACCGGCCTGGTGATGGAGGCGCTGGTGCCGGCGATCATCGAGCAGAAGGTCACCGGGCAGGAGGCGCTCGGGGGGTTCCGCCAGCTCGTCCACCGGTTCGGGGAGCGGGCGCCCGGTGCCGGGGCCGAGCGCGGCGTCTGGGTGCAGCCGTCGGCCGAGACCCTCCGGATGGTCCCGTCCTGGGAGTGGCTGCGCATGCACATCGACCCGGCCCGGTCCCGCGCCGTGGTGCGGGCCGCTCAGGTCGCTCCGTCGCTGGAGCGCACCGCCGGGCTGGCCCACGACGAGGCCGACCGGCGGATGCGCTCCCTGCCCGGCATCGGCGTCTGGACGAGCGCGGAGGTGCGGTTCCGGGCGCACGGTGACGCCGACGCGGTCAGCTTCGGCGACTACCACATCGCGAAGAACGTCGGCTGGGCGCTGACCGGCCAGGAGGTCGACGACGACGGGCTCGCCGAGCTGCTCGAGCCCTACCGTCCGCACCGCTACCGCGTGCAGCGCCTGGTCGAGCTGGCGGGGCTGTCCCGGCCACGCCGTGGCCCGCGGATGGCACCGCGCACCCACCTCCCGGCGTCTCGACGATGAGCGCCGACCTCCACGAGCGGACCGCCGAGGCCGCGTGGCGGTGGGTCCTCGACCAGGTGCGCCACGACGAGCGCGGGCCCTGGATGCCCACCGCCGTGACGGACCAGCCCGTGGACGAGCCGCCGTCCGACCGGGACGGCATGCACAGCGGCGTCGCCGGGCTCGCGCACGTCCTCGCGGAGATCCGGCTCGCCCGCGCCTGGACCGCCGAGGAGACCGCGCTCGCCGAGGCGATCGCGACCCGGCTCCGCGCGACGGTGGCGGAGACCACCGACACGACGTACTTCGACGGCCTGGTCAGCACGATCGGTGCCCTCATCGCTCTGGGGGCGGACGGTGCCGACGAGGCGGTCGCCCGGCTCGCCGCGCTCGCCGGCGCCGACGGCTGGCCGCAGACGATCGTCGGGCCACCCCGCGTGCTACCCGACGCGCGGATCAACGACGTGACCCTCGGCACCGGCGCGGTGCTGCTCGGCGCGCTCTGGGCCCACCGGTACGCCGTCCCCGGTGCCCGTGACCTCGCGGAGCAGGCGGCGGACGTCCTGCTGGCGGAGGCCGAGGAGCGCCCCACCGGGCTCGACTGGCGGTTCGTGCCGCACCGCTTCCAGGTCGTGGCGGGCAGCGACATGCCGAACTTCTCGCACGGCCTCGCCGGGGTCGCGGCCGCCCTGGCGGCCGCGGGGGTCACGCTCGACCGGCCCGACCTGGTCGACGCCGGCCGCCGCGGTGCCGAGCACCTGGTCACCCTGGCCGACACGTCCGGTGACGGGTTCACGGTGCCGCGGCAGGTGCCCTTCCCCGAGGGCCGGGACTACGACCCGGTGACCTACACGTGGTGCCACGGGCCCGACCGGGACGTCCCTGCTGTTCCTGGCCCTGGACCACGCGGGCGTCGACGACGTGGCGGGGGAGCCGCCGCTGTCCTGGCACCGGCGCTGCCTGCACAGCGTCCGGACCTCCGGGATTCCCGAGCGGCTGCATCCCGGGTTCTGGGACAACGACGGACGCTGCTGCGGCACCGCCGGCGTGGGAGACGTCCTGCTCGACGCCTGGCAGCGCCTCGGCCACGACGACGACCTCGCGTTCGCGCTGCACCTCGCCGACACCCTCGTCGACCGGGCGCTGGTCGACGGGGACCGCGCCCGCTGGAGGTTCGTCGAGCACCGCAACCCCGAGCCGCTGCTCCCGCCGGGCGTCGGCTGGATGCAGGGCACCGCCGGGATCGCGGCGTTCCTGTTCCGCTGCGCTCGGGTCGGCCGGCAGGGGCGGGCCGCCGAGGCCGTCGCGCGGATGGACACCTGGTGGGCGCTCGCCGCACGCCGGATCAGCGCCCCTAGAACGGACGGTGGTCGCGCAGCGGCCCGACGTCGTACCCCTTCGTCGACCAGTCCGTGAGCAGCAGGTCCGACGCGGCCAGCGTGGCGCGCCAGGACCCCGGCGCCGACGTGCGGTCGGAGTCGTGCAGCAGCACGGTGCCGCCGGGTCGCAGCGCGGCGGACACCCGGTGCGCCACGGACTCGGCGGTCGCCGACCGCTCCCAGTCGCGTCCCCAGGCCGACCAGAGCACGGTCCTCAGCCCGACGGAGCGGGCCGCGACCAGTGCCTCGGCGGTGAGCACGCCGTAGGGCGGGCGGTACCACCGCACCGGCGCGCCGGTCAGCGCGGTGAGCGCGTCCACGGTGCGGCGCAGGTCGTCGACGAGGAGTCCCGGCCGCTTCCAGGCGACGCACCGGTGGTCCCACCCGTGCACGGCCAGCTCGTGCCCGCGGGCGTGCAGGTCGCGGACCACGGCGCGGTGCCGCTCGACGTGCGCGCCGAGCAGGAAGAACGTCGCGGTGACCCCGTGGCGGTCCAGCAGGTCGAGGAACTCCGGCGTGGACGCGTCGGGCCCGTCGTCGTACGTCAGCGCCACGTGCGGGTGGCGGCTGACGCCCGCCAGCGACGGGAGCAGGAGCCGGCGCAGCGGGAGCCACCGACGTGAGCGCCGGGCCGAACTGAGCCACGGCCCCGAGCCCCGCGGCGGAGCGGAGCAGGCTCATGCGACGACCGGGACCCGCTGCGGGAACAGCACGTCCACCAGGTCGTGGCCACCCGGTCTCCGCACGGGGTCACGCACGGGCGGCCGGGCCAGTGCCTCGCCCAGCACCCGCGGCAGCTCGTCGGCCGTGCGCGCCCAGGCCACCAGGCCCGCCTGCTCCAGAGCGGCGGCGTTCGTCTCGCCGTGCCCGGGGATGCAGCGGTAGCTCACCTGCGGGACGCCGGCGGCCAGTGCCTGCTGGGAGGTGAAGCCGCCGGCGTTCTGCACGACGACGTCGACGGCGGCCAGCACGTCGGGCAGGTCGTCGCGCCACCCGAGCGCGGTCACCCCCGGCCGGCCCCGCAGGTGGTCGCGGAGCGCGGTGTTGCGCGCGCACAGCACGACGGGGTGGGCGAGGCCGGTGCCGGACACGTCCGCGGCCGCCCGGTCCAGGGCCCCGATCCCGTACGCCCCGCCGGTGACCAGGGCCAGCGGCTCGGAGACCGGCAGCCCGAGCCTGCGGCGCAGAGCCGCGACCGGCTCGACGAGGTGCAGGGGCCGGCAGCCGGCGAGCGGGTCCACGACGGCAGACCGGCCGCCGAGGGACCTGGCCTGCTCCGCCGGGATCGGGTGCAGAGCCAGGTGCAGGTCGACCGAGCGGTGCACCCACAGCGGGTGCACCGACATGTCGGTCAGGTAGGTCACCACCGGTACGTCGATCCTGCCGGCGCCCCGCAGCCGGCCGAGGGTCTGGCTGGCGAACGGGTGGGTCGACACGATGAGGTCCGGACCGTCGGCCGCGATCCGCAGCAGGCCCGGCGCCGTGACGGCGAGCGCGCGGGACGCGAGCCGGGCCGACCGGTCGGAGTGCTGGAGGCCGCGCAGCAGCGACCCCCACGTGCCGGGCGCGTGCCGGAGCTGCTGGAGGTAGGCCGCCCGCAGCAGCCGACCGACCCCCAGCGGGAACAGGTCGACGACGTCCCAGGTGCGCGTGAGGTAGCCCCGCTCCTCGAACCGTCCCGCGATCTCCCGGGCGGCCGCGTCGTGGCCCGCGCCGAAGCTCCCGGAGACGATGTCGACGAGCCCGGCTCCGCGGGGTCCCTTCACGAGGGCCATCAGCTGCCTTCCCGGTCACGGCCCGAGCCCTGCACCCGGCGCCCACAGTCAAGTGAAGAGGGCCCGGATGACGGCAACCTGAACGTACCTCGTCCGCTCGCTAGGGTGACCGGCATGCCGCGTGTGAGCTCCGCCCTCGACCTGCTGGACCACACGCCGGAGGAGGCCGACGCGTTCTTCGCGACCGAGGACGCCGAGCGCGTCCTCGGGCTCGTCGACGCCCTTTCGGACCGCGAGCTGGCGCTGCTGGTCGACGTACCCCATCTCCGGACGTCGGCGGTCCGGCACGTGCTCGGACGGCTGGGGGAGTTCGCCCTCCCCGCGCCGCTGGCGGAGGTCGAGGGTGTGGTGGAGTTCCGGGTCGAGGTGCCGCAGGGCGTACCCGAGGTCCATCTGCTCGTCTTCGACGGGGACGGGGTCTCGGTCGCGCCGGGCGGCACGCACCGGCCGGACGTCACGATCAGCCTCGCGGCCGTCGACTTCGTCCGGATGGTCTCCGGCGGATCCAACGCCGCGCTGCTGCTCCTCGGCGACCGGCTGCGGGTCGACGGGGACGAGCAGCTCGCGCTCCGCGTCGGCGGCGTCTTCCGGGTGCCGGGCCGGCCCGGGGTGGCGGTCGACCCGTCCGCCGTCGACCCGGAGCAGGCCGCGGCGGTGCTGAAGGGGGTCAAGGACCGGCACCTCGACCGGCTGATGTCCGGTGGGTTCCGCGAGGTGGTCCTCGACCAGGTGTTCACCCGGCTGCCCGAGTTCCTCGACGAGCAGCGGGCCGCCGACACGTCGCTCGTCGTCGCCTTCCGCATCGACGGGCGCCCGGACGGCGGCAGCGACCGGGTCACCGTGTACGTCGACCGGGGCAGCTGCCGGGCGGAGCGGGACGCGGACGGTGACCGGGACGCGACACTGGTGCTCGGGGGCGCGCAGTTCCTCAAGCTCGTGACCGGCCACCTCAACCCGGTGACCGGGGTGGTGCGCGGCGCGCTGAAGGTGAAGGGCGACCTGAACGCCGCCCTGACCCTCTACCGGATCATGCGGATCCCGGGCCGCGGCTGACCGGCGTGCACCGCGACGACATCGACGCGGACCTGGCCGCGCGGCTGGTCGCCGCCCAGCTCCCGCAGTGGGCCGACCTGCCGGTCACCCCGGTGCCGTTCAGCGGCTGGGACAACCGCACCTTCCGGCTGGGCGACGAGCTGTCCGTGCGGCTGCCGAGCGCCGAGGCGTACGCCGCTCAGGTCGCCAAGGAGCAGCGGTGGCTGCCGCGGCTGGCGGTCGGGCTCCCGCTGCCCGTGCCCTCGCCGGTGGCCGCCGGGGCGCCGGGGCAGGGCTACCCGTGGCCGTGGTCGGTCTACCGCTGGCTGCCCGGTGAGCCCGCCGAGAGCGCGCCCGTCGCGGACATGACGGCGTTCGCGCGGGCCCTGGGTGGGTTCCTGGCCGCGCTCGGGCAGGTCGACGCAAGCGACGGGCCGAGGGCCGGGGTGCACAACTTCCACCGCGGCGGTGACCTGCGCGTCTACGACGCGGAGACGCGGGCCGCGCTGCGTGCGCTGGACGGCCGGGTCGACACGTCCCGCGCGCTCGAGGTCTGGGAGTCGGCGCTGTCGTCGCGGTGGGGGGCTCCGCCCGTGTGGGTGCACGGCGACGTGAGCGCGGCGAACCTGCTGGTCGACGACGACGGCCGGCTGTCGGCGGTCATCGACTTCGGCAGCTGCGGCGTCGGTGACCCGGCCAGCGACACCGTCATCGCGTGGACGTTCCTGGAGGGCCCGGCCCGCGAGGCGCTGCGGGCCACGTGGCCGCTGGACGATGACACCTGGGCCCGGGGGCGGGGCTGGGCGCTGTGGAAGGGCCTGATCACCCTCGCCGGCGACCCGGCCCACGCCGGTGCGGCCCGGACCGTGCAGCGGGTGCTCGACGAGCGTCGTCCCTGACCACACCCCTCGTCGCGGAGCCGGGAGGCGGCTCGGACACGTCTCTCGAACCTGCCCAGGGCATCTTCTCGAGACCCGTCCTAGCGGCGTCCGCCGCCCAGCGACCTCGGCAGGAGGTCGGACGCCTGGATCGTGCGTCGCAGGGGAGCCACCAGCTCGTGCAGGCGGGCCGTCCGCTCCGCGCCGACCGCGGACCAGCCCTCGACCGCGAGCCGGTCGGTGTCGTCCTCGAGTCCCTGACGCTCGGCGCGGCCCAGGTCGGTGAGCTCGCCATCGGTGTCGAGCCAGCCCCGCTGACGGAGCCGGTCGGTGGCCGCGTCCCACTCCCCGTCGGACCAGCCCCGGGTCTTGCGGAGGAAGCGGGTCGACCCGACCACAGTCCGCCGAGCACCGTCGCCTCGACCGGGTCGAGGCCGCGCGTCTGCAGGACCGAGACGTGCCCGTCGCCGCGGTGCTCACGCACCAGGGTGGCGGCGTGCCACAGCGCCAGCACATCGTCCTCGGGCCAGGGCAGCTCGGCGTGCGCGGCGAACAGCGGGCGTCCCTGCGGCGACAGCGCCGCGCACACGTCGCGGGCGATCGCCAGCGCCTCGGACACGTCGGGCGTCCCCAGCGTCTTCCCGAGGGCACGGCTCATGCCGGTGCGCCGGGCGGCGACCACCTTCTCCGGGGTCGTCGTCTGCCACGCCGCCGGCAGCGCCGCCTCGACCAGCCACGGCGCGAAGACGTAGAACGTCGCCACCGTCAGCCCGGGGCCGGCCTCGCCGAACGCGGCGGCACGTCCCGGGAAGTAGGCCAGCTGCGGGTGGAGTCCCAGGTCGACGTACTCCTCGGTGACCTCGGGCGCGAAGTAGCCGACGACGTGCAGCGTCTCCAGGTCGCCCCAGGCCTTGCGGGACACGGACTGCAGCTCGGGATCCATCCGGTCACCCTAGGGGGCACCGTGCTCCGGATCGCTGGACGGGCTTGGAGGGAGTCGGCAGGATGCCTGCAGGTGGTGGACGACACAGTGGAGGTAGGCAGAGGATGCGCAGCACGATGCAGGACTTTCCGCTCACGATCCAGGCGATCCTGAGGCACGGGGCGGAGGTCAACGGCGACGGGCAGGTCATCACGGCCACCGCCGACGGGTCGCGCTCGCAGTCGTACGCCGACCTGGGGCGTCGCGCCGCCCGGCTGGCCAACGCCCTGCGGGGGCTCGGTGTCACCGGCGACGACCGGGTCGGCACCTTCCAGTGGAACAACGGCGAGCACCTCGAGGGCTACCTGGCCATCCCGTCGATGGGCGCGGTGCTGCACACGCTGAACATCCGGCTGTTCCCGGAGCAGCTGACCTACATCGCCAACCACGCCGAGGACAAGGTCGTCATCGTCGACGACTCGCTGGTCGACCTGCTGGCCAAGCAGCTGCCGACCTTCGAGACCGTCGAGCACGTGGTGGTCGCCGGACCGGACGCGAAGAACGCCGACCTCGACGCCCTGCGGGCCACCGGCAAGCAGGTGCACCTGTACGACGAGCTGCTGGACGCCGCGGACGACAGCTTCGACTGGCCCACGATCGACGAGCTCGACGCCGCGGCGATGTGCTACACCTCCGGCACGACCGGCCACCCGAAGGGCGTGGTCTACAGCCACCGGTCGTCGTACCTCCACTCGATGGCCGTCGGCATGGGCATCACCGGCGGCCTCACCTGGACCGACCGGGTGCTGCCGATCGTGCCGATGTTCCACGCGAACTCCTGGGGCCTCGCCTACGCCGCGGTCATGACCGGCGCGTCCCTGACCATGCCCGACAGGTGGCTGCAGGCGGACCCGCTGTGCCGGTTCATGCGCGAGGTGCGCCCGACCATCTCCGGGGCGGTGCCGACGGTCTGGAGCGACGTGCTCAACCATCTCGACCAGCACGACGACATCAAGCTGTCGGACCACCTGCGGCTGGTGCTGTGCGGCGGCTCGGCGGTGCCGGTGGCGCTGCAGAAGGCGCTCGGCGAGCGGCACGGCATCCACATGGTCCAGGCGTGGGGCATGACCGAGACCTCGCCGGTGGCCTCGGTGGCGCGGCCCCCCGCCGGCGTCGAGGGCGACGAGGAGTGGCGGTACCGCGGCGGCCAGGGCCGGCTGCTCCCGGGCATCGAGGGGCGGATCGTCGGCGAGTCCGGCGACGTCCTCCCGCGCGACGGTGAGGCCGTCGGCGAGCTGGAGGTGCGCGGCGCCTGGGTGACCGGCGCCTACTACAAGGACGACGACCCGGAGAAGTTCCGCGACGGCTGGCTGCGCACCGGCGACGTCGGCAAGCTCGACCCGCTCGGCTACATCACGCTGACCGACCGCTCCAAGGACGTCATCAAGTCGGGCGGTGAGTGGATCTCCTCCGTCGAGCTCGAGAACGCCCTCATGGCGCACCCCGACGTGCAGGAGGCCGTGGTCGTCGGCATCCCCGACGAGAAGTGGCAGGAGCGGCCGCTCGCGTCCGTCGTGCTGCGGGAGGGCGCAACCGTGAAGCCCGCCGAGCTGCGGGCGTTCCTCGCCGAGTCCGTGGCCAAGTGGCAGCTGCCGGACGCCTGGACGTTCATCGAGGCGGTGCCGCGCACCTCGGTCGGCAAGTTCGACAAGAAGGTCATCCGCAAGTGGTACGCCGACGGTGACCTCGAGGTGTCCTCGGCCCAGGACTGAGCCGGCCACCGCCGCCCTCCACCGGGGTACTTCCGGTGCGAGGGACAGGGGAGCGGTGGTACGTCGACCACTCGCGTCACCCAGCCGGACGACTCCGAGCGCCGGGTCAGCTGGCTCCGGGACGCGGGCTGTCCGGCTGGGCCGGGCGCGTCCCTCGACGTGCTGCCCGCGGTGCGGCTCGACCTGCTGCCGACGCCTTGCCGGCAGCGGTTCGCGCCCTAGCGGAACCTCGCCTCGATCTCGGCGAGGAACGCCTTCGCGAGCCGCTCGAACTGGGCCCTGGTCAGCACGACCCGGTCGCCCGGCTTGAGCTGGGTCACGGACTCCTCGGGGACGTACTTCACGACGGTGTTGCCGCGCAGCACGCCGTCGTTGTTCATCAGCGACTCGACCAGCAGCTCGACCTCGTTGAGCGGGTTGCCGTCCGTGCCGCTCACCATCCGGACCCGGTGCACGAAGCGCCGGTCGAGGTCGAGGACCAGGCTGTTCAGCAGGGCAGGCTCGAACGCCTCCAGGGCTGCCTGCGCGCCCGCGTCACCGGATGCACGGACGGCGGCGACGAGCCCGTCGTAGCCGTCGATCCGTTCGCGGACGGCGCGTGTGGCGTCGTCGAGCTCCTTCTGGGTGTAGTCCTTGCGGCCGAGCATCTCGACACGTCCTCTCGCTGGTCCGTCGGCGGGTGGTGGTCCCGCCCGTCACCAAGGTGACGGAGCGCGGCCGCGAGATGTGACACGGTCGGGCTTGGTGGGTCAGTCACCGTCGAGGTCGTCGACGTCGACGTCGAGCCGGTGCAGCAGACCTGCGTCCCGCTCCGTGTCGACGTGCCGGGGGAGTGCACACTCCGCCTGCTGCGCCTTGTCGTGGTCGCCCTGCCGTCGGAGCGCGTCCGCGACGGCCTCCTTCTCCACCTGCACGTTTCTCCCTCCCAGGAGCGTCGGTTTCCCTCCCTGAGGAGGTACCCAGGCGCCGTGCCGGTTATGCCCGGATCGGAGTCTGCCCGCGGGCGGGCACCCAGTCCCGCGCCTCCTGCGGCGGCAGGGGTCGGGCGATGTGGACGCCCTGCGCGAGGTCGGCGCCCAGGTCGTCGAGCAGGGCCAGACTGCGTTTCAGAGGAGCGGGCGCAGCGGCGCGAGCACCATCTCGGTGAACTTCCGGTGCACCCCGCGGGCGGCCCAGGTCTCCGCGGTCAGCTCCACGGTGTTGGTCAGGTCCGTCTCGAAGATGCGCTCCATCTGGGCCGCCATCGACGCGTCCACGAACTCCACGTTGACCTCGTAGTTGCCGGTCATCGACAGCCGGTCGATGTTGGCGGTGCCGACCGTCGACCAGCGGCCGTCGATGGTCGAGGTCTTGGCGTGCACCATGGCGCCCTGGAACCGGAAGATCCGCACACCGGCCGCCAGCATCTCGCCGTAGTAGCCGCGGGACAGCCAGTCCGCGATGACGTGGTTGGAGGTGGCCGGCAGCAGCAGACGCACGTCCACACCGCGCCGCGCGGCGTCCATGATCGCGTCGACGAAGTCCGCGTCCGGGATGAAGTACGCGTGCGTCATCCAGATGTGGTGCGAGGCCCGTGCCACCGCCTCGAGGTACATCGAGCGGATCGGGAACATCCACAGCCGCGGCACGTTGCGGTGCACCCGGATCCGGGGCTCCCAGTCGGCCGCCGTCTCCAGCAGCAGCGGGCGGACCCCGTGCCGGGGCCGCCGGTTCAGGTTCCAGAAGTCCGCGAAGGTGCGGGCCAGGTCGAAGACACCGGGGCCGGTGATCCGGACGTGGGTGTCGCGCCACTCGGTCGCGTAGGCCGACCCGATGTTGTAGCCGCCGACGAACCCCACCTGGTCGTCGACGACCAGGATCTTGCGGTGGTCCCGGCCGTAGCGGCGCAGGTCGAAGAACCGCCACCCGGCGTTGTAGAGGGGGTACTCCAGCACCTTGAGCCGCGGGCCGAACCGCTTGAACACCGGCGACACCACGAGGTTCGCGAAGCCGTCGTAGACCGCGTAGACCTCGACCCCGCGTCCCGCGGCCCGGCTGAGCGCCTGCTTGAACGCCTCGCCGGTGGCATCGCCCTTCCAGATGTAGGACTCGAAGAGGATCCGCTGCTCGGCGCCGTCGATGGCGGCCAGCATGTCGTCGTACAGGTCCTGGCCGAAGGTGTACGTCGTGACCGTGCCGTCGCCGATCGCCACCTCGGCCGGAGGCGTCGTGGGGAACGGGCGGGGCTTCTTGCCGCGACGCCGGTAGGAGTCGACCAGGGTGAGCACCAGCGCCAGCACCACCTGGAGCCCGAGCACGGACAGCAGTGCCCGCCTGGCGACCCCGGTCAGCGAGTCCCGCTGGGGCGCCGACCAGGGTGGTCTGCGTCGGGTGCTCACGGCGAGAATCTATCCTGTCGGTGGTGGGTCGTAGGCTCTTCGCCATGAGGCCAGTGACCGACCTGCAGCGCCGGGTCGCCCCGTTCGAGGTGGTGTCCGACTACCAGCCGTCGGGCGACCAGCCGGCCGCGATCGCCGACATCACCCGCCGCGTCCGGGGCGGGGAGAAGGACGTCGTCCTGCTCGGCGCGACCGGCACCGGCAAGACCGCGAGCGTCGCCTGGGCCGTGGAGCAGCTCCAGCGGCCGACCCTGGTGATGCAGCCCAACAAGACGCTCGCCGCCCAGTTCGCCAACGAGCTGCGCCAGCTGCTGCCCAACAACGCCGTCGAGTACTTCGTCTCCTACTACGACTACTACCAGCCCGAGGCCTACGTCCCGCAGACGGACACCTACATCGAGAAGGACTCCTCGATCAACGAGGAGGTCGAGCGGCTCCGGCACTCGGCGACCAACTCGCTGCTGACCCGACGCGACGTCATCGTGGTGTCGACCGTCTCCTGCATCTACGGCCTCGGCACCCCGCAGGAGTACGTCGACCGGATGGTCCGGCTCAAGGTGGGTGAGGAGCTCGACCGCGACCAGCTGCTCCGCCGGCTCGTCGAGATCCAGTACACCCGCAACGACATGGCCTTCACCCGCGGCACGTTCCGGGTCCGCGGCGACACCCTCGAGGTGTTCCCGGTCTACGAGGAGCTCGCGATCCGGGTCGAGTTCTTCGGCGACGAGATCGAGCGGCTGATGACGCTGCACCCGGTGACCGGTGAGGTGGTCACCGAGGACACCGAGCTGCACGTGTTCCCCGCGACCCACTACGTCGCCGGCCCCGAGCGGATGGAGCGGGCGATCGGCGGCATCGAGGCCGAGCTCGAGCAGCAGCTCGCGACCTTCGAGAAGCAGGGCAAGCTGCTGGAGGCGCAGCGGCTGCGGATGCGGACGACCTACGACATCGAGATGATGCGGCAGGTCGGCTCCTGCTCCGGCATCGAGAACTACTCGATGCACATCGACGGCCGCTCGCCCGGCTCGGCGCCCAACTGCCTGCTCGACTACTTCCCCGAGGACTTCCTGCTCGTGGTGGACGAGTCGCACGTCGCCGTCCCGCAGATCGGCGGGATGTACGAAGGCGACATGTCCCGCAAGCGCAACCTGGTCGACCACGGGTTCCGGCTGCCGAGCGCGATGGACAACCGGCCGCTGCGCTGGGAGGAGTTCCTCGAGCGGATCGGTCAGACGATCTACCTCTCCGCGACCCCGGGCGACTACGAGCTGGCCAAGGTCGGCGGCGACGTCGTCGAGCAGATCATCCGGCCGACCGGCCTGGTCGACCCCGAGGTGATCGTCAAGCCGACCAAGGGCCAGATCGACGACCTGATCCATGAGATCCGCGACCGCACCGAGAAGAACGAGCGGGTCCTGGTCACCACGCTGACCAAGAAGATGTCGGAGGACCTCACCGACTACCTCCTCGAGGCCGGCGTCCGCACCCGCTACCTGCACAGCGAGGTGGACACGCTGCGCCGGATCGAGCTGCTCCGTGAGCTCCGCCTCGGGCAGTACGACGTCCTGGTCGGCATCAACCTGCTCCGTGAGGGTCTCGACCTCCCCGAGGTGTCGCTGGTGGCGATCCTGGACGCCGACAAGGAGGGCTTCCTGCGCTCCGACAAGTCGCTGATCCAGACGATCGGTCGCGCGGCCCGCAACGTGTCCGGCCAGGTCGTGATGTACGCCGACAAGGTCACGCCGTCCATGGAGAAGGCCATCGAGGAGACCAACCGGCGCCGGGAGAAGCAGGTCGCCTACAACGTGGCCAACGGCGTCGACCCGCAGCCGCTGCGCAAGAAGATCGCCGACATCACCGAGATGCTGGCCCGCGAGGACGAGGACACCGCCGAGCTCCTCGGGGGCGGCGGCCGCCAGCAGTCCCGCGGCAAGGCGCCGGTGCCGGGCCTGTCCAGCAAGGACGTCGGCCGGCACGCCGCCGAGCTGGCCGGCCTGCCGTCGGCCGACCTGGCCGAGCTGGTCCAGGGCCTCACCGACCAGATGCACACCGCGGCCGCGGAGCTCCAGTTCGAGCTGGCCGCCCGGCTGCGCGACGAGATCCAGGAGCTCAAGAAGGAGCTCCGGCAGATGGTCGAGGCGGGGGCTCGCTGAGTGACGCCCGACCAGCTCCGCGACTACGCGCTGTCCAAGCCGGGCGCCTGGCCCGACCAGCCCTGGGAGGGCGACGTGGTGGCCAAGGTGGGGGAGGCCGAGCGCGGCAAGATCTTCGCCTTCCTCGGTGACGACGCGGTCGGGGTCAAGGCCGGCGCCAGCCGGGACGAGGCCGACGAGTGGCTGGCCCGCTACCCCGACGACGCGTCCGTGATGGCCTACATCGGCCGCTCGGGCTGGAACACCCTTCGCGTGGGCGGCGCGATCCCCGACGACGAGATCCACGACGCGGTCGACGAGTCCTACGCCCTCGTGGTGGCCAAGCTGCCCAAGAAGCACCGACCCGAGGGATGGGACGCCAGATGACCGACGCGAGCGCCGAGAAGTCCTACGTCCCGCCGTGGGGCGGGGTGCTGACGCCGTACATCTGCCCGCGCTCGTGCGCGGCCGCCATCGAGTGGTACGTCGCGGTCCTCGGTGCCGTGGAGCAGGGCGAGCGCTACGTCACCGACGGCCAGGTCGGCCACGCGGTGCTCGACCTCGACGGCGCGCAGCTGATGCTCTCCGACGCGTTCCCCGACTACGGCGCCGACGCACCTGCCGAGGGCAACACCACGGCGACCTACGCGCTCTACCTGCACGTGCCCGACGTCGACGAGACGCTGGCGACGGCCGAGCGGTCGGGTGCGAACGTCTACCGGCCGGCCCAGGACCAGCCCTACGGCTCCCGGATGGGCGCGATGATCGACCCGTTCGGGGTGCGCTGGATGCTCGCCACCCACCAGGGCGAGTGACGTGCGTCGCCCTCCCTCAGGTGAGCTATCGCAACCGCCCGAGCGATGACTCGACCGCCCGGCGCAGCGGTCGCGCCGACGGACGCTCGACGAACCGGTGGATCAGGTAGGCCACCACGAAGCTCGCGACCGTGGCGAGGGCGAGCACGACGTAGCTGTGCATGCCGTCCTGCAGCAGGTCGATGACGAAGTAGCCGATCTGACCGTGCACGAGGTAGAGCGGATAGGTCAGGGCGCCCGCGAAGGTCAGCCACCCCCACCGGATGCGCGCGAGCGGCCCGTGGGTGCAGGCGAGGAGGACGAGCAGCATCACGACGACGGCACCGCCGGTGACGACCGGGGACACCGGAGCGCCGGTGAGCTCGGTCGCGCGGTCGGCGTACCCCGCGGCCTGCGCGACGCTGAACACTCCGGTGAAGCCGAGCGCCAGCCAGCAGGTGAGGTTGCGCCGGTCGGTGGAGAGCAGGAACAGCACGATCCCGGCCCCGAAGTACGGCGCGTAGGAAGGGATCAGCAGCGCGGACAGGATCGAGGACCCGTTGTTGTCGGCGATCTGGCCGAGCACCGGCCACAGCACGGCGAACGCGAGGAGCCGTCCCCGGGTCATCCCCACCGCCATGAGCACCCCGATCAGCAGGTAGAACCGCAGCTCCACCCACAGCGTCCAGAAGGCGCCCTGCACATCGGTGAGCCCGTAGGCACTCTGCGCCATCGTCAGGTTCCCCAGCGCCTCCAGGAACGTCGGGGTGCGGCCTCCGGTCCAGAACTGCTGCAGCAGGAACGTGACCAGGATCGCCACCCAGTAGGCCGGGTAGAGACGGGCCACACGCGAGGCGACGAAGGACTGCACCGTCCGGTCGTAGGCGGTCATCAGGATCACGAACCCACTGATGATGAAGAACAGCTCGACGCCGAGGTAGCCGTAGCGACTGAGGTGGTGCAGCGAGGGGAACTCCACGAGAGGCTTGGCTCCCCAGTAGTCCCGGTTGATGCCCGTGTAGTGGTACGCCAGGACGGAGAACGCCGCCAGCAGCCGCAGACCGTCGAGGGCCGCGAGCCGCGTCGGTCCCCGCCGGGGCGCCACAGGACGCTCGACGGTGGCCACCGGCTCTGCGACGACGGTGGAGGTGGGTGCGGAGTCGATGATGCGTACCTGCCGATCGGTTCCCGGGATTCCTACCCGGGGAGGGTAGAGCCTCCCCGCCGCTCGCCACGAAACCGACACGGCTGCCGGCCGGCGGTGGCTACCCTCGTCGACATGGCGAGAGAGGTGCAGATCACGTTCGACTGCGCGGACCCGGCGGCGCAGGCGGCGTTCTGGGCCGAGGTGCTCGGCTACGTCGTCCAGCCGCCGCCCCCGGGCTTCGACTCGTGGGAGCAGGCGCTCGACGCCTGGGGGGTGCCGCCCGAGCAGCGCAACAGCCGCTCCGCCCTGGTCGACCCGGACGGCGGAGGGCCGCGGGTCTTCCTGCAGCGGGTGCCGGAGGGCAAGACCGCCAAGAACCGTCAGCACCTCGACGTGCGTGCGGCGCCCGGACTCGAGGGCGACGAGCGGATGGCGGCCCTCGAGACCGAGTGCGAGCGCCTCGTCGGGCTGGGCGCGACCCGCGTGCGGCGCTACGAGGCGGAGCAGGCGGGCTCCGGGCACATCGTGATGCAGGACCCCGAGGGCAACGAGTTCTGCCTCGACTGAGGATCAGCCTTCCCCGGGGCCGGCCTCCAGCGCCTTGCGCTGCTTGCGCTCCAGGCGCGCCTGCTCACGGGCGACGATGTCGCGCTTGTTGGCGAGCACCTGCAGCAGCCGCAGCGCCGTGACCAGCGTGACGATGACCGGCCACGGGAAGCCGGGGTCGGCGTTGTGCCGGAAGCTCGCGAAGTACCACACCGTCCAGCAGATCAGCGACGGCACGAGCACGGCCCCGAGGGCGTCCCGGCGGTCGGCCTCCCACTTCTGGACCGCCCGCGCGTGCAGCTCCTCCGGTGGACGCGAGCGCCAGGTCGC
This sequence comes from uncultured Actinomycetota bacterium, assembly GCA_963827435.1. GTDB lineage: Bacteria > Actinomycetota > Actinomycetes > Propionibacteriales > Nocardioidaceae > Nocardioides_B. The sequence continues at coordinate 189,509 of CAWHAU010000017.1, forward strand.
TCCGGGGCCGCGTCGGGGTGAGCGGCACCAGGTCGAGGATGAGCGCGGGCAGCTCGCCGAGCGTCTTGGCGGCCGCGGTGGAGCCGGACCGCTCGTCGTACTCCTCCTTGGTGATCCGCCCGTCGGCGTACCCCTCGGCCAGCACCCCGAGGACGACGTCCCGGTCGCGGTCCGAGGCCCGCAGCGACGCGGACTCCGGGCGGCGGGGGTCCTGCGAGAACGCTCCCCACGGCGACGACGCCGGCGTTCCTGAGGTCATGGCCGGAGTCTAGGACGGACGGCGGCGGAACCACCGCCCGAGCAGCGGGGCGAAGAGCAGCATCGCGAAGACCCTGATGACCTGCACGGCGAGCACATAGGTGACGTCCGACCCGCTGTCGGCGGCGGTGGCGAGCACCGCGAACAACCCACCGGGGGTGGTGGCGAGGTACGCCGTCAGCCGGTCGACCCCGGTGACGTGCGACAGCAGCAGACCGAGCAGGGCACAGGCCACGATGACCGCCACGATGAGCGCGGTCGCCAGCGGCAGCAGCCGGGCGATGCTGCGCAGGCTGGCCCGGGTGAAGCGCAGGCCGACGCGCACGCCGATCAGCGCGTAGCCGAGCTGCTCGAGCGGGGTCGGCACCGCCACCGTCCCCAGCACGCCGCTCGCGGACACCACCACCGCGACCAGCATCGGGCCGAGCAGGGCTGTGGCGGGGGCCCGGACCACCCGCTGGGCGAGCAGACCGACCCCGACGGCCACCGCCACGAACGCGAGGTCCGGAACCCAGCGGGTCGGCCCGCTCTCGAGCGACCCGACGCCGCTCGGCGGGTGGAACAGGAGGGTGGTGACCAGCGGCATGGCCAGCAGCACCATCAGCACCCGGAGGTACTGCACGATCGTGACCACCCGGTCGTCGGCCCCGAGCTCGCGGGCCAGCGCGACGATCCCCGAGGCGCCGCCGGCGATCAGCGCGAAGGCACCGGTGGCAGGGGAGACGTCGCGGCGCAGGGCGAGCGCCCGACCGGCGACCAGGCTGATCGCGAGCGTGCCCACGGTGACGAGGGCCACGGAGGGCCAGTCGGACGCGAGCCGGGCCAGGGTCGGCAGCTTGACCAGCGCTCCGATGACGGCGCCGACGAGCGCCTGGCCCAGCCGGAACGCCAGCGGCGGCATGTCCAGCTCCACCGGCGAGGTCAGCGCGTGCAGCATGCCGGCGGCCAGCGCACCGAACAGCACAGGGGAGGGCAGGTGCAGGGCCGCGAAGAGCAGGCTGGTCAGCACCGTCACGACGGCCACGACGAGCCAGCGACGCGCGGTGCCGGCTCGAGAGCTCATCACCGGCCAGCGTAGGCGAACGAGTCCGGTCGTTGCCTCCTGCAACGAGTCGGTGAGACGACACGTCCAGGATTTCGCCACCGCGGGGGACTTCTGGGAGGATGGCGGTGTTGGAGGGGAGTATTCCTTCGCGACGGTGTCGTCATCACGGTCTCCGGCCTCTTGGCCGGTCCCGGTGCCGTCGGCCTGCTACCGCGGGCGGAAGAGACCTCCGGACTGCTCATCCGGTGCGCCGCTGACGCGGTGTGCCGTCGACGACTTCCGGAAAGGTCAGTCTGTGGACGTTCCCACCTGGGTCTGGTGGACCACCATCATCGTCACCGTGTCGGTGCTGCTCTTCGACATCGTCGTGATCGGACGCCGCCCGCACGAGCCCTCCACCAAAGAGGTGTCGATCGCGCTGTCGATCTACGTCGGCCTCGCAGTCCTGTTCGGCATCGGTGTCTGGGTCCTCGCGGGCCACCAGTTCGGCACCGAGTTCTTCGCCGGCTGGCTGACGGAGTACTCCCTCTCCGTCGACAACCTGTTCATCTTCATCATCATCATGGCCAAGTTCGGGGTGCCCCGGAAGTACCAGCAGGAAGCCCTGATGATCGGCATCGTGCTCGCCCTGGTGATGCGCGCGATCTTCATCGGCGTCGGTGCGGCGGCGATCAACGAGTTCAGCTGGATCTTCTACCTCTTCGGCCTGTTCCTCGTGTGGACGGCGTTCAAGCTGGCCAAGGAGGGCACGAACGACGATGACGAGTACGAGGAGAACCGGCTCATCAAGTGGGTCGAGACGCACCTGCCGGCGACCGACCAGTGGCACGGCGTCAAGGTGTTCGCCAAGGAGAACGGCAGCCGGGTGATCACGCCGATGTTCATCGTGATCCTGGCGCTCGGCACCACCGACCTGCTGTTCGCGCTTGACTCGATCCCGGCGATCTACGGCCTCACCAAGGAGCCCTACCTCGTCCTGACCGCGAACATCTTCGCGCTGATGGGCCTGCGCCAGCTGTACTTCCTGATCGGCGGGCTGCTCCAGCGGCTGGTGTACCTCTCCTACGGTCTCGCCGTGCTGCTCGGGTTCATCGGCCTCAAGCTGATCCTGCACGCCATGCACGAGAACGAGCTGCCGTTCGTCAACGGCGGCGAGCACATCTCATGGGCGCCGGACATCCCGATCCTCGCCTCGCTCGGCGTGATCGTCGGGGTCCTCGCGGTCACCACCGTCGCCAGCCTGATCGCCTCGAAGAAGGGCGTCGAGAACACGTCCCAGCTGGCCAACGCCCTGGAGGAGTCAGAGCAGCGCTGAGGGGTACCTTGCGCGTCATGACCGACGCCTCCGACTCCCTCGACCTCGCCCGTCCCACCGAAGGTGACGTGGTGGACCTGATCCTCGACGACCACCGCCGCTTCGAGGCGCTCCTGCGCGACCTCCGTGACGTGACCGCCGACCGGGACGCCGTACGCCGGGCGTTCTCGGCGCTCCACGTCGCGCACGCCGAGGCCGAGGAGCAGAAGGTGTACCCGACCCTGCGCCGCAAGGACGCGATCGACGAGCACGAGGCAGAGCACGGCGAGGAGGAGCACGCGGAGGGCCACCAGGCCCTGCTCGCGGTGCTCGAGGCCGACCGGGTGGAGGGCGAGGAGTTCGACGACCTCGTCGAGGAGCTGGCGGGGAAGGTCAACCACCACCTCACCGAGGAGGAGCTGACCATCCTCAACCCGGCGCGCGAGGACGTGGCCGAGGACGTCCGCCGCGAGCTCGGCCGGGCGTTCGCCGAGGAGCGGAACCGGCAGCTGGACGCCGACTGCGGCCGGGTCGAGAACGTCCGCACCATCGTCGCCCGGGCCGGGCGCGAGGGCCTGCTCTCCGAGGACTAGGTGCGCTCGCGTTACCTCGCCCCCGGCATCTTGCCGGTGTCTCGTGGGCTCATGGAGGTGGCTCCGCGGGCGTACGGGGTCCGTCGACGCTGCGAAGCTGAAGGCCCTGGCACAGCACGGCCTCGGTGGCCGTGACGTCACGCACGCGGCAGGACCGTCAGCACCCGCACCAGGTGGTCGCGGAACTCCTGCATGTAGTTGCGCAGGAACGCCGCCGTGGAGTCGTCCTTGACCTCACCGTCGTCGGCGAACACCTCGGGGGTGTAGTGGACGTAGGCCTCCGGCGAGGTCATCTGCCGTGCGTTGCAGAAGCTCAGCACGGCTCGCAGGCTCTGCTGGCCCACCGCCGTGCCGATCGGGCCGATGGAGGCTCCGATCACGCCGGCCGGGATGTGGTGGAAGGAGTTCTGGCCCCAGGGCCGGGATGCCCAGTCGATGGCGTTCTTGAGTGCCCCCGGGATGGACCGGTTGTACTCGGGCGAGACGAAGAGCACCGCATCCGCCCGGCTGATCGCCTCCTTGAGTGCCCTGGCCTCGGGCGGGTAGTCGGCGTCGAAGTCGGGGCTGTACAACGGCAGGGCACCGATCGGGATCTCGGTGAAGTTCAGCTCCTCCGGGGCGAGCCGGACCAGGGCCCGGGACAGCACTCGGTTGATCGAGGTGGACGACAGGCTTCCGACGAAGTAGCCGACCTCGTAGGTGGGTGTCATCACATGCTCCTTCCGGACGGGTAGCAGGCAAGCATCGGTCGCAGGCGCTGGGCGGCACATCCCCTGGGGCGGGGGATCTCAGCGGCTGCCGGCCTCCGGCTTGCGTACCCGGCCGGCCGAGACGAGCGTCTCGACCCGGTGCGGCGCGAGCGGCGCGTTCTCGATGAGCTCGCCGCCCTCCGGCGCGTGCAGCATCCAGCGGGTGCCGTCGGCCGCGACCGGGCTGGTCACGAAGCCGACGTGGTAGACCCGCTGGCCCGGGCGTGCGAAGAAGTACAGGTCGCCCGGCTGGACCTCGTCCAGCGGCACCGGCTCGACGTCGGCGCAGGCGGCCTGGTCGTGGGCGTCGCGGGGCAGCAGCACCCCAAGCGACCGCAGGGTCAGGTGCACAAGCCCGGAGCAGTCGAGGCCCCAGGTGCTGGTGCCGCCCCACAGGTAGCGCAGCCCGAGGAACTGCGAGGCCGCCGCGAGCACGTCGTCGGGGCCGTAGACCGCCTGCTGCTGCTTGTGACCGAGGCGCAGGTCGTCGAGGGACACCACACCGAGGCGTCCGTCCGGGAGGTGCAGCGTCGCGGTCTCCTCACCCAGCGCGGCGACCCACAGCATCGTCGCGAACGACAGGGTGAGCCTGCCGCCGTCGACCTCGCACGCGGCCGACCGGCTGACGACCGTGGCCCAGGCCCCGCGCCACACGGGGACCGGGGCGCCGAGGTGGGCGGTGCGCACCCAGCCCGCGTAGCCGGTCGTCGTGCGCGGACGACGCCTGGTAGAGCGCCGCGACCCGGCTCCAGCCGTCCCGCTCCTCCAGCACCTGCGCCGGCTCGCCCAGGAGCAGCTGCGTGTCGGTGCGGCCGTGCAGGCCGAGCCGGACCTCCTGGTCCATCGCCTCCGCCCAGGCCGCCACGTCGGGCCGGTCCCGAACGGCCGGCTCGTCGACCGCTCGCGGGGCGTCGGGCGAGCGCCAGAGGGTCGCGACGGGCACGGCCACCTCGCGCATCGAGGGGTCGCCGAAGAGGCGGTGCGGGCGGCTCACGCGTGCTCTCCGGCCAGCGTGTCGATACCGAGTCCCGGGGCGTCGGGCAGGACGACCACCGGGCCGTCGTACGTCATGCCGCCGACGACCGGGGACGCGGCCGCCCACCAGGCCGCGTCGAGGTCGCTCACCGCGGACGTGCCGCAGGCAGCGACCAGGCTGGCGGCCGCGCCGACGCCGATGTGGGTCTCCATCATCGAGCCGACGATGCTGCCCATGCCCTGGGCGCGGGCCAGCTCCAGCAGGGTCGCGGCCACCCGCAGTCCGCCGCACTTCGCGAGCTTCACGTTGACCAGGTCGGCGGCCCGGCGGCGGACCACCTCGACCAGGTCGCGGACGCCGTACACCGACTCGTCAGCCATCACCGGCGTCCGCACCCGGGCCGTCACCCAGGCCAGGCCGTCCAGGTCGGCGGCCGCGACCGGCTGCTCGACCAGCTCGACCTCGAGGCCGGCGTCCTCGAGCCCGGAGATCACCCGCACGGCGTCGCGGGCGGTCCAGCCCTGGTTCGCGTCGAGCCGGATCCGGACGTCGGGGCCCACCGCCTCGCGCACCGCCCGCACCCGCGCGACGTCCGTCGCCGCATCGGTGCCGACCTTCATCTTGAGCACGCCGAAGCCGTCCGCGGCCCGGGCCCGGGCCGTACCGGCCAGCGCGTCGGCGTCACCGGCCGCGAGGGTCACGTCGGTCGGCACCCGCAGCGTCGTGCCTCCGAGCAGCACCGGCAGGCTCACGCCGCGGCGCCGCGCCACCAGGTCGTGCAAAGCGACGTCGACGGCGGCCTTGGCGCCCTGGTTGGCGGCGACCGCGGCACCCACGTCGCGGAGCACGGCGTGCAGGTCGTCGGGGTCGCGGCCGGTGACGACCGCGGCCAGGGGGCCGGTCACGCAGGCCTCGGCGCCGGCGAGGGACTCACCGGTGACCTGCCAGACCTGCGGGGCCTCGCCCCAGCCGGTGACCCCGTCGCTGTCGGTCACCCGCACCACGACGGTGTCGGTGGTGGTGGTGCGGCGCAGGGCGGTGACGAACGGCGTGTGCAGCGGGGTGGTCACGCGGGTCGCGGTGACGCGTTCGATCCGGGTCATGCGGGCCGTGCCTCCCAGACCGCGCGGCTGACGGCCGCGTTGACTGCGTACAGGGTCTGCTCGTCCGCGTCCGCGGTGCTGCACACCGCCAGGACGTACGGCGCGCCGTGGTCGGGCCGCACCAGCGCCACGTCGTGCGCGACCCCGTCGACCCAGCCGGTCTTGTTGGCGACGTAGGTGCCGTCGGGGAGCCCGGCCGGCACCTGGTCCCGGTGCTCCTGGCCGGCGAGCACCGCCTCGACCGCCGCGCAGGTGTCCGCGCGGGCGAGGGTGCGGGCCGCGACGCCGCCGATGACCCGGGCCAGGTCGCCGGCGGTCACCAGGTTGTCGAGCCCGTGCTCGCGGGCCGCGGCGTCGCCGATCCCGCGGGGCAGCACGGTCGCGGGGGAGCAGCCCGCGTCCCGGAGCACGGCCGCCACCTCCGCCGTACCCACGTGCTCCAGCAGCAGGTTCGTGGCCAGGTTGCCGGACCTCACCACCGCGTGCCGGGCCAGCGTGCGCAGGTCGACCGAGGAGCCCAGCCGGTCCCAGGTCTCGTCGTCCTGGTCGTCGTCCTGGTCCAGCGAGAAGAGGCTGCCGTCGTAGGCGGAGCGGTGCGCGTTGTGCACCGGCACCGCCCGGTCGAGGTCGAGGGCGCCGCGCTCGCGCGCGCCGGTAGGCGGCGACCAGCAGCGGGAGCTTCATCGTGGAGGCGGCGTAGTGCTGGGCGTCCGGCTCGCGCGTGAACCAGGCGGGGCCGGCGGGATCCCCGGCCCAGACCGAGACCCGGGCCGTGTGCCCGAGCCGTGTCTCGACCAGGGCACGGACGGCATCCTGCAGGTCCGTGACGGGAGGGGAGGGCACGGCGTCACGCTAGCGGGCGCGGCTCACCGCAGCAGCAGCCGGACCGCCACGTCGAGCGAGGTCGCCACGTCGTGCGCCGAGGCCCGGCCGGTCACCCACTGCACCAGGCTGGCCAGCCACACGTCGCCGATCACCTTGGTGACCGCGACCTCCTCCTCCGTCGGCTCCGGTACGTCGGAGGGGGTGCCCGGCTCGCGCATCGCGAGCAGCAGCATCCGTCGCACGTGCGCCGCGACGACCTCGATCTCCTGGGCGACGGAGGCGTCGGCGAACATGAAGGCACGGGTCAGCGCCTCGGTGAGGTTCGGCTCCCGCTGCAGGGTCTGCGTGGTCCGGCCGAGCACGAACATCACCCGGTCGGCCGGGGTGCTGCCGGGGATCGCCTTGCGGGCCAGGGTGTCGCCGGCGACCTCGAACTGCTGCGCGAGCACGCTCACCAGCAGGTGGATCTTGGAGGGGAAGTAGCGGTAGAGGGTGCCGAGGGCGACGTCGGCGTGCTCGGCCACCGCCCGCATCTGCATCTGCTCGAAGCCGCCCTTGGCGGCCAGCGTGGTGGCCGCCTCCAGGATGCGGCGCCGGCGCTCGCGCTGCGCGGGGGAGCCGCGGTCCTCGAACGAGAGCGTGTTCAGGCTCCTCATGACCACCCTCCCGAGGCCCGAGCTACCAGCCGGACGGGCCGCAGGCTGGCTTCACACACCCCGTACGCTAGCACCACGTTTGTCCCATAACGAGAACACGTTTCAGTTCCGTGGAGGCCCGGTTGCGCATCGCCCTGCTGTCCTACCGCAGCAAGCCGCACTGCGGCGGTCAGGGCGTCTACGTGCGACACCTGTCCCGTGAGCTGGTCGCCCTCGGCCACGACGTCGAGGTGTTCTCCGGCCAGCCCTACCCGGTCCTCGACGAGGGGGTGCGGCTGACCGAGGTGCCCAGCCTCGATCTCTACCGCGAGCCCGACCCGTTCCGCACCCCGCGCCCCTCGGAGATCCGGGACGCGGTCGACGTCCTCGAGGTCGCCACCATGTGGACCGCAGGGTTCCCCGAGCCGCGCACCTTCGGGCTCCGGGTCGCCCGGCTGCTGCGGAGGCGGCTCGGCGACTTCGACGTCGTGCACGACAACCAGACCCTCGCCGACGGGGTTCTCGTGATCGAGCGGGCAGGGCTGCCTGTCGTCGCGACGATCCACCACCCGATCTCGTTCGACCGCCGCGTCGACCTCGCGGCCGCCCCGTCCTGGCGCCGCCGGCTGACGCTGCGCCGGTGGTACGGCTTCCTGCGCATGCAGGGCCGGGTGGCCCGCCGCGTCGGCACCGTGCTGAGCCCGTCCGAGAGCTCGGCCCGCGACATCGTCACCGACTTCGGCGTCGACCGGTCCCGCATCCGGGTCGTGCCGCTCGGCGTCGACGACGTGTTCCGGCCGCCGGCCGAGCCGCGGGTGCCCGGCCGGATCGTGGCGATGGCCAGCGCGGACACGCCGATGAAGGGCATCGCCACCCTGCTCGAGGCGTTCGCCAAGCTCCGCACCGAGCGCGACGTGGAGCTGCTGCTGGTCTCGAAGCCGAAGCCCGGCGGCGAGACCGAGCGCATCGTGGACCGGCTCGGGATCGCCGACTGGGTCCGCTTCGTGCACGGCATCTCCGACGAGGAGCTCGCCGCGACGGTCGGCTCGGCCGAGGTGGCCTGCGTGCCGTCGCTCTACGAGGGCTTCTCGCTGCCCACGGTCGAGGCGATGGCCTGCGGCACTCCGCTGGTCGTCAGCCGGGCCGGCGCGATCCCCGAGGTCGTCGGGCCCGACGGGCTCTGCGCCGACCTGGTCGCGCCGGGCGACGTGGGCGAGCTCGTGCACGCGCTCGACGCGCTGCTCGACGACCCGGAGCGACGAGAGCGCATGGGGCGCGCCGGCCGGGAGCGGGCGCTGGCCGAGTTCAGCTGGCGGGCGGTGGCCGAGGCCACCGTGACCGCCTACCAGCACGCGATCGACGAGAAGAGAGACGCCAGATGCTGACCGTTGACTTCGACCGGCTCGGGCTGCGCCCCGGCGACCGGGTGCTCGACATGGGCTGTGGCGCCGGGCGGCACGCGTTCGAGATGTACCGCCGCGGCGGCGACGTGATCGCCTTCGACCAGGACGGCGACGAGCTCGCCGGTGTGCTCGACCTGTTCGGCGCGATGCGCGACGCCGGGGAGGTGCCCGACGGCGCCGAGGCCGACATCAAGCAGGGCGACGCGCTGTCGCTGCCGTTCGCCGACGGTGAGTTCGACCGGGTGGTGGCGGCCGAGGTGCTCGAGCACATCCCCCACGACACGGACGCGATCGCCGAGCTCGTGCGCGTGCTCCGGCCCGGCGGCACGATGGCGGTGACCGTGCCGCGCTGGCTGCCGGAGAAGGTCTGCTGGGCGCTGTCGGACGCCTACCACGAGGTCGAGGGCGGGCACGTCCGCATCTACACCGGCGACGAGCTGGTCGGGAAGCTGGAGTCGGCGGGCCTCGTCTACGACGGCCGCGACCACGTGCACGGCCTGCACGCGCCCTACTGGTGGCTCAAGTGCGCGGTCGGCGTGACCAACGACGACCACCCGGCCGTGAAGGCGTACCACCGGCTGCTCGTCTGGGACATCATGAAGAGGCCGCTGGCGACCCGCCTCGCCGAGCGCGCGCTGAACCCGCTCATCGGCAAGAGCCTGGTGCTGTACCTGCGCAAGCCCGAGGCGGCATGAGCGGGATCCCCTCGATCGACGGGCTGCTCTCCGCGCACGACGTCGCGGCAACCGCGGCGTCGATCGCCCGCATGCAGGAGCCCGACGGCGCGGTCCCGTGGACCACGGGCGGGCACACCGACACCTGGAACCACGTCGAGGCCGCCATGGCCCTGCTCGTCGGCGGCGAGCCCGATGCCGCGCACGCCGCCTACGACTGGTGCCTGGACACCCAGCGGGCCGACGGCTCCTGGCCGATGAAGGTGGTCGCCGGGGTCGTCGACGACGCGAGCGGCGAGACGAACATGAGCGCCTACCTGGCGGTCGGCGTCTGGCACCACTGGCTGGTACGGCGCGACGAGCGCTTCGTGCGACGCTGCTGGGCCGCCGTACGCCGGGGGCTGGACTTCGTGGTGGGCCTGCAGCTGCCCTGGGGCGGCATCGCCTGGTCGGTCGACCCGCGGGGCGCGGTCTACGCCGAGGGCCTGCTGTCCGGCAGCGCCAGCATCTTCCAGGCACTCAAGGCCGGCATCGCGCTCTCGGAGCTGATGGACGACCCGCAGCCGGAGTGGGAGCTCGCGGTGGGTCGGCTCGGCCACGCGCTGCGCGAGCACCGCGACCTGTTCCTGGACAAGTCGACGTTCTCGATGGACTGGTACTACCCGGTGCTCGGCGGCGCCGTCCGTGGCGACGCGGCGCACGACCTGCTCGACACACGGTGGGACGACTTCGTGGTGCCCGGGCTGGGCATCCGGTGCGTCGACACCAACCCGTGGGTGACCGGCGCCGAGACCTGCGAGCTCGTCCTCGCCCTCGACGCCGTCGGCGACCGCGACCGGGCGATGACGCTGCTGCGCGACATGCAGCACCTGCGCGCCGACGACGGCGGCTACTGGACCGGCTACGTGTTCCCCGACGACGCGGTGTGGCCGGTCGAGCAGACGACGTACACCGCGGCCTCGGTGATCCTGGCCGTCGACGCGCTCTCGGACACCACGCCGGGCGCGGACGTCTTCCGGGGCACCACGCTCCCGCGCGACCTGGCGCCGATCGGGCTGGAGTGCGGCTGTCAGCTCACCGGGTCGCCGGCGTCGCCGTAGACCCGGGTCAGCACCCGCATCGAGCCGAGCGCCGTCGTCTCCTCGAAGCCGCTGCCGAGCGCCCGCAGGTAGATCCGGTACGGCGCCTGCCCGCCGTCCGCCGGGTCCGGGAACACGTCGTGCACCACCAGCGTGCCGCCGTGCTGCACCCAGCGGCCCCAGCCGGTGTAGTCGTTGCCGGCGTGCTCGTCGGTGTGCCCGCCGTCCACGAACACGAGGGCCAGGGGGGTGCGCCACAGCGCGGAGACCGTCGTCGACCGGCCGACGACCGCGACCACCTCCTCCTCGAGCCCGGCGTCCTTGAGGGTGTGCCGGAACGTCGGCAGCGTGTCGAGGCGGCCGAACTCGGGGTCGGCCAGGGTGGGGTCGTGGTACTCCCAGCCGACCTGGTTCTCCTCCGAGCCGCGGTGGTGGTCGACGGTGAAGACGGTGCTGCCCGACGGCCCGCGCGGCGGCGCCGAGGTAGATCGCCGACTTGCCGCAGTAGGTGCCGACCTCGAGCCCCGGCCCGTCGGCGAGGGCGCGCACCGCGACGTCGTACAGCAGGTCGCCCTCGTCCTCGGGCATGAAACCCTTCGCCGCCAGCGCCTTGGCCCGCAGGTCCGCGGGCATGCCGGTCATCCGTGTGCCCAGCGCTCGTGGGTGAAGCGCAGGAAGCGGTCCACGCCACGCACCACGTGCGCCGACCGGATGGACGGGAACACGTCGAACGCGTGCTGCGTGCCCGGCAGCTCCGCGTAGGCGACCGGCTGCCGGGAGACGCCGCGCAGCGCCTCGACGAAGGCGCGTGCCTGGGCCACCTCCACCAGCGAGTCGGTGCTGCCGTGGATGACCAGGAACGGCGGCGCGTCGGCGTTCACCCGCGCCAGCGGGGAGGCCTTCTCGAACTCGGCGAGCTCGGCGCGCGGGTCCTTGAACAGCACCCGCGGTCCGAGGAACAGGTCGCGCATCTGCTCGGAGCGCTTCGTGCCGATCACGCCCGCGAAGTCGTAGACGCCGTAGTGCGGTGCGGCCGCCTGCACGGTGGTGTCGACGTGCTCGAACCCCGGCTGGTACTCCGGGTCGTTCGGAGTGAGCGCGGCGAGTGCCGCGAGGTGCCCGCCGGCGGAGCCGCCGGTGAGCGCCAGGAACGACGGGTCCGCGCCGTACGACGCACCGTGCTCGCGCACCCACGCGATGGCCCGCTTCACGTCGACGAGGTGCGCGGGGAACGCGTCGCGCGGGCTGAGCCGGTAGTTGATCGCGACGCACACCCAGCCGCGGGCGGCCATGTGCAGCATCAGCGGGATGCCCTGGTGCTCCTTGTCGCCGACCGTCCAGCCGCCGCCGTGCACCTGCAGCAGCACCGGCGCCTTCTCGACGCCGTCGCGGCGACGGTAGACGTCGAGCAGCCCGCGCTTGCCGTGCTCCGCGTCGTAGGCGATGTCCTTGAGCACCTCCACCTCGTCGTCGACCATGCGGAACGGCATCGCCAGCTGGCGCAGCGGGGTGGCCAGGTCGACGTCGGTGTCGGGCGTGGTGAGGTGGTCGCGGTAGTCGGCGCCCAGCGCCTCGACGAGCGCGCGGTCGACGTGCTGCTTGGCGCGCGTGGACTGCGCGACCATCGCGGCGAGGGCGAGGGCGCTGCCACCGGCGAGCGCCAACGCGCGGCGGTCCGGGCGCGCGCGGCGCGCCTCGCGGACCGCGTCGGCGGTGGTCAGGGCGAGCAGGTGCGGGGCCAGCTCGCTGGTCAGCCAGCCGGCCGCCATCGACGGGATCGCAACCCGGAAGCCGGGGACGGGCCTCACCGCGTTGGCAGTGAGGGCGGCGGTGACGGCTTGACGGAGCAGGAACCATCCGGGCATGTCGGTCAGGCTACCCAGCCAGGTGGAACGTGTTACAGCCGCCGGCCGACCCGCAGCAGGTACTCCTTGCGGTCGAGCGGGTTGAGGTCCGTGCGCGGCCGGCTCGGCGCGGGACCCCGCACCGGCGCGTAGTGGTCGAACTCGGTGGTGAGCCCGCCCTCCCCGCGGGTCAGCGTCGGCACCTCCTGCTGCAGCCGGTGCACCTCGGCCGCGGGCACCACCCCCGCCAGCACGTACGTCGACGCGTGCTGGTCGGTCGCGTGCGGGACGCCGCGGAGCCGCGCGAGGACGGCCAGCGCCGCGCCGACCCGGTCCGCGGGCACCTCGAGCTCGAAGCGGTGCATCGGCTCGCACACCTGGGTGCCGGCCCGCCGGAGTGCCTCGGTCAGCACCAGCGGGGTGAGGTTCCGGAAGTCGCCGGCGGTGCTGGACATGCTGGCGTCGAAGGTGGCGTGGGCGTGGCTCTGCCGCGGCCAGTAGCCGGTGTGCGTGATGGTCACCGCGCAGTCCGGGACGTCCCAGCCGTGCAGGCCCTGGTGCAGGGTCTCGTGCACGGTCTCCTCGATCGCGTTGAAGAACGCCGACGGCATCGAGCCCAGCTCGACGCCGAGCCCGATCGTGACGCCGGCGCCGACCGGCGCGGGCGCGACGCGCAACCCGACCGTGGCCAGGAACGGGTTCGGCGCCACGTCGATGATCTCGAAGGCCTCGCCCGTGCCGACCAGCCGCTCGACGCAGATCGTCGTGGTCTCCCGGAAGGTGACCTCGACGCCGTGGTCGGCGGCCAGCGTCGCGGCCACCACCTCCTTCTGCACCTCGCCGTACATCGACACCCACAGCTCGCCCCGCAGGTCGTCCTGCCGCAGGTCGATCAACGGGTCCTGCTCGGCGAGCTCGGTCAGCGCGGTGTGCAGCGCGCCGCGGTCCTCGTCGCGGACCGGCTCGACGACGGTCTCCAAGGTGGGCGGCGCGAACCAGTGCTCGACGGGGGCGTCCTCGGGTGCGCCGAGCACGTCGCCGACCCGGGCGCCGGCGAGCCCGCGGACCCGGGCGATCCGGCCGGCCTCCACCACGTGGCGTGCGACGGTCCCGCCCGCGTCGTACACGTCGAGGCCGGTGACCTTGGCCTCGCCGGCCGGCAGCCGCACCCGGTCGCGGACCCGCAGGGTGCCTGACGTCATCCGGACCAGCGCCACCTTCTCGCCCGCCGGACCGCGCTCGACCTTGAACACCCGGCCGGCGGGTGGGCCGTCGCCGGCGTCGTTGCTGCGCGGCAGCAGGTCGCGGATCCCGGTCGCGAGCGCGTCGACCCCGGCCCCGGTGATCGCCGAGCCGAAGTACACCGGGTGGGCGAGACCCCGGCGCGAGCGGTCGGCCAGCCCGGGGTCGTCGAGCGGCCACGGCTCGAACCCGGCCGCGACGGTGCCCAGGTCGCGGGTGGCGCCCATCGGCACCACGTCGGGCGAGATCCGCTCGGCCAGCTCGTCGAGCACACCGCCCTCGCGGGCGCCGGCCCGGTCGATCTTGTTGACGAACAGCAGGGTGGGGATGCCGAGCCGCTGCAGGACCCGCATCAGCACGCGGGTCTGCCCCTGCACGCCTTCGACGGCGGAGACGACGAGGACCGCCCCGTCGAGGACGCCGAGGGCACGCTCGACCTCGGCGATGAAGTCCGCGTGGCCGGGGGTGTCGATCAGGTTGACCGTGAGGTCGCCGAGGGCGAACGAGACGACGGCGGCCTTGATGGTGATGCCGCGCTGCCGCTCGAGGTCGAGGAAGTCGGTGCGGGTGCTGCCGTCGTCGACGCTGCCGACCTCGTCGACGACGCCGGCGAGGTGCAGGAGGCGTTCGGTGAGGCTGGTCTTACCGGCGTCGACGTGCGCCAGGATGCCGAGGTTGAGGGTGCTCAAGGGCGTTCAGGTCCTTCGCGTCGGGGGAGATGCGCTGGGGGGACGTGAACGCTGCAGCCATCGGTGTGCCTCTCGGGTGGGGTGCCGTCGGGCTCAGTAGAGCAAGCGCGCCGCTCCCGGCTCAACGGCTTTTCGCGTGGAACGATCGCCCGGTGAGCAGCGCGCACCCGCACGGCGTCTTCCAGAACGGCTTCGACCTCGTCGACGACCGCGGCGCCGTGGTCGCCGTGTTCCACGGGTCCGTCTGGAGCGAGCGGGGCACGATCTCGGCCGGGTCGTCGACCTGGGAGTTCGGCAGGCAGGGCGGCGGGTACCTCCGGCTCTCCGGGCCGGGCGGCGAGGTGGCGTCCGCGCGGCGCACCGGCCTGTTCTCCTCGACCTGGGACCTGTCGTACGACGGACGGGGCGGCTCCCTGGTGCGGCGCGGGTTCTGGATGTCCCGCTACGAGCTGCAGGACCCGGCGGGCGGTGTCGTCGGTGAGGTCGCGCAGGACTCGGTGTTCGGTCGCGGGCTCGACGTACGCCTGCCCGAGCACGTGCCCCCGCAGACCCAGGCGTTCGTCGCCGCGGTCGTGCTCACGCTGATGAACCGGTCCCGCCGCTCCAGCGCCTCGGCCGGCGCCTGAAGGCTGGTTCGGCGGTCCGCGCCATCGGCGACGGCTGCGCGACCTCTGGACGCACGACGCTGCCGAGGCCAACCTCGTGGCGGTACCGGTCGCGAGGGACCGGTCCGGGCGTGCTGCTCGCCCTGACGGTGGCCGGACGGAGAACCTGTGGCGGCGGCGGACGGGCTGCTCCCGGGATCACCCGGGTTTCCTAAATCGCTCGCGCCGAGGCCGCGCGGGAGGGAGCCTGGTGTCATGGCCGCTCTGGAGATCCACCGTTTCGCGCCCGACGACACCGAGGACGTGCGCACCTCCTTCGAGATCATCAACGCCGTCGCGGCCGCCGACGCTCCCTGGGAGCACCCGTGGCTCTTCGACCGGTTCGAGGGCTTCCTCCGCAAGGGATGGGACGGCGAGCCGCCGGTCTGCTACCTCGCGTCCGTGGACGGCAAGGCAGTGGGACAGGCGTTCGTCTTCTACTCCGAGCGCGACAACACCCACCTCGGCTGGGTCTGGATGGGGGTGCTCCCCGAGCACCGTCGGCTGGGCTACGGCAGCCGGTTCTTCGCGCACGTCCAGGACGAGGTCCGGGCCGCCGGACGCACCAGCATCGGCACCGACGGGTGGGAGTCCGAGCGGGCGGTCGGCTTCGCGGCGAAGCACGGCCTGGAGAAGAAGTCGCAGGCCATCATGCGTCGCCAGACGCTGTCGGAGATCCCCAAGGGGCGCCTGCAGGAGCTGTACGACGAGGCGGCCGCGCGCGCCACGGACTACGAGCTGGTCCGCATCGTCGGACGCACGCCGGAGGACTTGGTGGACGCCATGGTCGAGCTCGTCGCCGCCATCAACGACGCGCCCACCGACGACCTCGACATCGAGGACGAGGTGTTCTCGGCCGAGCGCCTCGCGGCGTACGAGACCTCCCAGATCGAGCGCGGCAGCCGGCTCTACCGGCTGGTGGCCCGGCACAAGGAGACCGGCGAGCTCGGCGGGCACACGGTCATCGCGGTGGAGTCGCAGCGGCCGGAGATCGGTGACCAGCACGACACGGCGGTCGCCGCGGCCCACCGCGGGCACCGGCTGGGCCTGCTGCTCAAGGCCGGGATGCTGCTGTGGCTCGCCGAGGTGGAGCCGCAGCTCGCGAGCGTGGACACCTGGAACGCCGAGTCGAACGACCACATGATCGCGGTCAACGAGGCGCTCGGCTACCGGATCATGGGTCGCGAGCTGCAGTTCCAGAAGTCGCTCTGAGCAGACCTCAGTCGCGGGCGGTCAGCACCAGCGGGCCGTCCTCGGTGATCGCGATGGTGTGCTCCATGTGCGCGCCCCGGGAGCCGTCGCCGCTGCGCAGCGTCCAGCCGTCCCGGTCGGTGTAGAGCACGTCCGTGGTCTGCAGGAACCACGGCTCGATCGCGATCACCAGGCCGGGCTTGAGCGGGTAGCCCCGCCCGGCGCGGCCGTCGTTCGGCACGTGCGGGTCGCCGTGCATCGTCCGGCCGACCCCGTGGCCGCCGAAGTCGGTGTTGATCGAGAGCCCCTCGCCGCGCGCGACCTCCGCGATCGCCGCGGAGATGTCGCCGATGCGCGACCCGGCCCGCGCGGCCGCGATGCCCGCGTCGAGCGCCCGGCTCGCGGTGTCGATCAGGTCGAGGTCGCGCTGCGCCGGCGTGCCCACGACCAGGCTGATCGCCGAGTCGGACACCCACCCGTCGACGGAGGCCGCGAAGTCGAGGCTGAGCAGGTCGCCGTCGCGGAGCACGTAGTCGTGGGGGAGGCCGTGCAGGACGGCGTCGTTGACCGACGTGCACAGCACCTTGCCGAACGGCATCGCGCCGAACGACGGGTGGTAGTCGATGTAGCAGGACTCGGCACCGCGCTCGCGGATCAGGTCGTGCGCCAGCGCGTCGAGCTCGAGCAGGTTCATCCCGACGTCCGCGGCGGCCGACAGCCGGGTCAGCACGTCGGCGACGAAGCGGCCGGCAGGCTTCATCTGCTCGATCTCGGCAGGGGTTCTCAGCTCGATCACGACGCGAGCCTACGGGCGGGGGTGGCACGTCCTAGGGTCGGGCCATGAGCGAGTCGAGACACCTCAGCACGCACATCGCGCGACCGGCGGCGGAGGTCTACGCGTTCGTCACCGACCCGGCCCGGCTGCCGGAGTGGGCGGCCGGCCTCGGCGGTCGTGTCGAGCAGCGGGACGGCCGGTGGTTCGCGGACTCGCCGATGGGCGAGGTGGAGGTCCGCTTCGCGCCGGAGAACCCGTTCGGCGTGGCGGACCACGACGTGACGCTCCCGGACGGCCAGGTCTTCTCCAACCCGATGCGCGTGCTCCCCGACGAGGACGGCTGCGAGGTGGTCTTCACGCTCCGGCGGCAGCCCGAGATGACCGACGAGGCGTTCGAGGCCGACGCGAACGCCATCCGCACCGACCTCGCCACCCTCCAGCGGCTGATGGAGAGCTGAGCCCATGTCCCTGGCGCGATGGACGACCACCGCGTTCCACGACGAGGTGCGCGCCTGGGTCGCCGAGCAGCTGGCCGACCGCGGCATGACGCTGACGGGGGAGTGGGAGCAGCCGCACGCCCGGCCCTGGTCGAGCGCGCTGCGGTTCGAGACCACCGACGGTCGCGTGTGGTTCAAGGTCAACGGCCCCGGCACCGTCCACGAGGCCTCGCTGGTCCGGCTGATCGACGAGCGGGTGCCCGGGCTGGTCCCGGAGGTGCTCGCCGTCGACGCGGTCCGCGGCTGGTCGGTGAGCCGGGACGGCGGCCCGATGCTGCGGGAGACCGCGCCGCCGGAGCAGCTGTGGCCCGCCTGGGAGGGCATCGTCGCGCGCTACGCCGAGGCCCAGCTGCGGCTGGCCGGCGACGGCCCGGCCGTGCTCGCCGCCGGTGTCGCCGAGGTGTCGCCGGCGACCGTGCCCGGGCTCCTGGAGGAGCTGACCGGTGAGCTCGCCGCGGTGCCGGTCGACCAGGGTGGGCTCACCGCCGAGGAGACCGACCGGCTCGTCGCGATGCAGCCCGCGGTCCGCGACTGGTGCGCCGAGCTGTCCGCCGTCGGGGTGCCCGACTCCGTGCAGCACGACGACCTGCACTCGGGCAACGTGTGCTGGGGCGGCTCGGTGGCGTCCGCCCGGATCATCGACTGGGGCGACACCACCTGGGGCAGCCCGCTCGGCACGATGCTCGGCACGCTCAACTCGATCGCCTGGCACGCCGGCCTGTTCGGCGACGACGGCCGCGTCGACGCCCCGGAGGTGGTGCGGGTGCGCGACGCCTACCTCGAGCCGTTCACCGCGTACGTCGACCGGGCCACCCTGGTGCGGGGCGTGCAGCTGGCGCGCCGTACGGGATGTGTGGGGAAGGCGCTGTCCTACCGCGCGGCCCTCACCGGCGCCCCGCTGTCGGCGCACCAGGAGATGGAGTTCCCGGTGCGGGCGTGGCTGCTGGAGCTGCTCACGCCCTGAGCGCGCCTGCTACGAGACGGCTACTTGACGACGCAGACGTTCCTCTTGGTGAGCTTGATCTTCTGGTCCGCGGTGATCGTCACGTCGGTGACGACCTGGACGGACCGGCCCGTGCAGCCCTGGATGCCGAGGTTCAGGGTGGTCGGCGTGACCTCGGCGGCCTTGCCCGCCTTGCCTGCCTTGCCGGACGGGCCGCGGGCGCCGTCCACGCCGTCCGCCCCGTCCTGGCCCGCCGGCCCCTCCGGTCCGGGCGGGCCGGCCAGCCCGCTCTCGCCCTGCGGACCGCGGAGCGAGTCCTGCATCACGGTGACGGCACCCGCGGCGCCGCCGACGCCGAACACCAGCGCGAGGACGCAGGTGAGCACGATCTTCCCCATGGCTGAACGGTAAAGGCGCCGCGCACCATCCCGTACGAGATTTCGGGAAAAGCAGACCAAACGGACGACGAGAAATTACAGATCTGTAGTTCACCCTCACGTCTTGCGTGACCCCTGTGACCAGTGTGAAATTTGAGGTCGCTGTGACGAAAGTGCCGCACGTGGCGGCCGAACCGAAGGGACCGCCCCGTGACCTCCGTCCTCGCCTTCCGCCTCCGACGAAGTCTCGTGGTCGCCGCCGTCGCGGCTCTCGCGCTGGCGCTGCTGCTGGCCACCGGCGGCCGCGGCACGTCCGACCGGGCGCTCCCGACCGCCCCCGCTGCGGCGACCGTCGGCACCTACACGCCGGTCACCGGCGCGATCTTCAACCGCCCGGTCGGCACGGCCACCGAGCAGCGCCGCATCTTCACGCACGTGAACCGCACCATCGACTCGGCGCCGGCGGGCTCGACGATCCGCATCGCGGTGTTCTCGTTCTCCGAGAAGGTCACCGCCGACAAGCTGCTGGCGGCCAAGCGGCGCGGCGTCAACGTCCAGCTGGTCTTCGACGACCACATCGTCTCCAGCCAGATGAAGCGGCTGCGCGCGGCGCTCGGCAGGAACCCGGCGTACAGGTCGTTCGTCGTCTACTGCCACCTGAGCTGCCGCGGCACCGGCGGCAACATGCACGACAAGATCTTCACGTTCAGCAAGGCCGGGTCCGCCGAGAACATCACGATGATCGGCTCGAACAACATGACGTCGTACAACGCCACCCGCCAGTGGAGCGACATCTACACGATCGCCAACGACCCGGCGATGTACTTCACGGTCTCCGGCGTCTTCGACCAGCTCAAGCTCGACAAGGCCCGGTCGCGGAGCTACTACCAGTCCGACATCAACGGCTACCAGGCGCAGTTCTACCCGTACTCCAACGCCAGCCAGTACGTCGACCCGCTCTACCTCGCGCTGTCCAAGGTCACCTGCACCGGCGCGGCACCGGGCACCGGCGTCAACGGGCAGACCCTGGTGCGGCTCTCGCAGCACGCCTGGAACGGCAACCGCGGCATCTACCTCGCCCAGAAGGTCGCCGAGCTCCAGTCCCAGGGCTGCGTCGTGCAGGTGATCTACGGCGTCGGCGTCGGCACCACCGTGAAGAGCATGCTGACCAGGGCCGGCGTGCAGATGCGGGCGAACTCCAAGCGCGGCATCCGCACCCACCAGAAGGTGCTCAGCGTCGGCGGGGTCTACGACGGCAAGCCGGACGCGCAGGTGGTGTTCACCGGCTCCAGCAACTGGTCCGACGGCGCCCTCAAGCGCGACGAGACCGTGCTGCGGATCTCGGACCCGGTGGCCTACGGGCAGTACACCCAGAACTTCGAGGACATCTGGAACAACGGCTGACCGCCCCGCCGACCGCTGGTTGAGGTGCCGAGGAACGAGGCCTCGAAACCGAGGCGTCCGGCGGGCTGGTTTCGAGGCTCGCAGGCTCGCACCTCAACCAGCGAGCGGCGGCTACCAGCCGCGCGACCGCCACTCGGCGACGTGCGGACGCTCGGCGCCCAGGGTCGAGTCGTTGCCGTGGCCGGGGTAGAACCACGTCTCGTCCGGGAGCCGGTCGAAGAGCTTGCGCGAGACGTCGTCGACCAGGGACGTGAAGTCCTCCGGCGACCAGGTCTTGCCGACGCCGCCGGGGAACAGCGAGTCCCCGGTGAACAGGTGCGGCGTGCCGTCGGGGTCGTCGTACAGCAGCGCGATCGAGCCCGGCGTGTGGCCGACGAGGTGGATGACCTCGAGCCGGCAGTCGCCGACCTGGACGGTGTCCCCGTCGGACACCCGCTCGTCGACCGGCACCGGCAGCTCGTCGGCGTCCGCGTCGCCCGCGACCGTGATGGCCCCGGTGGCCGTGACGACCTCGGGCAGCGCGCGGTGGTGGTCCCAGTGCCGGTGCGTGGTGACCACCCGGCGCAGCCCGTCCGAGCCGACGACCCGGAGGATCCGGGAGGCCTCGTCGGCCGCGTCGACCAGCACCTGCTCGTCGGTGGCCTGGCAGCGGAGCAGGTAGACGTTGTTGTCCATGTCGCCCACCGAGAACTTCGTGATCGTCAGCTTCGCGAGCTCCCGCACGTCCGGGGGACCGCCGGGGACGACCTTGCCGCGGTAGCTCATCGCCACCGCCCCAGGACCGGGAGCTCGCCGGCGCTGCAGGTGAGACCCTGCCCGTCGCCGCGGCCGACCAGCCACCAGGCCAGGTCGCCCACGCTGCCGTGGATCTCCGGCCCCTGGCCCTCGCCGAACTTCCAGAGCCCGCCCACGTCGGTCGAGCTCAGCACCATCGACGGTCCGCCGGCCTGGGCCAGCTCGTCCTGCCGCTGCTTGACCAGGTGCGAGGAGAAGTCCGACGGCCACGTGGACGGTTCGTAGCCCGTGCCCAGGTCGCTGTGGTGGATCTCCACCTCCGCCCGGCGCCGCGGTCCCACCGTGTGCAGCGGGAAGGTGAGGTCAGCGCCCGGCACCCGCGTGTACGGCGTCTCGGGGTCGGCCTCGCACGCCCAGAGCGCCTCGGTCAGCCGCGCGGTGGAGGCCAGCGCGTCCTCGACGAGACCGGGGAGGTCGAGCCGCTCGACGGTGGCCGCGATGTCGGCGTCGCGGGCCTCGTTGGAGGCGTACATCGACGCCGGCTCGCCCGCCGCGACCTGGCCGAGCACCCGGGTGAAGGCGTCGGCGTTGCGCGACAGGTGCGCCACGACGTGCGCCCGGGACCAGCCGGGGAGCAGCGAGGGCCGTCGTACGGACTCGTCGTCGAGAACTGTCAGTGCCTGCAGATAGCGTGTCGTGGCGAGGAGTGTCTCGTCGATCTGAGGGAGGGCCGTGGACGTGCTCATGGAGCCATCCAAGCGTCATCCTCAGCCTTGTTCCACCCCGCTATCATGGCGAACGTTTGTTCGAACCCAGACAACAGAGCCGGCTGAGACGACCATGCCGACCATCTCGAGGAAGATCCGTGGCTGACCAGCTGATCATCAGGGGTGCTCGCGAGCACAACCTCAAGGACGTCTCGCTCGACCTGCCGCGCGACTCCCTCATCGTCTTCACCGGGCTGTCCGGCTCCGGCAAGTCCAGCCTCGCGTTCGACACGATCTTCGCCGAGGGGCAGCGCCGCTACGTCGAGTCGCTGAGCGCCTACGCCCGGCAGTTCCTCGGCCAGATGGACAAGCCCGACGTCGACTTCATCGAGGGGCTCTCGCCGGCGGTGTCGATCGACCAGAAGTCCACCTCGAAGAACCCCCGCTCGACCGTCGGCACGATCACCGAGGTCTACGACTACCTCCGGCTCCTCTACGCCCGCGCCGGCCGCCCGCACTGCCCGACCTGCGGCGCGCCCATCTCGCGGCAGACGCCGCAGCAGATCGTCGACCGGGTGCTCCAGCTCGAGGAGGGCGCCCGGTTCCAGGTCCTGGCGCCGGTCGTGCGCGGCCGCAAGGGGGAGTACGTCGACCTGTTCCGCCAGCTCCAGACGCAGGGGTTCTCCCGCGCCCGGGTCAACGGCGAGACCTACCAGCTGTCCGAGCCGCCCAAGCTCGACAAGCAGAAGAAGCACACCATCGAGGTGGTCGTCGACCGGCTGTCGGTCAAGGCGTCCTCCAAGCGGCGGCTCACCGACTCGGTGGAGACCGCGCTCGGGCTGGCCGGCGGGCTGGTGGTGTTCGACTTCGTCGACCTCGGCGCCAAGGACCCCGGCCGCGAGCTGCGCTTCTCCGAGAAGATGGCCTGCCCCAACGAGCACCCGATCGACACCGACGACCTGGAGCCGCGGTCGTTCTCGTTCAACTCGCCGTTCGGTGCGTGCCCGGAGTGCCACGGTCTCGGCACCCGCATGGAGGTCGACCCGGAGCTGGTGATCTCCGACCCGACGATGACCCTCGGCGAGGGCGTGATCGGCCCGTGGTCCGGTGCGCACGTCGCCGACTTCTTCACCCGGCTGCTGAGCGCGCTCGGTGACGAGCTCGGCTTCGACCTGAACACGCCGTGGGAGGACCTCTCCGCCAAGGCGAAGAAGTCGATCCTCGACGGGCACGCCACCAAGGTGCACGTGCGGCACACCAACCGCTACGGCCGCGAGCGGTCCTACTACTCCAGCTTCGAGGGCGTGCGGCCCTACATCGAGCGGCGGCACCGCGAGGCGGAGTCCGACACCAGCCGGGAGCGCTTCGAGGGCTTCATGCGCGAGGTGCCGTGCCCGGTGTGCGAGGGCAGCCGGCTCAAGCCGGTGTCGATGGCCGTCACCCTGGGCGACAAGAACATCGCCGAGGTGTGCCGCCTGCCGATCAACGAGACCGCCGACTTCCTGCGCACCCTCGAGCTCTCCCCGCGCGAGAAGCAGATCGCCGAGCGGGTGCTCAAGGAGATCCAGGAGCGGCTGAACTTCCTGCTCGACGTCGGCCTCGACTACCTCTCGCTGGACCGGCCGTCGGGCTCGCTGTCCGGTGGCGAGGCGCAGCGGATCCGGCTGGCCACCCAGATCGGCGCCGGCCTGGTCGGCGTCCTCTACGTCCTCGACGAGCCGTCCATCGGCCTGCACCAGCGCGACAACCACCGGCTGATCGAGACCCTGGTGCGGCTCAAGGACCTCGGCAACACGCTGATCGTGGTCGAGCACGACGAGGACACCATCCGGGTGGCCGACTGGGTGGTCGACATCGGGCCCGGCGCCGGCGAGCACGGCGGCCAGATCGTCGTCTCCGGCACCGTCGACGACCTGCTGGAGCACCACGACTCGGCGACCGGCATGTACCTCTCCGGCCGCAAGCAGATCCCGGTCCCCGAGGTCCGCCGCCCCCGCACGCCCGGCCGCGAGCTCGTGGTCCGCGGCGCCAAGGAGCACAACCTCCGCGACATCGACGTGAAGTTCCCGCTCGGGGTGTTCTGCGCCGTCACCGGCGTGTCCGGGTCCGGCAAGTCGACGCTGGTCAACGACATCCTCTACACGTCGCTGGCCAAGCAGATCTACAACGCCCGCACCGTCCCCGGACGGCACCGGCGGATCGAGGGCCTCGACCACGTCGACAAGGTGATCCACGTCGACCAGTCGCCGATCGGCCGCACGCCGCGCAGCAACCCGGCGACGTACACCGGCGTGTTCGACCACATCCGCAAGCTCTTCGCCTCCACCGCGGAGGCCAAGGTGCGCGGCTACCAGCAGGGCCGGTTCTCGTTCAACGTCAAGGGCGGTCGCTGCGAGGCGTGCGCCGGCGACGGCACGATCAAGATCGAGATGAACTTCCTGCCGGACGTCTACGTGCCGTGCGAGGTCTGCCACGGCGCCCGCTACAACCGCGAGACGCTCGAGGTGCACTACAAGGGCAAGACGATCGCCGAGGTCCTCGACATGCCGATCGAGGAGGCCGTGGAGTTCTTCGCGGCCATCCCGGCCATCGCCCGGCACATGCGCACGCTCGTCGACGTCGGCCTCGGCTACGTCCGGCTCGGACAGCCGGCGCCGACCCTGTCCGGCGGAGAGGCGCAGCGGGTCAAGCTCTCCTCGGAGCTGCAGAAGCGGTCCACCGGCCGCACCGTCTACGTGCTCGACGAGCCGACGACGGGGCTGCACTTCGAGGACATCCGCAAGCTGCTGCTGGTGCTCGGCCGGCTGGTCGACGCGGGCAACACGGTGCTGGTGATCGAGCACAACCTCGACGTGATCAAGACCGCCGACTGGCTGGTCGACATGGGCCCCGAGGGCGGCAACCGCGGCGGTCTCGTCGTCGCGGAGGGCACCCCGGAGGAGGTGGCCGACCACCCGGACAGCTTCACCGGCGAGTTCCTCAAGCCGCTGCTCGCGGCCAGCCCGGCGCGGCAGCCCGCGAAGAAGCGGGCAGCTCGCAAGACCACCGCCAAGGCGAACGCGACGGCGTCGACGAAGGCGCCGGCGAAGAAGGCGGCGGCCAAGAAGGCGACCAGCCGCCGGTCCGCCTGAGCGGCACGAGGTTGTGTTGGCGTCTGCAACCAGGTCGTCGGACCGACACCGAATCCACAGTGGTCTCTCAGGTACGTCGCCACCCGGCCCGCCTAAGGTGACGTTTCAACTGTTCGCACGCACGAGGGAGCGCGTCATGACCGAGAAGGACACCACGCACACCACCTCGCTGGACCGCAGGACGATGCTCCGCGGCGCGGCCGTGGGCGGGGTCGCCCTGCCGTTGCTGGCGGCCTGCGGGGGCGGCGAGGAGGCCACGTCGGGCGGTCAGGGCTCCGGCGGCGGCTCGGGGACGGTCGCCGCGTCCGACGTGCCCGTCGGCGGCGGGACGATCCTCAAGGACCAGGAGGTCGTCGTGACCCAGCCGAAGAAGGGCGACTACAAGGCGTTCACGGCGATCTGCACCCACCAGGGCTGCACGGTCACCAAGGTCGAGGGCGGCCAGATCGTCTGCCCGTGCCACGGCAGCCACTTCTCGATCGAGGACGGCTCACCGACCTCCGGGCCGGCTCAGAAGGCCCTCGCCTCGAAGACGGTCTCCGTGGAGGGCGACCAGATCTCCGTCGGCTGAGCCGCGCACGACGCGTCCCGCCGGCCCTCGGGACGAATCGGCGAGGGACGTCGACCTCGGCCGTAGCGCAGCAAGAGCGACGTCAACGCGGCCTGTCCACAAGATCGCACCGTGGCCAACGTGGAGGAGGGGCTGATCATGTGCCGGTGTCCCGGCAGCCCGTTCACGATCGAGGACGGCTCGCGGCAGGCCGGTCCGGCTCAGTCGGCGGTGGCCTCGAAGATCGTCGCGCTGGACGGCGACCAGATCTCCGTCAGCTGAGCCTGCGCCTGGAACCACGTGTCCCGGCGGCAGTGCCGTCGGTCCAGCCGCCGGTCGATCACCTCCAGGGCCTCGGCGTGCCGGCCGGCCCGCACCAGCGCGCAGATCCGGGTCTCCTCGACCACCTCGCGCTGGGCGTCGCTGCCGCCCACCCGCCAGACCTGCGGCTCGACCGCCGCGATCGCGTCGGCGGCCGCCGAGGACTCGCCGAGCACCAGCCGGCGCAGCGCCCGGGCCAGGGGAGCGGCCACTTCGACGTGGACGCGGTCGTCGCGGGCGGCGCAGCAGCGGGCCAGCGTGGCCAGCCCGTCGGCGTCCTCGGCGGCGCACAGGGCGACGGCGGCGTGCATCGCCATGAACGGCGTGGGCGGGCCGCTGAGCAGGGTGTCGTCGACGACCGCCAGCACGTCTGCGATGCCGGGCACGTCGGTGCTGCCGGGGGTCAGCGTCCACCGCCAGAGCAGGGACGCGGAGTCCACGAGGTTGCGGCAGCCGAGGCCGGGCTCCGGGCGCAGCTGCGTCTCGTAACGCTGCCGCACCGCGTCCAGGTCACCCAGGGACAGCTCGTGCATGGCGGCGTGCCACGAGAAGTGGCAGAGGCTGTCGACCGAGGCGCCCGCGCCGGTGATCCAGCCGTCCATCCAGGCCAGCCCGCCGGCGTGGTCGCCGGTCTCGTAGTGCGCGTGCGCCCGCGCGTGCGCGGAGTGGCCGGCGCCGGGCTCGGTGTCGAGGGACAGGCAGGACAGCTCCATCGCCTCGTCGAACCGGCCCTGCTCCTGGCGCATGAACGCGAGCAGCCCGGTGAACCACCAGTCGTCGCCGTACGCGGGGGCGCAGCGCTCCACGATCTCCCACGCGTCCTGCGGCACGGTCGTCACGCCGGCGAAGGCGATGGTCGGGACCGCGACCGAGAGCAGCAGGGCGTCCGTCGGGTGCCGGCGCAGGTGCTCGACGAGCGGCCGGGAGTCGCCCTCGACGTGCCGGGCGACCGCCTCGACGTGGCTGCGCTCGCGGTCCGTGCTGCGCCGGGCGTGCAGGCGGGCGTCGCGCAGTCGGGACTCGATGTCGACGGGGGCGCACAGCTCGTGGCCGAGGAGCGCCATCGCGGCATGGCCGAGCGCGAAGGTCGGGTCGAGGGCGACGGAGGCGGCGACGGCGTGCAGCGACCCCTCCTCGAGCCGCAGCAGGTTGCCGACGCCGCGGTTGTACGCCGCGACGGCGTCGGCCCCGCCCGTCAGCGGCAGCCCGTACCGGTCCACACAACCCATGTAAGCACACTAAGTCACTAGAGAATACTCACCAAGTCCGACACCCCGACCCGTCGGACCCGCCCCGTAGGGTTGGGGCCGTGGCCGACCCGTCGACGTACCGCCCGGCACCAGGGTCCATCCCCACCTCGCCCGGCGTCTACCGCTTCCGCGACGAGCACCGCCGCGTGGTCTACGTCGGCAAGGCCAAGAACCTCCGCTCCCGGCTGACGTCCTACTTCCAGGACATCGTCAACCTGCACCCGCGCACCGCCACGATGGTGACCAACGCGGCGAGCGTGGAGTGGACGGTGGTCAACACCGAGGTCGAGGCGCTCCAGCTGGAGTACTCCTGGATCAAGGAGTTCGACCCGCGGTTCAACGTGAAGTACCGCGACGACAAGTCCTACCCCTGGCTCGCGGTGACGATCGGCGAGGAGTTCCCGCGGGTGATGGTCGGCCGCGGAGCCAAGAAGCGCGGCACCCGCTACTTCGGCCCCTACTCGCACGCCTGGGCGATCCGGGAGACCGTCGACCTGCTGCTCCGGGTGTTCCCGATGCGCTCGTGCAGCAACGGCGTCTTCAAGCGGTCCGCGCAGATCGGTCGGCCCTGCCTGCTCGGCTACATCGGCAAGTGCTCGGCCCCCTGCGTCGGCCGGGTCACCGCGGAGGAGCACCGCGAGATCGTCGACGACTTCTGCGACTTCATGGCCGGGCAGACGACGGCGTTCGTCAAGCGCCTCGAGAAGGAGATGTACGCCGCGTCGGCGGCCATGGACTACGAGCGGGCCGCCCGGCTCCGCGACGACATCGGCGCCCTCAACCGGGCGATGGAGAAGCAGCAGGTGGTGCTCGGCGACGGCACCGACGCCGACGTGATCGCCTTCTCCGAGGACCCGCTCGAGGTCGCCGTCCAGATCTTCTACGTCCGCGGCGGCCGGATCCGGGGCCAGCGCGGCTGGGTCGCGGACAAGGTCGACGACGCCGACACCGGCGGCCTGGTCGAGCGGTTCCTCCTCCAGCTGTACGACGGCGAGCTCGGCGACTCGATCCCGCGGGAGGTGCTGGTGCCGGCGCTCCCCGAGGACACCCCCGCCCTGGAGCAGTGGCTGTGCGGCCTGCGCGGCGCGAAGGTCTCGATCCGGGTCCCGCAGCGCGGTGACAAGAAGGCGCTCCAGGAGACCGTCGCGCGCAACGCGCTGCAGGCCCTCGGGCTGCACAAGACCAAGCGCGCCAGCGACCTCACCACCCGCAACCGGGCGCTCGAGGAGATCCAGCAGGCGCTCGAGCTGCCCAGCGTGCCGCTGCGCATCGAGTGCTACGACATCTCGAACCTCCAGGGCACCGAGGTGGTCGCCTCGATGGTGGTCTTCGAGGACGGCCTGGCCCGCAAGAGCGAGTACCGCCGCTTCGTCATCAAGGGCGTCGAGGGGCAGAACGACGTCGCCTCGATGCACGAGGTCATCACCCGCCGGTTCCGCCGCCTGCTCGACGAGCGGGTCGAGTCCGGTGACTTCGCCGACAGCCCCGACGACCAGGACGAGACAGGACCGCTGCTGATCGACCCGGACACCGGACGGCCGAAGAAGTTCGCCTACGTGCCCGGGCTCGTGGTCGTCGACGGCGGACCGCCGCAGGTCGCGGCCGCGCAACGGGCCCTCGACGAGCTCGGCATCGACGACGTCCCCGTCTGCGGGCTGGCCAAGCGGCTCGAGGAGGTGTGGCTGCCCGGCCAGGAGGACCCCGTCATCCTGCCGCGCACCAGCGAGGGGCTCTACCTCCTCCAGCGGATCCGCGACGAGGCGCACCGCTTCGCGATCACCCACCACCGGTCCCGGCGCTCGAAGTCGATGGTCGAGAGCCTGCTCGACGACGTGCCCGGGCTCGGCGAGGTGCGACGCAAGAGCCTGCTCAAGCGGTTCGGCTCGCTCAAGAAGCTGCGGGCTGCGACAGTGGAGGAGATCGCCGAGGTGCCCGGGATCGGCACCCGGACCGCCGAGGCGATCGCCGAGGCCCTGGCCGAGCAGCGGGGCAGGACCGCCGTCAGCGTGAACACCGCGACCGGGGAGATCGAGGAGTCGTGACCACAGCAGAGCAGCCCGCGGAGTTTCCGGAGCCGGACCGCCGCGGGGAGGTCGTCGTCGTCACCGGCATGACCGGCGCCGGCCGCAGCACGGCCGCCAAGGAGCTCGAGGACCTCGGCTTCTTCGTGGTCGACAACCTGCCCCCGCAGCTCGTCGGTGAGGTGGTCCGGCTCGTCGACGAGACCCGCGGTCCCCGTCAGTCGGTGGCCGTCGTGGTCGACGTACGCTCCGGGTCGTTCTTCGCGAGCCTCCAGGAGGTCATCGCGCGCGGCTCGGTCGGACGCCGTACGACGTTGCTGTTCCTCGAGGCCACCGACGAGGTGCTGGTCCGCCGGCAGGAGGCCGCGCGACGCCCGCACCCGCTGCAGGAGGGCGGCCGGCTGCTCGACGGCCTGCACCGCGAGCGGGTCGCACTCAAGGACCTGCGCGCCGAGGCCGACCTGGTCATCGACACCTCCGGTCTCAACGTGCACCAGCTGACCGACCGTGTTGCGCGCGCCTTCGGCACCGAGCAGACGACGTCGCTGAAGGCGACCGTGGTGAGCTTCGGGTTCAAGTACGGCATCCCCGTCGACGCCGACCTGGTCGTCGACATGCGGTTCCTGCCCAACCCGCACTGGGTGCCGGAGCTGCGCCCGCTGTCCGGACGCGACGCGGCGGTCGCGCAGTACGTCATGGAGCGCCCCGGCGCGGAGGAGTTCCTCGACCAGTACCTCCCGGTGCTCAAGACCGTCGCGGCCGGCTACCTCGTCGAGGGCAAACGGTTCATGACGGTCGCCGTCGGCTGCACCGGCGGCAAGCACCGCAGCGTCGCGATGACCGAGGAGATCGCCCGGCGGCTGGCTCTGGAGGGCATCGACACCCGGCCGATGCACCGCGACCTGGGACGGGAGTGAGATGACCCACGCGGCGCACCGCGACACCCTCGACCTGCGGGTGGTCGCGCTCGGCGGCGGG
This sequence comes from uncultured Actinomycetota bacterium, assembly GCA_963827435.1. Lineage (GTDB taxonomy): Bacteria > Actinomycetota > Actinomycetes > Propionibacteriales > Nocardioidaceae > Nocardioides_B. Next base: position 219,442 of record CAWHAU010000017.1, read on the forward strand.
CACGGTCTCTCGGCCAGCCTGGCCGCGCTCCGGCACGTCGTGAAGGACCTGACCGCGGTCGTGACCGTGGCCGACAACGGCGGCTCCTCCGGTCGGCTGCGGCGCGAGTTCGGGGTCCTCCCGCCCGGCGACCTGCGGCAGGCGCTGTCCGCGCTGTGCGGCGACGACGACTGGGGCCGCACCTGGGCCCGGGTCCTCCAGCACCGCTTCTCCAGCACCGGCGAGATGGACAACCACGCCGTCGGGAACCTGCTGATCGTCACGCTGTGGCAGCTGCTCGGCGACCACGTCGGCGCGCTCGACTGGGTGGGCCGGCTGCTCGGCGCCGAGGGGCGCGTGCTGCCGATGGCGGTGACCCCGATCGACATCATGGCGGAGGTGCGTGGCCTCGACCCCGCCGATCCCGGCGCGCTGACCACCGTGCGCGGCCAGGTCCAGGTCGCCTCGACCGACGGCCAGGTGCACGCGGTGCACCTCGACCCGGAGGACCCGCCCGCCTGCCCGCAGGCGATCGCCGCCGTCACCGACGCCGACTGGGTGGTGCTGGGCCCCGGCTCGTGGTTCACCAGCGTGATCCCGCACCTGCTGCTGCCGGAGCTGCGCCGGGCGCTGGTCCAGTCGTCGGCGCGCAAGGTGGTCACCCTCAACCTCGAGCCGCAGGCGGGGGAGACCGACGGGTTCGCCCCGGAGACGCACCTCGAGGTGCTCGCCGAGCACGCCCCCGACCTCAAGCTCGACGTCGTGCTCGCCGACCGTGCGTCCGTGGTCGACCACGCGAAGCTGACCGACGTCGCGCGGTCGCTCGGAGCCGACCTGGTGGTCGCCGACCTGGCCGTCGGCGACGGCACTCCTCGGCACGACCCGGTCAAGCTGGCCGATGCCTATGCCGGTTTTCTCGCGGAGGCATGAGGCGGAGGCATAAGGTGGCCGGGGTCGCCAACCGCCCGGGTCGGTGGAGGCCATGTCGCACACATCACCCACAGGGGGATCCGGACTTGGGGAAGGTCGAACACGTGGCAGGATCGGACAAATGGCGATGACGGCACAGGTGAAGGCAGAGCTGGCCAGCACGCAGGTGACGAAGGCCTGTTGCCGCAAGTCCGAGGTCTCCTCGATGCTCCGGTTCGCGGGGGGCCTGCACATCGTCAGCGGCCGCATCGTGGTGGAGGCCGAGCTCGACACCGGCGCCGCGGCCCGTCGTCTGCGTCGCGACATCGCGGAGATCTACGGCCACCCCTCCGACGTCGTCATGGTCTCCGGCAACGGCATCCGCAAGGGCAGCCGGTACGTCGTCCGGGTCGTCCGTGACGGCGAGGCGCTGGCCCGCCAGACCGGCCTCCTCGACGGCCGCGGCCGTCCCGTCCGGGGTCTGCCGCCGCAGGTCGTCTCCGGTGCCGGCTGCGACGCGGTGGCGGCCTGGCGCGGGGCGTTCCTCGCGCACGGTTCCCTCACCGAGCCCGGCCGCTCCTCGGCCCTCGAGGTCACCTGTCCCGGCCCCGAGGCCGCCCTCGCCCTCGTCGGCGCCGCCCGCCGGCTCGGCATCCAGGCCAAGGCCCGCGAGGTCCGCGGCGTCGACCGTGTGGTGATCCGCGACGGTGACGCGATCGGAGCCCTGCTCACCCGGCTCGGCGCCCACGAGTCGCTGATGGCGTGGGAGGAGCGACGCATGCGTCGCGAGGTCCGGGCCACCGCCAACCGGCTCGCGAACTTCGACGACGCCAACCTGCGCCGCTCGGCCCGCGCGGCCGTGGCCGCCGGCGCCCGCGTGGAGCGGGCCCTGGAGATCCTCGCCGATGAGGTCCCCGACCACCTGAAGATGGCCGGCGACCTGCGGCTCGAGCACAAGCAGGCCTCCCTGGAGGAGCTCGGCGCCCTGCACATACCGCCGCTCACGAAGGACGCGATCGCGGGCCGGATCCGCCGGCTGCTGGCGATGGCAGACAAGCGCGCGCAGGACCTCGGGATCCCCGACACCGAGGCCAGCCTGACTCCGGACATGCTGGCCGACCAGGCCTGAGCCAGTTACTCGCACGTACGTCGGACGAGCGGTTCGACGGCGCGCGCGCAGGAGATAGGGTCGCCGTGACGTCGTTCACGCGACGTCGCGACCTTGACTTCTGACGAGGAGACCTTCCCGTGACCGTTCGCGTGGGCATCAACGGATTCGGCCGGATCGGCCGCAACTTCTTCCGCGCCGTGCAGGCGTCCGGCGCCGACATCGAGATCGTCGCCGCCAACGACCTCGGTGACCTCAAGACCATGGCGCACCTGCTGAAGTACGACTCCATCCTCGGGCGGTTCCCCGAGGACGTCTCGGTGGTCGACGGCGGCATCAAGGTGGGCGACACGACCCTGCAGATCCTGGCCGAGAAGGACCCGGCCCAGCTCCCGTGGAAGGACCTCGGCGTCGACGTCGTCGTGGAGTCCACCGGCTTCTTCACCGACGCGACCGCGGCCAAGGCGCACATCGACGGCGGCGCCAAGAAGGTCATCATCTCGGCGCCGGCGAAGAACGAGGACGTCACGATCGTGATGGGCGTCAACCACAAGCAGTACGACGCCGACGCGCACCACATCATCTCGAACGCGTCCTGCACCACGAACTGCCTCGGCCCGATGGCCAAGGCGCTCAACGACGAGTTCGGGATCGTCAAGGGCCTGATGACCACGATCCACGCCTACACGCAGGACCAGAACCTCCAGGACGCGCCGCACAAGGATCTGCGCCGCGCCCGCGCCGCCGCGCTCAGCATCGTGCCGACCTCGACCGGTGCGGCCAAGGCCATCGGCCTGGTGCTGCCCGAGCTCAAGGGCAAGCTCGACGGCTACGCGCTGCGCGTCCCGGTGCCGACCGGCTCCGCGACCGACCTGTCCTTCGAGGCCGGCCGGGAGACCTCGGTCGAGGAGGTCAACGCCGCGGTGAAGGCCGCGGCCGAGGGCGAGCTCAAGGGCTTCCTGAAGTACACCGAGGACCCGATCGTGTCCGCCGACATCGTCACCGACCCGCACTCGTGCATCTTCGACGCGGGCCTGACCAAGGTGATCGGCAACCAGGTCAAGGTCGTCGGCTGGTACGACAACGAGTGGGGCTACTCCAACCGCCTCGCCGACCTGATCACGTTCGTCGGCGAGAGCCTCTGAGGATGTCGCTGCTCGACAAGCTCGGCGACCTCCGCGGCAAGCGCGTCCTGGTCCGGTCCGACCTCAACGTCCCGCTCGAGGACGGCCGGATCACCGACGACGGGCGGATCCGCGCCAGCGTCCCGACCATCAAGGAGCTCGCGGACGCGGGCGCCCGGGTGATCGTGGTCGCGCACCTCGGCCGGCCCAAGGGCGCGCCCGACCCGCAGTACTCCCTGCGACCGGTCGCCGCCCGGCTCGGTGAGCTGCTCGGTGCCGACGTCGCGTTCGCGGAGGACACCGTCGGCGACTCGGCCAAGGCCGTCGTCGCCGGCCTCGAGGACGGCCAGGTGGCCGTCCTCGAGAACGTCCGGTTCAACGAGGGCGAGACCAGCAAGGACGACGCGGTGCGGGGCGCCTTCGCCGACGAGCTCGCGGCGCTCGCGGACGCGTTCGTCAGCGACGGGTTCGGGGTCGTGCACCGCAAGCAGGCGTCGGTGTACGACGTGGCGCAGCGGCTGCCGCACGCCATGGGCGGCCTGGTCGAGACCGAGATCTCGGTGCTGCGCCGGCTCACCGAGGATCCCGAGCGGCCCTACGTCGTGGTGCTCGGCGGCTCCAAGGTCTCCGACAAGCTCGGCGTGATCGACAACCTTCTCGGCAAGGCCGACACGCTGCTGATCGGCGGCGGGATGGTGTTCACCTTCCTCAAGGCCCAGGGCCACGAGGTCGGCAAGAGCCTGCTCGAGGAGGACCAGCTCGACACCTGCCGGTCCTACCTCCAGCGGGCCGAGGAGTCGGGCGTGCGGATCGTGCTCCCGACCGACATCGTGGTCGCGCCGGAGTTCAAGGCCGACGCCACCCCGACCGTCGTACCCGCCGACGGGATCCCGTCCGACCAGCTCGGCCTCGACATCGGCCCGGACTCCGGGAAGGCCTTCGCCGACGCGCTGTCCGGGGCGAGGACGGTCTTCTGGAACGGCCCGATGGGTGTCTTCGAGTTCGACGCCTTCGCGGCCGGCACCCGCGCCGTCGCGGAGGCGCTCACGAAGGTCGACGGGCTGTCCGTGGTCGGCGGCGGCGACTCCGCGGCCGCCGTACGCCGCCTCGGCTTCGACGAGTCCGCCTTCGGGCACATCTCCACGGGCGGCGGTGCGAGCCTGGAGTACCTCGAGGGCAAGCCCCTGCCCGGCATCGACGTGCTCTCCTGACCGGCTGGTCGGGCCTGTCGAGACCACCCACAACCGAAGGATCCCCTTTGCCGAAGCACAGCCGCGTCCCCTTGATGGCGGGCAACTGGAAGATGAACCTCAACCACCAGGAAGCGGTGGTGCTGGTCCAGAAGCTCGCCTGGACGCTCTCGGACAAGAAGCACGACTTCGGCAAGGTCGAGGTCGCGGTGCTGCCGCCGTACACCGACCTGCGCAGCGTGCAGACGCTGGTCGACGGCGACCGGCTGGAGATCAAGTACGGCGCTCAGGACGTCTCCACCCAGGACGAGGGGGCGTACACCGGCGAGATCTCCGCGGGCATGCTGGCCAAGCTCGGCTGCAGCTACGTCGTCGTCGGGCACTCCGAGCGGCGTGAGCACCACGGTGAGACCGACGAGACCGTCAACGCCAAGGCCAAGAAGGCGATCGGGGCGAAGATGACGCCGATCGTGTGCGTGGGCGAGGGCCTCGACGTGCGCAAGGAGGGCCGTCACGTCGAGCACACTCTCGCGCAGGTCGACGGGTCGCTCGCCGGGCTGGACGCCGCGCAGGTCGGCGCCCTGGTGATCGCCTACGAGCCCGTGTGGGCGATCGGCACCGGCGAGGTGGCGACACCGGAGGACGCGCAGGAGGTCTGCGCCGCGATCCGTGCGCGCATCGCCGAGGCGTGGTCCGAGGACGCGGCGGCCGCCGTACGCATCCTCTACGGCGGCTCCGTGAAGGCCTCGAACGTCGCGGGGATCATGGAGAAGACCGACGTCGACGGCGCTCTGGTCGGGGGCGCGAGCCTCAAGGCCGACGAGTTCGGCGGAGTCTGCCGTTTTTACGACATGCCTGTCATCTGACACCCAACACGTGAGTTAGGCTTTCCCACCGTGATCATCACCTTCACTGTGCTGCTCATCTTGACCAGCCTCCTCCTCATCCTCCTCGTGCTGCTGCACAAGGGGCGGGGCGGCGGTCTGTCTGACATGTTCGGGGGCGGCGTCTCGAGCGGGCTGGGCGGCTCGTCGGTCGCCGAGCGGAACCTCGACCGGATCACCATCGGAGCCGGTGTGATCTGGTTCGCCTGCATCATCGCGCTCGGTCTGCTGCTCAAGGCACAGGGCTGAGCTACCCCTTCCCGGACACGATCGACAGCATTTCCTGACAGGAGCACGAAGCGTGGCAGCAGGTGGTGGCAACGCGATCCGGGGCAGCCGGGTCGGTGCAGGTCCGATGGGCGAGGCGGAACGCGGCGAGGCCGCTCCCCGGCAGCGCGTCGTCTACTTCTGCGCACACGAGCACGAGTCCGTGATCACGTTCGCCGTCGAGGCGCAGATCCCGGAGTCCTGGGACTGCCCGCGGTGCGGCCTGCCGGCCAGCCTGGACTCGGACAACCCGCCCCCGCCGCCGAAGATCGAGCCCTACAAGACGCACCTCGCCTACGTGAAGGAGCGTCGCTCCGACAAGGAGGCCGAGGACATCCTCGACGAGGCGATCCAGACCCTGCGCGACCGCCGCAAGCGGGGCGACATCGTCTTCTGAGCCGAGTGCCGGATTCCCTGGGGGCCCAGGGAAACTGTCACACCCCCAGCGTTGCAACGCCGGGGGTGTGCTGGTTTAACAGGGGGCCCTGGGAATCTGGCACCCGCGCCAGCGTCAGAGCCGGGAAGCGGCGGCCTCGTCGACGAACCAGACGGTGCTGTCCTGGCCGGTGACCCCGACCGCGGGGATGTCGTGCAGGTCGGTGCCGTCGGCGAGTGCCTTCGCGACGGCGTCGGCCTTGCCCTCGCCGGAGACCACGAACCACACCTCGCTGCTGCGGTTGAGCGCGCCGAAGGTCAGGGTGATCCGCTCCGGCGGCGGCTTGGGGGAGTCGGTGACCGGTACGGCGATGGTGTCGTCGACGTCGAGCTGGGGGTAGCCCGGGAACAGCGACGCCACGTGACCATCGGGCCCCACGCCGAGCATGAGTACGTCGAACTGGCCGCTGCCGAGCCGGCGGACCTCGTCGCCGTACGCCTCGGCGGCGTCCTCGAGGCTGTCGTGCGGGCCGTCGCTGGCCGGCATCTCGTGCACCCGTCGCTCGTCCACGTCGAGCCGGTCCAGCATCACCTCGCGGGCCTGCTTGGCGTTGCGCCCGTCGTCGTCCGCGGGCACGTAGCGGTCGTCGCCCCACCAGAAGTCCACGTTCGACCAGTCGACGTCCTCGTGGCCCTCCGTGGCCGCGACGACGGCCTCGTGGATCTTCTCGGCGATGGTGCCGCCGGTCAGGCCCACGGCGGGGGTGCGTCCGGCGGCCTGGACGGCCGCGAGCCGGACGACCAGCCGTCCGGCCACGGCGGCCGCGAGGGCCTCGGGGGAGGGGAAGGTCTCGATCTCCGGCTTCGACATGTCAGCCCTTCTTGGCGGCCTTGGTTGCGGCCTTCTTGGTGGACTTCTTCGTGGGTTTCGGTGCGGCCCGCGACCCGGTCTTGGCCATGTGCTTCGCGGTCGCGGCGTACACGTCGTCCGGGTCGAGGCGGCGCAGCTCCTCGGAGAGCAGCTCGTCGAGGTCCCGCCGCTTCAGCGCGACCGGCCGGTCCGGCTGGTTGGGCGACGACAGCGTCGCGAGACGGCCGTCGAAGCGGGTGATGGTCACGTCGCCCTGCCTGGTGCTCAGCACGACACCGGTGATGCCGGGGCCCTGGGAGTTCTTGCGGGTGACCTCGCACCTGAGGCGGTCGCCGAGCCAGGCGCCGAGCAGGTCCGCGCTCGGGCTGATCCGCTCGGCGGTGACCGACGCGGACAGCACCTGTCCGGGGTGCTGGTCGAGGGCCGCGGCGAGCAGCGCCCGCCAGCCGGTGATCCGGGTCCAGGCGAGGTCGGTGTTGCCCGGCGCGTAGTTGTGGCACTGCGTGAGCATCGCCTTCGCCTTGCTGGTGGGCACCGATGCCGCGTCGGTGATCCGGCGGGTGCCGAGCCGGCCGAGCGGGTCGTTCGCCGGGTCGTCGGGGGCGCTGCCGGGCCACCAGACCGCGACCGGCGAGTCCGGCAGCAGCAGCGGCAGCACCACGGAGGCGGGGTGCTTGGTGACCTCGCCGGAGAGCCGGATCTGCGCGCGCTCGCCGGAGAGGCCCGAGCCGATGCCGACCTGGGCGTCGACCCGGGGGGCGCCGCGCCGGTCGCCGAAGACGACGCTGAGGATGCGCGAGGGGTGCTCCCGGGACGCCGACCGGGCCACGACCATCGCTTCCTCCGAGGCCTTCTCGTCGGCGACGATGACGAGGGTCATGACCATCCCCATGGCCGGGCTGCCGGACCGGCGGCGGGCGCGGATGAACTCGGCGGCGATCTCGCCGGAGTTGGTGTCGGTGAGCTCGATCATCTCGGGGTGCCTGCGGAGTCGGGAGCGGAGCGAGTGTCTTCGTGGGGTGAGGTCATGGACGTCTCCAGGTCCGGCCGTCACGGGCCAGCATCTTCGCCGCCGACTCGGGGCCCCAGGTGCCGGCCTCGTAGGTGTCCGGCCGCCCGCGCGACGCCCAGTAGTCGACGATCGGGTCGAGGATCTTCCAGGACAGCTCGACCTCCTCGTGCTGCGGGAACAGCGGCGGATCGCCCAGGAGCACGTCGAGGATGAGCCGCTCGTAGGCCTCCGGCGAGGACTCGGTGAACGAGCCGCCGTACGCGAAGTCCATGTTCACGTCACGGATCTCCATGGCGCTGCCCGGGACCTTGGAGCCGAACCGCAGGGTCACGCCCTCGTCGGGCTGGATCCGGATGACCAGCGCGTTCTGGGTGAGCTCCTCGGTCGAGGTCTCGGTGAACGGCAGGTGCGGCGCCCGCTTGAACACGACGGCCACCTCGGTGACCCGCCGCGCCAGCCGCTTGCCGTGCCGCAGGTAGAACGGCACCCCTGCCCACCGGCGGGTCTCGATCCCGAGCTTGATGGCCGCGAAGGTCTCCGTCGTGGAGTCCTTCGGGATGTCCTGCTCCTGGGTGTAGCCGATCACGTTGCGGCCGCCGGCCCAGCCCTCGGTGTACTGCGCGCGGGCGGTCGCGAGGTCCAGCCGTCGGGGGAGTACGACGGACGCCAGCACCTTCTGCTTCTCGAGCCGCAGGCTGTGCGCGTCGAAGGAGGTGGGCTCCTCCATCGCGATCAGGGCCATCAGCTGGAGCAGGTGGTTCTGGATGACGTCGCGGGCGGCGCCGATGCCGTCGTAGTAGCCGGCCCGGCCGCCGATGCCGATGTCCTCGGCCATCGTGATCTGCACGTGGTCGACGTAGTTGGAGTTCCAGATCGGCTCGAACATGGCGTTCGCGAACCGCATCGCGAGGATGTTCTGGACGGTCTCCTTGCCGAGGTAGTGGTCGATGCGGAACACCGACTCCGGCGGGAACACCTCGGAGATGATCGCGTTGAGCCGCCGCGCGGTCTCCAGGTCGGACCCGAAGGGCTTCTCCACGACCACCCGTCGCCACGAGCCCGGGTCCGGCTCGGCGAGACCGTGCTCCTTGAGCTGGCCGATCACGTCGGGGAAGAACCGCGGCGGGATCGACAGGTAGAACGCGTGGTTGCCGCCGGTGCCGCGGACCCGGTCGAGGTCGAGGATCGTCTGGCGCAGGGTGTCGAACGCGACGTCGTCGGCGAAGTCGCCCTGCACGAACCGGAAGCCCTCGGCCAGCTGCTGCCAGACCTCCTCGCGGAACTCGGTGCGGGCGTACTCCTTCACCGAGTCGTGCACGACCTGGGCGAAGTCCTGGTCGGCCCAGTCCCGCCGGGCGTAGCCGACCAGCGAGAAGCCCGGCGGCAGCAGGCCACGGCTGGCCAGGTCGTAGATCGCCGGCATCACCTTCTTGCGCGACAGGTCGCCGGTGACACCGAAGATGACCATTCCGCAGGGGCCGGCGATGCGCGGCAGCCGCCGGTCCTGCGGGTCGCGCAGCGGGTTGGCGACCGTGCTCCCCGCGACCCGGTCGACCGGGCTCACTGCAGGGCCGCCCGCACCGCCGCGACGCCCGCCGCGAGGTCGGTCAGGTGCAGCCGGAGCACCGGCCGCCCGTGGTCGGCGAGCACGCTGGCGTCCCCGGCGGCCTGGGCCGCGATGAGCCGCCCGAACGTGTAGTCCTTGCCGGGCACCGGCAGGTCCTCGGCCGGGTCGGCCGTGATCTGCAGGTAGACACCCTCGGCCGGGCCACCCTTGTGGAACTGGCCGGTGGAGTGGAGGAACCGCGGACCCCAGCCGAACGTGACCGGCCGCCGGACCCGGTGCGCCAGCGTGTTGCGTACGTCGGCCAGGTCGGCGTGCTGGAGCCGGTCGAGATAGGCCATCACGGCGACGTACCCCTGCTGGCCGTCGACCTGGGCGAGCAGTGCCGTGACCGCGTCGGTCAGCGTGGACGCCGACCCGAGCCAGTCGCCGCCGAGGGCGCGCACCTCCACGGGGCCGTCGGTGAACGCCGGCGGCGTGGTGTCCGGCTCGCCCTCGAGCATCGAGCGGGCCGCGATCTTGGCGCTCTCCACGTCGGGCTGGTCGAACGGGTTGATGCCGAGCAGCCGCCCGGCGGCCGCGGTCGCGACCTCCCAGAGCAGCATCTGGGCGCCGAGCGGCCCGGTGACGGCCACGTCCGACCCGGCCGAGCCGTCGGCGGTGTCGTCGGGGTCGTGCTCGGCGTCCCCGGTGGTGCCGGCGTCGTCGTCGCCGTCGTCGACGAGCCGCGCCACGGTCACGTCGTGCGGGGGCAGCGCGACCTCGGGCGCGGAGTCGTCGGGGACCACGACCGGCAGCACGCCGGTGCCCTGCTTGCCGGTGCTCTCCGCGATCAGCTGCTCGGCCCAGTCGGCGAACCCGACGAGCCCGGAGCCCTGGTCGACGAGCACGAGCTTGTTGCGCAGCGGGCTGGTGCCGGCCATCGCGGCGGCCAGCCGCAGGCCGGGGTTGGCCTCGTCGTCGTCGGCCAGCAGGTCGGAGACCGCCTCGGCCTCGTCGAGCAGGGTCGCGATGTCGGCTCCGGCGAGGCCGCTCGGCACGAGGCCGAACGCGGTCAGCGCCGAGTAGCGGCCGCCCACGTCGGGGTCGGCGTTCACCACGCGGTAGCCCGCCTCGCGCGACGCCTTGTCGAGCGGGGAGCCCGGGTCGGTGACGATGACGATCCGGGTGGCCGGGTCGATGCCGGCGTCGGTGAAGGCCTGCTCGTAGGCCCGCTTCTGCGAATCCGTCTCGACGGTGGAGCCGGACTTGCTGGACACCACCACGACCGTGCGGTCGAGCCGGTCGGCGACGGCGGCCCGGACCTGGTCGGGGTTGCTGGAGTCCAGGACGGTCAGCTCGACGCCGTACGACGCGCAGATCACCTCCGGAGCCAGCGACGAGCCGCCCATGCCGCAGAGCACGACGTGGTCGATGCCGGCGTCGTTGAGCTCGCTGCGCAGCGCCGACACCTCGCCGACCAGCGGCCGCGACGTCCGGGGGAGGGTGACCCAGGAGAGCCGCTTCGCGGACTCCTCCTCGGCCTCGGGACCCCACAGCGTCGCGTCCTGCGCGAAGAGCTTCCCGGCGAAGCCCTCCTCGACCAGGGCCGGCACGTGGGCACGGATCGCGTCGGCCGCGGCACCGGTGGCCGCGACCTCGAGGGTCTCGCTCACTGCTTCGCGCCCTCGAGCTGGCCCTTGACCGTCTCGACGAGCTCGTCCCACGACGCGACGAACTTGTCGACGCCCTCACGCTCGAGCGTGGTGATCACGTCGTCGTAGTCGACGCCGAGCTTGGCCAGGTCCGCCATGACCTGACGCGCCTCGTCGTACTTGGTGGTGACCATGTCGCCCAGCACCTCGCCGTGGTCGGCGAAGGCCAGCATGGTCTTCTCCGGCATGGTGTTCACGATGTTGGCGACCACGAGGTCGGCGACGTACATCGTGTCGCGGTAGTCGGGGTTCTTGACACCGGTGGACGCCCACAGCGGCCGCTGGGTGTTCGCGCCGTCGGCCTTGAGCGCCGCGAAGCGCTCGCCGGCGAACTTCTTCTCGTAGGCCTCGTAGGCGAGCCGGGCGTTCGCGATGCCGGCCAGGCCCTTGAGGTTGCCGGCCTGCGGGTCGCCGGACGCGTCGAGCCGCTTGTCGATCTCGGTGTCGACACGGGACACGAAGAAGGACGCGACCGAGTGGATCTTGGACAGGTCCTTGCCGTTGGCCTTGGCCTTCTCGAGACCCTCGAGGTAGGCGTCCATGACTGCGTCGTAGCGGTCGAGCCCGAAGATCAGGGTGACGTTGACGCTGATGCCCTCGCCGAGCACGTCGGTGATGGCCGGGCCACCCGCGGTCGTCGCGGGGATCTTGATGAAGAGGTTCTCCCGGTCGACCTCCTTCCACAGCTGCTTGGCCGACGCGATGGTCGCCTCGCCGTCGTGGGCCAGGCCGGGGGAGACCTCGATGGAGACGCGTCCGTCGACGCCGCCGCTCGCGTCGAAGGTCTCCTTGAGCACGTCGCAGGCGTCGCGGACGTCGGTGGTGGTGATCGAGAAGATCGCCTCCTCCGCATCCTTGCCCTGCGCCGCGAGCTCGCGGACCTGGTCGTCGTACCGCTCGCCGTCGGAGAGTGCGGAGGCGAAGATCGTGGGGTTGGTGGTGACCCCCACGACGAAGCTGTTCTTCACGAGGTCGACGAGGTTCCCGGTCTCGATGCGCTCACGGGACAGGTCGTCGAGCCAGATGGACACTCCCGCGTCCGCCAGAGCCTTGAGTCGTTCAGACATCGGATTCCTCCCGGGTTCTCGGTATTCAGTTGCTGTGGGTGCTTGGGCCAGGTGCTTGGGCCGGGTGCTCAGCCCTGCGAGTCGGCGATGCTTCCCTCCGCGGCCAACGCGACCGCCTCGGCCGTGATTCCGAACTCGCGGTAGATCGTGGCGTAGTCCGCCGACGCGCCGTAGTGCTCGAGCGAGACGCACCGGCCGGTGGACCCCACCAGGTCGCGCCAGCTCATGGCGATGCCGGCCTCGACACTCACCCGCGCCTTCACGATCGGCGGGAGGACCGTGTCGCGGTAGGACTGCTCCTGCCGGTCGAACCACTCGCGGCACGGCATCGAGACGACGCGCGCCGCGATGCCCTTCTCGGCCAGGGTGCTGCGCGCCTCGACGGCGAGCTGCACCTCGGAGCCGGTCGCGATCAGGATCACGTCGGGGGCGCCGCCCTCGGCATCGACCAGGACGTAGCCGCCGCGGGCGACACCCTCGGTGGTCGCGAAACCTTCCTCGCCACGGGGGAACGTGGGGACGTTCTGCCGGGTGAGCACCAGACCCGCGGGGTTGGCGGTGTTCTCGAGGATCGCCTTCCACGCCGCCACGGTCTCGTTGGCGTCCGCCGGGCGTACGACGTCCAGGCCGGGGATCGCACGCAGGGCGGTGAGGTGCTCGACCGGCTGGTGGGTCGGGCCGTCCTCGCCGAGGCCGATCGAGTCGTGGGTCCAGACGTAGGTCACCGGGATCTGCATCAGCGACGCGAGCCGGACCGCGCCGCGCATGTAGTCGGAGAAGACGAGGAACGTGCCGCCGTACACGCGGGTGCCGCCGTGCAGCGCGATGCCGTTCATCACCGAGCCCATGCCGTGCTCGCGGATGCCGAAGTGCAGCACCCGGCCGTACTCGTCACCCGAGAAGTCCTTGGTGGACAGGTCCGCGGGGATGAACGACGGCTGGCCCTTGGGGGTCGTGTTGTTGGACTCGGCCAGGTCGGCCGAGCCGCCCCACAGCTCGGGCAGCTCGGGGGCGATCGCGGAGAGCACCTCGCCGGACGCCTTGCGGGTCGCGATGCCCTTCGGGTCGGCGGGGTAGGACGGCAGCGCCTTCTCCCAGCCGGCCGGCAGCTCGCGGGCGCGCATCCGGTCGAACAGCTCCTTGCGCTGCCGGTAGCGCTTGGCCCACGCGTCGAAGGACTCCTGCCACTCGGCCTCGGCCTGCTTGCCGCGCTCGAGGGCCTTGCGGGTGTGCTCGATGACCTCGGGGGGCACCTCGAAGGTCTGGAGCGGGTCGAAGCCGAGGATCTTCTTGGTGGCCGCGACCTCCTCCTCGCCGAGGGCCGAGCCGTGCGACTTGCCGGTGCCCTGCGCGTTCGGTGCCGGCCAGGCGATGATCGTGCGCAGCGCGATGAAGCTGGGCTTGTCGGTCACCCGCCGCGCTTTCTCGAGGGCGTCCCACAGCTCCTGGACGTTCTCCTCGTAGCGGGTGCCGTCGTTGGTCCAGTCGATGCGGTGCACGTCCCAGCCGTAGGCCTCGTAGCGCTTCGCCACGTCCTCGGTGAACGCGATGTCGGTGCCACCCTCGATCGAGATGTCGTTGTCGTCGTAGATGAGGGTGAGGTTGCCGAGCCGCTGGACGCCGGCGATGGACGACGCCTCGGAGCTGACGCCCTCCTCGAGGTCGCCGTCGCTGGCGATGGCGTAGATCTGGTGGTCGAAGGGGCTCTCGCCCGGCGCCGCCTCCGGGTCGAACAGGCCGCGCTCGCGGCGGGCCGCCATCGCCATGCCGACCGCGTTGCCGACGCCTTGGCCGAGCGGGCCGGTCGTGGTCTCGACGCCGGCCGTGTGCCCGTGCTCGGGGTGCCCGGGGGTCTTGCTGCCCCAGGTGCGCAGCGACTTGAGGTCGTCGAGCTCGAGACCGAAGCCGGCGAGGAACAGCTCGGTGTACAGCGTGATGCTGCTGTGCCCGGCGGACAGCACGAACCGGTCGCGGCCCACCCAGTCGGGGTTGGCCGGGTTGTGCCGCATCGCCTTCTGGAACAACGTGTACGCCACGGGTGCCAGGCTCATCGCGGTGCCGGGGTGTCCGTTCCCGACCTTCTGCACCGCGTCCATGGCGAGCACGCGGGCGGTGTCGACCGCGCGCTGGTCAAGGTCAGTCCAATCGAGCTTGCTCACGTGGTTGGTCCTCTCACAGCGACACTGGGTGGTTCGACGGGTCTGAGCCTACTCAGACCGGGTGAGGAGCGGCACAGCGTCCCACGCTCGCCCGATGACGGTCCGGACGGCGCGGACCACTAGACTCACGGGTGCCCGTCGGGCGGCAAGGTAAACGCCCGGCATGACCGCTGACGTCCACCCTGCCGAGGTTCTCCTTGACCGCCGTCGACCCCCACGTGTCCGTGCAGCCGCGGACCGGCGGCCCGTCGGCACGCGACGTCCTCGGGGCCTACGTCGGGCTCATGAAGCCGCGCATCATCGAGCTTCTCCTGCTGACGACAGTGCCGGTGATGTTCCTGGCCCAGCGCGGCGTGCCGTCCCTGGGGCTGGTCGTCGCGACGGTGCTGGGCGGCACGTTGTCGGCCGGCTCGGCCAACGCCCTCAACTGCGTCTACGACGCGGACATCGACGAGCGGATGCGACGTACCCGACGGCGGGCGCTGCCGCGGCACATCGTCTCCACCCGTGCCGCCCTGGTCTTCGGGCTGGCGCTGGGCGTGGTCTCGACGTTGTGGCTCGGGCTGCTGGTGAACTGGCTGTCGGCGGGACTCGCGCTGGCCGCGAACGTCTTCTACGTCGTCGGCTACACGATGATCCTCAAGCGCCGCACCACCCAGAACATCGTCTGGGGCGGCGCCGCAGGCTGCTTCCCGGCACTGATCGGCTGGACGGCGGTGACCGGCGAGCTCGCCTGGGCGCCGGTCGTGCTGTTCCTGGTGGTGTTCTTCTGGACCCCGCCGCACTTCTGGGCGCTGGCGATCCGCTACCGCGAGGACTACGCCGCGGCCGACGTGCCGATGCTGCCGGTCAAGGCGGGAGCGCTCGAGGTGGCCCGGCAGATCGTCGCCTACTCCTACGTCATGGTCGCGACCTCGATCGTCCTGTGGCCGGTCGCCGGCACCGGCTGGTTCTACCCCGTCGTGGCGGTCGGCCTCGGTGCGGCGTTCCTGGTCGAGTCGCACCTGCTGCTCGGCCGGGCGCGCAACGCCGCCGACCCGGACGACGTCGTCGCGCTCAAGCCGATGCGGCTGTTCCACTGGTCGAACATGTACCTCTCGCTGCTGTTCGTCGCCGTCGCGCTCGACCCGCTGATCACCCGCTGATGCGCCGGCTGGCGACGCTGCGGCACCCCGGCACGCCCGCCTCCGGCTCCGAGCTGCACCGCCTCGCCGTCCGCGCCCTGGTACGACGGACCGGGCAGCTGCTGCTCGTCGAGTCGTCCGACGGCGACCTGGCCCTGCCCGGCGGCGGCGTCGAGCCGGGGGAGTCGCTCGAGGAGGCGCTGCGGCGCGAGGTCCTCGAGGAGACCGGGGCGGTGGTCCGGGAGGTCACCGGTGCCTTCGGCGAGGTCGTCGAGCACACGCCCGCCAAGGAGCCGGACATCGACGTGTTCACCATGACGTCGCGGTACTTCACCTGCCACGTGCACGACGAGCTCCGGGCCCAGACCCTCGACGACTACGAGTGCGACCTGCGCCTGACACCGGTGTGGCTGGACACCGACCGGGCGCTGCAGCGGCTGCGGGCGACAGCCGGCCGCACCTGGCGCCGGAGCCCGCGGGACCTGCTGGTGCTCGAGCACCTGGTGGCCGAGGAGTCGTGAGCCCGACCCGCGAGCAGCTCGAGTCGGCACGCGACCGGCTGCTCCCGGACGTGGCCGGCCCCGGGCTCACCGTGCTGTTCAGCGGGATCAACCCCGGCCTGGTGTCCGCCTGGACCGGTCACCACTTCGCCCGCCCCGGCAACCGGTTCTGGCCCGCGCTGCACCGCTCCGGCTTCACGCCGCGACAGCTGCGGCCGGACGAGCAGGAGGAGCTGCTGGACCTGCGGCTCGGCGTCACCAACGTGGTCCCGAGGGCGACGGCGCGCGCCGACGAGCTGACCCGCGAGGAGCTGCTCGCCGGCGGGGCCTCGCTCCGCGCGAAGGTCGTCGCCCTGGAGCCCGCCTGGCTCGCGATCGTCGGCGTGACGGCCTACCGGACCGCCTTCGGGCAGCCTCGCGCGGCGGTCGGCGCGCAGGATCTGTGCATCGGCTCGACGCGGGTGTGGGTGCTGCCGAACCCGAGCGGGCTCAACGCCCACTACACGCCCGCCGCGCTGGCCGACGAGTTCGCCCGGCTCCGCGCAGAAACAATCTGACCGACCTTGCCAACCTTTGCGGCCTCTGGTGCGTCTCTTCTCGTGAGCGGGTCCTGACCGGTGTCACGGGGGCGCCAGGACGGACCCGCTTTCTTCATGTCCGGACGCGGACGCTCACCAGCAGCCAGGTGACGGCGGCCGACAGCAGGGCGGCGCCGAGCAGGTGCGCGGCGACGAGCAGCACGGGCAGGTCGGTGGCGTACTGCACGAAGCCGATCGCCCCCTGCGCCACCTCGACGGCGAGCAACGTGCCCGCCGCCCGTCGTACGACGGAGGGGGTGCCGGTCGAGCGGACGACCAGCACGGCCGCGACCGTCAGCCCGACGAGCAGGAACACCAGATCCGTGTGCAGCTGGGTGAGCGCCCGCGGGTCGAGCCCGTTGCGAGGCGCCTTGACGTCGCCGGCGTGCGGGCCGCTGCCGGTGACGACCGTGCCGACGTACAGCACCGCCCACGCGGTCACGAACGTCGCCCGGGTCAGCCAGACGACCCCCGGTGCCACCAGCGCCCGCGGTGGGCCGTCGCCCTCGTCGAGCCGCCGGATCAGGACGACCGCGAGTCCGACCATCGCCAGCGAGACGAGCAGGTGGAAGGACACGATCCACGGGTTGAGGTCGGTGAGCACCGTGATCCCGCCGATGACCGCCTGGGCGGGGACGCCGAGCGCCAGCAGGAAGGCGAGCCGGAGGACGGTGGCGCGGCCGTAGCGCCAGGCGATCACGAACGTCGCGATCGCGACCGCGGCGACGGCGAAGGTCAGCAACCGGTTGCCGAACTCGATCGCGCTGTGGACGCCCATGGCCCGGTGCGGCACGAACGACTGCTCGGTGCACCGTGGCCAGGTCGGGCAGCCGAGGCCGGAGCCGGTCAGCCGGACCACTCCGCCGGTCACGACGATCAGCACGTTGACGACGAGGGAGGACACGGCAGCCGGGCGCATCCACCGCTGCGCCCAGGCGCGGCTGGCGTGTGGGGCGAGGGCCTCCTGGATGCCGGTCACAGGCAGAACGTTAGCCGCGGTCGCCGGCAGGAGAACGGGGCCCTTCGGCTCTGGTGACCTGGGCCACGACGCCGCATACTCGGAGCACGAGAAGGGGGCCGCCGATGTCGTTCATCCCGCCGATGGACCTCGGTTTCACACCGTCCACGAAGGAGCCTGGCCGCTTCGGCTCCCCGCCGCTCCCGGTGCCCGGCTCGCGCCGCCGGTGGCGTCGCTGGCTGGCGGACCGGATCTTCCGCGTCTGAGGGTCACTCCCACTTGAAGGTGCGCGCGGTGAGCGCCGTACCGACGACCGTCCACGCCGCCAGCACCAGCAGGGGTACGACGGGCAGCCCGGCGTCGAGCAGCGCGGTGCGCAGGCCGGTGCCGAGCGCTCCCGACGGCAGCAGCGCCAGCACCCCGGCGGCCGGGCCGTAGGAGTCGGCCGGGAACACCACGGCACCACCGGCCAGCAGCAGCAGGTAGATCAGGTTCGCGGCGGCCAGCGTCGCCTCGGCGCGCAGCGCCCCGGCGACGAACAGGCCGAACGAGGCGAACGCCGCCGTGCCCAGCAGGATGCAGAGCAGCGCGCCCAGCAGACCGACCGGCGACAGGCTCGGGGACCAGTCGAGGACGAGGGCCGCGGCACCGATCACCACGAACTGGAACAGCTCGACCACCAGCAGGGCGCCCACCTTGCCGGCGAGCAGCCCGGACCGCGGGAGCGGCGAGGCGCCCAGCCGCTTGATGACCCCGTAGCGCCGCTCGAAGCCGGTGGCGATCGCCAGCGACGTGAAGCTCGTCGACATCACCGCCAGGGCGAGGACGCCCGGGGTGAGGGTGTCGACCGGGCTGTGGCTGAAGGTCAGGTGGAAGTGCCGGGCCGCGGTGATCCCGCCGACCAGCACGATGAGCGGGACCACCACCGCGAGGAGCAGCTGCTCCCCGTTGCGGAGCAGCAGCCGGGTCTCCATCCGGGCCTGCGCGAGCACCATCCGGGACAGCGGCGCGGCGCCCGGCCGGGGTGCGAACGTCCCCGGCGGATCGCTGCGGTCGACGCTCACGGGACCAGCTCCCGCCCGGTGATCTGCAGGAACACGTCCTCGAGGGTGCGCTGGCCGAGGGTCAGCGACTCCGGCAGCACGCCCTGCTCGTCGCACCAGGCCGACACCTTGGCCAGCGTGCTGGCGTCGGCCGGTCCGGTGATCAGCAGGCTGTGTGCGCTGACCGGCCGCACCTCCGTGCCCGCGCCGAGGGTGGCCTGCAGCGACGCGGGCGCGTCCGGCGGGAACGGCTCGGTGACCACCAGCCGGATCGTGCTGCTGCCGGTGCCGCGGGTGAGCTCGTACGGGCTGCCCGAGGCGATCAGCCGCCCGTGGTCGATGACGTGCACCTGGTCGGCGAGCCGCTCGGCCTCGTCCATGTAGTGGGTGGTCAGCACGATCGTGACGCCGTCCCGTCGGAGCTCGGCGAGCAGCGCCCAGGTGGCGCGGCGGGCCTGCGGGTCCATGCCGGCGGTCGGCTCGTCGACGAAGACCAGCTCCGGGCGGCCGACGACCGCCATCGCCAGGGCGAGCCGCTGCTGCTGGCCCCCCGAGAGCCGGCGGTACGGCGTCCGCCCGCACGACTCCAGACCGAGCCGCTCGACCAGCATCGGCACGTCCAGCGGGTGCGCGTGCAGCGTGGCGACGTGCCGGAGCATCTCGACCGCGCGCACCCCGGACCAGGCGCCGCCGCTCTGCAGCATCACCCCGATGCGGGGGAGCAGGTCGCGCCGCTGGGTCTGCGGGTCGAGACCCAGCACCCGGACGCTGCCGCCCTGGGGCTTGCGGTAGCCCTCGCACGTCTCCAGGGTGGTGGTCTTGCCCGCGCCGTTCGGCCCGAGCACGGCGGTGATGCTGCCCCGCGCGACGGTCAGGCTCAGCCCGTCGACGGCCGTCGTCGCGCCGTACGCCATCCGGAGGTCGTCGACCTCCACGGCCGGGGAAGCTGTCACGCCCTGAGTCTAGGTAGCCGGGCGGGGTGCCGGATTCCCAGGGGACCCTGAAAAACGGGCACAGCCCCAGCGTTGCAACGTCGGGGGTGTGCCGGTTTCCCAGGGGACCCAGGGAAACTGGCAACGGGGACGGCCGCCCGAGGTTAGGTGAGCCTTATTTGAAACACCTACGCCAATAACGACACAATGATGTTGTGGAAATCCACGAGGTAGACGCACCGACCCGCGAGCGGGTGGCCCGGTCGATCCTCGAGCTCGGCCCGAGCACGGCGGCCGTCCTCGCGGAGCGGCTCGACCTGACGCCCGCCGCTGTCCGGCGCCACCTCGACCACCTGATCGCCGAGGGTGCGGTCGAGGCCCGCGAGCCGCGGGTCTACGGCACCCGGGGGCGCGGCCGCCCGGCCAAGGTCTTCGCGATCACCGAGGTGGGTCGCGACCGGTTCGTCCAGCAGTACGACGACCTGGCCGTCCAGGCGCTCCGGTTCATGGCGGAGACCGGCGGCGACGAGGCCGTCCTCGCCTTCGCCCGGCGCCGCGTCGAGGGAATTCAGCAGCACTACGACGCGGTTGTCGAAGAGGAGCCGGGTCTGGAGCCGTCGGAGGCGCTTGCCAGGGCGCTCACCCAGGGCGGCTACGCCGCGTCGGTCCGCCAGGGCCCCGTGGGGGAGCAGCTCTGCCAGCACCACTGTCCGGTCTCGCACGTGGCGCACGAGTTCCCCCAGCTGTGCGAGGCGGAGACCGAGGTCATCTCCAAGGTCCTCGGCCGGCACGTCCAGCGCCTCGCCACCATCGCCCACGGCGACGGCGTCTGCACCACCTGCATCCCGAGCACGTCACACGAGAGGGTTACTTCATGACGACGATCGACCAGCGCAACCCCGAGCTGGAGGGCATCGGCCGCTACCAGTTCGGCTGGGCCGACTCCGACTCAGCCGGCGCGTCTGCGCGGCGTGGCCTCAACGAGGAGGTCGTGCGGGACATCTCGTCGAAGAAGAACGAGCCGCAGTGGATGCTCGACCTGCGCCTGAAGGGCCTCAAGCTCTTCGACCGCAAGCCGATGCCGACCTGGGGCGGCGAGCTCGACGGGATCGACTTCGACAACATCAAGTACTTCGTCCGCTCCACCGAGAAGCAGGCGGCCTCCTGGGACGACCTCCCCGAGGACATCAAGAACACCTACGACAAGCTCGGCATCCCCGAGGCGGAGAAGCAGCGCCTCGTCGCCGGCGTCGCGGCGCAGTACGAGTCCGAGGTCGTCTACCACCAGATCCGCGAGGACCTGGAGGAGCAGGGCGTGCTCTTCCTCGACACGGACACCGCGCTGCGCGAGCACCCGGAGATCTTCCAGGAGTACTTCGGCACGGTGATCCCGGTCGGCGACAACAAGTTCGCCGCGCTGAACACCTCGGTGTGGTCCGGCGGCTCGTTCATCTACGTGCCGAAGGGCGTGCACGTCGACATCCCGCTGCAGGCCTACTTCCGGATCAACACCGAGAACATGGGCCAGTTCGAGCGGACCCTGATCATCGTCGACGAGGACGCCTACGTGCACTACGTCGAGGGCTGCACGGCGCCGATCTACAGCTCCGACTCGCTGCACTCCGCGGTCGTCGAGATCATCGTCAAGAAGGGCGCCCGCTGCCGCTACACGACCATCCAGAACTGGTCGAACAACGTCTACAACCTGGTCACCAAGCGGGCGACCTGCGAGGCCGGCGCGACGATGGAGTGGGTCGACGGCAACATCGGCTCCAAGCTGACGATGAAGTACCCCGCCGTCTACCTCATGGGTGAGCACGCCCGGGGCGAGACGCTGTCCATCGCCTTCGCCGGCGAGGGCCAGCACCAGGACGCCGGCGCCAAGATGGTGCACGCGGCGCCGCACACCTCCTCCTCGATCATCAGCAAGTCCGTGGCGCGCGGAGGCGGCCGTACGTCGTACCGCGGGCTGATCCAGGTCAACGAGGGCGCCCACCACTCCGCGAGCATCGTGAAGTGCGACGCGCTGCTGGTCGACCAGATCAGCCGCTCCGACACGTACCCCTACGTCGACGTGCGCGAGGACGAGGTGTCCATGGCGCACGAGGCGACCGTCTCCAAGGTCTCCGACGACCAGCTCTTCTACCTGATGAGCCGCGGCATGGAGGAGGACGAGGCGATGGCGATGATCGTGCGCGGCTTCGTCGAGCCGATCGCGAAGGAGCTGCCGATGGAGTACGCCCTCGAGCTGAACCGCCTGATCGAGCTGCAGATGGAGGGGGCTGTCGGCTGACCCCGACGGCAGCGGGGCTCGCAGGGCTGCAGCCGGTGGGTCCGCCGGGGAGCCTCGAGCGGCTTGGCCGCGGCGGAGGTCGCCGGACGGAGACCGGAAGCCCGGCACCGAGCGCAGTCCGGCGGCCTCCGACGCGCCGCCGCAGCGACCGGCGGGCCTGGCGGCTGGTGCCCGGAGGCCACGCGGACGCACGAGCACAACGACAACCGACGTAGGAAGCGAACGTAGTGACTGTGACTGAGACACCGGCGGTGGCCCGGGCTGTCGAGACCTCGGACCGGGTGGCGTCCCACCTGCACCCGGAGGGGTCCTTCGACGTCGACGCCCACCCCGTCCCGACCGGCCGCGAGGAGATCTGGCGGTTCACGCCGCTCAAGCGGCTGCGTGGGCTCCACCAGGACGCCGACCTGACCGGCGGGCTGCTGCACGCCGAGAGCGAGGTGCCGGCGGGTGTCACCGTCGAGCGCATCGAGCGGGACAGCGCGCTGCGTGGGTCCAGCGGCTACGTGCCGACCGACCGGGTCAGCGCCCGGGCGTGGCGGGACGCCGGCGTCGCGTGGGCAGTCACGATCCCGCAGGAGGCCGAGCTCGAGGAGCCGGTGCTGGTCACGCTGACCGGTGACGGGGTCGAGACGGCCACCGCGACGCACACCGTGGTCACCGCAAAGGCGCACAGCCGGTCGACGGTCGTGCTGCGCTTCGAGGGCTCCGCGGTGCTGGCCGAGAACATCGAGGTCGTCGTCGAGGACGGCGCGCACCTCACGTTCGTGGTCGTGGCCGACTGGGCCGACGACGCCGTGCACCACAGCAACCAGCACGCCAAGGTCGGCCGCGACGCCACGCTGCGGCACGTCGCGGTGTCGTTCGGCGGCGACCTGGTCCGGCTCAACGCCTCCGTGGAGTACGCCGGCCCGGGCGGCGAGGTCGAGATGCTGGGGCTGTACTTCGCCGACGCCGGGCAGCACCTCGAGCACCGGCTGTTCGTCGACCACAACGCGCCGAAGACCCGCAGCAACGTGGACTACAAGGGCGCCCTGCAGGGCGAGGGCGCGCACGCTGTGTGGATCGGCGACGTGCTGATCCGCAAGGTCGCCGAGGGCATCGAGACCTACGAGTCCAACCGGAACCTCGTGCTCACCGACGGCTGCCAGGCCGACTCGGTCCCGAACCTCGAGATCGAGACCGGCGAGATCGTCGGCGCCGGCCACGCCTCCACGACCGGCCGCTTCGACGACCAGCAGCTGTTCTACCTGCAGTCGCGCGGCATCCACGAGGACGAGGCGCGCCGCCTGGTCGTGCACGGCTTCTTCGCCGACATCATCCGCAAGATCGGCGTCCCGGAGATCGAGGACAAGCTGCTCGCGACCGTGGAGGCGGAGCTGGCCAAGAACGTCATCAAGCAGGCCGAGGTGGTGTCCGCATGACCTTCACCCGCGCCTGCTCCGTCGCCGAGGTCCCGTCCGGCTCCGCGCTGGCCGTCGACGTCGACGGCACCGACGTGGCCGTCGTGCACGACGGGGACGACTGGTACGCCGTCGCCGACGAGTGCTCGCACGCGGCGATCCCGCTGTCCGAGGGCGACGTCGAGGGCTGCGAGATCGAGTGCTGGCTGCACGGCTCGCGGTTCGACCTGCGCACCGGCAAGCCGACCGGCCCGCCGGCCACCGAGCCGGTGGCCGTGTACGCCGTCCAGGTCGACGGGGACGACGTACTCGTCGACGTCACGGCACCGCTGAACTCGGTCGACTGACCGCCGACCGCACACAGACTTCGAAGAAACAGAGCTGAGGAAGAGAACAGATGGCAACGCTGGAGATCCGCGACCTGCACGTGACCGTGGACACCGAGGACGGCCCGAAGGAGATCCTGAAGGGCGTCGACCTCACCATCCGCGAGGGCGAGACCCACGCGATCATGGGGCCCAACGGCTCGGGCAAGTCGACGCTGGCCTACTCGATCGCGGGGCACCCGAAGTACACCGTGACCGGTGGCTCGGTGACCCTCGACGGCGAGGACGTCCTCGCGATGAAGGTCGACGAGCGCGCCCGCGCCGGGCTGTTCCTCGCGATGCAGTACCCCGTCGAGGTGCCCGGCGTCTCGGTGTCGAACTTCCTGCGCACCGCGAAGACCGCCATCGACGGCGAGGCCCCCAAGCTCCGCACCTGGGTCAAGGACGTCAACACCGCCATGGAGGCGATGAAGATGGACCCGGCGTTCGCGACCCGCTCCGTCAACGAGGGCTTCTCCGGCGGTGAGAAGAAGCGCCACGAGATCCTCCAGCTCGAGCTGCTCGAGCCGAAGGTCGCGGTGCTCGACGAGACCGACTCCGGCCTCGACATCGACGCGCTCAAGGTCGTCTCCGAGGGCGTCAACCGCTACAAGGCCAAGGGCGACCGCGGCGTCCTGCTGATCACGCACTACACGCGGATCCTGCGCTACATCACGCCGGACTTCGTGCACGTCTTCGTCGACGGCAGGATCGCCGAGGAGGGCGGCCCGGAGCTCGCCGAGGAGCTCGAGGCCAGCGGCTACGACAAGTACGTCAAGGCCAGCGCCTGATCTGCTTCACCCCACCACGACGGAAGGAACGGGCATGACGGTCACCGCGGCACTGCCGGGGCTGCTGGACGGGCTCGACCTCGTCCGCGCCGACTTCCCGATCCTGCAGCGGACGATGGCCGACGGGCACCCCCTGGTGTACCTCGACAGCGCGAACACCTCGCAGAAGCCGCAGGTCGTGATCGACGCGATGGTCGACCACCTCGAGCGGCACAACGCGAACGTCGCCCGCGCCATGCACCAGCTCGGCGCGGAGTCGACGGCAGGCTTCGAGGGCGGCCGGGACAAGGTCGCGGCGTTCCTGAACGCGCCGTCGCGCGACGAGGTGATCTTCACCAAGAACGCCTCCGAGGCGATCAACCTGGTGGCGAACACCCTGGCCTGGGCCAAGGGCCCGCTCGCGATCGGCGAGGGCGACGAGGTGCTCATCACCGAGATGGAGCACCACTCCAACATCGTGCCGTGGCAGCTGCTCACCGAGCGCACGGGCGCGACGCTGCGCTGGTTCGGGATCGCCGACGACGGCCGGCTCGACCTGTCGAACATCGACGAGCTGATCACCGAGCGCACCAAGGTCGTCGCCCTCACCTGGGTCTCGAACATGCTCGGCACCGTCAACCCGGTCGCGGAGATCGCGCGGCGTGCGCACGAGGTCGGCGCCGTGGTGCTGGTCGACGGCGCGCAGGCGGTGCCGCAGATGCCGGTCGACGTCCAGGCGGCGGGTGTGGACTTCCTGGTCTTCACCGGTCACAAGGTCACCGGCCCGACCGGGATCGGGGTGCTGTGGGGCCGGCGGGCGCTGCTCGACCAGCTGCCGCCGTTCCTCGGTGGCGGCGAGATGATCGCCACCGTGTCGATGGAGAGGTCGACGTACGCCGGCATCCCGCACAAGTTCGAGGCCGGCACCCCGCCGATCGTCGAGGCCGTGGGTCTCGGCGCGGCCGTCGACTACCTCGCCGCACTCGGCATGGACAACGTCCGTGCGCACGAGGAGGCGATCACCCGCTACGCGCTCGAGGGCCTCTCGACGGTGTCCGGTCTGACCGTGCTCGGGCCGCAGGACGCCGTCGCTGCGCGGTGGCGCGATCTCCTTCGAGATCGAGGGCGTGCACCCGCACGACGTCAGCCAGCTGCTCGACAGCCGCGGCATCGCCGTACGCGCCGGGCACCACTGCGCGAAGCCCGCGCACAAGCGCTTCGGGGTGCAGAGCTCGACCCGGATGTCGTCGTACCTGTACACCACGCCGTCCGAGATAGACGCGCTCGTCGAGGGGTTGGAGTACACCAAGAAGTACTTCAAGGTGGGCTGACATGGATGTCGACGCGCTCTACCAGGAGATCATCCTGGACCACTACAAGAACCCGCACCACAAGGGTCTGCGCGAGCCCTACGAAGCCGAGGTGCACCACGTCAACCCCACCTGCGGCGACGAGGTCACCATGCGCGTGCACCTGTCCGGCGCGGGTGACGACGCCGTCGTCGAGGACGTGTCGTACGACGCGGAAGGCTGCTCGATCAGCCAGGCCGCGACGTCGGTGATGACCGACCTGGTGATCGGCAAGCCGTTGCACGAGGCGCTCGCCGTGCACGAGAGCTTCCTGACCCTGATGCAGGGTCGCGGCGGCGTCGAGCCCGACGAGGAGGTGCTGGAGGACGGCATCGCCTTCGCCGGCGTCGCCAAGTTCCCGGCGCGCGTGAAGTGCGCCCTGCTGTCCTGGATGGCCTGGAAGGACGCGACGTCGCAGATCGTCGCGGCCAGGCCCGGTTGCCAGCCCCGTTGTTAGCGAGGAGTCCCGATGACCCACACGCCCGACCACACCGACCTTCCCCCGGTCGACCTCACCGCGGACACGTCCGGTGGCACCGCCACGCTGACCAAGGACGAGGTCACCGAGGCGATGAAGGACGTCGTCGACCCCGAGCTCGGGATCAACGTCGTCGACCTCGGCCTGGTCTACGACGTGCACCTGGACGAGAGCACCAAGGACGTCGTGCTGGACATGACGCTGACGTCCGCGGCCTGCCCGCTCACCGACGTGATCATGGACCAGACCGAGCAGGCGCTCGAGGGCCTGGTCAACGACGTCACGATCAACTGGGTGTGGATGCCGCCGTGGGGTCCGGACAAGATCACCGACGACGGCCGCGAGATGCTGCGGGCCCTCGGCTTCAACGTCTGACCTCGCCGACCCACCGCCCGTCGCCCTGCGTGTCACGCACACGGTGACGGGTCGACCGCCACCTCGGCCCTGATCTCGGTGTCGCCGAGCGCCCGGGCGACCGCCACCCGGTGGTGACCGTCGAGCACGTAGTAGCCGTCGCAGCCCTGGTGCAGCAGCACCGGAGGCAGCTCCACGCCGTCGTTGCGCGCCCGGAGCACGGCCGCGAACCTCGCCCACGCCGTGTCGGCGCTCGGGTCGAACCTCCGGTCGAAGGGGTGCGGGCCACGGTCCACGGACCCGACGATCTCCCGCAGGGGTACGACGCACGCGACCGTCCGCGCCGGCCGGCGGCTCGTCGTGAGCACGGGCAGGGCACTCGCGTCGGCACGCCGCAGCAGTGCCCGGCGGGCGTGCCGGGCCCGCGCCGCCTCGAACGCTGCCCGCGGGTCGGGTCCGTCCACGGGCTCCGCGAGCCGCCGGGCCGCGAGCCACGGGACCAGCACCAGCGCCGCCAGCATCGCGACGTACTCCAGCACCGTCATCGTCCGCACCTCCCTCGCGGGGAGAACGCCGTGGCGAGGCGGTCGGCTTCCGTCGCGGCTGCTCCGGTCTAGAACGTCAGCCGGCCTCGTGGCGTGCGGCGATCGTCGCGAGGCTCTGCGCGATCGACACCAGCGCGAGCGCCTGGACCGCGTCCCACGTGCCCGGCTTCATCTGTGCGGCGACCTCGGCCGCCTGGTCCGCGAGCTCCTGTGCAGTCATGCGGATGACCCTAGGTCTCGGCCTAGGGTGTGCGCGTGACCACCACGCGCACCGTGCTGATCCCGTCGGCGCGGGTCGTCCGGTGGTTCGACAACTTCGCCGAGCGGCACGGCGCCGCGTCGTACGACGTGCGGGGTGGCGCGTTGCACGCCGCCGCGGCCGACGGCGCCACGGCGGTGGCGTCGCTGCCGTTCGCCCGGCCCTACGTGGGAGAGGCAGACCCGTCCGCGCTGGCTGACGCCGTCGTTCTGCCGCGGCGTTGGGGCGTGCTGCTGGTCCGCAAAGGCGGCTTCGCGGTCGCGCGGATCGAGGCGGAGCGCACGGTCGAGTCCAAGGTCGGCCAGCGGCACGTGCAGGGCCGCACCAAGGCAGGAGGTCAGAGCCAGCAGCGGTTCGCCCGGCGCCGCGACAACCAGGCGCGGCAGGCCTACGAGGCGGCGGCCGACCACGCGGCCCGCATCCTCACCGGGCCGCTGGACGCGCTGGTCTGCGGCGGTGACCGCGCGGCCGTCGAGGCCGTGCTGTCCGACGCCCGGCTGGCCCACCTGCCCGCCGTCCGGGTGGCGCCGTGGCTGGACGTGCCCGACCCCCGGCGCGCGGTGCTCGACCGCGCCGTCGCGGACGCAGCGTCCACGACGGTCACCGTGACCGACCCGGCCTGAGCCGCGGCCGGTCAGGGGTTCCGGCGCAGCACCAGCACGGTGGCGTCGTCCTCGCCGGTCGGGTCCCGGCAGTCGTCCATCAGCCGCTGGCACAGCCGCGCAGGCTCCGTCGGCCCGCTCGACAGCCTGGCCAGTCGGGCGAGGCCGGTGGTCACCGACTCGGTGCGCCGCTCCACCAGGCCGTCGGAGTAGAGCACCAGGGCGTCGCCCGGGGCGATCTTCAGCGAGGTCTCCGTGGGCCGCCGGAACTCCGGGAGCACGCCCAGCGGGGGGCTCGGGTCGAGGGGCATCAGCAGCGCGGGCCCGTCCATCGGCACGAGGCAGACCGGCGGGTGCCCGGCCGACGCGATGCGGACCCAGCCACTGTCCGGGTTCACCACGACGATGGTCGCGGTCGCGAACACGAAGGGGAGGAGCTGCTCGGTGAGCCTGCTCAGCCGCTGGAGCACCTGTCCCGGGTCGTGCTCCTCGACGAGGTACGCGCGCAGGCCGTTGCGCAGCTGGCCCATCGTGCCGGCGGCGGCGATGCCGTGCCCGGCGACGTCACCGAGCACGCAGACGACGGGACCGGAGGCGAGCTGCACGACGTCGTACCAGTCGCCCCCCACGTCCCCGCCCACCGACGGGCGGTAGTCGGCGGCCAGGGTCCAGCCCCGGATCTCCGGCAGCTGGTCGGGGAGCAGGCTGCGCTGCAGGGTGGTGGCGGTCGTGGCCAGGCGCAGGGACCGCGTGTAGAGGGCGTCGAGCAGGTCGTGCCGCAGGTCGCCGGCCATCTGGACGTCGAACGCTGTCCAGGGCTCGCTGCGCCCGCGGACGACCTCCTGCCAGCGTTCGAAGGACTTGCGGGGGCTCATCCGGACGGTGTCGCCCTCGTGCACCGCGATCGCCTGGTTGTGGGGGTCACCGCCCCAGTCCACCGTCTGCACGAGCTCCGGGCGGAACCACACGACGTGCTGATGCTCGGACAGCCGCAGCACGAGGGCGCCGCAGCCGACGTCCTGGGCAGCCGCGAGCGCCGGCAGGACGTCCGGGACCCGGTCCAGCGGGAGCACATCGTGGCCCGTGGTGGTGGCGTGGTCGACCAGCGCGTGCACCACTGCGCGATGTGGCACGACCCCGACCGAGGACTCGCGGCCCTCCAGCGAGACCGTGGCGCCCTCCGCGTCCACCAGCGTCAGCAGGTCGGTGTGTCCCTCGGTGAGCGCGAGAGCCGCCGGCCTGCTCTCGTCCAGCACCGCGGCCGAGAGTGCGGCCAGACTCGCCCGAGCGGTCGCCACGTGCCGCGACGCCGCCCGGGCGCTCCCTTCCAGCAGTCGCAGTGAGAGCGTCTGTCCGAGGAACTCCGCTGCGGCGCGCACCTCGTACGGCGGGCGGTGGGGCCCGGAGTAGTGGTGGCAGGCGATCAGGCCCCACAGCTCGCCACGGTCCAGGAGCGAGACGGACATGGACGCGGACACACCCATGTTCCTGAGGTACTCGAGGTGCACCGGCGAGACGCTGCGGAGGGTCGCGTGGCTGAGGTCGAGAGGCCGTCCGGTGAGCGGGTTCGTGGCCGGGACGAGCGGCGCAGGGAGGTAGCCGACGTCGGCGATCAGCCGGAGCCAGTTCTCGCGGTACAGCGCGCGCGCCTGGGCGGGGATGTCGGAGGCGGGGTAGCGCAGGCCGAGGAAGCTGTTGAGGCCGAGCGCCGTCTCCTCCTCGACGACCTCCCCGTTCCACTCCCGGTCGAAGCGGTAGATCATCACCCGGTCGAAGCCGGTCAGCCGGCGCATCTCCTCGACGGCGATCCGGTACAGGTCCCGCGTCTCGGTGGCCCGGTGGATCCGTCCGACCGCCGTACGCGTGAGCCGGTAGGAGTTGTGCATGGTCAGCGGGCCGCTGCCGGGCTCGATCTCGATGACCAGGAGACCGTCGGAGCGGTGCAGCACGGCGTCGACCAGCACCTCCTCGCCCGCGAACGGTCAGCGTCGCGGACAGCGGGAAGTGGCCGGACACGTCGTCGGGGACGACCTGCGCCTCCATGTCGTCGGGGACCAGCGGACCGTCGACGGTGTCAACGATGCGCTGGCCCAGGAGCGCGTCCACCCCTACGCCGAGCAACGACTCCGCGTTGGCCGAAGCCACCCGCACCACGAGGTCGGGCTCGGAGACGGCGAGCAGCACGCCGTGCGGCTGCACGGCGCCCGGTACCCGGATCGGCTCGTTGGCGCAGGACTCCAGGTCCGGCGCCGGATCCGCGCTCTTCGGGTACGTCACGGCCGGACCCTCGCCCCTGCGGTCCACCTGGTCAGGACGTCGAAGGTCCGGCGCGCAGCCGCGACCACCCGGTCCTCGTCCTCGGGGTGCTCGTCGACCCAGCGGGCCGTCGCCGCGCGGTAGCCGCGCCAGCGCGGGCCGACGTCGTCGCCGTAGGACGACAGGAAACCGAAGGCGTCGGCGGGGATCCGGCTGTCCGCCAGGCGTCGGCGCAGGACGGCGCCGCCGAGCGTGGAGCCTTCGACGACATACAGCATGCCGAGCGCGGTCGCGGTGCCGTCCACCGCAGGCACGTCGGGACAGACCGGCAGCCGGAGTACCTGCTTCGCGCCGACGCCGAGCGCACGCAGGTCGTCCTCGAGCAGCCGGAGCTTGCGGCGTGGCGGCCAGTCGAGCAGCCGCGCCCGCACGTGCCACGCGTCGAGCCGAGGTTCGGCCACCCGGTGGAAGCCGTGCCAGCGGGCGAGGAACGCGCGGTACGCCGCCGGCCGGACGCCGGGGACGAGAAACGCCAGGGTGCTCTCCACGGCCGCGTGCTGGTGGCGGGTCTCGGCCCGGAGCCGGGCGCCGATCGGTGTCTGCAGTGCGCTCCGCTCGCCACTCACGTCTGCTCCTCGAGCCCGTGGTGCCCCCGCCTTTCGAACGTACAGCGACCGGTCACTGCCCGTAAGGGCCTCATCGGGCCGCGCTCGGGCCTCCTCCCGCGCGCGATCCGCCAGGAACCGTGGCGGAGGCGGGCATCTCGGACCTCAGTCGTCGAGCCCGCGGGCGGCCAGCGCCTCGCCGAGCGCGTCGGCGTGCCGGAGCGACCGGACGATCAGGGGGACGGCGAACGCGCGCGGGCTCGCGGTCAGGCCGCGGGCCCGCTGCGCGTCGCGGACGTCCTCGGCAAGGCCGACGACCACCGGGACGCAGCGGATGCCCAGGGCGATCATCAGGCCCACCCGCTCCGGGTCGACCCGGAGCACGCGCAACGGCCGGCACGCCGCGACCACGGCGTCGACCAGGTCCGTCGTACGCGTGGTGAGGGTGACCAGAGCGGCGAGCAGCAGCAGCACGGCCAGCACCCCGACGACCACCACCGCCCGCTCCCAGCCGTTGACCACCACGTGGAACCCGGCCGTCACGAGACCGACCCACAGCAGCGGCCGGACCTGCCGCACGACGGTCCGCGGGGGCAGGCCGGCGAAGCCGTAGAACAGCAGCACGACCGTCAGCGCCGCCGCGACCTGCCACGGAGACCGGAGGAACACCGACGCGACACCGGCGGCGATCATCACGACGAGCTTGAGGCCGGCGGGGGCGCGGTGCACGGGGGAGGTGCCGGGGACGTACAGGCCGAGCGGGCTCATGCCATCGACTTCCGGTAGAACGCCACGGCCACGGTCGGCTCGTCGTCGCAGACCAGCGCGCCGTCGTCGAACACCAGCACCCGGTCGAACCCGTCGAGCAGGTCGAGGTGGTGGGTCACCAGCAGCACCTGCTGCGGCAGCCCGGCGACGACCCGGCTGATCATCGTGGCGTTGCGCAGGTCGAGCAGCGTCGTCGGCTCGTCCATCACCAGCACGTCCGGCTCGGTCACCAGCACGGACGCCAGCGCGAGCAGCTGCTTCTGCCCGCCCGAGAGCAGGTGGGCGGGGTGGTCGGCGTGCCCGGCGAGCCCGTACGTCGACAGGGCGGACGCCACACGCTCGGCCACCTCGGCCTTGGTCAGGCCGCGCTTGCGCAGCCCGAAGGCGACGTCCTCGGCGACCGTCGGCATCACGATCTGCGCGTCCGGGTCGGTGAAGCAGAAGCCCACCCGGCGGCGCACGTCGCGGCCCTGCGAGCGAGTGTCCAGCCCGTCGACGCTCACCCGTCCCCGCGTCGGGAGCACCAGCCCGTTGACCATCCGCGCGAACGTCGACTTCCCGGAGCCGTTGGCGCCGACGATGCCGACGCGCTGCTCGGTGAGCGTGACGTCGAGGTCGCGCAGGACGGTCCGGTCGCCGTACGCGTGCCCCACCCCGCGCGCCTCGATCACCGGCATCGCTCGACCACCACGGCGACGCCCTGGCCGCCGCCGACGGCGATCGCCGCAAGGCCGTAGCGTCCCCGCCCGGCCCGGACGAGCTGGGAGAAGAGCCGGACGACGAGCACCGCACCGGACGCGCCCCACGGGTGCCCGAGCGCCAGCGCCCCGCCCTCGACGCAGACGCGGTCGGGGTCCACGCCGAGCTCGTCGCAGCACGCGAGCACCTGGCCGGCGAAGGCCTCGTTGAGCTCGACGACGTCCAGGTCGGCGGGCCTGAGGCCGGCCAGGTCCAGCGCGGTCCGCACGGCCGGCACGAGCCCGATACCGGGCAGCTCCGGATCCACGCCCGCGGTGGCCGACGCCAGCACCCGAAGGCCCGGCACGCCGAGCGACCGGTGCGTCGCGGCGTCGACCAGCGCGACTGCCGCCGCCCCGTCGTTGACGCCGCAGGAGTTCCCCGCGGTGACGGTGCCGCCGTCGTGCTCCGGCCGGAACGCCGGACGCAGCCGGGCCAGCCGCTCGACCGTGATCGCGCGGGGGCGCTCGTCGCGCGCCACGCCGCCGACCGGGACGACCTCCGCGTCGAAGCCGCCGGCGTCCCGCGCGGCGACCGCCCGCGCGTGCGACCGCGCCGCGTACGTGTCCTGCCGCCCGCGGGTCACCCCGGCCTTCGCGGCCAGCACGTCGGCGGCGTAGCCCATGTCCGGGTCGGCGAACGGCTCCGGTGCGAACGGCGCCCGCTCGTAGCGCACCGGTGGCTCACCCGGCCAGAACCTCAGCGGAGCGGTCGAGGCCGACTCCACCCCACCCGCCAGCACGACCGCGCCAGGGCGCACCAGGTGGGCGCCCACGTCGACCGCCGCCAGACCGGAGCCGCACTGCCGGTCCACCGCCAGCCCCGGTACGTCGATCCCGAGACCGGCCGCGAGCGCCGACACCCGGGCCACGTCACCGCCCGGCCCCATGCAGTTGCCGAGCACCACGTCCTGCACCGGCAGCGGGACCGCGTCGGCCAGCGCCCGAAGCACCGGTGCCGCGAGGTCCGCCGCCGCCACGTCCGCGAACGCCCCGCCGGCCGTGCCGATCGGGGTGCGCAGGGCGGCCACGACCACGGGACGGTCGTCGATGCGGTCGCTGCTCACGAGCCGAACGCTAGGCCATGGCTCTCGTCGCTGCCGCGGCGTCCGCCGCCCTAGACCAGCCGCCGCGCACGACCGTCGGCGCCGGAGACCAGTGAGACCAGCGCAGCCCGGTCGACCTTGCCCGCGGGCGTGACCGGCAGGTCGGACACCTGCCACCACACCCGCGGCCGCCGGGCCCCGGCGAGCGAGGTCCGGGCGGCGGCCCGTACCGGCTCCAGGTCCGAGGCGGACGTCAGCACGACGGCCAGCGCCTGCCCCAGCACGTCGTGGGCGACGCCGACCACGACGACCTCGCCGGTCGCGGCGGCCTGCAGCAGCGACTCCACGTCGGACACCGTGACCGTCTCGCCGCCGGTCGTCACTGCGTCGTCGCGGCCGAGCACGGTCAGCCGGCCGTCCGCGAGCACCCCGCGGTCACCCACCGTGCAGAAGCCGTCGACATCGCGGCGCAGGGGGCCGGGCGGTCCGTCGTACCTGGTGCAGACGAAGGGGGAGCGCACCCAGACCTCACCCGAGCGCACCGCGACGGTCACGCCGGGGAAGGGCCGCAGGTCGTCGGCGTGCGAGCCCCAGGCCACGAACGAGAGCTCGGCGGCGCCGTAGTAGTGGTGCACCCGCGCGCCGGACTCCACCGCCCGGTCGCGCAGCCCGGGGGACAGCCGGTCACCCGCGACGACGACGGTGACGCCGGCCAGGTCGTCGAGATGCCGGTGCAGCAGCGCCGGCGTCAGGTGCGCGTGCGTCGCGGCACCCGGCCCGCCGACCAGGGCGGCCCCGGACCAGGTCGCGTGCACGGCGGCGAAGAGGTTCATGGTCGAGGCGAGCGGTCCGGGCACCCAGACGCGGGAGGCGGTCGACAGCCCGGTCAGGGACGAGACGTCATCGAACGAGGACACCCAGGACTGCGTGGTCCGGACGACCGAGCGGACAGCACCCGACGTGCCGGACGTGCCGAGGGAGACCAGGTCACCCGCGGCGTGCGCGGCGAGGAACGCGGAGACGGGGTCGGCGGCGGCGCCGACGTCCCGGACGCGTTCAGACAGCCGGGGCTCCCGACTGCTCCGCGGGCTCGCTCGCGCGCCGCTGCGGGCGACCGAGGAGACCCGGGTAGGCCGCGTGCACGCCGCGTGCGACGAGGGCGGCGACGACCACCTTGACCAGGTCTCCGGGGAGGAAGATCCACGTCGAGACGGCCGCGGCCTGCACCGAGAAGCCGGCGACCAGCGCGATGCCGGCGATGCCGAGCGCGTAGAGCACCACGACCCCGCCGACGAAGTTCGCGACCAGCCCCCAGGCCAGCTTGTACGTCGATCCGCCGCGCTCGGTCAGCCAGCCCACGACGAACGCCGCGACCGGCCAGCCGATGAGGAACCCGGCCGACGGGCTGGCGAACACGCCGAGTCCGCCGCGACCGCCGGCCAGCAGCGGGAGCCCCACCGCGACGAGCACGAGCAGCAGGAGCAGGGACAGGAAGCCGCGCCGCGCCCCCAGCACCGCGCCGGCGAGCATCACGCCGAGCGACTGGGCGGTGATCGGGACCGCGAACCCGGGCGGGGTGAACGCCGGCACCAGGCCGAGTGCGGCCACCACGCCGGCGAAGGTCGCGATCAGCGCGAGGTCGCGCGAGGACGAGCGGGGAGCGGGCATGCAGCGGAGTGTAGGGGAGCAGTTACGAGACCCGACAGGAAGGTCCAGTCCGCACGGCGCCGTCAGGTGGGCCGATCAGAGCTGGTTGGTGGCGAACGTGTCGCAGGCGCGGAGGGTGCCCTTCTGCAGGCCCGTGGTGAACCACCGCATCCGCGACTCGGCCGACCCGTGCGTCCAGCGGTCCGGGTCCACGCGGCCCGAGGTCTTGCGCTGGATCCGGTCGTCGCCGACGGCGGCCGCGGCGTCGAGCGCGCGGGCGATGTCGTCCTGGGTGAGGTCGACGATGTAGGGCTCGCCCCCCACGTCGTCGGCGGTGGTGGCGTGCTTGGTCCAGATGCCGGCGTAGCAGTCGGCCTGCAGCTCCAGGCGCACCGCGTCGCTGGTGGGGCCCTGCTGGGTGCGCACCTTGCCCATCGTCCCGAGCAGGTCCTGCACGTGGTGGCCGTACTCGTGGGCCAGCACGTAGGCCTGCGAGAACTGCCCGCCGCGCGCCCCCAGCTGACCCTCGAGCATGTCCTTGAAGAACGTCGTGTCGAGGTACACGTGCTTGTCGACCGGGCAGTAGAACGGTCCGACGTCGGAGGTGGCGTTGCCGCAGCCGGTGTTGATGCCGCCGGAGAAGATCGTCGTCCGGGACCTGGTGTAGTCGAGGCCGGCCTCGCGGGGCAGGTCGTCGGCCCAGAACGACTGGATCGAGTTCACGTCCGCGACCAGGGCGCAGTCGGCGTCCTGGTTGGCGTCCGCGCCGGTCCGGCACTGGTCCAGCGAGGTGTTCCCGGTGTCCTGCGCCTGCCCGGTGCCGCCGCCCGTGCCGCCCGATCCCCCGAGCTGGCTCTGCAGCAGGACGATGATGACAAGCAGGATCACGCCGCCGATGCCGCCGCCGACCTTGAGGCCGCCCCCGCCGCCGCCCATCGGGAAGCCGCCCCCGCCACCGCTGCTGCCGCGGCGGTTCTCGACCTGGCTGGTGTCCAGCCGTGCCCTGGGGTTGTAGCGCATCGCCCCCACCTTCCGTCGGTGCGTGGATCGTATCCGTCCCGGCGGGTACGACGGGCGCGTCGACCATCTACCCCGGCCCCGTAGAATGGATGCGTGACGTGCACCGAGGACTGAGCCCGGACCAGCACCACGTCCGTCCACCAGCCCCCAGCACGTCGAGGTCTCCACTTCCATGATCACCGCCCACAAGCTCGAGGTCCGCGCGGGCTCACGTCTGCTCATGGAGGACGTGTCGTTCCGCGTCGCGGCCGGCGACAAGGTCGGCCTGGTCGGCCGCAACGGCGCCGGCAAGACCACCCTCACCAAGATCCTGGCCGGCGAGGCGCTGCCCGCCGGGGGAGAGGTGCACCGGACCGGCAGCGTCGGGTACCTCCCGCAGGACCCCCGCACCGGCGACCCCGAGGTGCTGGCGCTCGACCGGATCCTCGCCGCGCGCGGCCTCGACGACGCCGTACGCCGGATGCGTGAGGCGGAGCGGGAGATGGGCTCCGACGACCCGGACGTCCGCGACCGGGGGATGCGCCGCTACGAGAAGGCCGACGCGGCGCTGCACGCCGGGGGCGGCTACTCCGCGGAGGCGGAGGCCCGGCAGATCGCCTCCAGCCTGAACATCGAGGACCGGATCCTCGCTCAGCCGCTGCGCACCCTCTCCGGCGGCCAGCGGCGACGCGTCGAGCTCGCGCGGATCCTGTTCTCCGGCGCCGAGACGCTGCTCCTCGACGAGCCCACCAACCACCTCGACGCCGACTCGATCGTGTGGCTGCGCGACTTCCTCAAGGCGCACAAGGGCGGGCTGATCGTGATCAGCCACGACGTCGCGCTGCTCGAGGCGTGCGTCAACAAGGTCCTGCACCTGGACGCGAACCGCGCCGAGATCGACCTCTACAACATGGGCTGGTCGACGTACCTCACGCAGCGGGAGACCGACGAGAAGCGCCGCAAGCGCGAGCGGATGAACGCCGAGAACAAGGCCAAGACGCTCACCGACCAGGCCAACCGGATGCGGGCCAAGGCCACCAAGGCGCAGGCCGCGCAGTCGATGCTCAAGCGGGCCGAGCGGCTGATGGAGGGCGTGGAGTCCGAACGTCGCGCCGACCGCGTCGCCCGGATCAAGTTCCCCGCGCCGGCGCCGTGCGGGCGGACGCCGCTCACCGCCGCTGAGCTCTCGAAGTCCTACGGCTCGCTCGAGGTCTTCACCGACGTCGACCTCGCGGTCGACAAGGGCAGCCGGGTGGTGATCCTCGGGCTCAACGGCGCCGGCAAGACCACCCTGCTGCGGATCCTGGGCGGCATCGACCGGCCCGACACCGGCCGGGTCAACCCCGGCCACGGCCTCAAGCTCGGCTACTACGCCCAGGAGCACGAGACTCTCGACACCTCGGCCACCGTGCTCGAGAACATGCGGCACGCGGCCCCGCAGCTCACCGACACGGAGGCCCGCAGCGTGCTCGGGTCGTTCCTGTTCAGCGGCGACGACGCGTCGAAACCGGCGTCGGTGCTCTCCGGTGGCGAGAAGACCCGGCTGGCCCTGGCCATCCTGGTGGTGTCCAGCGCCAACGTGCTGCTGCTCGACGAGCCGACCAACAACCTCGACCCCGCCTCCCGCGAGGAGGTCCTGAACGCGATCCGCACCTACCAGGGCGCGATCATCCTGGTCACCCACGACGAAGGCGCGGTGACCGCGCTGGAGCCCGACCGGGTGCTGATCCTGCCCGACGGCGTCGAGGACCTCTGGAACGCGGACTACGCCGACCTCGTCGCGCTCGCCTGAGGCCGCATCTGTCGGAGCCGGGCCCTGCGTGCGTCGACCTGGTGCGTGCCGTCGCGCAGCAGGCAGCTGGGCCTGATCAAGGTGCCCTAGAGTCCAGCCATGGACAGCAGCGTGGACCCCGGGGTCCTGGAGCTCGGCGGCCTGACGTTCGAGGAGAACGGCCTGGTCGCGACGATCACCCTCAACCGCCCGGAGACCAAGAACTCCCAGACCCCGGCGACCTGGCACGCGCTGCGCATCATCGGCGCCTCGCTCGATCCCGCGGTGCGGGTCGTCGTCGTGCAGGCGGCCGGCGACTCGTTCTCCTCCGGCCTCGACCGCCGGATGCTGAGCCCGGATGGCCTGCCGGGCGAGACGTCGGTGATGCAGCTGCTCGACATGCCCGACCCGGAGATGGCGGAGAGCATCGCCACCTGGCAGGAGGGCTTCACCTGGCTGCGCCGGCCCGAGATCGTCACGGTCGCCTCGGTCCGCGGTGCGGCCGTGGGCGCGGGCTTCCAGCTCGCGCTGGCCTGCGACCTGCGGGTGCTGTCGGAGACCGCGCGCTTCTCCATGCGGGAACCGCTGCTCGGCCTGGTCCCGGACCTGACGGGAACAAAACCGCTCGTCGACCTTGTTGGCTACTCGCGGGCGCTGGAGATCTGTGCCACCACCCGGTGGGTCGGTGCGGACGAGGCGCGCGACATCGGACTGGCCACCGCCGTCGTCCCGGACGACGAGCTCGACGGAGCGGTGGCGGACCTGACGGCCGCACTGACCGCCCCGATCTACGGAGCGGTGACGGCGACCAAGGCGCTGCTGCAGAGCGCGTCGCGCCTCGACCTCGAGGAGCAGCGGCTCGCTGAGCGCGAGGCACAGGTACGCCGCTTCCGCGAGCTCGCCTCGCTGATGGGGGAGTGACCCGGCCGCACCGGCACGGGTAGGGCACGACAGGCGTTCGGAGAGGGAGGTGCGCAGATGTCCATGGGATCCGGCATGGGGCCGGTGTGGCGGCACATGCGCACCGACCGGAGCATCGGCGAGCAGAAGCTCCACGGCGACACCGTCCGCCGGGTGCTCGGGTTCGCCCGGCCGCACCGCCGCCCGATCGGCTTCTTCCTCGGGCTCACCGTCGTCGACGCGGCGCTCGTCGTGGTCACGCCGCTGCTCGTCAAGAACATCGTCGACGACGGCATCCTGAAGCAGGACACCCGGCTCGTCGTCATCCTCGCCCTGGCCGTCGCCGCGGTCGCCGTGCTCGACGCGGGCCTGGCGCTCGCGATGGGCTGGCTGTCCTCGCGCATCGGAGAGGGCCTGATCTTCGACCTCCGCACCTCGGTGTTCGCGCACGTCCAGCGGATGTCGCTGGCGTTCTTCACGCGCACCCAGACCGGTGCGCTGGTGTCCCGGCTGAACAACGACGTGATCGGTGCTCAGCGGGCGTTCACGTCGACCCTGTCCAGCACGGTCTCCAACATGATCAGCGTGGTCATGGTCGGCGTCGTGATGCTCGCGCTGTCCTGGCAGGTGACGGTGCTCTGCCTGCTGACGTTCCCGATCCTGCTGCTCGCCTCCCGCTGGGTCGGCAACCGCCTGGTCGGGCTCACCCGTGAGCAGATGCAGGGCAACGCCGACCTCGGCAACTCGATGACCGAGCGGTTCAACGTCGGTGGCGCGATGCTGCTCAAGCTGTTCGGCCGACGCGACGAGGAGGACGCGCACTTCGCCGAGAAGGCCGGCCTGGTCCGCGACCTCGGCGTCCGCATCGCGGTGATCACCCGCGTGTTCGGCGCGACGCTGATGCTGATCCCCGCGCTCGCCACCGCCCTCGTGTACGGCGTCGGCGGCATCCTCGCGATCCAGGGGACGCTGACCGTCGGCACGCTGCTGGCGCTCGCGACGCTGCTGCTGCGGCTGCTCGGACCGCTCCAGGGCCTCTCCAACGTCCGCATCGACGTGATGACGGCGCTGGTCAGCTTCGAGCGGGTCTTCGAGGTGCTCGACCTGCCGTCGATGATCGCCGAGCACCCCGACGCGGTGGCGCTGGCCCGCACCGCCGGCAGGGTCGAGTTCGACCACGTCGCGTTCCGCTACCCGCGGGCCGACGAGGTGTCACTCGCCAGCCTGGAGACCGTCGCCCGCGCCGAGTCCCGCGACACCGGCCTGGTGCTCAAGGACGTCTCCTTCACCGCCGAGCCCGGCCAGATGGTCGCGCTCGTCGGCCCTTCCGGCGCCGGCAAGACGACCATGACGCACCTGGTCGCGCGGCTCTACGACGTGACCTCCGGCGCGGTCCGCGTCGACGGGCACGACGTGCGCGAGGTGACCCTGCAGTCGCTGGAGGACGCCGTCGGCTACGTCACCCAGGACGCGCACATGTTCCACGACACCATCCGGGCCAACCTGGCCTACGCCCGTCCGGACGCGACCGACGAGCAGGTCTGGTCGGCGCTCGACGCGGCCCAGATCGGGCACCTCGTGCGCACCCTTCCCGACGGCCTCGACACGGTCGTCGGCGACCGCGGCTACCGGCTCTCCGGCGGTGAGCGGCAGCGACTGGCGATCGCGCGGCTGCTGCTCAAGGCGCCGTCGATCGTGGTGCTCGACGAGGCGACCGCCCACCTCGACTCGGAGTCGGAGGTGGCCGTGCAGCGGGCCCTCGACCGGGCGCTGGAGGGACGCACCTCGCTGGTGATCGCGCACCGGCTCTCCACGGTCCGCAACGCCGACCTGATCCTCGTCGTCGACGACGGCCGGGTCGTGCAGTCCGGGAGCCACGCGTCGCTCCTGGCCGAGGGCGGGCTCTACGCCGACCTCTACGAGACCCAGTTCGCGGTCCGCTCCGCCTGACGAGCCGTCGCCGGCGCTAGCCTGACGCCATGGATCTCGGACTCAACGGACTGGTCTACGTCGTCACGGGTGGTTCCGGGGGTCTCGGCCGGGCCACCGCCGAGGCACTTGTCGCGGACGGTGCCAAGGTCGTCGTCTCGGGGCGCCAGCAGGAGTCGCTCGACGAGGTGGTCACCGCGCTGGGCGAGGACAACGCCACCGGTGTGGTTGCGGACAACGCCGACCCGGGGACGCCCCGCACGCTGGTGGAGACCGCCCGGTCGACGTACGGACGGCTGGACGGGGCGCTGATCTCCGTCGGCGGACCGGCCGCCGGGCCGCTGATGGACGTCGCCGACGAGGACTGGTCGGCCGCCATCGAGTCGGTGTTCCTGGGCGGGCTCCGGCTCGGCCGCGAGATCGGGCGGGAGCTCGGCGAGGGCGGAGCGATCGCCTACGTGCTGTCCTCGTCGGTGAAGTCGCCCATCCCGGGCCTGGCCGTCTCCAACGGCCTGCGGCCCGGCCTGGCGATGATCGCCAAGAACCTCTCCGACGAGCTCGGACCGCGGGGCATCCGGGTCAACGGCCTGCTGCCCGGCCGCGTCGAGACCGACCGGGTCCGCTGGCTCGACGAGCAGACCGGAGACGCCGCCACCGCCAAGGAGAAGGCGTCGCAGGCGATCCCGCTGCGCCGCTACGGGCGGCCCGAGGAGTTCGGCCGGGCCGCGGCGTTCCTGCTGTCCCCGGCCGCCGGGTTCGTCACCGGTGTGATGCTGCCGGTCGACGGCGGCATGCTGCGCTCCCTCTGAGCCTTGCGACGCTCGTCCCAGGCCAGGTAGCAGAAGCCGACGACGGCCAGCACCCCGAAGAACCACCACTGCAGGCCGTAGAAGAAGTGCGGGCCGTTGCCCAGGTCGGGCGTCTCGGCGCGCACCAGCCGCTTCCCGGTGGCGGGCGTCTCCTTCTGGGCGTCGACGAAGCCGCCGTACACGGGGGAGCCCAGCGTCGCCCCGATCGCGCGGCTCGAGATCGCGCGGGTGGACCCGTCGGTGACCTGGGTGCTGTCCCCGGTCGCGTCCGCGCGCACCCAGCCGACGACCGTGACCCGCCCGGGCGGAGGCGGCGGCGCCTCGACGTTGTCGAGGCCGGCGTTGCCGGTGGCCATCCAGCCGCGGTCCACGAGCAGGGACGTGCCCGACGCGGTGCGCAGCGGCGTCACGACGTCGACGCCGGAGGCGCCGTCGCGGGTCTGGTAGCGCACGATCACCGAGGACGCGCGGTCGTAGGTGCCGGTGGCCGAGACCCGCAGCCACTCGGCCTTGGCGGGCACCGGACGACCCGGCGCGAGCACGTCGTCCACGGACACCGGCGCGGCGGCCAGGTTGGTGCGCGTCTGCGTGTTCGTGGCCTCCCGGTCGTGCAGCCGGTGGAACTGCCAGCGCCCCAGCAGGTAGCACCCGTAGGCGAGCACCACCACGGCGAGCGCGAACAGCACCCATCGGCGGCTGAGCAGGAACCTCACGCGGCGACAGTAACTCGGCGGCCGGTGTGACCTGCGGCACGTAGGGGTCCGCCACCTGCACGCATCGACACCTAGACTGGGCGCATGACTACTGGAGCGCTGGCCGACACCTTCGGCCGGGTGGCGACGGACCTGCGGGTGTCGCTCACCGACCGGTGCAACCTGCGCTGCTCCTACTGCATGCCGGCCGAGGGACTGGAATGGCTCCCCAACGACGACGTGCTCACCGATGACGAGATCGTCCGGCTGATCACGATCGGCGTCGAGCGGCTCGGCATCCGTGAGGTGCGGTTCACCGGCGGCGAGCCGCTGCTCCGCCGCGGGCTGCCCGACATCGTCCGTCGTACGGCGGCCCTCACCCCACGCCCGGAGACCTCGATCACCACCAACGCGCTGGGCCTGACACACACGGCGAAGGCCCTCGCCGAGGCCGGGCTCGACCGGGTCAACGTCAGCCTCGACACCGTCCGGTCCGAGGACTTCCTCACGATCACCCGCCGCGACCGGTTCGCCGACGTGGTGGCGGGTCTGGAGGCCGCCTCTGCCGCGGGGCTCGGGCCGGTCAAGGTCAACGCCGTGCTGCTGCGCGGCATCAACGACGACCAGGCACCCGAGCTGCTGCAGTGGTGCATGGACCGCGGCTACCAGCTGCGCTTCATCGAGCAGATGCCGCTCGACGCGCAGCACCGGTGGAGCCGTGCGTCGATGGTGACCGCCGACGAGATCTTCGCGTCGCTCGGCACGGTCTTCACCCTGGAGCCGGCCGAGGAGCCACGGGGGAGCGCCCCCGCCGAGCTCTTCACCGTGGACGGCGGACCGCACACCGTCGGCGTCATCGCTTCGGTGACACGACCGTTCTGCGGCGACTGCGACCGGGTGCGGCTCACCGCCGACGGGCAGGTCCGCAACTGCCTGTTCGCCCGCGAGGAGAGCGACCTGCGCGGCGCGCTGCGGGCGGGCGCCGACGACGCAGAGATCGCCGAGCGGTGGCAGGCGGCGATGCTCACCAAGCGGCCGGGCCACGGCATCGACGACGTGTCGTTCCTGCAGCCGAGCCGCCCGATGTCGGCCATCGGCGGCTGAGCGGCGCCTCCGGGCTCCCCGCAATCCGCCGAACGTCCGGCGCGCCCGGACCGTTCGGTGCTCAGGTGAGTCCGGCGTGCCGGTTCCGTGTTGCGCAACCGACCGGGGAGAATGGGCATATGCGACTCTTTGCGGCCATCGTCCCTCCGCGTGCCGTCCTCGAGGAGGTCCTCGAGGTCGTCCAGGGTGTTCGTCCGGTGCAGGCACAGGAGCAGAAGCGCGGACTTCGCGCGCGCTTCGGGGGACAGGGGCAGACGACCCAGCAGGTCGACAACGACGAGCTGACCATCGCGCACCTCGCGCAGATGTACGTCCCGCTCACCGGCTTCGGCAACGTCACGCTCGGCGACTCGGTCCAGCTCAGCAAGGCGCTGCGCACCGAGGCGCAGACGTGGGAGCGGCCGACCGTGCGGCTCGCGGGCGGCACCGCGCTGGAGTTCCGCGGCGACGAGTCGGTGTGGGCGAAGATCACCGGCGACCTCGACGCCTTGGGCACCATCGGCCGCGGTGTGCCTCAGGTGGTGCAGCGTCTCGGCTTCTTCGTCGACCGTCGGCAGTTCCGTCCGTGGCTCTCCGTGGGCACGATCACCGAGACCACGACCGCGCCGTTCCTCCAGTCCGTCGTGGATGCCCTCGAGGGCTTCGAGGGGCAGACCTGGACCATCGAGTCGATCTCCTTGATGAAGCGGCTGCCCGAGGAGGGGCCGCAC
Organism: uncultured Actinomycetota bacterium; assembly: GCA_963827435.1. Taxonomy (GTDB): domain Bacteria; phylum Actinomycetota; class Actinomycetes; order Propionibacteriales; family Nocardioidaceae; genus Nocardioides_B. The sequence continues at coordinate 263,171 of CAWHAU010000017.1, forward strand.
GCGTTCGAGGAGATGGAGGAGATGCCGCTCGCGCACGGCGGCTGAGCGGCCGGGGACCGGTCAGCCGGTGGCGGCACCGTCGGGTGCGGCCTGCCGGTGCGCGGCGGACTCCAGCACGACCGGCGCCGACGGCAGCGAGCGGTTCTCCTGGATGACCTTGACCAGCTGGTCGAGCGGCATCGGCCGGTACATCAGGTAGCCCTGGGCGAACGGCGCGTGCACGTGCTCGCGCAGGTGGTCGAGCTGGCTGGCCCGCTCGATGCCCTCGACGACCACGTCGAGCCCGAGCGCCTGGCCCATCATCGTGATCGAGCAGAGCAGCGCGCAGGACCGCTCGTCGCGGTCGATGCTCTCCGAGAACGACAGGTCCGTCTTGATGATCTGCACCGGCATGTCCTGCAGGTAGCCGATCGAGGAGAAGCCGACGCCGAAGTCGTCGATCGCGAACGGCACACCGCGCTCGGCCAGCGTGGTCATCGCCCCCATCGACGCCGGGTCGTTGCCGATGCCGTCGCGCTCGGTGATCTCCAGCACCAGCGTGGCGCCGCCCATCTGGTCGACGGCGCGCTCGACCTTGGACACGAAGTCCGGCTCGCGCAGCTGCTTGGCGGAGATGTTCACGCTGACGTTGATGTCACCGGCGCCGGCGGCCTGCTTGATGATCGCCGCGTCGCGGGCCGCCTGTTCGAGCACCACGTCGCCGAGGGCCACGACCAGGCCGGTCTCCTCGGCGACCCGGATGAAGACGTCCGGGGGTACGTCGACCCCGTTGGACTTCCAGCGGGCCAGCGCCTCGACCCCGGTGATGAAGCCCGTCGAGGCGCGGACGACCGGCTGGTAGACGAGGGTCAGGTCGCCGGCGGCCACCGACGCACGCAGCGACTCGACGAGCTCCAGGCGCTGCAGCCGGGAGCGGCCGATAGCGCGTTCGTACTCGACCCACTGGTTCTTGCCGCGCGACTTGGCTTCGTACATCGCGAGGTCGGCGTTGCGGAGCATGCTTTCGGCGGTCTCGCTGCTGTCGCCGAAGGCGACGCCGACGCTCGCCGACAGGGCAAGCTGGTGACCGGCCACGTGCGCGCCCCGCGACAGCGCCGCGAGGATCCGGTCGCAGGCGTTGCTGACCTCGGGCGGGTGCACGTCCTCGAGGAGCAGCGCGAACTCGTCACCGCCCAGCCGGGCGACGGTGTCGCTCTGCCGGACACAGCTGGTCAGCCGGCCGGCCACGTCGATGAGCACCGCGTCACCCGCGGCGTGCCCGAAGCGGTCGTTGACCGGCTTGAAGCCGTCGAGGTCGACGAACAGCAGGGCGATCCGCGTGCCCCGGCGCCGCGACATCTGCAGGGCGTGCTCGACGCGGTCCAGGAGCAGGCCGCGGTTCGGCAGGTTGGTGAGCAGGTCGTGCCGGGCGAGGTGGGTCATGTCCTCGGTCAGCCGGAGCCGGGCGAAGGCGTCCGAGGACACCGCCACCATCGCCTCCAGGGCCTGCTGGTCGGCGCTCGTCGTGGACCGGGCGCGGTGCTGGCCGGGCGCGACGATCCAGCGGTCGCGCTGTCCGTCCCGCAGCTGCGCGCCCACCTCGTGCGCGCCCGGCGGAGTGGCCCGGACCTCCACCTGACGGATCCGGAGCAGCCGCCGGGCGTCGTCGGTGAGCGCGTCGAGCACCTGCCGGGTGTCGGACAGGGTCTGGGCGCGCATCGCCGCCTCGAACAGCACGCTGAGCCGGCGGGCGTTCTCGGTGCCGCGCACCACCGCCCGGGTCGCGACCAGCAGGGTCGCCAGGGGCACCGCCAGCAGCAGGAGCGTCCACCATTCGAGCGAGCGGCCGACCACGGCGCCGAGGTAGCCGAGGGAGTCGAACGGCACGAAACAGGCGATCGCCACGAGGGTGCCCCGCTGGGCGAGGTGGCTCCGCAGCGGCGTCTCGGTCTCCAGCGCCACGGAGACCGCGGAGAGCACGAAGTCCGTCGCGAAGTAGCAGGCGGCCGCCAGCGCCACGGCGAGCAGCTCGCGCGCCGTCCCTTCCCCGTCGGGGCCACGCACGCTGTGGATCACCCAGGCGGAGACCGCCCCGCCGACCACGCCGATGCCGACGTTGAACAGCTTGACCATCGGCCGCTTGTCCGTCGTGATCTGGGTGACCAGCACGCCGAGCGCCCAGATCACGAGCGCCTCGTGCGGGCCCAGCGTGCAGAGCAGGAACATCAGGATGCTGGAGTCGAAGCCGACCTCGATGCCGCCGTCGCCGCTGTCCAGGACCATCGGGAACTTCGCGATGATCACGATCAGGGGGACGCTGAGCAGCTCCAGCCCCGACATCGTGGGGCCGTCCTGGACCACGTTGAACGTCGACCAGGCCACCAGCACGACACCGATCGCGAACACGCCGAGGTCGAACCAGCGGCCGCGCGACAGGTTCAGCGCGGCGAGCGGTCGTGCCATGGGTCCTCCGGTTCCTGGACGGGCACGACCAGTATCAGTCACCTCGGCGGGCGGGAAGGGCGTTTTGCCCGAGGTTGCCCGGCGGGAGGGGGCGGCTCAGCGCTCGGCCGCGCCGGCCGGCGCGCCCGGCTCCAGCGGCTCGACGTCGCGGAGGAAGCCGCGGGCACCCAGGAAGTCCGAGAGCGACTCGCGGTGCATGTCGCACGCCAGCCAGGTCTTGCGGCGGTCGGGCGTGTGCAGCTTCGGGTTGTTCCAGAGCAGCGACCAGGCCGCGTCCGCATGGCAGCCCTTGGCGGAGCAGGTCGGCGGGGTCGTCATGGGGACGCCTGCGCGGGTCGGGTGCGGTGGGGGAGAACTGAAGCGGCGCCGGACGACCACGGGGGAAGTCGTCCGGCGCCACGAACGAGCGAACTCAGACGGGGGAGGCTGAGCTCGCTACGGCGTGGATTCTTGCACGCGCCACACACCAAATCCAACAGGGTGTCAGATACGCGCCGAGCGATCTTCACGTGTCTGGACCACCCTCGATCGCCCGGCGCTGCGGGTCGGGGGTGACCTCCTCGAGGCGCTCCGGGTCGGTGGGAGCGCCGGCGTTCGCCAGGATCACCGCGACGTACGGCAGCACGAAGGACCCGGTGATGAAGACCCACATGAACCAGTGACCGATGCTGAACACCGCGAGGATGAAGCAGAGGGTTCGGATCGTCATGGAGATGACGTAGCGACGCTGGCGTCCGGCGATGTCGTCGCGACGGCTGCGCGGTGCGGTGGTGATCCGGACGACCTCCGGCTCCTTGCGGGCCATGCCTCCACCGTACGTCCGCGCCCTACGATCGCACCGGGTGGCTGGACCGCTACCTGCACCACGACATCGAGGAGTCCCATGTCCAACCGCGTGTACCGCGTCACCGAGATCGTCGGCACCTCGCCGGACGGCATCGACCAGGCCATCCGCAACGGGATCGAGCGGGCCTCCCGCACCCTGCGTCACCTCGACTGGTTCGAGGTGACGCAGGTCCGTGGCCAGGTCAAGGACAACGCCGTCGAGCACTTCCAGGTAGGCCTCAAGCTGGGCTTCCGCCTCGAAGACGACTGACCGGACGCCCGCCGGCGGCGTTCTCGATCGCTCGAAGTGACTCCGTCACGTCGTCGCTCCTCGGCCTTGCCGGCCGGACGCCCGGACCAGCCATCTTGATTCTGACTACCCGGTGGTAGCCGATAGCGTCTCGCGCATGAGCAGATCGGTACTCGTCACGGGCGGCAACCGCGGGATCGGGAAGACCATCGCGGAGGCCTTCGTGGCCAACGGCGACAAGGTCGCGGTGACCTACCGCAGCGGAGAGCCGCCCGAGGGCGTGCTCGCGGTCAAGTGCGACGTCACCGACCCCGCGTCCGTGGACGCTGCGTTCGCCGAGATCGAGGCGGCCCACGGGCCGGTCGAGGTGCTCGTCGCCAACGCCGGCGTCACCCAGGACACCCTGCTTCTCCGGATGAGCGAGGAGGACTGGTCGAAGGTCATCGAGACCAACCTGACCGGGTCCTTCCGGGTCGCCAAGCGCGCCGCCAAGGGCATGCTTCGGCTGCGCCGCGGGCGGCTGGTGTTCATCTCCTCGGTCGTCGCGCTGCTCGGCTCCGCCGGGCAGGTCAACTACGCCGCGAGCAAGGCCGGCCTCGATCGGCATGGCGCGCTCCCTGGCCCGCGAGCTGGGCAGCCGCTCCATCACCGCGAACGTCGTGGCTCCCGGCTTCGTGGAGACCGAGATGACCGAGGTGCTCCCGGAGGAGACGAAGGCGAAGTACAAGGAGCAGATCCCGCTCGGTCGCTACGCGACGACCGAGGAAGTCGCCTCGGTCGTGCAGTGGATCGCCTCCGACGAGGCCGCGTACGTCACCGGCGCGGTCATCCCGGTCGACGGCGGACTCGGCATGGGCCACTGACCGGTCGGCGAGCACAGTCCCGGGTGGTCGAGCCTGTCGAGACCACGCACCCACCAGAGGAACCAGACGAAGGAGTACGACGGCATGGGCATTCTCGAGGGCAAGCGCATCCTCGTCGCGGGCGTCACCATGGACTCGTCGATCGGGTTCGCGGTCGCGCGGATCGCGCAGGAGCAGGGCGCGACCGTCCTGGTCTCCAACTTCGGCCGCGCGCTGGGGATCACCAAGCGCATCGTCGGGCGGCTGCCGCAGCCGGCGCCCGTGATCGAGCTCGACGTCACCGACCAGGAGCACCTCGACCGGCTGCCCGACCTGGTCCGTGAGCACGTCGACGGGCTCGACGGGGTCGTGCACTCCGTGGCCTACGGCAACCCCGAGACGCTGCTCGGCGGCAAGTTCCTCGACGGACCCTGGGAGGACGTCGCGCAGGCCGTGCAGGTGTCGGCCTACTCGCTGAAGTCCCTGTCCTCCGCCTGCCTGCCACTGATGACGTCGGGCGGCTCGGTGGTCGGGATGACCTTCGACGCGACGGTCGCCTGGCCGGCGTACGACTGGATGGGCGTGGCCAAGGCCGGCCTGGAGTCGTGCTCGCGGTACCTCGCCCGTGACCTCGGTCCGAAGGGCGTGCGCGTCAACCTCGTCTCCGCCGGCCCGCTGAAGACCCTGGCGGCCAAGGCGATCCCGGGCTTCGAGGAGCTGGAGTCGATGTGGAGCGACCGCTCGCCGCTCGGCTGGGACGAGAAGGACACCGAGCCGACGGCTCGTGCGGTCGTCGCCCTGCTCAGTGACTTCTTCCCCGCGACGACCGGCGAGATCGTGCACGTGGACGGCGGCTACCACGCGATGGGCGCCTGAGACCGGCGTTCGGTAACGTCGCGGGGTGACCACCGCACTCGTCGAGCTCCGGGTCCTCGAAGGGCCGAACCTCTACTACCCCCGCGCGGCGATCAAGCTGACGTTGGACCTCACCCAGCTGATCGACGCCCCCGAGGACGTCGCCCTCCGCTTCGCGTCCCGCATCGGGCTCCGGCGGGCCCGTCCCGGGGTTCCCGGCAGCGGCTTCCGGCAGCGGTTCGCGGCCCGGGCGATCGGTCGGCTGGTGCGTCAGATCGCCGGCGAGGCCGGGGCGACCAGGCTCGCCGTACGCGTGCGTCCGACCAACGACGTGCACCGGATCGTGGTCGCCTACCCGTGGCGCAACCGCACCCGTGCGCAGGCGCTCGGCCACGCCGTGGCCGACGTGCTCGACGCGCTCCCGTCGCCCGACCTCGAGGACCTGGTGTCCACGGCCGCTCAAGCGGTGAGCCAGGCCGAGCCGGGCCCGGGCCCGACCACGCTGCGCCCGCGGGTGCCGATCGTCGCGGTGACCGGCACCAACGGCAAGACCACGACCTCGCGGATGGTCGCGCACATCGCCCGCACGCACGGGTTGCACGTCGGCTGGTCCAGCACCGACGGCATCTACATCGACGGCGAGCTGGTCGAGCCCGGCGACTACTCCGGCCCGTCCGGCGCCGGCCGGGTGCTGGCGCACAAGGAGGTGCAGCTGGCGGTCACCGAGACGGCCCGCGGCGGCATCCTGCTCAAGGGCATCGGCCTGACCCACAACGACGTGTCGGTGTTCACCAACGTCTCCGCCGACCATCTCGGCCTGCACGGCATCGACACCCTCGACCAGCTCGCCGAGGTGAAGGGTGTCGTCGTCCGCATCACCAAGCCGGGCGGCTGGGTCGTCCTGAACGCCGACGACCCGCGGGTCTACGCCACCCGCACGTCGATCAAGGCCAAGCCGTGGGTGTTCTCCCGCGACCCCGACTCGCCGGCGGTCCGCGAGACGCTGTCCGACGGCGGCCGGGCCACGAGCGTCATCGACGGCTGGATCGCGGTCCTGACGCCCGACTCCGACCCCGACCCGCTCATCGAGGTCGTCGACGTGCCGATGACGCTGGCCGGGCTGTCCCGGTTCAACGTCGAGAACGCCCTGGGCGCGGCCTCGGCCGCCCTCGCGGTCGGGCTGCCCCGCGAGGACGTCGTCGAGGGCCTGCGGACCTTCGCCCCCGACCCGGCGCACAACCCCGGCCGGATGAACTTCTTCACCCGTGGCGACGTGAGCGTGGTCATCGACCTCGCCCACAACGAGGCGGGGCTCGAGGCGCTGCTGGAGATCATGAACGGCGTCCGCCGTCCCGGAGCCCGGCTGCTGCTCGGGCTCGGCGCGGTCGGTGACCGGCAGGACGAGCTCGTCGAGCGGCTCGGCGAGATGGGCGCCCGAGGCGCGGACCTCGCGGTGATCGCGCACAAGGCGCGCTACCTCCGCGGCCGTACGACGGACGAGCTCGACGTCCTGTTCCGCGCCGGCGCGGCGCGCGTCGGGGTGGAGGACCTGCCGTCCTACCCGACCGAGGTGGAGGGGCTCGAGCAGCTGGTCAAGCAGGCCGAGCCCGGCGACGTGGTCGGCCTGATGTGCCACGAGGACCGGCAGGGCGTCTACGACTGGCTGGCCGGCCAGGGCTTCACGACCGACACCCCCGAGACGCTGCGGGCCAAGGTGAAGGCGGCGCGCGTGTGAGCGACCCCAAGGGCGTGCTGCGCGACTACCTCGGCCAGGGCCGGCGACACGTGCTCGGGATCCTCGAGGGGCTGTCCGACGAGGACCTGCGCCGGCCCATCCTCCCGTCCGGCTGGTCCTGCCTGGGCCTGGTGCAGCACCTCGCGCTCGACGTCGAGCAGTTCTGGTTCCGCCGGGTGGTGGCCGGCGAGCAGCTCGACAGCGACGACCCGGTGACCGAGAACGCCTGGCAGCTCGACCCGGGCACCCCCACCGCGGTGGTGCTCGACCTCTACCGGCGCGAGTGCGAGCGGTCCGACGCCGTGCTCGTCGCGACCGACCTCGACGCACCGCCGCAATGGTGGCCCGACCACTTCGGCGAGTGGCGGATGGACGACCTGCGCGAGATCGCCATGCACGTCGTCACCGAGACCGCCTGCCACGCCGGCCATCTCGACACCGCCCGGGAGCTGGTCGACGGCCGGCAGTGGATGGTCCTGACCTGAGACGGAGCCCTAACGGTCCCCACGGCCGGCGAGCCAGCGCAGCAGCACGGCGACCACCAGGATCACCGGGAGCGAGATCAGCACCGCGGCCGCCATCTGGCCGCCGAGGAAGCCGATGTCCGGCAGCTTCGAGATCATCACCGGCAGCGTCTCGCTGCGCCGGCTGCGGTTGAGGTTGCCGCTGAACACGAAGTCGTTCCAGGACGCGACGAACACGAGCACCGTCGTACCCGCCAGACCCGCGCGCGCCATCGGCAGGACCACCCGGGTGATCCGCGCGACGACGCCGGCGCCGTCCATGAGGGCGGCCTCCTCGACCTCGCGAGGGACGGCACGGAACGCGTAGGCCAGGAACCACACGGCCAGCGGGACCGTGAAGCTCAGCTGTGCGATCGCCATCCCCTGCAGCGTGTCGAGGAGGCCGTTGCCGGCGAACAGGATGCCCAGCGGCAGCTCGATCACGATGCCCGGGAAGAACGCCAGACCGATCAGCGCGGCGAGGATCCGGGCCTGCCCGGGCACCCGCAGCCGCCCCAGGGCGTAGGCGGCGGGGATCGCCACCAGGAGGCTGACCACCGTGGTGGCCCCCGACACGATCAGGCTGTGCGAGAGCGCGTTGTAGAAGCCGTAGATCGGCGAGGTCAGCAACCGGAAGTTGTCCAGGGACACCCGCCGCGGCCACAGCCCGACACTGTCACCGCCGCCGGCGACCGGGTCGAGGCTGAGCACGACCACGACCCACAGCGGCAGGGCCACGAACGCCACCAGCAGGGCGGCGCCGAGGCGCGCGGCGAACCCGGGCACGCGTCGCCGCACCCCCGTCACCCGGCTACGGCTGCTCGGGTGCCGCCGCCGGCGTGAAGTCCGGGTCGCCGACCGGCCCGTCCGTCGTACCCGATCCTGCCTGAGCCTGGTTGGACCAGTTCTCCAGCTCGGCCATCACCATCGGGTGCTTGTCGACGCACAGCACGACCAGGTCGCCCGCGTTGGCGCGGGACATCGCGTGCCGGAGCGCCTCGATCTCGTCGATCACGATCTCGAGCTGCTTGCAGCGCGCACCGTCGGCGCGGGCCGCGCGCACGCCCTCGGCGACCAGCTCGGCCGTCTCGCCGCGGGAACGTCCGCGCAGTGACACGTCCTCGCGGACCACGACCACGTCGAAGTGCTGGGCCGCGACCGCGCCGAGCTCGCGCATGTCGTCGTCCCGGCGGTCGCCGGCGGTGGCGATGACGCCGATGCGGGACGGCCGGCCGAGGTCACTGGTGCTGGACATGCTGTCGCCGACCCGGTCCACGAAGTCGCCGAGCATCCGCATGCCAGGTGCGTTGTGGCAGTAGTCGACGATGACCTGCACGCCGTTGACCTCGACCTCGTTGAGGCGGCCGGGGGAGAGGTAGTAGTTCGTCGAGAAGGTCCGCAGGCCCTGCCGGATGTCGTGCAGCGGGGCACCGGCGGCGAACGCGGCGGCCGCCGCGGCCAGCGAGTTCTGCACGTTCATCCGGGCCCGGCCGCCGAACGTGGCCGGCAGCAGGTGGGTCCAGGCCAGCTGCATCTCCCGGCGGCCGTGCTTGACGACGATCATCTCGCCGCGGTCGCTGGGCTCGAGCACGAGCGCCTTGCCGCCACGACGGCAGTGCGCGTCGATCATGTCGCGTGCCTCGGTGCCCGGCTCGGCCATCGAGAACCACACCACCTGGCCGGAGCAGCGGCGGCGCATCTCGCGGACCAGCGGGTCGTCGGCGTTGAGGACCGCGTGCCCGTCGCGTGGCACCGCCTCGACGAGCACGGCCTTCACGTCGGCGAGCTGCTCGACGGTGTCGATGCCGCGCAGGCCGAGGTGGTCCGGCTGCACGTTGAGCACCACGGCGACGTCGTTGCGCTCGTAGCCGAGGCCCTCGCGCAGGATGCCGCCGCGGGCCACCTCGAAGACCGCGAAGTCGACGCGGGGGTTCTGCAGCACCATCCGGGCGGACTTCGGCCCGGACGCGTCGGCCCGGATCACCAGGCGCTCGTCGATGACGACGCCGTCGGTCGAGGTCATGCCGACCTTGCGGCCCATGCCCTTGAAGATGTGGGAGATCATCCGCGAGGTCGTGGTCTTCCCGTTGGTGCCGGTGACGGCCACGATCGGGATCCGGCTCGGTGCTCCCGGCGGGAAGAGCATGTCGACGACCGGCTTGGAGATGAACTGCGGCTCGCCGATGGTCGGGTGCGTGTGCATCCGGAAGCCCGGCGCCGCGTTGACCTCGCAGATCGCGCCACCGGTCTCGCGGACCGGCTCGGTGATGTCGGGGCAGATGAAGTCGATGCCGGCGATGTCGAGCCCGACCATCCGGGCCGCCTCCTCGGCGATCTCGACGTTCTCCGGGTGCGCCTCGAACGTCCGGTCGATGGAGATGCCGCCGGTCGACATGTTGCCGGTCAGCGTCAGCTTCACCATCTCGCCGGCCGGCGGGACGTCGCCGAGCTTGAAGCCCTGGTCGGCCAGCAGCTGCAGCGCCGCGTCGTCGACCTTGATCCGGGTCAGCACCTTCTCGTGGCCGACACCGCGCCGCGGGTCGGCGTTGGTGAGCTCGACGAGGTCCTCGATGGAGGTCTGGCCGTCACCGACGACGTGCGCCGGCACGCGCTCGGCCACCGCGGCCAGCCGGCCGTCGATGATCAGGCACCGGTAGTCGCGGCCGGTGATGTAGGACTCGACGATCACCCAGCCGCGACGGGACTGGTCCTTGGCGACCGGGAAGGCCTCGCGTACGTCGTCCGCGTCCTGCAGGTCGAGGCACACGCCCCGGCCGTGGTTGCCGTCGAGCGGCTTGACCACGACGGGGTAGCCGATCCGCTCGGCCACGGCGACCGCCTGGTCCGCCGTACGCACCGACTCCTGCTTGGGCACGGGCAGGCCGGCCGCACCGAGGAGCCGCGTGGTGAGGTCCTTGTCGGAGGCCACGTCCACGGCGATCGCGCTCGTCGCGGAGGTCATCGTGGCGCGGATGCGCTTGGCGTGCACGCCCTGCCCGAGCTGCACGAGGGAGTGCTGGTTGAGCCGGATCCACGGGATGTCGCGGGAGACGGCCTCGTCGAGGATCGCCTGGGTGGACGGGCCGAACGCGGTGCGCTCGGCGCGCAGGATGAAGGCCTCGCGCTCCTTGTCCCAGTCGAACTCGGGATCGGCCTGGACCAGGTGGTTGATCAGGCGTACGGCGAGCCGGGCGGCCGCCAGGCCGACGTTCTCGTCGACGTACCCGTAGATGATGTTGTAGCGGCCCTTCTGGCCCTTGACCGAACGGGTCTTGCCGCGCCGGATGTCGTGGCCGACCTCCTGCTGCAGCGCCAGGGCCGCGTGCTCGGCGACGTGCCCGAGCCAGGTGCCCTCGTTGAGCCGCTCGACGAAACCGCCGCGGCGACCGCGCGAGCAGGAGTGCTCCCGCAGCCCGGGCAGCATCTGCAGCAGGTTGTCGGTGAAGCCGCCCAGGGTGTTGGTGGGGAACTCCTCGAGCGATCCGAGGTCGACCACCAGGTGGATCGCCTTGTCGTAGGACCAGACGTTCGCGCCGCGGTAGACACGTGTCTCCAGGATCGACAGGTCGGGCGAGGGGGTGCTCAAGGAAGGTCTCCTTCGGACGTCTGGCGGGCGCGTCGACGCTTCAGGACGCTGGGCGACACATCTCCCGCGGCGATGTCACGAGCCAACCGCTTCAGGTCGCGTCCCGCAACCGCAAGCTCCTCGGCCTCGCCCGGGTCGACGACCGGGGCCTGCCTGACCAGCGACTTCTCGGTGAGGTTGAAGGCGGACCCGGCGGGCAGCACGTGCATCACCACGCCGGAGGCGAGCAGCGGCGCCGTACGACGGGCCTCGTGGGCGTTCGAGACGACGTTGCGCCCGTCGAACACGGTGACCACGCCGCGCCCGACGACCCGCATCATCTCGATGCCGTCCTCCTCGGTGAAGACGGCGCCGGTGTCCTCGTCGACGCCGATGCCGAGCAGGCCCGGGCTCTGCGCGACCAGCATCAGCAGCCGGCCGTAGCGGTTGCGCTGCCCGAAGTGCTGGTCGATGACCACGTCGCGGATCAGGCCCAGACCCGCCGCGAGCTGGGTCATCCGCTGCTTGGGGGTCGAGCCGCCGGTGCCGAACGCGACCATGTGCGAGGACTGGATGCTGGCCCCGGCGCTGGTGCCGCCGACGACGACGCCCCGCCGGTGGGCGGCCTTGATCGCCTCGCCGAACGCGGTCCCGTTGACGATGGCCGAGAGCTTGAGCTGGTTGCCGCCGGTCATGAAGATGCCGGTGACGTCGTCGAGCGTCGCGACGAGCTCGGGCGACTCGGCCTCCTCGCGGGACTCCGGCCGGGCCGCGACCACGTCGCGCGCCCCGAGGCGACGGAAGAGGGCGTCGTACACCTCGACGATCTCGGGTCCCAGCGAGCTCGCGGTCGGGATCACCGCGATCTTGGCGTCCTCACCACCGGCCAGCGAGACGAACGTGCTGAGCACCGTGCGACGGCCCAGCTTGTCCTCGGCACCCCCGATCGCGATGAGCGGTCCGGGCGCCGTGTGAGCTCGATGTCCGTCGGCTTCGGCTTCACTGTCAACTGGACCGTTCGGCATGCGGGGCAGCCTACGGGGTGCCAGAGTTGGCGCTGTGACTGACCGGCGGCGCCTGATCGTGATGAGGCACGCGAAGGCTGAGCCCTTCGCCGCCAGCGACCATGCGCGCACGCTCACGGACAAGGGCCTCGCCAGTGCCCGGGACGCCGGTGCGCACCTCGGCGACACGGGCGAGACGCCCGACTACGCCGTCGTCTCCTCCGCCGTGCGTACCCGGCAGACCTGGGACGCACTCGTCGAGACGGCCGGCATCACCGACTGCGAGGTCTCCTTCGACGACGCCGTCTTCACCGGCAGCGCCGAGGTGGCGCTGGAGGTGCTCCAGGCCGTGCCGGAGGGTGCCGGCACGGTCCTGTTCCTCGGCCACAACCCCACCGCGGCCTTCCTGGCCCACTACCTCGACGACGGCGAGGGCGACCCCGCCGCCATCTCTGCGATGCTCCGCGGCTTTCCCCCCGGCGCGGTCGTGGTCCTCGAGGTCGCCGTCCCCTGGTCCGACCTCGGCTCCGAGACCGGCACCGTCACCGACTTCTACGTCGGCCAGTCCTGACGCCGACCCGGGTCATATTCCCGTCGAGCCGGGGCAAAGTCCCCGTCGAGCCGGGGCAAAGTTGCCGTGACCCGGGTCTGTCGAGCGCATCCCTCGTTCGGCCGGAACCAACTCCCGGGTCGACGGGAACTATCTCCCGGGTCGACGGGAAATATCCCGGGTCGACGGGAAATATGACCCGGGTCGGCGGGACAGGGGTCAGGGGAGGAGGGGTGGGGCGGGGGTGGTGAGGCCCTCGAGGGCGTCGGCGGCCTCCACCTCCTCGCGGGAGATGCCGAGGAGGTACATGATCGCGTCGAGGTACGGCACGTTCACGGCGGTGTCGGCGGCCTTCTGCACGACGGGCTTGGCGTTGAAGGCGATGCCGAGCCCGGCCGCGGAGAGCATGTCGAGGTCGTTGGCGCCGTCCCCGATGGCCACGGTCGCACCCTCGGTGACGCCGGCCGCGGCGGCGAACCGGCGCAGCGCATCGGCCTTGCCGGCCCGGTCCACCACCGGTCCCTTGATCCGGCCGGTCAGCCGGCCGTCGAGCACCTCGAGCTCGTTGGCGGCGGCGAAGTCGATGCCGAGCTCGGCGGCGAGGCGATCGGTGACCTGGCTGAAGCCGCCGGAGACGATCGCGAACCGGTAGCCCAGTCGTTTCAGGGTGCGCACCAGCGTCCGTGCGCCCGGGGCGAGCACCAGGTCGTCGTACACCCGGTCCAGGGCGCCGGCGTCCAGCCCGGCCAGCAGCGCCACCCGGGCGTGCAGCGACTCCTCGAAGTCGAGCTCGCCGCGCATCGCCTTCTCCGTGACCGCGCGTACCTCGTTGAGGCAGCCCGCGTGCTGGGCGAGCATCTCGATGACCTCGCCCTGCACGAGCGTCGAGTCGACGTCCATCACCACCAGCCGCATGCCGTGCCGCAGCAGGTTGGCGGGCTGTACGGCGACGTCGACCGCCTGCACGGCGGCCTCCTCCGCCAGCATGACGCGGAGCCGGTCCGGGTCCGTGCCGGAGACGAAGAGCTCGATCGCGGTGACCGGGTAGCGCGCCATCCGCTCGATGCGGTCGATGTTCGCGCCGGTGTCGGCGATCCGACCGGCGATCGCGGCGACCGCCGCCGGCTTCAGCGGCATCCCGAGCACCGTGACGTGGCTGCGACCCTCCGGCCGGCTGCGGTTGTCACCCGTGCCCCGGTCGACCTCGACCTGCATGTCGAGCTCGGCGGCGACCCGCTCCATCGCGTCGCGCAACGCCTTCCAGTCGCGGGGCACCGTCACCAGCGCGCCCAGCACGAGCCGCCGACGGAGCACGATCTGCTCGATGTCGAGGACCGTGACGCCGAACGCCGCGAGCGTCGAGAACACCGTCGACGTGACGCCCGGCCGGTCCTTGCCGGTGAGCGTGATGAGGAGGGTCTTCGGCGCTTCGTCGTCCATCGGGGCAGACGCTAGCGGTCCCACGGGTACGCGCAGGCGGCCACCAGCCCCCGTCTCGCAGCGTGGTCGAGCGGTCCCATCGCCTGCCGCCGGGCCTCCGCCTCGGCGGCGGTGATCGCTCCGCCGTCGTCCTCGAGCGCCAGGTCCACGATGGTGCGGCAGCGGGTCGCCAGCGCCGCCAGTCGTACGGCGCGCGGGGCCATCGCCGTGGGGAAGGCGTAGTCGGTGTGCGTGCGCAGCGCCATCAGCTCGTCGGCGACCTCGGGACGCCAGCGGGCCACGTCGAGGTCGGCCAGCACGTCCGACGTACGCAGCAGGGCCTGGCGCAGCGACTGGTCGGCCTCCGAGGGGTCCGGCACCTGACGGAGGGAGACGGCCCGGTGGCAGGTCCACACGACACCGGCGCCGGCCCGGTGGGGCACCAGTCCGAGGTCGGCGCCCTCCAGGACGACGCCCTCGCCGGCGTCGACCACCTCGCTGTTGAAGTCACCGGGGCCCGCGAGCCCGAGCAGGTCGCCGGGCACCGGCAGCGCGATGCCGGCGGCGGTGGCCCGCTCGCTGCGCAGGAGGCCGAGGGCCACGATCAGCGGCACCGAGTCCGTCGAGCCGGGGATGCCGACCACGTCGTGCGCGGCGTCGTCGCCGACGATGGCGTCACGGGTGTCGTCGAGGCTCGCGGAGCCGCCGACCCACGCGGAGAACCACAGCGCGAACCGGGCGGACAGGGGGAGGTGCTCGGCGCTCACGCGACGAGGGTACGCATCCGTATAGGTTGGTCCCGACGCGAGCCGCAGACCACGAGGAGACCCAGCAGGACATGGACGCCGTTCTCGAGCTGGCGGGCGTGTCCGTGCGACGCGGGCAGTCGAACCTCATCGACGACATCGACTGGACCGTCGAGGAGGACGAGCGGTGGGTCGTGCTCGGGCCCAACGGGGCCGGCAAGACCACCCTCCTGCAGGTCGCGTCGGCGCAGATCCACCCGACCACCGGCGTCGTCGGCATCCTCGGCGAGGTGCTCGGCACGGTCGACGTGTTCGAGCTCCGGCCGCGGATCGGCCTGACCAGTGCCGCTCTGGCCGAGCGGATCCCGCGCGAGGAGCGCGTGCACGACGTCGTCGTCTCCGCGTCCTACAGCGTGCTCGGCCGGTGGCGCGAGCACTACGACGCCCTCGACCACGGCCGGGCCGGGGAGCTGCTCATGGAGGTCGGCGCCGCCCACCTCACCGACCGCACCTTCGGCACCCTGTCCGAGGGTGAGCGCAAGCGGGTGCAGATCGCGCGGGCCCTGATGACCGACCCCGAGCTGCTGCTGCTGGACGAGCCGGCCGCCGGTCTCGACCTCGGCGGCCGCGAGGACCTGGTGTCGACGCTGTCGGTGCTCGCGATGGACGAGATGTCGCCGGCGACCGTGCTGGTGTCCCACCACGTCGAGGAGATCCCACCCGGCTTCACCCACGTCCTGCTGCTGCGCGAGGGGAAGGTCGTCGCCGCCGGTCCCATCGAGCGGGTGCTCACCGAGGAGATCGTGACCGCGACCTTCGGGATGCCGATGACCCTGCGCCACGAGGACGGGCGCTGGACCGCACGGCGACGCGCCCGGCATCTCGAGGGCTGAGCCTCCAGGTCTGACCTAGGCTGGCGGCATGAACCTCCCCGACGGGTTCGAGGCCTGGCAGGCCTGGCTCGCACTGGCGATCGCGCTCGGCGTGCTCGAGCTGTTCAGCCTCGACCTGGTGCTGCTGATGCTGGCCACCGGCGCCCTCGTCGGGATGATCGCCTCGGTCGCCGGCCTCGACCTGTGGCTGCAGGTGCTCGCGGCCGCGGTCGCCAGCGTCGCAGCCCTCGGGTTGCTGCGGCCCAACGTCGTCAAGCGTCTGCACAGCGGACCGGAGCTGGTCCTCGGCCACGACGCCCTGGTCGGCAGGCAGGCCCTCGTCATCGAGGAGATCTCCTCGCAGGGCGGTCAGATCAAGGTGGGCGGCGAGGTCTGGACGGCCCGCCCGTACGACGAGGACCAGGTCATCCCCGTCGGGGCCAAGGTCGACGTCTTCCAGATCAAGGGCGCGACCGCCCTCGTGCACCCGGTGCCGGAGCTCGGCTGACCGGCACACGCGCCGACACGCCCACCGGCACCCCGGAGGGACGCCGGACGTTGGACACGACAGACTGACTGCGACAACTGAGACGGAGGGGGTAACGATGTTTGTTCTGGTTGTGTTCGTGCTGCTCGTGCTCTTCGCGGCGGCCGTGCTGGCGAAGACGGTGCGCATCGTGCCGCAAGCACGTGCGGGCATCGTGGAGCGGTTCGGCAAGTACAAGGCGAGCCTGCCCGCCGGGCTGAACGTCGTCGTCCCGTTCGTCGACAAGGTCCGCTACATGATCGACCTGCGCGAGCAGGTGGTCTCGTTCCCGCCGCAGCCGGTGATCACCGAGGACAACCTGGTGGTCTCGATCGACACCGTCATCTACTTCCAGGTCACGGACCCGGTCGCTGCGACGTACGAGATCGCCAACTACATCCAGGCCGTCGAGCAGCTCACGATGACGACGCTGCGCAACATCGTCGGTGGCATGGACCTCGAGCAGGCGCTGACCAGCCGCGACGAGATCAACAACCGGCTGCGTGGCGTGCTGGACGAGGCCACCGGCAAGTGGGGCATCCGCGTGAACCGCGTCGAGCTCAAGGGCATCGACCCGCCGCCGTCGATCAAGGACTCGATGGAGAAGCAGATGCGCGCCGACCGGGACAAGCGCGCGGCGATCCTGACCGCCGAGGGTCAGCGGCAGTCCGCGATCCTCACCGCCGAGGGCGGCAAGCAGGCCGCGATCCTGAACGCCGAGGGTGACCGCGAGTCGCTGATCCTGCGCGCGCAAGCCGACCGAGAGGCCCGGATCCTCAAGGCTCAGGGTGAGGGGCAGGCGATCCAGACGGTGTTCCAGGCGATCCACGACGGCCGTCCGGACCAGTCGCTGCTGGCCTACCAGTACCTCCAGATGATGCCCAAGATCGCCGAGGGGAACGCGAACAAGGTCTGGATCGTGCCCAGCGAGATCGGCAAGGCCCTCGAGGGTCTCGGTTCGACGATGAACAGCCTCAAGGGGATCCCGGACCAGGTCGAGGGACCCCGGACCCGCGTGGACATGGGCCCGTCGGAGCCGGACGTCCCCGAGCTCGGCGACTCGACGCTGCGGACCACCCACGAGGAGGTGGCGGCAGCGATCGCCGCTGCCGAGGAGTCGGTCACCGGAGCACGCCGGGCGGCCCAGGCGACCAGCGCGTCACCCGACCCGTCGTTCACCCCGCCGCCAGAGGCTCAGGAGACCCCCACCGAGGGTGACCCCGGGGAGCCCCCCGCGCAGTGACCATCCTGGAGATGGCGGCGATCTTCCTCGCGGGGATCGCCGCCGGGACCATCAACACCGTGGTGGGGTCGGGGACGTTGATCACGTTCCCGACCCTGCTCGCGATGGGGGTCCCGCCGGTCACCGCGAACGTCTCCAACACCCTGGGCCTGGTGCCGGGGTCCCTGTCCGGCGCGATCGGCTACCGCCGCGAGCTGGCCGGGCAACGTCCCCGCCTGCTGCGCCTGGGCGCCGCCTCCGTCCTCGGGGGTACGACGGGCGCGGTGCTGCTGCTGGTGCTGCCGGCGGCCGCGTTCGACGCCATCGTGCCGGTGCTCATCGCGCTCGGCTGCATCCTGGTCATCGCCCAGCCTGCGATCAGCCGCCGGGTGGAGGCACGGGCGGAGGCACGTGGCCAGGCGCGGCCGGAGCACGGTGCGCTGTGGGTGTGGGGGCTGGTCTACCTTGCCGGCGTCTACGGCGGCTACTTCGGCGCGGCACAGGGCGTGCTCCTGATGGCCATCCTCGGCGTCGGGCTCAGCGAGTCGATGCAGCGCAACAACGCGACCAAGAACGTCCTGGCCCTGCTGGTGAACCTCGTGGCGGCCATCGTCTTCGTCTTCGTCGCGGACATGAACTGGACCGTGGCCGGCCTGATCGCGCTGGGCTCGGTGATCGGCGGACAGATCGGCGCGACCGTCGGGCGACGGCTCCCGTCGTGGGCGCTGCGGGCGTTCATCGTGGTGGTCGGGGTCGCCGCGCTCACGCAGTTCGTGGTCGCGCACTGAGACACCACCGGTGATCTCGACAGGCTCGATCAGCCGAGGCGAGGTCGGCGGCAGGCGTTCGACGCGGACGCCGACGAAACCGCTGCACGCGGCTGCCGCGCGGGCACAATGCGGGCTGTGAGCCGGACAAAGCCGATGCCCGCCACCCGACGCCGCCGCACACTGCGGTCATCGCTGGTGCCGGTCGGCGTGCTCGGCCTGCTGGTCGGGGCTGCGTTCGTCTGGGCGGCTCCCCGCGAGGATGTCGCGGTGCCGGGACGGGACGCGACCCCGGAGCAGGTGGTCATCGCCTACATCGACGCCGTGAACGCACGCGACTTCGACACCGCCAACGCGATCGACGCGCGCCCCGGCTCAGACCTGGGACGGTTCAGCCGGCCGATGCGGACCGACCTCGTCCGGATGGAGGAGACGGTCACCCACGGGGCGGCCGCCCACGTGGTGTTCACCGCTGACCTCGACGGGGGCGACGGCACGGTCGACGACGGCTTGTGGGGCTACTACCTCGAACGGGACAGCGACGGGCGGTGGCACATCACCGACGCCGGGGTCGCGTGAGCGTCGCTGGCGCCCGCAGGCTCGATCGGCCGGGACGGTGTGCTCAGGTGGGACGTTCGCTCAGGCGGCGGTTCGCTCAGGCGTGCGGGCCCACCTGCACCGGACCGAGAGTGAGCCGGGGCGTGGCCTCGAGGATCTCGCCGACGCGCTCGGCCTGCGCCTCCAGCGCCCGGGTGCGCGTCGGGGACAGGTCCTCCCACGTCTCGACGGTGACGTCGAGGTGGCGACCGGAGCGGCGGTGGTGCCAGACCCCGCGGACGACCCCGTCGACGAGCACGACCGGGTAGTTGCCGGCCTGGCCGCGCGCCGTCGCCCGCTCGAAGGCCCGGCCCGGGAACATCTCCTCGCGCGGCTGGAAGCCGATCGGCAGCGCGTCGAAGTAGGGCAGCAGCCGCACCGAGCGGCTGAGCGCAGCACCGTCGGTGTCGCCCGCGTCGACCCAGGCCTCGCGTCCGTCCACGAGCACGCGCTCCACCCGGTCGGGGTCGAACAACCGTTGCGTCCAGGTGAGCGGCGCGTTCATCCACCTGGCGAGGTGCTCGGGTGTCGCGGGGCCGAACGCCCGCAGGTAGCCGCGGAGGAAGCGGGGGAGCGCCTCGTCGGCCGGGAGCGGCCGGAAGCCCGGGTCGCGGCGGCCGGGGTGGGTGTAGGTGACCTGCCGGCCGCGGCCGGCCCCGAACACCAGCACGCCGGCATGGGCGGCCCGGCCCACCGCCTGTCGCCAGCGCGGCCAGAAGCCCTGGAAGGCCGGCATCACCAGGTCACCGGCCCAGGACCCGGCGCGGGCGGTGACCTCCTCGTCGAGCTCCGCGACGGTGAGGTCGCCCCTCTCCAGCAGCGCGTCGCCGACGGCGGCGACGACGGCGTCCGTCTGCGCCGGCGACAGCCGTACGTCGTCGGTGAACGGGCTGCCCGCGGGCACGGCACCGAGCGCGCCGAGCCAGGTGGCGAGGTCGCAGGTGGGCAGCAGGTGGATCGTGCCGCGCGGACCGAAGGTGCGGGTCACGCTGCCGTCGGCGAGTGCATCGCGCACCGTGGCCCGGGTCGCGCCGGGCACGCGGAGTGCGACCGACAGCTCGGCGGCGGAGGCGATCTGGGCCTGGGCGCCGTGCATCGCCGCGACCGCGCCCGCCGGGGTCGGATCGGGCAGCGGGGCGGTGAGGCCGTGCCGGGCAAGCCGGCGGGCGCGCACCTCCCGCGCGGTCAGGACCGCCTCCCCGGCCACGGGTCAGTCGGTGAACATCAGCGCGGTGAACCGCCCGAGCAGGTCGTCGGGCACACCGGAGGTGTCGAGACTCTTGCGGCGGTAGAGCCACAGCAGCAGGTCCGCGGCGCTGGCCTCCACGACCGGTCCGTCGGCCGCGGCGTGTGAGACGTGCAGGGCGCCCGGTCGTGCGCTGTCGGTGAGCGACCAGGTGTCGCCCGTGTCGGTGGCCCGCAGCCAGAGCGGGCCGTCGAGGGCCCCGGCCGGCGGGTCGTCCTGGTCGTGCTCCGAGGCCACCGAGAACCGGAGGAACTCGTCGACGGAGTCCGCGGCGACCGCCGGGTCGAGGACGAGGGCGTCGCCCGCGGCGTTGACCGCGTCCCAGTGGTGCACCGCGGCCTCCTGGACCTGGTGGCGGGTGACGAAGGCGACGTCCTGCTGCCAGGGCGCCCAGGTCCAGCAGTGGGCGGACTGGTCGGCGTTGCGCAGCACCTCGACCAGCCGGGCAGCGCCGTCGACGAACGCGTCGACGAGCTCGGCATCGGGGCGCCGCTCGGGACGGCGCGCCTCGTCCGGCGGCGCGTCGAGCTTCTCCTCGACGATCGTCCCCCAGAACCACTGCACCTCCGTGAGGTGCCAGACCAGGTCGGCGACCGACCAGTCCGGGCAGTGCTCGACCCGGGCATCCAGGTTGCTGCCGCGGGTCGCCTCGGCGAACCCGGCGCTGTGGGCGGTGATCGCGGCGATGCAGTCGAACGTCGAGAGCGTCATGGCGCTCAACCTAGCCGGGGCCTCCGACAGGGCGCGCACCGTCTTCCGGAGGCCGAACCGTCCGCTGACCCCGGGCGCGGGACCGCCCGGACGGGTCAGCCGACATAGGTGTCCAGCCAGCGGGTGATCTCCCCGAAGGCCCGGTCGCGGACCTCCTGGCGGGACATGGTGATGTCGTGCAGCGCGCCCTCGACCCGCACCAGCGTCACGTGGTCCGCGAGCTTGTGCGCCCACTTCCGGATCAGCTCGACGTCGAGCACGATGTCGGTGCTGCTGCACGTCTCGTCGTACTCCCGGGGGCGTCCGCTGACCGCGGACGTCAGCACCAGCACCGGGGCGGGCACGTCGAGGCCCCGGTGGGCGCGCGCGTGCCCACGGCGTACGGCGCGCAGCCAGCCGGCGTACACCGGCCAGGACTCGAGCGGCTTCCAGGCCAGGTCGAAGTCCCACTCGCCGTCGTGGTCGCGGTGCAGGCTGCGGGCGTAGAAGCCGGAGACGTCGCGGGGGATCGCGAGGTAGGGCCGGCGCGCGCCGATCTGGTCGATGGCCTTGGTGCCGGCGGTGCGCAGCAACAGGCTGCCCTGCAGGTCGAGCCAGGGCGAGTTGAGCACCATCGCCGCGATCGCGGGCTGCCGGTCGTGCGCCCACAGCGGCATCACCAGGCCACCGGTGGAGTGCGCGCTGACCACGACGTGGTCGTGCCCGTCGCGCTCGGTCACCCGGCGGTAGGCCTCGTCGATCTCCTCGTAGTAGGCCTCGAGGTCGGTGACGAAGTTGGGGGTCTGGTGGTCGCGCAGGGAGCGGCCGTACTTGCGCAGGTCGAGCGCGTAGAAGTCGTAGCCGCGGGCCACCCAGTAGTCGGCGACCGGGGTCTGGAAGAAGTAGTCGGCGAAGCCGTGCACGTGCAGCACCGCCTTGCCGCGGGGACCGCGCGACGGCCGGTGCACCAGGGTGGCCACGACCTCGCCCTCGTCGTCGGCGGCGAGCTCGATGGTCTCGGCGCGGTAGGGCCGCCCCAGGACGTCGACGGCCCGGGCCGTGGTGCTCGTGCTGGTCATGGGCTCATCCTGTCGTACGTCGGACGGGGTCACAGCGGGACGTAGGCGAAGGTGTGCTCGGCCCAGAGCATCAGCACGAACCCGGCCGAAGCGGTGACCAGCGCCAGAGCGAACGCCACGGCGAACAGGCGCGGGCCGGACCGCCGCGCCCCCGCCGCCGCGACCACGACCGCGACGGCGACGAGCACGAGCGCACCGGAGGCGACGGCCGACCGCCCGTCGTCGAACGGCAGGCTGCGCAGCTGGTAGGCCGCCTCGGCCAGCAGCACCGTGCTGGCCGCCGCCCAGCCGAAGCCGGGCAACCAGCGGGGGGCGCGCGCCGGTGGGTGGCCGGACAGGGAGCCGAGCAGGCCGAAGACCGCACCGGCGACGGCCGCACCGGAGAACCAGAACAGACCACGGCCGTCCTCCAGCTGCGCCAGGGCCGCGTGCGCGCTGTAGGCGACCCACTCCCAGCCGAAGTAGCCGGCCATGGCCAGCAGCCCGAAGAGGGCGCCGAGCAGGGCGCCGCGCCCAGGGCCCCGGACCCGGAGGCACACCAGGAACGGCAGCAGCGCCCACAACGCCTGCGCGCCCAGCACGGCCGTCAGCACCGGCACGTCGAGCCGCCACACGTCGGCCGACACCACGCCCAGGGCGAGCGGCAGGACGACGTACAGAAGCACGGAGCGGAGCACCTGCTCATCCTGCCCTGAACGCCGTCCGTCCCGGCCGCTTTCGCGACCGGGACGGATGACGTCGTGCGGGTGGGTCAGATGTCGCTGGGGGAGTCGATGACACCCTCGCGCTCGGTCGGCGCCGGGGCCGGACCCTTCTCGTCGCGGCCGGCGTGCACGGCCTCCTCGATGCGCTTGCCGATCTCCGGGTCGACGTTCTTCCAGTACTCGAAGACGCGCGGCAGGGTCTCGTCCTTCACGCCGCCGAGGATGTGGCCGGCGACGTTGCCGACGAAGCGCTCGCGCGCCGCGTCGTCCCACACCTCGTTGATCATGGTGCGGGGCTGGGTGAAGTCGTCGTCGTCCCTGCGCAGCGCGTAGGCGGTGCGCACCATCTCGCCGTCGACCTCCCAGCTGTCCTCGGCCTCGCCGGTCACGTCGGAGTAGCCACGCCCGTAGGAGTTCGGGGCGTAGACCGGCGCGTCACCCGAGTGCTCGTAGGCCATCGGGCCGTCGAACGTGTAGGTGTTGTGGTCCGGCACGCGGTTCTGGTTGACCGGGAGCTGGTGGTAGTTCGGGCCGATGCGGTAGCGGTGCGTGTCGGCGTACGCGAACACGCGGCCGAGCAGCATCTTGTCGGGGCTGAACGCGATGCCCGGCACGGTCGCGCTGGGCTCGAAGGCGGCCTGCTCGATCTGCGCGAAGAAGTTGTCGGGGTTCTTGTTCAGCGTCATGGTGCCGACCTTGATCAGCGGGTAGTCGCCGTGCGGCCACACCTTGGTCAGGTCGAACGGGTTGAAGCGGTAGGTCTTCGCGTCCTCGTAGGGCATCACCTGCACGTGCAGGGTCCACGAAGGGAAGTCGCCGTTCTCGATCGCGTCGTGCAGGTCGCGACGGTGGAAGTCGGAGTCCTCACCGGCGATCTTGTTGCCGGCCTCCTGGGTCAGGCACTTCACGCCCTGGTCGGACTTGAAGTGGTACTTCACCCAGAACTTCTCGCCGGCGGCGTTGATCCACATGTAGGTGTGCGAGCCGTAGCCGTTCATCTCGCGCCACGAGGCGGGCAGACCGCGGTCGCCCATCAGCCAGGTGACCTGGTGCGCCGACTCCGGGTTGTGGGTCCAGAAGTCCCACTGCATGTCGTTGTCGCGCAGGCCGGTGCCGCCGCGGCGCTTCTGCGAGCGGATGAAGTGCGGGAACTTCATCGTGTCGCGGATGAAGAACACCGGGGTGTTGTTGCCGACGAGGTCGTAGTTGCCCTCGGTCGTGTAGAACTTCAGCGCGAAGCCGCGCGGGTCGCGCCAGGTGTCCGGGCTGCCCTGCTCGCCGGCCACCGTGGAGAAGCGCGCGAGCATGTCCGTGCGCACCCCGGGCTGGAACACCGCGGCCTTGGTGTAGGCCGAGACGTCCTCGGTGGTCTCGAAGACACCGAACGCGCCGGAGCCCTTGGCGTGCACGTTGCGCTCGGGGACGCGCTCCCGGTTGAAGTGCGCCATCTGGTTGATGAAGTGGTGGTCGTGCAGCAGGAGCGGCCCGGTGTCGCCCAGGGTCAGCGAGTTGCGGTCGCTCGGTGCCGGTGCGCCGGACTCCGTCGTCGATCCACCGTAGGGACGGGTGTCGGTCATGCTCTCTCCTCCTGGTGTGCTGCTCGGTCTGGTGGCGGTACGGCGGTCAGGTGCCCGTCGTACCGGTGGAACAGGTGTCGCAGAGCCCCCAGAAGGTCACCTCGGCCTCGTCGACGACGAAGCCCGGCGCGCGGACCTCGAGGTCGGACGTGTCGAGGCAGGGGGCGGTCTCGGTCGCGCAGTCGACGTCCACCACGCGGCCGCACCCGCGGCAGACGAGGTGGTGGTGGTTGTCGCCCACGCGGAGCTCGTAGCGGGCCGTCGACCCGGCGGGCTGGATCCGCCGCACGATGCCGTGCCCGGTCAGGGTGTTCAGGACGTCGTAGACCGCCTGGGTCGAGACCTGGCCGACGTCGGCGCGGACGGCGCTGAGCACCGCGTCGGCGCCCGAGTGGGGACGGGAGGCGAGTGCGGACATCACGGAGATGCGCTGCTTGGTCACCCGCAGACCGTGCTCACGCAGCGTGGCCGCGGGCTCTCGGATCGGGTCGGGACGCATCGGTCCGACTCAACCACCGTTTCTGGAACGAGTCAAGAAAAGCGACGGCTAGGCGTGCCGGCGGACGTAGGACGCGACGCCGACCACGATCGCGAGCAGCCCCAGCGGGCGCAGCGCGGCGACGGCCAGGGACGCGCCCCACGGGGCGAGGGCGGCGACGACAGCGGTGAGCAGGCACACCGTGGCGAGGACGAGGCTGGAGCGCAGGCCTCGGCGCAGCGCCCGGGAGCGCACGTGCCGCAGGGCGCCGTCGGGCACCGTCCGCACGATCCGAGCCGTGTAGCCGCTGACGGCCGCAACCAGCAGCACGCCGACGACAAGGCGGCCCACGGAGAAGCCGGTGCGCAGGTCGTCGGCGGCGCCGATCACGGCACAGGCCAGCAGCGCCACGGCGGCGAGCCCGGTGACGTGCAGCAGGAACTGGCCGGCCATCAGCTCGAGGTTCTCGCGCGGGACCTCGGCCGACGGGTCCAGCCGCAGGGCGCGGGCATACCCGGCGGCCTTGGCGCCGAGCCGGGTGCCGCGCTCCAGGTTCGTGAGGTTGTTCAGCGCGTTCGCGTGCTGCGGGTTGAGCCGCAGCGCCTCGCGGTAGTGGCCCGCCACCTCCTCGTGCCGGCCGGTCGCGTCGCTGGTGAAACCGAGGGCGAAGTGGGCGTCGGAGCTGTGCGGGGCGATCTCCGCGGCCCTCCCTGCGGCGCGGTAGGCGTCCTGGGCCAGCCGCGGCAGCCGCGCGGCGACGAGGGAGTACTGCAGGTGGGTGCGCCAGCCGTGCGGGTCCAGCCGGACCGCCTCCGCGGCGGCCCGGACGGCCTCCTCGGTCATCTCGAGCCGGGCCAGCGCGATGCTGGCGAGCCGGTGCCCCCACTCGTGGTCCGGGGTCACGGCGACCGCGTGGTTCGCGGCCTGCAGCATCTCCGCCCAGTGGGACAGACCGTCCCGGGCCAGCGCGAGCAGGCACCAGGCCCGGTGGTCGTCGGGCCGGTCGGCCAGGACCCGGGCCAGCATCGACTCCGCCTCGGCGTGGCGGCCGAGCTCGACCAGCGCCTCGACGCGGGCCAGCGCGCCGGTGTCGTCCATGGGTGCGGTGCCGGTCAGAGCAGCCGGCGCTTGCGCATGTAGGCGACCAGGTCGTCGTACAGGCCGCCCTCGTTGGCGAACAGCGCCACGTTGCGCGCGGTCTCGAACCACGCGGAAAGCGAGGGCCTCACCTCCGCGACAGCGGCGGTCAGGTCGTCCATCCCGATCATCCGGACGGTGCCGGAGGTGGCGGAGTCCAGCAGCGCCCGCTCGGCGCCGGTCTCGCAGGCGTGCGCGATGTCGGCGCCGGAGAACCCGTCGGTGGCCTTCGCCAGCGTGCGTACGTCGATCCGCTCGACCGGCCGGTCCTTCAGGTGGTGCCGGAAGATCGCCTCGCGCGCCTCCTGGTCCGGGGGCAGCACGAGCACCGTGCGGTCGAGGCGCCCGGGCCGGCGCAGGGCCGCGTCGACGTCCCAGGGGTGGTTGGTGGCGGCGAGGACGAAGACGCCTTCGTTCTCGCCGTTCACGCTGTCGAGCTCCAGCAGGAGCTGGTTGACCGTGGTGCGCATCGAGGAGGTGCGCAGGTTGCTGCGCTTCTGGCCGATGGCGTCGACCTCGTCGAGGAACAGCACGCAGGGCGCGCTGCGGCGGGCCAGCTCGAAGATGTCCTTGAGGTTCCGCTCGCTCTGGCCGACGTACATGTCCAGCACGTCGGCCAGGGAGACCGTCAGGAAGTGCGCCCCCAGCTCGCCGGCCAGCGCCCGGGCGAGGAAGGTCTTGCCGCAGCCGGGCGGTCCGTAGAGCAGCAGGCCGCCGCGCAGGCTCTTGCCGTAGAGCCGGCTGAGCTCCGGGTTGCGCATCGGCGCCAGGAACGCTGCGTCCAGCCGTTGCTTCACCTCTGCCATCCCGCCGACGTCGGCCAGGCTCAGGCCGCTCACCTCCACGTCGTAGGCCGACACCTCGGGGTCCTCGGCCTCGGCGTCCGCGAACATCGGTGGCACCAGCTCGCCCAGGTCCTCCTCGGCGGCCGACCAGTCGAACGGTGTGGCGGCCGGCATGGCGACCGGCGGGTCGATGTCGGCGGGCTCGACGTGCCCGACGGGCCCACGCGTCTCCTGGGTCAACGGCGGGGCCGGCTCGCCCAGGGCGGCGGTCATCAGGCCGCGGGCCTGCTCGGAGGAAGGGTCCTGCTGGAGCACCCGCGCGACGTGCGTGACGGCCTCGCCGGCGCGGTCGGCGGCGACGAGCAGCTCGGCGAGGTGGAGCCGGAGCGCCGCGTCCGCGGGTGCCGCGTCCACGGCACGCTCCAGGCTCGTGATCAGGTCTGCGTCGGTCACGTGGGGCCCCCTGGGAGAAGTCGCTTCGAGTCTGACATTCCGGGCAAGCCACGCGAGTAGATCTGGCGGATCACGTCCTCGATGTCCGGCTCCTGTATGGACAGGTCGGCCACGTCGTAAGACGCCGCGACGGCTGCCACGACGGGGGCCGCGCTGGCGCCCGCCGGGAAGGTCAGCCACTGACGAGGGCCCTCCACCTTGGCGACCCTGGCGCCGGGTACGCCGATCGGCGGCGCCTCGTCGACGAGGTCGACCACCAGCGTGCGCGACGACGAGCCCTCGTCGTGCAGGCCGGCCAGCGTCCCGTCGTACACCAGCGAGCCGTGGTCGATGACCATCACCCGGCTGCACAGCTGCTCGATGTCCTGCAGGTCGTGGGTGGTCAGCAGCAGGGTCACGTCGCGCTCGGCGTTGACCGTGCGCAGGAACTCCCGCAGCCGGCCCTTGCTGATCACGTCCAGGCCGATGGTCGGCTCGTCGAGGTAGAGGATCTCCGGGTCGTGCAGCAGCGCCGCGGCGATGTCGCCGCGCATCCGCTGGCCCAGCGACAGCTGCCGCACCGGGGTGTCCATCAGGTCGCCGAGCCCGAGCAGCTCGGTGAACTCCGCCAGGTTGCGGCGGTGCCGCTCGGTGTCGACCCGGTAGATCCGCCGCAGCAGGTCGAACGAGTCGCGCAGCGGCAGGTCCCACCACAGCGTGGTGCGCTGCCCGAACACCACGCCGATCCGCCGGGTCAGCTCGACCCGGTGCCGCGACGGGTCGATGCCGGCCACCGACAGCCGCCCGGACGTCGGCACCAGGATCCCGGTCAGCATCTTGATCGTGGTGGACTTCCCGGCGCCGTTGGGGCCGATGTAACCCACCATCTCGCCGCGCTCGACCGAGAAGCTCAGGTCGTGCACGGCGTGCACCAGGTCCGTCGTACGGCGCAGGCGGCCGGTCTTGCGGCGGACCGTGAACGTGCGCGCCAGGTCCTCGACCTCGATCAGTGCCATGTCAGCTCCCCGTGGACCGGTAGCGGCGGACGCCCGCGCGCCAGGCGAGCGCGGCGAGCGAGCAGACGACGACGGCCGCGACGGGTGCGGCGAACCGGAGCCAGCCCGGCAGGCCGAACGGGTCGGGGACGTCGAGGATGAACAGCGCGGGGTACCAGTTCACGAACGCCACCGGCACCAGGAAGGTCAGCGCCTTGACCACCTCGGTCGGGTAGATCGTGAGCGGGTACTGGGTCATGGTGTTGCCGCCGTAGGTGAACGCGTTGGCCACCTCGGACGCGTCGCTGCTGACGAACTGGAAGGCGGCGCCGAGCACGAACAGCCCCACGAAGATCGCGGTGCCGCACACCACCAGCGACCCCAGCATGGCGACCCGTGCGGGGTTCCAGGCGACGTCCACGACCGTCAGCGACCACACCAGGACCGCGGTGCCCTGCACGATCCGGCCGAGCCGCCGCAGCGCGAACTCGTTGGCGCACACCTGCGCGAACACGCCGACCGGACGGACCATCATCGCGTCGAAGGTGCCCAGCCGGACGTGCCGGCCGAGCCGCTCGACGTTGCCGACGGTGAGGTCGCCGAGACCGAGGCACACCGACGTCGCGCCGTACAGGAAGGCGATCTGGCCGAGGCCGAAGCCGCCGAGCACGTCGACGTTGCTGAACATCACCAGGATCGCGACGAAGTCGATGCCGGTGATCACGAGCGACGCCGCGGTCATCACCAGGAACGACGTGCGGTAGGTCCAGGACACCCGGACCCACATCGCGGCCAGGATCGCGAACGCGCGCAGGTCCTCGCCTCCTCGAGCAGCCAGCCGGTCAGCCACCCTGCACCACCACCTTGCGGTCGGCGAACCTCAGGAGTGCGGCACAGGCGAGCAGCAGCGCGGCACTCCACCCCGCCTGGAACGCGAGCCCGGTCAGCACGCCGGTCCCGTGCCGCTGGCCCAGCCAGATGTCGATCGGCACCTGCATGAACGCCGCCCAGGGGAGCGCGAGCACCAGGCTGCGCAACGGCTCCGGGAACAGCACCAGGGGCACCGCCAGCCCGGAGAAGAACATCGCGAACACCGCCGAGAGAGTGAGCATCCCGGACTGGTCGAGCAGCCAGAACGCACTCGTCGCGACCAGCATCCGGATCGCGAAGCTCACGACCACGCCGAGCGCGACCGAGACCAGGAAGGCGAGATACGTCGCCGGGCTGTGCGGGAAGCGCAGGTCGAACAGCAGGGCGCCGATCACGGTGGGGGCGACGCCGCGGGTGAGCAGGTGGTACGCCGCGCGGCCGAGGTCACCGGCCAGGAACCAGCCGAGGAAGCTCACCGGGCGGTAGAGGTCGATCGCGACGTCCCCGGTCCGGATCCGCTCCGCGACGTCGTCGGTGGTGCCGCCGTTCCAGACCGCGACGGTCATGATCATCGCCTGGGCGAGCCAGCAGTAGGTGAGCGCGTCGGTGACGTCGTACCCGCCGGCGGTCGGGTTCTGCTTCCACACCGCGATGTAGGAGAACGAGATGATCACGCCGAACACCGAGTTGGTGAAGATGCCGGCCAGGGTGGCGGCCGTGTAGGTCGCGTAGCGGCGGAACGAGCTCAGCGCCACCGCGACGTACAGCACGGCCTCTCCTCCTGTCCGGCGCACGCGAACGCCCCCCGGCCGCCGCGGCCAGGGGGGTCAGGTGCCGTTGTGTGGTTTGCCCGTCGAAGCGGGTCGGTCAGTGTAACCGCCGGTCGGGACGAGCCGGGTCAGCGCCGCCGGCATCTCGTCCGGTGCGCCGCCGCCACCTGCACGCGCCACACCCCTGCCTGACCGCTGCCGCACCCGAGCCGCGCTGTCCGCTCACACCAGGGGTGTGAGCGGACGGCTCGCCGACGTACCCGCGGGGGTCAGTGCTGGTAGGTGCCGGTGACGATCGCGCGGCCGGCGGTCTTGAAGGCCAGGTTGAAGGACACGACCGCGGGGGAGGCGTTCTCGTCGACGCCGAGGGACTCCTCGGTGACGGCGTGCACGACGAAGAAGTAGCGGTGCACCTGGTCGCCCTCGGGCGGCGCGGCGCCCATGAAGCCGTGCTGGCCGCCGTCGTTCCTGACCATGAACGCCCGGCCCGGCAGGTCGGCGCCCTCGGCGCCGGCCCCGGCGTCGAGGCTGGTCACGTCGGCGGGCAGGTCGACGAGCACCCAGTGCCAGAAGCCCGACGGGGTCGGTGCGTCCGGGTCGAAGCAGGTCACGGTGAAGCTCTTGGTGCCCTCGGGGGCGCCCGACCACGTGAGCTGCGGCGACGTGTTGCCCTTGGCGGCGACCTGGTCGTCCTTGAGCGGCTGGCCGTCGGTGACGTCGTCGCTGGTGACCGTGAAGGACGGGACGGACGGCAACAGCTCGTACGGGTCCGGG
The DNA here is from genome assembly GCA_963827435.1 of uncultured Actinomycetota bacterium. Classification (GTDB taxonomy): domain Bacteria; phylum Actinomycetota; class Actinomycetes; order Propionibacteriales; family Nocardioidaceae; genus Nocardioides_B. Next base: position 293,428 of record CAWHAU010000017.1, read on the forward strand.
CTGACGGGACGGTCGAGGCTCATGGGTACTCCTTCGCGGTCGGGTGACGAGGGACACGGCGAACCTACCCCGCCGGTCAGCCCGGCATTCCGCGTGCTGGTCCGGTGCGTGGGGCGACGGCGGGATCGGGAGAATGGGGTCCATGACCGACCCCCGCCTCTCTGACCTGCTCTCCGCGATCGAGCCGCTGGACGTCACCGCGATGTCCGACGCACGCGAGCGGCAGGCTCAGCTGACCAAGCCCGCCGGCGCCCTCGGCGTCCTCGAGGACGCGTCCGTGCGGCTGAGCGGGGTCCAGGGCACCTGCCCGCCGGTCGCGATGACCCGACCGGTCGTGGCGGTCTTCGCGGGCGACCACGGCGTGCACGCCCAGGGCGTCACGCCGTGGCCCCAGGAGGTCACCGCGTCGATGATCGAGAACTTCCGCGCCGGGGGAGCCGCGGTCAACGTGCTGGCCCGGCAGACGGGCGCCGACGTGTACGTCGTCGACATGGGCGTCGCCGCGGACCTGGTCCCCGGACCCGACCTGATCGACCACAAGATCCGCCCCGGTACGTCGGACCTGGCGACCGGCCCCGCGATGACCAGGGACGAGGCCGTGGCCGGGCTGCTGGCCGGTGCCTCGGTGGCGGAGCGGCTGGTGGACGAGGGGTACGACTGCCTGCTCACGGGTGACATGGGCATCGCCAACACGACGCCCTCGGCCGCCCTGGTCGCCGCGTTCACCGGCTCGGCGCCGGGTCGCGTCACCGGTCGCGGCACCGGCGTCGACGATCCGACGCTGGCCCGCAAGATCGAGGTGATCTCCTCGGCGCTGCTGGAGCGGCCCCCGGGGGACGACCCGGTCGAGACGCTGGCCTCCGTCGGCGGGTTCGAGCACGCCGGCATCGCGGGCTTCGTGCTGGGCGCGGCCGCCCGCCGCACGCCGGTCATCCTCGACGGGGTGATCGCCGGTTCCGCCGCCCTGGTCGCGCAGGCGCTCGCGCCCACCGCCGTGGACTACTGCTTCGCCGGGCACCGCAGCGTCGAGCCCGGTCACGTCGTCGCCCTCGAGCGGCTCGGCCTGCGCCCGCTCGTCGACCTCGACCTCCGGCTCGGCGAGGGCACCGGTGCGGTGCTGTCCTTCCCGATCGTCGAGGCCGCCGGTGCCGTGCTGCGCGAGATGGCCACGTTCGACTCCGCGGGCGTGGCCCGCAAGGACGCCGACGCGTGAGCGGTGAGCCGGCCGACTTCCCGCCGTACCCCTCGGGTCTCCGGCTCGCCGGCCGGCGGGTCCTCGTGGTGGGTGGCGGGCACGTCGCCCAGCGGCGGATCCCACGGCTGCTCGCGGCGGGTGCGGTCGTCGAGGTGGTCTCCCCGGTCACCACGCCGGCGGTCGAGGGGCTGGCCGGCGCCGGTGAGGTGACCTGGCACGAGCGTGGCTTCGAGGACGCCGACGTCGACGGCGCGTGGTACGTCATCGCCGCCACCGACGACCACGACGTGAACGCGCGGATCAGCGAGCGCTGCGAGGAGCAGCGGGTCTTCTGCGTGCGCGCCGACGACGCCACCCAGGCCACCGCCTGGACGCCGGCCGTCGGGCGGCACGCCGGCGTGACCGTGGCGGTGCTCGGCAACCGGGAGCCGCGCCGCTCGGCGGCGGTCCGGGACGGGATCGTCGCCGCCCTGCGCGACGGTCACATCGCCGCGCCACACGACGAGGAGCGAGCGCCCGGTGTCGTCCTCGTCGGCGGTGGGCCGGGCGACCCCGAGCTGGTCACCGTGGCCGCGCGCCGCGCGCTGAGCGAGGCGGACGTGGTGGTCGCGGACCGGCTGGCGCCGCGCGAGCTGCTCGACGAGCTGTCGCCGGACGTGGAGCTGGTCGACGTCGCCAAGCTGCCGCGCGGCCGGGCCGCGGCCCAGGAGGAGATCAACCGGGTGATCGTCGAGCGTGCGCTCGAGGGCAAGCGGGTGGTGCGTTTCAAGGGCGGCGACTCGTTCGTCTACGGCCGCGGCTACGAGGAGGCGCTTGCCTGTGAGGCGGCCGGGGTGCCGTGGACCGTCATCCCCGGTCTCACCAGCGCCATCGCCGTGCCCGCGGTCGCCGGGATCCCGGTCACCCACCGGGGTGTCGCGCACGAGTTCACCGTGATCTCCGGTCACCTGCCGCCCGACCACCCGGACTCGCTCGTCGAGTGGGACGCCGTCGCCCGGCTGCGCGGGACCGTGGTGCTGCTGATGGCGGTGCAGAACCTGCCACTGATCGCAGCCCGGCTGGTCAAGGGCGGACGGCCCTCGACCACGCCGGTCGCGATCGTGTCGGAGGGGACGATGCCGGGGGAGCGGACCCTCGTCTCGACGCTGGAGGCCGTCGCCGACGACATGGCCGCGGCCGACGTGCGCCCGCCGGCCATCGTGGTCATCGGCGACGTGGTCGCGGTGGCGAAGCCCAGGGCTGCCGGTGGCTGAGCTCGTCCACGTCGACGACCCGGACGACCCACGGCTGGCGGACTACCGCGACCTGCGCGACGTGCAGCTGCGCCAGCACCTCGAGGCCGAGCACGGACTCTTCCTGGCCGAGGGGGAGAAGGTCGTACGGCGTGCCGTGGAGTCGGGATTCCCGGCCCGGTCCTTCCTGATGGCGCCGCGCTGGCTCGACGGCCTCGCCGACGTGCTCGACTCGTCCGACGCGCCCTGCTTCGTCATGTCGGAGGCGCTGGCCGAGCAGGTCACCGGCTTCCACGTGCACCGCGGCGCGCTCGCGTCCCTGCAGCGGCGACCGCTGCCGCCGGTCGCGGAGGTGCTGGCCGGGGCGCGGACGGTCGTCGTGCTGGAGGACATCGTCGACCACACGAATGTCGGCGCCATCTTCCGCTCGGCCGCAGCCCTCGGCGTCGACGCGGTGCTGCTCGCGCCGCGCTGCGCCGACCCGCTCTACCGCCGCTCGGTGAAGGTCGCCATGGGCGCGGTGTTCACCGTGCCGTGGACCCGCCTGGACGGCTGGTACGACGCGCTGCCGGCCGTCTCCGCGGCCGGGTTCACCACCGTCGCGCTCACCCTCGCCGACGACGCCACCGACATCGAGCAGGCCGTCGCGGACCTGGACCAGGTCGCCCTCGTGCTCGGCACCGAGGGCCACGGACTGTCGCCGCGCTGGGAGCAGACCGCCGACCGCCGGGCCGTGATCCCGATGCGCGAGGGCATCGACTCGCTCAACGTCGCGGCCGCCACCGCCGTCGCCGCCTACGTGACGATGAAGCGCCCGCAGCCGTGGTGACGGTTCGAGGCTCCGCCGCACCTCAACAGCGAGGGACGTCAGCGCCAGTAGCCGTACCGCTGCTGGACGCCGCGGGACTGCGTGTTGGTGCCGATCTCGTTGGCACGGGGTGAGCGGCGCAGGCTCTCCGGCATCGGGGCACGGCACGACTGGCCGAGGCAGTCCTTGTAGTCCTGCCAGAGCTCGAACAGCCGGTCACGCACGTCGGCGTAGGCCGGGTCGTCGATCACGCTCCTCAGCTCGTTGGGGTCGCGGTCGAGGTCGTACATCTCGGCGTCGCCGTCGGAGTAGCGGACGTACTTGTAGCGCGGCGTCCGCACCCCGATGGTGTTGCGCGCGTCGTGGAAGCCCGCGGCCTTCGCGGCCGGCAGCACCGGGAACATCCGGCCGGACTCCATGCCTTCGGTGACGACCGGGACCGACCAGCCGCGGTCGACCTTGAACGACGGGACGACCGAGATGCCGTCCTCGGCGTAGGGCATCCGGGGGGTCGCGCCGGCGAGCTGCGCGATGGTCGCGGTGACGCCCGGCGTGGTCACCGGGTCGAACCGCTCCCCGTGCGGCACGCCGCGGCCGGCGACCACGAACGGCACCCGCAGCGACGGCTCGTGCGGCTTGATCTTGCCCTGCCGCATCCGATGCTCCCCGAGGAAGTAGCCGTTGTCGGAGGTGAACATGATGACGGTGTTCTTGTACTCCCCGGTGCGCTTGAGCGAAGCCACGAGCCGGGCGACCTCGCGGTCGAGGACGAACAGCGCCTCGGCCCGCTGCCGGGTCAGGCTCCGCTCGGCGTACCGCTCCTCGAGGCTGAGCTCGGGCTGGCTGTCCATCGGCCGCGGCTTGTCGGAGACGTCGGCCTCGCTGGGGCCTCCGCCGACGGGCAGTCCCGAGGCCCGGGTGATCTGCCGGTCGAAGTGCCCGCGGACCCACCGCGGCCGGGCGGGGGTCGCGATCTTCGTGAACCCGCCACCGCCACGCTTCACGTGCACGGGGTCGCCCGTCTCGCGGGGCGCCCCGAAGTGCGGGGCCACGGCGGAGAAGTAGAGGAAGAAGGGGCGCGGCGACCGGTGGTACTTGTGCACCATCGTGCGGGCGAAGCGGCCCAGAACGTCGGTCTGGTACTGCCCGGCGTGGGTGTCGTCGATGCGGCCGTTCACGTTGAACAGCGTGTGCCAGTAGTTGTAGGTGCCGCCCGAGCAGGTACGGGCTGCCGGCGGGGCGCTCGACGGCGGCGTACCAGTCGGTCCACCCGGCCGGCACGTACTGGAACGACGGGCCGCCGGTGACGAGGGAGTTCTCGGCGCCGTACCCGTTGAGGTACTTCCCGACGAAGCCTGTCTGGTAGCCGCTCTGCTGGAGGGCGGTGGCGAGCGTGGCGTGGTCGTCGAACGACTGGAAGCCGTACGGCGACGCGTGCGAGTAGACGTGGTGGTTGTGCGCGTAGCGGCCGGTGAGGAAAGACGCGCGCGCCGGGCAGCACAGCGGGTAGGGGCTGAACGAGTTGCGGAAGTTCAGTCCGGTGCCGACCAGGAGCCGGCGCACCGACGGCATGAAGCGCAGGTCGTCGGTGCGCATGTCGTCGGCCATCACCATGACGATGTTCGGTCTGGTCCCGGCCGCCGAGGCCGTCGTGATCCCCGGGCTGCGGGCGCCGCTGACCGGCGGGGTCGTGCCGGTCAGCACCAGGCCGGACAGCAGCGCGACGACCAGGACGCCGAGCAGCGGTACGACGGCCCTCGGCCGCGCACCGAAGCCGGGCAGCATTCTGGTCACGTGTATCCCCTCGAGAAAAGTCTGGACGACCGGTCGCACGCGTGTCCGCGTTTCTGGTCACCCGGTCATCGGGGACCACGACGAAAGTCTAGTAGATCAGTTGGCTTTGACGCCCGCCCGACACGGAGCGGGACGCGGCCGGGACGGACGGGTCACGCCGGCCAGCCGGCCGGGTACTCCTCGGCGGCCTCGTCGGCCTCCTTGAACAGCTTCTTGCGGGCCCGCTTGTTCAACCGGTCACCGAAGACCGTGCCGTGGCAGTGGTCGGTCTCGTGCTGCAGGCAACGGGCCAGCAGCCCGTAGCCGGCGTAGCTGACGGGGGAGCCGTCCAGGCCCTGACCCTCGACCCTGGCGTAGGACGGGCGGGCGCAGCCGATGAACGCACCCGGCAGGGACAGGCAACCCTCGTCGTCGTCCTCGAGCTTGCGGTCCTTGCCCTCGGGCAGGAACAGCTCCGGGTTGCACACGATCCCGATGTGCCGCACGCCCTCGTCGTCGGGGCAGTCGAACACGAACACCGACCGGTCGACGCCGATCTGGCACGCGGCAAGGCCCACGCCGTCCGCGGCGTACATCGTGGCCACCATGTCAGCGACGAGCTCGTGCAGCGCCTCGTCGAACTCGGTGATCGGCTCCTGGGTGCGGTGCATCACCGGCTCGCCCCACCGGGTGATCGGCCGGACCGTGCCCCCGGAGGGCAGGGTCGAGGACGGGTCGGGCTCGCGGGACATGCCGAGCAAAATAGCCGACGCGGCCCGGTCGGCTCACCTCGCACGGGCGCGGCGGCGGCGTGACCCGCGCCACGCCGGCGGTCCGTGGCGGGATGTGTAACTCGAAGTTACAGTTGGCCCATGTCCGCCACCCAGACGCCCCGCGGCCGGTCCGGCCGGCACGGGCTCACCGCCGGAGACAAGCCCGACCCGATCGGCCTCGCCGTCGCGGTCCTCAACCGGCTGGCCCGCACCGGCGCGCTCGACCGGTTCGGCCTGCGCAAGCCCACGGAGCGCGTGGTCTTCGAGGCCACCCGCACGGGGTTCCGCACGCTCGGCGCCGTCAACCGGCAGTTCGCGCGAGCCGGCCGCAAGCGCGGCACCCCGACCCGGGTCCCGGCCGCCGTCGGCGCCGGCGTCTTCGACCTGACCCCGACCGAGGACGAGCGGATGCTCGTCGACGTCGTGACGGAGTACGCCGCCGAGGTGGTCCGGCCCGCGGCCGCCGAGGCAGACGACGTCGCGGCGGCGCCGGAGGCGGTGCTCAAGGCGAGCCTGGACATCGGGCTGCCGATCCTCGGGGTCCCCGAGGACCTCGGCGGGATCTCCGCCGAGCGGTCCGCGATGGCCGGCACGCTGGTCGCCGAGGCGCTCGCGCACGGCGACATGGGGCTCGCCGTCGCCACGCTCGCGCCCGGCGCGGTCGCCACGGCCCTGTCCCTGTGGGGCTCGGAGCAGCAGCAGGCGACGTACCTCCCGGCCTTCACCGGTGACGAGGTGCCGGCCGCCGCGCTGGCGCTGACCGAGCCGCGCCCGCTGTTCGACGCGCTGGCCCCCGAGACCACGGCGGTCAAGGACGGCGACGACTACGTCCTCACCGGCGTGAAGTCGATGGTGCCGCGCGGCGCCGACGCCGAGCTGTTCGTGGTCGGCGCGCTCCTCGACGGCGAGCCACGGCTGTTCGTGGTCGAGTCCGGCACGGCGGGCATCGAGATCGAGGCCGAGCCGTCGATGGGGCTGCGGGCCGCGTCGCTGTCCCGGCTGGTGCTGACGGACGTCCGGGTCGGCGACCTGGCCCCGCTGGGCACGACCGAGGACTACCGCGAGTGCGTGCGGCTGTCGCGGCTGGCCTGGTGCGCGCTGTCGTTGGGCACCGCCCAGGCCGTCCTCGACTACGTCGTGCCCTACGTCAACGAGCGGGAGGCGTTCGGCGAGCCGATCAGCCACCGGCAGAGCGTGGCGTTCATGGTCGCCAACATCGGCATCGAGCTGAGCGGCATGCGGCTGGTCACCTACCGGGCAGCGTCGCGTGCCGCCCAGGGCAAGAGCTTCGCCCGCGAGGTCGCGCTGGCCCGCAAGCTGTGCGCCGAGCGCGGCATGCAGATCGGCAACGACGGCGTGCAGCTGCTCGGCGGCCACGGCTTCGTCAAGGAGCACCCGGTGGAGCGGTGGTACCGCGACCTCCGGGCCATCGGACTCATGGAAGGCGGGGTGCTGGTCTGACCCGGCTGGTCGAGCCTGTCGAGCGCCGTACCGAGCTTGTCGAGATGACCACCCAGACCAGGAGACGAACATGATCAACCTCGAGACACCCAAGAAGTTCCGGCCGCTGATCGGCCAGGCGCACCAGGTCGCGATGAACATGCTGCGGCCGAACTCGCGCCGCTACGACACCCTCGAGCACGAGTACCCCAAGGAGCTCGACATGCTCGCGGCGATGGTCGACGGGCTGTCGTCGTCCGGGCAGACCAGCGGCGCGGGCGCGTCCGGCGTACGAAAGTCTGCGGACGGTCCTGACAGCGACGCCGTGGCTGGGGCCACGAAGAACGGCTCCAACCTCGCCTCCGTGCTCTCGATCATGGAGATGTGCTGGGGCGACGTCGGCCTGCTGCTGTCGATGCCACGCCAGGGGCTCGGCAACTCCGCGATCGCGTCGGTCGCCGACGACGAGCAGGCCGAGCGGTTCAAGGGCGTGTGGGCCGGCATGGCGATCACCGAGCCGGGCTGCGGCTCGGACTCCGCCAACATCCAGACGACCGCCACCCTCGACGGTGACGAGTACGTCATCAACGGCGAGAAGATCTACGTCACCGCGGGGGAGCGGTGCGACGCCGTCGTGGTGTGGGCGACGCTCGACAAGTCCCTCGGCCGGGCCGCGATCAAGTCGTTCGTGGTGCCCAAGGGCACCCCGGGCATGACCCTGGAGCGGCTCGAGCACAAGCTCGGCATCCGCTCGTCGGACACGGCGGCGTTCCGCTTCGAGAACTGCCGGGTGCCCAAGGAGAACCTCCTCGGCAGCCCGGACATCGACACCAAGCAGGGCTTCGCCGGCGCCATGGCGACCTTCGACAACACCCGGCCGCTGGTCGCGGCGATGGCCGTCGGCTGCGCGCGGGCGTCGCTGGAGGTGACCAAGGAGCTGCTCGAGCAGGCCGGCGTCGAGATCGACTACGACCGTCCCGCGCAGACCCAGTCGGCGGCCGCCGCGACCTTCCTGCAGCTCGAGTCGGACTGGGAGGCGGCCTACCTGCTCACGCTCCAGGCCGCCTGGATGGCCGACAACGGCAAGCCGAACTCGCTCGAGGCCTCGATGGCCAAGGCCAAGGCCGGCCGGGTCGGCAGCGACGTCACGCTGCGCTGCGTGGAGCTGGCCGGAAGCGTCGGGTACAGCGAGCACGACCTGCTGGAGAAGTGGGCCCGCGACTCCAAGATCCTCGACATCTTCGAGGGCACCCAGCAGATCCAGCAGCTCATCGTGGCCCGCCGGCTGCTCGGCAAGACCAGCGCCGAGCTGAAGTAGCCGTCGCCCTGTCGAGGTCCTGCGCCTCGTAGGTGGCGCGTCCATCGCTGGTTGAGGTGCCCGAGCCCCCAGGGGCGAGGGCCTCGAAACCACCCGCACGAACGCGCCGTGGCCACCACCGCGCCCGGCACGGAGGCTTCGAGGCTCGCTCCGCTCGCACGCTCGACGAACGGTCACGCCAGCTCGGCCGACTCTCCGCGAGCGCCACAGCGTGTCCGGACGCGGGACCTCCACGCCGTCGACGGTCAGGTCGGAGCGCTCCGCGTAGAAGCACAGGCGGTCCTTGACCGCCGCGACCTCGTGCAGCGGGTCGACGTACGTCCAGGCGATGTCGGTCGCGTCCTCGTCGCCGCCGGAGGCCAGCGAGAAGTAGGTCGCCTGTCCCTTGTAGGCGCACACCGACGTGGCGTCGCTCGGGGCCAGCAGGTCCAGGCGTACGTCGTCCCGCGGGACGTACCACCGCACCGGCAGCCCGGTCTCGTAGAGCGCGACGGCGCGGGTGGTGTCGGCCAGCACCGTCCCGCCGTAGGAGACGACGACGTGCCGGCTGCTCGGCAGCACGTCGAGGCGCTTGAACGGGTCGTGCGGGTGCCCGGTCACCGGGGTGTCCTCCTCGACCCAGTCGAACGGCGCCCACTCGACGATCACCCGGCCGCCGAGGTCCGGGTCGGCCGCGACGAAGCCGGCCGCCTCGAAGGACGCGTCACCGACGCCGACGGTGAACGACTCCCCGTCGTGGAAGTGCCACCCGAACCGCGCCGGGCCGATCACCGGCGGCGCGTGCGTCGGCGGCTCGGGGGTCGGGCAGGGCGTCAGCGTCGCGACGATGTCCTCGCGCGGCACGGCGTACATCGGCACCACCCGCCGCGGCTCCCAGACCACCATCGCGTCGGTGGTGTCGAGCACCGGCTGCCCGCCGTACGACGCCCGGATCCGCCGGTCGACGGGGTGGAAGCGGAGCTGGTCGTGGAGGGACGCAAGGTGCCGTCCGAGGTCGAGGGCCATGCCGGCGATGCTCCGCCGCGCGTGCATGCCCGTCAACGGCTGCGGGCACGATGGCCCGCATGAAGCTCTACGCCGACGGCCCGGTCCGTCGTACCCGTCAGATGCTCGGCGACGTGATCCTCGTGCTGTGGGTGCTGCTCTGGCTCAAGCTGGCCAACGTCGTGCACGACGCCACCCTGGCCCTGGCGGCGCCGGGCCGGAAGATCGAGGAGGCCGGCAGCGGTCTGGCCGGCAGGCTGCGCGACGCGGGGTCGGCGGTCGGGGACGTGCCGCTGGTGGGGGACAAGGTGCGCTCGCCGTTCGACGGGGCGGGGAAGGCGGCCGACCAGATCGCCGCCGCGGGCACCGCCCAGGTCGAGGCCGTGCAGCACCTCGCGTTCTGGCTGGGCATCACCGTCGGCGCGCTGCCGATCCTGCTGGTCGTGCTGGTGTACCTCCCGCTGCGGTGGCGGTTCGTGCGGGAGGCGAGCGCCGGCCAGCGGTTCATCGACGCCAGCGCCGACCTCGACCTGTTCGCGCTCCGGGCCATGTCCCACCAGCCGATGCACCGGCTGGCCCGGATCAGCCCGGACCCGGTCCGCGCGTGGCGCGAGGGCGACCCGGACGTCGTACGCGCGCTGGCCGTGCTCGAGCTCAAGGACTCCGGCCTGACGCCACCGGGCAGGATGGCGTCATGACTGTCCCGAACGTGGTCCTCAACAACGGCATCGAGATCCCGCAGGTCGGCTTCGGGGTCTGGCGCGTGCCCAGTGCGGAGACGCAGCGGGCGGTGAAGACCGCGCTGGACGCCGGCTACCGGCACATCGACACCGCCAAGCTCTACGGCAACGAGGACGGCGTCGGCGCGGCGGTGCGCGAGTCGGGGCTCGACCGGGACGCCGTGTTCGTGACCAGCAAGGTGTGGAACTCCGACCAGGGCTACGACTCCACGCTGCGCGCCTTCGACGCGACGATGGACCGGCTCGGCTTCGACGTCCTCGACCTGTACCTCATCCACTGGCCCCGGCCCGAGGCCGGGACGGCGGCGGACACGTGGCGGGCCATGGAGAAGCTGTACGTCGACGGGCGGATCCGCGCGATCGGGGTGTCGAACTTCCGGCCCGAGCACCTCCGCCGGCTGCTCGACACCGCCGAGGTCGTGCCGGCCGTCAACCAGGTCGAGCTGCACCCCTACCTGCAGCAGGTGGAGACCCGCGCCGCGAACGACGCGGCCGGGATCGCCACCGAGGCGTGGGCGCCGCTCGCCAAGGGCGGCGACCTGCTGGGCGACCCGGTCGTCACCGGGCTGGCCGAGAAGCACGGCCGCACCCCGGCCCAGGTGGTGCTGCGCTGGCACGTCCAGCTCGACACGATCGTGATCCCGAAGTCGGTCACGCCCTCGCGGATCGCGGAGAACATCGACGTCTTCGACTTCGACCTCGACGCCGAGGACATGGCGGCGATCGCCGGCCTGGACCGCGAAGGCCGCACCGGTCCGCACCCGGACCAGGTGAGCTGACGCGGTCAGCCGGCCAGCGGCCGGCCGATGCGCTCGCCCAGGGTCGCCAGGCCCGGCCCGGTGAGCTCGGGCAGCGCCTCCGACGGGCCCGACACCGACCAGACACCGATCCAGACAACGACCGACGCCGTCCACAAAGACGAGGCCCGTCACTCGGCAGACCTCCCGCCAGACGGCTTCGACGGTCCGGGCAGCGGTTGGACGAGGTCCATCCGGGATACAAGACAGACATGGTGACCAAGGCCCAGACCAAGCGGCAGCAGCAGATCGTGGACGTCCTCGACGACGCGTTCGCGGACCTGATGAAGGCCGACCCGCACGCCTTCCGGGTCAAGTTCCGCAAGATGGCCGCCGACCCGTTCGCGTTCTACCGCGGCTCCGCCTGCCTGTTCTACGCGGACATGACCGCGGCCAAGGACGCCTGGGCCGACGACCGCACCAGCCGGGTGTGGATCCACGGTGACCTGCACGCCGAGAACTTCGGCACCTACATGAACTCCCACGGCCGGATGGTCTTCGACGTCAACGACTTCGACGAGGCCTACATCGGTCACTTCTCGTGGGACCTGCGCCGGTTCGTGGCGAGCCTCGCCCTGATGGGCTGGCAGAAGGCGCTGCCGGACGAGTCGGTGCGCAACCTGGTCGGGCGGTACCTCCGCTCCTACCTCGCCCAGGTCACCCACTACAGCGAGGTCGAGGAGGACGACGACTTCGCGCTGCACCTCGAGAACACCGACGGCCCGGTCCAGACGGTGCTCCGCACCGCGCGTACGGCGTCCCGGGTCGCCCTGCTCGACGGCATGACCCGCTTCGAGGACGACGTGCGCGTGTTCTCCACCGACGCGACGGTCCGGCACCTCGGCAAGGCCGAGCGCCGCAAGGTGGAGAAGGCGTTCGAGTCCTACCTGGCGACGATCCCGCCGTCGAAGAAGTTCGAGCGCGACCTGTTCTACGACGTGCGCGACATCGTCGGGAAGTCCGGGTTCGGCATCGGCAGCGCGGGCCTGCCCGCCTACAACGTGCTCGTCGAGGGCTACAGCCAGTCGCTGGACAACGACGTGGTGCTGTCGATGAAGCAGGCCAACGTGCCCGCCGTCAGCCGGTTCGTGGACACCAGCTCGGTGGACCGCTACTTCGACCACGAAGGTCACCGGACCGTGGTCAGCCAGCGGGCGCTGCAGGTGCACACCGACCCTCTGCTCGGCTACACCAGCCTCGACGGTGTCGGGTACGTCGTCTCCGAGGTCTCGCCCTACGAGTTCGACCTGGACTGGGGGGAGATCAACGAGCCCGACGAGATGGCCAGCGTCGTGCAGAACCTCGGCCGGGCCACCGCCAAGGTGCACTGCGCGTCCGACGCCGACAGCGAGCAGGACCTCGTCGACTTCCAGACCGAGGAGGCGATCGTGGCCGTGGTCGAGGGGCGCCGCAAGGAGTTCGTCGCCGACCTCACCGACTTCGCCGTCGACTACGCGAAGAAGACCCGCACCGACCACGCGCTGTTCGTCGACGCCTTCCGGGAGGGCCGGATCGGCGGGGTCAGCGCCACCAGCTGACGCTCTCGCCGACGACGAGGAGCGCAGCCCCCTCCGGGGACTTCGCCCGGTCTGAACCGGTTGCGTCGCCGGTTGTGGGCCGGGCCACGAACATGTTTCTTTCGTCACACGCGGACCTACACTCACAGGTGTGAGCGTCCAGGCTCTCGCATCCGCCCTCTTCGTCGGCGTGACCGTCGCAGCCCTCCTGGGGCCGCGGCGCGTCGGCCGGCTGACGCGCGCGGTCGCGCGGGTGGTCCGGTACGTCGAGAGCCTGCGCCCGGAGCAGCCGCGGCCGCTCGGCCGGCCGATCGAGCTGATCGCCTCCGACGCGCGGCGGCTGTCCAGCAGCTTCCGCCGGGTTCCCGAGGACGCGTCGTTCGCCCGCTTCGAGGGCCGGCGTCGTGCCTACGACGACGTGCTGGTCGAGGCCTGCCGTGCCGTGGGGGTCGAGCACCGGCTCAAGGCGCTACCGCCCGGTCCCGAGCTGGACCGCGAGCGGTACCGGGTCGAGCTGGTCCTGCAGCACGCCGGCCTCCCGCTCGACGACGTCGCCTGAAGTCAGAGCACCCGGCGGGCGCCGGCGCTCGGGGGCGCGGTCAGGAACGCCGGCTCGGTCCACCCCTGCGCGTCGAACGCCGCGAGCACGGCCTGCTCGACCGCGGGGACCTGAGCGTCGGGCACCAGCGCGATCGCGGATCCGCCGAACCCACCCCCGGTCATCCGGGCGCCGAGGGCACCGTGGGTCAGCGCGGCGTCCACCACGGCGTCCAGCTCGGCGCAGGAGACCTCGTAGTCGTCGCGGAGCGACACGTGCGACGCCGTGAAACCGGCGCCGAGGGCTTCGTAGTCGCCCGCCGTCAGCTGCTGGACGGCCGCACGGACCCGGTCGATCTCCGTGAACACGTGGCGCACCCGGCGACGTACCGTCGCGTCCTCGAGCGCCGCCAGCGCGGCCCCCTGGTCCTCCACGTCGCGCAGCAGCGCGACGCCGAGCTGTGCGGCCGCCGTCTCGCAGTCCTGGCGGCGGGACTGGTAGCCGCCGTCACTGAGCGAGTGCGATGCCCGGGTGTCCACCACCAGCAGCGACAGGCCGGCCGCCGTCGGGTCCCACCGGACCTGCTCCGTCGTCCAGTCGCGGCAGTCGAGCAGCAGCGCGGACTCCGGGCGGGCGAACAGCGAGATCGTCTGGTCCATGCCACCGGTGGGTGCGCCGGCGACGTCCCGCTCGGCCCGCATGCACACCTTCACCAGGGCCGAGCGGAGGTCGTCGTCGACGTCGGCGCCGACCGAGGCAGCGACCGCGATCGCGACCGCGCACTCCAGCGCCGCCGAGCTCGACAGTCCCGCCCCGAGCGGAACCCGGCTGTCGACCACGATGTCCAGTCCGGGCACGTCCCAGCCGTCCTCGGCCAGCGCCCACAGCACCCCGCCGGCGTACGCCGCCCAGCCCGACGCCTGGCCCGGCCCGAAGGAGTCCACCGGGCCGCTGAAGACGTCGTCCTGCTGGGAGCTGGCGAGCGTGAACCGCCCGTCCTCGCGCAGGCCCACCGCGGCGTACGTCGCGTGCGGCAGCGCCATGGGGAGGCAGAGACCGCCGTTGTAGTCGACGTGCTCGCCGATCAGGTTCACCCGACCGGGGGCCGCGAACACCCCGGACGGGGCCCGTCCGTGGCGTGCTCGGAAGCGCTCCGCGACATCGGCGGCGAGGGTGTCGGGCTCTCCGGGCTCCAGGGTCAGCACGTGCGTCACTGTAGGGCGCCGCGACCGGGCTCAGATGCGTGACCTTTCGTCGCGGACGCCGTTGAGCCTTGTGACTGGCCGCACATCGGGAGCGGCCCGCACAGGAGGACACCGCATGCGACGACCGTTGCGCACCACCCTCGGGGTGGGCGTCTCGGCGGCCCTGGCCGCCGTGCTCACCCTGCCGGTCACGGCCGCACCCAGCCAGGCGAGCACCCAGCCCGCCCGGGTGCAGGACTTCCTCGCCGGCCAGCTCGGCAAGCTCGGCCCGCTCGGGAAGGCCACCGTGCTGGTGCACGGCACCGACCTCGCCGCGGCCAAGCGGGCGGTGGGCGCCAGCGGCCTGACGACCTCGACCACCTTCGACAGGATCGGCGTGGTCGTCGCGCGGGGCACGAAGACCCAGATCGAGAAGGCCCGCACCCAGCCGGGCGTCACCTACCTCGAGGGCAACCAGCCGATCGCGTTCACCGCGGAGACCTCCAACCAGGCCACCCGTGGCGACGAGGCGCTGAACACCCTGACCGGCGCCGACGGCACGTCGCTGTCCGGCAAGGGCGTCTCCGTCGGTCTCATCGACTCCGGCGTCGACCCGACGCACCCCTACCTCACCGAGACGGACGGCTCCTCGGTCGTCGTGTCCAACAACAAGGTGCTGTGCGACCCGTTCGAGGCGGCCTGCCAGGTCGTCAACGTGCCGAACAGCGTCGACACGGACACGCTGTCCGTCGGCGGCCACGGCACCCACGTCGCCGGCATCATCGCCGGCCGCCCGACGACGCTCGCCGACGGTACGTCGCAGCACGGCGCCGCGCCCGGCGCCAAGCTCGTCTCGCTCTCGACCGGCGCGGCGCTCGTGATCGTGGGCGCCGACTCGGCGCTCAACTGGGTGCTCGAGAACCACGACGCCCCGTGCGGTGCCGGTGTCGCGGCCGCCGACTGCCCGCCGATCAAGGTCACCAACAACTCCTACGGCCCGTCCGGCGGCGGCGAGTTCGACCCGCAGTCCGCGACCGTCAAGCTGCAGCGCGCGCTGGCCGCCGAGGGCGTGGCGACCGTCTGGGCCAACGGCAACGACGGCGGCGACGGCTCCGAGAACCTCTCCAACCCGCCCGGCCAGGACCCGACCGGCGGCGTCCTGTCCGTCGCGTCCTACAACGACCTCGGCACCGGCACCCGTGACGGCGAGGTGTCCGACTTCTCCTCGCGCGGCAAGGCCGGCCAGCCGTCGACGTACCCGGACATCTCGGCGCCGGGTGACCTGATCACCTCCTCGTGCCGGCCGTACCTCGTCATCTGCTCCACCGGCCTCGACCCGCAGAACGGTCCGGGCGCCACGGACATCGGCACCTTCAACACGATCAGCGGCACCTCGATGGCGGCTCCGCACATCGCCGGCATCGTGGCGCAGCTGTTCCAGCGGGCCCCGACGGCGACGCCGGCGCAGGTCGAGGACGCGATCAAGTCGACCGCGCACAAGTACACCTTCGGCGCCGCCTACGAGCCGGCACCGCTCGGGACCACGTCCTACGACAAGGGCTACGGCCTGGTCGACGTGGTCGCGGCCGCGCAGGCGCTCGCGCCCTGACCGGGGGACAGGACGCGGGTCCGCCGACGCGGGTGGTCGAGCCGAGTCGAGATTCGCACGGGGAGATCTCGACACGCTCGATCACCCGCCGGCCGGCTCGGCCACTCAACGAGCGGGGGCGGCTTCCCGGGTTGGCCGCCCGCGCTGGTTGAGGTGTGCCGGTGCCCCGCTGGTTGAGGTGCGAGCCTGCGAGCCTCGAACCCCAAGCGGCAGGCACAGAGGCTCCGACGACCCTCGCCCCGGGGGCTCGGGCACCTCGACCAGCGGAGGGCGGGACCGCCGCCCTGACAGACTCGGGGCATGACTGACGCAGCACCAGACCCCGAGCTCGTCGAGCTGGCGCACCAGATGTTCGACCTGGCCCGGGAGGGCGAGACCGAGCGGCTGGCGGCGTACGTCGAGACCGGCGTCCCGGTCGACCTGACCGACGCGAGCGGCAACACCCTGCTGATGCTGGCCGCCTACCACGGGCACGCCGCGACGGTGGCCGCGCTGACCGCCCGGGGCGCGGACGCCGACCGCGTCAACGACCGGGGGCAGAGCCCGCTCGCGGGGGCGGTGTTCAAGGGGGAGGACGATGTCGTGCGTGTCCTTCTCGACGCCGGGGCGGACCCCGACGCCGGGACGCCGACCGCCCGCGAGACCGCCGCGATGTTCGGCCGCCCCGACCTGTTCGGCTGAGCAGGTTGGTCACCCCACGCAACCGGGTAGACCCATCCGGGGTCCCCACGGCGACGAACTGCCCAGGAGACCACCCGATCTCCGAAAGGCTCCACATGACGCTCACCGAGTCCCGCACGCATGCGTCCGGTCCGACTCCCACCCCCACCCGCGCCGGCGTGGCCGCCTCGTTGGCCGCCGTCGTCACCCCGTTGTTCGGCGGCGAGCTCCCGGTCCGGATCCGCGCCTGGGACGGCAGCGTGGCCGGCCCCGAGAACGCCCCGACCGTCGTGGTGAACGACCCCGCCGCTCTGCGCCGGCTGGTGTTCCGCCCCGGTGAGCTCGGCCTGGCCCAGGCCTACGTCACCAAGGAGATCGACGTCGAGGGCGACCTGCTCGACGGGTTCCGCCGCGTGTGGCAGTCCGTGCGCGAGCGCGGCGCCTCCCCGAAGCTCACCGCCTCGACCGTGCTCGCGGGCCTGCGCACCGCCAAGGAGCTCGGCGCCTTCGGGCTGCCCCCGGAGCCGCCGGTGTCGCAGGCCCGGCTGCGCGGCCGGCTGCACTCGCTGACCCGGGACCGGGACGCGATCTCGCACCACTACGACCTGTCCAACGACTTCTACGCGCTGATCCTCGACCCGCACATGGCCTACTCGTGCGCGTACTTCACGCAGGACCCAGAGGACCCGACGTACACCGTCGAGGACGCCCAGCGCGACAAGCTCGACCTGGTCTGCCGCAAGCTCGGGCTGCCCGAGGCGAAGCCCGGCCACCGTCACCTCGACATCGGCTGCGGCTGGGGCTCCTTGTCGCTCTACGCCGCCGAGACGTACGGCGTCCAGGTGGTGGGCGTGACCATCGCCCAGGAGCAGAAGGCCTTCATCGACGCGCGGATCGCCGAGCGTGGCCTCCGGGACAAGGTCGAGATCCGGCTCCAGGACTACCGCGACGTGCCGGACGGCCCCTACGACACGATCTCCTCGATCGAGATGGGCGAGCACGTCGGCCAGCAGAACTACCCCGATCTACACCGGCGGCATCCACCGGCTGCTCCGCGAGGGCGGCCGCGCGCTGATCCAGCAGATGTCGCGCACCACCCGCCCCGGCGGCGGCCCGTTCATCGAGGCGTTCATCGCGCCGGACATGCACATGCGGCCGGTCGGCGAGACCGTGAACCTCATCGAGGAGTCCGGTCTCGAGGTGCGTGACGTGCACGCGCTGCGCGAGCACTACGTGTGGACCGTCGACGCGTGGTACCGCACCTTCGAGGACAACTGGGACCGCGTCGTCGCCATGGTCGGTGAGGAGGTCGCCCGCGTGTGGCGGCTGTACCTCGTCGGCGGCGCGCTGGCCTTCGAGGAGGGCCGGATGGGCGTCGACCAGATCCTGATGGTCAAGCCCAGCCGCGACGGACGCAGCGGCCTGCCCCGCGTGCGCACCTTCTGATGACCGCCATGACGGTTCCCGCTGGGGTTCTTCCTCGGTGCGGTGCCGTTCACGCTGCTCGCCGTGGTGGTGGTGCTCGGGGGCACGTTCCTGGTCGCGCTGCGGCTGGGTCGGCACGCCGTCGTCGACGTCGCCTGGGGCCTGGGCTTCGCGGCCATCGCCGTGGCCGCCTTCCTCGCCTCCGAGGGAGCCGGCGACGGGATCGTCAGCGGTCTCGCCCTCGTGCTCACCGTCGTGTGGGGCGTCCGGCTGGCCGTGCACATCGGGATGCGCTCCCGCGGTCACGGCGAGGACCCGAGGTACGTCGAGCTGCTGGCCAAGGCACCCGGCAACCCGCAGCTGTTCGCGCTGCGCCGGATCTACCTCACCCAGGGCGTGGTGATGTGGTTCGTCTCGCTGCCGGTCCAGGTGGCGATGTTCGAGCAGGGCGAGGCCAACCTGGTGACCCTGCTCGGCGTGCTGCTCTGGCTGGTCGGCTTCACGTTCGAGACCGTCGGCGACCTGCAGCTGACCCGCTTCCGCAACGACCCGGCGTCCAAGGGCCAGGTCCTCGACACGGGCCTGTGGCGCTACACCCGGCACCCCAACTACTTCGGCGACGCGTGCGTCTGGTGGGGGCTGTCCCTCATCGCGTTCACGTCCTGGCCGGGCGTGCTCACGATCCTCTCGCCGCTGGTGATGACCTGGCTGCTCGCCAAGGGCACCGGCAAACCGTTGCTCGAGAAGGACATGGCGTCCCGCCGGCCCGGCTACGCCGACTACGTCCGTCGTACCAGTGGCTTCGTGCCGTTACCGCCCAAGAGGGCCTGACCCCGCACCCACCGCACCCACCACGAGGAGACATCGATGAAGACCATCGCCGAGGGCGAGCAGGTGCCCGACTTCGAGCTGCCCGACCAGGACGGGCACCCCGTCAGGCTGAGCACCGTGCTGCAGGACGGCCCGGTCGTGCTGTTCTTCTACCCGGTCGCGCTCAGCGGCGGCTGCACCACCGAGGCCTGCCACTTCCGCGACCTGGCCACCGAGTTCAAGGAGGCGGGCGCCCAGCGGTACGGCATCAGCACCGACTCGGTCGCGAAGCAGAAGGAGTTCGCCGAGGCCAACGGGTTCGACTACCCGCTGCTCTCCGACGAGTCCGGCGACGTGGCGCGCTCGCTCGGCGTGAAGCGGAAGTACATCACCCCGGTGAAGCGGGCGACCTTCGTCATCGATCGCGACCGGACCATCCGCAAGGTGATCACCAGCGAGATGAACATGACCGTGCACGCGGACCAGGCCCTCGAGGCGTTGAAGGGGCTCTGAGCCACCTGTAGGACACTGGTGGGGTGCAGTTCCTCAACGAGACACCCGGCTACGACCTCACCTACAACGACGTCTTCATGGTGCCGCGTCGCTCCGACGTCGCCTCCCGCTACGACGTCGACCTGTCCACCGCAGACGGCACGGGTACGACGATCCCGCTCGTCGTGGCGAACATGACGGCCGTCGCGGGCCGGCGGATGGCCGAGACCGTCGCCCGGCGCGGCGGGATCACCGTGATCCCGCAGGACATCCCGCTGCCCGTCGTACGCGACGTCGTGTCGTGGGTCAAGCAGCGGCACCTGGTGTTCGACACCCCGATCACGCTCGACCCGCACCAGACGGTCGGCGACGCGATGGCGCTGCTGCCGAAGCGGTCGCACCGGGCGGCGTTCGTCGTCGAGGACGGCCGGCCCGTGGGGGTGCTCACCCACGACGACTGCACCGAGGTCGACCGCTTCACCCAGGTGCACCAGGTGATGTCCGCCAACCCGCTGACGCTGCCCGACACCGTCGAGCCGCGGGACGCCTACGACATCCTCGACGCCGCCCGGCGCCGGCTGGCCCCGGTGGTCGACGGTGACGGACGCCTGGTCGGGGTGCTGACCAAGACCCTGGCGCTGCGCTCCACGCTCTACACGCCGGCGCTCGACCGGACCGGCCGCCTGGTCGTGGGCGCCGCGCTCGGCGTCAACGGCGACGTCAAGGCCAAGGCCGCCGACCTGCTCGAGGCCGGGGCCGACTGCCTGGTCGTGGACACCGCGCACGGCCACCAGGACCGGATGGTGGAGGCGCTCCAGGCGGTGCGGGCGCTCGACCCGCAGGTGCCGGTCGCCGCCGGCAACGTGGTCTCGGCCGAGGGGGTCCGGGCGCTCGTCGAGGCGGGTGCCGACATCGTCAAGGTCGGCGTTGGGCCGGGTGCCATGTGCACCACCCGGATGATGACCGGCGTGGGCCGCCCGCAGTTCACCGCCGTGCTCGAGTGCTCGGCCGCCGCCCGCGAGCTCGGCAAGCACGTCTGGGCCGACGGGGGAGTGCGCTACCCGCGCGACGTCGCGCTGGCCCTGGCCGCGGGTGCCTCGTCGGTGATGATCGGCTCGTGGTTCGCCGGCACCCACGAGTCGCCCGGCGACCTGCACGAGGACGCGGACGGCCGCGCCTACAAGGAGTCCTTCGGGATGGCGTCGGCGCGGGCGGTCGCGAACCGTACGTCGACCGACACGTCCTTCGACCGGGCCCGCAAGGGGCTCTACGAGGAGGGCATCTCCTCGTCGCGGATGTACCTCGAACCCGACCGCCCCGGCGTCGAGGACCTCATCGACCAGATCTGCGCCGGTGTGCGCTCGGCGGCCACCTACGCCGGCGCCCGCAGTCTCCACGAGCTGCACGAGCGCGCGCTGGTCGGCATCCAGTCCGCTGCCGGCTTCACCGAGGGAAGGCCGATGCCGGCGGGCTGGTGAGCCGCCCGCCCCGCCAGCTGTAACGCGGGGTTATGGACGCTCCACACGAGGTGTGCCGCGTGTTCAGCGTCCATAACCCCGCGTTACAAGGGGAGCGGCGCTCACCGGCGCGAGCTGCTCGCCGACCGGCCCCGCACGACGCCGATGAAGGTCTGCACGCGCTCGTCGTCGTTGTCGACCAGCCAGGTCAGCCCGACCTTCGTCGTGGGCACGCCGGTGACCGGCACGTGCACCACGTCCTTGCGGTGGTGCAGCCGCGCCAGCGACATCGGCACGACCACGATCCCGGCGTCGGCGGCCACGCTCTCCACGGCCTCCCGCAGCGACATCTCCGGCACTGGGTAGCGGCTGCCGTCCCGGACCTCGGTCGCGACGTCGCGCCACTCCGGCACGGTGTCCGGGTCCTGCAGCAGGTGCTCGTCGGCGAGGTCGGTCACGTCGATCTCGTCGAACGCCGCGACCGGGTGCTCCTTCGCCACCATGACGACCGGCTGCTCGTCGTACAACGGGATCAGGTGCAGGCCCTCCCGGTCGACCGGCAGCCGCACGAAGCACATGGCCAGCTCGCCGGAGCGGACCAGGGCCACCCCGTCGCGGTCACCGAGCGGCACCAGGTCGAGGGACCGACGCGGCATCCGCTCGGCCCAGATCCGGGCCCACTTGTCCGGCGTGACGCCGGGGACGAAGCCGACACGGAAGGCAGGCTCCGGAGCGTTCATCGCGCCAGCCTAGGCAACGATGTGCGCATGAGCGCACTCGACACCTGGACCCGCGGCAGCCACACGTACGACGGGGCCACGCACCCGACCTGGCGCAAGGGCACCGGCCCCGGGGTCGTGGTGGTGCACGAGATCCCCGGGATCACCGACGCCGTGATCGGGTTCGCCGAGGAGGTCGTGGCCGCCGGGCACACCGTCGTGATGCCGCAGCTGTTCGGGCAGGCCGGGGGAGCGATGACGGCGGCGGCGGTCGCGAAGGTCCTCCCACGGGTCTGCATCAGCAGGGAGTTCACAGCGATGGCCCGCAACGAGACGACACCGGTCGCCGGCTGGCTGCGGTCGCTCGCGCGGGACCTGCACGCCGAGCTGGGCGGACCCGGCGTGGGCGCGCTGGGGATGTGCTTCACCGGCGGGTTCGCGCTGGCGATGATGGTCGACGACGCGGTGGCGGCGCCGGTGCTGTGCCAGCCGAGCGTGCCGTTCGCGGTCGGCAGGGCGCGTTCGGCGGACCTGAACCTCTCGCCCGCCGACCTCGACGTGGTCAAGCGGCGGGCCGCCGAGGGCTGTGCGGTGCTGGGCCTGCGCTACCGCCAGGACCCGGCCACCGGCACCCGCTTCGACACGCTGCGCCGGGAGCTGGGTGACGGCTTCATCGCGGTCGAGTTCGAGGGCCGCGGCCACTCGGTGGTCACCGAGCACCGCCAGCAGGAGGCCGTCGACCGGATCCTGGCGTTCTTCCAGGAACGACTCCACAGCCCAGCGCTGACTTGGCGCGAATGGTTGCCCCGACCCCGCCGACCTGGCGCTCATGGTTGGAGCGTGCCAACCAGATGCGCCAGGTCAGCGGGGTGGGCGCCGCCAGATGCGCCAAGTCAGCGTCAGAGCCAGAAGGTGTCGTGCCGGCGGAAGAACTCGTCGCGGTCCTCGGGGGTCATCTCGCCGACCGTGTGCACCCGCTCGAAGTAGTCCTCGCGCGGGGCGCCGGGGGTGAACAGGATCAGCATCGACGCGGGCTCGCCGGACTCGTTGCGGAAGCCGTGCACGCCGCCCTGCGGGACGTAGAGGAAGTCGCCGGGGTGGCCGTCGACCCAGCCGTTCCCGTCGTGCAGCCGGACCTCCCCGGACAGCACGTAGAACGACTCGCTGATGCTGCGGTGGAAGTGCGGGTCCGGGCCACCGCGGCCCGGACCCATCTCCCAGCGGTAGAGCCCGAACTGCCCGTCCGTGGACGCACCCGTCGCCAGGTAGCGCGCGGTCAGCGCACCCCGCTGGATCTCCCCGGGGGTCGCGTCGGGGCGCAGCGTCGCGGACGCCTCGCCGGTGGCGCCGTGGTAGCGGTCCTCGGGGTACGGCAGGTAGGTCATCCGTTCAGGATGCGCGTGTCCGACGGGACGCCCTCGCCCTGCTGCACGCCCTCGACGAGCTTGGCGAGTGCGGTGAGCGCGACGTTCTGGGAGAGCGGGCCGAAGGAGATGCGGGCCACGCCGAGCTCGGCCTGACGCGTCAGTGACGGGCTGCCGGGGATCGCGATCGTGCTGAGCCGCTGCGGGCCGAAGGCCTCGACCAGCGTGCCGATCTGCTCCTCGTCCAGCCGCGCCGGCACGAACACCACCGGGGCGCCGGCGTCGAGGAACGCCTTGCCGCGCTCGACCGCCTCCGCGAGGTTCTCCTCGGGGTCCCGGTCCCGGCCCAGGTGGAACGCGTCGGTGCGGGCGTTGAGCACGAAGTCGGGGACGCCCTCCTCGGCGGCGGCCTTCATGATCGCCTCGACCTGGGCGGCGGCCTCGGCCAGCGGCTTCATCTGGTCCTCGATGTTGGCACCGACGATGCCGGCGCCGATCGCCTTGCGGATGGTCTCCGGCGCGTTGCCGTAGCCGCCCTCGAGGTCGGCGCTGACCGGCAGGTGCGTGGCCGCGGCGATCCGCCGGACCTCCTCGATCATCTCGTCGACCGGGATGTTCTCGCCGTCCTCGTAGCCGCGGGACGCCGCGATCGAGTGGCTGGCGGTGGCCAGCGCCCTGGTGCCCTCGACGTCGGTGACGACCCGGGCGGAGATCACGTCCCACACGTTGACCACGGTGAGCAGCTCAGGCGCACGGTGCAGGGCGAGCAGGTCGCCTGCGCGGGTGGCGGTGTCAGGCTTGTCGGTCACGGTGATGCCTTCCGGTGGTGGGTCGGGTCGCCTGCTGCAACCTTCCTACCCTCCGGCGGCATTCCCGTCTCCTGTCCGTCAGGGCAGCATTCCGGCGACCGCGAGCACGTCCTCGGGCCGGGCCAGGTCCGGCAGGGCGACGAACACGGTCGACACCCCTCGCTCGGCGAGCGTGGCGTAGCGGTCCCGGTGCTGGACCGGGGTGCCCGCGTGGTGCCGGCGGGCGTACGTCGCCGCGGCCGTGCGGCCTCGGAGCCGCTCGACCCGCTCCCACACGTCGTCGCGGTGCCGGCCCACGACGGGCAGGTCGAGCACGGTGACCGCGACCTCGTCGGGGTCCCGCCCGACCTCCTCGCAGTGTCGTCGCAGGACCGCGGTCTTCTGCTCCACCGCGTCGGCAGGCACGTTGCAGGCGTCGCCGAGGCGCGCCGCGATCCGGAGGGTACGACGCTCGCCGCCGCCCCCGACGACCACCGGGATGTCGTGGACGGGACGCGGGTAGCACGTCGTCTCCGGCAGGGCGACCCGTGCTCCGACGTACGGCTTGGTGCCGGCGGCCCACAGTGCGCGCATCGTCTCGATGCCGGCCTCCAGCGCGTCGAGCCGCTCCGCGGCCGGGGGGAACGGCAGCCCGAAGGCGAGGTGCTCGCGCTCCCACCAGCCGGCGCCGACCCCGACGAACGCGCGGCCTCCCGAGATCACGTCGAGGGTGGCCGCCGCCTTGGCGGTGATCCCCGGCGGCCGGAAGGTCACCGGCGTGACCAGCGTGCCGAGCCGCAGACGGGTGTCGAGGCCGGCGAGCAGGCCGAGGGTCACCCACGGCTCCGGGATCGGCTCCCAGGCGGTGCCGACCTGCGGGATCTGGATCAGGTGGTCCATCAGCGCCAGGCCCGCGAAGCCCGCCTCGTCGGCGGCCAGCGCGACGTCGCGCAGCCAGGCCGCGGGCTCGTCGCCCCAGGGGAAGCGCGAGACCTGGAGCACCACGTCCAGCCCTTCGCGGTGCTCCCGGACGGGCTCCGCCGCGGCCACGGAGGCCGGTGCGACCTCGGTGCCCTCCACCACGACGACCCGGTCCCAGCCCTCACCCGCGAGCGACTCCAGCACCGGTCGGAGGCCGCGGACCTGCTGGGTGAGCACCCGCGCCGGCACCGGCCGGTCCCGCTCGGCGTTGCGGCGGCGGCACACGTCGGCCGGGGTGTCGAACGCGACGACGACCGCGGACAGTCCCTGCCGGCGGGCCAGGTCGAGCCACCCCGTCCGTCGTACGTCGTCCAGGCCGAGCGTGTCGACGACGGTGGTCAGCCCGCGCCGCACCCGCCCGGCGACGATCAGGTCGAGGAGGGCGAACGCCTCTGCCGACGCGTCCAGGTCGTGCCGGCCGCTGCCGACGACACCGCGCAGGTCGTCGGAGGAGACCACCTCGGCGCTGCGGTAGCGCTGCCGCGCCCAGGTCGACTTGCCGGAGCCGGAGGCGCCGACGAGCACCACCAGCGCCGGGTCCGGCAGGGGCTCCTCGGTCATGGTCGGAGTCTGGCAGGGCTGACGGGTCACCGTCCCTCTGACAGGGTGGAAGCCGCCGACAACAGGAGGACGTGTCATGGAGCGACGACGGCTCGGCCGCACCGGCCACGAGAGCTCGGTGCTGATCTACGGTGCCGCGGCGCTCAGCGACGTGGACCAGGGCACCGCGGACGCGTCGCTGGCCGAAGCGCTGGCCGCCGGCATCAACCACTACGACGTGGCCCGCGACTACGGCGAGGCCGAGGTCCGGATGGCGCCGTGGCTGCAGCAGCACCGCGACGACATCTTCCTGGCCACCAAGACCGGCAAGCGGGACCGCGAGTCCGCATGGGCCGGCATCAACGAGTCCCTCGAGCGGCTCGGCACCGATCACGTCGACCTGCTCCAGCTGCACGCCGTCGGCGACCTCGAGGAGCTCGACAAGGCCACCGCCGCGGATGGTGCACTGGGGGCCGCGATCCGCGCCCAGGAGGAGGGCCTGACCCGGTTCGTCGGCATCACCGGGCACAGCCACACCGCGCCGGGGACCCATCTCGAGGCGCTCCGCCGGCACCCGTTCGCCACGGTGCTGACCCCGCTCAACCCCGCGGTGCTCGCCCGGCCCGACTACCGCGCCGACTACGACGCTCTGGTCGCCGAGGCACAGGCGCAGGACGTCGGCCTGATGGTCATCAAGACGGTCTCGCGCCGCAACTGGCCCGAAGGCGCCGACCACGGCTACGCCACCTGGTACGAGCCGCAGAGCGAGCCGGCCAAGATCCGTGCCGCGGTGTCCTGGGCACTCGCACGCGACGAGGTCACCGGGCTGGCCACTCCGGGCGACGTCCGGCTGCTCCGGCACGTCGTCGCGGCGGAGCAGGACCGGATGCCCGCCGACGAGGCCGAGGCGTTCCTGACCGGGGACCCGGAGTACTCCTCGCCGTTCGTCGCGATGCCCTTCTGAGAGACCAGGTTCCGCGGGGCGAGCTCAGGAGGCCCCCCGGCGGACGGCCAGCAGGGCGACGTCGTCGTCGCGCACCGGGTCCCGGACCTCGTCGATCAGCCCGACCAGGTGCTCGCGCAGGGGACCGGACCGCAACCGGCCGCAGGCTGCCTCCAGCCGGAGCAGCCCGACGTCGATGTCCTCGTTGCGTCGTTCGACGAGGCCGTCGGTGAAGGCGAGCAGCAGGTCGCCCGGGCCGAACGGGAAGGTGAACGCCTTCCGTTCCGTGCCGCCGGCTCCGAGCAGCAGGCCGTCGGAGACGTCGAGCGCGCTCTGGGAGCCGTCGGCGCGCAGCACGACCGGGGCCGGGTGCCCGGCGTTGGCGATCACGATCTCGTCGCGGTCCGGGTCGGCCACGGCGTACGTCATGGTGACGAGCTGGTCGATGTCGTACTGCTCGAACAGCCGGTCGAGCCTGCTCAGCACCGACCCCGGGCTGGGGTCCACGGCCACGAAGGCCCGCACAGCGGAGCGCATCTGCGCCATCGCCGCCGCCGCGTGCACCCCGCGGCCCATCACGTCGCCCACGAACAGCGCGATCCGCCGGTCGTCGAGCTTGATGACGTCGTAGAAGTCGCCGCCGACGTCGAGGTGACCGGCAGGCGAGTAGTGCGCGGCGAGCTCCCAGCCGTCCACGCGGGGCAGCGCGGCCGGCAGCACGGCTCGCTGCAGCCGCACCGCCATCTCCCGGAGCTCGGTGTGCAGCTGGGAGTTGTCGATGGCGACCGCCGCCCGGCGGGCGAGGTCCTCCCCGAACGCCAGGTCCCGCGGACCGAACCGACGACCCTGCTCACCGGCCACCCAGGTCACCACACCCAGCACCCGGTCGCCCACCTTCAGCGGCACGGACATCGCGCTGTAGAGGTTCAGCTCGCGGATCAGCCGGCGCTGCTCCGCGTCGGGCACCGCCTCGTCGATCATCTCGTCGGTGATCTCCGGGGTGAGCTCCGCGAGCCCGGTGCGGAAGACCTGGTGCGATCCACGCGGCGCCGACGGGTCCGGCGGGTAGCGACGCTCGAAGTCCAGGGCCATCGCGACCTTCTCCGGGTCGACGTGCTCGACCGCGATGGTGCGCAGCTCCCCGTCGATGCCGAGGGCGATCGAGCACCAGTCCGCGAACCAGGGGACTGCCAGCTTCGCGACGTTCCGCAGGGTCCGCTCGTAGTCGAGGCTGCTGGCCAGCTCGTCCGTGGCCCGAGCCAGGAACGTCAGCTTGGTCGCCTGGTCGGCGGCGTCGGCGAGTGCCTGGGCCCGGTCCAGGGCCTGCGCGCAGGTGTCGGAGAGGACCCGGAAGAACTCCATCTCCGGCGCGTCGAAGGTACGTCGTCCGGGGAACGACAACGTGGCGACGCCCAGGGGCCGGTCGCCCACGATCAACGGAAGGCTCACGATCGAGCGCTCACCGGCCGTCGCGGTCTCCAGGTCGGGGTAGCGACGGTGGATCTCGTCGCGGCCGCTGAGCACGACCGCCCGACGCGACAGCACGCTGTCGCCGGCCGGGGTGCCCCGCATCGAGTAGGTCTGCCAGCGTCGGGCCGTCCCGTCGCGCGCGCCGCGCAGCCCGACCAGCCGCAGCGTGGTCTCGTCCACCGGGACCGAGAGCGACGCGACCGTGGCGCCGGCCGCGTCCGCGATGTGCTCGATCACGATCTGCGTCACGGCAGGCACGTCGTCGGCACGGAGCAGCTCGGCGGTGACCCGGGCCAGCCGGGTGAGCCGCTCGGCGAGCCGCTGGGCCCGGCCGCGTGAGCTGCCGGCGTCCTCCGCGAGGACGAGGACGGCGTCGACCGTGCCGTCGTGATACAGGGCTGTGACGGACAGGTGCGTGCGGCCGACGTGCTCGTCGCGACCGGAGACGGGCAGCTCGCCCTCCCAGTGCGTTCCGGCGAGGACCTTCGTGAGCACCTCGGCCGCGGGCCCCCGCTCAGCGGGCTCGAACAACGCTTCCGCGCCCTCCGAACCCGTCAGCCGCTCCCGGGTGGTGTCGAAGAAGTCGAGGGCAGCCTGGTTGGCGTGCACCACGCGCAGGGCCCGGTCCAGGAGCACCGCGGGCGTCCGGAGTCCGTCCAGGACCCGGGCGTCCCGTGGGTCGGCCGTCGGCTCGGGCGGGGGTTCGCGCACCCTGCCATCCTGTCAGTCGACCGCGGACCGGGCCATGCCCCGATCGGGGTGGCACCGGCGCGCGTCCTGACGGCCACCGTGCGGGGGACGCCGCGTCGGCCCGAGACGAGCTCCCCCGCTCCGCCGCCGAGCCACATCGCGGCGAGCACGGGACCGGGCCTGCCGAACAGTCCCTCGTCTCATACGGCCATCGGCGAAAGGTCGTAGTACCTCATGCGCATATCGGTCCGAAACGGCTGAAACCACACAGAGGTCTGTCTGGAGCCCAGGAGGCCCCCAGGAAACTTAAAGTTCGCCGGGTCAGGGTCCGTGGCGAGGGGCTCCCAGGGAGCGGCCTCTCGCTTGGCACTCGGGGGAATCGATCCGAAGGAGCCTGACATGGGCAGTTCATTCTTGACTTCTCGGCGTCACGTGATGCGTGCGGCGACCGGGATCGGCGCAGTGACGGGTCTCGCCCTCACTGGGCTCGTGTACCTACCCGCTGCCTCGGCAGCGGTACCAGTCTTTCCGAACAACGTCGTCGTCTTCCCGGACCGCGACTTCGTCTCCGTGGAGGGGTACGCCGAGCACGCCGGCGAGACCGCCACGATCGAGGTGAGCCGCCCGGGGACGGGCGTCATGGGCTCGGCCAAGGCCGTCGTCTCCGGCACCGACGTCGCCTTCGAGGTGAACCACCCGGGCGGCATCTGCTGGGGCGCCGGCACATCCTTGGACGTCACGCCGGACATCAAGGCCGGTGACGTCGTCAAGGTCACCTTCCCGGACGGCTCGCACGACGAGACGACCACCTCGTCGGCCACGGTCACGAAGGACATGGTCCAGAACGGCACCACGATCACGGTCGAGGGCAGCATCGGGTCGGACGTGAACCCGGACTTCATCGAGCAGCGGATCATCAACCCGGACCTGGTGGCCCTCGTCGGCAAGCGGGACATCCGCGCGCTGCCCGGTCCGATCGTGCCCGCAGCGAGGGGCGGCTACAGCTCCGGGATGACCTTCCCGACCCCGACCACCTTCCTGGCGACGTACCAGTTCGACACGCTCGAGGCAGCCGACGCGGCGGCCGCCGCCGACCTCGGTGAGCGCGCCATGAACTGGCAGGTCCAGGACGCCGACGGGAACCGTCAGGGCCTGACCATCGCGGAGTTCGGCGAGGCCGGCGGTCCCGGGATGGGCGGCTGCCCGCAGGGCCCGGGCAACCAGGGCGCTCCCGGCGGCTCGGCGTCCGTGGTGCGCACCGGCACCTCCGCCCAGGTCAAGTGGACCCCGGCCACCGCCCAGCCCGGTGCCGACCCGGTCACCGGCTACAGCGTCGAGGCCGTGAGCGGACCGGACGCGAACGGTGTGCGCACGTCGCAGGGCGTGCGGGTCGGTGCCAGCGCCACCCAGGCGAACCTGACCGGACTGGACTCCGCGGCGACGTACACCTGGGAGGTCCGGTCCATGGCCGGCGACAAGCTGAGCGTTCCGTTCACGGTCGGCGGAGCAGGCAGCGGAATCCCGGGGGACACGACCCCGCCGACGCTCACCCTGTCGCCGGCAGCCGGCGCGGGTGTCACCGAGGCCAGCTCGGTCACCGTGAACAGCAACGGCCAGGTGTTCTTCACGACCGACGGTTCACCCGTGATCAGCGGGGACCTGCCGTCCGACACCGCGAAGCTCTACACCGGACCGATCCCGATCACGGCACTGACCACGGTCAAGGTCGCTGCCTTCGACCAGGCCGGGAACTTCACGGTCGACGGCGGTGACTTCGCTCCGGCGACGGTTGCTCTGCCGGACGCACCGACGGGACTGGCGGCCACCAAGACGCAGAACTCGGTGTCCCTGACCTGGAACGCCGGCCCCGCGTCGGTGACCGGCTACCAGGTGACCGTGTACGACGCGGCAGGCGCCAAGCTGGGCACGCAGCCTCCGGTCACGTCGGTCCCGAGGCAGACCGTCACGGGCCTGCAGCCGGCCACGACCTACGGCTTCACCGTGGCTGCGAAGAACGCAGGTGGCACCAGCGCCGAGTCGGCGAAGATCACGGCGACGACCAACCAGGCGACGGACTCCATCACCATCACCACCGCGAAGTGGAAGTCCGGTGACTTCAAGATCGTCGGCACCGGAAACACGCTGGGCGCGATCGTCCAGGCCTACCGGGTGAACGCCGACGGCAGCCTCGGCGCCCCGATCACCGGGGCCACGGCCCAGGTCGTCGCCGCCGCGCCGCCCGGCATCGGAGACTGGACCATCCGGCTGCGCAACGCCGCCGCCGGGACCAGCAACCCGGGCAGGATCATCGTGAAGTCCGACAAGGGCGGCCAGGCCGGCCCGTTCACGGTGAGCAACGGGTGAGTCCCCGCTGACCCCCCACCACGGGCCCCCGAGATCGGCAGATCTCGGGGGCCCGTCGGGTGTTGCACGGGCGTGCGCCCCTCTGTTGCGGGATCTCCCGGCACGACGGACGTCCGGCACGCATGATGGGGCGTGCCGGCCGTCGGCTGCCCCACCGGCACGCCGTGCGGCACGGCCCCGGCAGCACGCACCGGGGCACTACCTACGCACGCGTTCACGAGGAGCGAGACCGATGCCCAGCCAGCCCAAACGGATCCCGGGGGAGAGGAATCCGGGGCTCGACACGCAAGACATGGACCAGCTCACGAACACCGCTCTGTCCCACGGCAGCGGCACACAGACGGGCGCCGGCGACGGCGTCTCCGGTGAGCTTCTCGGACTCGTCGCCGGCTGGCGCAGGAGGAGAGCCAAGAGGCGCGCCATGGCGGCCTACGAGGCTCAGCGCCATCAGGGACCGGACCAGGAGTAGCACTCCCCACAGCAGACGACCCCCGTCACCCGAAGGTGACGGGGGTCGTTGCGTGGGTGCTCAGGACCCACACGGGACCCGACCGGGCGGTCGTCCGGCGGAGACCTCGACCTGGGCGTCCCGACGAGCAGGTGCTCGCCCTCGCGTCAGATGCGGACGGTGCCGGCGCAGGTCTGGCCGGCGTGCGTGGCACGGGCGCGGATGGCGTCGGTGCCGGCGCGGTTGGCGGGCCGCAGCTCGAGCGAGAACGAGCCGCTGCGGCCGTGGGTCGTGCGGCGTCCCGAGAAGACCTGGTGGCCGTTGTCGGTGATCCGCACCGCCCAGGACTGACCCGTCCGGTTGCTGTCGACCTCGAACTCGACCTCGAGGCGGCCGTCGTCGTGCTTGGCCTTCAGCTTCCAGTCGGCGCTCCCGCTGCACGAACCCGACTTGATGACGCGGGCCCCGCCACCACCCGAGGCTTCGGCCGCGGGGGCGAGGAGGGTCGCCCCGCTGAACGCGGCGGCGGTGACGGTCACGACTGCGACAGTGCGACGAACGTTCATGGTGCACTCCTGTGAGTAGCCGGTCTTCGCCGGCAGAGGTTTCTGGGTATGGCAACAGTGCGGGCTCGGGGGTCACGGTTGCGAGATGGCCGAAGGTCCTAGCACCCACAGGGCTTCTGTCCACCCGAGGAACGACGACCATCGATCCGGCAACGCTCACCGTCCGCCTCCGCGGGCAGCGCCGGCACGGCCGACGACCGCCGAGACACGCCAACCGAACGCTTTCGCGACGACCTGGGGAAAAGGTCGAGAAGAAGCGAAATGGATGCGTCGCCTGCGTCGAGGGTCCGTTCCTCGGGACCTTCGTCCCTGCCGCCGCACGATCGGCCGGGGGCAGCATCGAGTGTCCTCACGCCCTAAGGAGACGAGCCATGACCGATCTCGAGACCCTCACCCCAGACGAGTGCTGGCGGCTCCTGGGCAAGCGCGTCGTGGGCCGCGTGGGCTTCGACATAGGCCACGGCCCGCGCATCCACCCGGTCAACTACCGGGTCGACGGCAGGTCCGTGGTGCTGCGCACGACCGAGGACGCGGAGCTCGCCCGGTTCGTCGAGATGTTCGCGGACGGTTCGCTGGTCGCGTTCGAGGTCGACGAGATCGACTACGAGTGGCACAACGGCTGGAGCGTCCTCATCGAGGGACGGATCGAGCGGGTCGACGCGCCGGAGGAGCTGCACCGGCTGCATGACGTGTGGCCACGCCCGTGGGTGAGCGGGACTCGCGACCTCGTCGCTCGGGTGACGCCCGGCGAGGTCACCGGCCGGCGGCTCGGGCCGGATGCCACCTTGTGAGCCGTGTCGTGAGCCGTGCGGGGCCCGTCAACCTTGGCTTCCTGCCACCGCGATCACGGCGGCTCCGGTGAACCGCCCCGCCTCGAGGTCGGAGAGGGCCCGGGAGGCGTCCTCGAAGTCGTAGGTCAGCACCTGCGGCCGCACCCCGAGCCGCGGGGCGAGCGCGAGCAGCTCCTCGCCGTCGGCTCGCGTGTTGGCGGTGACGCTGGTGAGGGTGCGCTCGCGGAACAGGTGCCGTTGGTAGTCCAGGACCGGGACGTCGCTCAGGTGGATACCGGCGACCGCGAGGGTCCCGCCGGGGCTCAGCGCGGCGAGGGCGACCGGCACCAGGTCTCCCACCGGCGCGAACAGGACAGCCGCGTCCAGCGGAACAGGCGGGGCCGCGGTGGCGGGACCCGCCGAGGCGGCCCCCAGGCGCAGGGCCAGCGCACGCGCCGGCTCGTCGCGGGTGAGGACGTGCACCTCCGCGCCCTGGGCCAGGGCGATCTGGGCAGTGATGTGCGCGCTCGCGCCGAACCCGTAGATCCCCAGCCGTCCTCCCGGAGGGAGCTGGGCCCGCCTGAGCGCGCGGTAGCCGATGATGCCCGCGCACAAGAGCGGTGCCGTCGCGTCGTCCTCGGCACTCTCCTGGGGGTGATCGGGGAGGGCGTAGGCGAACGCCGCCGGGACCGTCAGGTAGTCGGCGTACCCGCCGTCGGCGTCCCAGCCCGTGTACGTCGAGTACGGGCACAGGTTCTCCGCCCCGCGTCGGCACCACCTGCACCGGCCACAGGTCGACCTGAGCCACGCGACCCCGACCCGGTCCCCGGACGCGAAGCCGCGCACGTCCGCACCGACCTCGTGCACGCGCCCGACGACCTCGTGACCGGGCACGGTCCCGGCACGTCGGGGCGCGAGCTCGTGCAGGGCGAGATGGAGGTCGGTGCGGCACACCCCGCACACGTGCACCCTGACCAGGAGCTCGTCCGGTCCGGGGGTCGGCACCGGCCGATCGGTCCGCACCAGGCCGGGTCGTCCTTCCGGCGCGACGACCCAGGCACGCATCGTCATGGGGAGCCTCCTGCCGCTGCGGATCGGCTTCGCCTCAGTCCATGGCAACGCGGGTGCCACGCCGCGCGCCAGGGACGAAAGTCCCACCTCCCGGGAGGCCGGGACCTCTGGGGTGCAGGGCCCCACGGTGGGCCGCCGTACGTCGTGCGCCGGTCCGACAACGGGCGCGAGGGCCCCTCCCCGGCCCCGAGCCCACGCCCGGGACCTTCGACCCGGCCGGGAGCGCCGGAGGACCCTGCCGGCACCCGTCACCAGCGGGGGAGCCTGCCGGGAGACGACCGAGTGAGGAGTCGGGATGCAGGACGCGCGGGAGAGCCCAGGCCGGGTGGTCGTCGGTGTCGACGGTTCCGAGCGCAACGTGGCCGCACTGGAGTGGGCGGTCGCGGACGCCGTACGGCGCAACCGGCCTCTGCACCTCGTCTCCGTTGCCTGCAAGGCGATCACCCCACCGCAGCCGTGGACCGAGGACAGCACGATCCAGTACTCCGTCGCGGAGACGCAGCAGATGATCGAGCGGGCCCGCCGTCGCTACGGTGCCGGCCTGGCCGAGGTGACGGTCGAGGTGCCGGTGGGCGTCCCCAGCAAGCAGCTCGTGAAGACCCTGCGACCCGGTGACCTGCTCGTCGTCGGCCGCCGCGGCATCGGTCCGGCGGAGCGGGTGATCCTCGGCAGCACGTCCATCGAGGCCGCTGGACGCTCACCGGTGCCCACGGTGATCGTGCCCGACGACTGGGACCAGGCGAAGAACGCCTCCGGACCGGTGGTCGCAGGCGTCGACGGCACCGAGCGCGACGAGGGCGTCCTCGAGCTCGCGTTCGCGTTCGCGTCCGCGGGCCGGACGCCTCTCGTCGTCGTCCACGCGTGGGAGGAGCCACCGCCGTATGCGTGGGAAGGGGACCGGGTGCAGGTCGCCACGAAGGAGGCCGAGGCGGCGCTCGCGGAACGACTCGCCCCCTGGCTCGCGCGGTTCCCCGACGTGGACGTGACCTGCCAGGCGCCTGCGGTCGCCCCGGGCCGCGCACTTCTCGACGCGTCGGCGGACGCCGCGATGGTGGTGCTCGGGCGCTACGGCGGTGTGCACCACCTCCTGGGGTTCTCGGGCTTCTCGACGTGCCGCAAGGTCCTGCACCACGCCCGCTGCCCCGTGAGCGTCGTCCCGGTGCCGACGGACGACGAGACCGGCGCGCCACAGGGCTGAGGGTCGAACGTCCCGATCGGAGGGGCCGGCGGCCTCTCACCGTGGGCGGCGGAGCAGACGAGTCTGAGACCAGTCGAAGGAGGACGGAGAGGGGCATGACCGCACGTCGCACGCGACCGGTGATGGTGGCCGTGGACGGATCTGACGACGGGCTGCGGGCCCTTCGCTACGCAGTCCAGGAGGCCGCGCGCCTCGACTCGGGCCTGCGGATCGTCCATGTCCAGCAACAGATGGTCGTGATGACCCCGATGATGCCGCTGGTGCCCGACCCGACCCTCCACGAGGTGGCCTCCCAGATCGTCAAGGACGCCGAGGTGCAGGCCCGCGGGTTCGGCTACGACAGACCCGAGCTCGAGAGCGTCCTCGCGACCGGGCCGCGCAACGGTGCGTTGCTGGAGCACACCGCCGACGCGTCGTGCGTGGTGGTCGGCCGGCGCAGCGCGCCCTTGCAGCACCTGGTCGGCGGCTCGACCACCTCGTCGCTGGCGGCGCACGCGCCGGTGCCCGTCGTCTCGGTGCCCAAGGGGTGGCAGCCGGGCCCGGCCCGGGGACTGGTGGCCGTGGGTGTGGACGATTCGGACTACTCGGCCGGTGTGCTGAGAGCCGCCTGGGCAGCCGCCCGGTCGCGAGGTGCTCGACTCGCGGTGGTGCATGCCTGGCGTCCCCTGAACGAGTACGACGTCGCCATCGGCACGCGGGTGCTGGCCGACGCGTGGACCGAGTCGACCCGCACGTCGCTGCAGCGGTGGGTGCGGGAGAACGCGCCGGACGGACAGCTCGAATGGACCGTCCTGCCCCGCTATGAGACGGCCACCGTGGCCCTGCACGAGATCAGCGAGAGCGCCGACCTGCTCGTGGTCGGGCGGCACGGACACGGTCGGCGGCTCGGCCATGGCCTGGGTCTGGGCTCCACGGTGCGGACCATGCTTCGGGCCGGCGACTGCCCCGTCATGGTCATCCCCTCTTGACGATGCCGAGCACGAGACAAGGAGGAACCATGAGAACGCTGCTGGTGTACGAGTCGATGTTCGGCAACACGGCGGACATCGCGCACGCCGTGAGCGAAGGGATGGCGCACGAGATGGACGTGGATCTGCACGAGGTCAGCGACGCCCCGGCGGCGGTCAGCGACTTCGTCGACCTCATCGTCCTCGGCGGACCCACGCACGCCTTCTCGCTGAGCCGCCCGAGCACCCGGGCCGACGCGGTCAAGCAGGGTGCACCCACGGACCGCGCGGCACGAGGACTCCGCGAGTGGCTCGGAGGTCTGCCCAAGGGCCCGCACTCCGAGCTCGTGGCCACCTTCGACACGCGCGTCGAGCGGGTGCGGCACCTCCCCGGTTCCGCTGCGAAGAAGGCGGCGAAGCTCGCGCACGCCCTCGGGTACACACCGGTCGCTCACGAGAGCTTCTACGTGGCCGACATCGCGGGACCGCTGCTCCCGGGTGAGCTGGACCGCGCGCGGGAGTGGGGGCAAAG
This sequence comes from uncultured Actinomycetota bacterium, assembly GCA_963827435.1. Classification (GTDB taxonomy): domain Bacteria; phylum Actinomycetota; class Actinomycetes; order Propionibacteriales; family Nocardioidaceae; genus Nocardioides_B. The sequence continues at coordinate 329,571 of CAWHAU010000017.1, forward strand.
CCTGGCCGCAGACATGCGCGCCCGCCACGACGGCCGCTCGCCGTCCCGACACCTCTGAAGCATGCAGACATCGCCGGACGCGGAGCTCGCCACCGCCCCCACCCACGGGGCGGTGACCGGGACGGGCCTGGCGGACCGGTTGGCCCGCGCCTACGCCGGCCGTCTCGCGCCGGCGTTCGTCCGACGCGTGCTGCGCGACGAGCAACGGCGGGACCCGACGCGGCCGGACGACGTCATCGAGGGAGCGGCTCGCCGACGGCTCGACGCCTGGCTGGCCCTCGGGCGCTACCCGCTCACGGACGACGGCGAGGAGACCACTGCCCCCGCCAGGACCTCGGGAGCGCTCCTCGGGCCACGCGCACAGCTGGTGTTCTCGTCATGAGTCGCCGAGAGCGGTGGGCACGCGTGCACGACGGGGTCTGGTCGGCCGCTGCCGCGACTGTCATCGCACTCGGGCTGTTCGCGTCCGTCCGTGCCTGGGGTTCGATGCCTGCTCTCGCCACCTTCCTGTCTGCCGCCACGCTCGGCGGGGTCTGCCACCTCAGCATCTCCTCGCTCGCCACGCCCGACACGGTGGCGTGGCGCCACATCACGGTCGGCGCGCTGGTCGTCGGAGCCCTGACGCTGGCCCTGGGCGGCCTGGTGGCGATGTCCGGCTCCGGGGCGGTGTGGGTCGTGGTCCTGCTCTGCCTCACCTGGTCCGGCTGGCCCGGACTGGTGCGGCGCCTGCGACCCTCGCAGTCGAGCCCACGCCCGACGAAAGCCGACCGACCGACACTCCCGGAACCGGTGGCGGACCCCGAGCCGGCAACCCTCGAGATTCCCGACCGGCTCGAGGACGCCGACCTCTGTCTGGCCTGGCGCAGCAGCTTTGTCGCACTGCAGCGCGCGACGACGTTGGAGTCACGACTTCGCGTCGTCCTCGTCCGTGCGCTCTATCTCGACGAGATGGAGCGGAGCAACCCCGAGGCGTTCGTCGACTGGCTGTCGGGCTCGCCACGCGCCGCCACGTCGCCGCGGGCATCCCTCACCGCGGACGACGGCCGCTCGGCCGCTACGTAGCCGCAGCAGACCTGCCTGCGGCGGTTCATGGTCACCCGGCGAGCAGCCGGACCAGGTCGGTCCGGGTGACGACCCCGATGAGCCGGTCGTCGTGACCGACGACGGGCACGGCGTCCAGGCCGGAGTCCCTCATCAACCCGGCGACCTCCTGCACCGTGGTGTCCGCATGCACGGAGGTGTCGGGGTGGCTCACCATCTCGTGCACCCACGAGACGCGTCGCGACGCGGGGGCGAGCCACGCGGTCGTCACGTACTCCCGGGAGAGGATGCCGGCCGAGCGGCCCTTCGCGTCCACCACGACGAGGTGGCGAAGCCCGGTCCGGACGAACGTGTCCACCGCATCGCTCAGGCGGGACCCGCGCATCACCGCGACGACCGTCGAGGTCATCACGACGCGGACGGGTGTCCTGCGCAGGTCCGGGGTGGTCCTCTCCGCTGCCGGTGTCTCGGCCATCTGCCTTTCGCCTCCTCAGTCCGGTGCGAGGATCGACCGGCGCGCGGACCGGGCCACGACCCGCACCGGGCGGACCGCGGTGACCGCTTCCTCGACCGTCTCCTCGAGCGGCGCCGTCGTATCCACGCGACGGGCCTCGGGCCAGCGGTCGCTGCCGACGGCCATCCGTCGTGCCACAGCCTCGTCGGCGTCGCTGTCGAGGTTGCCCGTGCGCCGGCGGTCCTCGATCCGGTGCACGGCCACGTCGCGGGGAGCGTCGCAGCACAGCTCGACCAGGTCCGATGACGTGCCCACCGCCACCGCACGAGCCGCGGCGCGCCTCTCGGCCGACGTCCAGGACGCGTCGAGCACGACCGACTCCCCGAGGCCGAGCAGGACCGTGGCCCGGTGGAGCATCTCGGCGTAGGTGCGACGCGTGGCGTCCGGCGCGTAGATCCCCGTCTCGTACGTCGACCCGGCCGGCGCCGCCGGGTCGAGACCGGCGAGCTCCTTGCGGACCCGGTCGGAGCCGACGAGAACCAGGCCGAGCCGGTCGGCGAGTCGCGCCGCGAGCGTGCTCTTGCCGGTGCCCGGCGCACCGCCCACGAGCACGAGGGTGACGGCGTTCGCCGAGAGGTGCTCGAACGCGAGGCGCTGCAGCTGGCGCGCCTCGGCGGTGTGGTCGGTGCCCTGCGCCGTACGCACGCAGGCCACCTTGGCGCGCATGAAGGCCCGGTAGGCGACGTAGTGGTCGACGAGGGCCGGAGGCGCGGTGTCGCCGGACAGCTCGAGGTACCACCCGAGGAACGCCGTGCCGAGATCCGGGGCGCCGAGCCGCTCGAGGTCCATCGCCAGGAAGGCCGCGTCGTCGACCCGGTCGACGTACCGCAGACGGTCGTCGAACTCCAGGCAGTCGAGCGGGCGAGGCCCGTCCGGGAGGCAGAACACGTCGTCGGCCATCAGGTCCCCGTGCCCGTCGACCGCGCACCCCTCGGCGACCCGGCGGGCGAGCAGCGGGGCGCGGCCGTCGAGGAAGCGCAGCGTCATCCCCTCCACAGCAGCGGTCTCGTCCGGGTCGAGCATCCAGTCCGTGAAGGGCCGCACCTGCTCGAAGCTGGCGAGCCAGCGCGCACGCAGCCGATCGCCGCCGGCCTCGAGGTCGACCGCGGGCATGCGCTCCGACCGCCCGTGGGCCGCGACAAGGAGATGGGCGAGGTGTCGTAGGTCGTCGCGGACGTCCGCGCCGGCGCGGACCAGGGTCGCCAGCCGGCGGTCGTCGGGCATCCGGCGCATCACGACGACCGGCTCGTGCCGGCCATCGGGCAGGGCCAGGTCGGCGACCCCGAGGTAGACGTCAGGTGAGAACCGGCGGTTGAGCTCCACCTCGGCCGCGCAGACCGCCGCCCTCGTCTCCACGGTGGTGAAGTCCAGGAACCCGAGGTCGACCGGCTTCTTGAACTTGAGCGCCGTCCCGCCCACAAGGAGGATGCCCGCGGAGTGCGTCTCGCGGAGCTCGAGGTACGGCGTGACGGTCATCGTCAGGGGGTGTAGTCGACCCACGGAACGACGACCGCGCGCCCGGTGATCTCACCGGCCGCCAGTCCGGCGTACACCTGGGGAGCCTCGTCGAGAGGGAAGGTGGTGATCTCGGGGGTGAGGAGTCCCCGGGCGGCCAGGTCGAGGAGCTCGACCAGCTCGCTCCGGTTGCCCCAGTAGGTCGTCTGGACGCTCGCCTCGTAGGCGAGCCCGAAGAACGACACCGGCAGCGACCCGCCGGCGATCCCGACGATGGTGAGGTCACCGAGCTGGCGGGTGACTGCCGCTGCGGCGGCCAGGGTGCTGTCCGATCCGACGAAGTCCAGCACCACGTCGGCACCGTGCCCGTCGGTTGCCGCGTGCACCTGGTCCACCAGATTCGGTCCAGGGGAAAGGGTCAGGTCGGCGCCCGAGGCCTTGGCGAGCCGGAGCGCGCTCTCCTTGGAATCCACGGCGATCACGTGCGCGGCCGTCATCGCACGCAGGATCTGGACGGCCAGGTGTCCGAGCCCACCCACGCCGATCACGACGGCGGTGCTCACCGGGGACAGCTTGTCGAGCGACCGGCGCACTGCGTGGTACGGCGTGAGCCCCGCGTCCGTCAGCGGCGCTGCGAGGACCGGGGACAGCCCGTCGGGGAGCGGCACGAGGTAGCGGGCGGCCGGTACGAGAAGGAAGTCCGCCATCCCGCCGTCGAGGCCGAGGCCACCTCCTCCGCTCGGGACCGGTGCCGACGCCGGGTCCTCGCAGTAGGTCTCCAGACCGGCCAGGCAGCGGGAGCACCGGCCGCAGCCCCAGGCACCGACCACGGCGACCGGTTGTCCCGGTTCCAGGCCGCGGACACCCTGCCCCACCGTGTGCACCCAGCCCGCGTTCTCGTGGCCCAACGTGAACGGCGTCGACCAGGGCAGGAGACCCGGCTCGAAGTCGTGCATCAGGTGCAGGTCGGAGTGGCAGGCGCCGGCCGCGCCGACCTGCACCAGCACCTCGCCGGGACCGGGTTCCGGCGTGGGCACCTCGGCCAGGACGGCTTCGCTCTTCCAGGACTCCAGCCGGAGCGCTCGCATCGGATCGACTCCCTGTCCGCTCGGTGTCTCGTGCCTCCACCCTCCGCGGTGCCGCCCGGCGGAGGCAGGCGCGTTGGTCACCTGCTCGCGGGACCTTCTGCCCTGACGCCGACTCCGGCGGACGGCGGAGCCTGGTGGGACCCGGACGACAGGACAGGCCATGGACCCGAAGAAACGCCCGATCCTGGTGGCGGTCGGTGACTCCGACAAGCAGGATGCCGCCCTACGGTTCGCCGCCGACGAGGCCGTGCGCGACCGTCGGCCGCTGCGCCTGGTGCATGTCGTGCACCCACCGCGAGAGGGGATGTTCCCCGAGCAGATGCTGATCAGCTTCTCCGCGGTGGAGCTGGCCGCCAGCTCGCTTCTCCGCTCGCAGGCCGACCACGCTGCCCACCTGACCGGCGACGTCGTGCCGATCAGCCGGACGCTGCGGCGCGGGGCGGTGGTGGACCAGCTGGTCGAGCTCAGCGCCGGCGCACACCAGGTGGTCCTCCAGCACAGGCAGCAGTCGCGGCTGCTGCGGGTCTTCACCGGCTCGACTGCGGCCGGGGTGGCGGCGCACGCTGCGGTGCCGGTGGTGTCCGTGCCCGAGCTCTGGACCGGGCCGTCCACCCGGGACGTGGTCGTCGCGCTCGACCGGGTGGGCGGGGACGACACCCTGCTGCGGTACGGCGTCGGGGAGGCCATCAGACGGGAGGCCAGGCTCACCGTCCTGCACGCCTGGTTCGTTCCCGAGCTGTACGGCGACGCGCTGGTCGACCGCGCGGAGCTCCACAACGTGCACGAGAGCGTGCGCGCCCGGATCGAGACGGCCTTGCTGCCGCTGCGTGCGGACCACCCGCACGTCGACGTACGCATCGAGCTGGTGCACATGCGCCCGGCCGACGCGGTCGTCGAGCGGTCCGGCCGCACCGAGCTCCTGGTCCTCGGGCGCAGCAGTGCGTCACCAGGAAGCTCGCATCTCGGGTCGGTGACCCGGGCTGCGCTGCGCGAGGCGAGGTGCCCGGTGGCCGTCGTCGACGTCGTCGCACCGTCGCTGGCAGACCCGTCCGACGCGCGCCAGAAGGCGAGCGCGTCATGACCGAGGTTGCCCGGCCGGGCCTGCCGCCGGCACGGGCCGCCGCGACGCGACCGCGGGTCGGCGGGTCGCTCGTGGGCGGTCTCTACCTGGTCACGGGAGGCGTGCACCTCGGCATCGTCGCGGCCGACACGGGCGTGTACCGGCACTTCGCCGACGACGCGGTCCCCTTCGTCCGCGATCGCTGGGCCGACGTGTTCATGGCTGCCCCCACCTTCTGGGGGCTCTGCCTGATGGCCGGCGAGATCGGGTTGGGCACGCTGCTGCTGCTGGGAGGACCGTGGGCGAAGGCCGGCTGGACGGGCGTGATCGCCTTCCACGTGCTGCTGCTCCTCTTCGGGACCGGGTTCCTCCTCTGGAGCGTCCCGGCGCTCTGCCTGCTCGCCGTCCTCGCGGTCCGGGACTGGCCCCGTCTGTCGTCCAGGAGCGCGTCATGACCGAGCGCCCGCCCTTCGACGACATCCTCACGTTGGCCTGCCGGGCGCCCAGCGTGCACAACACCCAGCCGTGGAGGTGGCGGGTGCACGGCGACCGGCTGGACCTGTTCGCCGACTACCGGCGCCAGCTCGTGTACGCCGACCCGACGCGCCGGGACCTGCTCGTCAGCTGTGGCGCGGCCCTGCACCACCTGCAGGTCGTGTGCGCCGGTCTGGGCTGGGCCGCCCGGGTGCACCGGCTGCCGGACCCCGCCGACGAGCGGCACGTCGCGGGCGTCGTGCTGAAGCCGCGGGCCGCATCATCGACGGACCGCGAACTGCTCGAGGCCCTGAGGCGACGCCGTACGGACCGGCGCCGCTTCACCTCGTGGCCGGTTCCGCTTGAGCGGCTGAACGCCCTGGCCTCGGTCGGCAGCATCTGGGGAGCCCAGGTGCTCCCGGTGCCGGGTGAGGTCACCAAGGACCACCTGCGCCGGCTGACCCGGCGGGCCGACCGGGTGCAGCAGCGCAACCAGCGCTACGTCGCCGAGCTCGCTGCGTGGACGGACGGGTCTCTGGCGGAGGGCATCCCCGCCGGTCACCGTCCCGAGCGCACGGGAGCGGACCCCGGGGAGGCGGTGCACCGACGCTTCCCGGGCGGCACCCTGTCCGATGCAGGCAGCGGCCCCGGCGCGCCCGAGGACGGCATGCTGCTCGTCTGCACCTCCTCGGACGACGCCATCTCCCGGATCCGGGCGGGCGAGGCGCTCAGCGCGGTGTGGCTGCGCGCAACCCTCGACCATCTGGCCGTCGTCCCGCTCAGCCAGGCGGTGGAGGTCGAGGAGACCCGCCGCGAGCTGCAGACGCGCATCCTCGGGGACCTGGCGTTCCCCCAGATCCTGCTGCGCGTCGGCTGGCCGGCCACCTCAGCCGCCGAGCTGTCGCCGACCCCGCGTCGTCCGCTGTCGGAAGTGCTCGAGGTGGTGTGACGCCGCACCCGCTCCGGAAGGAGCGTGGGTGGCTCGAGGCCGCGGATCAGTCCTTGCCGAGCAGGGCGCGGCTGCGGAGGTAGGCGTCCTCGTCGATCTCTCCCCGAGCCAGGCGGTCGTCGAGGATCTGCTCGGCGGACGACGTGTCCGAGGCCGGGAGCTGGTTGTCGCGTTGCCGTCCGGTGCCCCGGAGCACCCGGACCAGCGCGGCCGAGACCGCCACGAGCAGCAGCAGGAGCACGACCACGAGCAGCCAGAGTCCCGCCGTGCCCGACTGGCCCATCATGTGCCAGCGGGCGTCGCCGCCCCAGGAACCGTCGCCCATCATCGGGACGGGCCTTCCTGCGAGCCGGCGGTCCTGGCGGGCGGGATGATCCGGACGTCGGTCACGCCGGCCACGGTGGCCGCGAGCGACGCGGCGATGGCCCGGCTGGACCGGTCGTCCGGCCCCTCCACGGTGACGGTCCCGTCGTCGACCCGGACGAGCCAGTCGACACCGGCCTCACGGTAGAGCTCGTCCACCTGCCGCTCGATCCGCTCGTCGTCGCGGGCCAGCAGGTGCACGACGTCGCGGCGGCTCACCATGCCGACGACACGACCCCGATCATCCACGACGGGGAGGCTCTTGACCGCCGTACTCGTCATCAGCTCGACGGCGTCCGACAGGTCCGCGTCGCCGCGCACGGCGACGGGATGGCGGTTCATCAGCTCGCCGACCGTGTGCGGACGGGCCGGACGCGGCTCCTCGGCCGGGGGGATCATGTGCGCCCGCGGGTCCGGAGGCAGCGCCTCGCGGACCAGGTCTGCCTCGCTGACGACGCCGACGATCCGGCGGTCCCCGTCGACCACAGCCATCGACGTCACGGCGTGCTGGTCGAGCAGACGCAGCGCGGTCTTCGTCTCCGTGCCGGGGTGGACGGTGATCGGGCGAGGTGTCATGACCTCACGAACCAACATGGCTGAGTCCTCCCTCCTGCAGGTGCTCGGTGGTGCCGGCGACCGCGGGGGACGCCCCTGCAGATCCGCCCAGGGCATGGGCCGGCACCACCCGCACAGGACAGACGGCCTCGGAGAGGCAGCGCCGCGTCACCGACGCGGTCGGTCCGGTGTCGCGGGCGCCCGAGCGGGGGGCTCCCACCACGAGCTCCGAGGCTCCCGTCGAGGCCTGCACCAGGATCTCCGCGGGATCCCCGTCCAGCAGGACTCCCGTCACCGGGACGCGGACACCGGCGAGGCGGGTCGCCAGGGCGGTCGCCATGCTCTGCACGCGCAGCGCCCTGCGGCGAGCGGCTCGGGAGAGGAACAGGCCGCCGTCCCGCGCAGGCTCCGTCACCGGTGCCGCCCACACGGTCACGACCTCGACCTCGCGTCGCCGCCGGGCCGCCTCCGTGAGCGCCGCGGTGAGGGCGGCGAGGGAGGCGCGGGAGCCGTCGACCCCGACAACCACCGTGTTGGAGCGGTCCGTACCCATGGTCAGTCTCCTCGCGTCAGGTGGGGTAGAGCCGACGCCCGGTGATCGAGAGACCCCGGACCCTCACGAACAGGGACCGGGTGCCCTCCGCCCACGGGACGGGCCGGCCCTCCCGGGCAAGGTCGTGGATGTCCTCGACCAGCTCCGCCTTCCCGCGCACCAGGACGCTCCAGCCCGACTGGGTGAAGTCGTCGATCTCGTCGACCTGGAATGCCGCGGGTCGGCTGTTGACATGACGTGCGATCGAGTTGTGGGGGGAGGTGCGGAACAGCACGTCCCCCTCGTGGACGACGTAGTTCACCGGGAGCACCACGGGCCCGTCCTCGGCGCAGAACGCGACCCTGCCGACCGACCTGGTGTCCAGGAGCTCCAGGCACTCGGAGTGGTCGAGCTCGCGCAGCTTGCCGCTGGTCCAGCTGTTCGACGTGGTCATCGCCGTTGCCTCTCCTTCAGTACATGGGCGCCCACACGTCGGATGAGACGTGTGTGCCCTGATGGGGTACGTCGTCGCCTGAGAGCACGGGGACGACGGCGACGGGCACGTGCGCACGGTGCAGAGCGCCCCGGGCGGTCGACCCCAGACGTGGTCCGAGATGCCCGGCGCCACGCGTGTGCCGGCCGACCACGACGAGCTGGGCCACCTGTCCCGCGTCGGTCAGCGCGTCGACCGGCCGCTCGGCCGGGGCTGCGGTGACGATCTCGAGATCCGGGAACTCCGCGCGCCAGGGAGCCAGGCGACGGTCCAACGTGGTCAGGACCTTGGCCCGCATCCGGGCGATCTCGCTCGGGGACCAGGTCAGCAGCGACGGGATGTCCCAAGCGTGCATGGCCACCAGGGGGACGCGCAGGGCGGCCGCGCGGTCGAACCCGAAGCGCAGCAGCGGCTCGTCGTCGGCACCCCTGAGGCCCACGACGACGGGGGATGACGCCTTCGGGCCCGGGACCCAGCTGTCCGGTACGACGACGGTCGGGACCGGCGCCTGCCCGGCCACGGCGACGGACGTGCTGCCCAGGAGCAGGTGCTGGGCGCCGGCTCGCGTGCGGCGGCCCACCACCAGCATGAGGGCGTGCTCGTCGAGGGCGTCGACCAGCACGTGCGGAGGACTGCCAGCCTCGACCCTCGGAGGCAGCACGTCGGCATCGGTGCACAGCCTGCGGGTCACGTCGGTGAGGCTGCGCAGCGCGACCTCGGTGGGGTCGGGGCCGAGGTAGGACGCGGGTCGCCTGGGTGGCGGGCCCACCTCCCCGGGGCAGGCCGTCACGACCTGCAACGCGGCGTGGCTGCGGTCGGCCTCCTGGCACGCCCACAGCAGCGGTCCGGAGCCCTGCGCGGCGTCCTCGATGCCGACGACGATCCGGTCCCGGATGCTCGTCTCGGCATTCGGCCGGCTGGTGGTCGTCTGCGCGCTCATGGGAAGGGCTCCTCTCACGCACAACGTGCGCGTCGGTCTGGCTCGTCCTCGACGCTAGGTGCGTGCGCCGTCCCAGAGCAGGGCCACAGGTCCTGCCCGCAGGGACCATTGGGTCCACGGCAGTGGTCCCTCCGCAGGGCACGACGACCGCGCGGGGATGACAAGGCGATCCCTCGTGGGCGACGGTGATCCCATGCAACGCCTCGCCCGCGGGCGAGCGCGAGGACGCGGATGCGTTGTCACGACACGAGGAGAAGCATTGGGTACGACGGACCGACCGGCCGACCTGTTCGGGGACCGCGCCGCCGACACCACGCCCTCGGCCGCCTTCCCGCCGCTGTCCGGGGCCGGGCTCGACGACCTCCTGCGCGAGCTGCTCCAACGCGTGGACGGGGTCGTCCAGGACCAGCGCCGGCTCCGCCTCCTGCTCGACGCCGTCGTGGGTATCGCAGCAGACCTGTCCCTCGACAGCCTGCTGGCCAGGATCGTCCAGGTCGCCAGCGAGCTGGCGGGTGCCCGCTATGCGGCGCTGGGGGTTCTCGGCGCCGACACCGAGCACCCGCTTCGGGCCTTCATCCACCAGGGCATCAGCGACGAGCAGCGTGAGCTGATCGGTGAGCTGCCTGGCGGGCACGGTCTCCTCGGGCTGATCATCGACCGGCCGGAGCCGCTGCGGCTGCACGACATCGCCGCCCACCCTGCGTCGTACGGGTTCCCCGAGCACCACCCGCAGATGCGCTCGTTCCTGGGCGTGCCGATCCGCATCGGTGACCGGGTCTTCGGCAACCTCTACCTGACCGAGAAGACGGGGGAGGGGGACTTCACCGAGCAGGACGAGGCGATGGTGGTGGCGCTCGCCGCCGCCGCCGGCGTCGTGATCGAGAACGCCCGCCTGTACGAGGAGGCCGCCCGCCGCGAGAAGTGGCTGGCCGCCACCGCCGAGATCACCGGGCTGCTGTCCGCGGGGGTCAGCCGCGGGGACGCGCTGCAGGTGGTCGCGGACCGCGCACGTGAGCTCGCGCAGGCCGATCTGGCCACCGTGCTGGTGCGGGCGGAGACGGGCGAGTTCAAGCTGGTGGTCGTGTCGGGAGCGACCTCAGCGCCCGAGAACACGCATCCGCTGGCCACCCTGCGCGAGTCCCTGGCCGGCGCGGTCATCGAGTCCGGGGAGACGGTCGTCGTGGAGGACGCCCGCGTCGACCCCCGCGTCGCCTACACGGTCCCGGCGGACTGGCACGACCTCGGTCCGCTCGTCGTGGTGCCGCTGCGCACGCTCGACGGGGTGGAGGGCGTGCTCACCCTCGGCTGGACGCCCGAGCAGATCTCGGCGTTCCGCTCGTTCGACGTGCGGATGCCGGAGCGGTTCGCCGCCCAGGCCGCGCTGGCCCTGCAGATCTCGCGAGCCCGCGAGGACCGCGAGAAGCTCGCCGTGTTCGAGGACCGCGACCGGATCGGGCGCGACCTGCACGACCTCGTGATCCAGCGGCTCTTCGCCATCGGCCTCGGCCTGGAGAACACTGCCCGCATGGCGCAGCAGGCCGACGTTCGTACGCGGGTGGCGTCCGCGGTCGACGACATCGACGAGACCATCAAGGACATCCGCCGATCGATCTTCGCCCTGAGCGTGGCAGCGGGCTCGACGGACCTCAGGGCCACGGTCACCGAGCTGGTGGACCGGGCGACGAAGGTCCTGGGCTTCCGGCCGAGCCTCCGCTTCGAGGGGCCGGTCGACAGCGCGGTCACGCCGGAGGTCGCCGCGCAGGTGATGGCGGTGCTGGCCGAGGCGCTGACCAACACGGCTCGTCACGCGGAGGCGACGCACGCCTGGGTGGTGGTGGCGGCGGGGGACCGGCTGGTGCTCACCGTCGGGGACGACGGACGGGGCGTGCCGCCCGACATCACGCCGAGCGGCCTGCGCAACCTGCAGGAGCGGGCCGAGAGCCTCGGCGGCACCTGCGCCGTCGAGACCCCGGCTCCGGGTGGCACCGTCGTGACCTGGTCCGTGCCGCTGCACTGAGTGCACGAACCGGGACCAAAGTCCCGTCGCCGTGGGACGAAAGGGTCTCGCTCCCTGTCCCGCTCGCGGCTAACGTGTCAACGTGAGCGAAGGCGACGCGACCCCAGCGACCGATGCCCGCATCCGGGTGTTCCTCCTCGACGACCACGAGATCGTGCGCCGAGGTCTCAAGGAGCTCCTCGAGAGCGAAGGCGACATCGAGGTCGTCGGCGAGTCCGGTCTCGCCCAGGAGGCAGCCCGGCGGATCCCCGCGCTGCGACCCGACGTGGCCGTCCTCGACGGCCGCCTCCCCGACGGGTCGGGCATCGACGTCTGCCGGGAGATCCGGTCCCGCAACCCCGAGATCGCGGCCCTCATCCTGACGTCCTACGACGACGACGAGGCGCTGTTCTCCGCGATCATGGCCGGCGCCGCCGGCTACGTCCTCAAGCAGGTGCGCGGCAACGACCTCGTCGAGACCGTACGACGTGTCGCCGCCGGCCAGTCCACGCTGGACCCGGCCGTCACGCAGCAGGTCCTCGACCGGCTGCGCCAGGGTCCCGCCGAGGACCCGGCCCTCGCGCCGCTCACCAGCCAGGAGCGCCGCACCCTCGAGCTCATCGGCCAGGGGATGACCAACCGGCAGATCAGCGAGGAGATGTTCCTCGCCGAGAAGACCGTGAAGAACTACGTCTCCTCGCTGCTGGCCAAGCTGGGTCTCGAACGCCGTACCCAGGCGGCGGTGTTCGCCGCCAAGCACCTCGGCACCTGAGGACACCGCTCCGCAGGCGGTCGGCACCGCCCGGCCGCGTCGTCCGAGCCCCCTGACTGCCCTCTGACCTGCCCTCTGACCTGGGCAAAAGGTCCCGCCCGGGTGCGGACCTTCGACTCTCCACCACAGCCGTCGCCCTCGCCATACTTGAACTGTAAACAGACAGTGCGAGTCCCAGAGGAGGACACCATGAGCACCATCCGAGAGCAGTCGTCCGGCGGTCGGCTGCCGAACCCCGACCTGGTCCACCCCGAGTTGGCCGCTCCCGAGACCGGCGCCCAGAAGGTCGCGCGGTACGCCATGGCTGCCGCTCGCATCAGCCTGGGCTGGGTCTTCCTCTGGGCGTTCCTGGACAAGACGTTCGGCCTGGGGCACGAGACCGCCCACGCCGACGCCTGGATCCGCGGCGGCAGCCCCACCAAGGGCTTCCTGGCCTTCGGTGCGGCCGGTCCCTTCACGGACTTCTACCACTCGATCGCCGGGGCCACCTGGGCCGACTGGCTGTTCATGGCCGGCCTGCTGGGCATCGGGGTCGCCCTCCTGCTCGGTGTCGCCATGCGGCTGGCCGCGGCCGGCGGCGCCCTGCTGCTGGTCCTGATGTGGACCGTGGTCCTGCCTCCGGCCAACAACCCGTTCATGGACGACCACCTGATCTACGCGATGCTGCTCGTCATCCTCGCGGCCGCCGGGGCGGGCACGACCCTGGGTCTCGGCAGTGCATGGGGGCGGATCCCGTTCGTGCGCCGGCACGGCTGGCTGAGGTAGCGGCGTCCGACAGAGGGCCCGGGTCCGTCGACCCGGGCCTTCCGTCGTGCGTCCGGGCCGGGGGTCACCGGGACGGGTCGAAGGTCCCGGCCGCAGGTGGCCAGCGGCCCTGCCGTCGCCCGTACGGCGGCAGCACCGTGAAGACATGAGCACGATCACCAAGCTGAAGCAGGGATCGGTCGTCGTCGGAGCCGACGGTTCGCCCGGCGGCGACGCCGCGGTCGAGTGGGCGGTGCGCCATGCGACCGCGAGACGTCGGCCGCTCACCCTCGTGACCGGCACCGGCGACCCGGGGAACAGCGCGGAGATCCTCGGGTCGGCCGAGGCCCGCCGAGTACTCCACATGAAGGCGCGCAAGGTCTCGGACCACGTCCTCGGCGTGGTCGAGCGGGTCGCGCCGGGCCTGGACGTCGACGTCATGCTGCCGCTCCAGGACGCACGTCAGGCACTCATCGACATCTCGGACCGCGCCTCGGTCGTCGTGGTGGGCACCCGAGGGCGCGGCCCCGTCCGTTCCCTTCTGCTCGGCTCGGTGAGCACAGCGGTGGCGGCACATGCGCAGTGCCCGGTCGTCGTGGTCCGTGCCGGTGACCGTGACGACGACGGCGACCTCGGTCGCGTCGTGGTCGGGGTGGACGGCAGCCCCGCCTCCGCGTCCGCCGTCGACTTCGCCTTCGACCTGGCCTCGATGGAGGGCCGGGAGCTGGAAGCGGTGCACTGCTGGTCCACCGACGAGACGTTCATCGACCCGAGCAGCTACCAGCAGCGGCTCGACCACCTCGACGCCCACGAGCGGCTCCTGACGGAGGCACTGGCCGGCTACGCCGAGAAGTACCCGGACGTCGTCGTCTCCGCGAACCTGCCTGACGTGAACCCGGTCGCCGGACTGGTGGAACGGTCCGACACCGCGGCCGTCGTCGTGGTCGGGTCGCGCGGGCGGTCAGGGGTGAAGTCGCTGGTCGGCTCGGTGAGCCGCTCGGTGATCGAGCACGCGCACTGCACGGTCGTCGTCGTCCGGCCCCGAGAGCGACGGCCCGGCTGACCTCGACATGTCCGCCGACCTGCCCCGGAGCATGGGGAGCATGGTGCCGCTCACCGCGCTGACCGGCGTTCCGGTGCGGGACACGACAGGACACCGGGCCGGCTGGGTCCGCGACGTCGTGGCCCGGGTCGGCGCCCGGGGCACGCAGGTCACGGGTCTCGTCCTCGGTGACCTCCGCGGCCGTTGGGTCGTCCCCTGGTCCGACCTGGACGTGTCCCGTCTCGACCGGCTCACTCTCGTGCGCGACGCCACGAGGGAGCAGCGCCGGTCCAACCCGCTGGAGCCCGACGAGCTGCTGCTCGTGCGCGACGTGCTCGACTGCCGCGTCTACGTGGTGTCGGAGCGGCAGAGCGCACGCGTCGGGGAGGTCTGGCTCGAGCCAGGGGAGGGGACGACCCTGTCCGTCACCGGGGTCGAGGTCGGCATCGGGGTGATCCTGCGACGACTGGGGCCTCGGCGCCGGCGCCGCCCGGTCTCCGGGATGCGGTTGCTGCGGCTGGACCAGGTCCACCTGGTCTCCGGCCGTGGCCACATCGTGCAGCTGTCGACCGACGCGTCTCCTGCCCAGCACCTGGCGCCGCACGAGCTGGCGCACCTGCTCACCCAGCTCCCGTCGAGGTTGGCCGTCGACGTGCTGCGGCGGGTGCCGGCGGCGCGGTCGCAGGCCGCCGTCGAGCACCTGCACCCCCGGGTGCGGTCCCACCTGGGTCGAGCCGAGCACGGTCGCCCGAAGTCCGGCCGAAGGTTCCGACGAACGGCAGGCTGGCGGATGAACCTGCCGCCCGATGACGAGTCGACCCGGTCGGCGCGTCGCGCATGACCGCGGACCTCGTCCCGGTCACCGACGACGGTCCTCACCGTGGGCCGAGGGGACGAGCCCTGCGGCTGGCCACGCTCGCGGCGGTGCTCGGTCCCGGTCTGCTGGCCGGGCTCTCCGACGACGACCCGGCCGGCATCACGACGTACTCGGTCCTCGGAGCCGACTACGGGTACCGGCTGCTGTGGGTGCTGCTGCTGTCCACCCTGGCGCTCATGCTGTTCCACGACCTCGGCGCTCGGATGGGTGTGGTCACCGGGCAGGGTCTGGTCGGACTGGTGCGGCATCGGTACGGCGTGCGGGTGGCGACCGCCACCCTCGCGGCGCTGGTGGTCGCGAACATCGGCACCGCGGCCGCGGAGTTCGCGGGCATCGCTGCCGGCGCCGAGCTGCTGGGAGTCAGCAGGTCGCTCGCCGTCCCGGTCGCGGCCGTCGCCGTCACGACCCTGGTGCTGAGGGGGAGCTTCCACCGGGTCGAGCACGTGCTGCTCGCGCTGGCCTCGGTGTTCGTCGCCTACGTCGCGGCCGGGGTGCTGGCGCACCCGGACTGGGCGGCCGCAGGCCACGGCCTCGTCGTCCCCACGATGGGCTTCTCGCGAGCCGAGGTGCTGCTGGTCGCCGCCACCGTGGGCACGACGCTCGCGCCGTGGGGCCTCAGCTTCATCCAGTCCTATGCCGTCGACAAGCGGATCACCACGGCCGACCTGGGGTACGAGCGCGTGGACGTCCTGGTCGGCGCCGCCCTCACAGGGGTCATCGGGTTCTTCGTCGTCGTGGCCTGTGCCGCGACCCTGCACACCCGCGGGGTGCACATCGAGTCGGCCGCCGACGCAGCGCAGGCCCTGGCCCCCGTGGCGGGCCGGCTCTCCGGCACCCTGTTCGCGCTGGGCCTGATCGGTGCCGCGGTGCTCGCGGCGGCGATCCTGCCCCTGTCCACCGCCTACTCCGTCTGCGACCTGACCGGTTCGCCCGCGGCGCTGGACAGCAGCTTCTCGCACGCCCGTCTCTTCTACCTCACGCACGTGGCGGTCACCACCGTCGCGGCATCGCTGGTGCTCCTGCCGCAGGTGCCGCTGGTCCCGCTGCTGGTCTCGACGCAGACCCTGAACGCCGTACTCCTGGTGCCGCTGCTCGTCGTCATGCACCTGCTGTCGCGTGACCGGGAGACGATGGGCGACCTCGTGGTCAGTCGTCGGGTCGCCGCCGCGCAGGCGGTGGTCGTGGCGCTCGTCTGCGGCTGCGTCGTCCTGATCCTCCTGCAGGTGGCCTGACCCCCGACCTGGCCCTCAGTCGGCGCGGATCATCACCTGGGTCACGGGACGCCTCGGCGTGCGAGGCAGCGGCGACCGGTCGGCCTGCGGCCAGCCGACGCAGAACAGGATCTGCGGGCACGCCCGGTCGTCCAGGTCACGCCCCTCGAGCAGCAGCCGCGTCTCGTCGACCTCGGTCGCCTGGCTCAGCGGCACTCCGACCAGCCCTCTCCCGGTGGCGTCGAGCCACAGGTCGCTGAGCGCCTCGCCGGCACGCACCCGGGACAGCGCGTCGTCGGAGGAGGTGGCGACCACGAGGATGCCCGGCGGGCTGGGCGAGGGATCCTGCCCCTCGTCGACGAGCGTCCCGGCCGGGAACCGCTGCGGGACCAGCGCGTCGGCGAGGCGGGCGGGGTCGCCCTCGGGCACGTTGCTGGCGGGGACGCCGTCGCGCTCACGCTGGCGCGCCCAGGTGGCCAGCTCGGTCGCGTAGGCGGGGTCGCGTCGCTGGCGCTCGTCCGCCTCGGCCGTGAGCCGGAGCAGGCGCAGCCGCACCGCCTCGTCCACCACCGGGGTCACGGTGACGCCCCACGTGCTGCCGGTCGCCGCGAGGGACTCGAGCTGTTCGTGCGGCACGGGCCACGACGCGAACTGGCGCCGGTCCGTCTGGCGCGCCAGGAGCCGGGTCAGCCCGTGCGCAGCCTCCGTCGAGGCCTCCCTGCGCGTGAACCGGACCGACGCCAGCAGCCGCGGGTAGTCCGCCTCGGGAGCGTGCCGGACGTGGGCGGTCCACCCCAGGGCGGCGGCAGCGACCCGGAGGTGGTGCAGGGCCGCTCCGCAGCTGACCAGGACGTCGCGCCCGTCGGGATCGGCCCGGCTGAGCTGACGCGACCAGTCGGCGAAGAGCTCGAGACCGGTGGGGGACGTCCGCCACAACCAGGGCTGGGTGTTGTGGACACTCGGCGCCCGGGTCGCGAAGCCGACCATCTCCTCGTACGGCGGACGCGGGTTGCTGACATCAGTGTCCATCGTTTTCTCCAGGGAGAGACCTTCGAGGCGTGCCCCCTCACCGTCTCTCCGGCGGCCGCGCGAGGGCAGGGCCGAACCGCCCGTGACCCGGGTCGAACGTCCCGACGACCCGAGCCGAGTGTCCCTGCAGCGGCCCACGACGACTCCGCGATCATCGGAGCATGTCGCAGGCCCACCCCGGTTCCGTCGTCGTCGGCGTCGACGGCTCTCCCCACGGTGACGCCGCGCTGACCTGGGCGGTCGCCCAGGCCCAGCTCGCCGCGCGGCCGCTGCTGGTCGTCCATGCCGCGGGTGGGTTGAGCTCCGGTGAGCTGCTCGGCGGGCCGACCGAGTCCGCGCAGCTCCGGAGCATGCCCGCCCGCCGGGTGACCGAGGAGGCGGTCGCCGTGGCCCGGCGCATCGCCCCCGGTCTGCGGGTCGACGCGGCCACACCGGTCGGGGACGCCCGCAGCGTCCTCCTCGACCTGTCCGTCCAGGCGGCGATGGTGGTGGTCGGCACGCGGGGCCACGGCTCGATCACCTCGCTGCTGCTCGGCTCGGTCAGCCAGGCCGTCGTGTCCCACGCCCACTCCTCGGTCGCCGTCGTGCGCCCGAGGACCGAGCCCCCGCGCGGGGTCGTCGTCGGCCTCGCCCTCGACGGCACGGACAACGCATCCCTCGAGTTCGCGGCCCAGCTCGCAGCGGCGAAGCACCTCGCGCTCGACGCCGTGCACGCGTGGCGGGCCGACGACCCGCTCGCCGTCGCGCCCACTCAGGGTCAGCGCATCGTGACGATGCGGCGTCACGAGCGGGCGCTGGCCGAGGCGCTGGCCGGCGTGGGCGAGAAGTTCCCCGACATCCAGGTGAACCGCCACCTCCCCGAGCAGCGGGCCGTGGACGCGCTGGTCGCGTGGTCACTCGGCGCGGACTGCGTCGTGGTGGGGTCTCGCGGACTCACCGGGCTGCACCGCCTCATGGGCTCCGTCAGCCGCGCGGTCATCGAGCACGCCCACAGCACCGTCGTCGTCGTGCGCGCCTGAGCGCCGACCTCACGGCGCCGGTCACCACGGGACCGGTCGCCTACGCTTCGTCCCACCCCACTGAGACAGTCATCGGGAGCAGCATGAGCAAGGCCGAGAAGACCCGCAGCGCCGTCGGCGGACGCCCGCTGGACAAGGCGTCTCTACGTCGCATCGACGCATGGTGGCGGGCGGCCAACTACCTCTCGGTGGGCCAGATCTACCTCATGGGCAACCCGCTGCTGCGCGAGCCACTGCTGCCGGAGCACGTCAAGCCGCGGCTGCTCGGGCACTGGGGGACCACACCGGGACTGAACTTCGTGTACGCGCACCTGAACCGGGCCATCATCGCGAGGGACCTGGACGCGATGTACGTCATCGGCCCCGGCCACGGCGGACCCGGACTGGTCGCGTCGGCCTGGCTGGAGGGCACCTACAGCGAGGTCTACCCGGAGGTCAGCCGGGACGAGGCGGGCATGCGCCGTCTGTTCACGCAGTTCTCCTTCCCCGGCGGGATCCCGAGCCACGTCGCCCCGGAGACGCCGGGATCCATCCACGAGGGCGGTGAGCTCGGCTACGCGCTGAGTCACGCGTACGGCGCGGCGTTCGACAACCCCGACCTGGTCGTGGCCGCGGTGGTCGGGGACGGGGAGGCCGAGACCGGACCGCTGGCGACCAGCTGGCACTCGACGAAGTTCGTGGACCCTCGCCGGGACGGCGCCGTCCTGCCGGTGCTGCACCTCAACGGGTACAAGATCGCCAACCCCACGGTGCTGGCCCGCATCCCCGAGGAGGAGCTGCTCGCGCTGCTGCGGGGGTACGGGCATGCGCCGTACGTCGTCGCCGGCTCCGACCCCGCGGAGATGCACCAGGCGTTCGCAGCCACCCTGGACCACTGCCTGGACGAGATCCGCGACATCCAGCAGCAGGCCCGCACGGCGCGGCGGCAGCCGGTGTCCCGCCGTCCCTGGCCGATGATCGTGCTGCGGTCACCGAAGGGCTGGACCGGCCCACGCGAGGTGGACGGGCAACGGGTCGAGGGGTTCTGGCGCTCGCACCAGGTGCCCTTCGCGGACGCACGCCACGACACCGGGCATCGCGACGTGCTCGAGCGGTGGATGCGCAGCTACCGACCGGAGGAGCTGTTCGACCGGGACGGCGCACCGGTCCCGGAGATAGCGGACCTGCATCCGGCCGGCGACCGCCGGATGAGCGCGAACCCGCACGCGAACGGGGGAGCGCTGCTGCGCGACCTGTCCCTGCCCGACTTCCGCGCGTACGCCGTCGACGTCGCCTCACCTGGCACGGGCGAGGTCGAGTCCACGCGGGTGCTCGGGGGATACCTGCGGGACGTGATGGCCCGCAACATGGACCGGTTCCGGATGTTCAGCCCCGACGAGAACTCCTCGAACCGGCTCCAGGACGTCCTGGAGGTGACCGACCGGACCTGGAACGCCGAGCGGCTGCCGTACGACGACCACGTCGCCGCCGACGGGCGGGTCATGGAGATCCTGTCCGAGCACACGTGCGAGGGCTGGCTCGAGGGCTACCTGCTGACCGGCCGGCACGGCTTCTTCTCCTGCTACGAGGCGTTCATCCACGTCGTGGACTCGATGTTCAACCAGCACGCGAAGTGGCTGAAGTCGACCAACCAGATCCCGTGGCGCCGCCCGGTCGCCTCGTTGAACTACCTGCTCACGTCGCACGTGTGGCGGCAGGACCACAACGGCTTCTCGCACCAGGACCCCGGCTTCATCGACCACGTGATGAACAAGAAGGCGGAGGTGGTCCGGGTCTACCTGCCGCCGGACGCCAACACCCTGCTGTCCGTGGCCGACCACTGCCTGCGCAGCCGGCAGTACGTCAACGTCATCGTGGCCGGGAAGCAGCCGGCCCTGCAGTACCTCACGATGGACGAGGCGATCGTGCACACCACCAAGGGGATCGGCATCTGGGACTGGGCCGGCACGGAGGGTGACGGTGAACCGGACGTGGTGATGGGGTGCGCCGGCGACGTCCCGACCATGGAGACGCTGGCCGCCGTGTCCCTGCTCCGCGAGCTGCTCCCGGACCTCAGGATCCGGGTGGTCAACGTGGTCGACCTGATGCGCCTGGAGGACGAACGCGAGCACCCGCACGGGCTGTCGACCGCCGACTTCGACTCGCTGTTCACCCGGGACAGGCCGGTGATCTTCGCCTACCACGGCTACCCCTGGCTGATCCATCGCCTGACCTACAGGCGCACCAACCACGGCGGCTTCCACGTGCGCGGCTACAGGGAGGAAGGGACCACCACCACGCCGTTCGACATGACCGTGCTCAACCAGGTGGACCGCTACGACCTGGCGATGGACGTCATCGACCGCGTCCCACGTCTGCGCGGCACGTCGGGGCCGGCCCGCGAGCACCTCAAGAACAAGCTCATCGAGCACCGGATGTACATCCGCCGCCACGGCGAGGACCTGCCCGAGATCCGCGAGTGGCAGTTCACCCGCGGGACCGGGCCGCGTGCGGTGACCTCGTCCCCGGAACGCACCGCTCCCGAGGCCTGAGCCGTACGCACCGACGCCGTCTCCGGCCTCGCCCATCCCGGCCGTGCCCTCGACCACGGTCTCGACGAAACGGGGGAGACGGACCTCGAGGTCGCGAGGGAGACCGAGCGGGCTGCAGGACGGCGTCAGGAGCCCATGACCTGTGTCTGCACCCATCGCTGGAGAGACGGCACGAGCAGGAGCACCAGCACGGCGACGCTGCCTGCGGCATGGATGAGGACGTTGAAGCCGGGGGTCGTCTCACCGGACCTCGAAGCGGCGACCCAGTACGGCACCAGCACGACCAGCCCGACCACCGAGGACACCACGGCCACGGGCAGCCACCAGCCGCTGCGCTGGAAGAGCCCCCAGGTCGCGACGGTGAAGCCGGCCAGGGTGAGCATCGCCAGCACCCGGGTGCTCGCCCACAGCATGCCGGTCGTGGGGACGCCCCGGCTGGCGAAGGCCGGCGTGAGCCACAGGTAGGTCGTCCCGAACAGGAAGAGGGAGATCCCTCCGGCATTGCGCAGGTTCCACATCGTCATCGCCTCCGGCTCCAGGGTCCGGCGGCGGGGCCGCTTCGTCCCAGGGGACTTCGGCCCGGCCGTCTGTGACGAGAGGCCCTCGGTGGCGCGTTCCCCAGCCCGGGGTCGGCTCCGGTTCGGGAGGTTTGGGAGGGTTCCCGGCCCGCCTCTGGACACATGGCGTACGGCCGGACCGACCAGGCCGGCGTGGAGCGGTCCGGATGCGCTATTCACCTGGCCGTTCGCGGTTCCTATCGTCGAGGAAGCCTCACATGTGGCCGGTGGCCTCCCCTCGTACCCTCAACGTCCTCGAGCTCGATTCGGAGGAGCGGCGATGCGCACCAGCAGGAAGGTCGTCACGGGTCTGGCGGCCGTGGCTGTCGCCACCGCGGTGGCGCTCACCGCAGGGTCGGCCCTCGGGTCCGGCAGCGGCCCGGGCGACGACGAGGACACTCCCTCGTTCACCAGCTCCGTGACCGCCCCCGCCGGAGCCGACGAGTCGGAGCAGGACGAGACAGAGGCCAATGAGGACGCCGAGCAGAGGGCCCTCCTCGACCTCGCCAAGGTGGACGCCACTGCCGCCCGAACGGCAGCGCTGGCCACCGCTCGGGGAAGGGTCACCGAGACCGAGCTCGAGAACGAGGACGGCAACGTCGTGTGGAAGGTCGAGATCCGCGACGGCGCCGGGCTCGAGACCACCGTCTACGTCGACGCCGGGAACGCCAAGGTGCTCCTCGAGGAGGCCGAGCACGAGGACGGGTCGGAAGGCGTCGACGACGACTAGCCCAGCCGCTAGCCCAGCCGCGCCGCGCCTTCTCAGGGCGACCGTCGTCCTCGCCGGCTGCTCAGGCTGACAACCACAGGTACGTCTCGGCGGGCAGCTCGACGAACTGGAACCAGGACAGGTCGCGGCCGGTCGCGGTCTCGAAGTGAGCACGGGCGGCGGCGGTGTCGGCGACGTCGAGCGAGCAGATGACCGCGTGCCCGGTCTCGACCAGGTCGAGCGCCACTCGAGCGGACTCGGCGCCGTGCAGCTCGCGGATCGCCACCTCGTCGAGGCAGTCGTCGCACACGAGCGAGTACACCTCGGCATGGACGGCCCGGTCCTGCTGGTCGCCCGCGTCGACCAGGTACCGGCCGCCGCTGGTCGCCCATTCCTCGGGAGTCAGCAACGCGGGGACCGTCTCCTTTCGCAGGAAGTGTCGGACGGCCCCGTCGAATCGGACCAGTCGGTCCGGGCCGGTCGCCACCGTGATGACGTTGTGTCGAGGATCGGTCATGAGTTCTTCGCGCTCCCTTGGTCGGCGTGGCGTAGGCGGGGTGTGGCTCTGCCGGTGCCGAGCGGGGCACTGCAGGGGCATACCTTCGGTGGGACGCGAGACGCGGCTCGGTGGTTCCACAGTTGCGACAACTGGATTGGCCGATGTGCGCGTAGGGCTCTGAGGGGTTCGGCGCTCCCGACCCGGACGGGCACCGCATCACCTAGCCTCGACTCATGGGACGCGTGACTCCCACACGGGTGTTGGCAACACTGCTCCTGGCTGGCTCAGGACTGGTCGTGCTGACGTCCCTGGCGGTGGCGGTCGGAGTGCTGCTGACCGACCACGGCAACAGCAGCGACTTGGACTGGCTCTCCTGGGAGCCACTGACGTACATCCTCAGCGCGCCCTGGCTGCTGGTGGCGACCGCGCTCGTCGGCGCCGTCGTCCTGGGCATCGGGCAGGGGGTCGCCCGGCTCGCGCAAAGCATCGGGCGCAGAGCCGGCCCTGACGTGCTGCCGTTCGAGCGAGACGGGAGCACGAGGAACCGCACGCTGTAGCCGACCTGCATGGGGGCGGCGGCGTTGCGCACAGGCAGGGCCGGCGGAACGGCGGGGTCGCCCGGCTCGTGACAGCCCGAGGGCCCTGGCGCGTCAGCGCGTTCCACCGCTGGGGGCCGAACAGTGGACCCTCGTCGGCTGGCGGGGACCTTCGGCCGTGCCGGCCGGGACCTTCGTCACGAGTTCCGGATCACAGCCGCCGCAGGCCCGTTTCGGCCTCGGTGACCGCACCGATTGAGCACCATGGTGTCTGGCGGAACTAGCCAGCCTGGCCCGCCGCCTCGAGCCTCGAGAAGGAGAGGTGCCCGATGCGTGGCACACAGACCCACCGTCCGGCGGCCCTCGCGGCCGCCGTCCTGCTTGCGTCGCTGCTGCTTGCGTCGCCGGCGTCCGCGCACGAGCGCTGGTTCGTCACGGACGCCCCCGGTGGCGACTGGGGCTTCTTCTTCTCCCCGCTGCCGATGACCCTGGCTGCGGTCATGGTGGTGGTGACGGTGGTGTGGCGGTGGGTCGGCACCCGGGTCGGGTCTCCGGAGCTGCCGGTGCTGCGGCCGCTGGGCCGGCTCGCCCCGTTCGTGCCGCGGCTGCTGGCGATCCACATCGGGGTGAACCTGCTGGCGTTGGCCGCGACCGGCGACTTCCTCGCGCACTCCCTCGAGCTGGACCAGGTGCCGTCCGGGGCGTTCGCCGGTCTGGCCGAGGCGGCGCTGGGGGTCTGGTTCATCACCGGCATCCGGTTGCGGGCCGCCGCGCTCGGCCTGGTCGTCCTCGGCCCGCTGGCGTTGCTCGCGGCCGGCCCGGTCGCGCTGCTCGAGTCCGCCGCCCTGCTCGGGGTGGCGGCGTTCGTGGCACTTCTCCCGCCGTCCGACGGCACGTTCGGTCGCGTGGACGCCGACCCGGTCCGGCTGCGGTGGGCACTGTTCGCGCTCCGGGCCGGTGTGGCGGTCGCCCTGATCACGTTGGCGTTCTCGGAGAAGTTCACCAACCCGCAGCTGGCGCACGCGACCCTGGAGGCGTACCCGAGCTTGAACGTCTTCACCCTCGTCGGCGTGCACCTGTCCACGGACACGTTCATCGTGGTGGCCGGCTCCATCGAGCTGCTGTTCGGGCTGCTGGTGCTCTCCGGCGCGATGCCGCAGGCCGCGGTCCTGGTCGCAGCCGTCCCGTTCAACGCGACCCTGGTGCTGTTCGGCCAGACCGAGCTGATCGGGCACCTGCCGGTGTACGGCGTGTTCCTCACCCTGATCGTCTACGGGTCGAACGCCCACACCGCCGCGGAAGTCCGGTGGCTGCCGAGCCTGACGCAGATGCGTGCGGCCGGCCGGGCCGTCGCGGCCAGGGTGCGGGCCACCGCTCCGGCGAACGCCACCTGACCCGAACCCCTCGGTCCTGAGGGAGACGCGAGAGCCCGCTGCCGCTCGGCAGCGGGCTCTCGCGGCTCCGGACGCATGGCGCCTCGACGACCACACACCGGTGAGTCGTTCCGGCACATGGGTGCATTCAGCGAGCTGGGTCAGGATGAGCGCACTCGAGAGGCGGCGCCGACGCGGTCAACCGTCGTGCGCATAGGTGCCGACCAGCCGGCCCCGGGCGGTCGCGGTCGACTCGACCGCACGCAACGCCTGGTCGAGCGGTGCTCCGTCACGCAGCCCGGTGCGCTTCGAGAGCGCGTACACCGTGAACCGGTAGTGGTGCAGGCCGCTGGGTGGGCACGGCCCGAAGTACGACGCGTGTCCCGCGGAGTTCCGCGCCTGTACCGCGCCGGCGGGCACCCCGCCCGCCTCCAGCCCCGTGGTCTCGACCGGCATGTCCAGCACGACCCAGTGCACGAACGTCTTTCGCGGAGCGTCCGGGTCGTCGACGACCAGGGCCAGCGCCGCCGCACCGGCGGGCACGCCGTGCCAGGCCAACGGCGGGGACTGGCCGTCGCCATCACAGGTGAAACGTGCCGGGATGGGCTGTCCCTCCTGGACGGCAGGGCTGCTCACCATGATCACGTCGGGGGCATGCACCGCGGTCGCCTCCTCGGTCGAGGACCCCTCACACGCCGTCGCGGCCGCGACCAGGACCAGCAGCCACAGAGTCGACAGGCGAGAGGGCACGTCTCCAGCGTCCGCCGGAAGCGCCGCGCCCGCCAGGGGTGCGTTGACAAGATGCTTGCCGTCGCGCAGCAGGCAACCGGACGTGATCGACGTGCACCTGTCTTCGCGTCACCCGCCGTCGTCGAGCGCCATGGTGTAGGTGACGGCGGTGCCTTCGAGCACGACCGTCCCGTCGCCGCGGGTGACGGTCGTGCGCAGTGTGGTGATGGGCTTGTCCTCTCGCGCCTCCAGGACCTCGACACGGCCGGTGATGGTGTCACCGGGGCGGACCGGTGCCTTGAAGTCCCAGTTGACGTTCAGGAAGACGGTGCCAGGGCCGGGAAGCTCCTCGGCGACGACGGCATTGAGGATGGCGCTGGTGACCCCTCCCTGGACGACGATCTCGCCGAACCGTGACGCGCGTGCGGCCTCTTCGTCGTAGTGCAGCGGGTTGCGGTCGCCGCTGATCTCGGTGAACAGCTCGATGTCGCGCGGGGCGACCGTGCGGGTGAGCTCGGCATGGTCGCCCTTCGACAGGGGAGCGCCTCTGGTCATGTCTTCTCCGTTCGTCCGTACGCCCGGCTGTGCTGTCGGGCGGGGTCACCCGGCCAGCGGGATCTCCAGATGCTGTCCCGGAGCCAGTGGGTACGTCGTCCCCGCACACGTGATCCGCACCTGGCCGGCTCCACCCGGCTCCGCGTCGACGCGGACACAGCGCCGGGAGACGGTGAGCCGGAGGTCGTTGCCCTGGTAGCGCACCGTGAAGGCGACGTGACCGAGCTGGGTGGGCCAGGAGGGTGACACATGGAGGCTGTCCAGCCGGGGCTCGATGCCGGCGAAGCAGCGTTGCAGCAGGTCTGCACCACCGACCAGCGCAGCGAGGTGCACGCCTTCTGAGGTCGTCGCCGTGGGTGTCCTTGATGTCGCTGGCCACCACCTCGGTCAGGAACTCCAGGGCTCGGCCGCGGTGCGCCCGCGCCAGCACCCAGGAGTGCGCGACGGCGCTCAAGGTGGAGCCATGGCAGGTGCGGTCGAGGTAGTAGTCCACCATCGCGGGGATCGAGGCGCGGTCCAGCTGGTATCCCAGCCCGTCGAGCAGCTCGGTGACCTCGTCGACGGTGAGGACGTAGAACAGCATGAGCACGTCTGCCTGCTTGGAGACCTTGTATGCGTTGACCGCCCGCCCCTCCGCCTCCAGGATCCGGTCGAGGCGGCTGATGTCGCCGTAGCGGGCTCGGTAGTCGTCCCAGGGCAGCTCGGCCAGATCGTCGTACCCCTCGAACTGCAGCAGCAGGCGGTCCTGGAAGGGGACGAACATGTGGGTCGAGATGCTGAGCCAGCGCTCTCGATCCTGCCCGGTGACTCCGAGCCGTCGCACGATCGCCTCGCTCTGCGTGGGCGTGAGGATGGCCAGGATCCGCAATGCGGTGCGGAGCACCCAGACGACCATGACGTTGGTGTAGGCGTTGTTGTCGACACCGGGCCGCTCGGCTCCCGGGTAGCCGGTGTGGAACTCGTCGGGACCGACCACGCCGCACAGGACGTAGCGTGCCTTGGCGGGGTCGTAGGTCGTCAGCGAGGAGAAGAAGAGGGCGACGTCAAGGACGAGCTCGGCGACCCGCTCGACCAGGAGCTGGTGGTCGCCGGTGGCCTCGTAGAGCCGCCAGGCAGTCAGAGCCACGGCCAGCCCGGAGTGGCGCTGCAGGTTCGTCACGTCGGGGAGCCAGTGGCCCGATCGTGGGTTGAGGTGGAGTCGCTGGCTCTCCTCGCGCCCATCGCTCCCGGACTGCCACGGGAACAACGCGCCGCGGCAACCGATCCCCGTCGCCGCGCGTCGGGCAGCCGGCAGCCGACGGAACCGGTACCCGACGATGGCTCGTCCGAGCGCCGGTGCATGCATCCAGAGGACGGGCGCGAGGAACATCTCGTCCCAGAACACGTGCCCTCGGTAGGCCTCACCGTGCAGGCCGCGGGCCGGCGCTCCGACGTCGAGGTCGACCACGTGTGGGGAAAGGGTCTGCAGGACGTGGAAGAGGCCGGTGCGGACCTCGGTGAGCAGGTCCGGTGACAGGACACGGCGCGGGTCGTCGACGGTGATGTCGAACTGCCGCCACAGGGTCCTCCAGGCGTCGCGGTGCGGTCCGAGCAGAGCGTGGAAGCCCGGGACGTGCTGCAGCTGTTCGAGTGCGGCGCCGGCCGGCTCGGAGACTGCGGGCTCGCGGGACGTGTGCAGAGCCGCGACCTTCTCGATCATGACGGGGTGACCCGCGCGCACGTCGACGTACGCGTCACGACCCACCAGGCCCCGCTCGTCCACGGGCCGCCAGAAAGCCTCTCCCGTTGTGCGCCCGTCGAGGCCGGTGCGGATGCCGACGGCGACCCTCACGCGGGACTGGTTGGTCCGCACGACGACGAGGTCCACATCCCCGACCGTGCGGGTCTCCTCCAGGTCCAGGTGGCGGCCGGACAACCCTCGGTATCGGGCGACACCCGTGTTCTCCACGCGAGCGTCGATGCAGGAACGCATGCGGAGCCGTCCGCTCCAGTTCTCGGGCGTGATCTCCGTGTGCAGGCCGGCGAGATGCGGGAACGCC
Source organism: uncultured Actinomycetota bacterium (assembly GCA_963827435.1). GTDB lineage: Bacteria > Actinomycetota > Actinomycetes > Propionibacteriales > Nocardioidaceae > Nocardioides_B. The sequence goes on from CAWHAU010000017.1 coordinate 357,253, forward strand.
ATGTGCACGAAGCGCTGCTGGGAGACCCGAGTACGACGCCCACGGTCGTCTTCGTAGCGGAGGTGGCGGATCAGCGTGCCGTGGCGCAGGTCGAGGTCGACATGGTGCTCCAGGACCTCTCCCGAACCGGACGGGTACCAGTCCTCGTCATCGGGGGCCCAGGCGAGCACCAGCCAGTTGGGAAGGTTCACCAGGCTCTCGTTGACGATGGTCTCACCGTCGACCTGGTCGCTGAGCCGGTTGAAGACACCGGCGGCGTAGGTGCCCGGGTAGTGCACCTCGTCGGCGGCGTGCTCCGGCGCCACGCCCCTGGTCGCGAAGAGGCCGTTGCCCAGCGTGCACAGCGCCTCCCGCCGTCCTTCGTCGGTCGGGTCGCTGCCCGACCAGGAGACCAGCCAGCCGTTCATCGACGGTCGCCCGGCACCCGGACGCTGGCAAGGTCTGCCACCACGGCGTCGGCGCCCGCGGCCAGCAGGGGGCCGTCCTGGCGCCCGGCCCGGGCCAGCCCCAGCACGAGTCCGAAGGCCCCTGCGCGCCCCGCCAGCACCCCGGCCGTCGAGTCCTCGACCACGACGCAGCGCCGCGGGGAACAGCCGAGCCGGCGAGCCGCCTCGAGGAAGGACGCGGGGTCCGGTTTGCCGCTCAGCTGCCGCTCGTCGGCCACCAGGCCGTCCACCAGTACGTCGACCAGCTCGGTGAGGCCGGCGCGGTCGAGCACCAGAGCGGCGTTGCGGCTCGCGCTCACCACCGCGGTGTGCATCCCTGCCCCGCGGACGTGGCGCAACAGATCGACCGACGACGCGATCACGTCTGGTCCCCGCTCATCCAGGAGGGCCCGGAAGCACGCGTCCTTGCGAGCCGCCAGGTCACGCAGCACGCCGTCCGCGACAGGGATCCCGCGCGCGTGGAGAAACGCACGCAGGCCCTCCTCGCGGGGCCGGCCGTCGATGTGGTCGCGGTACTCCTCGTCGCTGAGCGGCGCTGCGGCCGGCGCGAGCTCGAAGAACATCTCCCGCCAGGCGGCGAGATGGAGGCGGGCGGTGTCCGTCAGTACGCCGTCGAGGTCGAACAGCACGGCGTCGAACCGGGACGGGAGCAGCCACACCGCCGAGTGCGGACCGCCGCGGAGTCGAGCGGATGGCAGGGTCACCGTGACTCCTCGATGACGGTGAGCGGAAGCTCGTCCTTCCGCCCCTCCCACCGGGACGCCATGGCCGGGTCCACGAAGACCCGGCTGACGTGACTCGGGAGCGCCCGTTGCCAGCCGACGGCGTCCGTGAGCCCGAGGTGCACCTGGACCTCCAGCCGGGGGAAGGCTGTCCGAACCACCGTGAGCGCGTGGTCGACGGCGACCATGCCGCTTCTCGTGGACCGGTCGGGGGCGGCGAACACGACGAGGGCCAGCGGCTGACCTGTCTCGGAGGCGAGCTTCGCGCCGGCACGCACGGTGTCCACGGCGTTGTCGCTCGTCACCACGACCACGACGATCCCGCCCCTGCGGCCCTCGCGCTGGCGAGGCACCGACGGCCCCGACGTCCGGACGCCGGCATCGTCTCCGGTGCCACGGCGACGCCGTCTGCTCGTCATGACGTACCACCTGTCATGGCGTCTCACCGGCGGCGGGGCCGTCGGACCGGATGGGACCACTCGACCGGTGCAGGCTGAGTGCCAGCCCGGCGCCGCCGACCAGCAGCCCCAGGGCGGACAGCACCAGCATCACTGCGCCTGCGGCACCGCAGCGCGGGAAGCTCCGCGCCCGCCGACACGCCGGCCCGAACCGGTCGTGAACCGTCCGCGTTCATGACGACCATGACCCAGTCTCCCGCCTGCGGCGCCCAGTCGATCGACCGCGGGCCGGGACCCGTAGCGCTGGCCGCCCAGATGTCGACCTGTCCGGGTGGCTGCGCCGGCGCACCGCCCCTGGACTCGCGGTAACGGGGACCACCCTCGGAGGGCGGCCGCAGCGCGGTGACCGTCGTGTGCTCGACGCCGCCGAGGTACCGCGCCACGTCTTCGGCCGCGGCGATGCCGACGAAGACGTCTGTGCCCGCGGCGGGCGTGACACTGACCCGGACCCTGCCGAGGAACCGCTCAGGCACGCTGTCCGCAGGGCTGCCCTGGTCCAGCCGCAGCGGGTCAGTGGTGAGCGCGTATCCCGTCGACGCGAGGCGCTGCTCGCCACTCATCAGGTATCCGTCGTGGCGCACCTGGCGATCGGCTACGAGAACGGCGAGCCCCGCCGTGCCCAGCCCTCCGGCGAGAAGCAGCAGGCAGCTGCTGAGGACGACGCCGACGACGCGTCCCGCGGACCACGTCGACGGTGGGGTCGAGCCGGTCGCGTGTGCAGGTTCCGCGGTGGGCAGCTCCGCGGTCGCGGGGTCGGGGGGTCCTTGCGGAGGCAGGGACCAGCGGGCGGTGGTGGGCTCGTCGCCGCCCAGGTCCAGCCGGAAGGGCGGGTAGGCGTCGGTCATCAGCGCTGCGTAGGCCGCGACGCGGAGCACCCAGCGGTTCAGCCCGAGCACGAGGTCGAAGATCGGCTGGGGGTAGCGGCCGGTGAAGGCGAGCACGACGGCAGCCACGAGTGCCAGCAGGCTGATCAGGCCACCGCCCCAGGCAGAACCGGGAAGCGGCTCCTGGCTGGCCCGGTCGCCGAACCACAGACCGCCGCCGACGAAGAAGCCGACCACCAGGTACTGCGGGATCGCCAGCAGCCACCACTTGACCAGGGCCAGGCCCCGGGACAGGTGCTCGGGGTAGTCGACGACGAGGTGGGCGGGGTAGTCCGCCCGCTCCGCGAGCGAGAACGGCGGGTACTTGTCGGTGCCGAGCGCGCCGTAGGCGTAGTACGTGACCCGCCAGGTCCAGCGCAGCACGCCGACGTTGAAGTCGAAGATGCCGCGGGGGTAGCGCCCGGTCACCACGATCGCGACCATCGCCACCGCGCTGAGCACGACGAAGGCCAGCCACAGGAACGCCAGCACGAGGTAGTGCGGGATGGCCAGTAGCCACTTCACCAGCCACATCCAGCGGGTCAGGCCGGTGTCCAGCTCGGCCGCCACGTGCACCGGGTAGGGGGACGTGCTCATGATGCGGCCTCCGTCGTCTCGGCCCCGGCACTCGAGCCTCTCGCTGCGCCGGACGTCACGGCAGACGCCTTGGTCGCCGGTTGCCGGGTCCAAGGACCCTGGTGGTCTCGGCCGATGTCATGGGCGGCCGGCGGTGTGCACTGCTCTTCGTGCGCACCACCGCCCGGTAGAGCTCGTCGACGCCCCACACCACGAGGGGGAACGGTGCGATCAGCAACAGCGTGGCTCCGTCGAGGGCGGCCGTGCCCAGCAACGCCTGCGCGGCGGGGAGGTAGACGGCCAGCCCCGCGAAGACCAGCTCGAACGCGATGCCGACGAGGAGCAGCGGGTTGGTGAGAAGACCGACCGACGACAGTGACACGCGTTCCGTCCGTGCCGCGAAGGCCGTGCCGACCTGGCACGCCACGATGGCCGCGAACGTGGCCGTCGTGGCCTGCACGTAGGCGTCGTGCAGGGGGCTGCCGACGGTTGTGTCCGCTCCCGGCGTCCACCCGGCGTGCGTGAGCGTGACGAAGAAGGCGGTCATCGAGAGCACGGCCGACGGCACCCCCAGCACGACCCACGACCGCAGCAGCATCCGTCCGGTCACGAGCGGCTCGTGCGTCGGGCGTGGCGGCTGGCGCATGATGCCCGGCTCCGCGGCCTCACGGCCGAGCGCAAGGGCGGGGAGCGTCTCGGTCCCGAGGTCGATGGCGAGGATCTGCAGCACGGTGAGGGGGAGGGGGACAGCACCACCGGACAGAGCGAAGAAGAGGAAGGGAACGACCTCGGGCACGGCGTGCGCGAAGATGTAGACGATGAACTTGCGGACGTTGTCGTAGATCCGGCGGCCTTCCTCGACGGCCCGCACGATCGTGGCGAAGTTGTCGTCGGTGAGCACCATGGTGGCGGCCTCGCGGGCGACGTCCGTGCCGCTACGGCCCATGGCCACGCCGATGTTCGACTTCTTGAGAGCCGGCGCGTCGTTGACGCCGTCGCCGGTCATCGCGACGATCTCACCCCGCTCCTGCAGCACGGTCGCGACCCGCATCTTGTTCTCGGGACTGCTCCGCGAGCAGATCACCTCGGTGGGCGGCTGGAGCAGCCGCGACAGCGCGGAGTCCGGCATGGCGTCCACCTGGGCGCCGGTGACCAGCCGGCGTGACGACGTGCCGATACCCACGCGTCGCGCCACCTCGGCCGCCGTACGCGCGTCGTCACCGGTGATGACGATGATGCGAAGCCCTGCCTCATGACACCGTCGTACGGCGTCGGCGACCTCGGGACGCGGCTGGTCCAGCAACCCGACGAGACCGAGGAAGCACAGGTCGTGCTCGGCGTCCTCGCGGTCGCGGGGCCATCGACCCCCGGCCAGGTCACGACGGGCAACCGCCAGCACCCGCAGCCCACGACCGGTCTGCTCGGTCACCGCACCCTCCACCTCAGCCCGCAGCGCCGGGTCCCAGGGGTGCGGCTCGCCGTGCCGCAACACCGACGTGGATCTGGCCAGGACCGCTTCAGGCGCGCCCTTGACGTGCAGGCGAAGGATCGGGTCCGCGTGGACGGGGCCGGGGACCCGGTCGACCGTGGAGGAGAGCCGGAGCGCCGAGCCGAAGGGGTAGACGTGGACCCGCTCGGTGCCCGGGGGAACGTGCTCACCGGCGAGTGCGTGCGCGGCCTCGAGCAGGGCGAGCTCGGTGGGGTCCGGGGCGACGCCGCCGATCTCGGTGGTCACGGCACATGCGGCGAGCGCCTCGGCGAGTGCGACAACGGCTGGGGATCCTTCGAGCCGGGACCGTTCCTCGGCCAGCACGTCGGCATGGCCCGCGTCCGGCACGTTCACCGCGACCGGGGACATCTCGTTCCGGGTCAGGGTGCCCGTCTTGTCCGTGCAGATGACCGTTGTCGATCCCAGGGTCTCGACAGCGGAGAGTCGCTTCACGACCGCGCCCTGGTTGGCCAACCGGCGTACCCCCATGGCCAGGGCAAGGGTGATGGTGGGCAGCAGGCCTTCCGGAACGTTGGCGACCAGGAGACCGATCGCGAACAGGAAGGCCGCCGTGAAGCTGAGCCCCGCGAACAGGCCCAAGGGAAGGAAGGCCGCCCCCACGCCGATGGCCACCAGGCTGATCAGCCAGGCCACCTTCTTCACCTGCTGCTCGAGCGGGCTGCTGGCCGTCGTGCCCTGCGAGAGCGAGGCGATGCGGCCGAGCTCGGTGTGGTCCCCGGTCGCGAACACGACGGCCTGGCACGAGCCCGTCGTACAGCTGGTGCCGCTGAACAGCAGGTCGGTGGCGTGCAGGTGGGACTGTGTCCGGGTGTCCAGGGCCTCGCTCCGCGGCACTGGTGCGGACTCACCGGTCAGCGTGGACATGTCCACCTCGACCTCGCCGGCCAGGATCCGGGCGTCCGCACTGATCCGTTGGCCCTCACTGACGAGCAGGACGTCCCCGGGGACCAGGGCCACCGCCTCGATGGTCCGCGCCTGCCCGTCCCGCAGCACGATGCACTGCCGCGGCACGAAACCTCGAAGCGCCTCCACGGAGCGTTCGGCCTGGTGCTCCTGCACCAGGGCGAAGACGGCGTTGAGTACGACGACCGCCAGAATCGTCCACCCGAGCACCGCCCCGGCCGAGACGAAGGCCAGGACGGCGGCCAGCTCCAGCAGCAGCGCCAGCGGGTGGGTGAACTGCGCCAGCACCTCGCGCCACCACGGCGTCCCGGCCCGACGGCTCAGCTCGTTCGGACCGAACTGACGCAACCGCTGCTGTGCGGCGCTCTCGGCGAGGCCCCTCCGGCCGGTCCGCAGCTGGCGCATCAGCATCTCGCTGGGACCGAGCGGGCTCAGCGCTGCGGGGAACCCGTCCTCGGCGCCGTCCGTCGGGCTGCCCGGCCCGTCGGCTCCGCCGGGCTGCGCCGCGTCGGTCCGGCCGGCCGAGGGGGTGACCATCAGGATCGTTCGCTCTGCAGTCGTCGGACTACCGCCGGACCGACGAGCAGCCACATCGGCACCAGCACCCAGATGCGCCCGCGGGACAGGTCGTAGTCCGCGAGCATGGTCGACCACGCGAGGTGCTCGACGAGGCGCCCGAACCCGAGCTCGAAGGCGAGCGTCAAGATCGTCCAGGCCACGCCGACCTGAACAGCTGCTCTGCGCGAGGGCAGTCGAAGCCGCCGCCCGAGCCACCACTGGTAGGCGAAGAGGGCTCCGAGCAGCAGCAGCGTGGCCAGCTGCCGGGCCACGGTCTCTCCGAGCAACGGCTGGGTCACCACGGCTCGGAGGGTGCCGTTCGCCAGGGCGGCGACGACCATGCCGGACCAGGCCACGATCCAGGCGGCACGGACGTGCTCTGCCTGCACCAGCGGGCGCGGGGTCAGCCGACGGCGGGTCAACATCTGGTCGGGCATGACCCCAGACTCGGCGCTGCCTGGAGGTGTCTCCAGGGTCGATGGTCCCGCGCTCATGACCGCGGGACCCGATGGAGCCTCGGCGACTCCGCCGCGGCCTCGCCCACACCGGCGATGACCGCGCGAGCACAGGTGGCGGGACTCCGGGACGGGTCGGGACTTCTGGCACTGCCGGTTTCATGGCGGCTCGTCGTTGACTGACGCCACCTCGGACCTCTGTCCGGGCGGCGGGGGCATGGACGCGAGGAGGCGCGGATGTACGCCACTGTGGGAGACCGGCTCATCGTGCACAGCACGCACGTCGACGGCCCGGTTCGGGACGGAGAGATCGTGGAGGTACACGGCCAGCACGGGGAGCCGCCGTACGTCGTGCGCTGGTCCGACAACGGTCACGAGGGCCTGATCTTCCCGGGCCCGGACGCCTCGGTGCATCACTTCACCCAAGAGCCGTCCGACGGAGACGGTGACGGGTAGATGCCGCGCAGGCCCACCGCGCACGCGGCGGGAGTCCGGTCGGTGACGGGCACCGCTTCCCAGGGTCTGACCTCCGACGAGGCCCGGCGACGGTTGGGCCGGCAAGGACCGAACGCGGTGCCACGCCCGGCTCGGGTGTCCGTGCTCCGCCGCGTCGGTCGCCAGCTCCGCGACCCGATGTTGCTGCTGCTGATGGCGGCCGGGCTGGTCACGGCCGCCACCGGGGACGCGGCGGACACGGTCATCATCGGGGCCGTGGTGGCGCTGAACACCAGCCTGGGCGTGATCCAGGAGTGGCGGGCCGCCAGGGCCGTCGACGCGCTGGACGACCTGCGCGCCCCGTGGGCCAGCGTCGTCCGCGACGGGCGGCCGCTACGGATCCGGGCCGCGGACGTGGTGATCGGTGACCTGCTGCTGCTCGGAGCCGGCGACGTGGTGCCTGCCGACGCCCGCGTCGAGGAGGGGCACCTGCTCCAGCTCGACGAGTCGGCCATCACCGGCGAGTCCGCACCGCGGGGCCGGGAAGCAGGTGAGGAGGTCGAGGCAGGGACGGTCGTCACGCGCGGCCGTGGAACCGCCCGGGTGCTTCGTACCGGTGGCGCCAGTGGTCTGGGCAGGATCGCGGAGCTGGTGAGGACGGCCCCGGTCCGGAGCACGCCACTGCAGGAACGGCTGACCCGGCTGAGCGGTCAGCTGGTCGTCGCGGTGTCGGTCCTGGCCGTCGTGGTCGGGGCGATCGGGCTCGTCCAAGGGCGGTCCCTCGTGGACATGACGATCGTGGCCATCAGCCTGGCTGTGGCCGCGGTGCCCGAGTCCCTGCCTGCGGTAGTGGCCATCACCCTGGCCCTGGGGGCGCACCGGATGGCCCGCAGCAACGCGGTCGTGCGGACTCTCCCCGCAGTGGAGACGCTCGGCTCGGTCACCGTCCTGGCCTCGGACAAGACCGGCACCCTCACCGAGGGACACATGACCGCTGAGCACGTGCTGCCCGCGCCCCTCCCGGAGGACGGCACGTTCGAGCACGCCGCCACGGGAGGTGACGACGCTCGGCTCCTGCGCGACATGGTGCTCTGCAACGACGCCCGGGCGGTCGCGGAGCCGGGGGAGGGTGGGAGCTTCGACGGAGACGCGCTCGAGGTTGCGCTGCTCGCATCGGCCGTGAGAGAAGGGCGTGTCGGTCGACGAGACACGTGCGGCGTGGCCGCGCGTCGCCGAGCAGCCGTTCGACAACCGGTCCCGTCGTATGGTCACCGTGCACCAGCGACTCCGACGGGCGGTTCCTCATCGTCTGCAAGGGTGCCGCCGAGGCCGTGCTCCCGCTCGTCGCGGACCGTGTGGAAGCGGACCGCGCCCGAGACGTGGCCGACCAGCTCAGCGCCGGGGGCCACCGGGTGCTCATCGTCGCGGACCGCCTGACTGATCATGCGACGGTGCCCCAGGTCTCGGCCGTGCCGCCGGAACTGACCCTGGCGGGCCTGGTGGCATTCAGCGACCCCCCGCGGGAGTCCTCGCGAAGGGTCATCAGTGACCTGTCCGGTGCGGGCGTCCGCGTCGTGCTCGTCTCGGGCGACCACGCCTCCACGGCGCAGTCGGTGGCCAGACGGCTGGGACTGCCCGGCGCGGACGGCACCGTGGTGGACGGGACTCGCCTTCGGGCGTTCCTGGGCTCGCACGAACCCGTGGACGTCGCGGTGTTCGCGCGCATCCGCCCCGAGGAGAAGGTGGACATCGTCGACCACTTCCGGGCCCGAGGGGAAGTCGTGGCGATGACAGGGGACGGGGTCAACGACGCCCCCGCCCTCCGGCACGCCGACATCGGCGTCGCCATGGGCTCCTCCGGGACGGAGGTCGCCCGGCAGGCTGCGGACGTGGTGCTCCTGGACGACGAGCTGTCCACGCTGGTACGTGCCGTGGAGGAAGGCCGACGGGTCTACGCGAACATCCGGATGTTCCTCCGCTACGGCATCTCGGGGGGTCTCGCGGAGGTGCTGACCATGTTGGTCGGGCCGTTCCTCGGCATGGGAATCCCCCTGCTCCCCGGCCAGATCCTGTGGATCAACATGCTCACGCACGGTCTGCCGGGGGTGGCCTTCAGCGCGGAGCCGGCCGCTCCCGACCTGCTCAGGCGGCCGCCGACGCGCCCCGGGTCCTCGATCGTGGACGCCCCGGTGGTTCGTCAGATCGCCGTCGTCGGCACGCTCATCGCGGTCGTCGCGCTCGCGGCCGGGGGCATCGCCGCCCTGGCCGACGCGGACGTCCGAACCGGCGTCTTCGCCGCCCTCGCCTTCGGCCAGCTCGCCGTCGCTCTGGGGCTGCGGTCGCGCGTGCGCCGGCGGACACTGCGGCAGCGCGGGCTCGAGCTGGCCGTGCTGGGCGCGCTGCTGCTGCAGGTGCTGGCGGTGTACTTCCCGCCGCTCAACGAGCTCCTCGGCACCACGCCGCTGCCGTTCCAGGTCCTCGCGGCAGCGTTCGCCCTCGGGCTCGTGCCCGGCCTCGCCGTACGCCGGCTCGTGCGGACCAGCTGAGCGCTCGCCGCTTCCCGAGCCTTTGACTGACTCCGAGGGGGCCGGCGGACGGCCGCCCGACGCCGGGCATGACGCGCCGTCGCGTGTCAGTACATCGGCGCCCAGACGTCGGCCGTGGCCTGCTCGTGGGGTTCCGGCTCCGCACTGCTTCGCTGCAGCGGGACGACCGCGACGGGGACCGTCGCGTGATGGAGCACCCCACGGGCGGTCGAGCCGAGACGCGGACCCACGTGTCGGGCGTCGCGCGTGTGCCGACCCACGACCACGAGCTGGCCGACGCGAGCGGCCTCGAGGACCGCGTCGACCGGACGCTCGGCCGGGACGGCCGTGACCACCTCGACGTCCGGGAACTCTGCGCACCAGCGCTCCAACCGCTGGTCGAGTGCAGCGGACACGTCGCTGCGCGCCTCGGCGATCTCCCCGGGTGACCAGCTCAGCAGGGCCGGTATCTCCCAGGCATGGACGGCCACGAGCGGCACGTGCAGAGCGGCTGCCCGCTCGAAACCGAAGCGCAGCAGCGGCTCGTCGTCCTCGCCGCTGAGGCCCACCACGACAGGCGACGACGCCGTCTCCTCCGGCGACCACTGGTCCGGCACGACCACGACGGGGGCCGATGCCCGCCCGGCGACCAGGATGGAGGTGCTGCCCAGGAGAAGATGCTCGAGACCGGCGCGGGTGCGGCGTCCCACCACCAGCATGAGGCTGTGCTCGTCGAGGGCGTTGACCAGGACCCGCGCAGGAGCCCCGTCCTCCACCCGCGACGGCAGCACCTCGACGCCTTCGCAGACCTTGCGCGTGAGGTCGTCCAGGGAGCGGTGCATGGCCTCCGTGGGATCGGTGCCGAGATACGTCGCAGGTCGGGTCGGTTGCGGCCCTACCTCCACGGGGCACGCCGACACCACCTGGACTGCGGCGTGGCGCCGACCGGCCTCCTGGCACGCCCACAGCACGGGTCCTGACCCCTTCACGGTGTCATCGACCCCCACCACGACGTGGTCTGGTGTCCCGACGGCGGCTGCGGTTGGGCTGGCGGTGGTCTCGGCACTCATGAGGACTCCTCTCACGCCGCACGGCGTGCGTCGCGTTCGTCTGGTTCGCCCTCGACGCTAGGCATCTGTGGTGTCGCCGAGCAGGGTCACAGGTCCCGCTCCCGGGGACGTTGGGTCCTCTGCACCGTCCCGGGCGTGCGGGGCGCGCACCTTGACGTCGACGCAGACCGGACCGGACGGCGTGCACACCACGGGGTTGAGGTCCAGCTCGACGATCTCCGGATGCTGGGCTCCGAGCCGCCCCGCAGCCTCGACGAGGTCCACGACTGCCGCCACGTCCACCGGCTCCGCGCCCCGGAACCCGTCGAGCAGCGGCCAGGTCCGCAGCGAACGGAGCGCGTCTCGGATCTCGGAGCGTCGGAGCGGAGGCATGAGGAACACCTGGTCCTGCCAGAGGTCGAGGTTCACGCCGCCGCTGGCCACCATCACCAGCGGCCCGAACCGCTCGTCCCGGGTCAGCCCGATCGCCAGCTCAGGACCGGTCACCTGCTGCTGCACGAGCAGCGGGGAGCCGGTCCCGAGTGCGGCCAGCAGGTCACCAGCGGCCGCTCTGACGTCCCGGGTGTCGTGCAGGCCGGTGCGGACCAGGCGCGCGTCCGACTTGTGCACGATCTCGCCCGCGGCTGCCTTCACCACCACCGGGAAACCGATCCGCTCGGCCGCGTCCTCGGCCTCTTCGACGCTGTGGACAGTCGTCATCGTCGGCACTCGGGCACCGACCTCCCCGAGCAGCGCGGATGCGTCGGCCGCGGCCAGCCACCCCGCATCCGTTGCCGCGTTCCTGGACCAGGGTGAGGCCGCGCCACCGTCGACATCGTCGACCACGAGGGCTTGGTCGTCCGAGGCGGCGCCGGTGTTCAGTCGACGCCAGTCTGCATACGTGCATGCTCGCGCCAGAGCGTGGATCGCCGCCTCGACCGAGCGGAAGCCGGTGACCGTCCCCGCCGAGGCGGAGCGACCACTACCGACGGCCACCGACAGGACGGGTACGTCGACCCCGGCGCCCGCAGCGACCACCTCGCTCACCTTCTGGAGATCGGTGACGGCCGTCGCGGCTGTCAGCACCAGCACCGCGTCCACGTCCCCGGACGACACCGAGCGCGTCCAGCGCGGTGCGGTAGGCCTCGGGGCCTGCCGCGGCGCCGAGATCCACCGGGTTGGTCGTCGACGCAGCGCCGGGCGCCGCCGTGCTCAGCGCCCGGCGGGTCTGTGGGGAGAGCTCGGGCAGCTGCAGACCCGCCCGCTGGGCGGCGTCCGCGGCGAGGATCCCGAGTCCTCCCGCGTTGCCCAGCACGCCGAGGCGCGCCCCTCGGGGGAGAGGCTGCTCGGTGAGCAGGGCCGCCGTGTCCACGAGGTCCTCCACCCCGTCGACGGCCACCACGCCGGCCGTCCTGAACAGGGCCTGCAACGCGCGGGCAGGCGTGGCGTTGGCCGCGGTGTGGGACGCGCCGGCGCGCAGGCCCGCACTCGACGTACCTCCGAAGGCCACGAGCAGCGGCTTCTGCCGCGCGAAGACGGCAGCGACGCGGGCGAACTTGCGTGGGTCGTGGAACGACTCGAGGTACAGGGCGGCGGCCCTGACGGCGGGGTCGTCGGCCCAGGCGGCCAGCAGGTCGTTGCCGGACACGTCCAGCTTGTTGCCGAGGGAGACGAAGCAGGCGATCCCCGTGCCCCGGGCCCGGGAGGCGTCCAGCACCGCGACCCCGACGCCCCCGGACTGCGAGCCCACCGCCAGCGCTCCCGGTTCCGCGCCGCCGCGACCGAACGTCGCGTTCAGCCGGGTGCCGCGCAGGTTGCTCATCACACCGAAGCAGTTGGGCCCTACCAGACGCATGCCGAAGTCATCCGCGAGATCGGCGAGGCGCCGCTCGTGCCGACGGCCCTCCGCGGAGGTCTCGCCGAGTCCCGACGTCAGGATCACGCAGGCCCTGGTTCCCCGGGCGCCGAGAGTGCGGATGGCGTCGTCCAGCTGCTCGACGGGGAGCGCGATCACCGCCAGGTCCAGGTGTGGTGGGACCTGGTCGAGCGAGGACACGCAGCGGGCCCCGGGTACGTCGAGACCGGGCCGCCCCACCGCGGTGACGGTGCCGGTGTACCCGCCTCCCAGGATGTTCTCCAGCACCTCTCGGCCGATCCCGCCCCGGTGCCGGCTGACCCCGACGACGCACACGCTGGTCGGCTCGAGGAGCGGGGTCAGGGACCTGCGCTCGGCGGTGCGCTCGCGGGAGTCCGCCGCCGCGACACTCGCGGCGCTCGGCCTGATGTCCATCGACAACGACAGGACGTCGTGGTCGCGGTGCTGGGTGAGCCGGAAGCCGGCATCGTGGAAGACCCGCATCATCGGGGCGTTGGCGGTCAGCACGTCGGCCACGAACGTCGCCACCCCGCGGCGCCAGGACCACGCGGCGAGGTGTTCCAGGAGCAGGGTGCCGACGCCCTGACCGTGCAGGTCCTCGTCGACCAGCAGGGCCACCTCCGCCGAGCCGGGGGAGTCGACCATTGCTGTCGCGATACCGAGGACCCGCCCGCCCTGCTCCGCCACCAACGACCACGTCGTCGACGACGGTGTGCAGACCCGCTGGACGAAGGACTCGCCTGCCGACCGGTTCACGGTGAAGAAGCGCAGGTAGAGGCTGGCGTCCGAGGCGCCACGGTGCAGGTCGAGAAGGGCGGGGCGATCATCTGCCGTGGTGACCCGCACCTGAGCCCTGCTGCCGTTGGCGAGCAGGACCGTGCGGGGCGAGAAGGTGTCCGGCTGCGCGAGATCGGTGTCCGTCATCACGCCGGGACCCCGGTCACCAGGACGCTGTCCTCGCTCAGGCACGGGTCGACGGCGTCCTCGATGTTGCCTTCCATGACCACCAGCCGCGGGTCGCACGGCAGTGAGGGGGACTCGTCCAGTGCCACTCTGAGCCACTCCCTGGCGCGGGCGCGCTCCTCGCAGTCGTGTTCCCCGCGCAGGCTGGCTCGGGCCGGACCGGCCGGGGAGTCGTGGTAGGCGTGCACGACCGTGAGCGGCAGCCCGCTGTGCTGGCTCAGCCACGCGGCCCAGCGCACCGCCTCGAGCGAGTCGGGGCGGCCGGTGATCACGGCGACGATCGAGGGGGACGTCATGGGATCTCCTTGTGCGTCGGTGCCTCCATGCTTCGACCCGGTCTGGGGCGACGGCAGTGCCGCCTGCCCCTCGCCGGGGTGACGAAGGTCCTCCTCCGACGGCCGCGCGCTGAAGCGTCCGTCGTTATGGGCAACAGCGGAGGGATGTGTCGGACCGGGTGGTGTGACGCCGTCCGTCGGGGACGGGCTCGGGCTATGCCTTGAGCGTCACGGACTCGTGGGTCACGCCCGCGATGTCGTCGACGGCCGCCTCCAGCAGCTGGTGCGAAAGGTCCGCGAGGGCACGCGCGGTCGCCAGCTCGGCACCGATCTCGGGGACGTCCCGGTCGGTGGGCCGGAGCCGGGCGCGGCCCACCGCGGTCAGGTGGGTGTCGTCCTTGGTGCGCAGACGGGCCTCCGCATGGGTCTGCCCGTCGCGCTCGCCGATCAGCACCTCGACGTTCCAGGTCTGCACGTTCTCGTTCATGTCGGCTCATCTCCTCGTCGACCTCGATGCTCGTCCTTCCCCGAGCCGCGTGGCAGGGTCGAAGGTCACCTCGAGAAGCCGACGAGCTCCTCGCACGGCGGTCGGTCGCGTGCGGACCCCCGGCGTCCTTCGACGTCGAGCCACGCGCGACCGGGGTCGAAGGTCCCGACGGCCGGTGCCCTGTGCCCCTGATGCGGCGGAGGGGGGCTGACGATCCTCGGAACATGACCTCCATCAAGCCGGGCTCGGTCGTCGTCGGCGTCGACGGATCGCCCCACAGTGACGCGGGCCTGGCCTGGGCGGTCGCGTACGCCGCCCTCGTCTCCCGACCGTTGCTCATCGTGCACGCGACGGGCCACCTCAGCGCGGGCGAGGTGCTGGGCGGGCCTGCCGAGGCGCAGGCCGGCCGGGACGCGGCCGGTGCCCGGGTGACGGGCGAGGCCCTGACGCTGGCCCGACGCATGGCGCCGGGGCTCGAGATCGAGACGACCACGGCCGACGGGGACGCGCGCGAGGTCCTCGCCGACCTGTCCCAGCGCGCCGCGATGGTGGTGGTCGGCACGCGTGGTCACGGGCGCTACGCGTCCCTGCTGCTGGGGTCGGTCAGCCACGCCGTCGTCTCCCACGCGCACTGCAGCGTCGCCGTGGTCAGGCCGCGGGTCATCCCGGCCGCCGGCGTGGTGGTGGGTGTCGCGGGGGACGGGTCGGACCGCGCAGCGTTGGAGTTCGCCGCCGGACTGGCCTCCACGGAGGGGGCCTGGCTCGACGCGGTGCACGCCTGGCGGTCGGTGGACAGCCTCGCGCACGCGCTGACCGCGGCACAGCGGGCCGAGACCATGCACCGGCACGAGAGGGCGCTGGCCGAGGCGGTCGCCGGCCTGGGGGAGAAGTTCCCGGATGTGCAGGTGAACCGCCACCTGCGCGAGCAACGCACGGTCGACGCCCTCGTCGAGCGGGCGGAGGGGGCCGACTGCCTCGTGGTGGGAGCGCGCGGCAGCGCCCGGTCCCGCGAGAGCCTGGGGTCCGTGAGCCGGTCCGCGGTCGAGCACTCGCCGGTCACTGTCGTCGTGGTCCGCAGCTGAGCGAACCCCTCCCACCCGTGCCCGCCCGGGGAGGGGGCGCGGCGGGAGAGGACTGTGCCCGTTGGGGCACCGGCATCAGTTCCGGTGGCCGGGTCAGCCCCCCTGGCTCATGTGGTGCCAGGGGCTTGAACGCCGCTCAGCCGGGTTCGGTTGGTTGGCCTTGGGACGAGCACCCGACAAGCACCGGATCTGACCCGGACACCGGACCCGGTGCGTCACACGACCGCGGTCTTCGGCACCGACCGCCCGGGCCGGAGGTCGTCCGGCCCGCCGTAGTCACCGGCGGGTGTCACGACCGTGCCCGCCGTCCCTTCGATGATCGTGGCGGCGTCATCGAGCCGACCGATGGCGGCCATGTCTCCGGTGACCTCGACGAACCGGCACACCGCGTCCACCTTGGGGCCCATCGACCCTGCGGGAAAGGCTTCCCGGCGCAGTGCCGCCGGAGTGGCGCGCAGAATCGGCTCCGCGCCGGGAGTCCCGAAGCCTCGGACCACATGGGGGACGTCGGTCAGCACCAGGAGCGCATCGGCCTCGAGCGCCTCGGCGAGCACGGCGGCGGTCAGGTCCTTGTCGACGACGGCCTCCACGCCTTCGAGATGGCCCTTCTCGTTGCGGATCACCGGCACCCCGCCGCCGCCCGCGCAGATCACGACGGCCCCGCTGGTGAGCAGCAGCCGGATGAGCCGGGTCTCCACGACCCGCTGTGGCTTCGGTGAGCCCACGACGCGACGCCACTTGTCGCCGTCGGGCTTGACTGTCCAGCCGCGTCGCTCGGCCAGGCTCCTGGCCTCCGCCTCGTCGTACACCTCACCGACGAACTTGGTCGGGTTCTCGAAGGCCGGGTCGTTGGCCTCGACGAGCGTCTGGTTGATGATCGCGGCCACCTGGCGGCCCGGCAGAGAGTTCTGCATGGCCTGGAGCAGCCAGTAGCCGATCATGCCCTGGGTCTGCGCGCCGAGGACGTCGAACGGGTACGGCGTGGTCAGGTGCGGATCGGAGGCACTCTGCAGCGCCAGCACCCCCACCTGGGGGCCGTTGCCGTGCGTGATCACGATCTCGTGCTCGGCCGCGAGCGGTGCGAGGGCCGCGACGGCGCGTGCGACGTTGGCTTCCTGCACGTCGCAGTCGGGTCTCTGGCCCCGTTGCAGCAGCGCGTTCCCCCCGAGGGCGAGGACGATGCGCACGTCAACCGCCCAGCGTCGCGACCAGCACGGCCTTGATGGTGTGCATCCGGTTCTCCGCCTGGTCGAAGACGATGGAGTGCTTGGACTCGAACACCTCGTCGGTCACCTCGAGGGCGGTCATCCCGGTCTTCCGGAAGAGCTCCTCGCCGACCTTGGTGTGCCGGTCGTGGAACCCGGGCAGGCAGTGCATGAACTTGACGCTCGGGTTCCCGGTCGTCCGCAGCACCGTCATGTCCACCTGGTAGGGCCTCAGCAGCCGGATGCGGTCCTCCCACGCCTCCACCGGCTCCCCCATGGAGACCCAGACGTCGGTGTAGACGAAGTCCACACCGCGCACCCCGACCGCGACGTCGTCGGTGTGCGTGATCCGGGCGCCGGTCTCCGTGGCGATGTCCTGCGCATGCTTGATGACACCCTCGTCGTTCCACAGCTCCCGTGGCGCCACGACCCGGACGTCCATGCCCATCATCGAGCCGGCCACCAGCAAGGAGTTGCCGACGTTGTTGTGGGCGTCACCGAGGAAGGCGAACGAGATCTCCTCGTCGTGCTTGTGGCAGTGCTCGCGCATGGTCAGCATGTCGCAGAGCGTCTGCGTCGGATGCCACTCCGTGGTGAGCCCGTTCCAGACCGGGACACCCGAGTACGCCGCGAGCACCTCGACGTTCTCCTGTGCGGAGCCGCGGTACTCGATCCCGTCGTACATGCGCCCCAGCACTCGTGCGGTGTCCGCCATCGACTCCTTGTGCCCGATCTGGGAGCCCGAGGGGTCGAGGTAGGTGACGCGCGCACCCTGGTCGAAGGCCGCGACCTCGAAGGCACAGCGGGTCCGGGTGGAGGTCTTCTCGAAGATCAGGGCGATGTTCTTGCCGGTCAGCCGTGGCTGCTCGGAGCCGGCGTACTTGGCCACCTTCAGCTCGGCGGCGAGATCGAGCAGGAACTTCCACTCCTTCGGGGTGAAGTCGAGCTCCTTGAGGAAGCTGCGGTGTCGCAGGTTGAACGCCACGTCAGATCCCTTCCCGTTCGATGGGACAGCTCATGCAGCGCGGGCCGCCTCGGCCCCGGCCGAGCTCACTGCCCTGGATGGTGACCACCTCGATGCCCTCCTTGCGCAGGAACGTGTTCGTGGTGACGTTGCGCTCGTAGGCGACCACCACGCCGGGACGGACGGCGAGGACGTTGCAGCCGTCGTCCCACTGCTCGCGCTCAGCGGCGTGCACGTCCTGGGTCGGGGCGAGCACCTTGATGTCGTCGAGACCGAGGGCCGCCGCGACCGCCTTGTGCATGTCCTCGGCCGGATGTGCGGTGACCTTCAGCTCCTTCTCCGTGTCACCCGGCTCGATCGTGTACGACGGCAGCATCCCGAGTCCGGCGTACTTCGTGAACGTGTCCTCGGTGACCATGCTCATCACCGTGTCGAGGTGCATGAACGCACGTTTCTGCGGCATGGCGAAGGCGACGATGCGCTGCGCAGAGCCCCTGGCGAACAGGCGGTTCGCGAGCCGCTCGATGCCCTGGGGTGTGGTGCGCTCGCTCATCCCGACGAGCACCGCGCCGCGGCCGAGCACGTGGATGTCGCCACCCTCCGTCGTCGCCACCCCGTTGACCCTGCCGTCGGCCCAGCGGTGGAAGCCCGCGTCGGCGAACAGCGGGTGCCACCGGTAGATCGCCTCGTAGTGGATGGTCTCCCGCTCCCGCGCACGCTTCCGCATCGAGTTGATCGAGACGCCGTCGTAGATCCAGGCCGAGGTGTCCCGGGTGAACATGTGGTTCGGAAGCGGGGGGAGGAGCATGTCCTCGGGGTCGGTCGCCTGCACCACGAGCGACTTGGGCTCCTCGACCCGTTCGAGCAGCTCCCGCTTGGTGAGGCCGCCGATGAGGTACTTGACCAGGGTCTCGTCGTCGAGCGACGTGAAGAAGGCGTGGAGCGCGTCGAGGGCCATCGGTCCGTAGACCAGCTCGTCGAGGGACGCCTCGAGGATGTACTTCTTCGCCTCCGGGATCGCCACCGTCTCGCGAAGCAGCGTGTCCAGCATGTGCACCCTGACGTCGAGGTCGCGCAGGGACTCCGCGAACGCGTCGTGCTCCTGCTTCGCCCGCTTGACCCACAGCACGTCGTCGAAGAGGTAGGCGTCCTTGTTGGTGGGCGTGAGCCGCTTCAGCTCCAGGTCCGGTCGATGCAGGATCACCTGTTTGAGGTTCCCGACCTCGGAGTCGACGTGCATGTTCATCAGGACCTCTCACCTCGACGAGACACCGTGACCTCAGCGTCTGCCCCGTCCGGGCGGGAAATCAGGGCCGAAAGGCCCGACTCCTGAGGTCCTTGAGCAGCGGCGGGACGAGTCGTGTGGCTGCTGTGCTGAGAGCCGCAGGGCGCCCCGTCGAGCGAAGGATGGATCCATGGCCACCGCAGGCGTGCGACCGGCGGGCAAGCGTCCGGCCGGCGAGAAGAAGAAGTGGAACTTCCCGAGCGCCTTCACCGTGCTCTTCGCGGTGACGGTGCTCGTGTGGTTGCTGGCGTTCATCATCCCGACGGGCGCCTACAAGACGACGGCGTCCGGACGTCCGATCCCGGGCAGCTACCACACCGTGGACGCCGGGCTCTCGCTGACCGACCGGCTCATGCAGCTCTTCATGTCTCCGGTCAACGGCCTGTACGGGATCAAGAGCGACACCGGTTTCATCGGCCCCTACGAGACGGGCGAGCTCTTCGGAGCCGCCGGCGTCTTCCTGTTCGTCATCGCCATCGGGATCTTCATCACGATGTCGATGAGGACCGGTGCGATCGACAACGGCATCGCCCACGTCGCCAGGCGCTTCGGTCACCGCGGCTCCTTGGTGATCGTCATGCTCATGGTGCTCTTCTCGATCGGCGGGACGACCGAGGGGATGGCCGAGGAGACGCTCGGGTTCTACGCGCTCGTCGTACCCCTCATGCTGAGCCTCGGCTACGACCGCATGGTGGCGGCGGCGACGATCCTGGTCGGTGCGGGTATCGGCGTGCTCGCCTCCACCGTCAACCCGTTCGCGACCGGTGTCGCCTCGGACGCCGCCCACATCTCGATCGGCGACGGCATCGCCTTCCGGTTCGTGATGTATGTCGTCCTGGTGCCGCTCGGCATCCTGTTCGTGCTGCGCTACGCCAAGAAGGTCAAGGCCGACCCGTCGAAGTCGATGGTCGGGATCCGGGCGGAGGACGCGCTCGTCGCCGCCCCTGGAGCGGGACACGGAAGTGGGTCCGCGGACGAGAGCCATGACCCCGGCGGGGCGGTGCCGACCCTGACCGGGAAGCAGAAGAGCGTGCTGGCCGTCGTCGCCTTCACGTTCGCCTTCATGATCTTCTCCATCGTCCCCTGGGCGCAGGTGATCAAGGGCCCGAACGCCGACAGCTACCCCTGGCAGCTGGACTGGTACTTCCCCGAGCTGGCCGCCCTGTTCATCGTGATGTCGATCGTGGTGGGGCTGATCGGCGGACTGGGGGAGAAGGGGTTGACCGACACGCTGGTGCGGGGGGCCGGGGACTTCGTGGGAGTCGGGCTGATCATCGTCCTCGCCCGCGGCGTCACCGTGATCATGAACAACTCCCAGATCACCGACACGGTGCTCCACTCGATGGAGAACGCGGTGAGCAACACCTCGACTGCCGTGTTCGGCGGACTGATGTTCCTGATCAACCTGCCACTGGCGTTCCTGGTGCCGTCGACGTCGGGTCACGCCGCCCTGGCGATGCCGATCCTCGCGCCGTTGGGTGACTTCGCCCATGTCCCGCGCTCCATGGTGGTCACCGCCTACCAGTCGGCCTCCGGCGTGGTGAACCTGATCACCCCGACGTCCGCGGTCGTCATGGGTGGCCTGGCCCTGGCCAAGGTCCGCTACGACCAGTGGCTCCGGTTCACGTGGCCGCTGATCGCCGGCCTGCTCGTGATGTGCACGGCCTTCGCCGCCATCGGCTCCCGGCTCTAGGGGTCTCGGCCCCGTCGGACCATCCGGGTCGGGGGATTCCCCTTCGGCCCGGCCGAGCAGGACGCCGCGCTACGTCAGCTGCCTCATCGCGCTCGCGGACAACACCGCGATGTTGGAGGCGGACCGCGACTGGATCAGGGTCGTCCTGGGCGGGCGCTGCCCCAGGTGCCGTGGGTGGCGCCGCGGCCGAGGCGAGTGGCATCCGACCCGGCCCGGCCGGACGGCACTCATCGTGGGGGATCGCCCGATCCTTGGTGTCCGAGGGG
>CAWHAU010000018.1:0-172349 GCA_963827435.1 uncultured Actinomycetota bacterium
TCCTCGGACATGCTGACGCGCCCCTCCACGACGGCGTGGGTGCCCATGCAGGACAAGTCCTCGAACAAGTCGCTGCTGCGGCCGAAGAACCTGGTCACCGCGGTCGCCCTCTCGGTCGAGGCCGGGGTCACCCTCAGCCTCGTGCTGCAGTCGCTCACCTCCTGAGCGACCTCAGCTCTTCGCGGCTCCCAGGCGGAGCTCGCTGACGGCCACCGTGTTGCGGGGGCCGTGCTTGCTGTCGAGGATCTCGACGATCACCTGGCTGGTCTTCACGACCGGGATGCGCATGCTCTGCATCGACCTGTTCTTGGCAGACGGGTCGAAGGTCTGCTCGATCGACGTACCGTCGTCGAACTGCCAGCGCACCTTGGTGATCCGGTTGTTCTCGGCGTACCGGTCGACCCCGCTGCGGGGGTCGGTCTTCGCGTAGCCGGGGATCAGGCCGAGCTGGCCGATCTTCGTGGTCTCGGCCAGGTTGACGGTCAGCTTCTGGCCGGAGCCGTCGCCGTCGCAGCGCCAGGCGGTGGTCATGTCCTCGTCGAACACGTTGCTCGGCTTGTAGCGCACCGGGTGACCCGCCGAGTCGACGCCCGGCGCGGACTCGCAGGTCGCGGAGGCGCCGCCGATCGCGGCGGTCGACGTGGGTCCGGTGTACTTCTTGCCCTGCGGGGACTTGCTCGGCTTCGGTGACGAGGAGTCGCCCGTCGAGCCGCTCTCCGGGATCACGACGCTGTCCGGACTCTGCTGCGCGGCCGGGTTGCCCGACAGGCTTCCGGCCACGACGCGGCCGACGCCGTACGCAGCGAGCAGGAGTACGACGACCGCGCCGGCCAGCAACGCCGGGACGAGCCAGGCCGGACGGTTCCGGGGCTGGTCGTCGGTCGCGGGGTCGGCGAGCTGCTCCTCGAGCGGCAGCGGGACGGGCTCGGGGTCGGTCGGGGTCGGCCCGGTGGGCGCGCGCGGGCTGGGCTCCGGCTCGGGCTCCGGCTCGGGCTTCGGGTCCGGCTCCAGCTCGTCGGCGAACAGCGGCTGGAACTCGCTGGTCGCCTGGGTCGAGGCGGGCTCGGGAGCCTCGGGCTCGTCGTCACCGCTCCGGGCGAGGGCACGCTCGTACCCGCGCCGGTACGCCTCGGCGTACTCGGGCGGCAGGTCCGGCGGCACGTCGCCGGGACGGTTGGGGTCCGACACAACCCATCACCCTACGGATCGAGAGGTTCGGGAACAAAGTAAAGAAGGCCCCCGGGCTGCCGCAGGTGGCAGCCCGGGGGTCCTCTGTGGTCGTGTTCCGGCTCGGGTGGCGTTTCGAGGCCCTCGCACCTAGCGGCTCGGGCACCTCAACCAGCGGCGGGCTCAGATCGCGATGGGGACCTCGGCGACGACGCCCTGCTGGGCGACGACCTTCTTGTCCACGACATCGGCCTTGGGGGCCAGCGTCCGCAGCGTCCACTCGCCCGGCGCCGCGAAGAACCGGAAGTGGCCGGTGGCCGACGTCGGCACCTCGGCGGTGAACTCGCCGGTCCTGTCGAGCAGCCGGACGTAGGCGTTGCCGACGGGCTGCTCGTCACGGGTGACGACGCCCTGGATCACTGACTCCTTGGCTACGTTGACGCCGTCGAGCGAGACGCCGCCGGTGGTTGCTCCGCACATCAGGCCTCACCCGCCTCGTCGCCGAGGGCGACCGGGACGCCGACGAGGGAGCCGTACTCGGTCCAGGAGCCGTCGTAGTTCTTGACGTTCTGCTGGCCGAGCAGCTCGCGCAGCACGAACCAGGTGTGGCTCGAGCGCTCGCCGATGCGGCAGTAGGCGATGGTGTCCTTGCTCCAGTCCACGCCGGCGTCGGTGTAGATCTGCTTCAGCTCGTCGTCGGAGCGGAAGGTGCCGTCGTCGTTGGCCGCCTTGCTCCACGGGACGTTCGCCGCGGTCGGGATGTGACCCGCGCGCTGCGCCTGCTCCTGCGGGAGGTGGGCGGGGGCGAGCAGCCGACCGGCGTACTCGTCGGGGGAACGTACGTCGACCAGGTTCTTCACGCCGATGGCCTCGACGGTCTCGTCGCGGAAGGCGCGGATCGAGTGGTCCTGCTCCTGCGCGGTGTAGCTGGTCTTCTCGCGGGTGACGGTGTCGTCGGTCAGCTCGCGGGAGTCGAGCTCCCACTTCTTGCGGCCGCCGTCGAGGAGCTTGACGTCCTGGTGGCCGTAGAGCTTGAAGTACCAGTAGGCGTAGGCCGCGAACCAGTTGTTGTTGCCGCCGTAGAGCACGACGGTCTGGTCGTTCGCGACGCCCTTGCCGGACAGCAGCTCCTCGAACTGCGCCTTGCTGACGAAGTCGCGGCGCACCTGGTCCTGCAGGTCCTTGGTCCAGTCGAGCTTGATGGCGCCCCGGATGTGGCCCTTGTCGTAGGAGGTGGTGTCCTCGTCGACCTCGACCAGCACCACCTTGGGGTCGTCGAGATGCTCCTCGACCCACTCGGCGTTCACGAGTGCGGATTCGCGGCTCATGGTGTTCCTTTCGTTGCCCGGACCGTCCAGGCGGGTTGTCAGATGTGGTGTGTCAGATCAGTGGGCGGTGGCTGTGGGCCGGTTGGCCGGCCTGAGCCGCTGGAGCAGCAGGTAGACCTCGCAGCCGAGACAGAACCCGAAGGCCGCGTTGAGGAACGCCGCCGCGAGCGCGAAGCCGGTCGCGATCGCGCCGAGCAGGTCGGCGCCGGCGACGTACCCGACGAGGGCCACGACGCCGAAGACCAGCCCGACGCCCTGGGCGAACCGCGGCGGGGCGGCGTCCTCGAGGTGGGCCGGCGTGCCGAGGCGGGGACGCAGCAGCGTCTTGAACAGCCAGGAGTACGGCGTGCGCTGGACTCCCCCGACGGCGCCGATGGCGAACACGACGACCTGCACGGCGAGCAGCGTGACCGTCGCGGCCGAGGGCGCGAGCAGCAGCGCCGCGGCGAGCACGAGCGTGGTCAGCGTCGCCGCGAACCGGGGTCCGCGCGGGTCGATCTGGGTGCGCGCGACCGGCGGGGCGGTCTCGGTGGTGGCGGGCATGTGTCTCCTGCGGGAAGGGGCGGCCGGGTCTGCGGAGCAGGGGCTCGGACACGTCACGAGAGCCGGGAAACCGGCTGGCTCACACGTCGTACAGCGACGAAGGAGGGGTGACGTGACCCGTCAGGACATTCGACACAGGGCCGAGCGCACGCGGCAGTGGTCCACTGCGCGGCGCTTGGTCAACAGGGTCGAGAACATGCGGCCCAGACTACGCAGGGGGTTCCCGGCGCCGGAAAGCGGCGTCTCGCGATACGGACGCATGGTCCGTCATTCGGACGCAGGAGAGACCGCGCTTGCGAGCGTCGCGAGCACCGCGTCCCGGGTCGGCGCGCCGCTGGCCCGGGAGACCTCGCGACCGGAGGCGTCGAGCACCAGCGTGGTCGGGGTGCGGGTGATGCCGAGGCGGCGGACCAGGTCGAGGTGGTGCTCGGCGTCGATCTCGACGTGCGCGACGCCGGGGACGATGCCGGCGACGTCGGTGAGCACGCGGCGGGTGGCGCGGCAGGGCGCGCAGAACGCGGAGGAGAACTGCAGCAGCGTGGCCCGCTCCCCGAGCGGGTGGTCGAGTCCGTCCAACGGAGCGGGCTCGCGGGCTTCGGAGGAGTCGGCGGCGTCCGGCTCGGCCGGGGTGTGCAGGGCGTGGGTGCCGCGGAAGCGTCCGTCGCGGGCGGCGCGCCAGACGCCGAACGCGCTGGCGAGCACGAGGGCCGCGACGAGGACCCAGACTCCTTGGCTCATGACTGGCCCAACCACGAGCGCGCGGCGTTGATTCCGCAGGACGCGGCGATCTCGGGTGGTGAGGCAACAGACCTCGGAGCGATCCCCCTGGGAGGTGACGGACCGCCCCGAGGCGTCTGTCGGGCCGACCCCCTCATGGCCGGCCACTTCACTGTGCCCCGGTATAGCAAGGAAAAACGGCAAACCTAGGTAAAGAACTCTGCCTTTGGGACGGCAATGCGGACGGAGTGGTCCAGAACGGCCACCGGTCGGGAAAGTTTTTGCTCAGCCGCCGGCGAAGGGCGGCAGCAGCTCGACGGTGTCTCCCGCGGCGAGCCGCACGTCCTCGGGTGCACGCGAGCCCACGGGCCGGTCACCGACCAGCACCGAGCAGACCGCCAGCACCTCCGCGAGCCGGGACCGCGCGCCGTGCCGCGACCGGACCTCGGCGAGCACGTCCGCGAGGGTCGCGCCCTCCTCGACCGGCACCGGCTCGGCGTCCACGCCGGCCGCCGCCCGCGCCGCCGCCCAGTAGCGGACCGTGACGTGACCCACCCCTGAGACGGTTCGGCCAGCAGGGTCGCTCATGTTCGGTATCCTTCCTTATCGCGCAAGACGGCCAGCGAGCCGGCGCGACTCAACGGCTCAACGGCGAGTCGGCAAGCCCCCCGCTACCCGGGAGGTGCCATGAGCACCCTGCTGCTGCTGACGAGCACGACCCAGCCGTCGGCCGACGTGCTGCCCGCCCTCGCCCTGCTCCCCCACCAGGTGAAGATCCTGCCCGCCGAGGGCAGCGCGCTGCTCGACGCCCCGGACGTCGACCTGGTGCTCGTGGACGGTCGCAAGGAGCTCGCGCACGCCCGCGACCTGTGCCGGCTGATCCGGACCACCGGCTCCGACGTCCCGGTGCTGCTCGTCGTCACCGAGGGCGGGCTGTCCGTGGTCGCGGCCGACTGGGGCATGGACGACGTGCTGCTGTGCACCTGCGGACCGGCCGAGCTCGAGGCCCGGCTGCGGCTGGCCGTGGGCCGGCTCGCCGCGCAGCGCGACGCCGACGACCCCGAGGCCCACGTGATCCGCTCCGGCGAGGTCACGGTCGACGACTCGACGTACACCGCGAAGCTGGGCGGTCGCCCGCTCGACCTGACCTTCAAGGAGTTCGAGCTGCTGAAGTACCTCGTGCAGCACCCGGGCCGGGTGTTCACGCGCGAGCAGCTGCTCCAGGAGGTCTGGGGCTACGACTACTTCGGCGGCACCCGCACCGTCGACGTGCACGTGCGCCGGCTCCGCGCGAAGCTCGGCCCCGAGAACGAGACGCTCATCGGGACCGTGCGCAACGTGGGCTACCGCTTCGTGCTGCCGCCCAAGGACAGCGGCGACCGGGAGCGCGAGAACGTCTAGGCGTCAGACCGCCGGCGACGCGGCGACCTCGGCCTCCGCTGCGGCGCGCTGCTCCGGGATCGTCACCACCGGCGTGGCCGATGCGCGCACCGGTATCGCCAGGATCGGCGCGGGGGCCGGCTTGCGGGAGGCGCGCTCGCACGTCGCGGGGCAGGGTGTCCTCGAGGTGCGCCAGCCAGAGCAGCAGGCGAGCCCCAGCAGCGGCGACAGCGTCGCGGCGACGAGCACGAGCAGCACCTGCACCACGGGCCCCTCTCGTCACGCCGAGTATAGGGTGGCGCGCATGACCTCTGCCAGCAGCGTGACGCGCGTCGCGCCCGGTTCTTTCGCCTGGGCGTCCGACACCGGCCCGGCGGCCGTGGTGCGCTCGGTGCTCGCCTCCGCTGCGTCCGCCGACGGCGTGGACGCCCTCGACGAGGCGGCCCTGCTGCGGCTGCGGCACCACGGCGTGGAGGGGTCGGAGCTGTGGCTGGCCGGGTCCGACGGGTTCGCCTGGCTGCGGGACGGGGCGCTCGACCTCGTGGTCAGCCGGACTCCCGGGGCCGTGGCGTCGGCGCTGCGCTCGCCGCGGCGGCCGTCCCGCCGACCGGTGGCCTGACCGCCTGGTCGCACGGCAACCACCCCGCGGCCGCCGCGCTCGCCCCCCGGTTCGGGTTGCGGCGCGTGCGCGACCTGTGGGTGATGCGGCGGACGCTGGACGACCTGCCGGCGTTGGAGGCATCGGCGGTCGAGTCCTCGGTCGACGTACGGGCGTTCCGGGTGGGGGTCGACGAGGACGCCTTCCTGGCCGTCAACGCGGCCGCCTTCGCGCACCACCCCGAGCAGGGCCGGATGACCCGCGCGGACCTCGACGCCCGGATCGCCGAGCCATGGTTCGACCCGGCCGGGTTCTTCCTCGCCTGGCGCGGTGACGAGCTGCTCGGCTACCACTGGACGAAGGAGCACCGCGAGCCCGCCGGGGACTTCGGCGAGGTGTACGTCGTGGGCATCGCACCGACCGCGCAGGGCGGCGGGCTGGGGCGGCTGCTGACGCTGACCGGGCTGCACCACCTGGCGTCGCGGGGGCTGGCCGAGGTGATCCTGTACGTCGAGTCGGACAACGCGCCGGCGGTCGCGGTCTACGAGCGGCTCGGGTTCACGCACGCCGCCTCGGACACGCACGTGATGTACGCCCGCGCTGAGCGGGCTCACGCTGGTTGAGGTGCCGCCGCCGCTGGTTGAGGTGCCCGAGCCCCTGGGCGAGGACCTCGAAACCTCCCTGCCTCGGGCGCCTTGGTTTCGAGGCTCGCTCCGCTCGCACCTCAACCAGCGGCGGCGGACGGCACCTCAACCAGCGGCGGTCGGCGGGGTTGAGGGCCGCCTTCAGCTTGGCGGCGATCTCGGCGACCGCGGCCCGGTTGGAGCGCCCGACGCCGACGATGTTGAAGAAGCCGTGGATGAAGCCCGGGTAGCGCTGCAGCTCGACCTGGACACCCGCCTCGGCCAGGGTGCGGGCGTAGGTCTCGCCCTCGTCGCGGAGCGGGTCGAAACCGGCCGTGACCACGAGCGCGGGCGCGAGGCCGTCGGGGAGCTTCTCGGTGTACTGCACGGACACGTCGGCGTCGGCGCGGTCGACGTCCGGGGCCGAGATAGGCGTCCATCGGCGAGGTCCATGAACGCCTGGTCGAGGTAGAAGCCCTGGCAGAACATCTCCCGGCTGCGGCTGACGTCGACGTGGTTGGTCGACCGGGTAGACGAGCAGCTGGAACGCGCACGGCACGCCGGCGTTGGCGGCGCGGATCGCGACCACGGCGCCGAAGTACCCCCCGGCCGAGTCACCGCCGACGGCGACCCGCTCCGGGTCCACCCCCAGCTCCTCGGCGTGCTCGACGGCCCACTGGTAGCCCGCCCAGCAGTCGTCGAGACCGGCCGGGTAGCGGTGCTCCGGTGCGAGCCGGTAGTCCAGCGCGAGCACCCGCACGCCCGCCCGCTCGGCCAGCAGCCGGCAGGTCGCGTCGTGGGTGTCCAGGTCGCCGTAGACCATCCCGCCGCCGTGCAGGTAGACCAGCAGCCCCGTGGCTTCGAGCGCCGCTCGGCTCCTCAGGACACGCGGTCGGCGTGTACAGCCGGGCGCGCATCGGGCCGGCGGGCGTGGGGACCTCGAGGTCGTCGGTCCGCCCGATCCGCTGACGGCCTCCGGTCAGCCGGGTCTGGCGCCGCATCGCCGTACGTCCCTCGGGGATCGGCAGCGAGGCGAGCGGCGGCTCGCCGGTCAGCTTCTCCAGGCGCAGCAGCAGCTGGGTCTCCGGGTCGAGCACCTGGCCGTCCCGGAGGAGCGGGCGCCCGGCGAGCCGTCGTACGACGGACGGGGGCAGCCCCAGCGCCGTGCGGAGGACTCCTGCCTCGAGCTGGGAGGTCCAACGGGTCATAGCGGGCACCGTACCGGCGGCCGGAACGATCGCTACCCCGTGTTCACCTGGTGGTGCGACGATGGAGGGCATGACTGTCGACTCCGCCTCCGGCACCCCGCTCGCCGCACACGTGGGTGGTCCTGCGCAGGACGGCCCGACCGACCTGCGCGCCGTGCCGTCCGAGCCGTTCGACATCGAGCCGCCGTACGACGCCGCGGCCTCCGACCTGCCCGCCGACCGGTTCCTGGACCGCGAGCTGTCCTGGCTGCGCTTCAACACCCGGGTGCTCGAGCTCGCCGAGGACCCGACGCTGCCGCTGCTGGAGCGGGTGCGGTTCCTGGCGATCTTCGCCTCGAACCTCGACGAGTTCTTCATGGTCCGGGTGGCCGGCCTGAAGCGCCGCATCGCCGCGGGGGTCGCGGTGCCGGCCGCCTCGGGGCTGATGCCGCGCGAGGTGCTCGAGCAGATCTGGTCGACGACGTCGGCGCTGATGGCTCGGCAGGCGAAGCTGTTCCGCGACGAGATCGTCCCGGCGCTCGCCAAGGAGGACATCGAGCTGCTGCGGTGGAACGACCTCACCCCCGACGAGCAGAAGCAGTGCAAGCGGCTGTTCAAGAACCGGGTGTTCCCGGTGCTCACGCCGCTGGCGGTCGACCCGGCGCACCCGTTCCCGTACATCTCCGGGCTCTCGCTGAACCTCGCGGTGCTGGTCCGCAACCCGAAGACCAACAAGGAGCACTTCGCGCGCGTCAAGGTGCCGCCGATCTTCTCGCGCTTCGTGCCGGTCGGCGAGCAGCGGTTCGTGCCGCTCGAGGACGTCATCTCCGACCACATGAAGCGGCTGTTCCCCGGCATGGAGGTGCTCGGGGTGCACACCTTCCGGGTGACCCGCAACGAGGACCTGGAGGTGGAGGAGGACGACGCCGAGAACCTCCTGGCGGCGCTGGAGAAGGAGCTGCTGCGGCGACGGTTCGGTCCCTCGGTGCGGCTCGAGGTCGAGGAGTCGATGGACGACCACATCCTCGAGCTGCTGGTCTCCGAGCTCGGCGTCTCGCCCGGCGAGGTGGTCCGGCTGCCCGGCCCGCTCGACCTGACCGGTCTGCACGACATCGCCGACATCGACCGGGCCGAGCTGAAGTACCCCGCGTTCGTGCCGTCGACCCACTCGCAGCTCGCCGAGGTGGAGACGGCCTCGCCGGTCGACGTGTTCAAGGCGGTCCGCCGCTCCGACGTACTCCTGCACCACCCGTACGACTCGTTCTCCACCTCGGTGCAGCGCTTCATCGAGCAGGCCGCGGACGACCCGCACGTGCTGGCGATCAAGCAGACGCTGTACCGCACCTCCGGCGACTCACCGATCATCCAGGCGCTGATCGACGCGGCCGAGGCCGGCAAGCAGGTGCTCGTGCTCGTCGAGCTCAAGGCGCGCTTCGACGAGGAGGCGAACATCCGCTGGGCCCGCAAGCTCGAGCACGCCGGCTGCCACGTCGTCTACGGGCAGGTCGGCCTGAAGACGCACTGCAAGCTGGCGATGGTGGTGCGCGACGAGGCCGAGGGGATCCGGCGCTACGTCCACATCGGCACCGGGAACTACAACCCGAAGACCGCGCGGATGTACGAGGACTACGGGCTGCTCACCGCGCACGAGGGCATCGGCGAGGACGTCGCGCACCTGTTCAACAACCTGTCGGGCTTCTCGCGCAACGCCTCCTACGAGCACCTGATGGTGGCGCCCGACGGCGTCCGCGAGGGACTGCTGGAGAAGATCCGCGAGGAGGTCGAGCACCAGGCCGCCGGCCGTCCGGCGCGGATCCGGATCAAGGCGAACTCCATCGTCGACGAGGCGGTCATCGACGAGCTCTACCGCGCGTCCATCGCCGGTGTGCCGGTCGACCTGCTGACCCGCGGCATCTGCTCGGTGCGGCCCGGGGTCCCCGGCCTGTCGGACAACATCCGGGTCCGGTCGGTGCTCGGACGGTTCCTCGAGCACAGCCGGATCTTCTGGTTCGAGAACGGCGGCACCCCGTCGGTGTGGATCGGGTCGGCCGACCTCATGCACCGCAACCTCGACCGTCGCGTCGAGGCCCTGGTGGACCTGCCTGGCCAGGCGCAGATCGACGAGGTGAGCCGGCTGCTGGACCTCGCCTTCGACGACGGCACCTCGTCCTGGTGGCTGACGTCCTCCGGCGAGTGGGTCCGGCACCACCTCGACGAGGACGGCAACCCCCTGCGCGACCTGCAGGAGACCCTCATCGCGACGAACCGCCGCCGGCGGAGCGCCCGGCCGGTCGCGACGTCGGACGCCTCGCGCTGACGCTCCCGCCTCCGGGTAGTCCGTGACGTTCTGGCTGGTTTCAGGCCTGATCTCAGCCATTTCGTCACGGACTACCGGAGCGGGGCGGATTGGGCTGTGGACAACGCCCCACGCTGCGGGAGGTGAGGCGAGCCTGGCGGGGTGACGTCGCCCCGGCACCGATGGGACCCGGTCTGCGACCCGCCCGACGGCGTGGTCAGACCGGTGCCGGTGGACCCCAGGGGACGGGCGGGTCCGCGGCGCGTATGCCGCGAGAACGAAGAGGCGGGGGCTGATGGGAGGAGGAGGGGAGAGAAAGTGTTGGTACTAGTGGAGCTAGAGGAGAGTTTCGTAGAGGAGGAGAATATGAGCTGGGTTCGTAGATTAGAGAGCGGCGGCGTGAAGTAGTATAAGGGATGGGAGGCTTGGGAAGCACGGCGAGCAGCGCGATGGTGGTGCGAGACTGGGTAGAGGCGGAGCCGGTGAGAAGTGACACATGGACGGCGGGCAACCCGAGGAGGGGAGAGCGCGGATGTACGAGGACTACGCGGCTGCTGACCGCGCACGAGGGCATAGGCGAAGGACGTCGCGCGCCTGTTCAACGACCTGTCTGGCTTCTCGCGCAACGCCTCCTACGAGCACCTGATGGTGGCGCCTGACGGCGTGCGGCGAGGGACTGCTAGGCGAAGATCCGCGAGGAGGTCGACGCAAGCACGCCGACAGGCCGTCCGGCGCGGATCCGGATCAAGGCGAACTCCATCGTCGACGAGGCAGTCATCGACGAGCTCTACCGGGCGTCCATCGCCGGTGTGCCGGTCGACCTGCTGACCCGCGGCATCTGCTCGGTGCGGGCAGGGGTGCCCGGCCTGTCGGAGAACATCCGGGTCCGGTCGGTGCTCGGACGGTTCCTCGAGCACAGCCGGGTGTTCTGGTTCGAGAACGGCGGCACCGCGGTCGGTGTGGATCGGGTCGGCCGACCTGATGCACCGCAAGCTGAGACCGTCGGGTCGAGGCCCTGGTGGACCTGCCCGGCCAGGCGCAGATCGACGAGGTGAGGCCGGCTGCTGGACCTCGCCTTCGACGACGGCACGTCGTCCTGGTGGCTGACGTCCTCCGGCGAGTGGGTCCGGCACCACGTCGACGAGGACGGCAACCCTCTGCGCGACCTGCAGGAGATCCTCATCGCGATTGAACCGCCGGCGGTGGACCGTCCGTACCGGTAGGGACGTCGGAGGCCTCGCGCTGAGCTCAGCCAGAACGTCACGGACTACCGGGACGAGGGGACCGAGTCAGCAGGTCGCGAACAGCACCGGCCCGGACGACAGGTCGGAGAGCACGGAGGCGTCGCGGCGGGTGGGCTCGGTGGTGAGGACGACGTCCTGGTCCTCGGCGGTGCCGGAGGCGAGGGTGAACCGGTCGGCGAAGGAGCCGCCCTGGCCGGGGGCGTCGCCGGAGGCCAGGTCGACGCGGGTCTGCAGGTTGGTCGAGGCCTGGTCGGAGGTCTCGAAGTGCAGGCCGAAGACGATCGAGCGGTCGGCCTGCTGGGCCATCACGACGCCCTCGACCGGGCTGACGTCCCCGGCCCTGGCCACCAGGTCGTCGCCGACGCGCTGGTCCTCGTCGTCGGCGGAGCCCATGCTCAGGTCCTCGCAGGCGAACGTCGACGACCACTGGACGGCGGTGACCGGGTCGCCGGACGCCTTCGCGAGCGAGGAGACGCCCTCGTCGTCGGACAGTGCGTCCTCGTCGCCCTTCGCGACCGAGGTGGCGGCCGAGAGGTACGACGCGCTGTCGCTCATCAGCACCAGGTGGTCGTCGGACAGGATCGCGACGTTCTGCTGCACCGGCGTCAGGTCGGGGTCGATCGAGGCGACCAGGTCCGCTCCCCCGACCCAGGTGCCGCCGTCAGCCGGGGTCGGTCCGCGGCGGCGTGTAGCCGAGCCGCCGCAGTGCCCTCTCCACGCCCGCGAGATCCACGTCGTCGTCGACGCGCATCACGTCGACCTGGCCGTCGCGGCCCTGGCCGAACGCCTCCCACTGCGCATCGAGAGGCGAGAAGCCGAGCTTCTCCTGCATCGCGTACGTCGACTCCGCCACCGCCGAGCCGGTCGTCAGGTCGAGGTCGTAGGCCTTCGACAGGAACGACTCGACCTCGGTCCGCGACGCGCCGGCGCCGAGCGACGCGCCGCCCGCGTCGGACCGCACGTGCGCCCAGTCGGTGAACGTCGCGCGAAGCGTGGACTTCGGCAAGGTCCCCAGCGCGGCCTCGTAGGTCGACCCCGCACCGAGCAGCCGCCAGGCCACCACGGACGCCAGCAGCACGACGATCACCGCTCCCGAGACATAGACGACGACACGTGTGTGCACCAGGCGTTCACCTTTCTCCGGCCCCGCACGCCATAACCTAGTGGCGTGACCGAGCCAGACCTCATCGTGGCCGCTGGCGCGGTCGTGGTCCGCAAGGGGCCGGAGGTGCTGCTCGTGCACCGGCCGAAGTACGACGACTGGTCCTTCCCCAAGGGCAAGCTGGACCCGGGTGAGCACGTCACCACGGCCGCCGTACGCGAGGTGGCGGAGGAGACCGGGCTCGACGTACGGCTCGGGCCACGGCTGTCGACGCAGGCCTACCAGGTCCGCAACGGCTGGGTCCGGCCGAAGCTCGTGCACTACTGGGTGGCCCGCGTGGTGCACGACGACGACGTCTCGACGTACCGGCCGAACGCGGAGATCGACGCGGTCGCCTGGGTGCCGCTCGACAAGGCCGCGGAGACGCTGACCTACGAGCGCGACCGGGAGACGCTGGCCGAGGCGGCCGCGGTCCGCAAGAAGTCCCACCCGCTGGTGGTGCTGCGGCACGGCAGGGCCGAGCCGCGCAAGCAGTGGACGGGCGACGACCGCAAGCGGCCGCTGGCCGCGGAGGGCGAGCTGCAGGCCGAGACGGTGGTGCCGGTGCTCAGCGCGTACGGCGTCGAGCGGGTCGTCAGCTCGAGCAGCAAGCGGTGCTGGACCACGGTGAGCCCGTACGCCGACGTCGCCGACCTCGAGGTGGAGGTCACCGACGAGCTGTCCGAGGAGGACGCCACCCCGGAGGCGGTCGAGCGGATCGTGCACGAGCTGCTCGAGCGTCGCGAGCCGGTGGTCCTGTGCACCCACCGGCCGGTCCTGCCGCACGTCTACGAGGCCCTCGGGGTGCGCGACCCGAAGCTGAACCCCGGCTCGATGCTGGTCGTGCACCACCGCCGCGGGCAGGTCGTCGGACTCGAGCTGCACGAGGCCTGATTGGGCGGTTTTCCGCCGGAAGATCACCCCGCCGCACCGTCGTTCACGTGACGGCCGTCTCATGGCCCGCAGCGCGTGGCCAAACCGCAGGGCGGTCGTTCACCCCCCGTTCACCCGACGCCGAAGGTCGCTTCACCTCGACTCCCTAGTTTCTGGACTGACCGAGATATCTGTCTGTCCAAGAACTCTTCTTCAGGAGATACGAAGTGAAGCGCACTTCTTTCCGCACCGTGGCCGCTCCGGCGACGGCTGCTCTTGTCCTCGGGATGGCCCTCACCGGCTGCGCCGCGGGCAACGAGAAGTCGGCGGATGCGTCCTCGTCCGACGGCCCCCAGCTCAGCGGCACCCTCAACGGGGCCGGCTCGAGCGCCCAGGAGGCGGCGCAGGGCGCCTGGACCTCCGGCTTCCAGTCGACGAACTCCGGCGCGACCGTGAACTACGACCCGGTCGGGTCGAGCGGCGGCCGCGAGCAGTTCCTGTCCGGTGGCGTGGACTTCGCCGGCTCCGACTCGGCCCTGTCCGAGGAGGAGCTCGCCTCCTCCAAGAAGGTCTGCAACGGCGAGACCGCTCTCGAGGTGCCGGCCTACATCAGCCCCGTCGCCCTGGTCTACAACCTCGAGGGCGTGGACAACCTGCAGCTGTCCGCCAAGACCGCCGCCGACATCTTCGCCGGCAAGATCAAGACGTGGGACGACGCGGCGATCAAGGCCGACAACCCCGACGCCAAGCTGCCGAGCGACCGGGTCGTCCCGGTGCACCGCTCGGACGGCTCCGGCACCACCGACAACCTCACCCAGTGGCTGAGCAAGGCCGGCGAGGGCGCCTGGACGTCCGAGCCGGGCAGCGACTGGCCGCTCAAGGGCGGCGAGGGCGCCGAGGGCACCTCCGGTGTCATCGAGGCGGTCAAGAACGGCAAGGGCACGATCGGCTACGCCGACGAGAGCCAGGCCGGCGACCTGAGCACCGCCGCCATCAAGGTCGGCGACGCGTTCGTCAAGCCGACCGCCGAGGGCGCCACCAAGGTCATCGAGGTCTCGCAGGTCGAGTCGGGCCGCGGCGACAACGACATGGCCATCGACATCGACCGCACCACGACGGAGTCCGGCGCCTACCCGCTGACGCTCGCGTCCTACGTGATCGCCTGCCCGACCTACGCCGACAAGAACAAGGCGGACCTGGTCAAGGGCTACCTCACGTACCTGCTCGGCACCGACGGCCAGGCCGCCGCTGCCAAGACGGCCGGCTCGGCGCCGCTGCCCAGCAAGCTGGGTGGGGACGCGGTCGCCATCGCCGACCAGATCGCCGCCAAGTAAGCAGCCGACTCGGCTGACTGCCTGACGGTCGGGCCGGTGGGGGTCAGCTGACCTCCGCCGGCTCGACCGGTTCCCGCCCCCGAGAGGAGCGCCCCAGGTGACCACCACCGTGGCCCCGACCACACGAACCAAGAAGCGCCCCGGCGACCTGATCTTCGCCGGTGTGAGCTGGGCTGCCGGTCTGCTGATCCTCGTCGCCCTCGCCGGCGTCGCGATCTTCCTGACCATCGAGGGTGCTCCGGCCTTCCACGCGTCCCCGGACGCCTACTTCGGCGCCAGCAACCTGGTCGCCTACGTCTGGCCACTGCTGTTCGGCACGGTCCTGGCGGCGACGCTGGCGCTCCTCATCGCCACCCCGCTCTCCCTGGGCGTCGCGCTGGTCATCTCGCACTACGCGCCCCGCAAGCTGGCCCGCTCGGTCGGCTACGCGATCGACCTGCTGGCCGCCGTACCCTCCGTCGTCTACGGCCTCTGGGGCATCGGCTACCTGGGCCGGCACCTGACCCCGGTCTACGAGTGGCTCGAGAAGTACCTCGGCTTCCTGCCGTTCTTCGCCGGCCCGGCCTCGGCCACCGGCAAGACCATCCTCACCGCCGGCATCGTGCTCGCGATCATGGCCATCCCGATCATCACCGCGATCACCCGCGAGGTCTTCCTGCAGACCCCGACGCTGCACGAGGAGGCCGCCCTGGCGCTCGGCGCGACGCGCTGGGAGATGATCCGGATGGCCGTGTTCCCCTACGCCCGCTCCGGCATCGTGTCCGCGGTCATGCTCGGCATGGGCCGCGCCCTCGGCGAGACGATGGCCGTCGCCATGGTGCTCTCGGCCTCCGGGATCATCACGTTCAACCTGATCAGCAGCGACAACCCGTCGACGATCGCCGCGAACATCGCGCTGCAGTTCCCCGAGGCCACGCAGCTGCGGGTGAACGCGCTCATCGCGAGCGGCCTGGTGCTGTTCGTGCTGACGTTCGCGGTGAACTTCGCCGCGCGCGCGATCGTCGCCCGCGGGAACCGGAGGTAGAGATGGCGAAGACGAAGAGCCCCGCCACCCACCGCACGGCCGAGTCGAACAGTCAGGAGCCGAGGGTGCCCGACACCTCCACCGCCACCCGACCCACCCGGTCGGGCAGCCTGCCGCTGAGCCACCCCCGCCTGCCCCGGTGGGCGGGCTGGCTGGTGGCCGGCCTTGCGGCGTCGGCCTCCGCGCTGGTCACGCTCTCGCTGGGCTGGGGCCTGGTCGGCTGGGCCGTCCTCGCGATCGTGCTGTTCGGCGTCGCCCTGCCGGTGTGGTCGCTGCTGGTCGAGAACAAGCGAGCCGCCACAGACCGCCTGGTCAGCACCCTGGTCTGGGTGGCCTTCGCGCTCGCGCTGCTGCCGCTCATCTCACTGCTCAGCACCGTGATCGAGAACGGCCTGCACGTCATCAACGCCCAGTTCCTCACCTACTCGATGCGCAACGTCATCGGCGAGGGCGGCGGCATCTACCACGCGATCCTCGGCACCCTGCTGATCACGCTGGCGGCGACCGTCATCTCGGTGCCGGTCGGCATCATGACGGCGATCTGCCTGGTCGAGTACGGCGCCGGCAACAAGGTCGCACGGGCCATCACCTTCTTCGTCGACGTGATGACCGGCATCCCGTCGATCGTGGCCGGGCTGTTCGCCTACGCGCTGTTCGCGCTGATCTTCGGGCCCGGCGTCCGGATGGGCATCGGCGGGGCGGTCGCGCTCTCGCTGCTGATGATCCCGATCGTCGTGCGCTCCTGCGAGGAGATGCTCAAGCTGGTCCCGGACGAGCTGCGCGAGGCGTCGTACGCCCTGGGCGTGCCGAAGTGGCGGACCATCGTCAAGGTCGTGCTGCCGACGGCGCTCGCGGGCATCATCACCGGCGTCACG
This sequence comes from uncultured Actinomycetota bacterium, assembly GCA_963827435.1. Classification (GTDB taxonomy): domain Bacteria; phylum Actinomycetota; class Actinomycetes; order Propionibacteriales; family Nocardioidaceae; genus Nocardioides_B. The sequence goes on from CAWHAU010000018.1 coordinate 16,331, forward strand.
CTCGCCATGGCCCGCGTCATCGGTGAGACCGCCCCGCTGCTGATCATCGCCGGCTCGACCGACTCGGTGAACCTGAACCTGTTCGGCGAGCGGATGATGACGCTGCCGGTGTTCATCTACTACTCGTACATGCAGCCCGGTGTGCCTGCGGAGTTCGGCCAGGCGCGTGCCTGGGGCGCGGCGCTGGTGCTGATCGTGATCGTGATGGCGCTGAACCTGCTGGCCCGCCTGCTCGGTCGCCTGTTCTCCCCCAAGACCGCCCGCTGACCGACCGGCCGGCCGACGACAAGAAGCAAGGACACATCTCATGGCGAAGAGCATCGACGTCTCCGACCTCGACATCTACTACGGCGACTTCAAGGCCGTGGAGGGCGTGTCGATGACCATCCCCGCCCGCTCGGTGACGGCCCTGATCGGGCCCTCCGGGTGCGGCAAGTCCACCTTCCTCCGCTCGCTGAACCGCATGCACGAGGTGATCCCCGGCGCGCGTGTGCAGGGCAAGATCGTGATCGACGGCCAGGACCTCTACGGCGCGGACGTCGACCCGGTCGAGGTGCGCCGCCAGGTCGGCATGGTCTTCCAGCGGCCGAACCCGTTCCCGACGATGTCGATCTACGAGAACGTGCTGGCCGGCTCGCGGCTGAACTCCAAGAAGATCCCGAAGGCCAAGGCCGACGAGATCGTCGAGAAGTCGCTGCGCGGCGCGAACCTCTGGACCGAGGTCAAGGACCGGCTCGGCAAGCCGGGCGCGAGCCTGTCCGGCGGCCAGCAGCAGCGGCTGTGCATCGCCCGCGCGATCGCGGTCGAGCCGCAGGTGCTGCTGATGGACGAGCCGTGCTCGGCGCTCGACCCGATCTCGACCTCGGCGATCGAGGACCTGATCCACGACCTCAGGAGCGACTACACGATCGTCATCGTGACCCACAACATGCAGCAGGCCGCCCGGGTCTCGGAGGACACCGCGTTCTTCAACCTGGCCGGCGCCGGCAAGCCGGGCCAGCTGGTGGAGATGAACCCGACGCGGAAGATCTTCAGCAACCCCGAGGAGCCCGCCACCGAGGCCTACATCTCCGGCCGGTTCGGGTGACCTGTCCGAAATGTTCGTTTTCCGCGTCATGACCGGCGGCGAGCGCCGTCTCCACCGTGCCGGGGGCTGATCACCAGGGATCAGGGTGACAGTGCGACGGGCCGTGTGCACGGGGGACACGGCCCGTTCGCATGTCCGGGGCCCGTTGGGCGAGGAGCCTCGTGAGCCTGCGAGCGTGGCGTCTCGAGACCCAGCCGGGTCGCCGGCGTCAGGGCAGCCGCAGGACGAACTTGAGCACGAAGTAGACCAGCGCGGCCATCAGGCCGGCGGCCGGGAACGTCAGCACCCAGGCGGCCAGGATGTTCGCGGCCACGCCCCACCGAACGGCGGACCGTCGCTTGGTCGCGCCGGCACCCATGATGGCCGAGGTGATGATGTGCGTGGTGGAGACCGGCGCCTGGAACGCGAACGCCGTCGTGTACAGCACGCCGGCGCCGACCGACTCCGCAGAGAAGCCGCGGGGCGGGTCGAGGTGGATGATCCGCCGGCCGAGGGTCCGCATGATCCGCCAGCCACCGGAGTAGGTGCCCAGCGAGATCGCCGAGGCGGCCGCGATGATCACCCACAGCGGGAGGCTCGTCGTCGGCCGCGTAGTAGCCGCCCGTGACCAGGGCCAGGAAGATCACGCCCATCGTCTTCTGGGCGTCCTGGAGGCCGTGGCCGAGCGCGAGTCGCCGACGCGGACAGGGTCTGCATGAACCGGAAGCCACGGCTGATCTTGTGCGGGTTGCCGCGCCGGAAGATCCACATGATCGACAGCATCACCAAGAAGGCGAGCGCGAAGCCGACCAGCGGCGAGACGACCATCGGGATCACGACCTTGTCCACGATCGTGCTCCAGTGCACAGCCGGCCGAGGCCGCGAGCGCGGCGCCGACCAAACCACCGATCAGCGCGTGCGAGGACGACGACGGCAGGCCGAAGTACCAGGTGATGAGGTTCCAGGTGATCGCGCCGATGAGCCCGGCCATCACGACCACCAGGCCGTGGACGGCCCTCGGGCGGCACGATGGTCGTCGCTGACGGTGTGCGCGACCTGCTGGCCGAGCAGCGCGCCGACGAAGTTCATCACCGCCGCGACGACCAGCGCGATGCGCGGGCGTCAGGGCACGCGTCGAGACCGAGGTCGCGATCGCGTTGGCGGCGTCGTGGAACCCGTTGGTGTAGTCGAACGCGAGGGCGATGACGACGACCGCGATGACGATCGCGAGGTCCACGCTCAGGACTCCTTGACGGCGATCTGCTCGACGATGTTGGCCACCGACTCGAACGCGTCGATGGCGTCCTCGAGGGAGTCGACGATGTCCTTGAGCTTGAGCACCTCGAGGGCTTCGTACTTCCCGCTGAACAGCTTGGCCAGGATCCGTCGGTAGCTCTTGTCGCCGAGGTTCTCGAGCCGGTTGATCTCGATCCAGTACTCCTCGAGGTCCTGCATCGTGCGCAGCCGCGGCATCGACTCGGCGGTCAGCTCGGCGCAGCGCTGGATGACCTCGACCTGGTTGGCGAGCTCCTTGGGCAGCTCGACGACCTCGTAGAGCAGGGTCAGGTCGACGGCCTCCTCCATGAAGTCCATGACGTCGTCGAGGCTCGGAGGCGAGGGCGTAGATGTCCTCGCGGTCGAACGGCGTGACGAAGGTGGTGTTCACCCGGCGCACGATGTCGTGCGTGGTCTCGTCAGCCGCGTGCTCGGCGTCCCGCATCTTCTGCGCGATGACCTCACGGTCGTTGCCCTCGCCGAGCATCTCGGCGAGCAGCCCGGCACCCTCGACCAGGTGACTGGCCGACTGGGTGAAGAGGTCGTAGAACGTGGTGTCGGCAGGGCGGAAGCGCAGTGCCACGAAGAACTCCTGGAGAACGGACTCAGACAAGCTCGGTCACAGGCGTGAACAAGCCGTGGCACATGCTAGGCGTAGCGGGGCATCCGTACGCAACTCAGGCTTGGGTATATACCGGGTGGGGGTATACAGTCGAGCCCATGGCGGAGACCCACGGCTACCACGACAACAAGGCGGCCTACCTCGCCCGGCTCAGGCGTATCGAGGGCCAGGTGCGAGGGCTGCACCGGATGGTCGACGAGGACGTCTACTGCATCGACATCCTCACCCAGGTGTCGGCCGTGAACAAAGCCCTGCAGAGCGTCGCGGTCGGTCTGGTCGAGGACCATCTCGGGCACTGCGTGCGCGACGCGGTCGCGGCCGGCGGCGAGTCGGCCGACGAGAAGGTGGCCGAGGCCACCCAGGCGATCGCGCGCCTGCTCCGCACCTGACCCCCAAGAAGACAGACAGACAGACATGGTCGACGGACCCCGCCCGACCCACCCAGGAGAGACACGTGACCGAGACGACGTACACCGTCACCGGGATGACCTGCGGCCACTGCGCCGCCGCCGTGACCCAGGAGGTCGCGGCCGTGCCCGGTGTCGCAGAGGTCGAGGTCAGCGTCGAGGCCGGCACCGTCGTCGTCCGCGGCGGCGAGGTGAGCGAGGAGCAGGTGCGCGCCGCGGTCGACGAGGCCGGTTACGCGGTGGTCTGAGTGGTCTCCCTCCGAGACGCCGCGACCAGCCGGAAGGGTCCGGCTCACGTCGACCTGCTGGTCGGCGGGATGACCTGCGCGTCCTGCGTCGGCCGGGTCGAGAAGAAGCTCAACCGGCTCGACGGGGTGCACGCGACGGTCAACCTGGCCACCGCGTCCGCGTCGGTCGACTACGAGCCGGGGGTCGTCGACGTCGACGCACTGGTCAGCACCGTCGAGAGCACCGGCTACACCGCCGCGGTGGCCTCCGACGACGCGACCTCCGCCGCCTCCGACGAGGAGCAGCGGATCGCCGACGACTACCGGCGACGGCTGGTGGTGGCGGCGCCGCTGTCGGCCCTCGTGCTGGTGCTGACCATGCTCCCGGGGATCCCGGACACCGCGCTGGTGCGCTGGGCGGCGCTGCTGCTCGCGACCCCCGTGGTGCTGTGGGCCGGCTGGCCGTTCCACCGCGCGGCGGCGCTGAACGCGCGGCACGGCGCCAGCACCATGGACACGCTCGTCTCGCTCGGCACGCTGGTCGCCTACGGCTGGTCGGTCGTGCAGGCGGTGACGGGCGGCATGCACACCTACGTCGAGGTCGCCGCCACCGTCACCACCTTCCTGCTGCTCGGCCGGTGGGCGGAGACCCGCGCGAAGCAGCGGGCCGGGTCGGCGCTGCGCGCGCTGCTCGAGCTCGGCGCCAAGGAGGCGACGCTGCTCGAGGACGACGGCCGCGAGCGGCTCGTCGACGTGTCCCTGCTGCGTCCCGGCATGCGGTTCCTGGTGCGTCCCGGTGAGCAGGTCGCCACCGACGGTGTGGTCCTCGACGGCCGCTCCGGCGTCGACGAGTCGATGCTCACCGGTGAGAGCGTGCCGGTCGACAAGCAGCCCGGCGACGAGGTCGCCGGCGCGACCTTGAACACGTCGGGCCGGCTGGTCGTCGAGGTGACCCGCGTCGGCCGCGACACCGCGGTCGCCCGGATCGCGGACCTGGTCCGGCACGCGCAGGCCACCAAAGCGCCCGTGCAGCGGCTGGCGGACCGGGTGTCGGCGGTGTTCGTGCCGGTGGTGCTGGCGCTCGCGGTGCTGACCTTCGCCGTCTGGGCGCTGCTCGGCGACCCGGCCGGCGGCTTCGTCGCCGCGGTCGCGGTGCTGGTGATCGCCTGCCCCTGCGCCCTGGGGCTCGCGACCCCGACCGCGCTGCTGGTCGGCACCGGACGGGCGGCCCAGCTCGGCGTGGTGATCCGCGAGGCGGGGGTCCTGGAGCAGACCCGCCGGATCGACACGGTCGTGCTCGACAAGACCGGCACGGTCACCACCGGCCGGATGGCCGTGCACGAGGTGGTCACCCACCACGCCGAGGCGGTCCGACTGGCCGGCGCGCTGGAGGCGTCGTCGGAGCATCCTCTGGGCCGGGCTGTCGCGGAGTACGTCGCCCGGACCGGCCCCCAGCCGTGGCAGTCCGCGAGCCCACGGGTCACCGACTTCACGAACCATGAGGGCTTCGGCGTCTCCGGGGTGGTGGACGGTCGCCGCGTCGTGGTCGGCCGGGCCCCCTCCGACATCACGCTGCCGACCGCCGACGCACCGGGCTCCCTGCCCTACGCCCTCGCGCAGGCGGTGCTCACCGCGCGCGAGGCCGGGCGCACCGCCGTGCTCGTCGAGATCGAGGGCCGCCCGGCTGCCGTCTTCGACATCGGCGACACCGTCAAGGGCACGAGCGCGGACGCCGTACGACGGCTGCGAGGGCTCGGCCTGCACCCGGTGCTGCTCACCGGGGACCACGCCACCACGGCACGGGCGGTGGCCGCCGAGGTCGGCATCGACGAGGTGGTCGCGGAGGTGATGCCGGCCGACAAGGCCGCGGCCGTCACCCGGCTCCGGGAGGAGGGCCGCGTGGTCGCCATGGTGGGCGACGGGGTCAACGACGCGGCCGCCCTGGTCGCGGCCGACCTGGGTGTGGCGATGGGCACCGGCGCCGCCGCGGCCATCGAGGCCGGGGACGTGACGCTGACCCACGGGGACCTGCGGGCCGCGGCCGACGCGATCGAGCTGTCCCGGCGGACCCTGCGCACGATCAAGCAGAACCTGTTCTGGGCGTTCGCCTACAACGTCGTGGGGATCCCGGTCGCGGCGCTCGGGCTGCTGGACCCGATGATCGCGGGCGCGGCGATGGCGGCGTCGAGCGTGTGCGTGGTGGGGAACTCGCTGCGGCTGCGGGCGTTCGAGCCGGCGGGACGCTGAGCAGCGTCCTGGGCAGCGTCAGCCGTTGCGGATCGGCTGGGTGGGGATCGGCTGACGACCCTCGTCACCCACGAGGCCGAGCAGGCGGTCCACCTCGTCCTGCGGCAGGGTCGTGTCCGACTCGCTGGCCGCGATGATCAGGTTCGTGGTCAGCTCGACCTCTGCGAGCAGCTCGGAGTCCTCGAGCGGGACATTGAGCTGGTCGTCCATCACGCGGACCCCTCCCCTCAGTGACGTCGCGATACTCGGGAGACAAACCACGTGATCTGCTCCTGCACCAATTCTCACCGACGCCGTCGGCTTCTACCCATAGTCATTTCGCACAAACACGAGGACCCCGACGTGGTCCGTCGGGGTCCTCGCTCGGATGCCTGAAGGGTCAGGCGTCTTCTCTGTTCTCGGATCGGTCCTGAGGACTGATCAGAGGGGGCGAACGTTCTCCGCCTGCGGGCCCTTCGGACCCTGCGTGACGTCGAACTCGACCTTCTGGTTCTCGTCGAGGGACTTGTAGCCCTGCGACTGGATGGCCGAGTAGTGCACGAAGACGTCGTCGCCGCCGTCCTCCTGCGCAATGAAGCCGAAGCCCTTCTCGGCGTTGAACCACTTGACGGTGCCCTGAGCCATGCTCGTTTACTCCTCATACGGGGCGTGGAACCGCCACCTCGGCGGCCCCGCGACAGATGCGGTGAAACGCCGAGCCCCCTCGAAAAGCTAACGCTCATACAAGAGAAAACGCCGTCGGATCACAAACTCCGCGGGCGTACCTGCTGGAACTTGCATCTGCTGCACGCAGAACCCTACCAATCAACCGGGCGGATTCCGAGCGCGGCACCGCCCACGGAGAGCCGAGGGCTGTCGGCAGGCCCGCCGAGGGGCTCGTTCGGGCTATCGGTCCGGGGCCCGTCTGCGGGTAGCCTGACCCGGACGCGCGGTGGATCCGCGCGCTTTCGTCTGCGGGTCGAGGGCTGGGGAGCCCGACCTGTCGTGGGGGCACGACGGACGACCTCTTCCCGCCCGAGGGGGGCTCATGACGAAGCTCGTCGACCGGCTGCTTCCGGTGGTCGGCGTGGCGATGCTGGTCGCCGCGCTGGTGCTCGGCGCCGGCTCGCTCAGGGCGCTGTCCGGCGGGGACGGCCCGAGCCCGCAGGTTGCCGCCGACCCGTCGACGACCGCCTCCCCGACCGGCGTCACCGAGCTCGACCTGGGCCCGACCGACGCCGACGACCTCGCCGCGTGCACCACCCCCGACTTCACCCCCGAGGGCACCGACCCTGAGGTCCTGTACGGCGTCCGGCAGCTCCGGCTCGGCGGGACCAGCGCCGTCCTCGTGCTCCGCAACGCCCAGGGCGAGGTGCGCCTCTGCGACCGGTTCGGCACCGACGCCCCGTCGCAGGCGCCGCTGCCCGCCCCGACCGCCGAGGAGCCGGTCGCGTTCCTCTCGAACGGCCGCGCCGCGTGGACCTGCGACGGCACCCGCCTGCGCCGCTTCGAGCAGTCGACCTGGCTGGTGGTCTCCCCTGCCGTGGCCACGGTGCGGGAGCGGTTCTGGGTCGCCGGGGTGCCGGGACCGTGGTTCGAGACCCGCGCGCACGGCGGCTACGCCCACCTGCAGACCTGGCTCCAGGGACCCGAGCCCCGGTCGAGGTACGCCCAGCAGTTCCAGGTGCTCGACGCCGACGGGACCGCCGTACCCCAGACGGCGCTGCCGACCGAGAAGCGGCCGCTGACGGGCTGCCAGGGCGGGTCCGTCGAGATCGGCTAGCCCGAGCTCGGTCAGTACATCCGGACCCGCGGGTCGACCAGGCTGTAGACGATGTCGACGACCACGTTGGCGACCACGATCAGGAACGCCGCGATCAGCACGGTCGCGGAGATGATCGGCAGGTCCTTGGTGCCGATCGCGTCCAGCGCGGTGATCCCGATGCCCTGGATGTCGAAGATCCGCTCCAGGAACACGGTGCCGCCCAGCAGCTCGGCGAGGTCGAGGCCGAAGATCGTCACCACCGGCACCAGCGCCGCGCGCAGGGCGTGCCGCAGCACGGTCCGTCGCTCGCTGAGCCCCTTCGCGCGCGCCGTGCGCACGAAGTCCTCGTTGAGCGCCTCCACCATCGACCCGCGGCTGAAGCGCGCGTAGTCGGTCGCGAAGGTCACGCCGAGCACCAGCCAGGCGAGCAGCAGCCCCTTGCCCCAGGCCAGCGGGCCGTCCTGGAACGGCGAGTAGTAGCCGCTCTCCGGGAAGATCCCGAACTTGCTGATCAGCAGCAGCCAGGCGAGCAGCGCGAACAGGTAGAACGGCATCGCGTTGATGAACAGGGTGCCGCCGACGATGAGCTTGTCGGTCGGTGTGCCGCGTGAGCGGGCGGCCAGGACGCCGAGGCCGACGCCGAAGACGAGGAACAGCGCCGCCCCGCCCAGCGCGATCGACGCGGTCGCCGGGAAGCGGGACCAGAGCAGCGACGTGACGTTGGTCCGCAGCTTGAAGGAGACGCCGAGGCAGGGCGCCGGGCACTCGATCGTGATCGCGCCGGCCTGGTAGTCGCGGCCGACGAAGATGCCCTTCATGTAGTCGGCGTACTGCTGCTCGACCGGGTCGTCGAGGTGCAGGGCGTGCCGGACCCGCTCGAGCCGCTCCGGGCTGCAGTGCATCTCCGGGCAGTAGGCCAGCGCCGGGTCGGCGGGCCCGTAGAAGAACAGCGTGAAGATCGACACCGAGGTGACGAGCAGCACCAGCAGACCGGACACGATCCGGCGTACGACGAACCCCAGCACCAGCCCACCCTCTGTTCCCGGCCCGACCCTCCAGCGGCGAAACAGTACAGACACCGACGCCCGTGCGGGTGCGTGTCGTGGTCACCGTTCGGTCACGGTCTGGGGGGAACCTGACCGGTCGGTGGTGACTCGTCCCCGGTGTGAGAGCAGCTCGTCCGGACCCAGCCGCGACCGGGCGCGCCGGCGTCCTGCTGACGGTCGTGGTCGCGGTCCAGCTGCTGCTGTCGCTCCGCTTCTTCTTCAAGTACGTCGACCCGCTGCCCGGCGCCGCCTACGCGGCCTACGTCGTGGCCGGTCTCCTCGGCTGGGGCGTCGTCCTGCGGAGCCCCCGGCTCCGCGGGCTGCTGAGCCGTCGCCGGGTGCTCGCCCTGGGGCTCGTCGCACTGCTCGTGCTGGTGTCGGTCGCCTACCCGCGCGCCGACGCCCTGCGTGCGGTGGGTCGCGGGTCCGACCAGGACGACTGCGTCCGGAAGCTGGTCGACAACGTGCTGTCGCTGCGTGCGCCGTACGGGGTGGGCTACTTCGGGGACCCGTGCTCGACGGGGCCCGGGGAGCTCGTGCCGTACCTCCCGCTGGCGCTGTGGGACGGCTACTTCGTCGTGGTGCCGGTCCTGGCCGTCCTGCTGGGCTACCGGGTGCTGACCCTGCTCACGGACCGGGGCACGGCGGTGCTGCTGAGCCTGACCCAGCTCGTCTGCTGGCTGTTCCTCGAGATGGCGGCGACGGGCTCGGACCTGGTGGTGATCGGCTGGCTGTTCGCCACCGCGACGACCGCGTCGACCCTGGGGCTGCGGCGGCACGACCCGGTGCTGACGTGCGTGGGCGGCGCGGCCTACTTCCTGTTCGCGACGAGCCGGCTGCCGCTGCTGGTCGTGACCGCCGCGTCGGGGATGGTGCTGCTCGCCGTCTCCGGCGCCCGGGCCTGGCGGGTCGTCGCGCCGGTGCTGCTGGGGGCGACGGCGCTCTACCTCGGCACCTGGGCGGTCGCGCCGGCGCGGTTCCGGCCGGGGCACCTGGCCGGCAAGTCGGTCCGCATCCTGCGCGACCTGGGGGACGACCGGCTCGCGTGGCTGCTGCTCGTGGCGGTGGTCGCGGTTGTCGTGGCGGCGGCCGTGGTGCTGCAGCACGGCCTGGTGGGTCTGCTGCGCCGGCACGACGGGTGGGCGCACCTGCTGGCGGTCACGGCTCCGATGGCCGCGGTCGCGCTGTGGGACCTCGAGCGCAAGGGGTTCGACCCGGCGGCCTGGGAGGGTCTGCACTACCTCTATCTCGGCGTGCCCGCGCTGCTGGTCGTGGTCGCGTCGGCGCAGGACCGCAGCCTGGTGAGCAGCCCGGCCGGGCGGTCGGCGACCGAATGTGCGCCGCGCCGCCGGGGTACGGTTCCGGGTCGGCCGCCTCCCGGTGGCGGCACGGGCGGCCGGAAGGGGTGAGCGTGGCGAGCACGGTTGCCTCGCGGCCCGAGTCCGGGCCGGCGCCCACGACTCGCGGCGCGGCCGGGTGGGCCGGCTGAGGGACGCCGTACGCCCGGGGCTGCGTCGGACGGCGCTGCTCGCGCTGGGCTGCAACGCGGTGCTCGAGCTCGTCCAGGTCCTCGGGGTGGACGGCTACCCGTGGCGGTTCAAGACGCCGACCTACGCCGCCATGTTCGTGCTGGACGCCCTCGTGGTGTGGGCGGTCGTCGCGGTCGCTGCACGCGGTCGTGGGCCGCTTCGCGGTGACGTCCGCGCTGGCCTGGACGGCGACCGGGGTGCTCGCGTTCGCGAACCACGAGAAGGTGCTGTTCCGGCACGAGCCGCTCTACCCCGCCGACTGGCGGTTCGCCTCGGACCCCGGGTTCCTGCTGCGGATGGTGGACCCGCGTTCCCTGGTGGTCGCCGGGGTCGTCATCGTCGTCGCCGTCGGAGCTGCGCTGGTCGTCGGGCGACGCCGGCGGGCGGCCGCGGAGCCGATCGCCTCCGACCTGCCGGCGCCGGCGCGGCTCGCGGTGCGGCTCACGGGCGGGCTGGTCGGGCTGCTGGTGCTGGCGAACGCGGTGCAGTTCAACGCGCCGGGCAACGCGACGCGGGGTGTCTACGACACGCTCGGGGCCAGCTGGCGGGCCTGGTCGCAGCAGCGGAACTACCTCGGCAACGGCTTCGTCGCCGGCGTCCTCTACAACCTGGACATCCCTCCGGTGCCGGTCCCCGAGGGGTACTCCGCCGCCCGGATGGCGCAGATCACCGAGCGCTACCGGGCCGCCGCCGACCGGATCAACGCGACGCGGGACCCGGCCGGCCTGGCCGGGGTGAACGTCGTGATGGTGCTCTCGGAGTCGTTCAGCGACCCGACGGCGCTGCGCGGCGTGCACGTGCCGGAGGACCCGATCCCGTTCACCCGCCGGCTGATGCACGGTCCGGACGCCGATCGCCGGGTCGATGCTGGCGCAGAACGTCGGCGGCGGGACCGCCAACATGGAGTTCGAGGCGCTCACCGGCATGTCCGCGTCGGCGTTCCCGGCCCAGCTGCGGGTGCCCTACCAGATGGTCGTCCCGAGCTACGCGTCGTTCCCGTCGGCGGTCGCGTGGGCGAAGTCGACCGGGCACAAGGCGGTGGCGCTGCACCCGTTCTCCACCGAGATGTACCGCCGCCGCGACGTCTACCGCACGTTCGGCTTCGACGACTTCCTGTACGACGACACGATGCACGCGCCGACCCGGATCGGGCACGACGCCTACGTCTCGGACGCGTCGGCGTTCGGGCAGGTCGAACGCACGCTGCGCACCGAGCGGGCGCCGGTGTTCATGAACGTCGTGACCATGCAGAACCACATGCCCTACGCCGGCCGGTACGACGACCCGGTGGAGGTCACCGGACCGGACGGGCAGGTGCTGTCCGAAGCCGGCCAGTACGTCCGAGGGCTCGAGCACTCCGACGCCGCGATGCGGACCCTGGTGGGCGACCTGCGCCGCTTCGACGAGCCGACGGTGCTGGTGTTCTACGGGGACCATCTGCCCGGCTTCTACCCGCACAGCGTGTTCGCCGCGAACGGCGGCGCGCAGATGCACCGGACGCCGTACCTCGTGTGGGCGAACTTCCCCACCCGCGGCCGGCCTCCCGCGGACGCGTCCGCACCCGGACCGGTGCTGAGCCCGGCCCACTTCGTCGACCTGGCGGCGGAGCGGGCCGGGGTCGCGGTGACGCCGTACTACGCGTTGCTCACCGAGCTGCGCCGGCAGGTCCCGGCACTCGAGGGCCGGACCGTGCTGGGTGCGGACGGCAGACGCGAGCCGCGCGGCCGGCTCTCGCCGCGGGCGCGGCAGCTGCTGCGGGACTACCGGCTGGTGCAGTACGACCTCTCGGTCGGCAAGAGGTACACCGAGAAGGACCTGCTCGCGACCCCGTGACCGACTACATGGGCGCCGGCGGGGTCGGCAGGAGGACGACCCGGCCGCGGTACGTCGTGCGCACGCCGTAGCCCGCCGGGGTGTCGAGCATGTTGATCACGCCCTGGGAGCCCTCGAAGGCGAGAGACCCGCCGGTGACCGGGTGCACCCACCGGCCGCGGATCAGCTGCCCGTTGCCGGCGAACGACGACCAGTAGATGTAGGACGAGCGCAGCACTCCGTGCGGCTCGGTGGCCTGGCAGACCTCGTCGTGGTTGCGGTCCAGGCAGCCGACGAACCGCTCCCGGCCCGCCTCCACGTAGAGCCTGGGTGTGGCGTTCAGGGTCTTCGCAGGGACCACGGTCCAGCGTCCGACGAGGTCGCCGCGCATGGCGTACGTGCCCTTGTCCGGGTCGACCGGCACCTGCGTGCCCCGCACCCGGAACGTCGTGGCAGTCGAGCCGATCGGCCCGGAGACCGACGCCGCCGGGTGGGACACGGGCCTCGACCCGGCCGCCGCGCCCTGAGCCACCCAGGCTCCGGTGACGCCGAGCACGAGCCCGGCCAGCAGGGTGAGCGTGGAGATGCTCCTGTTCATGCGGACCCCTCCTCCGGACGGGCGAGCGACGGGCCGCCGACGTCCCGGGCGAACCCACATCCCGAAGTACTACCTAGTCAAACCGCAGGCGCAAACGTCGTCCGGGTGACTATCTAGACCTGTTCCAAACGGGTCTACAAGGCTCCACAACGCCGGTGTGACGTTGAAGCCCTGCGCCGGACACCGCTGGCGCAGACGCATGGAGAAGACGGAAGAAGGCCGCTCCTGTCATGTCACGCACGGGTGTCCTCCACCAGGCTCGGCGACCCCGCGCCGGGAGAGGCACCAGTGGCAGCCGACGCCGGACGGAGCCCTTCCGGGTGTACGCGCGGGCGAGCGCCCTCTCCGGGATCGTCTTCGCGGGGCTGTTCCTCGTGGCGCTGGTGCTCCTGCGACAGGCACCGGGTCTGGACGCCTCGGACCGCGTCTACGCCGACTTCTACACCGTCGGCAGCGGGAACGTGCTGGTGACGGTGGGCATGCACATCGTCCCGTTCGCGGGGATCGCCTGCCTGTGGCACATCGGCTCCACGCGGACGCTCATCGAGTCAGTGCCGGGACCAGCGACCGGGCTTCCGCACTGGCTCCAGCTCGCGTCCGGCGTGGTGTTCGTCTGCATGCTCTTCGCGGGTACGGCGGCTGTGGGTGCCGTGGCGCTGCTGACGGTGTTCTCCTCGACCCCGCCCCCGTCCCCCGAGGTGGCCAGGACGTTCACCGGCGCCGGCTACGGGATGGTGTTCGTCTTCGGCGTCCGCGCCGCCGGCATGTACATGATCACGACGACCACGCTCACCCGCCAGCGGGCCCTTCTCCCTCTCCCCGTGGCGGTCGTGAGCTATGTCGGCCGCCACCTTCCTGCTCGTCACCACCACCTACCACCCGGCGACCCTGCTGGTGTTCCCCGTCTGGGTGCTGGTGCTGAGCGTCGTGCTCCTTCTCCGCACCGCGCGACCCCGGGCGATCGCACCCGCGCCGTCCGCTCTCCGAGCCTCCATGGCCCACTCCGCTCCCGACCAGAGGACCACCCCATGAGCACGACGATCGACCTCGACGAGATCCCCGGCCCCTCCGGGCTGCCCCTCGTGGGGAACGCCTTCGACATCGACGCCGACAACCCGATCGAAGGGTTCATGGCGATGGCCGAGAAGTACGGCCCGATCTTCAAGCTCAGCGTGCCCGGCGGCACCCGGCTGATCGTCTCCGGCCCGGACCTGGTCGAGGAGATCTGCGACGACGCCCGCTTCGACAAGCGCGTCGGAGGGGGCCTGGCCGCGTTGAGGAAGGGTGCCGCGGACACGGGTCTGTTCACCGCCGAGACCGACGACCCGCTGTGGCACCGCGCGCACAACATCCTGATGGCGCCGTTCAGCCTGCAGGCGATGCGGGACTACATGCCGCGCATGGTCGACATCGCCGACCAGCTGATGGACAAGTGGGGCCGGCTCAACGAGGGCGACGAGGTGGACGTCCCCGACGACATGACCCGCCTGACCCTCGACACCATCGCGCTGTGCGGGTTCGGCTACCGGTTCAACTCCTTCTACCGCGACACCCCGCACCCGTTCGTGCAGGCGATGGTCCGCACCCTCTCGGAGTCCCAGGCGCGAGCCCGCCAGCTGCCCATCCAGACCCGGCTGAAGATCCGGGCGCAGCGGCAGGTGGAGGAGGACCAGGCATTCATGGACGACCTGGTCGACCGGCTCATCGCGGAGCGGCGGGCGCAGGGGGACGCCGGGGACACCACCGACCTGCTCGGCCGGATGCTCACCGGCGTGGACCGGCAGACCGGGCAGACGCTGCCCGACGCCAACATCCGTGCGCAGTGCATCACCTTCCTGATCGCCGGTCACGAGACGACCTCCGGGCTGCTCTCGTTCGCGCTCTACTACCTGCTCAAGAACCCGGCCTTCCTCCAGCGGGCGCGCGCCGAGGTGGACGAGGTGCTCGGCGACACGGCGAGTCCCACCTTCGAGCAGGTGCACCGGCTCACCTACGTCCGGCAGGTCCTCGACGAGTCCCTGCGCCTGTGGCCGACCGCACCCGGCTTCAGCCGCTACCCGTTCGAGAACACCACCATCGGCGGCAGGTACGCGATCCCCGCGAACACCACCATCACGGTGCTCACCCCGGCCCTGCATCGCGCCACGTCCGTGTGGGGACCGGACGCCGCGGAGTTCAACCCCGAGCACATGGCACCGGAGCGGCTGGCGTCGGTGTCACCGGCCGTCTACAAGCCGTTCGGGACCGGCCAGCGCGCCTGCATCGGGAGGCAGTTCGCCTTGCAGGAGGCGGCACTGGTGCTCGGGATGCTGCTCCAGCGCTTCGACCTCGTCGACCACCTCGACTACCAGCTGGCCACCAAGACCACGCTCACCGTCAAGCCGGCCGACTTCAGGATCCAGGTCCGGCCGCGGCCTGACGTGCACATCCACCGCGGCGAGCCGGCCCAGCCCGCGCAGGCCGCCGCCTCGTCCGTCGCCGCACCGGCCGCCACGCCGGCCGTGCTGGTGCCCCGGCACGGCACCAGGCTGACGGTGCTGTTCGGCTCCAACCTCGGCACCGCCGAGTCCCTCGCGACCCGGCTCGCCCAGGAGGGGACCGAGCGCGGCTTCGACGTGACCATCGGGGCCCTCGACGACCACGTCGGGGACCTTCCCGTCGGCGGCGCGCTGGTCATCGTCACCGCGTCGTACAACGGGACGCCGCCCGACAACGCCGCTGCCTTCTGCCGTTGGATCTCCGGCGCCGCTCCGGACGCGGCGAAGGGCGTGTCGTACACCGTGTTCGGGTGCGGCAACACGGAGTGGGCCGCGACCTACCAAGCGATACCCACGCTGCTCGACGAGCAGCTCGAGCAGCACGGCGGGGAGCGGGTCCACAGCCGCGGGGAGGGCAACGCCGCCGGCGACTTCGACGCCGACTACCGGGCCTGGCACGGCGCGGTGTGGTCCGACATCGCCGAGGCACTCGACCTGCCGGAGGAGGTCGCCGAGGCCGCGCCGTCGGGGCCGCGGCTGTCCATCACGTTGACCAACCGGCAGATCACCAACCCGGTGATCGTGTCCTACGAGGCTCATCCGGGCCTCGTCCGCGACAGCCGCGAGCTGATCCGCAGCCGGTCGGGCGACGGCGCACCCGAGCGTTCGGTCCGGCACATCGAGATCGGGCTGCCCGCGGGGATGACCTACCAGGCGGGTGACCACCTCGGGGTCCTCCCCCGCAACGGCTTCGACACCATCCGTCGGGTGATGGCGCGCTTCGGTCTCGACGCCGGGCAGTACCTCACGATCATCCCGAACAGCGGCACCCACACCCACCTCCCGATCGAGGAGCCCACTCCCCTCCTGGGGGTGCTCGGGAGCTGCGTCGAGCTGCAGGACGTGGCGACCCGGGACGACGTCGCGGTGCTGGCCCGGCACACCGACGACCCGCAGCAGAAGGCCGCGCTCGAGGCGATGACGGGTGACGACGAGGCGGCACAGGCGGCGTACCGGGAGCAGGTCTACCTCCCCAACCGGTCGGTGCTGGACCTGCTCGACCAGTTCCCGGCGTGCCACCTGCCGTTCGAGGTGTACCTCGACCTGCTTCCCGCCCTGCGGCCGCGGTACTACTCGATCTCCTCCTCCCCCCTGGTGAGTCCCGACACCTGCAGCATCACGGCCGGGGTCCTCAGCGCACCGGCGCGTTCAGGCACGGGCACCTTCAACGGCGTCTGCTCGAGCCACCTGGCCCACGTCCCGGACAACGGCACCGTCTTCGTCTTCGTCCGGCCTCCGTCGATCCCGTTCGCCCCACCGGAGAACCCGCACGTCCCGATGATCATGATCGGCGCGGGCACCGGGCTCGCTCCCTTCCGCGGGTTCCTCCAGGAGCGCGCGGTGCTGCGCGACCAGAAGGTCCCGATCGCCCGGTCGCTGCTGTTCTTCGGGTGCCGCAGCGCGGAGGTGGATCTGTTGTACGGCGACGAGCTGGTCGCGTTCGAGGCGCAGGGCGTGGTCAGGACGGAGCGCTGCCTCTCGGCCGAGCCCGGCCAGCAGCGGAGGTACGTGCAGCAGGGCATGCTCGACTGCGCCGACGAGGTGTGGGACCTGTTGCAGCAGGACGCCGTCGTCCTCGTCTGCGGGAACGCGTCCACCATCGCCCCGGGCGTCCGCGCGTCCCTGACGCAGATCTTCCGGGACCGGACCGGGAGCCGGCGAGGGTGACGCCGCCGCCTGGCTGGCCGGGCTCCGCACGGCGGGCCGGCTCGTCGAGGACATCTGGGGCGGCTGAGTCGCCCCCGCACACGGGAAGAGCCCCCGTCTGTCGAAGCAGGCGGGGGCCTTCAGGTGTCCGGCTCGGTCGCGAGGGGCAAACCCAGGGGCACCGGGATGGGCCTCGCCCAGGGGGGAGCCAAGGCCCATGGAAGCCAGCTCCGGCACAGGGGGAGACGGGACTGGCTGTCGACTGATGATGACACGAATCTGACCAACATTCAGATAGCGCCAAGGCAAAATAATCGGCGCCAGAAGGGTCGTCCTCACCTGTCTGCGGCGGACGTGGACAACGCCTCGCCCAACGCCGCCAGCCGACGCTGGACCCGCTCGACGGCCGCACGTGACGGTGACCCGTTGTCCGGGACCTCGGAGGCCAGCCGACGCACCGCGACGTCCAGGTCCGCGTAGCACTGCCGCAGCATCGCGAGCACCCCGTCAGGGTCACCGCTCCGCTCGCGCAGCATCGCGGCCTGCGCCGCCTGGAGCCGGCCCGCGGTCCAGAGGTCCACGAACACCTGGACCTTGGCCCGGAGGATCCACGGGTCGAAGGGCTTCGAGATGTAGTCGGCACCACCGGCGACGTAGCCACGGTAGGAGCTGTTCGGGTCCTCCCCGAACGCGGTCAGGAAGATGATCGGGATGTCCTTGGTGCGGTTGCGCCGCTTGATCCTGGCCGCCGTGTCGAAGCCGTCCATCCCCGGCATCTGCGCATCGAGCAGGATGAGCGCGAACTCCGCCTGGAGCAGGGCCCGCAGCGCCTCCTCGCCCGAGTTCGCGCGCACCAGGTCCACGTCCATCGGGGCCAGGATGGCCTCCAGCGCCAGCAGGTTCTCCGGGCGGTCGTCGACGAGCAGCACCTTGGCGCGCTCGGTCACGACAGCCATGACCGGATCACCGACAGCAGCTGCTCCACGTCGACCGGCTTGGTCACGTAGTCCGACGCCCCGGCCGTCAGGCTGTTGTCGCGGTCGCCGGGCATCGCCTTCGCGGTCAGCGCGATCACCGGGAGATCCTTGAAGTTCGGCATCGTGCGGATCTCCCGCATGGCCGTGTAGCCGTCCATGCCGGGCATCATCACGTCCATCAGCACCAGGTCGATCTCCGGCTCGCGGCGCAGGATGTTCAGGCCCTCCTCGCCGCTCTCCGCGTAGAGCACGTCGAGGCTGTGCTGCTCCAACGCACTGGTGAGGGCGAACACGTTCCGCACGTCGTCGTCGACGATCAGGATCCGCCTGCCCGCGAAGACCTGCTCCTCGCCGGGGACGGCGTCCCCGGGCCGGTCGGAGGCGCTGAGCCCGGCGACGCTGGAGCGGTGCAGGAACAGCGCAACGGTGTCGACCAGCTCGTCGAGGGTCTGCGGCTGGGCGAGCGTGAGCGAGTCGGCGTACCGCGTGACCCTGGCGTCCTCACGCGGGGACAGCTCACGCGTGCGGCTGACCACGATGGGGGTGTGGCGCAGCCGCTTGCGCGCCCGGATCCGTTTGAGCACCTCGAGGCCGCCGCCGTCCGGGAGCGCCAGGTCGACCAGGACACAGTCGACCGAGTGCCGGGTGAGCTCGGTGACGGCGTGGTCGGGTGTGCCCACGATCTCCACCTCGACCTCGTCCATCGCCTCGAACCGCTCGGCCACCGTTGCACTCTGGCTGCCGCTGTCGTCCGTGACCACCAGCAGCCGTCTCTTGCCGCGCTCGATGAACGACTCGAGATGTTCGAGTGCGGCGTCCACCTTCGCCTTGGTGAACGGCACCTCGACCACGTCCAGGGAGCCGGCCAGCCTGCCCTGCTGGGCGGTGGCCGCCGCCACCGACGTGTGCACGGCCACCATCGGGATGTCGCGGGTCCTCGGGTTCCGCTTGAGGACGTCGTGCAGCGCCGTGCCGTCGTGCGAGGCCATGTCCATCCCGACGACCATCCCGTCGGGGTGACGCTGCTCGGCGATCACCAACGCACGGTCGGCGTAGCGCGTCGCCAGCACCTTGAACCCGTGGCTGCGGCCGACCTCCAGCGCGGCCGTGCACAGCCCGGAGTCCGCCAGCGCCACCAGCAGGATCCGATCACCGGGGAGGATGTCGCCGTCGTCGTCCTCCATCTGCTCCGGCACCCGATCGAGCTGCGCCGGGGCCACCTGTGGGCGTACGGCGGCCTGGTCGGCGCCGGACGCGAGGCTGCTCGGCCGCACGCTGCCGTGGTAGTCCCGCGGCAGGTAGAGCGTGAACTTGCTGCCTCGCCCCGGCTCGCTCTCGACATGGATCTCGCCGCCGATGAGCCGCGCGATCTCCCGGCTGATCGAGAGGCCGAGCCCGGTGCCGCCGAACTTGCGGCTGATCGTGCCGTCGGCCTGCTGGAAGGCCTCGAAGATCGTGCGCAGCTGCTCGGGCGGGATGCCGATGCCCGTGTCGGTGACCTCGAAGGCCAGCACCCCGTCGGCGACCGTCAGCGCGGGAGTGTTGAAGTGCTCCTCCGCGCTCGTGCGGATGACCAGCTTGACCTCGCCCGAGGCGGTGAACTTGACGGCGTTCGACAACAGGTTGCGCAGCACCTGCTGCAGCCGGTGCTGGTCCGAGAACAGGGTGGGCGGCACCTCGTCCGACACCGAGACGGAGAACCTCAGGTCCTTCTCCGCGGTGAGCGGCGAGAACGTCGCCTCGACGTACTCCACGACTCCCGAGACGGCGACCGTCGCGGGATGCACGTCCATCTTCCCGGCCTCCACCTTGGACAGGTCGAGGATGTCGTTGATCAGCTGCAGCAGGTCCGTGCCCGAGCTGTGGATGGTCTGCGCGAACTCCACCTGCCGCCGGCTCAGGTTGCCGTCGGCGTTGTCGCTGAGCAGCTTGGCGAGGATGAGCAGCGAGTTGAGGGGCGTGCGCAGCTCGTGCGACATGTTCGCCAGGAACTCGGACTTGTAGCGCGACGACAGTGCGAGCTGCTCGGCCCGGTCCTCGAGGGCCCGACGGGCGTCCTCGATCTCGAGGTTCTTGATCTCGATGGCGCGGTTCTGCTGCGCCAGCAGGCTCGCCTTCTCCTCCAGCTCGGCGTTGCTCTGCTGGAGCTCACGCTGCTGAGCCTGCAGCTCACCCGACTTGTCCTGGAGCTCGGTGGCGAGCCGCTGGGACTCCTCGAGCAGGGCCTGGGTGCGCGAGCTGGCGATGATGGCGTTCAGCGAGACGCCGATGATCTCCATCAGCTGCTCCAGGAACTGCAGGTGCACGACGCTGAACGGCCGGAACGACGCCAGCTCCATGACGCCGAGGACCCGCTCCTCGAACACGACCGGCAGGATGACGATGGTCGCCGGCGTGGCCTCGCCCAGCCCGGACGCGATCTTCAGGTACGTCGGTGGCACGTCGGTGACCAGGATCCGCTCCCGGCCCCGTGCGGCCTGCCCGACCAGGCCGATCCCGAACGGGAAGGTGTCGGGCACGTCCTCGTGCGGCTGGAAGCCGTAGGAGGCGATGCGGGTCAGTGTCCGGCCGCCGTCGTGCCCGGTCTCGCTGAGGAAGAACGACCCCTCGCTCGCGCCGACGAGCGGGGTCAGCTCGCTGACGATCAGCTGCGTGACTTCGAGCAGGTCGCGTCCGCCCTGCATGTGGCCGGTGAAGCGAGCGAGGTTGGTCTTGAGCCAGTCCTGCTCCTGGTTCGCCCGCGTGGTCTCGCGCAGGTTGTCGATCATCTGGTTCAGGTTGTCCTTGAGCTCGGCGACCTCACCCTGGGCCTGGACCGTGATCTCCTGGCTCAGGTCACCCTGGGTGACCGCCGTGGAGACCTCCGCGATCGCCCGCAGCTGGGTCGTCAGCGTGCCCGCCAGCTGGTTGACGTTCTCGGTCAGCTTGCGCCAGGTCCCGGAGACGTCGGCGACCTCCGCCTGGCCCCCGAGCTTGCCCTCGGTGCCGACCTCGCGGGCGACGCGCGTGACCTCGTCGGCGAACGACGACAGCTGGTCCACCATCCGGTTGACCGTCGTCTTCAGCTCGAGGATCTCGCCGCGCGCATCGACGTACGTCTTCTGCGTGAGGTCGCCGTGGGCGACCGCGGTGGTGACCAGGGCGATGCTGCGCACCTGGCTGGTCAGGTTGCCCGCCATCCCGTTCACCGAGTCGGTCAGGTCCTTCCAGGTGCCGGCCACGCCGCGGACCTGGGCCTGGCCGCCGAGGATGCCCTCGGTGCCCACCTCACGAGCCACCCGGGTGACCTCGTCGGCGAACGCCCGCAACGTGTCGACCATGGCGTTGATGGTGCTGGCCAGCGCGGCGACCTCGCCGCGGGCCTGGATGGAGATCTTCTGGCTCAGGTCGCCGCGCGCGACGCTGGTCGAGACCGCGGCGATGCTGCGCACCTGGTTGGTGAGGTTCGAGGCCATCGAGTTGACCGAGTCGGTCAGGTCGCGCCAGGTGCCGGCCACGCCGGGGACCCGGGCCTGTCCGCCGAGCATCCCCTCGGTGCCGACCTCACGAGCCACCCGGGTGACCTCGTCGGCGAACGACGACAGCTGGTCGACCATCGTGTTCACGGTGCTCTTCAGCTCGAGGATCTCGCCGCGCGCGTCGACCGTGATCTTGCTGGTCAGGTCGCCCTGGGCGACCGCCGTCGTGACCTCGGCGATGTTGCGCACCTGGGACGTGAGGTTCGCGGCCATCATGTTGACGTTCTCGGTGAGGTCCTTCCAGGTGCCCGACACGTCGTGCACGTCTGCCTGCCCACCCAGGCGGCCCTCGGTGCCGACCTCGCGGGCGACGCGGGTGACCTCGTCGGCGAACGACGACAGCTGGTCGACCATCGTGTTCACGGTGCTCTTCAGCTCGAGGATCTCGCCGCGCGCCTCGACGGTGATCGTGCGGGTCAGGTCGCCGCGGGCGACCGCCGTCGTCACCTCGGCGA
Source organism: uncultured Actinomycetota bacterium (assembly GCA_963827435.1). Lineage (GTDB taxonomy): Bacteria > Actinomycetota > Actinomycetes > Propionibacteriales > Nocardioidaceae > Nocardioides_B. Next base: position 38,038 of record CAWHAU010000018.1, read on the forward strand.
TGTTGCGCACCTGGGCGGTGAGCGTGCCGGCCATGAAGTTCACCGAGTCGGTGAGGTCACGCCAGGTGCCGGACACCCCGGGGACGGCCGCCTGGCCGCCGAGGCGGCCCTCTCCGCCGACCTCGCGGGCCACGCGGGTGACCTCGTCGGCGAACGACGACAGCTGGTCGACCATCGTGTTCACGGTCGTCTTCAGCTCGGCCAGCTCGCCGCGCACGTCCACCGTGATCTTCTGGCTGAGGTCGCCTCGCGCCACCGCCGTGGTCACCTGGGCGATGTTGCGCACCTGGTTGGTCAGGTTCGACGCCATCGAGTTCACCGAGTCGGTGAGGTCCTTCCACGTTCCGGCGACCCCCGGCACGTCCGCCTGGCCGCCGAGCATGCCCTCGCTGCCGACCTCGCGCGCCACGCGCGTGACCTGGTCCGCGAACGACGACAGCTGGTCGACCATCACGTTGACCGTGCTCTTGAGCTGGGCCAGCTCGCCCTTGACGTCCACCGTGATCTTCTGGCTCAGGTCGCCGCGGGCCACCGCGGTCGTCACCTGCGCGATGTCGCGCACCTGGGCGGTCAGGTTGTCGGCCATGTAGTTGACCGACTCGGTGAGGTCCTTCCACCTGCCCGCGACGCCGGGCACGTCCGCCTGGCCACCGAGGATGCCTTCGGTGCCCACCTCGCGCGCCACCCGGGTCACCTCGTCGGCGAAGGTCTGCAGGGTCGCCGTCATGGAGTTGAGCGTCTCGGCCAGCTCGGCCACCTCGCCGCGTGCGCTGACGGTGATCTGCTGGCTGAGGTCGCCGCGGGCGACGGCCTGCGCGACCGAGGAGATCCCGCGCACCTGGCTGGTCAGGTTGGAGGCCATCAGGTTGACCGAGTCGGTGAGGTCCTTCCAGGTGCCGGAGACCCCGCGTACGTCGGCCTGCCCGCCCAGCCGGCCCTCGGTGCCGACCTCGCGCGCCACCCGGGTGACCTCGGAGGCGAACGACGACAGCTGGTCGACCATCCGGTCGACGGTGTCCTTGAGCTGGGCCATCTCCCCGGAGACCTCGACGGTGACGGTGTGTGACAGGTCGCCGTCAGCCACGGCCGTGGTGACGAGCGCGATGTCACGCACCTGCGCGGTCAGCCGCGACGACATCGTGTTGACGGCGTCGATGAGGTCGCGCCAGCTCCCGTCCGCCTCGCGGACCCGCGCCTGGCCGCCGAGCTTCCCCTCGGTGCCGACCTCGCGGGTGACGCGGGTGATCTCGTCGGCGATCGACGACAGCTGGTCCACCAGCCCGTTCACGCTGCGGGCGACCCGGAGCGGCTCCCCCCGGAGTGACTGGCCCTCGAGCCGCAGGTCCATGCGCTGGGTCAGGTCGCCGTCCGAGATGGCCGCCACCACGCGGGCGAACTCGCCGGTGGGACGGACCAGGTCCGTGACCAGGCTGTTGGCGGCTTCGACGCATCGGGCCCACCCGCCCTCGCCCAGGCCGGGCTGCAGGCGTTCGCTGTGCCGTCCCTCGCGGCCCGCGACGCGCTGCACGCGGATCAGCTCGGAGAGGATGTGCTGCTGCCGCTCGGCGATCTCGTTGTAGGCGAACGTCAGATCCGCCACCAGGCCTTCGCCGGTGACCGGGAGTCGCTTGCGGAAGTTGCCGTCCCGCACGGCGTTCAGCGCGGTGAGCAGCCGAGCCAGCTGCGCCGTGTCCAGGTCACCTCGTCGGGAGGCGGCCGTCGCCGACGCTCGTCGTGTCGTCTTCTTGACCGTGTTGCCCGGCATGCGAATCTCCTCCGCCGCGCCCCGTCGCAGTGAGTCTGTCACCATGAGTGGACTCCGCCAATGAGTCCCCGAGACCGACATGACCCGATTCCCGATGCGTGCGCACAGGACCTTCGCCCCCGAGGCGATATCGGTGTCCCAGGCGCGCGCATTCACCCGCAGGACGTTGGAGGCGTGGGGGGCTGGGGAACTGGTCGACAGCGCCTCCCTGATCGTCAGCGAGCTCGTGACGAACGCGGTGGTCCATACCGGGACGCCCGCCCGGCTGGCGCTGTGGCTGCAGGGCCACGACCTCCGCATCGAGGTGGAGGACCGGCATCCCAGCCGGTTCCTGCCCTTCACCGCCGACCAGGCGCCGGCGACCGCCGAGCACGGGCGGGGTCTCCTGATCACCACGTCGCTCGCGTCCACGTGGGGCGTCGAGTACACCCCGACGGCCAAGCGGGTGTGGGCGTTGTTCTCGAGCGACGGCGCCCCGCGCGAGGCACCGCCCGGCGTGCACCGGTCGGGCAGGGCAGCGCACGTGGCGGTCGTCGAGGTCGCGACCGACGGCACCGTCACGACGTGGAACGCCGACGCGACCGCGATGTTCGGCTGGACCGCCGAGGAGGCGGTCGGCAGGGCGTACGTCGACCTGGTCGACCCGGCCGGCGGCGGCGCCCCGCCCGAGGACCTCGGCGTGCCGGCCGGCCCGGGATCGTGGCAGGGCACCTACACCGTGCTCTGCAGCGACGGCACCGGGGCACCGGTGTTCGCCACGCACCGGCGCGCGGTCGACCCCGACGGCACCATCACCCTCCTGGTGCCGGAGGAGCAGCGGGCCCTTCTCGAGCCCCCGGCTCCCTCGGCCCCGATCCTCACCGCGGGCTCCACCTCCCCCGGTCTGCGTGACGAGGCGCTGGTCAGGCTGGGCGCCCAGGAGTACCTCGCGCTGGCGGCCGAGCGCGCCCGTGACCCGGTCGCAGCCGATGCGACGTACGTGCTCCTCGCGCACGACTTCGACGACGACCTGGAGGTCGTCGCGGTGAGCGGCCTGCCCGAGGGGCTGCTGGGGACCCGGCTCAGGCCCGGCTCCCCCGGCACCCCCGACCCTCGCAACACCCGGCTCCCGGTGGTGGTGCCCGACCTCGCGGACTTCGACGTACCCGTGCTGGCCGCCACCGAGCTGCGCTCGCTGCTGGTCGTGCCGCTGATCGTCGAGGGCCAGCTCGTGGGGTCGATGGCGGCCGCCTCCGCGGTGCCCAACGGGTTCACCGACGACCAGGCCGCCGAGCTGCAACGGTTCGCCGACACGGTGGCTCTCACCGCGGATCGGGCCCGGTTGCAGGCGTCCGAACGCGAGCGCCGCGGCTGGCTCAGCTACATCGCCGACGCCGGGGACCTGCTCGCCGGGTCGCTCGACCAGGACATGACGATGGCGATCACCGGTCAGATCGTCGTGCCGCGGCTCGCGCAGTGGTGCGCCATCCACCTCCTCGACGAGCGCGGCAAACCGGTCGTGCAGCAGGTCTGGCACGAGGACGAGACACGCGTGGAGTCGGTCCGCCAGACGGTCGAGGGGCTCTCGCACGAGGAGCTGGTCGGCGGCGTCCGGACGGAGCTCGGGTTCCCGGCCACCAGCATCCCCCTCGTCGCCCGCGGCCGGCGGATCGGCTTCCTCACCGTCGGCGGTCCGCGCGGGGCGATGCTGGGCAGCGAGTTCTACCTGGTGGCGGAGTCCATCGCCCGGCGCGCGGCGCTGGCCATCGACAACGCGCGGGCGCACGGGGACCTCCAGGCCACGGGCAAGGCCCTCCAGGAGAGCCTGCTGCCCCCGTCGGTGCCGACGGCGCCCGGCTTCGACATCGGCGTGGTCTACGAGCCGGCCGGGGAGGACGCGGCGGTCGGTGGGGACTTCTACGACGTCTTCCCGATCGGCCGGGGCACCTGGTGGTTCGTCATCGGTGACGTGTGCGGCACGGGAGCCCAGGCCGCGGCGGTCACCGGCCTGGCCAGGCACACGGTCCAGGCACTGGCGCGAGCGGGCTTCCCGGTGGCAGCGACGCTGGAGCGGCTGAACACCGCGATCCTGGACGAGGGCCCGCGCGCCCGCTTCCTGACCCTGCTCTGCGGGACCCTCCAGCTCGAGGGTGGTCAGGTGCGGCTCGACCTCGTCAACGCCGGCCACCCGCCACCCTTCCTCGTCGACGCCGACGGGAGCGTGCGCGAGCTCGGGACGCCCCAGACCCTGCTCGGCGTCGTCGACCACGTCGCCTATGTCGCGGAGAGCCATGTGCTGGCTCGCGACGACCTCCTCGTCGCGGTCACCGACGGCGTGCTCGAGCGACGGGACGGCGACACGATGCTCGGCGAGGGAGCGTTGTTCGCCGAGGAGCTGGCGCACACGGGGCACCTCACCGCCCAGGCGGTGGCGGAGCGGATCCGCCGGCTCGTCGCGGACTTCACCGACGCGCCCCAGCACGACGACATGGCCATCCTCGCGATCCGGGTCGAGCAGGGTGCGCGCAAGACGCCCCCGGAGGCGACGCCCCCCGCGCGCGAGCACGCGGAGGCCTCCGGTGCCGGTCGGGGAGGTCTGACCGGACGGCGGTGGTGGCTACGGGCGAGGCGTCAGTCCACGTCCCGGGCCATCAGGTCCTCCCACGTCTCGCGGCGGACCACCAGCCGCGCCGAACCGTCGCGCGCGAAGACCACCGGGATCCGGCGGTTTCCGTTGTAGTTGTTGGCCATCGTGAAGCAGTACGCGCCGGTGGCCGGTACGGCGAGCAGGTCACCGACCGCAGGCCGGGAGAGCTCGACGCCGTCGACGAGCACGTCCCCGCTCTCGCAGTGCCGCCCGACGACGGTGACCGTCTCCATCTCCGGACCGTCGAAGCGGCCCACGACGCCGGCCTCGAAGCGCTGGTCGAACAGCGCGACCTCCAGGTTGTCGCCCATGCCGCCGTCGACCGCGACGAAGGTGATCGCCCCGCGTTTGACCGTGGTCACGCGGTAGATCGTGGCGGCCGACGCGGCGACCATGCTGCGCCCGGGTTCGATGATGACCTCGGCCTCCGGTGGCAGCAGCTCGTTGGCCGCGCCGATGAGCGCGTCGAGGTAGGCGCCGACGCTGGGCGGGTCGTCGGCCCACGTGTAGCGGGCACCGAGCCCGCCGCCGAGGTCGTAGACGGGGAAATCACCGATTGCGGCCACGGGTGCAACCGACTCGGCGAACGGCTCGACGTCGAGGATCTGGGAGCCCACGTGCACGTGCAGGCCCCGCATCCGAAGTCGCTTGCTGTGCTCGATCCTCCGGATCAGCGGAGCCGCGTCGCGCGGCGACAACCCGAACTTCGAGCCCGCGTGCCCGGTGAGCACGTGGCTGTGCGTGTCGGCGGTGACCCCGGGGATGATCCGGACCAGCACGTCCTGGGTGTCACCTCCGTGGACGAGGGCCTCGAGGCGGTCGACGTCGTCGGCATTGTCGACCACGACGAGCCCGACACCGTTCTCGACCGCCATCGCGATCTCCTCGTCGGTCTTCGCGTTGCCGTGCAGCACGACGAGCGCCGGGTCGACGCCGGCCTTCAGGGCGGTCAGGATCTCCCCTCCGCCGGCGACGTCGAGCCCGAGCCCCTCCTCGACCATCACCCGCTGCACCGCCGTGCACGGGAACGCCTTCGACGCGAACACGACCCGGGACCGTGGCCGGCGCGCGACGAGCTGGTCGACGTACTCCCGCGCACGGGCTCTCAGGGCGTCCTCGGCGACGACGAGCAGCGGGGTGCCGAAGTCCCGCGCGAGGTCGTCGGCGCGACAGCCCCCGACCGTCAGGATGCCGCTGTCGAGGCGGCTGCCCGCCGGGAACAGGGAGAGCAGGTCGCCATTGCTCGTGGCCAGTCTCATTCGGCCTGTGCTCACTTGGTCCGCGCCAGGATCTCGCGGACCAGGTCCATTCCCGTGTCGGGATGCAGGAACGCGAACCGGCCGACCGTCTCGCCCTCCCACTTGCTCGGTGGGATGAAGGCGACCTCGTCGTTGTGCAGCCGCGCCGCCCAGGCGTCGTAGTCCTCGGGCTTCCAACCGATCCTGCGGAACAGCACCACGCCGAGGTCCGGCTCGCGGATCAGCTCGAGATGCGGTGTGGCCTTGATCAGTGTCGCGGTCTCCCGGGCCAGGGACGCCGCCACCTCGATGGCCTCGCGGTAGGCGTCCACGCCGTTGACGGCCAACGAGAACCACAGCGGCAGCCCGCGTGCCCGTCGGGTCAGGTGGTAGGCGTAGTCGGTCGGGTTCCACTCCCCGTCGGAGGCGTGGATGACGTCGAGGTACGACGCGTCCTGCGTGTGCGTGGCCCGGGCGAGCTGGGGGTCGCGGTACAGCAACGCGCAGCAGTCGAAGGGCGTGAACAGCCACTTGTGCGGGTCGAGGACGAACGAGTCGGCCTGCTCGATGCCGTCGTACTTCGGCCGCAGGGAGTGGGCGAAGATGCCCGAGCCGCCGTACGCCCCGTCCACGTGGAGCCACCACCCGCGCTCGTGGGCCAGCGCGCCGACGCCGGCGAGGTCGTCGATGATGCCGGCGTTCGTCGTACCCGCGGTGGTGACGACCGCGGCGACGTCGGACAGGTCGGACTCGGCCTCGGTCGCGTCACGCACGGACTCGGCGGTGAGGCGATGGTCGGGTGTGCTCACCTCGAGCGCGTCCATCTCCAGCAACCGCAGGGTGTTCACGATCGAGGAGTGGGCGTCGGTGCCGACGACGACACGGAGCCGCCGCCGCGCCGCGTCGGGGCCCAGCCGTGTCTTGGCGGTCTCCCGTGCGACGGCGAGTGCCGACAGGTTGCCGGCCGAGCCTCCCGAGACGAAGCAGCCACCCGCCGACGCCGGCAGACCGGCTTCGTCGGCGATCAGCCGCAGCACGGTGTTCTCGGCAGCGATGGCGCCGGACGCCTCCAGCCACGAGATCCCCTGGATCGACGCGCAGGAGACGAGCATGTCGAACAGGAGGCTGGCCTTGGTGGGAGCGGCCGGGATGAACCCCAGGAACCGTGGGCTGTCGGCGGAGACGACGCTCGGTGCGATCACCGACGCGTACACGCCGAGCACCTCGTCGGGATACCGGCCCTCGTTCCGGATCAGCCCGTCCAGCCGCTTGTACACCTCCTCGGCGGACAGGACCCCCTTGTCGAGCGGGACGGGGTTCATCCGCAGTCGGTTCTCCGCGTAGGCCAGCACGCTGCGCACCATCTGCTCGGTCGTCTCGTCAACCTCGTGCACGGCGCCCCTCCTCTGCTGTCACCGCTCCTCGTCGGAGGCCGACGCGCTCTGGGCCAGCACGTCGGCACGCTCCCGCGGGACCACGACGACCGGCACCGGCGAGTGCCGGAGGATCTTGGTGGCCCGCGAGCCGAGGAACACCTGCGCCACCGGGCCGAGCTCGCTCGACCCGACCACCATCACGTCGCCCTCCGTCCAGCCGACGTCGTCGAGCGCCTCCTGCCAGGTCGCCCCGCGACCGATGACGGTCTCGACCTTGGCGAGCGTCGAGGGCAGTCCCTCGACCCGGGTCAGGGTGACCTGCGCGGTCTTCTCGAGGGCGGCCGTCCACTCCCGGAGCACCAGGTCCTCCGACTCCGTGCCCAGCGACATGGTGTACGGCGGCTTCGACCAGACCGCGAACGACGCGATCCGCAACCTCGCGCCGACACGCGCCGCGACCGACGCGGCCGCGACGACGAGGCTCTCGGCGCTGCTACCGCCGTACGCCGTGGTCACGCGGGTCACCGTGGCGGCGTCCCGGGATCGGAAACCCCGCGGGGCAAGGGCCAACGAGACCGGCGAGCTGTGCAGCAGGCGGTCGGTCACGCTGCCCAGGGCGATGTGGCCGAACGCACCGGCCGATGAGGACCCGAGCACCACGAGGACCGCCTCGTGCTCGGCGGCCAGCTCGAGCAGCCCCACCGCTGCGGACCTGGCACTGTGCCGGACGAAGGTCGCCTCGACCCCGGGCGGCAGGTTCTCCCGCGCCCGCTCGAGAGCCTCGTCGGCCGTCGCGTCGAGATAGCTGCGGTACTCGGCGTCCACCCGGGCCATCCCCGGCACCCACGGGGAAGGCACGACCGAGCAGACCACCAGCCGGTCGCCCGCGGACCGGGCGAGCAGGACGCCCAGGTGCAGCGCAGCCCTGCCCCGCTCATCGGGCGCGTAGCCCACGATCATCGTCATGGCGAGGGTCCTAGTCGTGGATCAGCCCGACATGCTCGTGCCGACCCAGGTGGGAGTGCTTGATCCCGTAGGTGAAGTACCAGACGAGCGCGACCGCGAGCCAGATCAGGAACACCCAGATCGTGACGGCCCGCAGGTCCTTGATGATCCAGAGACAGCCGAGGATCGAGAGGATCGGGGTGACCGGGTAGAACGGCACCCTGAAGCCCCGCGGCAGCTCGGGGTGGGTCCGTCGCAGCACCATGACCCCGATCGAGACCACGAGGAAGGCCACCAGGGTCCCGATGCTCGTCATCTCGGCCAGGAAGTTGATCGGGATCAGGCCGGCCAGCAGGCAGATCACCGCAGCGACGATGATCGTGTTCGGCACCGGGGTGAGGGTGCGCTTGTTCACCCGGTGGAACAGCTCGGGCAGCATGCCGTCGCGGGCCATCGCGAACAGGATGCGGGTCTGGCCGTAGAGCACGACCAGCGTCACGCTGAAGATGGAGATGACAGCACCTGCGGCCAGCATCGTCGCCGGCCAGGTCTGTCCGGTCACCTGCTCCAGGATCGCGGCGAGGCCTGCTTCCTGGCCCTCGAACTTCGTGTACGGCTGGGCCGCGACCGCGACCACCGTGGTCAGGATGTAGAGCGTCGTGACGATCACCAGTGCGCCGAGGATCGCGAGCGGCATCGTCCGTCGCGGGTTCTTCACCTCCTCGCCGGCGGTCGACACGGCGTCGAGCCCGATGTAGGAGAAGAAGATGATCCCGGCGGCGCCCGTGACACCGGTCAGGCCGAACGGCGAGAACGGCGACATGTTGTCGGGGTTCCAGCCGGTGATCCCGAGCACGATGAACAGCACCAGCACGCCGATCTTGATGAGCACCATCACGGCGTTGGTCTTCGCGGACTCGCTCGCGCCGCGGATCAGCAGCAGCGTGCACAGCAGCACCAGGATCACCGCCGGCAGGTTGAGCACACCGCCCTGCTCCGGAGCCTGAGCCAGGCTGTCGGGGAGGGTGAAGCCGAAGAGGTTGCCCAAGAGCTCGTTGAGGTACTGCGACCAGCCGACCGCCACCGCTGCGGCGGACACGCCGTACTCCAGCAACAGGCAGGCGGCGACGCCGACCGCGGGCAGCTCACCGAGGGTGGCGTAGGCGTAGGAGTACGACGAGCCGGAGACCGGGACGGCACTCGCGAGCTCGGCGTAGCACACCGCGGTCAGTCCGGCGACCGTGCCGGCGATCACGAACGACCAGATCACGGCGGGTCCGGCGACCGGGACGGCCTGCGACAGGACGAAGAAGATACCTGTGCCGATGGTGGCACCGACACCGAACATGGTGAGCTGGAAGAGCCCGATCGACCGGGCCAGCTCACTTTGACCGGAGTCCGTGCCGGTCTCGGCGGCCATCTCCGGAACGGGCTTGCGGCGGAAAAGCTGCTGCACGGTCGGCATGTTCCCTCCCGATGCGGAGGGGCCCAGGGGGTCTGCGCCACCCCGTCTTGTCTCGGAGTCTGGCACTCCCGTGCGGCGGTTGGAATAGTCAGGCTGACCCGTCCGTGGGTGGGTGGACGCGCTCCGTCAGGCGGAGCCCGGCACCGCCCTCGCTGAGCTTCGCGCCGATTGCCCCGAAGGCACGAAGTGTGTCGATGAGGTACGTCGGGTCCTGTGCGGTCGGCCAGCTCGAGAGCTTCACCCCGACCGTCCGGGTCGCTCGGTTGACGTAGACCATCTGGCCGTGGATCCCCAGGCAGACAAGGGCTGTGCCTCGCTCCTTCGGCACGAACCAGAACTGGTTGCGGTACCAGCCGCCGGGCAGGACGTGCTCGTGCTCGGTGGCGGCGAACGCGGCACGGACATCGGCGGGTGGCGTGCGCGCGTCCACCAGCCAGCCGCTCGGCACGACCTCGTGACCGTCGACCGCGCCGTCGTCGAGAAGGAGCCGGCCGAACCGGGCCATGTCGCGGGCGACAGCGCTGATGCCACCGTCGTGCACGGCAGAGCCGAAGCGGTCGCAGGTGACCTCCGCGTCGTGCTCGGCGCCCATCGGCACCCAGAGCAGCCGGGAGACGAGATCGGCCATCCTCGTCCCGGCCGCCCGCTCGCAGACCCAGCCGAGCACGTCGGTGTCGGCGGAACGGTAGGTGAAGTGGCCGCCGTGCCGGCCGGCGGTACCCAAGGTGGTGAGGTACTCGTACATGCCGGCGGGGTCGCCGTCCTCGATCGGCCGCCAGCCCATCGACCGCTCCATCACGCGGACCTCGGCGTCGGGCAGGTCGTAGGTCTCCCGGAAGGCGACACCGGTGCGCATGTCGAGGACGTCCCGCACCGTCGCGCCGTCGTACCCGGACCTCTTCAGCTCGGGGATGTAGTGCGTCGTCAGCGCGTCCGGGTCCAGAACGCCCTGCTCGGCGAGGATCCCCGCGACGCAGCCCACGACCGACTTCGACACCGACATGAGCAGGTGCGGCGTCGCGGGCGTCGTACCGGCGAGGTACTCCTCGTGGACCACCACGCCGTCGCTGAGGACGACCAGGGCGTCGGTCCACGTGTCGGCGAAGACCTCGGCCGCGGTCGAGGTGGTCCCGTCCAGCCTGGTGAGCGTGGCGTCCAGGACCTCGCGGTCGAGGTGGGTGCGGAGGGGACGGACGCGCTCGGGATCGGCGCGGGATCGGCTGGCTGGGAATGATCTCGCGCATGTGCTGGAAGGCCCAGCGGACGTTGCTCGCCTCCTGCCACGTCGCCAGGGAGACGAGGGCGTCCTCCGTGGGAGGGAACCCGCTCATCCGGTCTGCCGCCGGGCGATGCGCGGACTGCATCCCGTCACGCTACCCGAGCGTCGGAACTACGATTTCCGCATGCTGATGTCAGGCGAGCCGCTGAGCCGGCCGCCCTCGGCCACCGGCATGAACTGGCAGGAGGCCCCGCACAACCGATGGTCGTTCTGGCATCTGCGCGAGCTGCTGCCGACCCAGCGGGTGGCCCGGGGAGACGGTCCGGCCCGCCCCCTTCCCGACCACACCGCTGACCATGACGTGCTGGGTGTCGAGGTGTCCCTGCCCGACGGGTCGTCGGCCTCCGTGGCGGACGTCTTCGAGCACACGTTCACCGACGCCTACGCCGTGGCCCAGGACGGCCGGCTCGTCGCCGAGGGCTACGCGAGGACCGGGGGGCCGGCCCAGACCCATGCGGTGCTGTCGGTGACCAAGTCAGTGGTGGGGTGCGTAGCCGGCGTGCTGGCCGGACGCGGGCTGCTGGACGTGGACCGCGACGTCGTCGAGTACGTCCCCGAGCTCGCGGGCGGTGGCTTCGAGGGCGCGACCGTGCGGCACCTGCTGGACATGCGGTCCGGGGTCCGCTTCCGTGAGGACTACGCCAACCCGTACGCCGAGATACGACGGCTCGGGCGGTGGGTCGTCGCGAGATCCGCCCGGAGCACGGACGCCCCGCGGGGCCTGTACCCGTTCCTGGCCACGCTCCGCGCCGAGGCGCCGCACGGGAGCCGGTTCCTCTACCGGTCGGCCGAGACCGACGCGCTCGGATGGGTGTGCGAGCGCGCCGGTGATGCACGGATGGCCGACCTGGTCTCGACGCTCCTGTGGGCCCCGATGGGTGCGGAGCACGACGCGGACCTCATGTGCGACCGGCTCGGAGCCGGCGTGCACGACGGCGGGCTGGCGACGACCGCCCGCGACCTGCTGCGGTTCGGCCAGCTTCTGCTCGACGGCGGGGCGGTGCCGGACGGCACCGGCGAGATGGTCCAGGTGGTGCCGGCACGGTGGCTGCGGGACTCCTGGGGCGTGACCTCGGACCTGCGCGGCGCCTTCGCCGCGTCTCCCGCGGAGCTCTCCTTCCCGGGCGGCTGGTACCGCAACCAGCTGTGGTTCCGGCCCGGCCGGCACGGCGACGTCCTCCTCTGCCTCGGCATCCACGGTCAGCTGCTGCACGTCTGCAGGCGCACCCGGACGGTGACGGTGAAGCTCTCCAGCTGGCCAGAGGCCCAGAACCCGACGTACCTGCACGACACACTCGCGGCCCTGGATGCCATCGGCGGAGCCCTGGCGTACGGCGACTCCGGGTCACGACGTCGGGGCGGCAGCGTCGTCTGAAGGGCCCGCGCCTGCGTGACATGGACGCACAGGGCAGCAGTGCCCCGGCGTTCTGACGCGGGGCACTGCTGCGTGGTGCTGTGTCGTGCTGTGCGGTGCTGGGCCCTACCGGGTGCGGAAGGTCCAGCTGGTGGCGGAGAGTGCGTTCCCGGCGACGTCCTTGATGCCGCCGCCGAGCGAGACGCGGTAGGCCGTTCCCGCCGCCAACAGGGTGGCGCTCCCGCCGCCCGGGTTGACGGTCAGCGTGCGTGTACCTGCGCTGTATCCGAGAGTCCGTCGCACGCCTGCCCCACCGGTTGCCTTGCGGAGCACCACCGTGCCCGTGTTCAGGGAGAGGGGCGCAACCGGCTCACCGAACCGCACGATGACGTTGGCTCCGCGCCGGGCGCGCCCGGTTGCCGTGGTCGGGGACTTCGCGGTGACCTTGGGCGCGGTGCGGTCCACCGTCACCCTGAGGACGCCACTCGTCCGACGCGTCTGCTGCTGTGCGCTGTGCGACTCCGCGGTCAGCTCGCTGACCCCGGCCGCGAGCCCGGCCAGCCTCACGCTCCATTGCCCGTTGGGTGACACCGTGGTGCTGCCCACGACAGCCGTGCCGCGCTTGAGGTCCACCGTGGCGCCAGGGGTGCCGGTGCCGGTGAAGAGCGGTGCGGTCGCGTTGGTGACGTTGTCGGTCTGGGACTGACCCGTGTCGCTGGTCGAGGCCAGGTCCGGGGTCGAGGGGGCGGCGAGGGCCGGCTCGATCAGGTAGTTCCAGCACGCGGATCCCGGGCAGGGCGAGGCGCTCGAGTTGCCTGCCGCGTCGAAGACCGCGGCCCGCAGCGTCCTGCTGCTGCTGATCGTGACCGGCTGGGCCGTCGGCGATGAGGCCGTCGGCGCACTGCCGTCCGTGGTGTAGCGGATGACCGAGCTCGTCGGCTCGCCCGCGGGCAGTCGCAGGGTCACAGCCTGCGGGACCACGTAGTGGCCCGACGGGGTGTCGATGGTGGGCGCCCCGGGGAGCACGGTGTCCTTCAGGAGCGTCGTTCCGGCCCCCGAGATGGTCCCGCCGGCGGCGAGCTCGAAGCTGCTCGTCGCGGTGAGCGTGCCGTCGCGCAGTCCTTGCACCTGGTCGGCGGTGAAGGCCACCGCGTAGGACTGTGCGCCCGAGGCGGGTGTCGGCGCCGCGGTGGCGGTCACGGGCTGGGTCGCGGAGTCACCGTCGTCCAGGGTGATGGTCACGCTGCTGGCGTCCTGCGCCGCGCCGGTCAGCCTGAGCCCGCTCGTGATGTTCGAGGCGTTCACCGCCTCGGGGGTGGCGTCGGCGACGGAGTAGCTCGCCTGCGCGGGGCACTCCGGCATGCCGGGCCCTCCGGTCAGGCCGGCCTCGTAGATCGTGATGCCCAGCCGGTCCCCTGCGGCGTTCGTGTCCTGCCAGGCCATGCCGCGGGTCTCGCCGGCGACGGCGAGGGCGCGCTGCGGGCCGGTGAGCGAGTCGTACGTCGCGATCCAGCCCCCTGGCACGTCCGGGTCGGCCACGAGTGTGCCGTCGTCCACGGTGGCCCGCAGGTCCCGCCGGTCGAGTCCCGCGTTGCGGAAGTCCGGGTTGATGATGCGTTGCTCGACGAAGGCGAGGTCCATCGGGGTGACGCCGTCCGCCTCGAAGGCAGTGCCGTGCACCACCACGGTGGTCCCGACCTCCTCGGCAGGCTGCGCGGTGACGTTGAGCGTGGTCGCGGCGACCCCGTCGGTGGTCCCGGACTCGGTCACCTCCAGCCGGTCTCCGGGAAGGATGTCCGGGGTCGAACCGGCCCAGCACAGCCCGCCTGGGTGGTTCACCTCCAGGAGGTTCTCCGCGACGTCGGTCCTGAGGACCGGCGAGGCCAGGGCGCTCGCGGCGTGCCCGATGACCACGCCGTTGCGGACCAGGTCGAAGGTCAGCTCCTTCCCGGAGCCGTCCCAGTTGACCGACACGAAGTCGCGCTCGGGGAAGATCGTCACGGCGAACGGTGACGGCAGTCCGCGGGCTCGACGATGGCCGCGGAGGCGGACGTGGCGAGCCCGGGCACGGAGACGGACACCAGGGCGGCGGCCAGCGTGCCGTTGACAAGGCAGGCTTTGGCTCGGTGTCGCCCGGCTGACGGTTGCACCGAAGATGGCAAGGGCGATGAGCTGGACATTCGAGGCCCCCCTCGATAGTTGGTACCGCTATCGATACTTCATGGGCCTTGAGGAAACCTGGGGCCCGCTCCGGACCGAGCGCCTACCGACCACGGCGGGACGCCATGGTCCTGGGACAAGCGTGGCGATCCGCCCTTGAGAAAACCTCGACCTCGCGAGTCCCTCGGGGGGCGCAGAATGGTCCGGTGAGGAGCGAGGAGTCGCTCGCAGAGGCCTACGCCGCGCTCGCCGAAGGCCGGTGGAGGGACGCGCGTGCGGCATTCGACCTGCTGCTCGCGCATGGTGAGTCGGCGGACGCCTGGTTCGGGTTGGCGGTGGCGTTGTGGTGGTTGGGCGAGAACCGGGCGTGTGTCGCAGCGTGCGAGCGTGCGTACGTGCTCTCCCGCCAGTCGCACGAAGTCGAGCGAGCAGTCCGGTGCGCGGTGTGGTTGGCCATCACCTACAAGGCGAACTTCGGGAACTTCTCGGCAGCCAACGGGTGGATCGGGCGGGCAGAGCGGCTGTTGCACGGCACCGAGCCGGGGGCTCTCCACGGCTGGGTTCTCGTGGCTCGTGCCTACCGGATGGCCGACCTGGAATCTGCCGAGACCCTCACGGTCCAGGCTCGCGAACTGGCCAGGTCGGCGGGTGACGGAGACCTGGAGCTGGTCGCCTTGTCACAGCTCGGGCTGGTCCGGGTGGGTCGGGGCGAGACCGCCGATGGCTTCGCGTTGATCGACGAGGTGATGGCTGCGGCGCTCGCGGGCGATCGCACCACCCTGGACACGGTCGTCTATGCCTGTTGCGACATGCTCAATGCCTGCGAGCTGGCGAACGACGTCGAGCGGGCCGCGCAGTGGTGCACGGTGGCCGACGACTTCGTGGGCAGCTACGGCTGTCCGTTCCTGTACGCCGAGTGCCGCATCGCCTACGGCAGCGTGCTCACCTCCGCGGGGAGATGGAGCGACGCCGAACGCGAGCTCCGCACCGGGTTGCGGATCACGGACGGCGCCTGTCCCGGGCTGCACTCGAAGGCGCTCGCTCGCCTGGCGCACCTGCGCATCCGCCAGGGCCGGCTCGAGGAGGCCGAGAAGCTGCTGGCCCGGCTCGGTGGTGGCGTCGAGGCCGAAGCCGAGGAGGCACTGGCGGTCGCGGCGCTGCTGGTCGCTCGAGGTGACGCCCCGGCCGCAAGCCGCAACCTCGAACAACGGCTGCACGGTCTCCGCGAGCACCGCTCGCATCTTGCTGTGGCCCTCGGGCTGCTGGTGGACGCACGTCTGGCTGGATCGGACCTGGACGGTGCTGCCTCGGCGGCCCAGCAGCTCACCGAGCTGGCATCGTCGGTGGACAGCGAGCGGCTGGGCGCCATGGCTGCGGACGTCGAGGGACGGGTGGCGATGGCCCGCGGGAACACCGAGGAGGCGGTCGCCCGCCTGGCTCCTGCCCTCCGGGCATGGTCCGGGCTGGGTCTCCCGTTCGAGATGGCCCGAAGCCGGTTCGACCTCGGCCGCGCGCTGGCCGACAGCCAGCCGGACGTCGCGGTGGATCACGCCCGTCGGGCGCTGCGGGCGTTCGAGTCGCTCGGAGCAGCCCTCGAGGCGGATCGGGCAGCGGCGTTCCTGCGCTCCCGCGGGGTTGTCGCACGCGTCGGCGCCAAGGGCGTCGGCTTGCTCACCTCGCGTGAGCAGGAGGTCGTCCAGCTACTCCGGGCGGGACTGTCGAACCCCGAGATCGCCGCACGTCTCCATGTGAGTCGCAAGACCGCCTCGCACCACGTGAGCAGCATTCTGGCGAAGCTCCAGCTGCGGAACCGGGCCGAGGTCGCGGCGTACGCCGTCGATGAACGCGGCGGGTTCACCGGGTCGTCCCACCGGCCGTGAGCCGCGCTCGGCGCCGTGCCCTGCCGGGCCAGGGACATGGGGCAGTTGCCCGATGCTTCGCGGACGTCTCGGCCGCACGATGAGGTCATGGCGACCACCACCGAACCTTCCGAGTCCTTCCAGATCTCCCTCGAGGCGGCCGAGCTGTATGAGTCTGCGTTCGTGCCCGCCTTCTTCGCCCAGTGGGCGCCGGTCCTCTGCGACAGCTGCCGGGATCGCCTCGGGTCAGACGGTGCTCGATGTCGCCTGCGGAACGGGGATCGTCGCCCGTACTGCCGCAGACCTTGTCGCGCCCGGAGGCACGGTCATCGGCCTGGATCTGAACGAGGCGATGCTGACGGTTGCGCGCCGTGTCCGACCGGACATCGAGTTCCGCGTGGGTCAGGCCGACGACCTCCCCTTCCCGGACGGGACCTTCGATGCGGTCGTGTGCCAGATGGCGCTGATGTTCCTGCCCGACCGTTCCAAGGCTCTGGCGGAGATGGCGCGCGTCGCACACGTCGGCGGGACGGTCGCGGTCCTCGTCCCGGGAGCGCTCGACTCTCAACCCGCGTTCGCGCCCTTCGTCGCCATGGCTGCGCGCCGCGCCGGCCCCGAGGCCGAGTCGCTGCTGACGTCGTACTTCGTGTGCGGCAGCCTGGAACACCTCGAGGCACTCGTCGAGTCCGCCGGGCTCAGCGTCACGGCCACCCGCACCCAGCTGGGCACCTACCGGGCTCCATCCGTCGACGCATTCGTCACCACCGAGGTGGAGAGCACACCGCTGGTCGAACGGATCTCCGCGGACGTGTACCAGAGCATCCGGACGGACGCCCACCAGGTCTGGCTCCGTTCACGACCTCGGACGGACGTGTCGAGGCGCCCTTCGAGTGCAACGTCGTCGTGGCAAGCCGGTCATGAGCCTCACCCTGGCCCAGCGGTACGTCGTCCGTTCGGCGTAGGTGGGGACGGGAGAACGCACGATGTGTCCAAGGGGTGCCATGAGGCTTGATGGGAGCCTGACCGTTTCCCCTCTCGAGGCATGTGGTGACGATGCTCAGGCCGACCCCGTCCGACGCTGCGGGACGCACGACGACGATCACGGTCCTGGCCGTCGCTCTCGTGGCAGCCCTCATCCTCTCGGGGCCGGCGGGTCGCGCCTCGGCCGCGACACGAGCTCCCACCGACCTCGACCATGTGATCCACACGACGCCCTTCGACGAGTCCAGCGTCTCCATGCGGGACAACGAGGGGTCGGCGTACGTCCCCGACGACGACGCGTTGTGGCTGGCGGACGACAACGGTCGCCGGCTCTACGAGGTGGACGCGACCTCCGGCCAGCGCGAACGGACGATCACGCCCTCGGACCTGAGCGCGGTGCCCCAGTACGGCGGCGGTCCGGTGGCCGGCGTGAACCGCAGCACCGACCTGGAGGCCATCGCGTACGACGCGGACACGGACTCGCTCTTCGTGTTCTCGGGGAACAACCAGCCAACCGACCAGCCGACGGCCTTCCGGCTGACCCGAGAGGACGGCTCCCTGGAGCTCACCGACTACCAGCCGCTCGCGCCGGACAGTGACTTCACGGCGGCTGCCTGGAACGAGGCCGACGGCACCATCTACGTCGGCAAGGAGAAGACGATCCGGTCGTACGACTACGAGGCCAACACCACCGGAAGCCCGATCCGGCCGATTCGCGGGGTGACCGACATTCTCGGCATGGACTTCTCCCCCGACGGCACCGAGCTCTTCGTGTCTCAGACGGTGGTGCCCCCGCCCCCCGCCGAGCGCGAGACGGAGCTCGTCAGCGTTGACTGGGAGAGCAGGGACGTCAACTGGCGGTTCGACCTGCTGCCCTCCGGGGTGATGGACGCCCGGGGTGTGGCGTACGTCGACGGTGCGCTCTTCGTCTCGGACGGCTTCGACTTTCGGGTGGCCGGCGACCCCTTGGACCACGCCGTCTTCGTCTTCACAGAGACCGACTCGAGCACGAACCACTCCAGCGCGGCCGGCTGACCCGCGGACGGAGAAGAGTGGGCGACCACCAGGACTGTGCCCACCGTGCAGCTCTCGCCGACGGCTCCCTAGCCCGAGCTCTGCTTGCGCTTGATCTCGTTCTCGACGGCGTGCGCAAGGTCTGAGACCAGCCTCGAGTGCCATCGCTTGTGCGCTTCCAGGTCGGCCACCATCGCGCGACAGTCGGGGCACGACTCACCCTGAGCGCTGGTCCGGTCTGCATCAGTCACGGTGTTGCACCTCCCCGGAGGGTCGCTTCCCACCGTGGCATGGAGGGCGTCGTAAGTCCACGGCGGCGCGTCCAGGAACCGGACGCAGACGGGATTCCACCGGGCCTCTCGTTCGATGTAGCACCGAGGGGCTATGGCCCGAACGACTTCCAGGACACACAGTCGAGGTATGCCTAGTCCATCCTTCCTGTGCCGGATCGGTGTCCACCGCTGGCAGACGCTTCAGAACGATGACGGTGAGGACTACCTGTCCTGCGAGCGCTGCCACAAGGAGGGCGAGAAGATCCACCTCGCCGACTACCGAGACCCCGGCGCCGACTACTAGAGCAGGTACGCCCGCGCATCCGGGTGGACGCCTGGGTGCGTCGCGAGGGTGTCTGAGCCGACAACGCACGCGGCCCCCGGCTCGTCGAGCCGGGGGCCGCGTCGTGCGGGTGGGTCAGGTCAGCACGGCTTCACGCCGTCGACCGTGAACCCCTGGGCGGTCACCCCGGCGTCGCTGACCAGGTTCACCGACCCGGTCGACGTCGGGATGCACGGGCCGTAGAAGCCCTGTCCGTGCTTGGTCCCGGTGTACGTCGCGAGCACGTTCCCCGCGGCGTCCTTGACGTGGACGTAGTCGAAGTTCTTCTCCGTGTCCATCAGGCTGAAGTGGAACGCGAAGCCGGCCGTCTTGTTGTCGTAGGTCCACGTGCAGTCGCCGTTGTTGCCGTAGGGGTGCGGCGACGCGAACGGAATCGTCGCGGCCGGGTTGCTGGTGCACGGCGGCGGGGGCGGTGTGCCACGCACGCAGCCGTCGTTCACGCCGACCGCGTCCCAGGCCTGGCCGATGGCGGCTGCGTCATCGCCGGCGACGGCCACCGTGGCGTTGCGGGCGTCGCAGAAGTTCGCGTACGCCGGCAGGCTGGTGAACCCGCTGTAGAAGATGTGCTCGGCCTTGTCCAGCCCCAGCGCCGGCACCGTCACGTCACAGCTCTTGGTGGTCAGCAGCACGCCGTGGGTCGCGTTCGCGGTGCAGGAGGCGTTCTTCCCGCCGTTGACCGTGAGGTAGTAGGCATGGTTGGAGATGCCGCTGTTGGTGTGCACGCCACCGTTGTCCGCCGTACCGGTGTAGCGCAGCGAGTAGTCGCTCGGGTCGCCGAACTCCGCGGGGTCGCCCATGTTGCGGAAGCCGTCGTTGCCGGTCTTGTTCGGGATGACGTCCTCGCCGATCAGCCAGTCCGGCTGGGCGGCCGGGTCCAGCTTGTGTGGCGTCGGCGTAGAACTCCATCGTGTTGCCCATCATGTCGCTGAACGACTCGTTGAGGGCCCCGGACTCGTTCTCGTAGATCAGGCTCGGAGGTGAACTCCGTGACACCATGCGTCATCTCGTGGCCGTCGACGTCCAGGCCGCCGGACAGCGGCAGGCAGGTGCGGCCGTCACCGTCGCCGTACGTCATGAACTGGCCGTTCCAGAAGGCGTTGCAGTAGTTCAGAGTCGTAGTGCACCTTCGAGACGATCTTGAGGCCCTTGCCGTCGAGGCTGTCGCGCCCGAACACCGCGCCGTAGAAGTCGTCCACGACTCCGGCGTAGTAGTGCGCGTCCACCCCGGCCGGCTGCGAGGGCGAGGTGATCCCCTTGTTCAGGTTCCAGACGTCGTCGGCGTCGGTCATCAGCACGCCGCCGACCTCGGACGGCTTGTTCTGCAGGTCGTAGGTCTCCTGCCGGTCGTCACCGGTCTTGAGCTCGTAGAGCTTGGTGGAGGTGTTCTGCGTGGTGTCGATCGTCTTGGTGTCACCCTTGACGCCGAGGCCGGTGCCCTCGGTGAGGCCGTTGAACGCGTTCACCACGGCGCCGGTCGACGCGTCGACCCAGCGGACCGGACGCTGCGCAGCGCGCAGGCTCTGCACCTCGTAGAAGTACCGACCCGTGCGCGGGTTCACCATCAGGTGGTTGCGGAACGTGCCCCGGCTCCCCACTCTGTCCACGACGATGCCATGCGCTGCGGCCTTGCTGAGCTTGACGGCGTTGGTGGGCCGCAGGTCGGGGAAGTAGGCGCCGACCACCGCCGTGGTGCCCCCGGCGGCGTTCTTCAGCACGGTGACCTGGCCGCCGAACACGTCGGCGTTCCCGACCTTCTGCTGGTAGCGGGTCTGCGTCGTGCCGTCCGGACGCCGACTCGACCAGACCTGGGTGACGTCGTCGGGTACGACGTACGCGGCGGCGGACTTCCCGGAGATCGCAAACGACCCCGAGTAGTTCGACGCACTGGGAGTGGCGGCGGTCCGCTGCGGTGAGGCCGACGAGGTGCTCGCGGTGACGAGCCCCGTCGACGTGACCAGAACGGCGGACGCTGAGATCGCAAACAGTGTGCGACTGCGCATGGAGGATGTTCCCCTCGTGTCCGTCTCGACCCCATCCCGATGATGAGGCCGACTTGGACACGTTATGGAACAACCGGTCCGGTTCGGAAGACCTTGCCCGGTAGCAAGTGAGTTGCGAGGTCGGCGACCCGGCCACCCTGGTGCACACCGACAACGCCGATCACGCGGATCACGTGAGGTCGCCGTGGGACGCCTGCCCCTGGCCGGGCACGCGGCGCTCGCCTGCGAGCCGGCTGCTGCCGCGACGACCGACCCGCCTCGTGCTCCGCCGCCACGAACCCCACCCGAGCGGTTCGCTATTCCGGCGGAGGCGGCGAACTGTGGGTGCCCTTCATGGGCTTCGTACGACCAGAACCGAGCACGCGGCGTGGCGGATGCACTGCTCAGCTACCGATCCGAGGAGTAGGCGCTCGAAGCCGCCCATCCCGCGCGTGCCCACGACCAGGAGGTCCGCGGTCTCGGCTGCGGTCAGAAGCGCCTTCGCCGGGGGCGCGTGCACCACGTGCACGTCGGGCACGTCGGCCGCCTCCGCCGCGTCCCCCAATACTTCCTTGACGCGCTGCTCCTCCGTGGCGAGGGTCGCTGCCTCGAACTCGAGCAGGCTCGGGACCAGTCCCTGCGGCACGTCCGCAGGACGCACGGCGGTGGCGATGGTCCAGGACCGGACCACGTGGAGGGGCAAGCCGCGGCGTCGGGCCTCCAGGGCCGCGGCACGCAGGGCGGCAGCCCCACAGGCTGAGCCGTCATCACCCACCACAACGCCGCCGTCGGGACGAAACTCAGAGGATCCGCGCTTAGGGGAGTACGTCATGACCCCCATCCTGCTCGCACGAGGGCTCCGTGCCTGCCAATGTCCGTCGCAGCCCGGTGTCCGGCACGCATCCAGGGCAGGTCCGGCACCCGGCCCCGTCTCCCCCTGCTCCCTCGTGACGGAGCCGGCCCAGGCCGACCTGGGCATCCTGCTGCACACCGACAACGCCGGGACACGCTGGCTCACGCGAGAACGCCTCGGCTGTCTGGCTCACCAGCGCGTCCGTACGGCCTTCCCGACGGGTCGCCGCAGCGGTGCCGACCTACTGCTCCTCGCCGCGGACGGCTGGTCGACCCGTCCGCCCTAGGTGATGGGCGAGAGCGTCGGGGGCAGCTGGGCCCCACGCACCGTGGTGCTCAAGCCGGCGACGAGGGTCGCCTGCCCGACAGCGTCGATGACCGTGCCGCCGCGCGCGAGCCGGTCAGCCAACACTCCGCAGAAGGCGTCACCTGCACCCGTGGTGTCGACCACCTGCACGGCGGCGGCGGGAACGTGCGCGAGGCGTCGGCGGCCTCCCGCGCCGTACACTGCGGCGCCCTCGCTGCCTAGCGTGACGACGAGGGTGCCGGCGAAGGCGAGCTGCCGGGCGCACTGGTCGACATCGGCCAACGTGACGGGCAGACCCGAGCCCACGAGCTGGGCCAGCTCCGGGCGATTCGGCACCAGCACGTCGACCCTTCCCAGCAGGGGGTCCAGGTCGGCGCGGGCGGAGGGCATCGGTGCCGGGTTCAGGATGAAGTACTTCCCGCTGCACACCTCCGCGGCGGCCCGGACACAGGACAGCGGCACCTCCAGCTGCGCCACCACCACGTCGGGGTCGGCCAGGGCAACCCGCTCACGGACCCACTCTTCGCCGAGAGCCGTGTTCGCACTCGGGTCCACGACGATGAGGTTCTCTCCGTCCTCGGCGACGAGCACCACTGCGGCCCCGGTCGGCGTACCCGGCAGCCGCTGCACGGCCGAGACGTCGATGCCCCGTGCCCGGAGGTCGTCGAGGCTGGCCCGGCCCTCGCCGTCGTCACCTACAGCGGCGACCAGCGTCACCTCGCTCCCCTGCCATCTCGCGGCCACGGCCTGGTTCGCGCCCTTGCCGCCCTGGGTGACCGCGCGCCCTGTGGCGAGCGTCGTCTGCCCCGGGCCGGGCAGCGTGGGGACCTGCAAGGTGGTGTCGACATTCAGCGAGCCGACGACACACACCCGCCCAGCAACGGATCGGTTCACTGCCCTCGCCCCAGGGAGTCCACGCACGAGAGGACCAGGTCCCAGTATCGGTCGGCGTCGAGCTCGAGGGCCACCTGCGCGTTCGGGGAGCGCTCCGGATAGCGGTGGTACAGGTCGACGACGGTGGCGCCGCGGGTCCAGGTGCCGTCGAGCTCCACCGCCACGAAGGCCTCCCGCCACCGGATCAGGCTGGGGTCGATGAGCGCGGCGACCGTGCAGGGGTCATGCACGGGCGGTGCGTCGAACTCCCAGATCCGGTTGTACGACGAGCCGAAGAACCCCATCCAGCCGGCGCAGACCCTGCCCACCTGGTGGTCCATGGCCTGCATCCGGTCCACGACCTCGCGCGTAGCGAGCGCCTGATGGGTGAGGTTGAGCCCGACCATCCGCACGGGCACGCCGGCGTTCAGCACGATGTCGAGAGCCTCGGGGTCCGAGTAGGCGTTGAACTCGGCGGCGGGTGTGTGGTTCCCCCGCTCGGTCGAGCCCCCCATGAAGATGACCTCGCGGATCCTGCTCGCGACCTGCGGCTCGTCCGTGAACAGCTGACCGATGTTGGTGCTCGGGCCGGTCGCGACGATCGTGACCTGTTCCGTCGCCTCGTCGAGGACCTGGCGGATCAGCTCGCCCGCCGTCAGGTCGACCGGCGTGCTCTGCGGTTCAGGGAGCTCGGGTCCGTCCAGCCCGCTGACGCCGTGCACGTAGCTGCCCAGCACGACATCGGCACTGAGCGGTCTGGCGGCGCCCCGGGCCACCGGGACGTCGGCGGCACCGGCCAGCGTCAGTACCCGCAGGGCGTTCCTGGTGGCGTCGTCGACGGAGCAGTTGCCGAACGTGGTCGTGACCGCTCGCAGGTCGATGCGAGGTGAGCCCACAGCCAGCAGGAGGGCGACAGCGTCGTCGTGGCCCGGGTCGCAGTCCAGGACGACCGGGATCATCGCCGCGTTCATCGGGAGTTCCCGTTGGCGCCGAGCGCGGCCTGCTCGGGCTCGCACCACCGCTTCCACCCCAGCACTCCGCCGAGGCGACGCCAGTACACGACGGATTCGACCATCACATGACCTACTGGTTTCGTAGAGCCCAGGCCGCGGAGCACCCCGATGCGCCGGTCGTAGCCATGCACCGGATAGTACGGCTCGACGCCGTCCGGCAGTCCGGACACAGCCTCAGTGTGCCGAACCGCCGGCCACGCGAACTCACGTCGCTGAGTTGGCCAGTCTCAATCCGGACCCTTCATCCAGACCGGCGGCCCCGTCCAAGTGTCGGGTGGGTCGTTTCCGAATTGTCGGCGACCGCAGTGCTTGCACGTGCGGCTGAGTCCTTCGGCGGTGTGCTCGAACGGCGCCCAGGCGTGCCGACGGAGCGCGCACGTGACTGCCTGAAGGAGGCCCATCCTGGCATCGTCTGCCTCTTCGGGTGTGGCCCGCAAGGGACCTTCCTGCCAAACATCCTCATCTCGGCGTGTTGGTTGGGGACATCGTCCGCTCATCGGCCCGCACGCGCTGACATAGCCGCTTAGAGCGAATCTCGAATTCTCCGTCGTGAACGGTCGTCCCAAGGTCGCCGGATAACCTCAGCCGGATGCACCGGTACCAGATCTGCAGGCCGGTCGCCGCGTCGACTTCTCTGACCCTGCCCACCGTTCTCTGGCTGGCCGCACGCCTGGTGGTGGTTCGGCCCCTCGCACTTGGCTTGCCCGTGGGTTTTGCTGTTCTTCCTCGGGCCGTTCACACCGACGTAGCTACGCGTTCGGCGACGCTCCCTCACAGTCACCGAGAGCGGCGTCCAGGTGCAGCGGGACAAGTACCGACTGACAGCACCGTGGCAGTCGGTAGCAGGCGTGCAGGCTCGACGTCACCAAGGCGTGATGAGCGTCGATGAGCTGGCGCCGCACTCGGAGCTGTCGACAGCCGAGGACGGATGACGGCTAGGGAGATAAGAGCGAGGCCACCGACGAAAACAAACCACTTCAGAAGGCTGAAGTCTGGCCAGCGGCCGTCGAGCGCGGCGCCGACCAGGAGCGAGCAGAAACCGCAGCGAAAGCTCACGGCAAAGGTTCGCTTCTTGCTCGCGCGTGCTCCCCCTTCTAGCCGACGGAGAAGCTCCACGGCGCCCGTACTCGATCCGTCGGCGTAGCGCCGGACGCGCCGCTCTTGAGCTCCCGACCGTCCGATCTGCCACCGCAAGAGCGCGAGGGACGCTGGCACGTCCGGGCGCACCGGGTCGAGGGTCACTGGGAACGCTCGCCAATCGAGGCGGATGGTCTAGGACCGAGCCCGGCTCGGGTCAACGGGTGGCTGGAGGTTGCAGGTGCGACGCAGACGATCCGGACGGCGAGAACGCGTCCGAAGAAGAACCCGTACACCGAACTGAACCCGGATCCAGCGGAGATGACGTCGCTCCGTCTGGTACCGGTCACCTCACCGGCGTTGCTCACGATCGTGGCCGCCTCGCCGAAGCAAGTAGATGAGGTGGCAGCAGAGATGCCCTCGACGGCGACCAAAGGACTTGCCAACACGATGATGATGAGTCCGGCGCTCAGTCTCATGCGTCCTCGCCTCCTGGGTTCTGGATACTTGGAACGAGTCGCCGGCCGCGCCCCGGGTTCCGCATAGAGCGCTACCGAGCTCGAGGGCGACGCGCGCCTCCCCACTTCGGCTGACACCTGCGCAAGCCCAGCGGACCTGGTCGGCAGACCCAACCCCGGGTTTCCGCAATGAAACAAGCAGCTGCGATCCGCGCGATGTGACAGGCGCGTCCTTCCGCCGCGTGCAGACCGCTCGAACTGCGGGGCGATCATTGAGTTGCCCGTCGCACTGACGAGGAAGCCGGCGGTGCCGTTCCCTCAGGTGCTCACCTTGCGATCATCGGCGCTTGCCCAAGGTCCAGGCGCCTGGATCGCCCCTGTCGCTCCGCAAGAACGAGGCCCGCGGTCCACCCCGGGGCGCGGCCTCCTCGGGGCGGCCCGATCACGTTCATGTCGTGGCCCGTGCGCGCCAGCGCCCAGGCGACCGCAGAGTTGGAGTTCCACATCTCGCCCGCGCCCAGTTCGTCCCTGCCCCACGTCAGCACCGGAATCTCCCGAAACACGGCAAGTACCGCCGCGACTCTCTTCGGATCTTCAGTGGTGCGCAGCGGGCTCTCCACAGCCTCGGTGATGTCCGGGATATAGCCACCGGGCCAGCACCGCATCTCATAGCGAAACGCGCGGAACCGACCGAGCAACTTCGACCCCACCGGCCCTTCAGCGAGGACACCACGATCAGCCTCGGAGACGTTCCACACCGGACCCATCTCCACCGCGTACGAGATGCCGTCGAGGCGGACAACCAACCCGCAGTGGTACAGATCCGCTGGGGCACGATGCTCGCGCCACGCTGACCAGCACTCGTAGAGACGGCCGTTCCAACGCACGAAGTGTCCGCCCGCCCCCAGCGGGAGCCAGAACAGGTCGACCGACGCGCGTACGTGTGCCTCGCCCATGCCTCCAGTCTCGATCAGTCCCGCCCGGCGCCATCAGGGTCAAAGGTCGCAGCTGGCGCGCCGGAACGCCCGCCCCCGAGGCCGCCAGATGCCTGCGACCTAGACGACGAGCGTGAGCACGAGCGCGGCGATGAGGACGCTCTGGCCGCTGTGGACGGCGATGCCAATCCAGGCGCTCTGGTAGCGCTTCGTGGGGTACGCGATGAACAGCGTGTCCAGGAGCGTGGTCGGGATGACCCAGGGCTCATGGAGGTGGTAGGCGGCGAAGAGCACCCCGTTGGCGACCCAGTCTCTGTCGCCGAAGGCACCGTGCATCCGAGGCAGGAGCACCCCGCGGAACAGCAGCTCCTCCCCAAGCACGGTGTTGAAGACCAACAGGGTGAGGACGAGCCCGTACAAACCCCACGCGCCGCTGAACATGGCTTCGCCGGCGCCCGAGGACAGGAACTTGCCGAGGTCCCGGGTAACCGGGGACGGGATGACCAGCAGCCCCTCGATGGCGGTTCCCAGGAGCAAGGGGATCACGATGAGCCAGATCCGGCGGTCAACCTGGCCGGTGCGCGGACTCCGCGGCTGCCGTAACCAGAGCGCCTCGCGCAAACGGGACCAGCGCAGGCTGTGCTGCTCGAAGCCCACGAGGCCGATCGCGAGCACGAACTGCCAGATCAGCCCGCCGGTCAGGCAGGCCAACAGCGGTCGGAACAGCGACTCGGCATCTCCGCCGTCGGCGATGGCCGGCGCCACGATCCACGCCAGCACACCCATGGGAAACGCCCCCGCGGCCCAGATGAGGCAAATCGATCGGCGGCTGTACTGATTGATCGTGACGACCCCAGTAGCGGGCGTGCGGCCCCGTTCTGTGGATGCAGGACCTTGTGGGTCGATTCTGGTCATGAACTGTTCCCTCGGGGTGATACTCAGCCGCTTCGCCCGAACCCCGCGCACGAACCCGGCCGCGCCGTCTTGGCGAACCGGGCACATCGTCCCGATGCTCCGCTCCCTCGGCGGTCGTTGTCTGTGCGTCGTCAAACCACCGCTGGCTTCCAACCGCCCAGCCTCGTCTTCTTCACCACCTCGAGCCAGGGCCGAAAGTCACCCAGGTCACGGGGCGCCAGCCCGGCCCGCCAGGCGTTCTCCATCTGCGCACGCGTCATACGAATGGTTTCGGACACGGTTACTTGGGTCAGATGGCTTCGACAGCGCGGGTCGTGGAGGAGCCGGCGATCAGGGGCGAGCGGCCGGACTGGACGAGGTGTGGGCGGAACGACGACATCGAAGCGGGCGTCGCCGACGGACATCTTCCGTGCCGCGGAGCGTGGGTCGAACCGGACGATGTGTGTACGCGGCTGATCGGAGGTCACCGCGAGGGCAGGCTGAGGCTGCGGGCAGCCACGCCGTCGCCGTACAACGCCGCGACGAGGTGCGAACCCCACCCGGCAACTGCCGTGCCCTGCACGCTGCCGCCTCGGTACAGATTGCCACCGCGACTGGCGAGGCTCGAGCTTGTCGGTTGTGCGGGATGGCGGACGATCCAGCCGGCACGACTGCCGGACGTCAGGAAGCGAGCACCTTTGCCTTGAGCTGGTCGAACTCGGCCTGAGTGATCGCTCCGCTGTCGAGTAGCCCCTTGGCTTTGGCGATCTCGCTGGTGGCGTCGCCTGAGGTCGGTCCGGCGACGGACTTGATGTATGCCGCCTGCGCCGCCTGAGCCTCCTTAGCCTGCTCCAGCTGACGATCCTGCATGCCGTGCCCTCTGACGATGAGATAGACCAAGAGGCCCAGCCACGGGATGACGATCACGAAGATCACCCAGAGTGTCTTGGCTCCTCCACCCAGGTCCTTGCTTCGGAAGATGTCACTGAGGACCCAGAACAGGCACATGAACCACGCAAAGAACAGGAAGAACTCAAACAGGGCCAGCAAGAACGAGCCGTTGTCGTTGAACATGAGGCAACCTTTCACCGGGGCCGAAATGGTGGATTCCCACCGGCCGATGAGGCAGCCTCATGCGATTCACCGGCAGAAGACATCACCCGACTGGGATGAGCCGTCGACCCACGCACGCGCAATGACGTCCCGTGGGGCCCGTTGAACGGCCTACTCGGTGGGGACTCACCTCGAGTCTGAGATCTCGCCGCGCACCGCTGCGTCATTCCGGGGCATGAACTCCTAGGCAGTCACGGTGGGCGGTCAACCGGATGACGGCCGATGCGCGCAACGTGCCTGGCGGTCATCCTGGGAGCCCAGTTGCAGGACACTCACAGGTGGCACCTCCGCGGGCATCGCGGCGAGATCTGCTCGAGCGTCACTTCGACTCCGGTTCATCCCGGGTGTTGCGGCCGTCCCGGCGCCGACCTTCTGACCGAGTTCAGCTCAATGGCCGAGGCGCGCTTCGAGCCGTTCTACGGTGCCATCTACATCAGTGAGCTTGTCGAGGCCGAACAGTCCCACCCGGAAAGTGGAGAAGTCGTCTCCTTCACCGCACATCAGGGGTACGCCAGCGGCAACCTGGACGCCACGCTGCTTGAACATCGCGCCGCTGCGGATTTCGGGATCATCCGTGAAGGCCACTACGACGCTGGGTGCGGCGAATCCTTCGGAGGCGACGGAGAGGAACCCGAGTTCTGCGAGCAGGGCGCGGACTCGCGTCCCGAGGGAGATCTGAGCCAGACGCAGCTCGCTGAGCCCAGCGGCCCGGGTCTCGAGCATGACCGCGGCATCGCGTGCGAGCGTGTCTGTCGGCATCGTGGCGTGGTAGGGCGTCTGCCCCTGGGTGTAGGCCTCGGTGATCGTCAACCACTTCCGGAGGTCGACTGCGAAGCTGGTCGAGGTGGTTGACATGACCTGTGCACGACCGGCCTCCCCGAGCATCACGTAACCGGCGCACGGTGAACCGCTCCATCCCTTCTGCGGGGCGCTGAGCAAGACGTCGACGCCGAGCTCGACCATGTTCACCCACAGCGCCCCCGACGCGATGCAGTCAAGAACGAAGAGCCCACCGACTCCATGCGTCGCCGCGGCGACGGTGCGGATGTAGTCATCGGGCAGCACCATGCCTGCCGCTGTCTCCACATGCGCCGCGAAGACGACCTCGGGACGGACGCGCTCGATGGCCTCGACCACCTCAGCAACCGGCGCCGGGATCCAGGGAGCGTGCCGCTCATCGGACACCGGGCGGGCGCTGCAGACAGTCGTCTCACCGGCCACGGATCCGGCGTCGAAGATCTGCGACCAGCGGTAGGAGAACAGACCGTTCCGGACGACGAGGCATCGCCGACCCGTCGCCAACTGCCGGGCGACGGCTTCCATGGCGTAGGTGCCGCCTCCAGGGACGACAGCGACCGTCTCGGCACCGTAGGTCGTGCACAGAACATCGATGATGTCTTGCAGCACTCCGACGAAGCGTCTGGACATGTGGTTCAAGGACCGGTCGGTGAAGACGACCGAGTACTCGAGCAGTCCATCGGGATCGACGTCGCGACGAGGAAGACTCACGTCCGCAGACTGCCACAGGTCCGCTCGTCTGGCAGGGCCAACCATGCCGCTGACGGTCGAGGTCCGTCTTACCGCCGCCTGTCGGGTCCGGTCCGGTCTTCACCTCAAACGGCGATGGGCGGGCTGTCGTCCCGCTCGGAATGCCGCACGTGGCCAAAGCCAATGGCTTGATCCTCCTGCCACGACCCCGGCTGAGCAACCAGGACGGCCAGCCCAGGGGGCTCAACGAGGCCGCCTGCGGCGACTTACTGTTTCATTTTGGCTCTTCGCCGGATTTTCGGGTGAATATGCGTTTAGCGTTCGTGCCGTTCATGGTCTGTCGGAAGCGATCGCCGGACCACCGCACCACCGGCATCACGGGGGCTTCTCAGGCGCACCAGCACCGCGGACCTCGGCTGCCAGCACCTTGAGGGAGTCCGAGCTTGTTCCGCCACAAGCGCAACTTCTCCGCTGCCCACACCCTGTTGTCGCCGGCTCGTCTTGCCTCCCTGGCAGCCGCCGTCACGTTGGTGGTGACCATCGTTCCCTTGCCCGGCCAGTTCATGGCCCCGCCGCCCGTTGCCGAGCGCCCCATCGCCTCGTTCCCGGCGGCCGAGCCCTCGGCTCACCTGACCCAGGCGGACGGAGAGGGTCGGACGGTCCGCGCGGCCGCAAAGGTGGTGTGGCGTCACCACCACCACGCTCACCGGCCCCGTGGCGACGCACAGCGTCCCCGGACACGGCACCGGCACGGCCACCAGGTCCACAGGCACCGCCACGTCAACCCCACTCGACCGCCACGTCGACCGCCACGCGCAGCGCGAGCAGGGACGCGGTCGCCCCGGCGGGTACGCGCACCGGCACGGACGCCGCCACCATCGCCACGGGAATGGTGGCTACGGCGGGCAGGCGCATCGGCACCGCCAGCAGGTGCACAGGCAGCACCCTGCGCATGCCTACGGGCACATCGCGCGACGGCTGCCACTCAGGCGCGGGGACCGGGACGGCCGGCGTGGGCTCATCGAGCACGTCCAGGGCCACCTCGGCATCAGCACGACCGGCCGCTACGACCGGACGACCGCGCGAGCGGTCCGGTGTTTCCAGGCGGTCCACGACCGGCACGGCCGACGTACCCGACGGGGCTCCGGCCTCCGCGTCACCGGAGTCGTGAACCACCGGACCTGGAGGTCGCTCCAGGCCAGTCTCAAACGGGGCGGGCCGTGGCTGAGTACGCGACGGATCGCCCGAGCCGTCGGGGCGCGACGGACAGCGGTCGCACACAACTGGCCGAAGATTGACCGCGCGCTGCGCAGAGCGCACATCGCCCAGGTGGGAACCCGGATCGCGGCGCTCGCCACCGTCCTTACCGAGGTCGGGCCGCGGCTGCGGCCGATCAACGAGTACGGCAGTCGACGCTACTTCGCCCGCATGTATGGCGGCCGCAGGGACCTCGGCAACACCCACCGCGGCGACGGTGTCCGGTACCACGGCCGTGGCTACATCCAGCTCACAGGCCGGTGGAACTACCGGACCTACGGCAGGCGTCTCCACCTGTCGTTGCAACATCGCCCGCGCCTGGCACTCCGCCCGGACGTCAGCGCGCGGGTGCTTGCCGCATACTTCAAGCGGCACCACATCAGCGCCGCTGCCCGCCACGGGTACTGGCGCCGGACTCGCCGCGCGGTCAACGGTGGCCACAACGGCTGGTGGACGTACCAGCATCGGGTGCGCCAACTGCTCCGGGCTTCGGGTCGCTAACCCTTGCCGACACCCGGGGGGCTGCCGCCTCGACCCTGCAGTTGATCGCGCGTCATTCAGCCGCGTGCGTTCTGATCGACAAAGGTCGCAGGGGCGAGTCTTCCCGAGGAGCCCTCCGGCCGTCGCTGCATGTGCGATGACCGCGGATCGAGGAGCAAAGCACGGCAGAGGGCTCAGGTTGCATCACTCGGCCGGACAGTTGGCGGATCGCTGCTGACATCCGCTTGTCCGCCTAGTGCTACGACTACTGTCGGCGCATGAGCGTCGCGAGGGAGCCCGTGGCCTTCGAGGTGTACGAGGCCGGTGTCTACTTGCACGGCACGAAGGCGGATCTCGCTGTCGGCGAGATGCTGGTGCCCGGCCGCCAGTCGAACTTCGAGGAGGGCCGGGTGATGAACTACGTCTACTTCACCGCGACCCTCGACGCCGCCACCTGGGGCGCCGAGCTCGCTGCTGGTGAGGGCCGCGGGCGAATCTACATCGTCGAGCCGAGAGGCCCGTTCGAGGACGACCCCAACGTCACGAACAAGAGGTTCCCCGGGAATCCGACGCAGTCCTTCCGCACCCGCGAGCCGCTGCGCGTCGTCGGCGAGCTCGTCGACTGGGTCGGTCACTCCCCGGAGCAGCTGCGGGCCATGCGGGACGGACTTGATGCGTTGAGGCGGCAGGGCGCAGCGCAGATCGAGGACTGAGCGAAGAGGCCGCCTTGTGGGTCGAGGCACTCCTTCCTCCTAAGGCCGTTAGCCGTGTGGGACCCGGCTGACACCGACTCGGTTGAGGTGCGTCACACCGCCGCCTGAGTTCCCTCCCCATGTAGCAACCGCCGGCTCGTCAGGCTCTACCTCAGTCGGCTAGATGCTCCTTGAGCCAGGCTGATCTTCGTGCCGCCGACGCACGTGACAGCCAGGCCTCCTGCACAACCTCGGCGAGCTCGTCGTAGGTGATCTCGCCGATCCGACTGGCCCGCAGCAAGATCGACAGGTGACCGTCGAAGTGAGGGGTGGTGAAGAACGGTGAGGAGTCGTCCTGCACCATCGCGAACTTGTCCCCCTCGTTGGGGACCCAGAAGACGATGACGTCGTCGTAACGCTCGCCGGTTTCTGGGTCGGCGGCGTCGGGGCGCGGGTTCCGGAAGAAGACGAACGACTTGCCGCCAACTTGGTAGACCGGCTTGTGCTCCGTACCGGGATAGACGGTGACGTGGGGCATGCCGAGGGCAAGGTGGTGCACGTCTTCAGCTCTGGCCGGTCGGGCAGCCTTGATCGCCACGACCTCAGGTTAGGTGCCGCCTCCAGGTGAGCCCCCCTGGAGATGGCCCATGTCCCCTCGTCGGTCATCCGACGACCGCACCTTCCGCCACCAAGGCGCCGACAACAGCCATCGCTCACTTCGTTCAACGAGCCACTTCGCTGGCACCCAGCCCCGACCTCACGCACTCTCGCGCCGACTGGCCGCACAAAGCGATCGAGAAGATCGAGTGGGCGCTCGCGACCGACGCTGTGATACCGGCGCTGGTTGCTGCTGTCGAGCCGCGTCTGGCAAGCGGCAGAGCTCGTATCTGTTTCGGTCGACGGGCCCGGCAAGGTAACCACAGGCGGTGGGTTCATCGGCGGCGGCTTCGGGGCAGCTGCCGCCGAGGGCATCCTGATCGCGTCACTGCTCAATGCACGGACGACGAAACGACTGTGGACACCCTCGTCCAGGTCGTGAGGCACGGTGATCAGGACGCAACCTACGTCTTGCATACGTCGAGCACTACACCCGATCAGCTGGTGGTGCCGCTCGCTGGGCTACAGGGGCGGCTAGGTCACCAGCGTCGGGCACCATCTCCGGCCAAAGGCAACGGCGGGCGCGTGGCTGAGGAACTCAGGACGCTGGTGGAGCTACGGGACGCCGGCGCGTTGACAGAAGCCGAGTTTGCAGCGGCCAACAGCGTGTTCTGGGATGAGACCAGCACAGAACACCCAGCTCAAGCGCACCAGCGGACGGCCTCGGCGTAGAAGTCGGCGGGTAGGTGCACACCCGCCAGGTCGGGGCGCTGCTGCAGCAGGGCGGTCAGGTCGCGGGCCCGAGCGGCCTCTCGGCGCTGCCGCGCCGCATGGTCGGTCGCGTCCCGCGAGGGGCTCGTGCGCAAGGCGGCGTGACGGGGACGTACCGTCGTGGCCCGCAGAACCGTCATCGTGGAGGAGAAGCTGGCCCGTCGCTGGTCCCCGCAGCAGATCGATGGCTGGCTGAAGCTGACCTACCCGAAGCGTCCGGAGATGCAGGTGTCGCACGAGAGCATCTACCGCACCCTCTTCGTGCAGTCCCGCGGTGCGCTGCGCAAGGAACTCACCCGGTATCTGCGCACCGGCCGGGTGATCCGACGCCCCAAGGGAGTGCGGCTGCCCGACGGACGCGGTGGCCGCCCGAACACGCTGCACATCTCCAAACGGCCGCCGGAAGCGGAGGACCGAGCGGTGCCCGGGCACTGGGAAGAGGACCTGGTCTTCGGCAAGAACATGAGCCCGGTCGCCACGTTGGTGGAGCGCAAGACCCGGTTCTTGATGCTGGTCTCGCTGCCGGGCGGCAACCACGAGGCCGACGCGGTCGCCGAAGCGCTCGCGGCCGCGATCACCAGGCTGCCCGCCCAGATGGCCAGGTCGCTGACCTGGGATCTGGGCCATGAGATGGCGCAACATCAACGGTTCACCACCACGACCGGAGTGCAGGTCTACTTCTGTGACCCCAAGTCACCTTGGCAGCGCGGCAGCAACGAGAACACCAACGGGCTGCTGCGCCGGTACCTGCCTCGACGCCTGGACTTCCGCACCCTGACCCAGGCCGACTTCGACGCGATCGCTCAAGAGCTCAACGAGCGGCCTCGACAGACCCTCGAGTTCAAGACACCATCACAAGCATTAGCGGAGGCGTTGCGTTGACCGCCTGAACTCGCACCGATGAGCGGAAGACAGGGAGAGGGTCAGTACATGAGGTCGCCCCAGCGCACGCTCATCTCGGCAATGACCACAGGCCGACCGTCCTCGCGGCGATACTCCATCAAGTTCGCATTGCGGTGGTTCTTCTTGCGCCGGAGCGTAGGCGGGCCCGCTGCCGCGAGGCATTGAGCGTCGGCCTCGTCGAACCATACGACCTCGCCAGCCCCACCCCCGACTGCCGCAGTCGTATGTCTCGCGCGTCGGCAGCGACGTCGCGGTCGGCTCCTCCAGTGACCGCGACAGCGATGCGTTCGCGTGGGTGAGGCCGGCGGCTCCACGGCCCGGTTGACGGGTGCCCACGTCGACGACGCTGGTGCTCGCTCATCGGTCGGCCGCCGCGTTCGCGAACTCCGCGGGTGAGTACGGAGACAACTCAGCCGAGCGGCACGTCACCGGGAAGCTCGGCGAGGTGGCCGCGGCCCCGCCGGCGACGATCCACATGTCCTGGCGTTCCTTCCCCGTGTGCCACACCTCAACGAGGCGGCATACCTTCTCCGACTTGCCGGATGGGACAGGTGCAGTCCGTCCAGGTGCACCGGCTGCTCACCGAGGACAGCGTCGACCAGCGGATCACGGAACTGCTCGCCAACAAGCAGGCACTCTTCGACGAGTTCGCACGTGTCAGCGACATGGCCAAGTCGACTCCCGATGCAGTCGACCTCTCCGAGGCGGACCTGGTTCGCGAAGTGATCGCCGCGGAGCAAAGGAGGCTGTCCGCGACCGCCTCCGCGAAGAGCTGACTACTCGACATCTGATGTGTCGGACGGCGTGCTCGAAGACGGCGGTGTGGCCCGGACGCAGCAAGGCCGCGCCGACTGATGTCGGCGCGGCCTTGCTTCAAGAGGCGATCAGCGAAAGCTCGCTGGCGCGAGCACCTTTTCGCGAACGGGGTAGTCGCAATTTCGCGAACACCCCTCCGTGGAGTGGACGGGAATCGAACCCGTGTCCTCCAGCAGTCACGCAGACCCTGAACCTGGTTCGATTCGAGATGCCGCCACTCGCTCCCCGCTCGCGCTCTACGCAGTCGCCGACTCCATCACCGCGGAGGACATTCCCGCTCAGCGATGCACGCCTGGCGCAGAGATTGCGCCAGGCGTGTAAGGACCGCCGACGTCACACAGGAGCCAGGCAACCCGGCGGCAGACATGACCGGCCTGACCGGCCTGTCATCAGTCGCTCACGGGTCTGAGATGATGGTCCCGCGGGTGGCGGATATGCGGTTTTCCCTAGGAAGTCCCTTGGAAAGTTCCGGTTAAAGTACCGAAGCCCCGGGCCTCTAGCTCAACTGGCAGAGCAGCGGACTTTTAATCCGCGGGTTGTGGGTTCGATCCCCACGGGGCCCACGAAACCGCAGGTCAGCAGCGCAGCCTCCTCCACGATCGCGGTAAACGGACACCGCGCCGCACTCGTCGACCTCGGCGAACTCACCTTCTGCGACATTTCCGGGGTGCGAGAGTTGGTGCGCCTCCACCAGGCGTTGCGTGCCCAGTTGGGCGCCGTGACCTTCCGAAACGCCACCCCCGTTGTCCGCCGGGTCGTCGACCTCACCCGAGCGGACATCGAGCTCACCCTGGATGCTTCCGACCCATCTGAGTGAGGCCGCAGCCCGGCGGTCGTCGCGATGATGCCCGTGGTGTGCACCATCCATCACCGAAGCCCGCCCGATACCGCGGACTTCAGTGCCCGGCCCTGAGCGCCGCTGCTCACGGCAGGTCGAACATGGCCCACACGGACTTGCCGCCCGCCGCTCCGCTGGAAACCCCCCAGTCGCGGGTCAACTTACTGACGATGGCAATACCGCGACCATTTGTGTCGAGCAGTTGGGGAGTGACCTTGAAGGGACCGTCTTGGGATCCGTCCGCGACCTCCAGCCGCACGGCCCCAACGAACCCGATCAGGATCACCGAGAACGGCGTTTGCGCGTGCACCATGGCATTCGTGGCGAGCTCGCTGACGACAAGCTGCACGTCATAGACCAGGTCGACCATGTCGTGGTCACGAAGATGCAGGCCGACGAACTGCCGGGCCCTGGCAGCACTCACCGGGTGAACAGCGAACGCCTCGTGGTGTGACCAAAGCTTGGTGGCGCTCACTGGGAGCCTCGCATTGTTGGGCGCGCTGGCGCCAGCAACAACGTCAGTGCGGGGTCTGGGCAAGGACGGATCGCAACAGTCACTATGCCCTCTGCCACCACTTCAGCCCAGGCATCGCAAGAAAGTCGTCCCCTCGCAAGCCGGCCAATACGGCCAGCGGGATACCGCACCTCCGGGGTGACAGACGGTGCACGGTGCCTCCACCTGCGCGAATCGGTGCGAGCGTCCTCGGCGCCGCCATACTCGCGCTGCGGCCCGTCCGGCCTAGACGGGTCACTCGGCCTGACACTGAGGTTCGACTCCTTGTCGGCCGGTCGCGGCGTTTTTCGAATCTGGAGCCGCAATCCGCGCGTTCGACTCGCGCCATCAACTGTCGGATCTCTGTCGCAGATCACCGGACCGAGCACAACACTCGCCACTCGGCATTGCTGTATTGAGCTCTAGGTGATCAAGGAGCCGGCTCCGCCGGCGCTGCGGCCTGCGGGCGGCGCTGGTGCGCCGTCCTCGGCCGCTACCCGGATGGAGGCGCCCCCGCTGGCATGCTCACCGACGTCAGCAGAGACAAGGAAGTGGCGAAAGCTGGTGTACGACTAAGTCGGTTCCTCGCCCGTGCCGACGCAGTGGCTAGCTGCGATCTCGCCCGGCAGCCAGATCTGGACAAATTGGGTCGCGAAATCAAGTTCACAATCGAGTCCCATTCCGGGAGGGTCATCGAGGTGCAAGTCAACCTGGCCCCGAGGTGGAAGTAGAGCAGGCGATCGCCAGGATGCGTCCCGTGTTACTCCAGGGCGATGACATCTACTGGCGGAACGTTGTCAGTGGGATGAAGTTGCGCAGTGTCGATCCATCCGCCACGAGGGCAAGGATCGACATGGTCGAAGCGGCTTGGAAGGGGTTCCCTCCCAGCTACATGCAGTTCATGGCCAGCAACAAGGACACTGGGACTGAGTACAACGGCAGCGACAGTGAACTTGCGTGCTCGTCGAGCGTCAGGACGCCTTCGCTGGCCAATTCTCGGATCATCCGAGCGGTGTTAGTCACGTACTGCACTCCGTCCTTCGCGAAAAGAGTCGTGGCGTGACGGCGCATCTCACTAGATGTGGGGGCAATGACCGCGGCGCGTGCGGTCTCTGCGGTGAATCAATTCGGCATAGATCCAATCCACAGCGCGGATGCAAGATCCGGCGTCATGGGTGGGTTAGCGGTGCCCCGGTACGTACTGAGACGACGACGTCGTGGATCGCCCGGGTGACCGCTGCGGCGTGGTCCGGGTTCTGCACGAGGGAAGCGTGGGTTGCCCCTGGCACGACGCGATGGAGGCTGTTGGTGGACAGAGTGACCGTCTTGTTCTGGTCAGCCATCCACCCCTTGGAGTTTCCGCGTTCGGCGGTCAGGACGACCAGTGGCTTCGCGTCGAGGCTACGGAGTCTCCCCGCCTCGGCCACGGACCGATTCGCGACGCCGTACTCATCGAGCACCCCGCTCATTTCCTTCGGGGTGGCGGCGGTGGCGCGGGCATCGTCCCGATACTTCGGCGGTAGATCCGAGAGGCTGGTGGCGGCGAGAAGCCGACCAACCCCCAGCCGAGAGGTCGTCGCGAACAACGAAGACACGTGCTTCAAGACGCTGTACGAACCTGCCTTGGGCGGGGACACGGGGTTGTTGTCGGCGGCGGTGGAGTCAACGAGGACGAGTCCGGCGACCTGCTCGGGATACTTCGCCGCGTACGTCCTCACGTAAAGCCCGCCAAAGGAATGTCCTGCCAGCACATACGGACCCGGAACCTGTGCACGGTCAAGGAGCGTGTGGAGATCTGTGGCGATCTGCGCACCATCGGGTGGACTCGCAGCAGGATCGCTCCAGCCGCGCCCCGCCCGGTCGTAGACGCATACTCGGCTGTCGCGGGCCACAGCGGGAGCGATCAACCCCATCGAGGCAGCCGAACCGCCCGCACCGGGCTCAAGGATCACCGTCGGACCGCGTGAGCCGTGGCATTCCAGGTGGAGCCGGTACGGTCCCACGTCGACGAGTTGCCCGCGCATGGCAACCGCCGGCGCGGTGGACTGACTGATCCTTTCGTACCCCCCGCCCACGGCGAGGAGCGCAAGGATGACCAACACCGGGCACAGCAGCCACGCCCTGGTGCGGCTATGCGTCTCACGCCTCGCGCGGACCCATACCCAGACCACCAAGACCAGAAGAGCCGGGGGCCAGACCCATCCCAGCGCGTCCACCACGGAGTCGGGGGCCACGAGCACCAACGCCCCAGCCACCGCCATGAAGATCGCGGGCGCCACGGCCCAGCGTTGTGGCTGGTCGGTGAACCGAGCGGACAGCAGCGCCAACAGCGCCCACCCGAGCGCAAAGCCGAACAGCACCATCGCGATGGAGAAGTTCACATCCACCGTGCCGACTGGGAGGAACGGGAGGATGACCGCCGCTGCGAACCCGGCAGCCAGCGATCCCGCCACTACCCCGCCGAGGTGCCTACGCCGTGACTCCGGCTCGGCGGCAGCAACCTGGTCGGCGCTCGAAGTCTCAGTCGCACTTCGCTGGGTCATGACGGACCACCTCGACTTCCTTGGGGCCACGCCCCCCGTCATCGAGCATTGCGCCCGGCGACCCGGACCCGGAATAGCCCAACCGGCCCACGCAATGCCATGCGGCGGGCGCGTTCCTGGCAGGTTTCGTGGTTCTTCCTCGGCCCTCGGTGAACCCGGCCCCGCGCGGGTCAGCAACCCATGTCACGCGAGACCGCGACCCGCGCGGCGATGGCTGGGTCGCGCCTCTAGGGTGGACCGATGGCGTCGGTCAAGCAGGTCCAGGTCACCTTCGACTGCGCAGAACCTGAGCGCGTCGCTCGTTTCTGGTGCGAGGTGTTGGGGTACGTCGTACCCCCGCCACCGGAGGGGTTTGCTACCTGGGACGATTTCGATCGCGCGCTGCCGCCTGAGCGTCAGGGTTCAGCGTTCGCCTGCATCGATCCCTCAGGTGTGGGCCCGCGACTGTTCTTCCAGCGTGTTCCCGAAGGCAAGGTCGTCAAGAATCGGCTGCATCTTGACGTGCGGGTCGGCACCGGGCTCGTGGGTGAAGAGCGCCTGGCCGCACTTGAGGCCGAGTGCGCACGACTGGTCGCGCTCGGCGCCGTACGCGTGCGACTACTGCGTGCCGATGGCGTCAACGAGTCGTGCCTCGTGATGCAGGACATCGAGGGCAACGAGTTCTGTCTCGACTGAGTGGCCGCGACCGTGAACATGCCGTCGCACTTCCCGCGCCACCACCGCTCCACCTCGCCGGATCGCGCCGCAGCTGCAGACGGTCGTCCTCGTCACGATCGCGACGTTCGTCGTCTGCGGCTGGATCGCAGTGTGGCTGCTGTCCGACGTCGGGGCCGCATGGCTCGGCCTGGCAGGTCTGCGGTCGCGATGCTCCCAGCGAGCATCCGAACCGTCATCCTGCGGTGACCTCGACGGCGTGCAGCCTCAAGCGACCGCACCCCGCACGAGTAGTGGATTCTCCGTCCTCGCCCACCCCAGTCGGAACGTTCACTCATGCGGTTGAGGGCGGCTACGCTCGCCCGGATCTGCCGGGGGTCTCAGGGGTCGGCGCAACACTTCCTTGATTCGACGTTGTCGAGGAGGTCGTCGTGGGGCATTGCGATAACGAGCGGTTGACGCCGGAGGCGACCGGCCAGCTTCTGCAGCTCCGGCCGCGTGGTCGACACTTCAGGTCGGCCGGCGCATGAGCAGCACGCAGGTGGTCAGCAGCCATACCCAGAATGCGAAATACGGAATCAACCAGGCTACGTAGACGGGCCAGACGAATTGCGCTAGCCCCAGACCGATTCCGCTCACGAGGCCCCACCAGCCCAGCCACCGCGGCATGGCACCCGACGAGACGATGACCCAGCCGCAGGCGAACGCGAAGCCGCCCATCGGCAACCAAACGTTGGTAAACCCGACGGTGGTGACGTCGTAGGCGTAAGCCAGCTGCCCTTGATCGAGGTCGGCGGCCCGATGGGCTCCTGCCTCCTCGCTGGAGTCAAGGATCACAAACGCAGCGACCAGCACGCCGGACAGCATGGCCATCGTCGACCGCAGGGGGACGTCGCCCTCGACTCGGCGCAAGAGGAGGGCAAGGCCCACCATGAACCAGAGCAGGACAAACATCGCGATGTCGCCCACGACCTCCGCCAGCCGCACCCACGTCGCGTCCAGGCCACGGACGAACTCAGCCGCCTCAGCGGTTGTGGCGTCGGGCGGTGGCTCACCCGGCGAACCTGCGATCAACGCCGCGAAAAGCAGCACGGTGCCGACCAGTCCGGTCACGCCGACGATCCGAGCAAGAGGGTGGGCACGCACCGTCTCGGCACCGAGTCGCAGGGTCATCGCTGCGCCTCGTCCGGGACGCGAGTCACGTCGTAACCGAGGACGTCGAACGGCAGCGGCCAGCCAGGAAGCCAGATCCACTGCCCGTCGGACCTCATCTGCTGAGGATGACACGCGCGCCCGCGTAAACGCTCGGGGTTGGCCGCAGCCCATGTGGGTCTGCCGCCACGGCGAGACCGACCTATCACGTCATGACTGCGCGGACGCGGCCAGGAAGCTGGCCTCTGCTTCATGCGCGGCCTCGATCGTTGCCCAACCGCGGGCCCCCAGGCTGACCACCGCGACGGGGAAGACGCCGAGGTTCTCCTTGTCGATGTGCGTGACGAGGTCGTCCATCATCGAGGTGACATCACTTGCGAAGGTAGGGGACGCCGGGTCGATCTCGTCCAGCTGGACGTCGAAGGCGAGGTGTTCGGCCTCCAGTTCGCCGACGGCGTCGGAGAAGTCGCCCTGTTCCTTCAGGGCGGCGAAGACACCGCGCTCCTCGCCCGCGACGTGGCGGAGCAGCATGTCACCAAGCTGACCGAGTGCCGCCATCGCGCCCGTACGGTCGCCGTCCTGCAGCCTGCGTCGCACATCACCGGCAAGGTCCAGCAGCGCGAAGTGCTCGTCCATCAGCCTCGCGATCGGCTCCACGCCACGACAGCCACAGTGCTCACACATGCAAGTGCCCCGCCCTCATGCGGCCCGGCGGAGCAGCCGAAGCCGCCACGCCACGGGCCCACGCTCGAGGTAGCTGATCTCGAACGCCCCGGGACTGCGCTTCTCGAGCTGGGCGAGCAGCGGCACCGGGTCATGGGGCGCGACCAGCTACCAAGGCCGCGCCGGCACCAAGGCCCTCGAGGGCACCGAAGATCGTCGCGTGGCGGATGGCGTGCGGTACGACGCGGGCGTCCAGCTCGACGTCTCCGGCGGCGTCGCGCTCACCGCAGCCACAGCTGCCGTCGCGGCCGGACTCCTCCGACCCCGTGTCCGCCACGGTCGTGGCCACCCAGCTCGTGGTGCATGCCGCCCAGCAGGTCGGAGACCGACACCGACGTATCGGCGGCGAGGAACGGGAGCACCTGCTCGTTCTCCTTCGCCATGTGCGCCAGGAACAGCGACTCCAGAGACGAGGCCGCGCCGACGGCGGTGATGGCGTCAGCGGCGGCCGCGAGACGGTCGACCAGGCGAGCGATGAGGCGATGGTCAGCGACGAGCGCCTCCACCAGCAGCCGACCCTCGGGACGTACCGCCGCAGCGGCGTAGATCGTCTGCTCCTCGGCAGCCGCGTGCGGCAGCAGCTCGTCGCGCGACCAGGCGACGACCGCGTCGCGCGAAGTCGTGACGTCCTGCCCGCTCCGAGCCGCCTGCTGCACGGCGCTGACCCTGACGCCCAGCGCCCCGGCCATTGCGGCGTGATGCTCCTTGATCGCTTCGACCGCGCGGAGGTCCGCCTCGCTGGAGGCGACATCGATGTCCATGGTGGTTCCTCTCAAAAGAACGGGTGGGCTCTGGCCCATATTTTAGTACACTCGATTCCGTGGAAAATAGTGACCTTGGTCCCCTTCCCGTGCCACCCCCGACGGGACGCGCCTTGTCCTCGTCCCGGGCCGCCCTGCTCGAGACGCTTCGGGCCCAGGCCGAGCCGGTGAGCCTCAGCGCCCTCATCACGGCGACCGGGCTGCACCGCAACACCGTTCGCGAGCACATGGACGCACTGGTCAGAGACGGGCTCGTCGAGCGACGGCGCGCACCGGCCGAGGGACGTGGACGCCCCGCCTGGCTCTATGGCGCGACCTTCGGCCCGCAAGCCACGGTCGGCAACGAGTACGCCGGGCTGGCGACTGCGCTGGCCGCACTGGTGGAACGCACCAGCGACTCGCCCGCAGACGACGCTGCGGCAGCGGGGTTCGACTGGGGTCGTCGGCTGGCCGCAGAGACGGGGGAGCCGACGGGCCCGACACCGGCGGCCGCACGCCGTCAGGTGGTCGAGATATTCGACCGGATGGGCTTCGAGCCAAAGCCCGACCGCAGCAGCGTGGACGTGCGGCTGACCCGCTGCCCGCTTCTGCAGGCGGCGCACGAGTCGCCGACCGTGGTGTGCAGCGTGCACCTGGGAATCGTGCGCGGCGCGATGGCGGCGTACGGCCACGATGGCAGTGCCAGCGAGCTGCACCCGTTCTCCGAGCCGGGTGCCTGCCACCTGCGGCTGGTAGCGGACAGGAAACGGTCCTGACATGAGCGTGGTCGATCACACCCACCCCGCGGTCCAACGCCCCCGACCACAACGGCCTGCCCGCAGGGGCGCCCCCCGGTACGCCGTCCTGCTGGTGCCGGCGGCGATCGCGCTGCTGGCGGGACTCGATGCCGCGCTGCAGCTGATGGAGCTCCCGACACCGATCTCCTCGACCCGGCTGCCCGACGTCCACGGTCCCCTGCTGGTGCTGGGCTTCCTCGGCACTCTCATCGCGCTGGAGCGCGCCATGGCGCTGGGCCGGGCGGCCGGCCAGCTCGCGCCGGCACTCCTCGGGATGGGCGCCCTCCTGCTGCTCAGTCCCGTGCCTCTCCGGGCAGGACAGTCGCTGCTCGTTGCGGGCACCGCCACCCTGGTTGCGGTCTACGTCCCCCTGTGGCGTCGGCAGCGCGACCATGCCGTCCTGGTGCAGACGCTGGGCGCCGTGCTCGCCGTGGGCGCCGCCATCCTGTGGCTCGGTGGCGTCGACGTTCCCCCGCTGCTGCCCTGGCTCGTCGGGTTCGTCGTACTCACCCTCGCCGGCGAACGTCTCGAGCTGGCCCGCCTGGCCATGGGTCCCCGGGCCGGCGAGGTACTGGTGCTGCTCAGTACGGCGTTCAGCGCCTGCCTCGTCGCCGCCCTCCTCTGGCCGTCGGTCGGTCACCCTGCTGCTCGGTGCTGTCGTGCTCGCCCTGGTCGGCTGGCTGGCCCGAGCACGACGTCGCCCGCCGAACCGTGCATGCCACGGGCGCGCCACGGTTCGCGGCCTTCGGCATGCTCGCCGGCTACGCCTGGCTGGCCGTCGCCGGCGCCGTGTGGCTGGGCGGTCCCCCCGGCGGCGCGGCGTACGACGCCGTGGTCCACGCCGTGTTCCTCGGCTTCACGATGTCGATGGTGATGGCCCATGCGCCGATGGTCCTGCCCGCGGTGCTGCGCCACCCGCTGCCCTACCACCCCGCGATGCTGGCTCCCCTCGCCCTGCTGCACGGTTCGCTGGTCCTGCGGCTGTGGTTCGGGGACGCGCTGGGGTCGCTGCCTGCCTGGCGCACCGGCGGGGTCCTCAACGTCGTCGCTGTGCTGTCCTTCGCTGCCGTCGCCGCCTGGTCGGCAACCCGCTCCCGGAGCGAACCGTGACCGCGGCACCCCACGGCAAGCCGTCCGGCCGCGGCTTCTGGCCCCTGCGCGACCTGCCGGTGGTCATGTGGCTGGTCATGCTCCTCGCTGCGACCGTGCTGCACCCGGTCGTCCCCGCGCCCCGATGGCTGATGATCCACCTGCTGCTGCTCGGCGCGGTGACCCACGCGATCTTCGTGTGGAGCACGCACTTCACCGAGACGCTGCTGCACCTCTCGGGCCCGAGCCGGCAACGGCAGTCCGTGCGGCTGGCCCTGCTCAACGTCGGGGTGATCACCGTCGTGGGTGGGGTCCTCACGTCGCGCTGGCCGGTCACCCTGCTCGGAGCCACCGGGGTGGTCGGGGCGGTGGCGTGGCACGGCCTCGCTCTCGCATCCATGCGGCACCGGGCACTCCCGTCACGGTTCGCTCCCGTGGTGCGGTACTACATCGCCGCGGCCTGCTTCCTACCCGTGGGAGCCGGGCTGGGGGCCGCCCTCGCCCGGGACCCCGGCGAACCCTGGCACCACCGGTTGATGTTCGCCCATGCACTGGTCAACGTGCTCGGCTGGATGGGCCTGACCGTGGCCGGGACCGTCGTGACGCTCTGGCCCACGATGCTGCGCACCCGG
The DNA here is from genome assembly GCA_963827435.1 of uncultured Actinomycetota bacterium. Lineage (GTDB taxonomy): Bacteria > Actinomycetota > Actinomycetes > Propionibacteriales > Nocardioidaceae > Nocardioides_B. The sequence goes on from CAWHAU010000018.1 coordinate 82,881, forward strand.
CTGGACGAGGGTGCCGAACGCTCCGCGCGTCGGGCACTTCCCGTCCTGGTCGCGGGTGTCGTGCTGGCCGCCGGGGCCTCGGTGGCCGGGCAGCTCCAACTCGCGGCTGTGGGCCTCGCCGTCTATCTCGGCGGCCTCGTGACCCTGGCTGTCCCGCTCTGTCGGGTGACGGTCCGCCGGCCGCCGTCCTCCTACGCGACCTGGTCGGTAGGCGCCGCTGGGCTGTGGCTGACCGGCAGCCTCGCTGGTCCTGGTCCTCGGGATCGCCACCTCGTCAGGGTGGCCACAGGCGGCCCATCGGTTCGAGGCCGTCACCCCGCTGCTCGCTGCGGCGTTCGGTGCACAGGTGCTGCTCGGTGCGCTCAGCCACCTGATCCCCGTCGCCCTGGGTGGCGGGCCGGCAGTGACCCGTCGTACGCACGCGAGCATGGACCGCGGAGCCGCACTGCGGGTGACCGGCGCGAACGCGGGCCTGCTTGTCTGCGCCCTACCGGTGCCGAGCCTGGTGCGGGTGCTCTCTTCGGTCGTGGTGCTGGCCTGCCTCGCAGCCTTCGTGCCGCTGCTCTTCCTGACGCTGCGGGTCCGTCGTTCCGGGCCGCCGGCCGGGACCGCCGATGCTGCCGCGACCACCCGCCCCGCGGGGCAGACCGCCGGCCTCGCGGTGACCGGCCTTGCCCTCGTGCTCGTCGCGGTGGCAGGCGGCGTGGCCCTGGACCCCTCCACGGTCGGCGCCCACGCGGACTCCTCCTCGACCGGTGTCGCGCCCACCGGCCACACCACCACCGTCGCGGTCGAGGCACGGCACATGAGGTTCAGCCCCGCGAGCATCGCCGTACCGGTCGGCGACCGGCTGGTCATCGACGTGACCAACCGTGACGAGCATGTGCACGACCTGACGCTGGAGACCGGTGCCGACACGGGCAGGCTCTCCGCCGACGAGAGCGCCCGTCTCGACGTCGGAGTCGTCGGGCGTGACCTCGACGGGTGGTGCTCCGTGGTCGGCCACCGTCAGCAGGGCATGGTGCTGACCATCTCGGTGACCGGGGCGGCCGGGGCAGGACTCGGCGCCGCCCGTGACCACACCGGAAGCGCGGCACGCGGGCACACCAGACTTCATGGCCGAGCCCGGACCCGCCTTCGAAGCGCGCAATGCGGCCCTGCCGACCGCCCCCGCGGGACGCGTGCACCGCCGTACCCTCACGGTGCGGGAGGTCGAGCGTGAGGTCTCACCCGGCGTGACCCAGAAGCTGTGGACCTACAACGGCCGGACGCCCGGGCCGGTGCTGCACGGACGGGTCGGTGACAGGTTCGAGGTCACCCTCGTCAACGACGCCGGGATCGGGCACTCGGTGGACTTCCATGCCGGTGCCCTGGCGCCGATGCGGCCGACGCGCACCCTCGACCCCGGCGAGTCGCTGGTCTACCGGTTCACCGCCACTCGCGCGGGTATCTGGATGTACCACTGCTCGACGATGCCGATGTCGGCCCATATCGCCAACGGCATGTTCGGAGCTGTGGTGATCGAGCCTCCAGGGCTGCCCGAGGTCGACCGGAGCTACGTGCTGGTCCAGTCCGAGCTCTACCTGGGCGCCCAGGGAGGAACGGTCGACGCGGACAAGGTCGACGCCGAGCAGCCGGACGCCGTGGTGTTCAACGGATACGCCAACCAGTACGACCACCGTCCCCTTCCAGCCCGGGTCGGTGAGCGAGTCCGGGTCTGGGTTCTCGACGCGGGACCGAACCGTGCGACGTCGTTCCACGTGGTCGGCGGCCAGTTCGACACGGTGTACGCCGAGGGGGCGTACCTGCTCCGCCGGGGTCACGGAGGCTCACAGTCACTCGCGCTGCAGCCTGCCCAAGGCGGTTTCGTCGAGCTCACCTTCCCCGAGGCGGGGAGGTACCCGTTCGTCTCGCACGTGATGGTCGACGCGGAGAGAGGCGCGCACGGGGCCTTCCGTGTGGCGCCCGGGTCGCCGCGCTCCGTCGGTCGGCCATCGGGTTGAGCCGGGCCCCGCAAGAGGATGGGACCCGGCTCGGCGCAGAGACCCTGCTGGGGTCAGTGGCCGTCAGCCCAGCGAGCTGGCGGCGAACATGTCCGGTCCGAACACCTCGTAGCGGATCCGCGTCGAGGGCAGTCCGCGACGGATCAGCTCCGACCTGGCGTCGCGCATGAACGGCAGCGGCCCGCACATGAACACGTCGGCGTCGGCCGGCACGTCGATGTGCGCCAGGTCCATCAGCCCGCTTCTCGCGCCGCGTTCCGCGGCGACCGAGTCGACGCGCTCGTACCAGGTGTGGGTCTCCGCCGTGCCGAGCGCCGACACGGACGCGGAGACGGCCTCGAACAGCGGGTGGCTGTCGGCGGACCGGTCGGCGTGCGCCACCGTCACCGGACGCGTCACGCCGCGCGCGGACAGGTCGTCCAGGATCGCCGCCACCGGGGTGATTCCCACACCTGCGCTGATCAGCACCAGGGGGTTGTCGCCCTCGTCGAGCACCAGGTCACCGGCCGGCGGCCCGACCTCCAGCACATCACCGACCGCGACGTGCTCGTGGAGGTACGTCGACACCTCCCCGTCCGGGGCCCCGTTCAGGCCGCGGACCCGGCGGACCGTGATCTGCAGGGAGTTCTCACGAGCCCCCGTCGAGACGGTGTACTGACGTGGCTGCCGCGAGCCATCAGGCAGGTCCACGGCCAGGGACACGTACTGCCCGGGAACGTGCGGCGGCACGGGACCGCCGTCCTGCGGGCGCAGCACCAGCGTGACGGTGTCGTGGGCGTCCTCGACACGCTCGATCACGTCGTACCTCCGCCAGACCGTCTCGGGGTCGACCCCGGCGAGCGTGTACAGACGGGCCTCCTCCGCGATCAGCTGCACGGAGAAGAGCCAGTACACCTCGTCCCAGGCCCGCGCGACCACCGGCGTCACCGCGTCGCCGAGCACCTCCGCGACCGCGTTCATCAGGTGGTGCCCGACGATCGTGTACTGCTCCGGCCGGATCCCCAGCGACACGTGCTTGTGCGCGATCCGCCGCATCACCGGCGCGAAGGACGGGGCGTCCGGGTCGACCAGCTGGGTCGCGTAGGCGACCACGGCGGACGCCAGTGCCTGACGCTGCTCGCCGCTGGCTTGGTTGCCCCTGTTGAACAGGTTCAGCAACTCCGGGTGGGCTTCGAACATCGACGGGTAGAAGCGGGACGTGATCTCTACGGCGTGCTCGGCGACCACGGCGGCGGTTGCCTTGACCACCGCCTCCGACTCAGGTGACAACAGCACGGTGGGCTCCCTCTCGGTTGAACGTAGGCCGCCCCCTCCGGGCGACGCCTGGAGTGTATGAATGCCTTCGTACGTAGAGAATCCTGGGTAAAACGGGACCTTTGACCCTCTCGCTCCGGATCCAGCGACTCGGACGCCGGTCCTCGGGCCGTCACCTGCGCGCCCGAGGTTCGCTCCGTCCCCCAGTCTCGTACCCCCTCGCCGAAGTCCGGCCCGCGAGCTCACGCACCGCGCTTCGTATGTGCGTCTTCCCCGCGATCGATGCCCGGTTCACCATCCACGGGCGGTCGCAGCGTCACCTGGTCAGCCGAGATCCGGGAGCTCGTGAGGATGACCAGCTGTTGGGTCGCTCGGGTCATCGCCACATAGCGGTCGACCGCTGCTTCGATGCCCGTGCCGAACGCCTTGGGGTCGATGAGGAGGACCAGGTCGAACTCGAGCCCCTTGACCAGCTCCGGGGTCAGAGATCGGACACGGGGGGTCGCGGAGAACGTGGGGTCACCGATGACGCAGGCGACACCCTCGGCGTGCGCGGCGAGCCAGGTGTCGAGGATGCTGTCCCGGTCCGAGGCTGATCCGTGCAGGACCGGGACGCCGCTCTCGCGGATGGAGGTCGGGACGTTGGCGTCCGGGATAGCGGCCCGGATGACCGGCTCGGCTTCCGCCATGACCTCTTCCGGCGTCCGGTAGTTGATGGTCAGGGACGCGAGGTTGATCTGGCCGAGCCCGATCCGCTCGAGGCGTTCCTGCCACGTCTCCGTGAACCCGTGCCGGGCCTGGGCGCGGTCCCCGACGATGGTGAAGCTCCGGGACGGACAGCGGAGCAGCAGCATCTGCCACTCCGCGTCGGTCAGCTCCTGCGCCTCGTCCACGACGATGTGTGCGAACGGACCAGCGAGCAGGTCCGGGTCGGCGCCGGGCACTGCGGCCTCGTCGACCAGGCGGTCCTGCAGGTCCTGCCCGCGCAGCATCGACATCACCAGCATCTCGGAGTCGTCGGCCGCGATGAGGTCGTCGACCACCCGGTCCATGAGCTCCCGTTCAGCCGCGACGGTGGCCTCCTGCCGACGCCTACGTCGTGACGCGTCCGGGTCGCCCAGCCGCTGCCGGGCTGCGTCCAGGAGCGGCAGGTCGGACACCGTCCAGGCCCGGGCGTCCGCCGCGCTGCAGCTTCTTGACCTCATCGGGGTCGAGCCAGGGAGCACACATGCGCAGGTAGGCGGGCACCTCCCACAGATCCTCGACGAGGTCCGTCGGCTCGATCATGGGCCACGCCCTGCTGAGGGTGTCGACCAGCTCGGTGTTGCGGCGGAGGGCGGCGCCGATCTGTTCCGGCGAGACGTCCCCGTCGTCGTGCTTGTCGACGAGGATCGAGACCAGCGCGTCCCAGATCTGGTCGCGCGCCTCGTTGTGCGGGGTGCCGGGCTCGGGCGCGTCGAACGCCTCGGCCCAGTCGGCGGTGCTCAGCCAGACCTCTGCCCAGGGGGTCTCGACCTCCATCCCTTCGGTGGGTGGCTCCTCGTAGAACCGGACGGCCGGCTCGATCGCCTTCACCATGTCCGCGGACGACTTCAGGCGCGCGACCTCCGGGTCGCTCTCGAGCGGCGCCGCGGATCCCTCCGGGACGAGGTCGCGCAGGGTGCAGGTCTGCACGCCCTCCTCACCGAGGCTGGGCAGGACGTCGGCAACGTAGGCCAGGTAGGGCTGGTGCGGACCCACGAACAGCACGCCGCCCCGGCGATGACCGAGCCGAGGGTCGGAGTAGAGGAGGTACGCCGTGCGGTGCAGCGCGACGACGGTCTTCCCCGTGCCCGGGCCACCGTCGACGATGAGGGCGCCGCGGGACCCCGCGCGGATGATGGCGTCCTGGTCGGCCTGGATGGTGCCGAGGACGTCGCGCATCCGGGGCGACCGGTGGCTGCCGAGGCTGGCGATGAAGGCGGACTGGTCGTCGAGCGCCGCGGCGTGCCCGCCGAACCCGTCCGAGGTGAAGACCTCGTCCCAGTAGTCGCTGATCCGGCCACCGGTCCAGCGGTACCGACGGCGGCTGGCCAGCCCCATCGGGTTGGCATGGGTCGCACCGAAGAACGGCTCGGCCGCGGGCGAGCGCCAGTCGACGAGCAGCCGACGACCCGCGGCGTCCGTGAGTCCGAGCCGGCCGACGTACACGGGGTCCGGGTCGTCCGTGCCGACCATGTGGCCGAGACACAGGTCCAGGCCGAAGCGCCGCAGGAGGCGCAGGCGACCGGTCAGTCGGTGCACCTCCTGGTCGCGGTCCAGGGCCTCCTGGCCCGAGCCACCGGGTGCCTTGCGTGCGGTGTCGAGACGCTCGGACAGGTCGGCGATCGACTGCTCGAGGCTCTCCGCGACGGCCGCGAAGTGCTGCTCGTCGCCGGCGATCAGCCTCGGGTCGGCCTTGGCGGCCAGGCGGTCGGGAAGGTCGAACGCACTGGTGCGCAGCGGGTTCACGTCGTCAGCTCCGATCGTGCAGCAGCGTGGCGGCCACCGTCGCCCCGTCGGTGCGAAGCACCGCGGCCATGACGGTCCTGAGCGTGGTGCGCGCCGGCGATGTAGGGCCACCACCTGGGTGACCGTCACCTGGGTCCGCCACCGGTTCGACGTCCCCGCGCGACCTGTACGTCGACGACAACACACGCACTGCGGCACCCCCTGTCCGTTGGTACTGGCCTCGGCCGACGATTCTGAGGCACGACCAGGGCCTTGCCGCAAGGCCCCCGGTGGGCTATACGTTGGAAGTGGAGAGGGCGAGTCCTCTCCGCTTTTCATGTCGCCGCCGGACGGCCACCCCGCTCGCGACGAGGCGGACGCTCGCTGACGTGCTGATGCTCGTGACAGCCGCCGTCGCGAGCTGCGCGCGTCGTGCCGATGTTGGTGGAGCCTGACGGTCCACTTGCGGGGAGCGCTGCGGCGCTGGTGCAGGCAATGTCCGGGTGAGCCCTGCATACAAGAGCCGGGCCCACGGATTCGTGGGCCCGGCGTTCTCGTACTGGGACAGTCAGCGGGCGCGGCTGCTGAGCTGCACGGTCTGCTCCGCGTAGCCGACGGAGCAGTCAAAGACACCGCAGGCGAAGCCGAAGGCCACGGATGCGGCCTTGCCGCCACGGAACAGTCCGTTGTTGCTGAAGACCTGGGCCGACCACGGGTGGGTGGCGCCGTCGCACTCGAGCGGGTAGAGGAAGAAGTCGCCGGTGATCTTCACGCGACCGACCCGCTGGGTGAGAGTTCCATCGACCTCGCTGTCGAAGCCGTTGGCGTTGGCGCAGCTGTAGGTGCCGGTGAGCTGGGCGGAACCATCCTTGTAGGTGACGCCGCGCGGGTCGGCCGAGACTGAGATCTCCGGCATCGGCGGAGCCTTGTCGAAGGTGACCTCCAGGTTGCCGCCGTTGACGCTGGTGTCGGAGAAGGCCGCCACGTAGTACGTCTCGCCGGGGGTGGTCTGCACGCCCACGGTGGTCGGCCCGCAGGCCACGAGGTTGCCCAGGGACGGGTCGCCCTCGGTGACGAAGAAGCCGCCGGAGTAGTCGGAGTTCTCCATGGTGGCGATGAATCCCGCGCCTGCCACGTCGGTGTACTTGAACCACACGCTGGCGTTGGTGGCCGGGGCGCCGCAGTCGGCGTTGAGCGCGGCGTCGACCGCGTCGGTGGTCGCCTGGGTGGTGTCCTGGGTGAGGGTCGTCGGCAGCGAACCGATGACGGTCGCGCCGGAGACGGCGTCGTTGGACGGGGTGGCCGCGTTTGCGGCGGAGACCGCGACGGTCGGGATGAGCGCGACCGCCATCACGGCAGACAGGGCAGTGCGAGACAACAACTTCATGGATCCCCCTTTTTGACCACATGTCGTCCGATCAGGACGCTGGCTCAATCTGGCACACAGCGTTCAGCGCGACATATGACCCGAATGGAGAGATCCGCACCGTTCGTTCGGGCTATTGCGGCCAGGACGGCCCTCCGAGCGCACTCAATCTTCCGCGAGTCGCGAGCTGTCTTGCCCTGGGCGTGGAACGAATGTCTCAGTCCTCCGAGAGCCTGATCTCGACCATCAGCTCATCGGCGAGCCCCTCAAGCATCGATCCCAGCGCCTCGATGCTCGTTGTCGGCGGCGCGGTGAGCACCGCGCGGGCCTCGAAGAGCGTCCCGCCGGCCATCGGGGCCTCGTGGACGTCGGTGGTGAGCGCTTCGATGCTGACGCCACGGGCGGCGAGGGAAGCGGAGACCTCAGCCACGATGCCGGGGTGGTCGGCCCCGAGCAGCTCGAGATGAAGTCGCACAGACTCGCGCTCAACGGGTTCGTCTGTTCGCTCGAGGGCTACCTGCAAACCCTGGGCCTCCAGTGCCGTGAGTTCCGCGGCCAGGGCGTCGAGCCGTTCGTCGGCGACGGCCACCAGCACGATCCCGGCGAACTTGCCCGCCAGTCGTGACATCTGACTGCGTTCCCAGCTCGCGCCGTGCGCATTGATCGGGGCCGAGAGGGCTGACACCAGACCTGGCCGGTCATCGCCGATCACTGTGAGGATGAAGGTGGCCATTCACGCAGGCTACGAGACCCACGGCGCAGAAGTCTCGAGCACGGATGGTCAAGCACGGACTTCTGTCGAACATGAGGATCTGCGGCGGTCCGCGCGTGCCCCGTGCGAGGCGCCGGGGAGTACTCGTCGGTCGATGACGACGCCTCGTGCCCCGGAGCTTGATGATGAGCTGCGTCGGCGTCTGAGGCGACGGTTCGGATCCACGATCGAAGCTTGGCTGGACGAGCTACCGCCGGTTCTGGCCGACCTCGCCGAGCGCTGGCAGATCGAGCTCGAGTCGCTCATCCAGCGCGGGAACATGTCGGTCGTGATCCGGTGCTGAGCAGCGGACGGACGCCCGGCTACGAGCGCCAGCCGGAACTCGCTGCGCTGACTCGCCGGAGCTGTACGAGCGAGGACGTCCAGCTGGCGTTGCGGCTTGCCGCGGAAGCACCTGCGACCGTTCTCCTTATCGGCGACCTGACCCCCGCGAACATCCTCGATGGTGGCGAGCAGCGAACTCGTGGACACGCTCCGCGCGCGCACGCGAGTGGGCTGCGTCCCGAGTTCGCGAAGCGCGAACCACCCGTCCGCAGTCGATCGCCATCGTTGGCCCGGATGATCGGCGGCAGGCCGTCCGGTGATGGTTAGCGTGTGCGGATGAGTCCGTCACGCGAAGACATCGTGCAGACCGTGTTCCGCTTGGGGGCACATGTTCGGTATGTAGCTTTCGGTCAGGGGCAGGCCGTCAGCACTGCTCAGCGTGAGGACGTGCGGGCGCCGTCCGGCTCGAGCAGCGACTTCTACGAGGAGCTGCTGGTGAACCCGGCGCTTCTGACGTTGACGCGGCAGCGAGGGGACTTGGACTGCGGTGGCCTCAGGCACGTCGTCATCGCGTATGGGAACTTCACCCAGGTCGTTCTCCCGTTGCCGGACGGCACGGGGCACCTCTCCGTGTGCCTGGAGCGCGACGCTGACGCAGGCGCCGTTGCCGCGCAGCTGCGCGAGATCCTCATGTCGATGCCTGCCACGTGAGCTCGCTCCCCCGTGTTCAAAGCGCGGGACCACTGGCAGGCGGCCGCCGAGACAGGCTCATGGGTGCGAGTCGACCGGGCAGGGACTCGGGCAGACGTCCGGATGTCGCCGAACATCGTAAATGCCTGTTCGGGAGGGCCGGCTGACCACCGGCTACAGTCGGCCGCGCTTAAGGACTCTCGCTCCCGCTCGGACGCAGAACGCTTCTGCCGGGATGGCAGGATGCGCGTCGTGACGATCATCGCGGCAGCGGACGGTTCAGCGCTAGGCAACCCAGGGCCCGCGGGCTGGGGGTGGTATGTCGACGAGGAGTGCTGGGCGGTCGGAGGCTGGGCCCACGGAACGAACAACATGGCCGAGCTGACCGCCGTGCTCGACCTGCTCCAGCAGACCGCGCACCTGGACGACGACCTTCTCGTCTACTGCGACAGCACCTACGTCATCAACTCGATCACCAAGTGGATGCCCAGCTGGAAGCGGCGAGGGTGGAGGAAGGGCGACGGGAAGGCCGTCCTCAACGTCGAGATCATGAAGGCCCTCGACGAGGCGATGCGCGGTCGCCGGGTGACGTTCGAGTGGGTGAAGGGACACTCGGGCCACGAGCTGAACGAGGCGGCGGACCGCCTGGCCAACGGGGCGGCTGCCTCGTGGAAGGAGCGCACCGCTCCCAGCCCGGGTCCCGGGTTCGCCGGCTCCGTGGTCAGGCATCCCGACTCGCGGCCGGGACAGGTGGTCGACGAGCCCGACCTGTTCTCCGATCTGCCTTCAGCGGCAGCCGGGTTCGGCACCGGTAGCCGAGGCCTCCGGCGTAGCCACCCCTTCCGGGCGCCGTCCCTCGTCGTCCCGTGACGAGCGCCCGGCAGAGGTACTGTGACTCGAGTGCCAGCGGCCGGTAGGAGCCGGCGTCGGGTGAGGGACTCGGTCTCGGGTGGCTGAGTCGGCAGTCTTGTCGGGACGTTTGCACCCTCCACGATGCGCGGGCGGCGACCAGTCGCGTGGCACACGTGGACGAGGGCACTGCGGTGCTTTGCGCACGGGCCTGGCGGGCTGGTGCGCTGCGGGCGTTCTGGACGGACGAGGGCGTGCAGGCTCGGGCTCACTCCCGCACCAGGAGGGAGCGAGCCATGGGAGACGAGCCGAGCCGTCGGGAGGGGCCATCCGTGGAGACGCCGCGTCCTCCCACCGGGGAGCCGGCGAGACCGGACCCGCTCGAGCTGCTTCGAAGCCGGAGCTACCTGACGCTGCTCGTCCTCGCCGCCGTGGTCGGCGTCCCGGTCGCCGCCGTCGCCTACCTTTTCCTCGCATTCGTGAGCAAGGCCCAGCACTTCGTGTTCGTCAGCCTTCCCGAGGACCTGGGTCTCGGGTCGGCGCCGCTCTGGTGGCCGGTGCTCCCGCTGCTTCTGAGCGGTCTGATCGTCGGGCTGACCCTGAAGTACCTGCACGGCACCGCCGGCCACAAGCCGGCTGAGGGCTTCAAGTCAGGTGGCGCCACGGACCCGCGGGACCTGCCGGGCATCGTCCTGGCCTCGCTGGCGACACTGAGCCTGGGAGCCGTCCTGGGACCGGAGGCGCCACTGATCGCCATCGGCAGCGGGCTCGGGGTGCTCGCGGTGCGCCTGGTGAAGAGGGATGCACCCCAGGCCGCCGTCGGCGTGATCGCGGGCGCCGGCAGCTTCGCGGCCATCTCGACCCTGCTCGGTTCACCGATCACCGGCGCCTTCCTGCTCATGGAGGCGGCCGGCCTGGCCGGGACGATGATGGGCGTGGTGCTTGTTCCGGGGCTGCTGGCGGCCGGCGTCGGAGCACTGATCTTCGTCGGCCTGGACAACTGGACCGGGCTGGGCAGCTTCTCGTTGGCGATCCCGGACCTCCCGCCCTCGTCCAGTCCGACGCTCACCGAGTTCCTCTGGGCGATCGTGATCGGCATCGTGGCGGCCTTCCTCGGCCTGCTGATCAAGCGCGGCGGGCTGGCCCTGCAGCCGATCGTCGAACGCCGGCAGGTCGCGCTCACTCCTGCGGTCGGGCTGCTGGTCGCGCTCACGGCCATCGCGTTCGAAGCCATGACGGACAAGGACGTGTCATTCGTGCTCTTCTCCGGTCAGGACTCGCTGCCGGATCTCGTGCACGAGGCATCGAGCTGGTCGGCGGGAGCGCTGATCGCGCTGGTGGTCTGCAAGAGCGTGGCCTACACCCTCTCGCTCAGCTGCTTCCGCGGCGGCCCGATCTTCCCCGGCATGTTCATCGGGGCGGCACTGGGAGTCCTCGCCTCGCAGCTCCCGGGTCTGTCGCTGGTCGCCGGTGTGGGTATCGGGGTCGGCGCGATGACCGTGGCGATGCTCGGACTGCCGATGGTGTCGGTGCTGCTTCCCTCGCTGCTGCTGTTCAACGACGCGCTCAGTCTGACACCGCTGATCATCGTCGGCGTGGTGACGTCGTACGTCGTCTCCGCACGGCTCACACCGGCACCCGCGGGCGCGACCGAGCCGAGGCCGACGCCTCGGTAGCCGGTCCGAGGATGCGACGACCGACGCTCGTACAAGTCATCCGGAACGGACGACGCAACGGTCCCTACGCATGGCCCAGTGTGGTCGGGTTGCGCCGGCAGGACCGTGTGCGCACGGAGGTGGAGGGACCGATGACAACGACCACAGGCGCGGAGACGACGTCGGCTGACGTTCTCGTGGTTTTCGGAATCACGGGTGACCTGGCGAAGGTCATGACCTTCCGGTCGCTGTACCGGCTGGAGGCGAGCGGGCAGCTGGACTGCCCGATCGTCGGCGTCGCCGCGGACGACTGGACCGTGGACGACCTGGTCGAGCGCGCGCGAGCCTCGATCGAAGGGACGGGCGAACGCCTCGACAAGGCCGTCTTCGACCGCTTCGCGGCACGTCTTTCGTACGTGAGCGGCGACTTCACGGACGCCGCGACCTACGCCCGCGTCGGGGAGGCCATCAAAGGGGCGGAGACGCCCGTCTTCTACCTCGAGATCCCACCCTTCCTGTTCGGGCCGGTTGTGAAGCGCCTGTCCGAGGCGGGCCTGACCGAGCACGCGCGTGTCGTCATCGAGAAGCCCTTCGGACACGACCAGGACTCCGCGCGTGCGCTGGCCGAGGAGCTGCACACGTACATCGACGAGTCACAGCTGTACCGGATCGACCACTACCTGGGGAAGATGGGTCTGGAGGAGATCCTCACCCTCCGCTTCGCCAACGCGGTCCTCGAGCCGCTGTGGAGCCGCGCCTTCATCGACTGCGTACAGATCACGATGGCCGAGAGCTTCGGCGTCGAGGATCGCGGTCACTTCTACGACCCCGTGGGTGCCCTGCGGGACGTCGTCGTCAACCACCTCATGCAGGTGGTCGCAGCCGCCGCGATGGAGCCGCCCTCGCGAGGCGACCCGACCACCGTCAAGGAGTCCCAGGTCGCGCTCTTCCGTGCGGTGGTCGAGGCGGACCCGGCGAACTACGTCCGGGGCCAGTACGACGGCTACCTCGGCATCGACGGGGTGGCCCCCGACTCGACCACCGAGACCTATGCGGCGCTGCGCCTGGAGATCGAGAACTGGCGCTGGGCCGGCGTGCCCTTCTTCATCCGCACCGGAAAGCGACTCCCGGCGACCCAGACCGAGCTCCGGCTGGTCTTCAAACGCCCGCCTCGACTCGGGTTCAAGCGCGGTGCAGACCGGCCTGAGCCGAACCAGCTGGTCGTCAAGCTCGACCCGTCGACGGGGCTCAAGATCCAGCTCGACGCGCGTCGTGCCGACGTCGGGCGCATCGCTCCCATCGAGCTCGACATGGAGTTCGCGGCCGAGGGCGGCGAGGGTCGCACCCCCTACGAGGTCCTGCTCCACGCCGCCATGACCGGCGACAGCACACGGTTCACCCGCCAGGACGGGGTGGAGGAGACCTGGCGGATCATGCAGCCGCTGCTGGACGACCCGCCACCGGTCCACGCCTACGCGCCGGACTCGTGGGGTCCGACGGCCGCCGACGGTGTCACCTCCGGCTTCGGCGGGTGGCGGAAGCCCTGGCTGCCGACCTAGCCTCCAACGGTGGGGGTGTCGCGCTCAGCCGAGCCTGGTCAGCAGGTGGTCGCCGACACGCAAGGCGTTGGCCATGGCCGTGAGCGCCGGGTTGACCGCACCGATGCTCGGGAAGAAGCTCGTGTCGACCACGTAGAGGTTGTCGAGCTCGTGGGCCTTGCAGTCGGTGTCCAGGACCGACGTCGCGGGGTCGGCCCCGAACCGCACCGTGCCGGCCTGGTGGGCGCAGCCGGCCACGGGGATGTCGTTCTTCATGTAGACGTCGCGCGGGATCAGGTGGTGCGGGTGCATGCCCAGGTGGCTGAGGTGCTTCTTCACCCGGTGGTACAGCTGCTCCATCGGCTCCTGGTTGTTCGAGGTGTAGCTGAGCACGACCTGTCCGTCGCGATCGAGCGTCACCCGGTTGTCCGGGTCGGGCAGGTCCTCGACCGACAGCCAGAAGTCGACGGCATGCTCCGCGACGTCGCCGAGCAGGAACGTCGGGGCCAGAGCCGACTCGATGGGCTTCTCGCCGCGGTACATCGGCGCCGACGACTTCCCGACCATCTGCAGGTTCCCCATGGGGTAGTCGAAGTCCGGGTCGCCGAAGTAGAAGTCGTTGACGCCGAGCGTCTTCTGGAAGCGCGTGTCGTTCTTCTCGGTCGAGACCGCCAGGAAGGCGCGGCTGTTGTGGAAGACGTAGTTGCGCCCCACCTGGTCCGAGCCGTTCGCGAGCCCGTTCGGATGCCGGTCGTTGGCGCTGGCGAGGAGCAGCTTGGCCGAGTTGACCGCACCCGCGGAGACCACGACCACGTCCGCACTGAAGCGCTGCTCGGCGCCGTCCACGTCCGCGACGACCGTGGTCACCGTCCGGCCCGAGCTGTCGGTCTCGAGCTTGCGAACGTACGCGTTGCGGACGAGGGTCAGGTTGCTGTGACGCAGGGCCGGGCGCACCGCGATGACGTCGGCGTCGGACTTGGCGTGGACGAGGCAGGGGAAGCCGTCGCAGGTAGCGCACCGGATGCAGGCGCTGAACGCCGGCTCGGTCTCGTCGAGCATGATGCCGCACGGCGCGTGGAACGGATGCAGGCCCACCTTGGCCATGTCGTCGAAGAGCTGCTGGATGCGCGGCTCGTGCGACACCGGCGGGAACGGGTACGGCGCTGACGAGGGAGGCTCGGTCGGGTCCTCCCCGCGGGCGCCATGCACCTGGTACAGCTGCTCGGCCTGGGTGTAGTAGGGCTCCAGCACGTGGTAGTCGATGGGCCACGCCGGGGAGATGCCGCCGTGGTGCTTGAGCTCCCCGAAGTCGCGCTCGCGCAGCCGGTACAGGGCCGCCCCGTAGAACTTCGTCGCACCGCCCACGAAATAGTGCACCTGGGGCTGGAACGCCTTGCCCTCGCTGTCGAACCACGTGTCCTTCGAGATGTAGCGGTTGTCGACGAAAACCGCCTCGGCATCCCAGTTCTGTGACTTCGCGGGGGAGCCAGTCGCCGCGCTCCAGCACCAGCACCCGCTTGCCTGACGGTGCGAGCCGGTGCGCCAGGGTGCCACCGCCCGCGCCCGACCCGACGATGATGACGTCGTACTGGTCGGCCATGGTGTCCTCCTCAGGTAGCGCGGTCGTGGTGCGGTCGGCGAGCCTGCCGTCGTCGACCTTGATGTGCGGGACATCGGCGGCGTCGTCGCCCCAGGCGATGCGCTGTGGCGTCGTCGAGGCCTCGACCGTGGCCGCGTGATCGCGGTCGAAGTAGTCCCAGCCCCACGACAGGAAAGCGTCGGTCTTGCTGTGTGCGCCGCTCAGCAGCATCGCGTGCACCCCGAGCCAGGCGGCGAAGGCGATCGGGCCGTCCACCTGATGGCGGCGCTTTCCGACCTCGGCAACGGCGGCGTTGCGGCCGATCATCGCCATGATGCCCTTGTCCTTGTACCGGAAGGGCTCCGTGCCCTTCTCGTACCGCTCGCGCAGTATGTTCTCGGCCGCCCAGCGACCCGACTGCTGCGCCACCGACCCCAGCTGAGGAAGCGTGGTGCTGTCGTCGGCCGGGATGTTGGCCACGTCGCCGACGGCATAGACCCCGGGGTACCCATCGACCGTGAGGTCCGGGAGCACGTCGAGGCGTCCGCCACGGCCGGTCTTGGGGCCGGCCCCCTGCACGATCTCGGAACCCGACTCGCCACCGCCCCACACGACGGTCCGGGCCATGATCGTCGTCCCGTCGTCGAACTCGACCCGATCGCCGTGCACGGCCGTGACGCCGATGCCGAGCCGGGGCGTGACCCCAGCCTTGGTCAACCTCTTGAGGGCGTACCGGCGCGACTTGCCGCGGAACGCGGCGAGCAGGGAGGACCCGCGGTCGACGATGGTGACCTGGCCCGGTCGGTCGATTCGACCCGTGGCGTGCAAGGCGTCCATCAGCTCTGCGAGCGCGCCCGCGGTCTCGACTCCGGTCGGACCGCCGCCGACCACCACGACGTCGAGGCTGCCGTCGCCCTGGTCCGGCGGGGTCCCCGGATCCTGCAGCAGTCGACGCAGGTGGCGACGGAGTCGTTCCGCGTCGGCGACCGAGTAGAGCGGGAACGCGTGCTCGGCCGCGCCCGGCACGCCGAAGAAGTTCGGCCGGGCACCGGCCGCCAGGACCAGGTGGGACCCAGTCACGGTGCGGCCGTCGGACAGTCGCACGACCCGGTCGGACAGGTCGACGCCGGCGACCTCCGCCGTCAGCACCTCCACGGAGGGGTACTTCCGGAAGATCGCGCCGTGCGGTCGGGCGATGTCCTCCGCCGGCAGCTGTGAGGTGGCCACCTGGTACAGCAGCGGCTGGAACTGCTGATAGTCGTTGCGGTCCACCAGCGTGACGGCGATGCCCTCGTCGCCGAGCCGATGCGCGGCCGCCGCGCCTGCGAGCCCACCGCCGAGAACCAAGACGTTGTCAACCATCTCGTCAACGATCGACATGCCGCTGGCCGCCTGCATCACCCGGGGAAGACGAGAGGGCGCGCTCATCCGGCGGGCCGGTCGGCCCTGTCACCGACATCCGCGACACCTTCCTCCGGCAGCAGGTGCTTCTGGTCGAGGACGTAGAGCAGCACGAAGCCCGGCAGCACGATGAGGATGGCCAGGGCCACCGCCACCACCAGTGCCGACAGGGTCCCGGAGGGTGCGGCGGCGGCCGAGACGGTCAGAGCTCTCGGGCAGCAGGTACGGCCACTGGGCCACGCCCCAGCCGCCGATCACGCCGGCCACGGCGCCCGCGGCGGCCACCCGGGCGCCGCGCGAGGCATCGCGGACGAGGAGCACGAGCGCACCAGCCCCGCACGCCGCGCTCAGGACCACCAGCGGCAGCGCTCGGGACGTCAGCCCGTCGAAGACATAACGGGCATCTGCACGGACGACGAACAACCCGACGACCGCCGTGACGGCGGCGACGACCGCCGCGCCGAGCGCCCGTCGGCGGAAGTAGTCGACCATGCCGTCGTCGATCCGGCGTGCGTCCCACACGAGGTAGACGGCAGCCAGGTAGCCGGCGAGAGCCACCGCCAGGACGCCGGCGACGACCGACGTCGGGTTGACCCAGCTGTCCACGGGGTCGCCTGCCTTGCCGCCGGCCGGCACGCGTCCCGACGCGATGCCGCCTGCGACGGCGCCCATGCAGTACGGCACGAGCACCGACGAGAGCGCGAAGGCTCCCCCGAACGCGCGTCGGGTCCCAAGGGTGACGACCGCCTTGCGGAACGCGAAGCTCGCGCCGCGCAGGACGATGCCCAGGGCGGCGATGGTCAGCGGAACAAAGAGGGTCAGGGTGATCGACGCGTACGCCTCGGGAAAGGCGGTCCAGGTGACGACGAAGACGAAGATCAGCCAGACGTGGTTGGCCTCCCACACCGGGCCGATCGAGCGCTCGATCACCGAGCGGGCACGGGCGCCCCGCTGGGCACCGCCCGCGGTCAGGTCCCAGAAGCCTGCTCCGAAGTCGGCGCCTCCGAAGATCGCGTACGCCACCAACGCGAGCAGGAGCACGAGGGCGACCGCGTCAGTCATCGGGCGGCCTCCTCGACGCTGGGCGCGGGCCCCGTGGGCGCACCCGGGCCGTACGGCGTGTCGTTCTCGACGAACCCGCCGGCTCGGCGGAAACGCCGGCTCATTCCTCGGAGGACGAGGATCGTGGTGATGCCGAGGGCGACGTACAGGATGACGACGCAGACGAAGGTGAGCCAGACGCCCTGGTTGGCGGTCGCGGCATCCTCGACCTTCATCAGGTCGTAGACGATCCACGGCTGACGTCCGACCTCGGCCACCACCCACCCGGCCTCGAGCGTCACCACCGCCAGGACGCCGGCGCAGGACGCGGCGAGAAGGAACAACCTGCTCGTCGGCATCCGCCGCCGGAAGACCCAGCTCGCGGCGTACCACACGGACAGCAGGAACAGCAGCGTCCCGACGCCGACCATGACATCCCACGCCAGGTGGACAGTGTTGGTCTGCTTGATCGTCGGCCGCTCGTCGGCCGGGACGGTATCCAGACCCTTGACGACCGTTGACGTGCCCGTGCTGGGATCGGACAGCCACGAAGCCAGGCCCGGGATCGGGACTCCCCCGCTGACCGTGTCGTTCTGGTTGAGATGCCCCAGCAGGGTCTCCGGTACGTCGGAGCGGGTGGCCGGGACCAGCTCGATGGCGGCGAACTTGACCGGCTGGTTGGCGTACACCCACCGCGCGAGCCCGTCACCGACCGCCATCTGGACCGGCGTTGCCACGGCTGCGACGGTGAAGGCGATGACGAAGCCGAGCCGGTGGTACCGGTCCACCCGGCCTCGCAGCATCCCGGCGGCGTAGACCGAGGCGACCAGGAAGCCGCCGACCAGGTAGGCCGCGACGACCATGTGGGCCGCCTGCAGAGGCATCGCGTCGTTGAAGATGACCTTCACGGGGTCGACTGCGACCACGTCCCCGTCCGAGTTCAGCGTGAACCCGGACGGCGTGTTCATCCAGGCGTTCGCCGCGACGACGGACACGGCGCCGAAGACCCCGGCGATCGCGATCGGCACGCCGGTCCAGAAGTGGGTCCACGGTTTCAGCCGACGCCATCCGAAGATGTAGATCGCGACGAAGATCGCCTCGGTGAAGAAGAAGAGGCCTTCGAAGGCGAACGGGACCCCGAACGCCTCGCCCCATTTGCCCATGAAGCGTGGCCACAGCAGGCCGAACTCGAAGGTCAGGACGGTCCCGGTGACGGCGCCGACGGCGAACGTCACGGCCATGTACTTCGACCAGCGCTGGGCGAGCACCAACGCCTCAGCGTCGCGATGGCGCACCGCGCGGTAGTTGGCGATCAATGTCATGAACGCCCACGAGACGCCGAGTGGCACCAGAATGATGTGGAAGGCGAGGGTGAACGCCATCTGTGCCCGAGCCCACGGGACCGGGTTCACGGCGTCGACGAGAACCCCGAGCACGGTGAGGGTCGCGGTCACTGGTGCATCCGCCACTTCTGAGGGAGATGCGACGCCGCAGGTCGGACTTCTCCTGCCGGTCACGCCACGGCTGACGGCCACAGGCTGACCCAGAGCCACCACCACGGGCATCACCCGGCAGGGATGACGTCCTCCCACGGCATCGGCGCTGCCGACCTCGCTCAGGCGGTTGTCAGGAGCACGCTGCAGCCGCCGCCTCGCGGGTTGCTGACGATGATGTCCTCGCACAGCTGGCGGGCCACCATCAGGCCGGCGGGGCCGACTGCGTCGGAGTGGCGGTACCCGAAGAGCGTGTCCTCGATCCCGGGTCCAGCGTCGGTGATCCGGCAGACCAGCTTCGAGCCGTCAACCCACATCAGGAGCTCGACGGGCGGCCGGCCGTGCCCCAGCGCATTGACCAGGATCTCGTGCGACGCCGTGATGAAACCCTCGACCGTGTCCCGCGACACCGCGGCGGCCGACTCGGCGGCCCGGGCAAGGAGACGCCGCACCGGTCTGAGGTCGTAGAGGTCGTGCAGAGCCGCCGCAACGGCCGGCGGCGTCTGCGGCACGTCGGGAACGCCCGCCAACGGGTCCGTGAGGAAGGCTGCCGGGTCGAGGTACTCCGCACAGCTGACGGTGCGGTCTCCTCCCGAGCTCAGTCCGGGATGCGTGGCCCTGGCGGCCGCGAGGGTCGACGCCGGCAGCGTGCGCGTGTCGTAGGTGCACAAGGCGTGGAACGCGTACGGCGCGAGGACCTCGTTCACCAGGGACTCGTAGCGGGCCCATGCCGCATGACCGGCGGAGTCGTCACCGAGCGGGACGGTTCCGGTGACCCACATCTCGGTCGGGTCCGCCGCCAGCTGGCGCTCGTAGGCGAACAGGGTGCGGGACGGGGACTGGTAGAGGTCGATGTCGAGCGCGTAGCCCAGCCGGGAATGGGTGCCCACCGCCTCGCGCAGCAGGCCGACGCGCTCCTCGGAGCTGTGCACGAGCACCTGCCCACCGGAGGCCAGGCCGAGGTCGACGAACGCCTGGGTTGCGGCGACGAGGTCGTCGTCGGTGTCGTGCAGCAGCAGGTCGTGGCTGTAGCGGCCGCGCGCGATGAGCCCTGGGCTTGTCATCGTGCTCCTTCGAGGACGCTTCCCGGAGCCCGGTGCACGCCGAGCAGGCGAAGGATCCGGTCGACCTGCGGCTGGGCCGCGCGGAGAAGGACCTTGCCACCGTTCGACCGGTGGGCCGACGTCGCGGCGAGAAGCGCCTTGGCGCCGGCCACGTCGAGGAAGTCGAGTCGACGCAGGTCCACGACGAGCGAGCCTCGGCCAACCCCCGCGGAGCGCGTCGCCAACAGGGAGGAGCGCAGGATCGCCTCGTTGGACACGTCGACCTCCCCCGCGACGGCGATACCGCCCGGCAGCGGCGAGGTGTGCAACAGCGACTCCCGGACGCCGTCGCCGTGCATCGCGCAGACCGTCTGCAGCGTCGCCTGCGTCATACCGGCGGAGTACTGGCACAGGATCGACAGCGGGCGTCGACGACACAGCTCGTCCGTCGCCCACTCGACGTCGGCGTGGGCGGCTCGGGAGATCACACCCCACGCCGTCTCGGCCTCTCCGGACCATCGCACCGTCGGGTACCCCGCGGCCAACGCGTTGTCGATGACCCCCTCCATGAATGTCGCGGAGTAGGTCTCGCTCTCGGCCGGGACAACCTGCAGCTGACCGCGGTCCACAGCCGCATCGGCGCATACTTCCTCGGCCCTCAGGACACCCATGAACGACCGGTCAGGAGGTACGTCGACGGGCTCGGTGTAGACGACCTTGGCACCGACCTGGAGGCCACGCCGGACCCACGCTGCGACGCCGGCTCGCCGCTGCTGCTCGTTCTCATGGACGAGCAGGAGGTGACCATCCCAGCTGGACCGCTGCATCTCTGTTTCCATCGCCGATCCCCACGCCAGTCTCCACGCCGCGGCGCCAAACGCAACCCCGACGGACGGTGGAATGCCATCGACGAGAGCAAGGTCTGGACCGGGCCCGTCGTCGACCGCATCAGCCCGTGGCGCTGTCTCCGCCCTCCCCGCTCCCGACCGCAGCCGCGGCGTGCGCGGCCCGCCCGCGTTGCACCGCGCTGAGGATCAACCGCACGCCGAGCCCCAGCACCACCAGGTCCAGGATCATCTGACCGACGACGACCAGCCGCGCTGCCTCCGCGACGGGCGTGATGTCGCCGAAGCCGACGGTGGAGAAGACGGTGACGGTGAAGTAGATCGAGTCCGATCGGGACAGCGGCTCTGAGAACGCCTCCGAGTCATTGAGGCTCAAGATGACGTAGGCCGCCGAGAACACCAGCAGGAACATGGGGGTCGACGAGGCGAGGGCATACGACGCGCGGATCCCGGGATGCTCTGATCCGATGATCGCGCGCACCTGCCAGGCGATCACGACCGTCAGCAGGGTCAGGGCGATCCCGAGCTCGAGGAAGAGGAAGGCCGGGGACCGCCCCTCGAGTGGGACGACGTAGTAGATGGCCACCATCACCGCAGCCGTGAGGGCCGAGCGCAGCAGACCACGCACGATGACCCACGGCCGGAGAGGAGTGCTCGGACCGTTCACGAGATATCCCGATTCAGCCCACTCAAGGGCCTCGACCATCCCTTCGACGGCGGACGTGCCCCGGCCAGATCGCGTGAGAAACGCGCAGTCTCCGGTGGTATACCTCGCGTTTCGCCTCACCACAACACCCACGCCACAGGGTTCGGCAGCCCGGCGTCGCTCATTAGGCTGCGGCCGTGCCCCAAGGCCCTGGCGACCCGGCGCCGGCGGTGACCGAGCTCGACCAGCTGCTGCTCGACGCCAAGTTCTCGGTCCCTCGGCTACGCCCGGGTTCCGTGAGCCGCGCCGACCTCATCGAAGCGGGCCGTGCGAGCGGTCGCCGCGTGGTGGGCGTCACCGCGCCTGCCGGCTACGGCAAGTCCACCCTGCTGGCCCAGTGGGCCGACACGGAGGACCGCCGCGTCGCCTGGGTCTCCCTGGACCGCTACGACGACGACCCGGCCCACCTGCTCGGCCTGCTGGCCTCCGCCTACACACGGGTTTCCTCGGGTAGCTCGGACCTCATCGCCGACATGAGCGGCCTCGGCCTCTCACCGTTGGGGCGCGCCGCCCCACGCCTCGCATCGGCGCTCAGGTCGAGCCCGGTGCCGTTCGTGCTGATCCTCGACGATCTTCACGAGCTCCGGTCACCGGCCTGTCACGACGTGCTGAGCGTGGTGATCTCGGGAATCCCCGACGGTTCACAGCTGGTCGCCGCAAGCCGGTCGGAACAACCCCATCTGCCGCGTCTGCGGGCCTCCAACGACGCCCTGGAGCTCGACGCCAGGGACCTCGCGCTCGACACGGCCGCGGCCGAGCAGATCTTCGCGCAGGCACATGTCAGCCTCACCCACGAGGTTGCTGCGGCGGTGACCGAGCGGACCGAGGGCTGGCCGGTCGGCCTCTACCTGTCCGCGGTGATAGCGCAGGACAGCGGCGGCGAGGGGCTGGTCGTCTCCGGCGACGACCGGTACGTGACCGACTACCTGTACCGCGAGCTGTTGGTCCATCTTCCCGAGGGCACCCAGCGGTTCCTGCGACGCACTGCCGTGCTGGACCAGCTGTGTGCTCCGCTCTGCGATGCCGTCCTCGACGAGTCTCGCGGTCAGGAGCGACTGCGCGACGTCGAGGCATCGAACCTGTTCCTCGTCGCCCTGGATCGCCGGAGGGAGTGGTACCGCTACCACGCACTGTTCCGGGAGTTCCTGCTCGGTGAGCTCCGTCGGGTGGAGCCCGAGGTCATCGCGAAGCTGCACCTGCGGGCCGCCGACTGGTACGAGGCCAACGGGTCTCCGTCGATGGCCATCGAGCACCTGTTGAGCACGACCGAGCGCAACCGCTGCGTCCAGCTGGTGACGGCGCTGGCCCTGCCCACCTACGAGGCCGGGCAGATGTCGACGGTGCAGCGCTGGCTCTCGGCGCTCGGCGACTCCGCCATCGTGGGGTATCCCCCGCTCGCCGTCGTCGCCGGCTGGGTCGCGGTCCTGACCGGACAGACCACCGAGGCGCAACGGTGGTCGGCCGTCGTCGACTCCTGCTCATGGGGCCAGGTGCCCTTGGACGGCACCGCGTCGTTCGACTCCGCACGGGCGATGTTGCGGGCCGTCACCTGCGCCGCCGGCCCAGAGCATGCCCTGACCGACGCGACCTTCGCGGTCGCCCAGGAGCCGCCATGGAGTCCGTGGCGCGACACCGCACTGTGCCTGTGCGCAGAGGCGCATCTGCTGGCGGGGAAGGTCGAGGAGGCCCGCGCCCAGTTCGCCGAGTCGTCCACCGTTGCGGCCAGGCTGTCCAACGCCGACTCGCTGGTGCTCTGCGAGTCGGAGCTGGCCCTGCTGGACATGGACGACGGGCGATGGGTGAGGGCAGCCGAGCACCTGGAGCTTGCCCTCACCACGATCAACGACCGGCGGATGCAGGACTATGCGACGAGCATCCTCGCCTTCGCAGCCGCGGCTCGGCTCGCCGTACACCGGGGTGACCTGAAGGAGGCGGGTCGCCAGCTCACGCGGGCCATGCGAGGCCGCCCTTCGTGCACATTCGTCCTGCCATTTCTTGCTGTGCGCCTCCGGTTGCAGCTCGCCAAGGTGCACTGGTCCACGGGAGACCACGGGACGGCTCGTCACCTGCTGCGCGAGGTGGACGACATCCTGCTCCAGCGACCGGCTCTCGGCACCCTCGTCGACGAGGTGTCGGCGTTCCGCGCGGCCATGACGTCCAGTGCCCAGATCCGACCGACCGGCGGGTCACCGCTCACCCCCGCGGAGCTGCGGCTGCTCCCCTACCTGCAGACCCACCTCACGATTCGCGAGATCGGCGAGCGGCTGTTCGTCTCCCGCAACACGGTCAGCTCCGAGGTCGCCTCGATCTACAGAAAGCTCGGCGTCTCGTCCCGGAACGACGCGGTGGAGCA
The DNA here is from genome assembly GCA_963827435.1 of uncultured Actinomycetota bacterium. GTDB lineage: Bacteria > Actinomycetota > Actinomycetes > Propionibacteriales > Nocardioidaceae > Nocardioides_B. The sequence goes on from CAWHAU010000018.1 coordinate 106,202, forward strand.
GGCGACGGCGATCGGCCTGCTCGGCGGGTAACGACCCTCACGCACCGGACGGGCTCTCCAGCGCGGCGTTGATCTCGTAGCCGAGCGCCATCCCGAGCTGCGGCGCCGCCGCGACCACGCGCGGCTGACCGACGACGCGTGCCACGCCGACCAGCACGTCCACGATCTGTGCAGCCGTGGCGCCGGCATCGAGCGCGGCGTCGGCCAGAGCGCCGTACGACGGGACGGACCCACCGACCGCGACCAACGCTGCGAGCCGGACGAGGGCCAGCGTCTTCGGGTCGAGCTCCTCGGAGGCGGCCCCGGGCCCGCCGAAGACCTCGTTGACGAAGCGAGGATCGTTGATGGCGAGACGACGCAGCCGGTCGGTGTAGTCCACGGCCCTCCCCTCCCAGGCGATTCGGAGTCCGACGTCCATTGAGCGACAGCGCCGGTGCCCGTTCATCACGCAGATCACATGAATGTGGACGACGAGCGGTCTTCATCTGTTCTGTGTGAGGAAGGTTGAAGCTCAGCGCCGGACGATGGTCGTGTCGTCACGCCGACGGCACACTGTGGGCTTACCGGGAGGCGGCGTCATGGACGAGAACGGCTACCACGACGACGCCCTCGAGGTCCGGGTGCTTCACCGGGCGAATCGGGACAGGCCCGACGGCGCCATGCTGGACAAGCACGAGACCGCCGAGATCGTGAGCCTCGAGCGAGAGCTGGTGGCGGAGTTCGGTCCGTCGCTGGGGCCCGAGACCGTCACGCAGTGCATCGCTGACGCCGTCGCCTGCTTCTCCGGCGCGCGCGTGCGCACCTACGTGACGTTGTTGATCCGGCGCGAGGCAACCGAGCGGCTGCGCGCCTGGGCGCGGCAGGCGGAGGGTCTCACCGGGCCGGCGACCAGGGGCACGTGACTAGCGGAGCCGGAGCGTCAGCTCCCGGGGCAGCCGACCCAGCAACGCACCCACCGTCGCGCCCACGAGAACGTCACTGGGGTAGTGCACGCCGGTGTACACGCGAGAGAACGCCACGACCGACGCTGCCGCGCTCAACGGGAGGCGGAGCGCGGGGAGGGCGTCGCCGACCGCTACAGCGAAGGCCGCGGCGGACGCGGAGTGCCCGGAGGGGAAGGACGTCGACGACGGCATCCGCACCCACCGCTGTGCCGGGACACCGAGACCCTCTCGGTCGGGTCGGAGGCGCTCGCCGGCCGCTTTCATCGGCTGGTTCACCACGAAGGAGGCCGCACCGACGGCCGTGAGTCCCGCGAGCGCAGCGCGACGACCTGGTGGTCCCCCGACCAGCGCGAGGCCACCAGCGACGAGGAACCACGGCTTGGAGAAGTTCGCGAAGTGCGAGACCCGCCTGAGCGGCTCATCGAGCAACGGCGTGCTCAGGCCCGCCACATGCCGGTACACGGCGCGGTCGTAGCCGCCCAGGCGGCGCAGGAGCGAGGCCGCACGCTCGGACGACGGCCCCGGCCCCGCCTGGCGGGTGAGCCGGTCCGCCAGTTGTTCCTCGACGGGCTCCGGGAGACCCGGGCCGACCTCGCCGATCATTCGAGGCCGGCGCTCAGGCGCGGACGGGACCGGTGCCGGTCACCACTTGAGCTCGACCTCGAGCTCGCGCTCGTCGTCCTCGATCTCGATCTCGAGCTTGTACTGCACCTGGTCGGGGACGCGCACCTTGAAGTGAAGTCCCCCGCGGTCGAACTCGACCTCGTTGTCCTTGGCCAGCGCATCGGCCAAGGCGTGCAGTCGGGCGGCGACCTCCTCCCGTCCGAGCGTCTCCTTCTCCTTGATCTCCATCAGGTCCATTGGGGCCTCCTTCGTGTTGAACCTCGGGACTTCCGGTCAGTGCCGAGCGCGATCCGCACCAGCGCGACCAGGCCGTCGCGGAGGCCTTCGGGGGCCATCGCCGACGGCGACGCGCCGGGGTGCCGGCGTGCGATGCGCACGCGCAGGACTCCGGGCCGGATGCGGAACAGCAGCGGCGCATCCAGGACGAGGGCCTCACCGTCGACACCTGCCGGGAGGGCTCGGTCCGCATCGACCTCGAAGGACTCCGCGGACCACTCGCGCCATGGACGCTGGAACAGACGCCCGCGCCCGCTCCGGCCCGAGGACGACCCGAGGACGGTGACACCGAGCAGGCCGTCGTCGATGCGTGGTCGCGTGCCCGAGCCGACGGCACGGCCGAGCCGGTAGCGGTTGTTGGAGACGAGCACGGCGGCGCCCCCACGATGCTCGTGCCCACCGGGGCCGGTCCAGCGCATGTCGAGCTCGCTCCCACCGGGGCCGAGCGCGTCGGGCACGGTGTCGAGCAGGGTGCGGATCTTGGCGTCGCGGTAGCCGGCTTGCTGCACCGCCTCGGCGTAGAGCCCGAGCGAGACGTTGTTGACGAACACCCGCCCGTTCACCTCCGCAAGGTCCACCCGGCGCTCCCCGCCGTCGACGAACGCGTCGAGGGCGCCCACGACGTCCTCGCGGTCGACGCCGAGGTCGAGGGCGAAGTGGTTGCGTGTCCCAGAGGGAATGCAGGCGTACGGCAGCGAGAACTCGGCCGCCACGTCGGCGACGATCGCCTGCGAACCGTCCCCGCCGGCCATCGCGAGCCCGTCGGCACCCCGCGCCACCGCGCCGCGGGCGAGGGCCTCGAGGTCGTCGCCCCTCTGCAGCTCGATCGCCTCGATCCCACGCTCGGCGGCCTCCTTGGCCAGCTCGAAACGTGCTGCCTTGCCCCCGCCCGAGAGCGGGTTGAAGATGAGCACCGGACGCCGTGGGGCGACAGCGGTCGGCAGATCGACATGCACGGCAATCGCGGCACGAGACGCCGCGAGGAAGACCAGGAGACCCGCCACGACGAGAAGGTCGACGAGCGGCGGCCCGCCGACGAGAACGAGTCCGAGCGCAACGACGAGCGCGACCCCGGCGACAGCCAGCCCGGCGATGCGCGCGATCCCCCGCCGAAGGACGCCGTACCACGCGGCCGTGCCGGCGAGGACCACACAACCAAGCAGCCACAGACCGCGGGGGAACTGACTGACTGCCACCGCGACGGCAAGCACGAAGGTCGCCGCCCCCACGAGCAGCGCGACGATCGCCGCGAGTCGCCGATTCATGGGCTCCGGCCCATCGCAGTTCCTCCTCACACTGCCCTGACACACACGCCTCGAACTGAGAGCGCGAGCTGTCTCGTCGCGACGAGACGTCAAAGACCGGTTTCGGCTTGGGCGCGCCCCTCCTTCACCGCAGCCGCCAGAGCGGCATGGTCTACCTCGTTCTGGTCGGCGTAGATCTCCGCGAAGTCGGCGACGGCCGAGTCGAACGCGTCCGTCTTGCCGAGGTAGGCGGCGATCGCGATGCGGTCGCCGGAGCGGGCGTGAGCTCTGGCGAGCGTCCACCCACACAGACTCGCGTAGACCGCCATGCCGCGAGGGTTCATCCGCTCGATGTCAGCGGAGGCCTTCCAGTCGCGCAGCTGACGGATGTAGAAGTCCCGCTCGATGTTGTCCATTCCCGTGGTCCGCTGCCAGCCCAGGAAGATGTCGCTTGCGGCCTGCATGAGGTGCTGCCCCGCCACCACCCGTTCGCCCTGGTTGGTGTACTGGCTGGGGCCGGCGTACTCGGCCAGCACCGACTCCTGGGCTTCCTTCGCCTGGAGGAACAACGGCTCCTGGCCGTCGTCGGCCTCCAGCAGCATGATCCAGGCGCGCGTCCCCACACTTCCCACGCCGACGACTTTGCGCGCGAGCTGGATCAGCGTGAACTGCTGCACGAGCAGCCGGCGAGCGTCGGACAGGGTGCGCTCGTAGTCGTCGAGAAGCCGGCTGAGCTGCTGGTAGAAGGCGTCCGCCTCCATGTCGCCGACGAGCTCCTCGACCGGCACGATCAGTGGTGGAGCGCTGATGATCTGCGGACGGCCGTCGACCATGGTGGTCAGCTTGCTGAACGCCTGCATGCTGTCGCGGGTCCGGGCCTTGGCCATCGCCTGCTCAGTCCGCTTGCGACGCTTCTTGGTGAGCTGTGAGCCGAGCTCAGCCAGGGCGTCGTCGAGGTTGAGATGGGCGTACCAGACGTCGAGCATCGGCATGTTCGCGAACTCCCGCATCGCGGTGCGGTACGCCTTGACGCCGGCGAGCGCGACCCTCCGGCGCTGCTTGGCGTCGAATCCGTTGTCGCGTCCGGCAACGGCGAGACTGGCTGCGAATCGCTTGACGTCCCATTCGAACGGGCCGGGCAACGTCTCGTCGAAGTCGTTGACGTCGAAGACCAGCCGTCGCTCAGGAGAAGCGAAACCGCCGAAGTTCGCCAGGTGCGCGTCTCCGCACAGCTGGACGCGCAGTCCGGACGTCGGTGTGCCTGCCAGGTCGGCGGCCATCGGCAGCGCTGCGCCCCGGTAGTACGTGAACGGCGACACGAGCATCCTGCCGTGTCGGACCGGCACGAGCTCGGGCACGCGGCTCGTGGCCTGGTCCAGCAGCAGTCCCACAGGGTCCCGGCCCGACGACGGCAGGAACTCGCTGTGCGAGGCCAGAGGTGCCTCGTGGCGTGCCGCCTTTCCCCCCGCGTGTCTCGCGGTCCGACCCGGCCGCCGTACTGCCATCTGTGTCACCGTCGCTCATCTCCTTCTGACGAGAACTGTCCGCTCACTGGCCGCTGTCGCGTTGTTCGGCCAGCTCCGCCACCTCGATGGCGACGCCGATCGCCTGCACGATGTCCCCAGTAGCGGCTACTACGCGCGGCGTGCCGACGATGGGCGCGATCGCAGTCAGCACGCCGCGCACGTCGTCGACGTCCAGACCCACCTCGCCCGCGGCCGCGAGGTTCAGTGCGTAGGAGGCGGGCGAGGCGCCCATCGCCACCAACGCCGCGAGCCGGACCGACATGATCGAGGCCGGATCGAGGCTCGACGCCTCCAGAGATTCGGTCGTCATGGTGGCCAAGAGGTCGAGCACGGGCGTTTCTGATGTGGACTGCGACATGACTTCTCCTTGAGTACCCGGTCAGGGCGCCGAGCCCCGACGCCACGGCCCACGCTGTCTCGCCTGCCCCTCGGGGACATCACACACACTGGATGAACCCTGAGCCCGCGCAGTTCACGCGTTCTGTGTGACGACTCCGCCTGATCCGCGCCACATGATCACGGGAGAAGCCTGCTCCGTGGCCGAGTGCGGCCGACAGGCCAAGCAGCCCAGCGGGGCACGAAGAAGGAGGGATCGGCCATGACCGGACAGGCAGCGTCGCACTACAGCTCAGCAGGTCGCGAGGGAGACTCGCGCAGTGGATGGGCCGTCGGGTTCATCCTGTTCGCCGGCGTCATGATGATCATGGCCGGCGCCTTCCAGGCCATGGCGGGCCTGGTCGCCCTCTTCGAGAACGAGTTCTACGTCGCCACCCGCAACTACGTCTTCCAGCTGGACGCCACCGGCTGGGGCTGGATCCATCTGCTCGTCGGAGTGCTGGTCGCGTGCGCCGGCGTCGCGGTGATGGCGGGTCAGACGTGGGGCCGGGTCGTCGGCATCACCTTGGCGGTCGTCAGCGCCCTGACCAACTTCGCGTTCATCCCCTACTACCCGTTCTGGTCGCTGACAGTGATCGCGTTGGACGTCTTCGTGGTGTGGGCGTTGGCCTTGCACGGTCGCGACATCACCGCCTGACGACCAGCGACTCGCCCGGGAACACAGTCGTCGCTCACCCGCTCCGGATGAGGACGATCGTCGGTCTCCCCGTGGAGCCTTGAAGCCATCCAGCCGATGTGGAGGGCGTCATGGCAGAGTCAGTCAAGCGTGGACCGGAGCGGTCGTCGTACCCACTCATCGCCGACCACGGTCTCATCGGGGATCTCCAGACCAGTGCGCTCGTCAGCACCGACGGGTCCATCGACTGGTTCTGTGCCCCTCGTTTCGACTCCCCGAGCCTGTTCGGGGCGCTGCTGGACCACCGTCGAGGCGGTCACTGCACGGTTCACCCGACGGCGGACTCGGTCACCCGCAAGCAGCTGTACCTCCCGGACACCGCCGTTCTCGTGACCCGGTTCCTGACCGACGAGGGAGTGGGAGAGGTCGTGGACTTCATGCCGGCCCTCTCCGGCAGCGTGGCCACCGCCAGGCACCAGATCGTCCGCGTGCTGCGCTGCGTGCGTGGACAGATGACGTTCGAGGTCGAGATCGCGCCGCGGTTCGACTACGGCCGTGCCCGGCACGAGGTGGAGGTCAACGAGTGGGGTGCGGTGTTCCGTGCCGGCGACGAGGCGGCGACGGTCCACATCGTCCGGGAGCCGGAGGACGAACGGCTGGCGAAGGCCGGGATCGACGCCGACGGCGACCTCCGGGCCACTCTCAGCCTGCGTGCAGGTCAGGTGCGCGGCATGGTGCTGGAGACGGGCTCGACCGGTCCGGCCCGCAGGATGCGACGCGCGGAGATCGAGCGCCTGCTCGAGACGACCGTCGACTTCTGGAAGTCGTGGGTGGCCGGCTCGACGTACACCGGTCGTTGGCGGGAGATGCTGCACCGCTCCGCCATCACCCTCAAGCTCCTGACCTACAACCCGAGTGGAGGGCTGGTGGCCGCCCCCACGGCGGGCCTGCCCGAGCAGATCGGCGGTGAGCGGAACTGGGACTATCGGTACACCTGGGTCCGGGACGCCTCCTTCTCCGTCCAGTCGCTGTTGGGGCTCGGTTTCACCGAGGAGGCGGCCGCCTTCACCCGCTGGCTACGCGATCGCGTCCACGAGCAGGTGCCAGGGGCCGACGGACCGCTCAACATCATGTACCGCGTCGACGGGTCGCCGGACCTCGACGAGACGACGCTCGACCACTGGGAGGGCTACCGGGGCTCGAGCCCCGTGCGGATCGGCAACGGCGCGGCGGGCCAGCTGCAGCTCGACATCTACGGCGAAGCCCTGGACAGCCTGTACTTCGCAGACAAGCGGGGTCTCCCGTTCGGACATCACGGCTGGCTCGCCGTGTGCGACCTCCTGAACTGGGTCGCGGAGAACTGGGACCAGCCGGAGGAGGGGATCTGGGAGACCCGAGGCGGCCGTCACAGCTTCACCTACGGTCGGCTCATGTGCTGGGTCGCGCTCGACCGAGGGATCCGGCTGGCCACCAAGCACGCACGTCCCGCGCCCCTTGACCGCTGGGTCCGGCAGCGCGACAAGATCTACGAACAGATCATGGAGCGCGGATGGAGCTCGGAGCGCGGAGCATTCGTCCAGCACTACGACGACCAGGTGCTGGACTCGTCCCTGCTCAGGATGTCCCGGGTCGGTTTCATCTCGCCGTACGACCCGATGTGGGCCTCCACGCTGAAGGCGATGGACCACGAGCTCGTCACCGACAGCCTCGTCTACCGCTACGACCCTGGGGCTTCGCCGGACGGTCTCCGAGGGTCCGAGGGCACCTTCTCCCTGTGCAGCTTCTCCTACGTCGAAGCGCTGGCACGCGCCGGGCGCCTGGCCGAGGCCCAGCTGGTCTTCGAGAAGATGTTCACCTACGCCAACCATCTCGGGCTCTTCTCCGAGGAGATCGCGCTCAACGGAGAGCAGATCGGCAACTTCCCCCAGGCGTTCACGCACCTCTCCCTCATCGACGCCGCCATCACGTTGGACGACCAGCTCGACCGGCAACGGCGGCCCGCCTCGATGGCTCGAAATGGCGACAGGGGACGGGACGGCGCGGGGCAGATCGGCGCCGGGGACGTGGCAGGTTACGTGTCGAGCGCGCCCCGGTGACCCCACGCCTGACCGGTGGCGTCCGTCGCACCGTCGCCGCCGGGCTCGTCCAGCACGGCGAGCCCCGGCGTGCGTCTGGGTGACCAGTCGTAGATGACGGACGTGCGCAGCGCGAAGTCCGCCAGCGACCTGCGCGACCGACCTCCCGCGCACAGGAACAGCCCGATCGGGAGTACGACGCACAGCACCGCCCTGACGATCGCCACGAACGGATGGACCCGTCCACCGTCAGGGCCCACGACGCGCAGGCCCATCACGTGGCAGCCATAGGTCCGTCCGGTGATGGCCCACGCCGCCGCGGTGTAGACGGCGAAGAGGACCGTGGCCGCGACCAGGCTGAAGAACACCGAGGGCTCCGACAGGTGGAACGATCGCGGGTTCACGACGAACTTCAGAGCGTTGACGCCGACGTAGCCGAGCAGCAGTGCCACACCGCAGACCAGTGCGTCCACCATGTTCGCGAGCAGGCGGGTCACGAGACCGGCGTGCTCCCCCTGATAGGGACGCGCCTCTCGGGGCACAGGTGAGATCGGGGCCACGGTCAGACCGTTCTCGGCGTGGCACCCCCGCGGGCGCGGTGCAGCCGCATCCGCTCGACCACCCGCGCGATGGCGTCGTCACCCGTGATGCTCTGCATGCGGACCCCGCGCAGAGTCTCCGATGCGACGGACCCTGTCGACTCGCGGATGATCTCGGGCAGGTCGATGGCGGCGATCACCTCCTGCACCAGACCGACAAGGTCCACGCGGTCGATGACCGCATCCACGTCCAACCGCGCGGCTGCGGCGTCCAGGTCCACGGTGGCCACCAGCTCGTCGATGTCCACCCGTCGTTTGACGATCTCGGTGAGGTCGAGCCGGTCGATCACCGCGTCCACGTCCAACCGCATCGCGATGGCGTCGATGTCGACCCGGCTCACGGCGGCGTCGAGATCCACCTCCTCGACGATCCGGTCGAGGTCGACGTTCTCCGTCACGATCAGGTTCAGGTCGAGGGTGCGCAGCACCGCCGCCACGATGGACGGTATGGCTGCATCGATCGCCTCGACCGCCTTGGACACGAGCCGACCACGGCTGACAGCTCCCCTCCGGGCCGCCTCCGAGATCAGCGTCGCCGGTTGCAGGCGGTCGGTCACCATCGGTGGCCGAAGGGCGACCTCGACGAGCGGTCGGGCCCGGGCACGGAGCCTGCCTGCGACGACGCCGGCCGCTGCCAGCGTGTGCGAGGCGACCCCCGCGACCCCCAGGGCCACATCCAGGGCCACATCCACGGGAGGGATCGGCTGCCCGGCGTGCCCGGGCTGCTCGGTGGTGCCTTCCTGCATGAGACCGCCTCGTCCCCGTCTGGGATGAAACCTGGTGTTCCGGTAGCCGTCCACCGTGCCTGCGCACGACGGGAACGGTCTGCCCGCATTGTCGTGCCGACCGGGTGCCCCTCGCCTCACCACGTGCGGATGAGGCGTACGGCGGTGCAGCACCTCATGGCACCCGCGTCGCCCGTAATCGTCCGGTGAGGGTGAGCCGCCCCGACCACGGGCCGAGGCACCGTTGACTCGACCGTCGACTTCCTTCCCGTCTTTGCGCATGTGCGCTCGAGGTGATGACGTGAGCAACGTCCAGCACAAGACCGACCGCCCCGACGCGGACGAGGAGCTGACCCGGCTGCGCAACGAGGTCGCCGAGCTCCGCGCCCAGCTCGCGTCTCAGCCAGCGGCGCCGAGGACCGCGGAGACGCCCGGACCGACGGGCGACACCCGGCGGGGGTGGTGGCGGCCGGTGGTGGTGACCGTGCTGGTCATCGTGGCCGGGGTTCTCGCTCCGGCCTCCATCGTGGCGACCTGGGCGAGGGACGAGGTCTCCAACACGGACAGGTACGTCCAGACCGTCGCCCCGCTGGCCAAGGACCCCGCCGTCCAGAGCGCGATCGTGGACCGCGTGACGAGCGAGCTCTTCTCGCGGATCAACGTCGAGGCGGTGACGCAGGACGCCATCAACGCGCTGGAAGCGCAGGGTCTGCCACCGAGAGTCAGCCAGAGCCTGGGCGCACTGTCCGCCCCCGTCGCCGGCGGCATCCGCTCCTTCATCACCGACCAGGTCACCAAGCTCGTCGAGTCGAACGCCTTTGCCGACGCCTGGGTGAGCGCGAACAGAGAGGCACACACACAGATGGTCGCGGTCCTGACCGGTGAGGGTTCCACCCAGGTCAGCGTCCAGGGCGGCACGGTGTCGATCAACCTCGCCGCCGTCATCGATGCGGTCAAGAACCGCCTCAGCGCGGCCGGCTTCAGCCTGGCGGAGCGGATCCCCACCGTGAACGCCCAGTTCACGGTGTTCCAGTCGGCCGACATCACCAAGGCGCAGTCGGCCTTCCGGCTCCTCAACGCTCTCGCCCGCTGGCTGCCGGTCCTCGCACTGCTGCTCCTCGCGGCGGCGGTCTATGTGGGGCGCAACCGTCGCAAGACCCTCATCGTCTGCGCGCTCACGGTCGCCGGCTCGATGGTCCTGCTGGGAGCGGCCCTGAACATCCTCCGCCCCATCTACCTGAACGCGCTCGACCCGAGCGTCCTGCCGACCGACGCCGGCGCCGCCATCTACGACCAGCTGGTCGGGTTCATCCGGCTCAACCTGCGAGCGGTCCTGGTGGTCGCCCTGGCCGTGGCGATCGCCGGTTGGCTGACCGGGCCCGGCGGGGCCGCGACCCGGAGGGCGCTCTCCGGGGCGGTCGGATGGCTCCGCGGAGGTGCCGAGCACGCCGGTCTCAACACCGGCCCGGTCGGCTCCTTCGTGTACACGTGGAGGACTGCGCTCAGGTCAGCCATCGTGGGTGTGGCCGTGCTGGTCTACGTGCTTCAAGCGCACCCGACCGGCCGTTCGGCCCTGACGGTGCTGATCTTCACCGTGCTCGCGCTCGTGATCGTCGAGTTCCTCGCCCGACCTCCCGGCCCGGAGCCGGCCGTGACCGATCCGGAGCCGGCCGTGACGGTTCCGGAGCAGACCCGGGGATCAACTCCGGCTCAGTAGACCTCGCGACGTCTGCCAACCTGCAATGGCAGACGTTCAGGCAAGAACCTTGGCCTTCGCCTGCTCGTAGTCGGCCGGCGAGATAGCGCCCCTCGATGATGAGCGTGGGACGCGTCATCCCGTGGGGATGACGCAGGGCTGCGCCACCGCGTCTAGCGTCGCCGGGCCAGCTGTTGGAGGGGAGCGACCGATGGACCCAGAGTTGACGTCCGATGCCCGGGCAGGCGTCCGCGTCCGGCGATGGCTGGCGATCTGCGCTGCGATAGCCGTCGTGTCGTGTGCCGCAGGCTGTGGTGGCTCGAGCACCTCCAGCCAAGGCAAGACCGAAGCCGAGAAGTGGGCGGACGACGTCTGCTCGTCGATCTCCACGTGGCGCGACACCGTCTCCCAGGCCAAGTCGACGCTACGCCACCCGGCCGACCTCAGCGTGAGCACGTTCGAGGACACGGTGCGCGGCGTCGTGGAGGCTACGAGAACGCTCGTCAACGAGATGGGCGACCTCGGTCCGCCGGACACGACTGCCGGCAAGCAGGCCGCGGACCAGCTCTCGACCCTGTCCAAGGAGCTGGAGCAGGAGATGGCGGTCGTGAAGAAGACGATCCAGTCGGATGCAGCCTCACCCTCGGAGATGCTCGCCAGCCTGTCGACGATCACCGGGGCTCTGGCCACCATGAGCACCGACATCAGCAAGACGGTGGACGACCTCGGCTCTCTCGACGGGGCCGCTGAGCTGCGGGACGCGTTCGACAGCTCCGCGAGCTGCCAGAAGCTCCGTGCAAGCGCGTCGCCGACCTGACCCGCGAGTCGGGTCAGCCGTTCAGGACGATCACAGCGGTTTTGCCGGGGAGACCGGCGAGGACGCGGCCCCTTCGCTCGGCTTGCGCGACCGGGCCTGAGTGTCGCTCGGCTGACGCTCGGGGATCCCGTGGGTCAGGAGCAGGGCGGCCAGCGCCAGAACGGCCAACGCGGCGAGCGCCGCACGCAGGCCGGCGAGGCGCGACTCCTCGTTCTCCGAGATGACCGCGGTGGCCGTGGCCTCGTCGACGCCTGCCTGGTCGAGCGCGTCCTGCAGCTGGGCGTCCGAGATGAACGGGACGCCGCCGCCGAGCTTCACCTCAGCCTGTGTGGACACCTGCTTCGGGACGTCCGGGTTCTCCTCGATCCCCGTGAAGAACGAGGTGCTGAGGGCCGAGATGAGCACCGCCCCGGCCAGCGCGGTCCCGATCGAGGCTCCCAGGAACGTGATGCTGTTCTGGATACCGCCGACGTCGGCGCTCTGCTCGTCGGGGACCGACGAGACGGTCACGCTGCCCAGCTGGGACGCCAGCGCCCCGATACCCAACCCGGCGAGAAGCAACGGTCCGGTGACCACTTCGGGGCCGGTGCCGAGATCGAGCCCGGCGAGCAGCAGCACGAGCCCGCTGAACAGGAGCAGGAAGCCCAGCCGCACCACCCGACGAGGTGATGCGTGCGGGAACACCTTGGGGATCCCCAACGCAGCCACCAGGAGGGCGACCGAGAGCGGCAGGATGCGAAGGCCCGTGTCGACGGCCGACAGGCCCAGGGCCACGGAGAGGAAGAGCGGCACCACGAAGAACAGCCCTGACTGCAGCAGGTACTGGAAGAAGAAGGATGTGAGTCCGCCACGGAGCAACCTGTTGCCGAACAGGGAAGGGTCGACCAGCACCGCCCGGGAACGGCTCGCCTGCCGCCGCTCCCACATGACGAAACCCACCAGGGTGAGCCCGCCAGCGAAGAGCAGCCAGATCACGGGAGAGAGACCGAGCCAGATCGGCGCCTCGGGCTTGGGGATGACGAAGCCCCAGACCCCCGCTCGGAGGATCCCGAAGACGACGAGCCCGAGACCCGTCGCTGACAGCAGCGTGCCCACGAGGTCAAGGTGCGCCGTGTGATCTGGCGGTACGTCCACCATCCGCCTGGCCGCGAGGACGATGGCCACCACGATCAGCACCTCGCCGGCGAAGACCCACCGCCACGACGCATAGGTCGTGAGAAGCCCGCCGATCAAGGGTCCGACGGCAACGGCGATCGCCCCGAACGCGGCGACGGTCCCGTAGGCGCGAGGGCGTTCGGCACGGTCGAAGTTCGACGCCACCAGGGCGACGATGGCGGGCATGATCAGGGCAGCGCCGATGCCCTCCAGCAGCGACCAGCCGATCAGCAGGACCGCAAGGTTCGGGGACAGCGCCGTGGTCATCGAACCCGCACCGTAGATGACGCACCCGATGGCGAAGGCGCGCTTGCGGCCGAGCAGCTGGCCGACCTTCCCGCCCGTGATCATCAAGGAGGCCATCACCAGGGTGTACAGCGTGATCGCGGACTGGATACCTGTGACGGTGGTGCCCAGATCCTCGGCCACGGTGGCGATCGACACGTTCATGACCGAGCTGTCCAGCGCCATGAGGAACTGCCCGGAGGCAAGCGTCACGAGGACCGTCCCCTGCGAGGCGACGGCCCGGGCAGCAGAGGTGGACTGTGCAGGCACGGCCGGCATCTCAGCGACGTCCCCCCGTGGTCGCGCTCTGCTCCGCAGTCCTTCTCCGCATCGCCGTCTCCTCGGGCACCCCGCACCGTGTCCGGTGATGGGTCGACCGGCCATCGACGGGACTGCTCACGCTCGCGGATCAGCCTGCCCGGGGCCTCACCCGCTGGGGGTGATCGATGCCCGCTGGCGCTCCAGAGGACGCAGCACCAGCTCGAGCAGGGTGGTGACGACGGAGATCACCAGCGCCCCGAGAATGGCGCTGCCGATCCCCCGGACATCGAGGTTGCTGCTCACGGCGGCTGTCACAGACAGCAGCAGCCCGTTCACCACCAAGGCGAACAAGCCCAGCGTCAGCACGGACAGCGGCAAGGTGACCAGGTGCAGCAACGGGCCGAGCACGGCGTTCACGAGGCCGAACAGCAGGGACACGCCCAGGTACGTGACGAGGCCTCCGGGTACGTCGATCCCGGGCACGACCGCGGTCGCGGCCCACACCGCGGCCGTCATCACCAGCCAGTTGACGAGCACCCGCATCAGCATGGCAAGGTCCGCCTTGCTGAGACCGCCGTGGTCCACTGCCTCGGCCGGCACAGGGGGTCCGAGCGCCGGGTCGAACAGTCCGAACCGCGTCTTGAACCGGACCGCCCAGGGCTCCCGGGACGCGTCGAGCTCGGCTCCGATCGCGGTGCTCGACACGATCACGGCCGACGCGCTCAGCAGCCATCCGATGAGCGCGATGGTGATGCCGAAGAGCCCGAACTCGTTGCTGTAGCGCGCGATGAGTGGGGGCATGTAGATGGTCGTGGCCACGCCGAAGACAGCGCTGCCGGCGGAGGAGATCGCGCCGGCGGCGAGCAGCCGTCGCCAGTGGACCTGACGGTGCATCAGCAGGTACGGGATCGACGTCCAGATCACCAGACCGGTTGCCGCCGAGAGCGGAAGCATCCAGAGCCAGTCACCGGGCAGCTGCCGGACCAGACTCCTGATGAAGTAGATGAGGGTGACCTCGGCGAGGAGCGCGGCGAGTCCGAGGGCAGCGAAGAAGCTGCTGCGCGCGCCCATCTTGTCCCGTTCCCAGGCCGTCAGGTACATCGTCTGCAGGCGCCGCGTGAACGAGACGCCCGAGAACACGAGGAGGAGGGCGCTGAAGGCGCTCACGCTGCTCGAGGCGGTCTCCGGTGTCTTGAAGAGCTGCTCGACGGCGGCGGCGGAGTCACCTGACAGCCCGAACTTGGTGATGAACGTGCGCGCCAGGATGTCCTCCTGGCCGGACGGGACCAAGGTCGACACCAGGATCAGCAGGGGGATCAACGCGGTGAGAGCCTGCGAGGCCAGCACGATGCAACGATCGATCCCCGACATCAGCAGGAACCGGCGCACGCACCGACCGGCAAACGACTCCCACAGCCGCTGGCTCAACGCGATGAGGTCGTCCGAGGGGAGGTTCATGCCGGTCCGCCGCCATCCATCGTGCGCCGCATGCCCGGAGGCGGTGCGTCGGTCAGTCATGGTGGCCGGGCTAACAATGTCGGCGCATCGTCCGGCAGGGACGAGAACCCCGGGGGAGCACTCAGGACGGCAACAGCTCGAGGTCGCGGGCCCGCCTCACCGCGGCGTTCCGGCGCGAGACGCCGAGCTTGCGAAGGATGCTTCGCACGTGGGTCCGGATCGTGTTGACCGAGACGAACATGGCGCTGGCGATCTCCTCGGTCGTCAGGAGCTCGGCAAGATGACCGAGGACTTCGAGCTCCTTCGCTGTGAGGTTCTCGACGACGAGGAACTGGTCGGCCGGTGCGGCCACTCGCTCCTCGCGAGGTACGGCGCGACGCAGGTGATCCTGTGAGGTCCGAGGCGCGTCGTCCACCAGCCAGGCGCTCTCCGAACGGAGCTCGGGGTCGTTGGTGATCAGGTACCGCACGCCGGTGGGCGCCTCCGTGAACGGCCGTCGCAGCTTCTCGCCGGCCGCGAGTCGCAGCGCGCGCTTCAACGCCGTCCTGGCACGAGCACTCGAGCCGCGATGGAGCTGCCGCGCCGCCTCGACCAGCCAGCCCTCGGTCTGCGCGTCGGGCGGTGCGTCCTTTGCGAGCACGGGAGCCAATGATGCGGCGGCTGCGTCGTCGTCGCCCTGTTGCAGGTGCGCCTGGGCCGCCACCAGGGTCGCCTCCGGGTCACTGGGAGTCTCGAGTTCCGCCAGCTCGCGCAGCGCGACCTGGGGTTCGCCGTTCGCGACACGCAGGTGGCACTTCTCGATGAGCAGCTTGTCGGTCATCCAGCCCTGCCGCTCGGGCAGGGCGGCAGATGCCTCGTCGATCTCGACGAGCGCGCGTGGCAGATGTCCACGTGCTGTCTCCAAACGTGACTTCGCCACCGTCAGGAGCGTGCGAGCCACCGGGTCGGGCAGGGTCGGGTCGGAGCGCTCGGCGGCCTCGACCTGGAGCAACCCGTGACGCTGGTCGACCCGCTCGGCGCACACCCAGGCCAGCGCGGCCGCGGCCGCGGCCGGCCTGTCGGCCACCGAAAGCCCGGACTGCTCGGCGACCTCGTTGGCTCTCGTCGCCAGCGCGCTGGCCAGCGCGACCCGACCCGAGAAGCACGCGAGCACTGCCATCTGTCCCAGGCACTCGAACAGCAGGCTCTCCGCGCCAGGGGCGGCGGCCACGTCAGCGCCGGAGGAGAAGGTGTCGTACGCCTGCTTCAGGCGGCCTTCTCGAGCCTCGGCCGCCCCCTTCGCCGTGAGCACCAGCGCGAACAGCTCCGGATGCCGGGCCAGGGCAGGCGAGTCGTCCCCGGACTCCAACAGGTGTTCAGCCTGCTCGGCCAGGATGAGCGTCGCGCTCGCGTCGTCGACGTGACGTGCGCGCACGACTTTCAGGACGGCTATGGCGAGCGCGACCGCCCGGTCGTGGGCGCCGGCCGACCGCTCGGAACCCTCGTCGGCCCTCTCCAGCTGCTCGTCGAAGCGGTCGAGGTCACCGGACGTCAGGGCCAGCGTCGCGCGCACGACGCAGGCGGCGGGCTCTGTCACGTCTTCGGGAATCGCCTCGATGCTCCTGGTGAGGGGATCCGACCGGCCGTGCAGCAGCAGCTGCCCGACGGCGAGATCGTCCACGACGGCCGCCGCTGCGTCCGCCCAGGCGTCGATGGCGACAAGGTGCCGTACGGAGTCCGCGGTCCGTCCCTGACGCGCGAACCATGCGGCGGTCGTGCGTTGCAGCGTCTCCATCAGCTCCGGAGACTCGTAGGCGAGCTGGGCCCTCAGCAGGTCTCGGAAGAGCGGGTGGTACCGATGGGATCCTGCGTGCTGTGGCACCGGCTCGATGAACGCGTTGCCCCGCGTGAGCAGGGACAGCGTCCGCAGGGCGGACCGTCCACCCAGCGCCTGCACCAGTCCGGGCGGCAGCGTGTCAGGCACGCTCGTGCTGAGAAGAAGCCTTCGCACCTCGGGTGTCTGCGACTCGAGGACCTCGCCGAGAAGGTACTCGGCGATGTTCCCGGTGTCGCCGGTGATCTCGGCCACGGCCGCGTCGGGATCCGGGCGCTGCGCGAGGATCCGCGCCGCGAACCGCAGACCGACGGCCCAGCCCTGCGTGCGGCGGTTGAGCGCGTGGACCGAGTCCCGTGTGAGCTCGACGCCACAGCTCTTGAGGAGACGGGAGGCCTCGTCGTCGGTGAAGGCCAGGTCGGACATGCGTACCTCGGTCATCGAGTCGGCGAGCCGATATCGGTACAGCGGTAGCACGGGATCGACGCGCGTCACGATCACCAACCGGAGGCGGTGGCCGGAGTGTCGAAGCAGGAAGTCGACATCGGCAGCGACCTCGGCGGAGGTCATCTCGTACCCGTCCATGACGACTGTGACTCGCCTAGGGAGGTGTGCGACCGCCGCCGTGAGCGAGAGCAGCGCCCGTCTGTCGACGGTGTCGCCGGAGAACGCTCGACCCGAAACCGCTACGCCCAGTCGCTCCAGGCATCCGGCCAGGGCCGGCCAGCAGGCTTCTTCGTCGGCCTCGACCGTGACCCACGCGGTGCGGTCCGGTTGTTCGAGCGACCTGACCCAGTCGGCGACCAGCGACGTCTTGCCGGTGCCGGCGGGTGCGCTCACCAGGACGAGAGGGTTGCCCCTGCTGCGGCTCAGGGACGAGAGCAGTCTCGATCGACTCGCGTACCGCGGCGGGAGCTGGGGCACTCCGAACCAGGACGCGGTTTCCGGGTCCTCACCGAGCGCTCGTTCGCTGCTCTCCCCCGCGGTGGGCGGACGTGTCCATGCTACGACCTTCTGACGGCGGATTCCCAACTTCGCGCGAGCCGACCACAGCAGGGACTGGGCAGTGACGGCCTGATCGTGTGATGACAAAAACGCTAATGCGAGAACTCCCGTCTCGCATGACTACTCCGGGAGCGAGGCATGACCATTGGGGTCATGGAATGTGTGACAAGGCACGTCATTTGGGGTGCGACGGCCTGCGCCGCCGCCCGCGGGGCCGCTCCCCCCAGCGCGAGGGACGGCGCGTCGTCATCCGGACGGGATGAGCCGAGGCCCTCACAGGGCGGCCATGCTCACCAGCACGACAGGTTCGTAGGAGGAGCCATGACGCAGCACGCAGAGGGCAGCCCGACCGGTTCGTCGTCACTGACGATGCAGCACTCGGGCGCCTGGGTCGGTTGGATCGCGTTCGCCGGCACGATGATGGTCATGCTCGGCGGCTTCCACATCATCCAAGGCCTGGTGGCCTTGTTCAACGACGAGTACTTCCTCGTCGGGAGGTCGGGCCTGGTCGTCAGCCTCGACTTCACGACGTGGGGCTGGATCCACCTGGTCGCAGGTGTCGTCGTGGTCGTGGCCGGCGTCTGCGTCTTCGCCGGTCAGGTCTGGGCACGCACCGTGGGCGTCGTCGTGGCGGTGCTCAGCGCACTGCTGAACCTTGGATTCCTGGCGGCATACCCGTTCTGGGCCGTCATCCTGATCGCGCTCGACGTGGTCGTCATCATGGCGCTGACGGTGCACGGCTCGGACGTCAAGAACTTCTGACGGGCCGCGGTGGCTGACCCTTGCGCGTGCCGGAGGACGACGCGCGCTGGACGTGTCCGACCTTGCGCACACTCGTGACACGGAGGCCTCTCGCGTGGAGGTTCTCGAGCACCGCGAGCAGATCCGCGTTCGTCGGCGCCACCAGCCTGATCACGGTGGAGCGTTCCGTCCTGGCTGTTGCCTGGGGCCGGAGCGCCGACCGCAGGACCGGACCCAGCTCGCCGCGCACGACGAGCTCCATCCGGCGAGACGTCTGCTGCTTGCGCCGGGCGTCCTGGTGCGACCGCGGAGGTGTCATCGGTCATCCCCCTCCACGCTCGCGATCCTTCGCACCTCGACGACCTCCAGCGCATACGCCCGCAGTCTCAGGAGGAAGCCGTGCACGTCGGACTGGTCTCGGAAATGACCCGTCAGCACGGTCCGCATCTCCTGGGATGACGCCTCGACGTCGCCCAGCTCGGCCAGGACGGCCGGCGGCACGACTCCGCTGATGCTCACCTCGAAGACCGGGTCGGACTGACTCGACGCCGCATCGTCCGCGACATGTCCCCGCCCGGCTGGCGCTTCCGCGTTCGGATGCTCATCCATGATCAGCGCATACCTTCCGTGACGCCACCACTGCAGGTCGCCATCCGCCACCTGCCTCCTGCTCCCCGCCGGCCCCCCGGCTCGGGTCGACGTGATCCCGCACACTCGGCGAAGAAAGGGCCCGTTCCATGCCACCGTGACGACGCGATGGCAGCCTCATCCCACACGGATGAACGAAGGTCGGTCGCACGTCGTGGCCTACATAGCCTGCGAGAGATCGGCGCCGGCAGACGGCTCCGAGGCCGAAGGACTACGGCGATGTCCCAGGTGGAGCAGGATGCCGCGCAGGGCGACGTGCATCGCGTCCGCGCCGATGACGCGCGTGCGCGGGAACGGCAGATCGGTCGGCACCACGACAACGGCTCGGTCCTGCCAGCCACCCAGGCCTCCGTGACAACCGACGAGGCCCTCGAACGCTGCGACCTCCTCGGTGCCCGGATCCACCACGCTGTTGACGTAGATGTCCGGCGTCTCGGGTCGGCCGGCCACGCGCAGCACGAACTGGGCGGCCAGCGGACCGAACGGCACCAGCGGATCCGTGCCCTCGACGTGCCCGTCGGCCAGTCGATGGGATCCCTCGCCCCCAGCACGAGTGGGCCCTCGACCTCGTCGGTCACGACGACGAAGCCGATACCGGGATGCCGCGCGAGGCCGTCGACCAGACCCGGGAACCGGCTCTCGATCCGCTGGCGCGTCAGGCGCACCTTCTCGCCCTTCACGTAGATGAGTCCGAGGTTCCCGGAGCCGAACACATGGAAGGTCTGGTCGTGGGCATCGTCCGAGGCAGGTGACCCGGTCGCCTGGCTCGCTGATGCGTCCTGGTCCTCGTCGGACTCGTCGTCCCGACGCATGGCGCCCGAGACGTTGCGCATCATGTGCGGGCCCGCGCCTCTGCCGCTGGCGAGCTCGTCGACGAGCACCTGCGTCCGTCCCCATCCCTCGATGTCGCCCTCCGACGACTTCACTCGAGCCTGCGCGAGACGCGAGACGAGATCGCTCAGAGCCTCTCCGTACCGATCGCGGAACGTGCTCCCTTGCGCCTGGCCGTGATCCGACAGGACGACGAAGTGATACCTCCGCGGAGCGACCTTGGCGACCAGCTCGAGCTGGTGCAGCACACCGTCGACCGCTTCGAGAGCCTCGAGGCTCTCCGGCCGCAGGACGCCCGCGTGATGCGCCACCTCGTCGTAGTCGACGTAGTCGACATAGATCGACGGGGTCCCCCGGAGCATGTGCTGCGCGACCAGGACCGTGTTGATGTCGCGCAGCGCGCCGTTCGTGACGGAGCGGAGCAGTGCCGTCGTCCACGTGCGCTCGCATCGCGGTTGGACGTCACGGTGCACGGCTCTGCGCGCCTGGAACCGGTCGCGAGCCAGCTCCGAGACCGAGCGGGAGACCGCCCGGGTGATCCCGTTGGGACTGAGCACGAAGTGGGCGATGGCGCGGTGGCTGGTCGACCCACCCCGCGCGCGGCGACTCATCGTCAGCGCAGCCTCGGGCGCATCCCCGGTGAAGAGGTTGCTGATGCTGGCACCCCGGTCGACGAGCAGACCCTGACCTGTTGTCAGAGCCGCCTCGATGAGGGCCGCGTCCTTCGGCCGGTTGGCCACCATCACCCGGTCATGGGCACGGTCGTACCAGCGAAACGCCGGTATCCCGTCGATGACCCCGTGCAGGATGCCCATCTGGCTGGCGGGGGTGGTGGCGGGCAGCTTGGGTGTCCACTCGCGCAGGACGTGGGTGCCGCCCCGGACCCACCGTGTGAGCGTCGGCACGGTGCCGGCGTTGACGGCCATCTGCAGCACCGGGAAGGGCACCCCGTCGAGCTGCACGAACACGACGCCGTCCACGTCCGGGTCCGGCACGTCAGCCGGATGCCGGCGCCCCTGCGCAACGAGCCCTCCCACCATCGCCCCCGAGGTGCCCGCGGTGCTGAACCAGCTCGCAATCGTGCTGACCAGCCCCACGACGATCGCGACGAGCAGGGCGCTTCCGAACCCGTCCACGCTCACGTGCGGCAGCAGAGCAGCACCGACCATCACGACCAGGGCCTGCCCGACGAAGGCGAGCACCAGGACGCCCACCCAGCCCAGCAGGACCGCTCCACCCACCATGACCGGTTGCATGACGAGCGCCACCGCACCGAGGACCACTGCGAAGATGATCGGACCCTCCGGCAGGTCGGCGTGGAAGCCGGGCACCACCGCGTCGCAGATCAGCACGGCCACGGCGATGACCGCCAGCCGCGCCACGGCCGAGAGCACCTGGACGCGCCACGAAGCCCCGGCTGTCTCCCGACCGAGGCGTGTGGACACCTCGGCCCGGTGCCTGCGCCGATCAGACGTGCTGGACGCGACCTCGGTCTCCATCACCGCTCCTCAGCCGACCCGGCAGCCCACTCCGGCAGCGGACCGATTCGATGCTCCCGGCATCCCTCGCGCACCGCCTCACCCCGATGGGATGAGCACCCAGGGACGACGGAACGCCGGGGTTTCGTCTCCGGAGGATGAGGACCCGCCTGCCTGGTCGCTTCTAGCCTCAGGCACCGGACTCGCGGTGCTTTCGGAGCGTGGAGACCAGGACGGTGGGCTGGATGACGATCGAGGACGAGCCGCTGACGGTCGACTACCTGGTGATGGAGTTCCCGGGCGACACGATCGCGGGCGCAGGTCTCGCGCTGCTCGCGGATCTGGTGGACGGCGGAGCGGGGCGGGTCGTCGACCTCGTCTTCATCCGCAAGGACCTGTCCGGATCGACAAGCGTCATCGACGTCACCGAGCTCGGCGAAGCCGTGCAGCTCGACCTCGGGGTCCTGGGCGGTCTGCACACCGGACGACTGAGCCACCTCGACATAGCCGCCGCCGGAGCCCACATCGACGCCGGCAGCTCCGCCGGGGTCATCGTGTTCGAGACGTCGAGCGAGACGTCGGAACCGGATCTCCTGGCCCGGCCACGGCGTCCGCCGAGGCCCGCGGTAGCCCACACCATGGCCCGGCCGACGATCCAGGCGGCGCCGAAAGCGGCGGACCCGTGAGCATCCAGGTGACGTGGCTGGGCCACTCGACCGTCGTCCTCGACGTCGACGGGACGCGCCTGCTCACCGATCCGCTGCTCGGGCGGCACGCCGGTCTCCTGCGACGGAGAGGCGAGCCCCCGGCGCGCGAGCACTGGCAGAACGTCGACGCCGTCCTGCTCTCGCACCTGCATCACGACCACGCGGATCTCCGGTCACTCGACCTGCTGCCCGAGGGGACCCCGATCGTCACCGCGCCACCGAACATCACGTGGCTGCGGCGCCACGGGCTCACGGGCATCTCGCCCGCCGCCGGCCAGTGGATCGGCGTGGCCTCCAGCCCGACGGTCGCGGTCCGCCTCTGCCCGGCGGTCCATCGGGCGCGGCCCATGCCCCATCGCCCCAACGGCGTGACCGGCCACATCATCAGGTCGGCCGCGGGCGCGATCTGGTTCGCCGGCGACACCTCCCTCTACGCCGACATGAGCAGGATCCCGGAGTGGGCCGGAGCCCCCGTCGAGCTCGCCCTGGTCCCGATCGGCGGGCTGGGCTCCCCGACTGTCCGAAGGCCACATGGGCCCCACCGAGGCGGCCGAGGCGTGCGCGCTGGTGGGTGCCCGCAACGCCGTACCGGTGCACTGGGGCACCCTGCACACGCCGGGCGGCCGCAACCTGCCGCGCGGCTGGATGGACCGCCCCGCTTCCGCGTTCGCCTCCGCCCTGTCCCAAGGGGCCCCGGGGTGCCGGATGCTCAGCCTGGGGATCGGCGGTTGGCGGCGCGTTCCCGACGACGGGTTGGCGACCTAGGTGCCTCCCTCGAGGGGGAAGGGCGCGCGTGTCCCCTCCACCTCGGTGCCGTTGCGGCCGTCGACCCGGTCCGGCTCGACAGGGGCGCGCCCTCTTCCTCGGCCAGGTCGTCCGGCCGTCGCCGGCACCTCGGGACCGCCCGCCAGCAACGGACTCAGCCACGCCGCCCGGGGGTCCACGTCGACGAGCAGGGCCTTGGCCAGGAGGGTGAGCGGAACCGCGAAGAGCGCTCCGACAGCTCCGAGCACCCAGGCCCAGAAGACGAGCGAGACGAACGTGACGGAGCCGGAGAGCCCGACTGCCTCACCGACGACGCGCGGCTGGATCACCGACTGGATGACCGCGTTGAGGACCGAGTAGACGACGATCACCAGCAGCATGAGGCCGGGACCGCCCTCGAGGAGACCGAGTATCGCGGGCGGGACGAGCCCCACAATGAAGCCGACATTGGGGATGTAGTTCGTGATGAAGGCCAGGATCCCCCAGACCAGGGGGTCGGGAATCGGCGTGAAGAAGAGGAAGACCGTGTCCAGCACGGCCACGATGAACCCGAACACCGTGGCCACCACCAGGTACCGCCGGGTGCCCTGCACGAACGACTCCACGGCCGAGACGATCGGGGCGCGCTCCGAACGACGGGCGGCGAGCTTGTCCGGGAAGTTCGCGGCGTCGACCCCCAGGAACAGCAGAAGCAGGATGAGGAAGAACAGGTTCGACAGCGCCTCGAGCAGGCCGGACAGGAGCGCGGTGACCGTCGACGCGAGCTTGTCGGGGTCGAACGACCCGCTGACGTGGTCGATCTGAGCCGGATCCACACCCACCTTGGTCAGGGCAGAGGTCGCCGACTTCACCAGAGCCGTCAGGTCGTCCTGGTACTGCGGAAGCATCGTCGCGAACCGGGTGAGGGCATACACCAAGGACAGGACGATGCCGATCAGCACGACGTACGACGCCACGATCCCGACGAGCGTGCCGGCCCAGGACGGCCACCCGCGACGCCGTAGGTAGCGGCCGAGCGGGCTGATGGCGATGGTGAGGACGATGGCCAGGAAGACGGGGCCGATGATTCCTGACGCCGCCTGCATCCCAGCCACGACGAGCACGGCCGCGGCGGCGCTCAGCAGGACGATCAGCCCCCGGGGCACCGCCCATTCCACCTCGTCCGCGGAATTCTTGGACATGTTGCCATCGTGGCCGAGACCGGCCGCGGGAAGGTCATCCTGGCCGCATGAGATCGAGCCGGCGACGCGGTGCGTTACCGGCCTGAGGCGTGGGCTCACCCAGTGCAGGACGGCACCCGCTGCGCCCACCTCACCTGGCGCGGATGAGGTGCGGTCCTGTCCGCGGCGATCACGATGGGGGGACCCGTCCTCCAGGAGCAGACATGTCAGCCTTCAGCCAAGCCCGATGGGGTCGGTTCGTGGGACTGTGCGGTCTCGTCCTGCTGGCCGAGGCACTCTCCCACGGGGTCGACGGGCTGATGAGGATCGTCAAGAACGAGGCGTACCTCAGAGGCAGCGACGCGGCGATCCTGCTGGACAAGAAGGTCTGGGCCGACTTCACAGGGCATCGGGGGGCCGCGGAGATGGCGGCGGCGATCATCCCCCGTGAGACGGCCACGGCGCGGCCTCGGGCGCACGACGGCCGGCGCCTCTCCAGGACCCGGACGACGGCGTCGACCGCGCCGCACCGCACGCGTCGCCCGCACGGAGGAGCCGCCGTCGAGGAGAGGCGGGTCGGGCGCGGTCGGCTACTCGACGAGACGGTCCTGACTCCTCCTGTGCGACCGGCCGTGGACCGGTTGTGCGCCCCGTGTCAGCGCCGCCCGCTCACTCGGAGCCGACGGCGTCGAACACCTCGATCCGGTCCACGTGGCGGATCCGGATCGAGCCCGCGAACCCGTCGACCAGGCCGACCACGACGTCGTACTCGTCGCCGGCGGTGGTGCGCAGGCCCAGCGCCCAGGAGTTCGCGGCCGGGTGGTGCTCCTCCGCGCTGAGCGACATGGTCACCGGGTCGAGTGCGTACGCCGTCGCGGCGCTCTGTCGTGCCCGAAGGATCGCGGCGTCCCGGGAGGTCGGGGTCGGTTCCGGCCGGCCGGCCGCCTCGAGCAGGGACCGGAAGGCGTGGAGCACGCCGACGAGCGGGGCCTCGGACAGCGCCGTCGCCCTGCTGCCGGTGGTCACGAGGAGTCCGATGTCCAGCGCACCCGGGCTCGGCCCCCAGCTCGTGTGCCACCGGTGCTGGTGCAGGGAGTAGTGGCGCGGCGCGTCGGCACCGACATACAGGACCGGCTCCAGGGCGGTGAGGACCCGTGACTCGTCGAAGGGGTCCTGCCTGTCGCCGTTGTCCGCCCCGGGGACCGGGAGGTCGAGCAGGAACTGCTGCTGTGCGGGGCCGTCCGGCCTGGCCCGGTAACCCACCTGGATCCGGACCCGGTCCACCCGGCCGAGCGTGAGCAGCGGTCTGGCACCGTGCTGTCCGACTGCGTCACCGGCCATGCTCCGGTCCCTGTCCCCGACCATGTCCTCAGCGTCGAGCGACGGGGGGAGCTGGTCAAGAGGGGCCCGGGCCGGGTTGGGCCCGATCCCCGTCGTCCTCGGGGTGAGGCGCGGACCGATCGGCGCCGTGCACGGTCCGGCGGTCGAGGCCGTGGTCGCCGTGCCAGTCCAGGCAGAGCACGGTCGCGTCGTCGGCCAGCACGCCGCCGGTGACGTCGAGCACGCGATCGGCGAGCGTGCGGACTGCCTCACGGGGATGGAGCATCCGGGTGTCGGCGATGGCGTCCGCCAGGTCCAGACCGGCCGCGTTGCGCTCCAGCATCCCGTCCGTCACCAGGACCAGCCGATCGCCCGCTGCCAGCGTCAAGATCGTGCTGCGGTACGCCGTGTCGGCGAACAACCCGAACGGGAGGTCCACGGGCAGGTCGACGGACGTCACGTCCGAACCGCGGGCGAGGTAGGGCGAGACATGGCCTGCGTTCACCAGCTCCATCGACCCCGTGCGGAGGTCGACCCGGCCGACCAGCCCGGTCACGAAGTCCTCCAGGCCGGCGCCGCCCGAGTGCTCGGCCAGGGCGCCGTTCGCGGCGGCGACCTGCTCGAGCAGGGAGGCGCCTTCGTTGCGCGTGTTCCGAAGGCTGCCCACGCACAACGTCGCACTCAAGGCAGCAGCGACGCCGTGGCCCATCGCGTCGGTCATGGACAGGTGCAGCAGGTCGCGGGCGAGGCTGAAGTCGAAGGTGTCTCCGGCGATGCCGGCGGCCGGCTCGAGCCAGCCGGCCAGCGTGAAGGCCCCGGCCTCGCACGTCTGCGGGCCGGGGAGCAGCCGGTGCTGGATCTCCGCGGACAGGCTGAGCGGTCGGGTGCGCTGACCCCACTCGTAGAGATCGGTGTGCCTGCGGTTGGCGATCACCACGAACGCGAGCAGGTGCGCGAGCTGGGCGATCTCCCCCGTCGCCACGCCGTTAGGTTGCTCGGGGAGGAGGAACTCCAGCAGGCCGATGACCTCGCCCCGCTCGGTCACCGGGGCGAGCACCCGCCACTGGTCGGCCTGCCCCGGTTCGGCGAACTCGGAGTCCGGGGCGAGGACCTGCACCTCCTGCCCTCGCACTGCCTGCTCGGCCGGCCCCCCGTCGAACGGCAGCACCGTGGCCCGCTCCTCGAGGTCACGGCGCTCACCCAGCGCAATCGGTGTGTGGTCGGCCGGGTCCTTGCTCATCTGCAGAGGCGCATGCGCCAGGCGGACGAGCCCCCGACCCGAGAGGTCGGCGATCAGGAACGACACGGAGCTGGCGCCCAGCACGAGTCCGAGCGCACCCGTCACCGACTCGACGGCCTCGACCGGCGAGGCCGCTTCGGCCGCTTCCAGCACCCTGGCCATGGCCTCCGCACTCCCTGCGCGCTCCATTTCCGGAGCATAGGCGGCGCGCTACCCCGTGTCTCTCGGTTGTCAACGCAGTCCGAAGCGTTACCGAGGTCTGAGGGGGTGTCCCTATCGACGGCCGCGCCAGGCAGGGCCGTGTTACCGGTTCTGGTCTGGCGCGGACGGTCGGGGTCGCCATTCCGGCGGAACGTCCGAATCCCACGCGCGAGGATAGTTCCATGCCGCGCGATCCGCTCGTCGACGAGGTGAGTCTTTCCGCCGCGTACCGCACGGGTCGACGTGGGCTGTCAGCCGCGTGGTAGCGACCTCACAGTGCCCAGGTGTGACGCGATGGGCGGGTCGATAAGCGGAGGCTGAGACCCGTTGGCTGTCCGAAGCTCCAGGACGCCTCGGGCGGATCACCTCGACTTCGACACGCGCGTCAGGTTCAGTTCGGCCCGACGGTGCAGGACTGCACGCTCGCTCTCGTTCCTGGTGCGCGCGGCCGCCTCGGTGAACGCCTCGCTCGCCTGCGCGTGCAGCCCGGCCCGCTCGAGCAGGTCTCCGCGCACACTCGGCACGAGCGGCGAGTCGCCGAGCACACCTGCGTCCAGCTCCTCCAGCACGGCAAGCCCCGCGTCCGGGCCGAACGCCCGCCCGTGCGCGACCGCCCGGTTCACCTCGACGACCGGTCCCGGCGCGGCGTCGGCCAGGACGTCGTACAGAGCCGCGATCCGGCGCCAGTTCGTGTCCTCGGCACGCTCTGCGCGGGCGTGCTGCGCGGCGATCGAGGCCTGCAGGAAGTACTTCCCGACCGGCTTCCCGCGCGCGGCGAGCAGCTCGGCCTGCTGCAGGGCGGCCATCCCGCGCCGGATCAGCAACTGGTCCCACCGCGTCCGGTCCTGCGCCTCCAGCAGGACCGGCGCGCCGTGCTCATCGAGCCGGGCGGCCATCCGCGAGCCCTGGATCTCCAGCAGCGCCTGCAGTCCGAGCACCTCGGGCTCGTCGGGAGCGACTGCGGCCAGCATGCGCGCGAGCCTCATCGCCTCGTTCGCCAGGTCGGGGCGCATCCAGTCCTCGCCGGCGGTGGCGGTGTAGCCCTCGTTGAAGATCAGGTAGATCACGGCCATGACGTCGTCGAGACGCCTGGTCCGCTCCGGCCCCGTGGGCAGCTCGAACTCGGCGTGAGCCGCGGACAGTGTCTTCTTGGCTCGCGAGATGCGCTGGCCCATGGTGGATTCGGTGGCCAGGAACCCGCGGGCGATCTCGGCGGTGGTGAGTCCTCCGACCAGACGCAGCGTCAGCGCGGCCCGGGACTCGGCGGTCAGGGAGGGGTGGCAGGACAAGAAGATGAGCCGCAGGACGTCGTCCTCGATGTAGTCGACCTGGCCGTCGAGGTCGGGCATCTCCTCCTCCTCTCCCCCGCGGGCGTGCTCGAGCTCCGCGATCTTGCGGCGAAGGCTGTCGGCGCGCCGGAAGTGGTCGATGCCGCGCCGCTTCGCGGTGGTCATCAGCCACGCGATCGGGTTCTCCGGGACGCCGGTTGTGGGCCACTGCTCGAGCGCGGCCACGAGTGCGTCCTGCGCAAGGTCCTCGGCGAGCTCCACATCACGGGTCATCCGGGTGAGAGCGCCGACGAGGCGGGCCGACTCGGCCCGCCACGCGGCGACGATGGCCTCGGTCGGGTCATCCGTACTGGTCTCTGCCGGCACGATGCCAGCGTAGTGAGTCCCGTTCAGTCGCCGGGCGCCTCCGGGCCCGTGGAGATCTGGCGCAGGGTCGAGATCACGGTGACCTCGGGCCAGTACTTCGCGTGCAGCTCGGCGAACTCCTGCTGATCGGCCACGGCCTCCTCGAGGGTGTCGTACTGCATGATGGCCCAGCCGCCGACGACCTCCTTGGCCTCGGCGTACGGTCCGTCGACCCGGCTGACCTCGCCCTGGCGGACCACGAAGTTCACGGCGTCCTCGGTCCCGTACAGACCGCCGCCGTCGAGGAACACACCCTTGGCGGCCCGTTCGCCGATGTAGGCGTCCATCGCGTCGAACAGCGCCTGCGGCGGCGTGCCGACGCCCTCTTCCATCCTCACGAATCCCATGAAACGCGGCATCTTGATCACTCCTACTGGTTGCTGGGGAGTTGCTTCTCGCACGTACGTCGAACGGCTGCCAGGCTCTTCGACATCGACCATTGAAGTTTCTTCAAACTTGCCGCCATCCTGCGTGGCGGCACCCAGGCGCAGTAAAGCGCCCTCGACACAAGCCGCGGTGCACCCGTTCGCTCATGAGGCGACCGGCTCACCCCGGTCTGTGCGTCCTTCCGCCGCGTTCAGCCGTAGCAGGCCACGTGCGCTGCTTGCCACCGCTCGAGCGTCATGCGGTACAGGACGTGTCTCTTCAGCGGGTGGCCGTCCGGGACGCGCGGGTGGTCGAAGTCGTCGCCGTGGGTCATGGGTCATGCCGAGCTTGTGCATGACCGCCCGCGAGCGGACGTTCCCACCGCGGTCATCGAGACGATCTCGACCAGGCCCGCGCGCTCGAAGGCGAACCTCACGGCTTCCCGGGCGGCCTCGGTGGCGTAGCCCTGGCCCCAGGCATGCCTGAGCGAACCGGTAGCCGATCTCGAATGCCGGCGTGAAGGCGGCCTCGAACGTCTGGTGGAGAAGGCCGGTGAAGCCGACGAACGCACCAGTGCTGATCTCTTCGACCGCCCACACCCCGAAGCCGTGCTCAGCGAATCCCGCCTCGATCCGGTCGACGAACGCGTCGCTCTCCTCGCGGGTCAGCGGGGCGACGAAGAACTCCATGACTTCGGGGTCCGCGTTCATCCGGGCGAACGCCTGCCGATCAGCGGGACGCCACGAACGCAGCAGCAGCCGATCAGTCCTCAACATGCGACACATCGTGCATACCCGCCGACAGCGTGCGCAACGCGATCTGTGGTCTGCTCAGCGCTGGCCGTGAGGCCCAGCGACGCTCAGCCCACGCAGCCGCGTCATTCCGCGACTGACGCGGCTCGGGGCGCCGTCCTTCGGACCGCGATCCGGTCAAGACCCGAGGTGTGCCTCGAGCCGCTCGACGGTGCCATCTACATCGGTGAGCTTGTCGAGGCCGAAGAGTCCCACCCGGAAGGTGGAGAAGTCGTCTCCTTCGCCGCACATCAGGGGTACGCCGGCGGCCACCTGGACGCCACGCTGCTTGAACTTCGCGCCGCTGCGGATCTCGGGATCATCCGTGAAGGCCACCACCACGCTGGGTGCGGCGAATCCTTCGGACGCGACGGAGGCGAACCCGAGCTCCGCGAGCATGGCGCGGACTCGCGTGCCGAGGGAGATCTGAGCCAGACGCAGCTCGCCGAGCCCGGCGGCGCGGGTCTCGAGCATGAGCGCGGCGTCGTGCGCGAGCGTGTCTGTCGGCATCGTGGCGTGGTAGGGCGTCTGCCCCTGGGTGTAGGCCTCGGTGATCGTCAACCACTTCTGGAGGTCGACCGCGAAGCTGGTCGAGGTCGTCGACATGACCTGGGCCCGACCGGCCTCGCCGAGCATCACGTAACCCGCGCACGGTGAGCCGCTCCACCCCTTCTGCGGGGCGCTGAGCAAGACGTCAACACCGAGCTCGGTCATGTCCACCCACAGCGCCCCCGACGCGATGCAGTCGAGGACGAAGAGCCCACCGACTCCGTGCGTCGCCGCGGCGACGGCGCGGACGTAGTCATCGGGCAGCACCATGCCTGCCGCTGTCTCCACATGCGCCGCGAAGACGACCTCGGGACGGGTGCGCTCGATGGCCTCGACCACCTCGGCGACCGGGGCCGGGATCCAGGGAGCGTGCCGCTCGTCGGACACCGGGCGGGCGCTGCAGACAGTCGTCTCACTGGCCACGGACCCGGCATCGAAGATCTGCGACCAGCGGTAGGAGAACAGACCGTTGCGGACGACGAGGCATCGCCGCCCCGTCGCCAGCTGCCGGGCGACGGCTTCCATGGCGTAGGTGCCGCCACCCGGGACGACCGCGACCGTCTCGGCGCCGTAGGTCGTGCACAGGACGTCGATGATGTCCTGCATCACCCCGACGAAGCGCTTGGACATGTGGTTCAAGGACCGGTCGGTGAAGACGACCGAGTACTCGAGCAGTCCATCGGGATCGACGTCGCGGCGAGGAAGGCTCACATCCGCAGATTGCCACAGGTCCGCTCATCGCGCAGGGGCAATCATGCGACTGCGGGCCGCGACGCCGCACATGGCGCGATCGCGCGGTTCGCGACTTCGGTCAGGGCGAGCGCGAGGGCGGGGGGGGACGGGACAAAAAAAGGGGAGAAAGGGAAGGGCAAAGGGGAGCGCAGCCGACAAGGGAACGGAAGGTGGAGACAGGAGGGGGGCGGCGGCGCACGGCGACGGGGGGAGAGGGGCCGGCGGGCCGAAGCAAAGACGCTGACCGGCCACCTCGACACCGGCGCGCGACTGCGTGTACCTGCCGATCGATGCCGGCGGGCGTAAGCGATCGACGTCTCCTACTCCTACGACAAGCCGGTGTAGCCCGCGGGGACCGTGACCAACTCCTGCGACATCCGCGTCTTCGACCAGCGCGGCATCGAAGTGGACGGACCCGGGCTCCGGGGGTGGTCCGGCGGCTTCCGCACGTCGTTCTTCGTCGCGGCTGACGAGGCCACCCCCGGCTACCTGCTCGGTCCGGTCGAACGAGGCGGTGGCACTCTCCTGGGTCCCTACCAGGTGGCGCGCAGACTGAACTACTAGGTGAGGTCACCCTGACCTACGGGAGGCCGGCACGCCGTTCGCCGACTACCCGCCGACCGGCGCCGGGCGGAGGTCGCGCTGGTACCGCGGCGACAGCCACCTGCACACGTTACTCCGACGGCCGCGTACCCGACGAGGTCGCGCCGGCGCCCGCGCGGCGAACTGGACTTCATGGTCACCACCGCCACAACACCTCGTCTCGCACGGCGTCTGGGGACGTACGCCGGCAACGACCTCTCATCATCACGGGCGAGGAGATCACCACCCGCAACGGCCACGTGCTCGCCCTGGGGGTGCGGCCCGGGCATGGGTGGACTGGCGCTACCGGGCCGGCGACGGGGTGTTCGGCGACATCGCCAAGGCGGTGCGCAAGGACGGCGGCATCGTGGTGCCCGCCCACACGCACTGTGCCTACGTCGGCTGCCGCTGGAAGTTCGGCTACGCCGACGCCGACGCCGTGGAGGTGTGGAACGGACCCTGGACCCTCGACGACGAGACCGCGGTGGAGACCTGGGACGCGATGCTCGTCGCGTCGAGCCGCAGCGGCGGCGGCTGGCTGCCGGCCCTGGGCAACAGCGACGCGCACAGCGAGCCCCAGGTGATCGGGCTGCCGCAGACGGCGGTCACGCGGAGTCGCTGTCCCGGGACGCGGTGCTGGCGGGGATCGCCGCCGGCCGGTCGTACCTCGTGGAGTCGAAGTCGGTCGACGTGTCACTGACCGTCCGTGGTTCCGGGCGGCAGGCGGGCATCGGGGAGCGGCTGCCGTCGCTCGAAGCGCCGGTCGACATCACCGCCGAGGTCACCGGCGTCCCGTCGGGCGTCGTGCGGCTGATCACGGACGAGGGCCAGCTGCTCCAGTCGCAGCTACCCGCCAGTGGCGCGGGCTCGGTCACGTGGCGTACGACGCCGCGTCAGTCTGCGTACGTCCGGCTGGAGGTGCGGCACCCGCTCGCAGACGGCACCGCCGGCAACGGCAGCGCCGTCTCGGCGACCCCGGCGCTCGGCTCGATGGCGCGCTGACCAACCCGGTCTGGCTGGGCCTCTGACCTCAGAGCCAGCGACGCAGCGCCTTGCGGTCGGCGGCGAGGAACAGCCGCGAGTAGTCGTCGCGGAGCCGCTCCGAGGTCGCCTCCTCGCGCGCGTGCAGCCGGCCGAGCACGAAGCGGTCGTCGGCGTCCGGGATCGCCTCGAGCGCGGGCCCGGCCAGGTAGTCGCGGGTGAGCGCGCAGTCCTGGTGCTCGCCGAGCACCTCCTGCACCCTGGCCGCCGCCTTGGCCAGCCGGTTGGCGCGCCGCCCGAACACCGGCACGAGCGTCTCCGTGACGTACCGCGCCCGCTTCGCCGCCTTGCGCGCCGTGTGCAGGAGCGCGTCACCGGCCTCGTCACGCGGAGCAGCCAGCGCGTCGGAGCCGGCCCGGCGGAACCGCTTCCACTCGGCCTTCAGCAGGTCGCGCAGCACCGGGGCCGCCGGCTCGGAGGCGGCGGGCGCCCACGGTGGCAGGTCCGCGAACCGGTCGAGCCGACGCACGAACGCGTCGTAGGCGGGGTCGTCGAAGTAGGCCAGCGAGAGGATGGTGTTCGCGCGTGCGGTCGAGTCGAGCAGGTCCACGAGGGTGCTCCGGACCCGGGTCACGTCGACGGCGTCGGGCTCCTCGGCGAGCAGGCGAGCGACGCGCTCCGACAGCATCTCGGCGTCCCGGGCGCCACTCACCTTGAGGGCGGTCTCCCGCAGGTCCGCGGCGAGCTCCTTCGGCAACGTTCCCTCGAGGAGCGGCCCGAAGGCCGCCAAGTTGCTGCGCAGCCGGCGCGCGGCGATACGGAAGTCGTGCACGGACGGCTCGCGGCCGGAGCGGAGCTCCGCCTCGCGGGCCCGCAGCCCCTCGGCCTGGCGCCGCCACACGGGCCCCAGCACGTCCGCGGCGGTCGGCTGCGGATGCGGTCCGGACTTCGGCATGGCTCCTCGACTGGGGTCCTCGTTGACCGGACGCGCTCCAGTCGGCCGCGAACAATAGCGGGTCAACGTGAACGGAATCTGACGATCTGGGCCACGTGTCCGGTCGCCGCCGCACGGCTTGCCGCCCGACCGTTGTCAGAAAGCATACGCCGGGCTTCACTAGGACCATGGAGTCTCGTGAAGAGCTGCAGGCCGTGCTCGAGGTGCGCGACCGGCTGCAGCAGAAGTTCTCCCACGTGCAGGCCGCCGAGGTGGCGCGCACGGTCGACGAGGTGCACCACGAGTTCGACGGTCACCCGATCCGCGACTTCGTGCCGGTCCTCGTCGAACGCGCCGCTGCCGACCGGTTGGGCCGGGTGCCGGCCCAGCGCACGCGTCGCCGATCTGAGCCTCACAGGCTCGAGGCGGTCGCCTCTCCGGCCCGGTCACGGGGCGGCAACGGGGGATGGTGTCCTGCCGGCACACCCTCCCGCAGACCCGAGGCCGCCAGCACGCTCGGCAGCATCGCCCGCGCCGTACGCCGGTAGCCGGCGCCGGACGGATGGAACCGGTCGACCGCGAACATCTCGTCGGGCCGGTCCACGAACATCGGGCCCACCACCGCGGCCAGTGAGACGGCGTAGCCGCCGTTGCGGACCACGACCTCCCGCTGGGCGAAGGCCAGCCGGCGCGACGCCTGCCGGCCGAGCTCGCGCAGGGGCTGGGGCACCGGCTGCAACGCACCCAGGTCGGGACAGGTGCCGACGACGACCTCACTCCCCCGGGCCCGCAACGCCCGCACGGCGATCTCCAGGTGCATCACCGACTCCGCCAGCCGGATCCGGTGGATGACGTCGTTGCCGCCGACGACGAGCACGGTGACGTCGGGACGTACGTCGTGCGGCAGCGCGTCGAGCTGATGGGCGAGCTGCCACGTCTCGGCGCCGACCTCGGCCGCGCAGACCAGCCGCACCGCCCGGTCGGCCTCGTCGGCCAGACGCTTCGCAAGCTGCACGCCGAGCGTCCGGCGGCGGCGGTCAGCGCCGAGGCCCGCGGCGATCGAGTCGCCGAGCACGAGCAGGGTCAGCGGGTTTCCACGCTTGCGCTGGTAGACCCGGTCGACCTGGTAGCCGTCCTCGCCGAGCGGCTTCCCGATGGCCGCGCGGGCCATCCGGGCCTGGGACCGCAGCAGGTGCCAGGCACCGGTGGCGAGACCGGCGGCGGCCAGGCCGAGGACCGCCGTGAGGAGTGCGACCCGCCGCATCGCGGTGGTCATGCTGCCCGCGGCTGCCGGGTGGTGGCGGGGAGGCCGACCAGCGGCAGGTAGTGCTCGTCGACGAGCCGGTCGACGAGGGCGTCCCAGGTGCGACCCTGCACGGCCTCGCGTCCCGCACGGGCCAGCGTCCGGCGCAGCAGCGGGTCACCGACGACGGTGGCGACCGCCCGGCGCAGCGAGCGGGGGTCCGCGACGTCGTAGAGCAGGCCGGTGCGGCCGTCCTCCACCAGGTCGACGGGACCGCCCCTGCCGGCGGCGACCACGGCCACTCCACTGGCCTGCGCCTCCTGCACCGTCTGGCAGAACGTCTCGTTCTCGCCGGGGTGCACGAAGACATCGAGGCTGGCGAAGGCGCGGGCGAGGTCGGTGCCGCCGAGCATGCCGGTGAACGTGGCCCGCGGAAGGTGCCGCTCCAGCCAGTCGCGCTCCGGGCCGTCGCCGACCACGACGAGCTCGACGCCGGGGACGCGGGACACCTCCAGCAGCCGGCGCACGCTCTTCTCGGAGGCCAGCCGCCCGACGTAGCCGACGACGACCCGGTCGCCCTCCAACGCGTCGCGGGTCCAGGTCGAGTGCAGGGTCTCGTCGCGGTGCCCCGGGCCGAACAGGTCGAGGTCCACGCCCCTCCGCCACAGGTGCAGGTCGCCGACGCCGAGCCGCTCGAGCTGCTGCCAGGAGGCGTCGGAGGGGACCAGGGTCCGGTCGGCGCGACGGTGCAGGTAGCCGACCCACGCGTCGAGCAGGCCGCCGGCCGGGACGCCGTACTGACGGGCGAAGCCGGCCACGTCGGTCTGGTACACCGCCACGGTCGGGACGCCGAGCCGTCGGGCCGCGCGGAGGCCGAGCGCGCCGACAGCGACCGGTGAGGCGAGGTGCACGACGTCGGGGCGGAAGTCGGCCAGGGCCGCCGACACCCGCCGGTCGGGCAGGCCGAGGGCGAAGGACCGGTAGCCGGGCAGGCCGGCGGAGCGAACCCGTTCGACCGGGACGCCGCGGTAGTCGTCGGGGCCACAGCCGGGTGCGACCAGGAGGCAGTCGTGCCCGGTCTCCACGAGCCGGTCGACGACGTGGCGCACCGTGTTGGTGACGCCGTTCACCTGAGGGAGGAAGGACTCGCTGACCAGGGCGACTCTCATGGCCCCGACGCTCTCGGCCACGGGTGAACTCCCCGTGACGGCGCAGGACGTGGCGGGCGAACACAGGTCGGCGATCCGCGCCGTCGGACCGCCGACCGTCCACGCAGAGTTCACCCACGGCGCACGTGCTGGTCAGGTTGACCAGCAGGCTCCGGCGCGTGTCCCGGGGCGATGACGAGGCGGGCCATGCTGTGGTCGAACGGGCGACGTCCGGCTTGCAGGAGCCACGCACTCGAGCCGCGCTGACGTCCTCACCACGACGGTCCGGCCCACCGGTTGACCAGACCAACCTTTCCCTCATGGTCGGACCTGTACTCTTCCCTCCGGGCCGGTCCCGACCATGCATCCCCCGTCATGGTTCGGGGCCGGTTCCTTTGTTTCACGGGGTGTCTCAGGTCAACAGCGCCGCGACCGTGGCGATGGCCGGCACCGACAGCAGCGTGGTGACGAAGATCGAGTCGCGCGCCAGCACCTCCGCCCGGCGGTAGCGGGTCGCGTGCACGAAGATGTTCTGCGCGGTGGGCAGGGCCGCGAGCACCGTCACCGCGAACAGTGCCTTCGCGTCGAGGTCGAGCAGGAACCGCCCGGCGACGTACGCCGTGAGGGGCTGGACCACCAGCTTCAGCACGGTGATGTAGCCGATCTCCACCGCCGACGTGCCGTGGCCCGGGCGCGGCCCGAGCCGCAGCGAGATGCCGTAGGCCAGCAGCATCGACGGCACGGCCATCCCGCCGACGAGCACCAGCGGGTCCTCGATCGGCCTGGGCAGCTCGACGCCGGTGACCGCGAGCGCGAGGCCGACCAGCGACCCGACGGTCAGCGGGTTCGTGAACGGCCGGGTGAGCGCGCGGGCCACCGAGAAGCCGCGGCCGGACACGGCATGGTCGAGCACGGCCAACGCGAGCGGCTGCAGCACCAGGAGCTGCATCAGCAGGGTGGGGGCGACGAGCGCGGCGTCGCCGAGGACGTACGCCGCGATGGGGAGGCCGAGGTTGCCGGCGTTGACGTAGACCGCCGAGAGGGTCCCGATGACCGTGTCCGCGACCGGCTTGCGCCACACGAGACGGGCCGCGAGCAGGTAGAGCACGGCGCACACCAGGACCGCCGACGCCGTGGCGACCAGGCTGCGAGACAGCACGCTGGTGACGTCGGCCCGGCCGAGGACGGTGACCATCAGCGCCGGGCTGGCCACGAAGAACGACAGCCGCGACAGCATCCGCTGCGCGGCGAGGTCGAGGACGCCGAGCTGGGCCAGCAGCACCCCGAGGCCGATGACGACGCCGATCGTGGCGAACCCCTCGACAACGCCTTGCACCCGGTCGGTCCCTCCCTCGTGGACCTGGATTCTCGCAGGTGCGCGGGGTCAGGCCGGCGCGGCCTTGCGGCGGGCCCGGGAGGCGCGCAGGTTGGCGACGTTGCCGCAGGTGCGCACGTCGTGCCAGACCCGGCTGTTGTTGCGGGAGCGGTCGTAGAACGCGCAGGGGCAGGCGGGGTTGCGGCACACCTTGAGCCGCTCCCACCGGCCGTCGTGCTGGGCGAGCAGCACCTCCGCCCAGACGGCCCCGGCCAGCCAGCGAGCACCACGGCCGGTCGGCTGCACCCGGACCACTCCGCCGGTGCCGATCTCGAGACGCGTGGCGGTGCCGCTGCTCGAGGTCGTCGTCGCCGCTCAGGGCTCGCTCGACGTCACGGCGCAGCCGGCGCAGGCCCGACCAGGTCGACGGACGTGATCCGCCCGGGGCCGCCGTCCGCGCCCGAGTGCTCCTTCCAGGCGCGGGCGACCTCACCGGTGAAGCGCTGCGCGTCGGCGACCGTGCCGAGCAGGTCACGGACGCCGTACGGCGCGACGGGGCGGGTGTTCACCAGGTCCTGCACCAGCGCGAGGCCCGCGGGCGCGGGGTCGAGCAGGAAGCGTGACGAGGACGACATAGCCGTATGCTACTTGCTTCTGTCACGATGACAGAGACGAAACCGATTTCACCTGTGTCCGGCGAGAGGACCCGCGATGACGACGACCCACGAGCACGCCGACACGACGCGCGCGCGCACCACCACCTGGAGCGACCCGGCGATCACCGCGGGGCAGGTCGGCCGGGAACCCGGCCTGGCGCTGCTCGAGGCGGTCCGCGACGGGAGGCTGCCCGCGCCGCCGATCGCCCTCACGCTCGGCTTCGACCTCGACCTCGTGGAGGACGGCCGGGCGGTGTTCTCGCTCGAGCCGGCCGAGCACCACTACAACCCGATCGGGTCGGTGCACGGCGGCGTGTTCGCCACGCTGCTCGACTCGGCCGCCGGGTGCGCGGTGCACTCGACGCTGCCCGCGGGCGTCGGCTACACCAGCGTCGACCTGAACGTGAAGTTCCTGCGCGGCATGACCACCGAGCACCGGACGGGTGACGTGCGAAGGGCGCGTCGTACACCGGGGGCGGCGGATGGTGCTCGCGGAGGCGACGCTCAAGGACGGCCAGGACCGACTGCTCGCCACGGCGACCAGCTCCTGCCTGGTGTTCGACCTGGCCTGAGGCCCGGCTCGACGGTAACTATGACCCGGCTCGACGGGAACTTTGACCCGGGTCGACGGGGACTATGACCCGGGTCGGGCGAGCAGGGAGAGGAAGCCGCGGAGGCGGTGGTCGGCGACGTGGAGGGCGGAGCTGAGCAGGGTGCTGCCGGGCAGGCGGGTGGCGACGAGGGTCCGCTCGACCCAGGAGGCGCGCACCCAGGAGGGATCGCTGGACTCGCGTCCCGAGGCACGGCCGCCGGCGCCGTCGGCGAGGACGGCCTGGCGCAGCGCCTCCTCGAGCGGCAGGGCGTCGACGAGGTCGACGAGATCCGGGTCCGGCTGGCCGGGGCGGCAGATCATGTCGTGTTGCAGGCTGCGGACCAGGGCCGCGGCGGTCCAGTAGGGCGCGGCGGACACGAGCCCGGCGCCCAGCGAGACCGCCATGACGGGGGCCGCGAGGACCGGGACCTGGACGCGGGGCAGGTGCGCGGCCTCGGCGTACATCGCCAGCAGTGAGGGGTAGGTCACGACGTCCGGCCCACCGATGTCGGCGTCCCCGACGGCGTCGCCCTCCAGCGCGTCGGCCAGCGCGCGGAGCACGTCGGCGATCGCGATCGGCTGGACGCGCGAGTGCATCCACAGCGGCACCGGCTGCACCAACAGGGTCGAGGCGGTCTGCCGGATGATCTCGAACGACGTCGAGCCGGCGCCGATGACGACCCCGGCCCGCAGGGACAGCGTCGCCGCCGTGCTCTGCCGCAGGATCCGCTCCACCTCGAGCCGCGAGGCGATGTGCGGCGAGAGCCGCTCCTCGGGGACGTCGGGCACCAGGCCGGACAGGTAGACGACCCGACCGATGCCGTGCTCGTCGACGGCGTCGCGGACGTGCTCGGCCGCGACCCGGTCCCGGTCCCGGAAGCCGCGCCGCGACAGCCCGTGCACGAGGTAGCAGACGGCGTCGACGCCCGCGGTCGCCCGGCGCACCTCCTCGGCGTCGGTGGCGTCCATCCGGACCAGGTCGACCGCGTGGCCCCAGGAGAACCGGTCCGGCTGCGGCGGCGAGGACGCGGCGGCGACCACCTCGTGGCCGCGGCGCAGCAGCTCCGGGACGAGCCGGGAGCCGACGTAGCCGGTGGCGCCTGCCACGAGGATGCGCATGAGGGCCAGCATGCCAAGCGGCCACAAGGTCCCCTGGCACCGGCGCGTGGTGGTCAGCCGACAGACAAGGCGAGCGCACGGCTGAGGGCAGGCCTTTCGGACCAGCGAGCAGGGTGGGGTCCGGTGATCGAGGACCCTCAGACCGGGGGCAGCACCCGGCCGTCCACGTCGACGTAGGCCGTGCCCTCCGGCAGCCGGACACGCATCACCTCGAGGGCCTGCGGGTTCTCGTCGACCAGCACGAAGCGGCGTCCCATCGCGGCGGCCACCGCGCCCGTCGTACCGCTGCCGGCGAAGAAGTCGAGCACCCAGTCCCCCGGCCGCGACGACGGCTCCAGCACCCGGCGCAGCACGCCCTCGGGCTTCTGGGTGGGGTAGCCGGTCTTCTCCTTGCCGGCCGTCGGCACGATCGTGTGCCACCAGACGTCGGTGGGCAGCTTCCCGCGCGCCGCCTTCTCCGGGCCGACCAGGCTGGGCGCGAGGTACGGGATCCGGGTGATCTGGTCCTGCTCGAACAGGTGCCCGCCCGGCTCCTTGACGTAGACCAGGATCGTGTCGTGCTTGGCCGGCCAGCGGCCCTTGCCGCGGCCGCCGAAGTCGTAGGCCCAGATCACCTCGTTGAGGAAGCAGTCGCGGCCGAAGATCCCGTCGAGCAGCACCTTGACGTAGTGCGCCTCCCGCCAGTCGAGGTGCACGTAGAGCGTGCCGGACGGGGTGAGCAGCCGGCGGGCCTCCTCGAGCCGCGGGGCCAGGAAGCCGGCGTAGTCGTCGAAGGAGTCGCGGTAGGACATCCGGCCGGTCTCGACACTGGTGTAGCGGCGACCCCCGAAGCCCGTGCGGTCCCCGGCCGCCTCGTCGCCCTGCTCGCGGGTGACCCGGAGGGTACGGCGGTCGCGTCGGCCGCCCGTGTTGAACGGCGGGTCGACGTAGACCAGCTGGAACGACTCGTCCGGCAGCTTGGCCAGCACGGCGGCGTTGTCGCCGTGCACCACCACGTCGGGGCCGGACAGCAGGTCGATCACGGGCCCATCCTCCCAGCCGGATGACGCAAATGGTTTCGAGGCTCGCTCCGCTCGCACCTCAGCCACGGGCTCTCGCGCGCCGGCCCCGCGCTGTGTTTCGATGGATCGTGGGTCCCGACCGCATCGAGTTCACCGCCTCCGCCGGCCCGACGCTCGGCGTCGAGTGGGAGTTCGCGCTCGTCGACAAGACCACCCGGGACCTGTCCAACACCGCGAGCGAGCTCTTCGAGACGGTGGACGCCTCCGTCGAGGGACCCGGCCTGCACCAGCGGCTGCACAAGGAGCTGCTGCGCAACACCGTCGAGGTGGTCACCGGGGTCTGCGAGACGGTGCAGGAGGCGATGGCCGACCTGACCGAGACGCTGCGGCTGGTCCGGCCGTTCGCCGACGACCTCGGCGTCGACCTCTACTCGGCGGGGACGCACCCGTTCGCCCAGTGGTCGACCCAGCTGCTCACGCCCGGCCACCGCTACGAGGAGCTGATCGAGCGGACCCAGTGGTGGGGACGGCAGATGCTGATCTGGGGCGTGCACGTGCACGTCGGGATCGGCCACCGCGACCAGGTGATCCCGGTGGTGTCGTCGCTGCTCAACCACTTCCCGCACCTGCAGGCGCTGTCCGCGTCGTCACCGATGTGGTCGGGCACCGACACCGGCTACGCCAGCAACCGGGCGATGATGTTCCAGCAGCTCCCGACGGCGGGGCTGCCCTTCCAGTTCCAGACCTGGGAGGAGTACGAGTCGTTCGTCGACGACCACATGCGCACCGGCGTGATCGAGTACCTCAACGACATCCGCTGGGACGTCCGCCCGTCCCCCGCCCTCGGCACCGTCGAGGTCCGGATCTGCGACGGGGTGTCGAACCTTCGCGAGCTCGCCGCGCTCACCGCCCTGACGCACTGCCTGGTCGTCGACCTCACCGACCGGCTGTCCGCGGGCGAGACGCTGCCGACCATGCCGCCGTGGCACGTGCAGGAGAACAAGTGGCGCTCGGCGCGCTACGGCCTGGACGCCGAGATCATCCTCGACGCCGCGGCGCACGAGCGGCTGGTGACCGACGACCTCGCCGACCTGCTCACCCGGCTCGAGCCCGTCGCGAAGCGCCTCGGCTGCGTGGACGAGCTCCGCTCCGTCGACGCGATCACGCGCACCGGGGCGTCGTACCAGCGCCAGCGGGAGGTCGCCCGGCGCACCGGCGGCGACCTCGTCGCGGTCGTCGACTCGGTGGTCCGCGAGCTGGAGCTGTGACGGTTCGGCTTGACCCGAGGGGGTACGCCTGGAGCCATGAGCGAGTTCACCAGCGAGGGCACCGGCGACGCCGGTGAGCCCAACGAGTCCTACAACACCTACAGCGTCGACGACGAGGACCAGCCTCAGGGCGACGGGGACAGCCTGGTCGACTCCCGCGGGCTCGACGAGCCCCTCGACGAGGGCTACTCACCCCCGGAGAAGTGGTCCCCCGCCGAGGGCTTCGGCAACACGCCCGCCGAGGAGGAGCAGGGCGAGACGCTCGACCAGCGCATCGCGCAGGAGGAGCCCGAGCCGGACCCCTACGAGCTGGCCGCGAGCGAGTCCGAGGACGTCACCGGCGAGGTCGGCACCGCGCGGGCCGGCCGGCTCGTCGACGAGGACGAGGGGCTCGGCCCCGACCTGGAGAAGGACCTGGTCGCCGAGGACGTCGGGATCGACGGTGCCGGCGCGAGCGCCGAGGAGGCCGCCGTCCACGTGATCGACGACGAGGAGTGACCTGCGCCATGGCACGTCGCCACGCCGACGGCAAGGTCAGGCGGGTTGCTCCTGGTGCACGCCGCGCTCACCGGAGTCGGTGAGCCGGGCCTCCTCGGCGGCCTGCGCCTCGAGCTCGGCGCGGCGGGACGCCTCGAGCAGCTCGCGGGTCGCCTCGTAGGCGCCCGGTGCGCTGACCAGGTCGGAGGCGCCGCCCTTGAGCCGTTGCAGGGCGGCGCGGGCGAAGATCTGCTGCTCGGTGGCGGTCCGCTCGGACCGGCCGCGACCGAGGAAGCTGACGGTCCAGTGGCCGAGGGCGGCGACCTGGTTCTTGAAGCCGGTCATGTAGACGAGGTGCACCGCGAGCCACATCAGCCAGGCGAGGAAGCCGGTCAGCCGGATGTTGCCGATCAGTGCGACCGCCCGGAAGCGGGAGATCGTCGCCATGGAGCCCTTGTCGAAGTACTTGAACGGCTGCTGCGGGGCCTTCTCGTCCGACAGCCGGGCCTTGATCTCCTTGGCGGCGTACTTCCCGCCCTGGATCGCCACCTGGGCGACACCGGGCAGGTGGTCGAGGTTGATCATGTCGCCGACCACGAACACCTCGGGGTGGCCCGGCAGCGTCAGGTCGGGGTTGACCGCGATCCGGCCGGCCCGGTCGAGCGGCGCACCGGTCTGCTCGCTCAGCAGCCTGCCCAGCGGGCTGGCCTGCACGCCCGCGGCCCAGACCTTGGTGGTGGCCGGGATCCGGCGGTGGGTGCCGTCCTTGTCCCTGACGTCGATGCCCCACTCGTCGACGTCCACCACCATCGCGCCGAGCTGGACGTCGACGCCG
Source organism: uncultured Actinomycetota bacterium (assembly GCA_963827435.1). GTDB lineage: Bacteria > Actinomycetota > Actinomycetes > Propionibacteriales > Nocardioidaceae > Nocardioides_B. The sequence goes on from CAWHAU010000018.1 coordinate 149,091, forward strand.
AGGTTCTCCAGCTCCTTCTTGGTCCTCTCGCCCAGCTTGGCGCCGAACGGAGGCAGCACCTGCGGGGCGGCGTCGAGCAGGATGATCTTGGCGTCGCGGGTGTTGATCTTCCGGAAGTCCTTGCGCAGCGTGCGGTGCGCGAGCTCGGCGATCTGGCCGGCCATCTCGACGCCGGTGGGACCGGCGCCGACCACGACGAAGGTGAGCAGCCGCTCGATCTCCTCCTCGCTGTCGGAGATCTCCGCGAGCTCGAAGGCGCCGAAGATCCGGCCGCGCAGCTCGAGGGCGTCGTCGATGCTCTTCATGCCGGGCGCGAACTCGGCGAACTGGTCGTTGCCGAAGTAGGACTGGCCGGCGCCGGCGGCCACGATGAGGGAGTCGTACGGCGTGACCACGACCCGGTTCAGGACGGTCGAGGTGACCGTGCGCTGGGCGAGGTCGATGTCGTTGACCTCACCGAGGATCACGCGGGCGTTCTTCTGGCCGGCCAGGATCTCCCGCGTCGGCGGTGCGATCTCGCCCTCGGACAGGATGCCGGTCGCCACCTGGTAGAGCAGCGGCTGGAACAGGTGGTGGGTCGTCTTCGCGACCATCGTCACGTCCACGTCGGCGTTGCGCAGGGCCTTCGTCGCGAACAGCCCACCGAAACCTGAGCCGACGACCACCACCCGGTGCCGGTGGTTGGCGGGGGCGCTGGTGTTCGTCATCGAGATGACCTCTCCCTGGTTTCCATCGGGTGACAGTCCGGTTCGTTCGTGCCCTGCCTGGACTACCCATTTTCGGCCTTCGTACGACACAACGCATCCCCGTGTCCGCCTGCTGCCCACGGGCGGCATGGCCTGGCTCACACCGGACGCACGCCGCTCGGCCCGGCAGCGGTGTACCGAGCATCACATCGAGGACGTGCCGGTTGGCCGTCAGGGCCACGGGGCACGATGGACCGGTGAGCACCCACTTCGACCTCGCCGTCATCGGCACCGGCTCGGGCAACTCGATCGTCGACGACCGGTTCGCCGACAAGCGGGTCGCGATCCTCGAGAAGGGCATCTTCGGCGGCACCTGCCTCAACGTGGGGTGCATCCCCACCAAGATGTTCGTCTACCCGGCCGACGTCGCCCACTCCGCCGCCCACGGCGACAGGCTCGGCGTCGAGACGCGGTTCGACCGGGCCCGCTGGCGCGAGATCCGGGACCGGATCTTCCGGCGCATCGACCCGATCCGCGACGCCGGCCGGCACTGGCGGGCCGACGAGAACGAGAACGTCACGCTGTTCGAGGGGCACGCCCGCTTCGTCGACGTACGCACCCTGGACACCGGCACGGGCGAGACCATCACCGCCGACGACATCGTGATCGCCGCCGGCGCCCGGCCGGTCGTCCCCGACATCGAGGGCCTCGAGGACGTCGGCTTCCACACCAGCGACACGATCATGCGGATCGACGCGCTGCCCGACCGGATGCTGATCATCGGGGGCGGCTTCGTGGCCGCCGAGTTCGCCCACGTCTTCGGCTCGTTCGACACGCACGTCACGATCGTGAACCGGTCGTCCGCGCTGCTCCGCGCCGAGGACGACGAGATCTCCGCGACGTACACCGACCTCGCCCAGAGGCGCTGGGACGTCCGGCTCGACACCAAGGTCGAGAAGGTCGAGCGGCGTGCCGCCGGGATCCGCGCCCGGCTGTCCGACGGCACCACCCTCGACGTCGACGTGGTGCTCGTCGCCGCCGGTCGCCGCTCCAACGCGGACGGCCTCGACCTCGACCGCACGGGCGTCCTCACCGACGAGGACGGCGTGATCATCGTCGACGACCACCAGCGCACGAACGTCGACGGCATCTGGGCGCTCGGCGACATCGCCAACCACTTCCAGCTCAAGCACGTCTCGAACCTCGAGGCCCGGGTCATCCAGCACAACCTGCTGCACCCGGACGACCTGATCCGGGCGCAGCACGACGTCGTGCCCAGCGCCGTGTTCTCCCACCCCCAGGTGGCCAGCGTCGGGCTCACCGAGCGGCAGGCCGTCGACCGCGGGCTGCGGCACGTGGTGGCCACCCAGAAGTACGGCGACACGGCGTACGGCTGGGCGATGGAGGACACCACGAGCTTCGCCAAGGTGGTCGCCGACCCGGACACCGGGCTGATCCTCGGCGCCCACTTCCTCGGCCCCCAGGCGTCGAACCTGGTCCAGCCGATCGTGCAGGCGATGTCCTTCGGGCAGACGGCGCACGACGTGGCGCGCGAGCAGTACTGGATCCACCCGGCGCTGATGGAGGTCGTCGAGAACCTGCTGCTCGCCCTGCCCGACCCGCACGCTGGTTGAGGTGCCGAGCGTACCGAGCCTCGAAACCTCGGCACCTTCGCGCGTGGTCACCTCGAGGTCACCACTGCGCCCGGCTGCGGTGGTCTCGAGGCGGCTCCGCCAGCGCTCCGCCGCACCTCTAACCAGCGACGGTTCCTCAGCGCGGCTCGAGCAGGACCTCGGCGACCTTGTCGAGCCGAGGGTGCTCCTGGTCGTCACCCTCGACGACACCGGTGAGCCACTGCACGGCGAGCCCGTCGTCGCGGTCCTCGAGCACGGCGATGCTGTTGTCGAACCACGGGCCGGCGATGTTGTGCCAGCGGAACGGCGCGTCCGGCACCTTGGCGGAGCGGGCGACGAGCTTGCCCACCGGGCCGGCGACCGCGTAGGCGAGCACCGCGGTCGCGAACCGCATCTTGCGGGGCAGCGGGTTGCGGATCGGCGAGCAGACCGCCTGGATGATCCGGCTGCTGCCGGCCCAGTGCGGGCGGTCCACCTCGGAGACGTAGGAGTGGTGCACGTCGCCGGACAGGAACGTCACGGTCTGCGGCGCCTTGCCCCGGCGGCCGTCGGCGACCTCCTGGGCCATCTTCGCCACCGCGTGGAACGCGTGCTGGAACGCGCCCCAGTGCTCGAGGTCCACGGCGCGACGCAGCTTCTCGCCGTACTTCGCGGACCTCGGGCCCCACGCGCCGTTGCCGACGGCCTCGTTCCACGCCTCCAGGTAGTGCAGCCCGGTCGGAAGCAGGAAGGGCAGCGACGTACCGACGAACAGGTGCTTCACGTCGCCGCGCATCTGGCCGTCGAGCCAGGCGAGCTCGTCGTCGTCGAGCAGCGAGCGCCGGTCCCGCTCCAGGACCCGCGCGGCGCGGGAGTCCACCACCACGAGCCGGACGCCGGCGAACTCGCGGGCGTAGCTCCACCGGTACGTCGTCGGGTCCTCGTCGACCCGCTCGGCGAGGTCGTCGAGCGCCTGCGTCAGGTCGAGCTCGTCGTCGCCGCCGCCTTCGGCGTGGGCCACGATCCGCTGCCACACGGGGTCCGCGTCACGCTCGTCGGGCGAGAGGTTGCCGACGTGCTGGTAGACCCAGTAGGACGCCAGCCCGGACACGATCCGCTCGTGCCACCACGACGTCTGCCGGATGTCCTGCTGCCACGAGTAGGAGGTGTTCCAGTCGTCGCGGACGTCGTGGTCGTCGAAGATCATCAGGCTCGGCAGCGTCGAGAGCAGCCAGCGGTTCAGCGGGTCGTTCCAGGCCAGGGCGTAGAGGTGGGCGTACTCCTCGTAGTCCTTGAGCTCCTTGCCGGGCGGCTCGTCGATGTCGCGCCGCGCCTTGATGAAGTCCTGCATCTCCTGGGTGGTCTCGTCGGCGTAGACCTGGTCGCCGAGGAACAGCACCAGGTCGGGCCAGCGGGCCGTGCCGTCGGTCGCCATCTTCAGCGCCAGGCTGCGCAGCGCGTCGACCCCGTGCGTCGCGTTGCCGCCCGCACCGTGGTCGACGCTGGTGCGGCAGGAGCCGAACGCCATCCGCAGCGGCTTGCCCGGCTTGAGGGTGGCGATGACGCTGCGCGGGTAGTCGGCCCCCTCGGCCGCTCCGGTGGGAGGCCAGACCGCGTCGTCGTCGACCTCGACGGAGTACGGCGAGACGGAGCCGGGCGCGAGCCCGTCCACGACCACCAGCGCGTAGTGGTGACCGTGCACCCGGAACGTCCGCGCGGACCACGACGAGCCGTCGACCCGGATCGTCACGCGCCCGGCGTCGCGCGTCTCCACCCACACGGAGGCAGAGGTCTCGTCGACGTACCGGACGAGGGGGCCGAGGACGAGCGGCGAGTCGGTCACGGGACGTTTCTACACGCCGGGCCCACAGGTCCACACCGCCCCCGAGGACAAAGAATGAGGCTTCGTAAAACGGGGTAGGTTCCACGCGACCTCAGGAGGCACATGAACGTCACAGCCCAGGCACGATCCGCCGGCCGGCGCGCGGACCAGAGCGACTGGATGGACCACGCGGTCCGGGTCGGCATCGTCTCCTACGGTGTGGTGCACCTCGTGCTCGCCTGGCTGACGGTCAAGCTCGTCCTCGGCGGCGGTGGCGGAAGCGCCTCCAACCAGGGTGCGCTGAGCCAGCTCGCGCAGAACACCCTCGGCCGCGTCTCGTTGTACGTCGTAGCCGCGGGCTTCCTCGCACTCGTCGTGTGGCAGGCGATGGAGGCCTTCGCCGGCCACCGCGACGAGGACGGCACGAAGCGCGCCTTCAAGCGGGTGGTGTCGGCCGCGAAGGTGGTCATCTACGGCAGCCTCGCGCTGACCGCGTTCAAGACCGCGTCCGGCGGCTCGTCCGGCGGAGGCGGCACGGACGGCATCACTGCCAAGCTGATGAAGCAGCCCGCCGGCCCGCTGCTCGTCGGCGCCGTCGGGGTGGTGATCGTCGTCGTGGGCGGCTTCCTCGTGCACCGGGGCTGGAAGGAGAAGTTCCGCTCCAAGCTCGACCTGGGGGGACAGACCGGCAACGACGGCAAGGCCTACATCTGGTTCGGCAAGGCCGGCTACCTCAGCAAGGGCGTGGCCATCGCGGTCGTCGGCCTGCTCTTCCTCTACGCCGCCCTGACCAACGACCCCGACAAGTCCGGCGGGCTCGACGTGGCGCTGCACAAGGTGCTCCAGCAGCCGTTCGGCGGGCCGATGCTGTTCCTGATCGCGGCCGGGTTCGGCTGCTACGGGTTGTTCTGCTTCGCCTGGGCACGCCACCTCGACCGGTGAGCACCCCGGGAGTCGACGGCGACGGCTTCGAGACCGAGCGCCTCGTCGTACGCAACTGGCACCTCGCCGACGCGGACGCGTTCTTCGACATCTACCGCCGCTGGGAGGTCGCCCGCTGGCTGGGGTCCGCGCCGCGGGCCCTGGAGACGCTCGACGAGGCCGAGGCGCGGGTCACCCGCTGGTCGGAGCTCAACCGCTCCGGCCAGGGTGAGGGCCGCTGGGCGGTCGAGCGCCGGGAGGACGGCCGGGTCCTCGGCACCGTGCTTCTGGTCCGGCTCCCCGACGGCGACGGCGAGTTCGAGGTCGGCTGGCACTTCCATCCCGACGGGTGGGGGCACGGCTACGCCACCGAGTCGGCCCGCGGAGCCCTCGACTGGGGCTTCCGGCGTGGGCTGGAGGAGGTGCTCGCGGTCGTGCGGCCGACCAACGCCGCGTCCCTGGCGGTGTGTGGCCGGTTGGGCATGGAGCCCCTCGGCCGGACGACCCGGTACTACGGCACTGACCTCGAGCTGTTCCGGATCCGGCGCGACCTCACCGACGAGACCGCTGCCGCCGGATAGCCTCGGTCCCATGCCGAGGTGGGTCGAGTTCCTGCGACGTACGCCGTGCCTGGTGCTGCTCGTGGTCCAGCTCGCCGGCGTCCTGCTCTACCCGACGATGGACACGTCCTCGGGCCGGTCGGTGTTCGCGCTCTTCGGACTGCTCGTCCTCGCGCTGGTGCTGCTGACGCTGCGGGTCACACCGTTCATCACGTGGGTGGCCACGCTGGGCGCGCTGCCCGCCGCCGGCCTGCTCCTCGTGTCGGTCTTCGTCGATGACCCGACCCTGTTCGCGTGGTCGGCCGCCTTCGAGATGGCGGTCTACTTCTACGCCGCGCTGAGCATGCTGGCGTACATGCTCCAGGACGAGCAGGTGACCACCGACGAGCTGTTCGCGATCCCGGCCGTGTTCACGCTGCTGGCCTGGGCGTTCGCGTTCCTCTTCGTGGTGGTCCAGGCCCTGGACCCCGGTGGTTTCAACCCCGATGGCGTGGGCAGGAGGTCATGGATGGAACTGCTCTTCCTCTCCTTCACCACCCTCTCCAGCACGGGCCTTTCGGACATCACGCCCATCTCCGGTCACGCGCGCAGTGTCGTCATGCTCGAGCAGATCGCCGGCGTCTTCTACATCGCGATGGTGGTCACCCGTCTCGTCGCGCTCCGCAGCACCCGCGCGGCCGGACGCGAGAGTGGCTGACCCGGCGATGAGCACCCTGGAGCTGAGCCCCGACCCGCAGTCGGTGCGGCGTGCGCGCAGCTGGATCGTGGCCGAGCTGACCGCGATCGGCCGCGACGACCTGGCCGACGCCGCGGAGCTCGGGGTGTCCGAGCTGGTGACCAACGCGATCCTGCACGCCGACCCGCCGATCGTGGTGCGCGTGGGCGGCACGGCCACCCACCCCCGCGTCGAGGTGCACGACACCTCCACGGCTCCCCCGCGGGTGCGCGCGATGACCGACGACGAGCGGCTGCTGGCGACGGTGGGCCGCGGCCTCGGCATCGTGGCGATGTTCTCCACCACCTGGGGCGCGGAGGTCTCCAGCCACGGCAAGGTCGTCTGGTTCGAGCCCGCCGCGGACGTGTCGGCCCCGCTCAGCGAGGCCGCGGCGAAGGGCGAGGTCTTCGACCTCTCGGAGGTCGTCGACGAGCGGCTGGCAAGGGCCGGCGAGCCGGCCGACCTGCTCACGGTGCGGCTGCTGGGGATGCCCGTGCAGGTCTTCGCCTACTACCGGATCTGGTACGACGAGCTCCGTCGCGAGCTGCGGCTGCTCGCGCTCAACCACGGCGCCGACTACCCCCTGGCCCAGGAGCTCTCCGAGATCACCCTGCAGGTGGAGCAGGAGCGCCGGCAGGCCAGCGGGGTCGACCGTCTCGACGCTGCCATCGCGGCCGGTCAGGACCGGGCCGACCTCGAGTACCACGTCCCTGTGAGCGCCGGCGCCACCATGGGCCGGCTGCTCGGTCTCCTCGAGGACGTCGACGTGTTCTGCCGTGAGCAGCGGCTGCTGACCCTGGCCGCCAACCCGCAGCAGATCGCCCTGCGGGAGTGGTACCTCGGCGAGTTCACCCGTCAGACGGCCGGTGAGGCGCCGACCCCGTGGTCCGGCTCCTACGCGGTCAACGAGGCCCGGTGATCCGAGGCCGCCTCCCGGCGCCCGACCTGGTCGCCGCGGTCGCGGTCGGCGGTGCGGCCGGGGCCCTCCTGCGCTGGTGGCTGACCACGGCGTTCCCGGACCACACCCCCGCGTTCCCCTGGACCACCTTCGCGGTCAACGTGACGGGCTGCCTGGTCCTCGCCGCGCTGCCGGCCCTGTCCGTCGTGCGCCGGAGCCGGGTGCTGCCGCCGCTGCTGGGCACCGGCGTCCTCGGCGGCTACACGACCTTGTCGACGTACGCCGAGCAGGCCCGGGCACTGCTCGCGTCCGGTCACGTGGCGACGGCCGCGGCCTACGTCGTGGGCACGCTCGCGGCCTGCCTGCTTGCCGTCGCGCTCGCCGACCGGTTGAGCACGCTGGCCTCGCGCACCGAGTTCGAGCGCGAGGAGGGCGACCTGTGACCTGGCTGCTCGTGGCGCTCGGCGCAGCCGTCGGGGCGGCGCTGCGGTACGTCGCCGGGCACCTGCTCGACGGCCGCTTCCACCGCGGCACGATCCTCGTGAACTGGGTCGGCTCGCTGCTGCTCGGCTTCTTCAGCGGGCTCGGGCTCGCCGGGCACACGATGGCCCTGCTCGGCACCGGGTTCTGCGGCGGCCTGACGACGTACTCCTCCTTCGCCGTCCAGGCCCACGACCGCGGTCGGGTGGACGGGGGCCTGATCGTCGTCGCCACGGTCGTCCCCGCGCTGCTGCTGTGCGGACTCGGGTTCGCGATCGGCGGTCAGGCGTAGCCGAGGTCGTGCAGCCGGTCGTCGTCGATGCCGAAGTGGTGGGCGATCTCGTGCACGACGGTGATCCGGACCTCCTTCACGACCTCCTCCTCGCTCTCGCACATGTCGAGCGTCGGGTTGCGGAAGATGGTGATCCGGTCCGGCAGGGCCATCGTGTAGCCGTGGTCACGCTCGGTCAGCGGCGTCCCGTCGTACACCCCGAGCAGGTCCGGGTCGTCGGCCGGCGGGTCGTCCTCGACGAGCACCACGCAGTTGTCCACCAGCGCCGACAGCTCCGCCGGTACGTCGTCCATGGCGGCCGTCACCAGCTCCTCGAAGCGGGCGCGGGACATCTCGATCACACGTCAAGTGTGCCGGGGCGTGCGGATTTGTGGGCGTCCCGAGCGGCCCCTATGCTGTACCGGTCCCCGACGGCAGCCGTGCCCGACGGCCTCTTCGAGGGAGCTTGCCCCCATCGTCTAGCGGCCTAGGACCCCGCCCTTTCACGGCGGTAGCACGGGTTCGAATCCCGTTGGGGGTGCGCCTCGACCGGCTCCTTGCGGTGCCGATTGGGGGACAGCGCGGTGGATGGGTTAGCCTTTCCTCCGCTCGGTGAGAGCAGCACAGCAAGGCCCCGTAGCGCAGTTGGTTAGCGCGCCGCCCTGTCACGGCGGAGGCCGCGGGTTCGAGTCCCGTCGGGGTCGCCACACCTCAGCGACATCGCCCCGGACATCACGTCCGGGGCTTTTTCGTGCCCGGGTTGCCGGTAGTCCGTGACGGTCTGGCTGGTCCGGGACCGGATTCTCAGCCACTTCGTCACGGACTACCCGGACAGGTGGCGCAGGACACAGCCCTAGCAGGAATGTTGAAGCATCAATGTTCTGTTGGGCAGGACATGACTGAACTGACGCTGTCCCCCGAGGCCCAGGACCTGCTGTTCCGTGAGGCGCGCACCGCGAACGCCTTCACCGACGAGCCGGTGACCGACGAGCAGGTCGCCGCGATCTACGACCTCGTGAAGTACGCCCCGACCGCGATGAACACCCAGCCGCTGCGCGTCCTCCTGGTCCGCGACGGGGAGCCCCGTGAGCGACTGCTCAAGCACATGGCCGACGGCAACCGCGACAAGACCGCGAACGCCCCGCTCGTCGCCGTGCTCGCCGCGGACACCGACTTCCACGACCACCTGCACCGGACGTTCCCGCACTTCCCGGGCGCCCGCGACGCGTTCGCCGACGACGCCGCCCGTGAGCAGGCCGCGAAGTTCAACGCCACACTGCAGATCGGCTACTTCCTGCTCGGTGTCCGCGCCGCGGGTCTGGCCGCCGGCCCGATGGGGGGCTTCGACGCCCAGGGTCTCGACGAGGAGTTCTTCGCCGGCCGCAACCTCAAGAGCCTGCTGGTCGTGAACCTCGGCAAGCCCGCCGAGAACGCGTGGTTCGACCGGCTGCCGCGGCTCGACCACGCCGAGGTCGTCCTCGACGCCTGAGCCGATGGCGGTGTTGGCGGTGCGTCAAACCATGGCGCTCGTCGACCGAACCGATTCGGGCCGGACGACTGCCCTGTTGTAGAGTTTCGCCCGCTTGGGCAGGTAGCTCAGTTGGTACGAGCGTCCGCCTGAAAAGTGGAAGGTCGGCGGTTCGACCCCGCCCCTGCCCACAAGCCGGAGCCCCAGGTCAAACATCGTTTGACCTGGGGCTTCGTCATCTCCGGCCGCCGAGGGCGAGTGTCCGTGAGTGACCGGGCGACGCCGTAGAAGTCCGCCGAATGCCGGTGACCGAGCATGGGAGACACCGAAGCCGCGTCGTGATCGCGATGGACCCGCACAAACGCTCCGCCACGATCGAGGTAATGGACGCTGAGGAGACCGTGCTTGGTGGCGGCCGGTACGCCACCGACGTCGATCGTTACGCGGGGATGCTGGCCTAAGCACGCTGTTGGCCGGAACCAGCAACTCGCGGTCCTGCGTATCCTGGTCGACCGGCGCCGCTCGTTGGGTGAGGACCACACCCGGATGGTGTGCCAGCTGCATCAGCTGCTGCTCGTGCTGGTCCCGGGCGGGGCGAAGAGGGATCTGTCCGCCGCCCAGGCCAAGGCCGTGCTGGCGAAGGTCCGGCACCCGATTCCCCGATCACAACCACTTCGCCTCCTGGAACGGCACCGCCCCGATCGACGCGTCCTCCGGCGACGAGGTGCGCCATCGGCTATCGCGCGCCGCGAACCGGCAGATCAACCGGGTGCTGCACATCATGGCCCGCGTCCAGCTCCGCACCCCCACCGAAGGACGCGCCTACTACGACCGCAAGAAAGCCGCCGGCAAGACCTCGATGGAAGCGATGCGCTGCCTCAAAACGCCGACTCTCCGACATCGTCTACCGGCAGATGGGAGGAGCCAGATGGTCTTACGGGGTCCGCCGCTGCCCTGTCTTCATCGGTTCAGGAGCCAAGGGCCCATCTTTCGAGGGTGACGTGCTGGTGAGGGTGAGGTCGGCGTCCTTGAGGCGCAGGGTGAGCAGGGTCGAACCGTCGGGATGCGGTGCCCAGGACACGCACGTGACCCCAGCCAACGATTGTCCGTCGAGGCTGACGGCGGCTGCCCTGTCGGCGTTGGTGGTGCGGACTTCGACGATTGCGGCGAAGGTTGTGCCGTTCGCGCCGCCGTCGGCGGCCCCCTTCGCGTGGTCCGGAAGTTCCGCGATGGAGGATGCGGTGTCCGGTCCGTGCTCGGTGCCGTTCGCGGGGGCCGTGTCGTGGACCATGCGTTTGCCGAGGAACACGCCTAGCCATGGGTACCGGGTCTCCGCGATTCGGAACACGGCGTAGTAGACCGCGGAAACTGCGAAGCCGACCAGGGCGGCGACCTGGTCGTACCGGTCCAGGACGGGCAGCACCGAGACGAGTGCGCCGACGATGATCGGGACCAGCGTGCGCACCAGGTTGGCTCGCAGAAGCTCAAGATCCACCGATGTCCCCCTTCCGTGCGTGGCGAGCGAGGGCGCCGAACACCGTGGGTGTCCGGCGCCCTCGGCTTCTCGGCGACACGCGGGGTGCGCCGTTTCAGGTTGGATCGCCGACGGCAGCTGGCTCAGCGATGCTCGTCCTGCTCCGGCCAGGCCGCGGGCGAGAACGCGGCCACCACCGGTTGCAGGTTGTCCACGAGCGCACCGGATCGGCCGTTGAACCCGACCAGCCGTTCGTTGTCGGCCAACGGGTAGCGCGTGAGCGTGAAGCCGTTCCCGTTGCCGGCCGACGTCTTCCCGCCGTTCGTTGTTGTGACCGTGATTCCCCGGACGAGCGCGTCCGCCGCGATCTCAAGGTAGTTGACCCGGTTCTCGGCGCTCAGGGGGAGCGGGTCCGCCCAGTTCCCGGCCCACCCGCCCGCGTCCACGCGCGGCGCGGGCTCGCCGGCGTAGGAGACCTGCAGATGACTGACGACCTTGGATCCGTCGCCGCGGCGCGGCCACAGCCCCGTCAGGCACGCGTTCCCGGCCAGGACGTCGGCCCGACTGGGCGCCCAGAAGGCGACACCTCCTCCGCCGCCCACCTGCTGCTTGGCGTGGACCTCGACCTTGGCTTCTGGCGCCCCGAACTTGCGAGAAGGCGAGTCCGGCAACGTCCACACGGCGAACGGGTCGCCCTTGATATCTGCCTCCGTCGTGGACAACTCGTCGAGGTCGTCATCGACCATGCCACGCACCTCCGCCAGGCGGGGGTCGGCGTAGCCATACGCCTTGTACAGGTCCGCGACCTCATCGATCTTGCGGGCCTGCGCCAGCAGCGTCAACCGACGCGACTGCAACGACGCGACCGTGGGCCGGGTCGGATTCCAGATCAGCTCCCGCGACTTCTTCAGCTGCTTGACCAGCGGATCGGGAAACCCGGGTACGGTCTCGTACCCCTGCGTGCTGAACGCCAGCACGGCCGCCTTGTCATCGGGCTGCTCGTTGAACGCGTTGGCGAAGGCCAGGACACCGTCGATGCCCTTGAGTGCGACGGCCGGCAGCCCGACCACGCCCTGCGTGTGGTTCCAGCGCGAGCCCTCCGACCGCAACGTCCGAGACAGTGCCGTGTTCACCTCGACCGACCCGGCGAACTCTCCGACTCCGCCGTCGGCGGTCAGCGAGGTGACGACGTCCGTCTGCTCCTGCCGGCTGGTGTCGTGGCGGACGAACAGCGACCAGTACTGCATGCCCCGGGTCAGGGAACTGACCCACACATCGCCGTAGGTCTGGTAGAAGTCCTCGATTGTCTCGGGCGTCGGCACGTCGGCCATGGGCGAGGTGGACCTGTATCGCTGCACGGACGTCTTGCGGACCACGGAGATCACCACGACCGTACTGGTCTCGGTCAGCCGGAGCCGGTGCGCGTAGCTGGCCGACGCGGTGGCGCTGAACGCGCCGTACGAGGCGGACGCGGTACCGCTGATGCTGAGCGCGTTCGCCACGTCCTGTGCACTGGTGCAGACATCGATCGAGACAACGGTCGAGTTGTCGGTGCCCGGTTCGCGAACGACGCCGTCGACCGCGGTCGCCTTGCACGTCCCGTTCATGGAGTCATAGCCGGAGAAGACATCTCCGGGCATCTCAAAGGAGCTTTCGGCACTTGCCATGGTTGATCCCCCTCGGCCGCTCATCGGCCGTTTGCTGTTCGCCAGGAGCGCGGCGGGCCCGCGGCCAACGAAGGAGCGCCCCCAGTTGCGTCAACGTAAACCTTTCTGCACGCTCCCAACAAGCAGTCATTTAGACCCATATTTCAACTTCCATCTGGGGACTTCTCCCCAGGAGCCTGCTCGCACACGGCACCAGCGTGCTCGCCGAGAGAGTGGCTGCCGGCCTGCGAGAACTGTGCCGCTTCGAGCGATGTGCTCAGGGCAAGGAAGGGCGGTCATGCGGTCACACGTTGTCGGCAGCCATGCCGTCGGGGCCGGCGATGGCCCGACCGGAAGGGGCACGGCGGGTCTCGGGGTTGTCCAGGCGGGCTCCAGCCGGGTCACCAGGACCGAGCTGCCGCCAGCAGCAGGAAGACCGCGACCGTCCGCCGGGGGGCTCATCGCCGGTGACCTACCAGGGCGGGCGCGACGCGCCGCTCGTCCGAGCTGACGGTGAAGGGATGGAGGGCGCGTGGCAGGAGCAGCCGGGCCGCCACGGCGGCGACGGCGGCGAAGCCGGCGGCGACGCGGAAGGCCTGGGACAGGTCCGCAGTCAGGGCGGTTGTGTCCCCGGCACCGGCCGCCACCGCGGCGAGCACGGCGAGGCCGATCGCGCCTCCCAGCTGCTGGGAGGTGTTGTAGGCCCCGGCCGCGACCCCAGAGTGCTCCAGCGGGACCTGGCTGGTGGCCGACACCGTGCCGGCGACGAAGGCGAGGCCGAAGCCGATGCCGGTCAGCAGCTGTGAGCACAACAGGTCACCGACGAACGACGACTCCGGGCCGAGGTCCGAGGTCCAGGCCATTCCCATGGCGGCGACGAGCAGGCCGAGGACCAACGGCGTCCTCACCCCGACCCGGGCGATGACCCGGTGAGCCAGGCCGTTGAACACCACCAGCATGACCACCGTCGGGATGACCCCTGCGCCGGCCGCCATCGGTCCGTAGCCGCGCACGGCCTGCAGATAGACGGTCAGCAGAAACCACATCGGCATCATCGCCATGGCGCTGAACAGCACCGTGACGTTCGCGCCCCGCAGGCCGGGCACCCCGAACAGCGACGGCGGGAGCAGCGGGTCGGCGACGCGCCGCTCGATGGTGACGAAGAGGGCCGCGAGTAGGACGGCGGCCAGCAGCGGCACGACAGCCCGCCCGGTCAGCCAGCCGCTCCCAGATGCCCCAATCAGTCCGTAGACCAACGCGACCACGGCGCCGGTGGCCGTCACCGCGCCGCCGAGGTCCAGAGATCGCCACGAGGTGCGCGGCGCGGCGGCCGGCAGCTGCCGGAGCGCGCCGGTGACGACGAGGACGCCGATCGGGACGTTGATCCACAGGATCGCGGGCCATCCCCAGGCCTCGGTGAGGAGGCCGCCCAGGATAGAGCCGGACGCGCCGCCGAGACCCGCGGCCGCGGCCATGGCGCCAAGCGCGCGATTCCGGGCCGGGCCAGCCGGGAACAGCATCATGATGAGGGCCATCGCTGCCGGTGCAGTCATCGCCGCGCCGATGCCCTGGGCGGCCCGGGCGGTGACCAGCGCGCCGGCGGTCTGGGCGAGCGCCCCGGCCACGGAGGCAGCAGCGAACAAGGACACCCCACCGAGGAAGACCCGTCGCGCGCCGGCCACGTCGGCCAGGCGGCCCCCGAACAGGAGGAGCCCGCCGAACAGGAGGGCATAGCCGTTGACGACCCAGGTGATTCCGTGGGAGGTGAAGCCGAGATCGGCCTGCATCGAGGGGAGGGCCACGTTGACGATGGCCGAGTCCAGCACCAGGAGGAACTGGGCGGCTGCGAGCAGCGTCAGGGCCGCGCGGGCCGGCCGGGCGGCGCCTGAGATGAGTGGATGATTCACGGTCCCCTCCAGAGAGAGCCGAGGCAACTACACGGCATGTATACTTGACAGCAACGACACGCCTCGTGAAGTTATTCCAGAGAGGACGTGATCCATGCAGCCCCAGAAACGCCCGGAGCCGCCGCACCCGGGCCGCGCTCCTGGAAGCCGCGCGGGAGATCGTCGAGGAGCGCGGGTTGCCCGCGCTCACCATGGGGGCGGTGGCCGAGCTCGCCGGCGTCACGCGTCGCTCGGTCTACCTGCGGTTCGAATCCCGGACGCACCTGCTCACCGCGCTGTTCGACCACGTCAACGAGAGGGAGGACCTGGCCACCTCGCTTCGGCCCGTGCACGACGCGCCGGACGCGGCCGCCGCCCTACAGGCGTGGGCCGCCCACGTGGCGCGGTTCCACCCCCGCATCGTCCGGATCGCGCGGGCGGTGCAGAGCATGAAGGACACCGATCCGGACGCCGCGGAACACTGGCGGCTGGTCCAGGAGGACTGGCACACGCTCTGCCGCCTACTGGCTTCGCGGGTCCACGAGGAGAGGGCTCTGGCATCCGGTTGGACCGTCGAGACGATGGCGGACATGCTCCACGCGTTGATGTCGTTCGACGTACTCGAGACCCTCATCGACCAGCGCGGATGGTCCGTCGACGACTTCGCGGCCCACCTAGCCCGCGTCGCGCAGTCGACGTTCACACCACGGGAAGGGCCGAGTGATGTTCGGCACGGTGGAGCACGGATCAGATGAGCGGTCTGCTGCACGAACATGTGCCAGCACGGACTGCAGTCGAGCAGGGGGCCGACACCCGCCGTTTCTGGCGTTTCGGCGGAGGATACTCGCTGCAGCAGTCGACCAGGCCCCAGACGGTGGGGTACACGCTGGTGGACTCACCGGTGGCCCAGCTGACCCGGATCCTCGACAAGTTCCACAGCTGGACCGATCACGAGGGATCCGTGGAGGCCGCCGTGTCCTGGGATCGGATCTTGGACACGGTGACGCTGTACTGGCTGACGGGTACCGGCGGTTCCTCCGCACGCTTCTGCTGGGAGAACTTCCCGGCCCCGGGGCAACGACGAGGTGGTCACGTCCCCACGGCTGTGACGATCTTCCCCGCCGACATCGAGAAGGTGCCACGCCGCTGGGTCGAGAAGAGGTTCCAGAATCTGACCTACTGGAACGTGGCGGCGCGGGGCGGGCACTTCCCGATGCTCGAGGTGCCCTCGATCTTCGCGCTCGAACTGCAGCGGGCACTCGGCCCGATGACCCTGTGAGCAATCACCCGCCCACCCCCGCGACCCTGCTGGCGGACCCGTAGGAGACACGATGGGAACGGCAACTCCCATCAACGGCCCGGCAGCGAGGCGGTTTCTCACCGTCGATCACACCCCGTCTTACCGCCGCGTAGCCTTCGCATGTGATCAACGGCAGTCACGTCATCTTGTTCAGCACTGATCCGGAAGCGGATCGCGCCTTCTTCGCAGATGTCCTCGGGCAACCGCATGTCGACGCTGGTGGCGGGTGGCTGATCTTCAAGATCCCGCCGGCGGAACTGGCCGTGCACCCGGCCGACGGTCCGGCCGGGCACGAGTTGTATTTCATGTGCGACGACTTGGGAGCCACGATCAGTGACCTGCAGGCCAAGGGCGTCGAGTTCGCAGAGGACGTATCCGAGGAGCGATGGGGGCGGCTCACCCGTTTCCGGTTGCCCGGTGGCGGCGAGGTCGGACTGTACGAGCCGCGGCATCCGGTCGCGATCGACCTGTGAACAGTCCAGCCGCACCATTCTGAACCTGCGTCATGCCGCCGCCTGGGCTGGCAGCGCTGAGGCAAGCTTCCGGTGCAATTGGCGCAGCGTGTCTGGAGCGAGCGGACCGTCTGTCATTGGTTTTCGGACACGGTTTCCTTGGGCCAGATGGCTTCGACAGCGCGGGTCGAGGAGGAGCCGCCGATCAGGGGCGAGCGGCCGGACTGGACGAGGTGTGGGCGGAACGACGACATCGAAGCGGGCGTCACCGACGGACACCGTCCGTGCCGCGCAGCCTGGGTCGAACCGGACGGTGTGTACGCGGCTGATCGGAGGTCACCGCGAGGGCAGGCTGAGGCTGCGGGCAGCCACGGCGTCGCCGTACAACGCCGCGACGAGGTGCGAACCCCACCCGGCAACTGCCGTGCCCTGCACGCTGCCGCCTCGGTACAGATTGCCACCGCGGCGCCAATCGCCCCCGACAGCATCCCGGGGCGATTGCCACCACGTCGACCCGCCCGCGACCACGGCCGCGGTCCCGGCCTCCGAGATATGTGCGTCCGGGAAGCCACGCAGGGGCAGGTCCCCCGGGGTGCCCCACCCGTGCCCGAACAGAAACCGGTCGGTGCGATCCAACGCGCTCGGCCCGCCGCCGACGCGTGGCCTGCTGCCCGTCCACACGGCGACCGCTCCGCCGCGGGCGTTCATCACGAGCTCGATGTCCTCGATCCACGCCAACCTGCCCGAGTCGATGTAGCGAACCGGCGACCAGCCACCCTCCTCACTGACGGAGACCGCCCAGGCCAAGTGCTTCCTCCGGGCGCCTTCGCCGGACTCGATGTCGTGCCCCCACATCGCCAGCACCCTGCCGTGCCCGTCCACCGCCACCCGCGCCGGATAGGCGAACTTGATCGCGCCGTGCAACGTGTGAGTACTCCAGCAGCACACCCCGGCCCGGCGCACTGCCACCGAGACGCCGTCATCAGAGGGCCAGGCAACAGCCACATCCCCGTGACGACCAATGCTGACGCTGGCGTCGGAGCTGTGCCGCGCCAGCTCCTCGGTGGGCCGCCAACCACCCGCCCGGCCCGTAGACGCCACCTTGATGCCGATCCCGCCGGGGACGGGCTGGCTCCAGACCACCGTGAGCACGCCATCGGGGCCGATCACTGCGCCGTCGGCGATTCCGGGCCCCAGCACGTGCGGGCCACGCCAACGACCGCGCAGTCGCTGCCGGGCCACGACCAAGTCGCGGCCACCCATCCTCTCGTTCAAGATCACCGCGGCGTCGTCACCCCGTCCGACCGCCACCCTCAGGCTCTGCGTGCCTCCCGACATCCGGTGCGACAGCGTCTGAGCTGGACCCCACCGGCCGCCGTGCAAGGACGCGATCCGCAGCACGAACCGGCCGCGGCGCGGCACCACCTCCCACGCCGCCAGCGCACCGTTTCGGCCGGCCGCGACCTGCACCAGGCTGTTATCGCCAGTGACGTGGTCGCTCGCGACCAGCACTGGCGGCTTCCACGCCAGCACAGGCAGGTCCTGGTGACGGGTCGCACCGGCGCTTGGTGAGGGCGACCTGGTCCCCGACGCCTGGGGAGGCGGTGACGACGACACCGTTGGTCGCGGCCCGCTCGAGGGACCTAACGCCTCCCCGCCCGACCCCTCGCCTCGATCGCACCCGGCCGCCCCGAGAGCAACGCTCACGCAGGCCACGCCGACGAAGGATCGCCATTGCATCGCCACACCGCCCATCGGACCCTCCCAGGTGCGTCGGTTTGCTCGCGTCTGTGTCGCCCCTGCCGCGGGCGGTCAGCCGCGGTTGAGCCGACGCGTCCACACGGCGGGCGAGGTCGGGTCACCGGTACTGCGAGCCTCATCGTAATTGGTTCCTGGGGAGAGGCGTTTGATCGCCCGGACGCTGGGTTGGACGCGCGGGCGGGCATCGAGCTGGCTATGAACACGGCCCGCTGCATGCGCCTTCGCCGGGTCGAAGATCGTCAGCTACGGGGTGAGCTGCTGCACGAACACGTCTGTAGCAGCTGGTCGAACCGACGACTCCGGCGCGGCGTGATGATGACGTTGGGGGATGTCTTCTCCCGCACTCGTTGCGAGCATGGCCGTGCGACGGAAAGAAGGTGGCTCGCGGCGACAGGGCACGCTGAGGGCACGAGAGCCAGGTCGGTGCCTCTGACCTGGACAAACCCTCCCCCTGAGAAGTGGAAGGTCGGCGGTTCGAGCCCCTGCCCACAAGCAGAAGCCGCAGGTCAGAGCCAGCCTCCGACCTGCGGCCTTCTTCATGCGCCGACCTCTGACCGCCATTTCTGACCGCAATCGCCTTGCGCTTGGAGAGGCAGCCCCGTGGTTGTCAGGCGGTTTGGTGAGGGTCTTCACATCCTGGTCGCCCAGGTCGGGCCGCACGAGCCGGAGATGGACCGCGTACCGCCACATGCCGACACCATGCTCATCGCATGGAGCAGGTTGAGCCGAATCAGTACCGAGTCGGCGTGGTCGAGGTACTCGGTGATCACGGTGTGGCCGAACCACACTGCTCCGATCATGGAGAAGCTCACCAGGTACGCCAAGTACGTGGGCCACAATTCGACCAGCGCGCGCACGAGGTCCTCGTCCGATCCGGCGGGAACGGCAATCTCGAGGACGAGAAGAGTGATTGCGATGGCGAACACACCGTCGCTGAACACCTCGAGGCGTCCGGTCCGCAGACCAGGTGCGCGTTCCCCCGAGGGATCCTCAGTCGCAGCAGGATCACGGCAGCGCCCGGGTTCCCGCAGGCGTTCATGCGCGCCTCTCTTCGCGTCGCGCTTTGCGGCGTCGGTGACGACGCATCACGCCGAGACCGAACCACACCAGCGCTCCGAAGAGAGCCACCACGATGGTGTACAACCACATGGGCCACGCGAAGTCCAAGAAGAGGAACCGGAACTGGACGTACTCCCTGTTCTGGATGACGAAAACCAGCAGGACGCCGAAGCCAGAGAGCGTGGCGATGGCCCCGCCACCGAGTCTGCGACCCGCTCGGCTCGCTTCAGCTTGCTGACTCATGGCGATCCTGCGATCTCGGCGCGCCGCTGGGCGTGCAACGGTTGACATGATCGGCGGCTGCTCTCGGGGTGGCCACCGCCAAGGCATCCCCTGCTAACCGCCCAACCTGTCATCGGTCATACCTCGTTCGTCGTCGAGCCGCCAAGCAAGCTATGCAGCCGGGCGCTCGAACACATCCCCCGTGACGGGTGATCCGTACGCCGCCGGTGCTTGATGCGCGGGCGGCGCTCTGCCGCCAGGACCCGCGTCATCCCGATGGGATGATGCGACCCTCGGTCGGTGTGCGCAGGGTTGCTCGTTGTCATGTATATGAGCCGAGAGGAACCGCACCATGGCAAACCCGGATGGCGTCTTCCTGTTCATCGCGACCTACCCCAGCGAGCCAGCCGCGCAGGCTGACTATGACGTCGTCAAGGCACTCCACGAGGTTGACGCGATCGGCCGATTCGACGCGGCGGTCATCACCAAGGATGCCAAGGGCAAGGTTCACGTCAACAAGGACGAGACCTCTACCCGCAAGGGAGCCTGGACCGGCATTGCAGCGGGTGCCGTGCTCGGCCTCCTGTTCCCGCCTACCATCATCGGGTCCGCTGCGGTCCTGGGAGCGGCAGGAGGCTTTGCCGGACATCTGTTCGGCGGCCTGTCCCGCAAGGACGTGAAAGAGCTCGGCGAGCTCATCGACGATGGCGAGGCGGCGTTGCTGGTCATCGGCGACATCACCGTCAGCGAGGCGCTCGAAAAGGCCGAGCTGCACGCTGAGAAGGAGATGCGCAAGCAGATACAGGTCGACCCCAAGGAGCTCGACAACGAGCTGGAGAAGGCAGGCGCTTGACCTCTCCGCTTGAATCTCGGTCAAGGTGCTGCGTGACGCGTGGTTCTGGTTGCCCCGATCGGCCCACCATGAGGCGAGGATGACGATCGGCGTGATTCCGGACTCTCGGGGCCCGTCGCCTTGTTCGCGGTTCCGCTGACCCTCCCGGTCAAGCCTGTCCTTGGCGACGTCGACCGAGACGAGGCCTTGCTGCGTCCGCTCATCCAAGGTGCCGTCCCGGTCCAGCCACGCCGGACCATCCCCGCCTTCCCGTCTGAAACGGGTGAGGCGCGCGTCAATGTCGAGCCGTAACGTTCCGATGAGGACACCTCTCAGCGACTTCAAGGCGGGTGGGTCGGATGGGGTCGTCGGCGCCCATGTCGGCCGATGCTGCTGCTCGGGTTGCGGCCGAGACCGCCATGGGCCGTTTGCCGCCGCGGTTGCGTGCATGGCTGGCGTGGCTGCTGTCGCGATGGCCGGGCCGGATCCTGCTCCGTAGTGCAGCGACCTGCATCCGGATCGAGGTGTTCGACCGGTCGGTGACCATCGCCGCCCAGTTCTTCACCTCCGTGTTCCCGATCCTCATCCTGTTCGCCACCTGGGTGGGGGCGGACGACGCCGACAGGTTCGCCGACGCGGTGAACATGCCCGCGGAGTCCCGCGCGGTCCTGGAAGACGCGGTCCAGGGGTCCACGGGGGCTGCCTTCGGAGTCGTCGGCGTGCTCATGGTGCTCGGGTCAGCGACCAGCCTGTCGCGGGCGCTCACCCGCGCGTTCGCCGCGATCTGGGACCTGCCGCGACCGAGGACTCGACTGGTGCTCGCGTGGAGGTGGCTGGCCGCGGTCCTCGCGTTGGCCCTCTCGCTGCTCGTCGTTAGCGCGTTGGGGGCCTACGCCGCCGACCTGGCACCCCGGAATGTCTGGCAGCTGGCGCTGGCCCTTGGCTGGGATCTTGCGCTCGCCGTCTTCGTTCCGTGGGTCCTGCTCGCCGGCGCGGTTCAGCCGCGCCAACTCGTCCCCGGCGCACTGCTCTTCGCACTCGGAATGCTCGCGGTCCGGCCAGTCTCGCGCGTCTATCTTCCGCACGCACTCGAGGTCAGCGCCGACCGGTACGGATCGATCGGGGTGGCGTTCACTTACCTGGCCTGGCTGTACGTCGTGTCGTTCCTGCTCCTTCTCACCGCCGTTGTCGGCCAGGTGGTCGCGACCGACGGTGGCAGGTTCGGCGGCTGGATTCACAAGCCACCGGCGGCCAAACCGCCGGGAGACGGTGAGCGCTCCGATCCCACAGTCACGGCGGCGTAGGCGGAAGCGGGGCTTCGAGCACTGGTCGCGGTCGTGTCCCCAGTGCGGACTGTCTAGATCGCGATCACCCCTGGAAGCGCCTATTTCCAACGCTGGGCCGCACGTGTGGGGCGATCCGCTCCGTGGACGGTGCTGCGATCTCGACCGTGGCCCCCGCGCCAGTCCACGCACAGGACGGTGGCATCGTCGGCAAGTACGTCGCCTGTCTCGTCGAGGACGTGATCGGCGAGGGCACGCACCGCCTCGCGGGGGTGAAGCATCCGAGTGTCTGCGATGGCTTGGGCGAGGTCGAGGCCGGCCGCGTTGCGCTCGAGCATGCCGTCGGTCACCAGGACCAGCCGGTCTTCGGGTCGGAGCACGAGCTCGGTCGCGCGGAACGTCGTGTCGGCGAACAACCCGAGCGGGAGGTCCACGGGCAGCTCGACGACGGTGACGTCGGAACCGCGGGCCAGGTACGGCGAAACGTGCCCGGCGTTCACCAGCGCCATCGAGCCGGCGCGCAGGTCGAGGCGGCCGACCAGACCTGTCACGAAGTCCTCGAGCCCGCTGACGGTCGCATGCTCGGCTAACGCCAGGTTTGCGGAGGCGACCTGCTCGAGCAGAGATGCACCCTCGTTGCGCGTGTTCCGAAGGCTCCCCACGCACAGCGTCGCACTGAGCGCGGCGGCGACGCCGTGGCCCATCGCGTCGGTCAGGGAGAGGTGCAGCAGGTCGCGGGCGAGGCTGAAGTCGAAGGTGTCTCCGGCGATGCCGGCGGCCGGCTCGAGCCAGCCCGCGAGCCTGAAGGCTCCTGCCTCGCACGTCTGCGGTCCGGGGAGCAGGCGGTGCTGGATCTCCGCCGACAGGCTCAGTGGGCGGGTGCGCTGGCCCCACTCGTACAGGTCGGTGTGCCTCCGGTTGGCGATCACCACGAAGGCCAGCAGGTGTGCGAGCTGAGCCACCTCCCCCGTCGCCTCGCCGTCGGGTTCAGTCGGGAGCAGGAACTCCAGGAGACCGATCATCTCGCCGCGTTCGGTGACCGGGGCGAGCACCCGCCACTGGTCGGCGTGGGGCCGAGAGTCGGGAG
The DNA here is from genome assembly GCA_963827435.1 of uncultured Actinomycetota bacterium. Taxonomy (GTDB): domain Bacteria; phylum Actinomycetota; class Actinomycetes; order Propionibacteriales; family Nocardioidaceae; genus Nocardioides_B. The sequence goes on from CAWHAU010000018.1 coordinate 171,527, forward strand.
GAAGAACCTGCACCTGCTGCGACCGCACCGTCTGTTCCTCGGGCCCTCCATCGAAGGGCACGATCGTCGCCCGTTCCTCGACGTCGCGACGCTCACCCGCTGCCAGCGGCACCTCGCCGGTGCGCTGCTCCTCCGTCGAGAGGGGTACGTGCGCCAGACGGACCAGCCCACGCCCCGAGAGGTCGGCGATCAGAAAGGACACCGACGTGGCGTCGAGCGCCAAACCGAGCGCACGCGTCACCGACTCGACCGCCTCGACCGGTGACGCGTTCTCCGCCGCGTCCAGGACGCTGCGAAACGATCTGGCACCCCTTTCGCGCTCCATTTCCGGAGCATAGGCGGATCGCCTTCCGGTGTCTCTCAAGCGCCAGCGCGTCAGGCGGTGCTCTTGGCGGGCCGACTGGGGTAGGCGGCAGCCGGGGCGATCAGGCGGACTTGCGGGAACTGGCGATGGCCGCGGTGAGTACCGATGGCCCGGTGATCGCACCGGGCGCCATGTCTGAACAGTCCGACCCGGCGTCCGCCGCGTCTCTTCCGGACGAGCCCGCCCAACGGCAGGTCCCTCGGCGACGAGTTCCGGAAGCGCAACGTCCGCAACCGGGTCTACGGTGCGGCCATGACCAACAGCCCCCTGGGGGTGCGACATGACTGACTTCGTGGGCGACGACCTCCGCGCCGCCCGGTTCGAGCGCGTCGACCTGCGCGGCGCCGAGCTCCGCGACGTCGACCTGGCCGGTGCCCGGTTCCGGGGCGTCGACCTGAGCGGCGTCGTGATGCGCGGCGTGGAGCTGGTCGACGTCGATGTCCACGGCGAGATCTGGAA
>CAWHAU010000019.1:0-240524 GCA_963827435.1 uncultured Actinomycetota bacterium
TGGGATATGTCCTCTTGCCCGGTGCCGGTCAAGTAGAAACGTGATCGCGGCTTCGTCTGCACGGCCGGTGACCTCGTAGGTGACCTTGGATGGCCCGCGAGCTGCTGGAACTCAGCATCACTCACTGGAGGCGCGTCAGGCCGACTAGACGAGGCGCAGCCGGCCGTCATCATTCCCAGCAGCAAGCCGGCAACCGTTCGTACCCCCGATGAGTTTCATGCGACTGAGACTAGGGCCGGACCGGCCCAGTCGGTGGCACCTGAACTGATCAAGGGCACTATGCAGTCGGGCAAGCCTGGGGGTGAGGGGTTTGGCCAAGGATCGAGTTGCTAGCCCTCGCTCACCACGGCAAAGGGAGTAGCGGAATGAGGCACGAACCGACCAGTGGCTATGAGGACCCCAGCCTGAACTATCGCGTCACATGGAAGTCCATGGACGGAAGCGGGGAGACCCATGAGAGAGTCTTCACTAGCAGGGATCGGGATGGGACTTCTATCAAGACATGCAGAAGTCGCCGCACGCATATGGCGCGACCTGGGAACACATCCCCGCCCAGTGAGGACGGTCAGCGAAGCAGCGCGCACCGTCTCTGGTCGGAGTGGCGGCGAGCCGTTCAAACGTAGCCCGCCTGCACCTCGAGCCCTGATCGACCCACCTTCAGCACATCGCTAAGCAGCCGTGACGATCAGCCAGCGGGGATCACTAATCAGCTCGATCGACGAGAGCGGAATCAGCAAAGGCCGCACGTCCGAGACCGTGTTTGATCGGTTCGTAACTACCCGTCAACCGGCGGCACTTGAGGGGACACGGGGCTGAGAGCGGCCCCGCCTGGTTGCTTGGGAAGCTAGGGCGGGGCCTACGCCGTTCGACCGGACTCGACCCGGGCTCACGGCGCTAACGCAAAAGCGTTCCATAAGGCCGCCCCCGAACAAAGCAGAAGTGCCGTAGTTCGCAGGGACTCGTCACCGCGCCTACCTACGATCACGGTATGGCGGTCACCAACTACAGGGAACGCAGTCACGGCGAACCTGACGTCCAGGTCCAATTCGCGAATACGAGGGTCAGACCGTCACCGGTTTCATCGACGCACGGAGGCAGAACGACGGCGTCTGGGAGGCATCGGTGTGGTTCTCCTACGAGGAGAACGGATGGCGGCTACCCGCAAGGACTGGGTGCCGATGGATGAGCGTAGGTCCTATCGGTCGACGACGTGCGAGTCTTCGCCCACCGGCCGCTCGACACGCACAACGGGCCCATCAACTAGTCACCTGCTGCACGCGTGACCGGCTTGGACTCGCTCGGGATGCCTATGTGGCTGGCGATCCACCCCCTAGTCGGACGCACCGACCTGAGGCGAAGAGTCATGGCAACCGGACGCTGCCTCAAGAAGGGTGGAAAGTAAAGGAGGCGGGACCAAGCCCGCCCCGTTCAATTAGGGAGGCCCTGGGCTATGCGGGCGAAGAATCGGGCAAACAAGATGTCACGCCAACTTTTCATTATTTCGGGCGCCGCCGCCCTCACCCTGGGATTGGCAGCCCTACCCGGCGCGGCGACTGCCAGCAGCCCACCAGATGTTCGTCCCACCACATCAAGCGCAGCCCTCACCACTATCGAGTTTAAGGCGAAAGTGACCAGGGTCGACGAGGAGGGCAACGTTTTGGGAGGTCCAGTTCGCGTAGGGGAAACCATTCGAGGTACCTACAGCTACGACCCGTCGACTCCCGACACGAACGACCCACCCGAATTTGGCCTCTACGAGAACACCAGTGGGAACGCAGGCATAACGGTAAACACGAAGAAATTGGTGTTCCAGACCGACCCGAACAACGTCAGTTTCGCGGTTGGGATAGGACAACTCAGAGCAGGATGCCTACACCTTGATTAGCCGCAACAACCTTCCGCTCGCGAACGGCTTCCAGGTAGGCAACATCACGTGGCAGTTGGTGGACTCCACCGGGACGGCTGTGAGCAGCGACGCACTGCCGACAACGGCACCCCGGTTGGCCGACTACCAATCTAATATCCTGATCGTCATAGGCGAGAAGTCCGGGAACATTTTCGACTTCGCGGCGCAGGTCACCAAGGTCACCGGTTGAGCCGAGGAACACTGGCCGCTCTCGCCCGGGTGGTGCTCCATCCCGGCGAGGGTGGTCGGCACGCCAACTCGCGGACCCTTGCTCGCCACCGTGGAGTTCCTTGGCCGGCACCGGGGGTCCGTCTTGGGCCGGATGCACCCGCACACCCTGCGATGAGAGTCCGAGGTACGGCAGACTTCCCGCGGGATCGTCCGCTCGTGCTCATCGAGCGAGTAGTCGCTCAGCAAAGCCACCACAGCACACGACCGGAAGCACGCAACCCGGCGGCCGGTTTCGGGGTTCTCACGGCCATTTCTTGTCCTACTGACAGTGTTGTAGGGCAAGTGGTTTCGGGCTCCGTATGTGAGAGTCGCCAATGCCGAGGGGAGCGGTCTGTGATCCATGAGATCGCGACCTGGGCGTTGACGCGCTTCCAGTAGCGGCTGGCCGACGTCCATGTCGCAAACTATAGCTTTCTGTCATAACGAGTAAATGTCTGAACCCGTCTCGCCAAGGAAGGCCCTCCCAAACCCACCCAGGTCCATCGCAGGCGAGCACGCGTTGGCCCGCCGAATCGCCCACGAGCGCGAAGCGCGCGGCATGACTTACGAGGGCCTTGCGGTCCAGATGAAGCACCATGGATGCCCGTCAGCCATCCGCCTTATCCGAATCGAGAAGGGTGAGCCGCCACGTCGGATCACCGTCGAGGAACTCCTGGCCTTCTCTCGGGTCTTCGCAAAGCCCGTGGAGAACCTGCTGCTGCCGCCCGAGGTAGCCCGCGAGAGGCCTGGTCGACCTACTCGTGGAGTGGGAGGCTGCGCAGGCGAAAGCGGACGAGGCGAGGGAGCGTGAGACGACGGCCTGGACTGCTATCCGTGAATACCTGGTGGCGCATCCAGACGTCGAGCCGGCCCTCGAGGACGCTTTGGCTGGCTGGGCTGAGCACTACTACGACGAAGCGGATCGAGTAGCTGCCGTGGCCGAGCGCATGTTCGCGTTTACGGGGTCCGAGGAGTGGCTCGAAGGTGTCCAAGCGGATATAGCGAGGCGGGGCCCCGGACTGCACCACTTCGGTGGACCGAGCCACCGGGCGCCCGCAAACCAAACCGCGGTGGCAAGTGAACGAATGGCCAGCATCAAGAAGCGCGAACGGCAAATGGCGTGCCCGCTACCGCGACGACGCCGGCAAGGAGCACGCCCGCCACTTCGGCCGCAAGACTGACGCGCAGACGTGGCTGGACGAGCAGACAGCCAAGCTGGTCTCCGGCATGCACGTCACGCCCCGCACGGCCCGGACGACCGTGGGGGAGTGGTGCGACACGTGGCTCGAGGGCTACAAGACTCGACGCTCGTCCACGGTGCGGCAGGCCGAGGCTCACCTCGCCCGGATCCGTGGCGGCCTTCGGCCCCATGCAGCTCTCGGCGGTGCGGCCGTCGCACGTCCGCACGTGGACCTCTCAGCTCGGCCGCCGAGGGGCTGGCCGACGTCCTACGTCTACGCGCTGCACGCCCGGCTCGCGCAGCTCTTCTCGGACGCCGTCCATGACGGCCTGGTCGCCAAGTCGCCGTGCTCGCGGCGCACGTCGCCCGGCGGCGGGCAAGCAGCGCGCCTACGTCGCGACGACTGAGCAGGTCTGGGCGCTCCACGACGCGATGCCCGAGCACCTGCGGGCGGCCGTCCTGCTGGGCGCCTTCGCCGGCCTGCGGCTCGCCGAGGCATGCGGCCTGCGGGTCTCTGACGTCGACTTCATGCGCGGCATCGTCTCGCCTGCCGTGCAGTACCCCGCGGAACCGCTCAAGACCGAGACGTCGCGAACGGCCGTGCCCATCCCGGAGTCTCGCGCTCGACCTCTCGGCGCACGTGGCGGCATGGCCGGCAGAGACGGTGCTGACGGACCTGTGGGCGCACCAACTCGCCCCCTGGACCCTTGAGAGGGCCATCAGGGCCGCGCGCGAAGGTGCCGGTCTGCCGGCCGACTTCCGCTACCACGACCTCGGCACTACTTCGCGTCGCTCCTGATCGCCATGGGCGCAGACGTGAAGGTCGTCCAGGCGCGGCTGCGGCACGCCAGCGCCAAGACGACGCTCGACACCTACGGCCATCTGTGGCCGGACTCTGACGACAGCACACGAGCCGCCATCGAAAGAAGGTGATGGCGGCTCGTGCTCAGGGTCTTGCGGACTCTCTGCGGACTGAGGGTGCGGTTAGCCGCTCCGCAGCAGGTCAGAGGGCCAGTGGGGCTCAGATGTCGTAGTAGAGCTCGAACTCGTGCGGGTGCGGACGCAGCTGCACCGGCAGGATCTCGTTCGTGCGCTTGTAGTCGATCCACGTCTCGATCAGGTCGGGGGTGAACACGCCACCGGCCGTCAGGAAGTCGTGGTCGCGCTCGAGGTTGTCGAGCACGGCGCCGAGCGAGGTCGGCACCTGGTCGATCTCGGCCATCTCGTCCGGCGGCAGCTCGTAGATGTCCTTGTCGACCGGCGTCGGCGGCTCGATCTTGTTCTTGATGCCGTCGAGGCCGGCGAGCAGCAGCGCGGAGAACGCGAGGTACGGGTTCGCCGACGGGTCGGGGCAGCGGAACTCGATGCGCTTGGCCTTCGGGTTCGCGCCGGTGATCGGGATGCGCACGCAGGCCGAGCGGTTGCGCTGGCTGTAGACCAGGCTGATCGGCGCCTCGAAGCCGGGGACCAGGCGGTGGTAGGAGTTCACCGTCGGGTTCGTGAACGCGAGCAGCGACGGGGCGTGCTTGAGCAGGCCGCCGATGTAGTAGCGCGCGGTGTCCGAGAGGCCGCCGTACCCGGTCTCGTCGAAGAACAGCGGCTCGCCGTTGTTCCAGATCGACTGGTGGCAGTGCATGCCCGAGCCGTTGTCGCCGAAGATCGGCTTCGGCATGAAGGTCGCGGTCTTGCCGTTGCGCCAGGCGACGTTCTTGACCATGTACTTGAACTTCATGACGTCGTCGGCGGCCTTGAGCAGCTCGTCGAACTTGTAGTTGATCTCGGCCTGGCCGGCGGTGCCCACCTCGTGGTGCGCGCGCTCGACCTGGAGGCCGGCCCGCTCGAGCTCGATGACCATCTCGTCGCGCAGCTCGCCGAAGTGGTCGGTCGGCGCGACGGGGAAGTAGCCGCCCTTGTACTTGACCTTGTAGCCGCGGTTGTCGTCCTCGGAGCCGGTGTTCCAGGCGCCGGCCTCGGAGTCGATCTCGTAGTAGCCGGTGTTCTGCTTGGTCTCGAAGCGGACCTTGTCGAACACGTAGAACTCGGCCTCCGGCGCGAAGTACGCCGTGTCGCCGATGCCGGTGCTGGAGAGGTACGCCATCGCCTTGCGCGCGATGTTGCGCGGGTCGCGGCTGTAGGCCTCGCCGGTGATCGGGTCGTGGATGAAGAAGTTCACGACGAGCGTCTTGGCGGCGCGGAACGGGTCGATGTAGGCCGTGGTCGGGTCCGGGAACAGCGACATGTCGGACTCGTGGATGGCCTGGAAGCCACGGATCGACGACCCGTCGAAGTTGAGGCCGTCGTCGAAGACCGACTGGTCGAACGACGAGATCGGCACGGTGAAGTGCTGCATCACACCAGGCAGGTCGCAGAAGCGTACGTCGACCATCTCGACGCCCTGGTCCTTGATGTACTTCAGCAGCTCGTCGCTGTTAGCGAACATTCGTCCTCCTTGGCCGCACTGGGCCATGTGTGGGGCTCAGACTGGTGCGCGATGCCGCTCTGCACCACTGAGCCGCAACCTATGCACGGGCAGTTTCTGAGGCATATCTGGTTTGTTTCGTCCATGTAACACCCTTGGCCCTCACCCTGCCCGAGGCGCCCGGGGCTGTCGAGAGCGGTCCGGGTAGCGTGGCCGCGTGAGCGCGACGCCCCCTCCCGGCACCGTCCCCGGCCCGTCGACGTACGCCGGCCAGCGGCTCGGTCTGCCGGAGCAGGGACGCGGATCGGTCGTGGGGTGGGGGCGCCGGGTCGCGGCGCTGTTCGTCGACTGGATCGCGTCGATCCTGGTCGCCGGCGCCGTCGCCGGCCAAGGCGTGATGACCTCGCACGGCTGGGAGTCGTGGGTGCCGATGCTGGTGTTCCTCGTCGAGGCCAGCCTGCTCACCGCGCTGGCCGGCGGGTCGTTCGGCCAGCTGGTGCTGCGGATCGCCGTGGTGCGGCTCGACCGCAAGCCGGTGAACCTGCTCGTCGCGCTGCTGCGCACGCTGCTGATCTGCCTGGTCGTGCCGCCGGTGATCTACAACCGCGACCGGCGCGGTCTGCACGACCTGGCGGCAGGCACGGTGACGGTCCGCCGCTGACGGCGTCAGCGCTCGATGCGGATCTGCGCCACGTCGAGGTACCCGGTGCGGAAGCCCGCCTCGCAGTAGGCCAGGTAGAACTCCCACATCCGGCAGAACCGGTCGTCGAAGCCGAGCGCCTGCACGGACTGCCAACGGGAGACGAACTGCTCGCGCCACAGCCGCAGCGTGTGCGCGTAGTGCTGGCCCATCGGCGCGATGTTGCTGACGTGCAGGGAGGTGTGCCTGCGCGTCACCTGGCTGATCGCGTCGGTCGAGGGCAGCATCCCGCCGGGGAAGATGTACTTGTGGATCCACGTGTAGGTGTTCCGCGTGGCCACCAGCCGGTCGTGCGCGATGAGGATCGCCTGGATGGCCGCCTTGCCGCCGGGGGCGAGCAGGGAGTCGATCTTGCGGAAGTACTCCGGCCAGTACTCCTCGCCGACGGCCTCGATCATCTCCACGCTGACCACGGCATCGAACAGGCCCTCCTGGTCGCGGTAGTCGCGCACGGCGACCTCCACCCGGTCGGCGATGCCGGCCGCGTCGACGCGCTGCTGCGCGAGGGCGGCCTGCTCGACCGAGAGGGTGACCGTGGTGACGGTCGCGCCCCGCTGTGCGGCGCGGATGGCGAGGGTGCCCCAGCCGGTGCCGATCTCCAGGACGCGTGAGCCCGCGGTGACGCCGGCGGAGTCGAGGATGGCGTCGATCTTGGCGAGCTGGGCCGTCTCGAGGTCGGCCAGCGCGGGCGCCGGGTCGAGCGAGGTGAACAGCGCCGAGGAGTAGGACAGGGTCGGGTCGAGGAACTGCTGGAACATCTCGTTGCTGAGGTCGTAGTGCGCCTCGATGTTCCTCTTCGCGCCGTCCTTGGTGTTCGCCGGGTTGAGGCCGCGGGGGAGCACGGTGTGCCGGAGGTTGTAGAAGACCGGCTTGATCAGGTCGGTGAGCCGCTCGGCGAACGGCGCCAGCGCGTCGGCCAGGTCAGTGCCCTCGCCGACGCTCCACTCGCGCGCCATGTAGGACTCGCCGATGCCGATCATCGGGCTGTGCCCCAGCCGGGCGAAGAACGCCTGGGGACGCGTGACGTCGAGCACCGGGCGCTGCTCGGCCAGCGGAGCGCCGTACACCTCGCCGGTGGAGAGCCGGGCGGTGACGGGCAGGTCGCGCAGGATCCGCTCGACGACCTTGCGGGCGACGAAGCCCCGCACGCCGTACGTCGGAGCGGCCGGGAGCAGCGCCGAGGAGACGCTGACCTGACGGTTCAACGTGGTGCTCATTCACATTCCTTTCGGGACCGGGTGCGGCCGACGAGGGATCACGGGGAGGCGGCGCAGCCAGAGCCGGACGCCGTGCCAGCGGATCAGTGCCGCGACGCGCTGGGAGGGGAGCGGGTTGCGGAGCACGGCGCCGACGACGCGGCGGCGGGTGGCCGGCTCGAGGTCGCCGTGCACCGCGGCGGTGAAGACGGTGGTGTCGCCCTGGGTCAGCGAGATGCCGACGGCGACGCCGGAGCCGGTGATCCGGGTGCGGATGTCGTAGCGGCCCTCGACGGCGAAGAACGGCGAGACGTAGAACTCCTTGTCGACGGTCGCGGTGCGCGCATCGGCGACGTCGAGGGGGTAGCAGTGCCGCTCGCCGTAGGTGTTGTGCACCTCGGCCAGGACGCCCTCGAGCCGGCCGTCGTGGTCGAAGCAGAAGTACGTCGACAGCGGGTCGAACACGTAGCCGAGCGAGCGGGCGTTCGCCAGCACCAGCACCCGGCCGGCGGTCCAGGGCAGGTCGTGGGCGTCGAGGTAGCCGCGGACCTTCTGCGCCAGCGGCCGCGTGTCGTCCGGCGCGAAGTGGTCCTCGGGCCGGATGGACGCGAACGCCCGCAGCCACCGCGGGAACGCGGACTCGGCCTGTGCCACGTCGACCAGCCACATGGTGGTGCGGTGCTCGAACGCGTACGTGAAAGGTCGGGTGCGGCGGTGGCTGACGCGGGCACGTACGACGGACGGGGCGGGCGTCACCAGGTCGCTCCCAACGCCTCCGCGGCGGCGACGCCGGAGCGGCAGCCGTCCTCGTGGAAGCCCCACCCGTGGTAGGCGCCCGCGAACGCGAGCCGGTCGGTGTTCAGGCCGGCCAGCCGGTCCTGGGCGGCCACGGACGCGGCCGTGTAGGTCGGGTGCAGGTAGGTCATGGTGGCGATCACGTCGGACGGCGTCTCGCCCTCACCGGGGTTCAGCGTGACGACCAGCGGGTCGGACTCGGGGTGCCCTTGGAGCAGGTTCATCCAGTAGGACACCCGGCTGCGGTCGGTGACGGTGCGGCAGCCCTCGAGCCGGTAGTTCCAGCTGGCCCGGCCGGTGCGGCGCGCCGGCAGCACGGTCTCGTCGCGGTGCAGGTGGGTCACGTTGTGGGAGTACCCGAACGCGCCGAGCACCGCCTGCTCGTCCTCGCCGGCGTCGGTGAGCAGGGCGAGCGCGTCGTCGGCGTGGGTGGCGAGGACGACCTTGTCGAAGGCGTGGTGGGCGCCGAGCTCGTCGTCGATCTCGACGGCGTCGGGCTTGCGGCTCACCGCGGTCACCCGGGTGCGGGTGCGGACCACGTCGAGCTGCGACGTGATCGCACCGACGTACGACCGGGACCCGCCGACCACGGTGTGCCAGGTCGGTGCGTCGTTGAGGACCAGGAAGCCGTGGTGGTCGAGGAACGCGAAGAGGTACGACGCCGGGTAGTCCAGCGCCTCGCGGTGACCCATCGACCACACGCAGGACACGATCGGCAGGGCGTAGTGGGTCACGAAGTGCTCGCCGAACCCGTGCCGGTCGAGGAACTCGCCGTAGGTCAGGCCGCTGTCCGGCTCGTCGGCGAGCAGTCGCAGCGCCGCCTTCTGGAAGCGGCGCACGCCGAGCAGCAGCCGCCAGAAGCGCGGGTCGAGCAGCCGCCGGCGCTGGGCGAAGATGCCGGGTGCCTTGCGGCCGCCGACATAGTTGAGCCCGCACTCGTCGCAGGTGATGCTCATGCTCATCTCGGTCGGCCGGGTGTCCACGCCGAGCTCGGCGAAGAGCCGCTGCAGCAGCGGGTAGGTCCGGTCGTTGAGCACGATGAACCCGGAGTCCACGGCGGCGGAGGTGCCGTCGGAGAGCGGGACGTCATGGGTGTGGGCGTGTCCGCCGACCCGGTCGTCGGCCTCGAACAGGGTCACGTGGTGGGTCCGGGACAGCAGGTAGGCCGCGGTGAGTCCGGACACGCCACCACCGATCACGGCGACGGTGGGGCGGGCTTGGGTGGGGTCCGTCATGACTGGGGTTCGTCCTCGCGGGCGCTGCGGATGGGTCGGGAGGGGACGAACCGGGACCCCTCAGTCGTGGACCTCGAGACGCACGCGCTTGTTGCCCTTGCCCTTGGACTCGGTCCCGGTCACCGACACACTGCCCACTTCGGCGGTCGACAACACGTGGGTGCCGCCGTCGGCCTGCTTGTCCAGCCCGACGATGTCGATGACCCGGAGCGGGTCGATCTCGCGCGGGATCAGGTTGGCGGCCGTGCGGATCAGGGCGTGGTCCTCGTCGGCGACCTCCCGGCCGACGAACGCGACCAGGATCTCGTGGGCCGCGGCGATCTCCTCGTTGATCCGGGCCTCGACCTGGCGACCGAACTCCGCCGACATCGACGGCAGTGGGAAGTCGAGCCGGCCCTTGCCGGGGTCCATGTTGCCGCCGGTCACCGCGACCCCGTGGTCGGCCCACATCACGCCGCAGAGGATGTGCAGCGCGGTGTGCGTGCGCATCGTCAGGTGCCGCCGCTCCCAGTCGAGGACGCCCTGGACCTCGGCGCCGGGGTCGGGCAGGGGAGTGCCGGGCTCGAGCCAGTGCCAGATCCGGCCGCCGTCGTCGCGGTCGCGTGCCACCCGGGAGACCGGGGCGCTTCCGTCGGACCAGGCGAGGCTGCCGAGGTCGTGCGGCTGGCCGCCGCCTCCGGGGTAGAACGCGGTGCGCGCGAGACGCACCCGGTGGCCCTCGGCGTCGACGTCCTCGACCCGGGCCTCGAAGTCGCGGAGATAGGCGTCCACGGCGAACAGCTCGGTCTGCGCGAGGTCGGCCGGTGCGCCCTCGGGAACGGGTCGTCCGGGCACCGCCATCGACGTACCTCCTGCCGTGCCTTTTTGGCTCCGCGGCCATCCAACCACGACCTAGAGTGGAGCCCACTCGACCGCACCACGGGGGGTCAGCTCATGCGCATCCGGCAGGCACTCGCCTCGCTCGCCGTCCTGGCCGTCGCCACCGGCACGCTCACCGCGTGCAACGACGACACCGCCGTCACCAAGGCCGACACGCCCGCTCTCCAGGGCTCGCCGTCGGCGTCCGACCCGGCCGCCGCCGACTCGCCTTCCGAGGACGCGGGTGACACCGGCTCCGGTGGCCACCTCGACCGCGACGGACTCGTCCGGGCGATCACCGCCGGTCCGCTCAAGGCCGGCTCCGCCCACATGACCATGACGATGTCCGGCGCCATGTCGGTCACCGCCGAGGGCGACGTGTCCTACGCCAAGACCGGCCCGGAGATGCGGATGACCATGTCGATGGCGCAGATGGGTGCCGGCGAGATGGACATGCGCGTCGTGGACGGCATCGTCTACATGACCATCCCCTCGGTCACCCCTCCCGGGAAGTTCCTGAAGATCGACCCCCGGGACAGGTCCAACCCGATGAGCAAGTCCTTCGGCAGCCTCTCGGAGCAGATGGACCCGCTCAACAGCGTCCGGGCGATGCAGTCCGGCGTCCGCAGGGTGACCTTCGTCGGGGCGGAGTCCGTGGACGGCGTGGACGCCGACCACTACCGGGTCGTCGTGGACAGTGCCGCGATGTTCAAGGCCATGAAGCAGAAGACCGTCCCCGGAATGCCCAAGAACCTCACCTACGACATGTGGCTCGACGACCAGGACCTGCTGCGCCGCATGCAGTTCGAGGTGGCCGGTCAGACCGTCGACATGTCGATGTCGAAGTGGGGCGAGCCGGTCTCGGTCGAGGCGCCGCCGGCCGGCAAGGTCGTCGACTCCTCGTCGATGATGCAGCGGGCCGGCTGACCGCCGGCCCGGGCGCTCAGCGCCCGCGCATGTTCTGGCGGGCGCCCTTCATGCTCGTCGGCACCGGTCCCTTGGGGATCGGCATGTTCGAGCGGTTCGCGTCGAGCGCCCTCAGCCGCTGCAGCACGTCGGTCATCTCGGCCGGCTTGATGTTGCGGCCGAGCTTGCTGACGTGGCGCATCAGCTTCGGCACCGGTACGGCGCCCTCACCGTCACCGGCGACGATCTCGTAGATCGGGGTCTCCGAGGCGACCCGCTCGTGCTTGCGCCGCTCGTTGGCCAGCAGCGTCTTGAGCCGGTTGGGGTTGCCCTCGCCGACCAGGACGATGCCGGGCGGGCCGACCACGCGGTGCACGAGGTCCTGGTTGCGGTTGAACGCGATGCCCGGGTCGACCTTCCAGCCCCGCTTGAGCTGGCTGAGGACGGCTGCGGCGGCGCCGGCGCGGCCCTCGATCTGGGCGTACTGCGACTTCTGGGCCCGTCGGCCGAACACGATCAGCGCGGCCAGCACGCCGAACAGCACGGCGGTGATCACGTCGAAGACCCAGCCGCCCGGCACCAGGTAGAACACGCCGAAGGCGACGAGCGCAGTCACCAGGAAGACGCCCAGCAGGATCAGACCGATCCGCCGGTCGGTCTTCTTCGTCATCTGGTAGACGAGGGCGATCTGCTTGAGCCGGCCCTCTTTCTTCTCGGACGGGTCCTTCTTGGCCATCGGGGTGAGCCTCTGCTGCTTCTGTCGTTCTGCTCTGACGGGACGGGTGATTGTCGCAGACCCGGCGTGCGCCCGGGGTCAGGCGGGCTGCGCCGCGGCGGCCTCGCGGGCCTCCATCGCCTGGGTGTAGAGCCGTCCGGCGCGGTACGACGAGCGCACCAGCGGCCCGGACATGACGCCGGCGAAGCCGATCTCGTCGGCCTCGTCCTTGAGCTCCACGAACTCCTCGGGCCTGACCCAACGCTCGACGGGGTGGTGACGCGGGGAGGGGCGGAGGTACTGGGTGATCGTGATCAGCTCGCAGCCGGCAGCGTGCAGGTCGCGCAGCGCCTGCGAGACCTCCTCGCGGGTCTCGCCCATGCCGAGGATGAGGTTGGACTTGGTGACCAGGCCGAACTCACGGGCCTGGGTGAGCACGTCCAGCGAGCGGTCGTAGCGGAACGCCGGCCGGATCCGCTTGAAGATCCGCGGGACCGTCTCGACGTTGTGGGCGAGCACCTCGGGGCGGGACTCGAAGACCTCCTGGAGGAGGTCGGGCTTGCCGTTGAAGTCCGGGATGAGGTTCTCGACGCCGGTGTCGGGGTTGAGCGCGTGGATCTGCTTCACGGTCTCGGCGTACAGCCAGGACCCGCCGTCGGGCAGGTCGTCGCGGGCGACGCCCGTGATGGTGGCGTAGCGCAGGCCCATCGACCGGACGCTCTCGGCGACCCGGCGCGGCTCGTCCCGGTCGAGCGCCGCCGGCTTGCCGGTGTCGATCTGGCAGAAGTCGCAGCGGCGGGTGCACTGCTCACCACCGATGAGGAAGGTCGCCTCGCGGTCCTCCCAGCACTCGAAGATGTTGGGGCAGCCGGCCTCCTGGCAGACCGTGTGCAGGCCCTCGGACTTCACGAGGTTCTGCAGCTCGCGGTACTGCGGGCCCATCTTCGCCCGGGTCTTGATCCACTCCGGCTTGCGCTCGATCGGGGTCTCGCTGTTGCGGACCTCGAGGCGGAGGAGCTTGCGGCCGTCCGGCGTGGCACTCGCGGGCGCGCCCGGACCTGGCTGGAGGGGGGTGTGGGTCACCCGCTCACTCTACGCCGCGGCCTCGGGCGACCCCAATCGTGGCGGGCCGCCCGGTGCCTGCTCGGGGCGAGGCTCAGGGCACGTCGCGGCGGCGGAACAGCACCGCCGACAGGACCAGGGTGACGAGCAGCAGCACCCCCAGGTACGTCGCACCGTCGACGAGCGTGATCGAGAGCCGCTGGTCGCACGTGGGGCCCTGGCTGGGGCTGCACACCACGCTCTGGTCGTAGACCCGGACGCCGTCGCGGACCCAGGCGAACAGGTTGTAGGTGGGGCTGAACCGGGCGCTGCCGTCCACCGGCAGCAGCGCGAGCAGCGCCTCGCCGCCGGCGGCGTAGGCGAACAGCAGCGCGAGCGTGCCGACGGTGTGCCGCAGCAGCATCGTGAGCGCGTAGCCGCCGAGACCACCGGCCGCCGCCAGGGCGACCCCGCGCAGCGACTCCCACGCGATGAGGGAGACGGTGCCCGACCCGGTGGAGACACCGCGGGCGTCCGCGACGAGCGCCAGCGCCGTCCAGAACGCCGCCAGCAGCACCGCCGCCACGACACCGCAGCCCACCAGCGCGACGAGCGCCTTGGTGACCCAGACCCGGGTCCGCCGCGGCTCGAACAGGAGCTGGTTGCTGATCGACCCGGTGTGCCAGTCGCCGCCGGCGTACGTCGTCCCGACGATGATCATCAGCGCGGCGACGAACACCACGAGTGCGGTGCCGTTGCCGCGCCGCTCCTGGGCGAGGTCGAGGGTGGCGCGGTTGAGGTAGTTCTCCGTGGTCGGCACCAGGTTGACGTCGCAGTCGGCCGACGTGGCGCCGGGGCCGAAGTAGGTCTCGGGGTCGTCGCGGCAGGTCCGCAGCTCGCGCTGGAAGTCGGGCTGCGCGAGCTGCTCGGCGACCTGCGCCTTGGCTTCCGCGAGCTCGGAGGCGGTGACCGGGCGGGTGTCCCAGATGCGGCTGCCGGCGAGCAGCCCGGTGAGCAGCGCCGCGCCCAGCACGAGCAGCACCACCGCCCGCCGGGAGAAGAACCGGGAGACCTCGACGCGCAGCAGCCTCATGCGGCGCCTCCCTCGGTCGTCTCGTCGGTGGTGTCGTCGTCCACGACGGCGCTACCGGAGCCGTGCAGGGACGTGTCGTGGGTCAGCTGGAGGAACACCGACTCGAGGTCGGCGCGCACCGGGGTCAGCTCGCGGACGTAGATGTCGTGACCGGCCAGCACCCGGGTGATGTCCTCGGCGTGCTCGGCACCCTCGACGACGAGCCGGTCGCCGTCGCGGCCGACCTTCCAGCGGGTCGCCTGCAGCGCCCGCTGGGCGGCGCCCGGGTCCGCCACCCCGACCCGGACCTGCTTCACCTGCTGCTCGCCGACCAGGTCCTCGACCGCACCGGAGGCGAGCAGCCGGCCGCGGCCGATGATCGAGACGGAGTGGCAGACCTGCTGCACCTCGGCCAGGATGTGCGAGCTCAGCAGGACGGTGACGCCGTTCTCGCCGAGCTCGCGGATCATCGTGCGGATGTCGCGGATGCCGGCCGGGTCGAGACCGTTGGTGGGCTCGTCGAGGATCAGCAGGTCGGGCGACTTGAGCAGCGTGGCCGCGATCGCGAGCCGCTGCTTCATGCCGAGCGAGTAGCCCTTGTAGCGCTCCTTCTCGCGGCCGCTCAGCCCGACCTGGGCGATCGCGGCGTCGACCGCCTTGGTGGGCACGCCGACGGTGTGCGCGAGCAGCGTGAGGTTCTTGCGGCCGGTGAACGCGGGGACGAACTTCGGCTGCTCGACCACCGCGCCGACGCGGCCCATCACCTGGGGCAGCCGCCGGGGGACCGGCTCGCCGAACAGCGCCATCGAGCCGGTGGTCGGCCGGGCCAGGCCGAGCAGCATCCGGATCGTGGTGGTCTTGCCGGACCCGTTGGGACCCAGGAAGCCGTGCACGCCGCCCGCCGGGACGGCGAGGTCGAGACCGTCGACGGCGACGACCTTGCGCCCGCGCCGGGTCCGGAACTCCTTGCGCAGGCCGGTCGTCTCGACGACGAGGTCGGAGGTGCCAGGCATCTCCCGAGTCTCCCGTGCTTCCCGGGCGGGAAGCCTCGGGACACGCCGCGCGGGCTACAGCCCCGGCGTGATGAGCCGCACGCGGCCGGGCTCGGGCTTGGCGGGGTAGTCCGGCGTCGGGTCGTACGGCGCCCAGGCGAGCAGCTCGGTGAGGTGCTTCTCGGCGAGCGGGGCGACCTCCTCGACGGTCACGTCCCGGCCGAGCTCGGCGCTGAGGCTGGTCACGCCGGCGTCGCTGATGCCGCAGGGCACGAACCGGTCGTACCAGCCGAGGTCGACGTCGCAGTTGATCGCGAAGCCGTGCATGGTCACGCCGCGGCTGACCCGGATGCCGAGGGCCGCGACCTTGCGCTCCGGCCCGCGCGCGTCCTCCGCGATCCAGACGCCGCTGCGGCCCGGGACGCGGGCGGTGGTCACACCCAGGTCGGTGCACACGTGGATCAGCGCCTCCTCGACCCGGCGGACGTAGTCGACGACCAGCACGTGGTCGGGCAGCCGCACGATCGGGTAGCCGACCAGCTGCCCGGGGCCGTGGAAGGTGATCTTGCCGCCGCGGTCCACGTCGATCACCGGGACGTCGTCACCGACGGGTCGCTCGTGCGGCTCCGTGCGCTTGCCGGCGGTGAACACCGGCGGGTGCTCGAGGAGGAGCACGGTGTCCGGGTCGCCGTCCACGACGCCCGCGTGCACCTCGCGCTGCAGGTCCCACGCCTCGACGTACTCCACGGCGGCATCGCCGAAGCCGACGGTCTTGAAGATCAGGTCGCCCACGGCCCCGAGCCTACGCCTGGGCGCCCGGCCGCCCGCGGGCCCTCAGGGACCGTACGAGAGTATGTGGAACGACGGAGTCCGGCCGCGAGGGGGCCGGACCTCGACGCGAGGGAGGCCCGTCGTGGCACGCACCGACCAGACCGGACCCGGACGCAGGTGGGTGCTGCCCGCCGTCGTCGTGCTGCTGTGGCTGTTCGTCGGAGGCCCGTTGGGGTCGTTCGCCGGACGGTTGGCCGAGGTGCAGAAGAACGACAACGCGTCGTTCCTGCCGCAGAGCGCCGAGTCGACCAAGGTGCTCGACGAGTTCCTGAAGTTCACCGGCCAGCAGTCGCTGCCCACGACCGTCGTCTTCGAGCGCACGGACGGTCTCACCGACGCCGACAAGGCCGCGATCGCCGGCTACACCCGGTCGCTCGCCGATGTCGACCACGTCGACGCGCAGCAGGTGGGCGCCGCGACGTACTCCACGGACGGTACGGCGGCGCAGGTCGTCGTGCCCGTCGTGTCGTCGGACGGAGAGGAGATCCAGGCGGCCGTCGCCGACATCCGCGACGTGGTGAAGGACCCGCCGGCCGGCCTCACCGCGCTGGTCGGCGGCCAGGGCGGCATCCTCGGCGACTTCATCACCGCCTTCGGCGCCATCGACGGGATCCTGCTCGTGGTGGCGCTGCTCGTGGTGCTGGTGATCCTGGTCGTGGTCTACCGGACGATCATCCTGCCGCTCGTCGTGATCGTCTCCGCCGTGCTGGCGCTGGGGGTCGCGTCCGCCGCGATCTACGCGCTGGCCAAGCACGACGTCCTCGACCTCAACGGGCAGAGCCAGGGCATCCTGTTCATCCTCGCCCTCGGCGCCGCCACCGACTACTCGCTGCTGATCGTCTCCCGCTTCCGTGAGGAGCTGCGCGACGAGCGCTCCGTGTACGTCGCCATGGTCCGGGCCTACAAGCGGGCCTTCGAGCCGATCGTCGCGTCGGGCGTGACCGTCGTGCTGGGCCTGCTGTGCCTGCTGCTCTCCGACCTGTCCAGCCTGCGCGGCCTCGGGCCGGTGGGTGCGCTCGGCATCGTGGGCGCGATGTTCTCGGCCCTGACCCTGCTGCCGGCGGCGCTGCTGCTGCTCGGGCGCTGGGCCTACTGGCCGTTCCGGCCGATGTACGGCTCCGAGCACCGCGACACCAAGGGCGTGTGGGGTGCCGTCGCCCGGCTGGTCGGCCGGCGGGCACGGGCCGTGTGGCTGCTGACCTTCGTGGTGCTCGCGGCCTGCGCGGCGTTCGTGCCGACGCTCAACGAGGACCCGGTGCCGCAGACGGACACGTTCCTCACCGAGGTGGACTCGGTGAAGGCGCAGGACATCCTGGACCGGAAGTTCCCGAGCGACGAGTCGTCGCCGGTGATCGTGGTCGCGCGACAGGAGGCGCTGCCGGACGTGGTCGCGGCGCTGAAGGCGCACGACGGGGTCGCGGCGGACGGCGTCTCCTACCTCCCCGCCGGACCGCCGTCCGGCGCCACACCGCCACAGCCGAAGGTGGTCGACGGCGACGTCGTGGTGTTCGCGACGCTCAAGGGCTCGGCGGAGTCGGCGGCCGCCGCGGACACGGTGCGCTCGCTGAGGACGGACCTCGACCTGATCGGGACGGACGTCCTGGTGGGCGGCAACACGGCCATCCAGCTCGACGCCCGCGACACCACCGACGCCGACCGGGCGCGGGTGATCCCGGCGATCCTCGTGGTGATCTTCGTCGTGCTCGCGCTGCTGCTCCGGTCGCTGGCCGCGCCGCTGCTGCTGGTGCTGGCGAACGTGCTGTCGTTCGGCGCCACCATCGGGATCAGCGCCCTGGTCTTCGACCACGTGCTGGGCTTCCCGTCGGCCGACCCGTCGATCTCGCTGATCGGGTTCGTGTTCCTGGTCGCCCTGGGCATCGACTACTCGATCTTCCTGATGACCCGGGTCAGGGAGGAGTCGGTGCGGCAGGGCACGCACCCCGGTGTGCTCAAGGGCCTGTCGGTGACCGGCGGCGTGATCACGTCGGCGGGCGTCGTGCTCGCCGCGACCTTCGCGGCGCTCGGGGTGGTGCCGATCCTGTTCCTGGCCGAGATCGCGTTCATCGTGGCGTTCGGCGTCCTGCTCGACACCCTCGTCGTCCGGTCGCTGCTCGTGCCGGCACTGGCCTACGACCTCGGGCCGCGCATCTGGTGGCCGTCCCGGCTGTGGCACACCCCCGACCAGGCGGACGACGCCACCGCCGAGATGCTGCACCTCGGCGAGCGCGACGGCGTCCAGCTGGACGACAACCCGCGCCTGAGCCCGCCCCTGTGGACGGCGGCCGACGCCCGGCCGCCGACTCGGCCAGGCTGGGCGGGTGACTCGGACCCGGATCGTGCTGCTGGTGCTGCTCGCGCTCGTCGGCGCAGGGCTGGTCGTCGCGCTGGTCCGTGCCGGTGACCGTCCGGCCCCGGCCGTCGCGGAGCCCACCCCGGTCGCGGTGCCCACCGACGCGCCCGCCGCCGAGCGGCTGCGGGCGTGGGACGCGCAGCGGTCGGCGGCCTACGCGGCCGGCTCGGTGCGGATGCTGCGCGCCCTCTACGTCACGGGTTCCGGGGCCGGCCGGGCCGACATGCGGCTGCTGCGGGCCTGGACCGAACGCGGTCTGCGGGTGGAGGGGCTGCGCACCCAGGTGCTCGGGCTGCGGGTCGTCGCGCAGCACCCCGACCGGCTGGTGCTGCGGGTGACCGACCGGCTGGTCGCGGGGGAGGCGGTCGGCGAGGCGGGCCGGACGCCGCTGCCGCGCGACCGCGCCGACACGCGGGTCCTGACGCTGGCCCGGGGGAGCGACGGCGCGTGGCGGGTGGCCGCGGTGCGCCCGTCGACTGAGTCGGTCCGGTGGGAGCCGTCAGGTCAGGGCGGCGGCCAGTCGCTCGTTGAGCGTGGGGTGCTCGAACACGAACCCCTCCTCGAGCAGCCGCGCCGGCTCCACCCGCGTGGAGTTCAGCAGCTCCGACGACACGTCGCCGACGACCCTGCGGATCGCCCACGACGGGGCCGGCAGCACCGCCGGGCGGTGCAGCATCCGGCCGAGCTCCTTGCCGAAGTCCGCGTTGGTCGTCGCGTTCGGCGCCGACACGTTGTAGACCCCGGAGGCGTCGTCGTCGACCGCCAGGTGCGTGGCCGCCCGGAGCCAGTCCGGCATCGAGATCGTGGAGAAGTACTGCGACCCGTCGCCGACCGGCCCGCCGAGACCGGCCTTGAACAACGGCAGCAGCGGCTTCATCGCGCCGCCGTGACGGTCCAGCACCACACCGCTGCGCATCACCACCGTGCGGACGCCCGCCTCCACGGCCGGCGTGGTGGCGTCCTGCCAGGCGCGGGTCACCCGGCCCATGAACGTGTCCGCGTCGAACGCCGACTCCTCCGTCAGCGGTGCGTCGCCCCGGTCGCCGTACCCGGCGATGCCGTTCTGCGCGACGAACGCAGGCTTGCGGTCGGAGGCGGCGACCGCCTCGGCGAGCGTGCGGGTGGTGGCGACCCGGCTCTCGGTGAACGTGCGCTTGTAGGACGCCGTCCAGGGCCAGTGCGCGAGCGGGGCGCCGGACAGGGTGCCCACCACGTCGGCGCTCTCGACCAGCGCACGGTCGACGTGCCCGGAGTAGGGATCCCACCGCGACTCGCTCGCGGAGAGCGCCTCCCCGCGCACCAGCCGGACCACCTCGTGACCCTCGCGGGCCAGGTGGTCGCGCCACGCCGTACCGAGAAAGCCGGAGACACCGGCCAGGACGAATCTCATGCCGCCGAACCTAACCGACCGACGTTAAACGGGTAGTCCGTGACGTTCTGGCTCCCGGAAGGGCTCCGGAGGGTGCAGAACGTCACGGACTACCTGGGGTCGGACGGTCAGACCTCGAACGTGCCGGTCTCGAGGCGCTGCTTGACGTCGGTCAGGAACCGCGCCGCGTCGGCGCCGTCGACGATCCGGTGGTCGTAGGTCAGCGCGAGGTAGACCATCCGCCGCACCGCGATCGTCTCGCCGAGGTTCGCGTCGTCGATCACCACGGCCCGCTTCACGACCGAGCCGGTGCCGAGGATGGCGACCTGCGGCTGGTTGATGATCGGGGTGTCGAACAGGGCGCCGCGGCTGCCGGTGTTGGTCAGCGTGAACGTGCCGCCGGCCAGCTCGTCCGGGCCGATCTTGTTGGTGCGGGTGCGCTCGGCGACGTCCGCGATCTTGCGGGCCAGGCCCGCGATCGAGAGGTCCCCGGCGTCCTTGATCACCGGCGTGAGCAGGCCCTTCTCGGTGTCCACCGCGATCGAGAGGTTCTCGTGGTCGTAGTAGGTCACCTCGCCCTTCTCGGTGTCGATCGAGGCGTTCAGCGACGGGTGCGCCTTGAGCGCGTCGATCGCCGCCTTCGCGAAGAACGGCAGGAACGACAGCTTCACGCCCTCCCGGGTCGCGAACTCGGCCTTGACCGAGTCGCGCAGCCGGGCGATCGACGTGACGTCGACCTCGACGACCGTGGTGAGCTGCGCGGAGACCTGGAGCGACTCGACCATCCGCTTGGCGATCACCTTGCGGAGGCGGGTCATCGGCTCGGTCTTGCCGCGCAGCGGGCTCGGCGCGGACGGTGCCGCTGCGGCACCCGAGGGCGCCGCCGGGGCGGCGGCTGCGGGAGCGCTGGGCTGGGCGGCCGGGGCGGCGGCTGCCTCCTTGGCCTTGGCCGCCGCGTCGAGGACGTCCTGCTTGCGGATCCGGCCGCCGACGCCGGTGCCGGTCACGCCGGACAGGTCGACGCCGTGCTCGGCAGCCATCTTGCGGACCAGCGGGGTGACGTAGGGACCCTCGGCGTCGGCGCCCTGCGGCGCGGCGTCGTGCTTCGGCGGCGCGGCCTGCTTCTCGGGCTCCTTGGTGGGCTCCTTGGTGGGCTCGGGCTCCTTCTTCGCCTCGGGCTCGGGCGCCTTCTCAGGCTCCGGCTCGGGCTCGCTCGGCTCG
This sequence comes from uncultured Actinomycetota bacterium, assembly GCA_963827435.1. Classification (GTDB taxonomy): domain Bacteria; phylum Actinomycetota; class Actinomycetes; order Propionibacteriales; family Nocardioidaceae; genus Nocardioides_B. The sequence continues at coordinate 20,997 of CAWHAU010000019.1, forward strand.
GGCTCGGGCTCGGCCTGCTTCTCCTCGGCGGGCGGTGCGGACTGCCCGCCACCGGAGCCGCCGGCGTCACCGGAACCGATCGTGGCCAGCTCGGCGCCGACCTCGACCGTCTCGTCCTCCTGCACCTTGATCTCCAGGAGCTTCCCGGCGACCGGGGAGGGGATCTCGGTGTCGACCTTGTCGGTGGAGACCTCGAGCAGCGGCTCGTCGACCGCGACGTCGTCGCCCACCTGCTTGAGCCAGCGGGTGACCGTGCCCTCGGTGACCGACTCGCCGAGCGCGGGCAGCGTCACCGACGTGCCCGAGCCGTCGCCGGACGTGCCGGCCTGCGACGCCTCGGCCTCCGGCTTCGTGTCGGCCGAGCTCGGGGCGGTCTCCTGCGCGCTCGGGGCGGAGTCGGTCTGCGCGGCCGGCGGGTCGGTCTCCGTCTCGGTCTTGCGGTCCTCGCCGCCGTCCGCCGTGCTGTCCGCCCCGGTGCTCGCACCGGACTCGGCGCCCGCGTCCGGGTCGACGTCGGCGCGCTCCCCGCCGCTCTCGTCGGAGGAGCCACCCGACTCACCCTCGTCGCCGATCGTGCAGAGCTCCGCGCCGACCTCGACCGTCTCGTCCTCGTCGGCCTTGATCTCGAGCAGCGTGCCTGCCACGGGCGAGGGGATCTCGGTGTCGACCTTGTCGGTGGACACCTCCAGCAGCGGCTCGTCGACGGCCACCTGGTCGCCCGGCTGCTTGAGCCAGCGGGTGACGGTGCCTTCGGTGACGGACTCGCCGAGTGCGGGGAGAGTGACTGAGGTCGCCATGCGTTCCTTCGCTCCTAGTGTGAGGTCGGACTGAGTCTATGAGTGGGCGTGCAGGGCCTTCCCGGCCAGCGCGAGGTGCGCCTCACCGAGAGCTTCGTTCTGCGTCGGGTGGGCGTGCACCATCGGGGCGACGTCCTCGGGGTGCGCCTCCCAGCCGTAGATCAGCTGCGCCTCGCCGACCAGCTCGCCGGCGCGGGCACCGACCATGTGCACGCCGACGACCGGGCCGTCCTTGGTGCGCACGAGCTTGACGAAGCCCTGCGTCCGCAGGATCTGGCTCTTGCCGTTGCCGCCGAGGTCGTAGGTCAGTGCCTCCACCGCGTCGTCACCGTACGTCGACCGGGCGGCCGCCTCGGTGAGCCCGACGGACGCGACCTCGGGGTCGCAGTAGGTGACCCGGGGGATGCCGGTCTCGTCGATCGGCTTGGGGTCGAGGCCGGCGACCTCCTCGGCCACGAAGATGCCCTGCTGGAAGCCGCGGTGCGCGAGCTGCAGGCCGGGGACGATGTCGCCGACCGCGTAGACGCCGGGGAGGTTCGTGCGCAGCCGCTCGTCGGTGAGCACGAAGCCGCGCTCCATCGTCACGCCCTGCTCGTCGTAGCCGAGCCCGTCCGTCGACGGCCCGCGGCCGACAGCGACGAGCAGCACCTCGGCGTCGATGGTGTCGCCGCCCTCGACGGTGACCCGCACACCGTCCTCGGTGCTCTCCACGGACTGGAAGGGGCTGCCGGTGCGGACGCCGATCTTGCGCTTGCGGAACCCGCGCTCGAGGGTCTTGGAGACGTCCTCGTCCTCGGCGGCGACCAGCCGGGGGAGCGCCTCGACGATGGTGACGTCGGCGCCGAAGGAGCGCCAGACGCTGGCGAACTCGCAGCCGATCACGCCGCCGCCGAGCACGATCGCGGAGCGTGGCACCCGGTCGAGCGTGAGCGCGTGCTCGGAGGTGAGCACCCGGTGCCCGTCGACCTCCAGGCCGGGCAGCGAGCGCGAGTAGGACCCGGAGGCGAGGACGACCGCGCGTCCGACGTACCGCTGGCCGTTGACCTCGACGGTGCGCTCTCCGACCAGGCGACCCTCGCCCTCGATCACGGTGATGCCGCGGCCCTTGATCAGCCCGGTGAGCCCCTTGAAGAGTCGGGAGACGACGCCGTCCTTGTACTTGTTGACGCCGCCCATGTCGATGCCCTCGAGCGTGGCGTTGACGCCGAACTGCTCGGACTCGCGCGCGGTGTCGGCCACCTCGGCCGCGTGCAGGAGGGCCTTGGTCGGGATGCAGCCGACGTGCAGGCACGTCCCGCCGAGCTTGCCCTTCTCGACGAGCGCCACGGAGAGGCCGAGCTGCGCGGCCCGCATGGCACAGGCGTAGCCGCCGCTCCCTGCTCCGAGGATCACCACATCGAAGTTGCCGACGCCGTTGTCCGCCACCCGAGCCCTCCGGTCTCTCGCTCCCGCCGCGGGCCGGCAGGGGATCGCCCCGCCTCGTCCTCCCGCGCGTCCGGGCCATCTTTGCACCATTGCGCCCGGTGTCGACACCGGGTCCAAGCGCCCCGGACACGTCTCCGGACGAGTCCACCGGCCAGAGTTTCAGCGAAACCTCAGTCCGGCCAGGCACACTTGGTCCATGGGGTGGATGGATCGCATGCGGCGTGGCACGAGATCACGCGTGAGCCGACCGGGCCGGACCGGGGCCGCGACGACCGTGCGTGCGTCCGACGCGGCGGACGAGCAGCACCTGCGTGCGTTCGCCACCACGCGCCGCGGTGTCGAGGGGTTCGTCGAGCCCCGCACGGCGGTCAGCGACGTCACCTTGATGCTGGTCGCCCACGACGGCGAGTGGACCCGGCGCCGGGTCCCGTCGGTCGAGTGGGCGCACCGCTTCGCCAACCAGCACAGCGTCCCGTCGTACGACGCTGCCGTGGTCGGCTACCCGGCGCGGATGCGTGAGTACAACCGCCGGATGAAGCAGAACGGCCTGAGCTGAGGCTCAGCCTCCGTTCGCCAGCTCCGTCGCCAGCTCGACCAGCGTCGCCACCGAGTGCCCGGTGCCGCCGCTCGGCACGTGGCCGTAGGGGCCGCGGCCGTTGAACCCGGGCCCGGCGATGTCGAGGTGGGCCCACCGGTGGTCGCCGACGAACTCCTGCAGGAACGCCGCGGCGTAAGCGCGCCGCCGAACAGGTCGATGTTGTGCTGCATGAGGTCCGCGACCTTGCTGTAGGTGCGCACCTTGACCGGCATCTCCTCGGCGATCGGCAGCTGCCACAGCACCTCGCCGACCCGTGCGCCGGCGCCGATGGTGCGCAGCACCAGCTCGTCGTCGTTGCCCATGATCCCGGCGACCCGGTCGCCCAGCGCGGTCTCGCACGCCCCGGTCAGGGTGGCGACGTCGACGATCAGGTCGGGCTTGCTCTCCTGGGCGAGGACCAGGCCGTCGGCGAGCACGAGCCGCCCCTCGGCGTCGGTGTTGAGCACCTCGACGGTGCGGCCGCCGTACATCGTCAGGACGTCGCCGGGCCGGGTCGACGTGCCGGAGACCATGTTCTCGGCCATCGGGGCGATCGCGGTGACCTTGACCGGCAGCCCGAGCTCGGCGATCGCGAAGGTCGCGGCGACGACCGCGGCGGCGCCGGCCATGTCGCTCTTCATCGTGGCCATGCTGGCGCTGGGCTTGATGCTCAGGCCGCCGGAGTCGTAGGTGATGCCCTTGCCGACCAGGGCGAGGTGGGTCTTCGCACCCCTGGGGGCGTAGGTCAGCTGCACCAGCCGCGGCGGGTTGGCGGAGCCCTGGCCGACGCCGATGATGCCGCCGAACCCGCCCTTGCGCAGCGCCGTGTCGTCGGTGACGGAGACCTTCACCTTGGCGTCCTTGCGGTCCTTGTGGGCGTCGACGACGGCGTCCGCGAAGGCAGCGGGGGTGAGGTCGCCGGGCGGGGTGTTGACCCAGTCGCGGGCCAGCGCGGTCGTCTCCGCGACGATGCGCGCGGTCTCGACGGCTTCCTTGGCGCTCTTGGTGCGGGCGGTGTCGGTGAGCACGACGATCTCGCCGGGGCCCTCGGGCGCGGCGCCGGTGCGGTAGGCGGTGAAGGCGTAGCTGCCGAGCATCGTGCCCTCGACGACCGCGCGGACCTGCTGGTCGTCCAGGGCCGGGAGGGCGATCGCGACCGAGGCGGCGTTGGAGACCGCGCGGGCCGCGACACCGGCGGCGCGACGTACGGCGGCCGCGTCGACCGCGCTCGCGTCGCCGAGGCCGACGAGGATCAGCAGCGGGGACTTGATGGTGCCGCCGGTCGGCACCTTCGCCACCTCACCGGGCTTCGCCGAGAAGCCGATCGTGGACAGCAGCGGGTCGAACTTGCGGCCGTAGGCCGAGGCCACACCCTCACCACCGGGGGCGGCGCGCAGGCCCTTCGGGGTGCGCACGACGCCGACGACCACCACGTCGGCCTTGGTCTTCTCCGCCGCGCCCTTGCGCAGGGTGTAGCTGGTCACCGGACCGACTCCTTCGTCATACCTGCAGGGGCTGTCGTGGCACTCTAGCCGGGGCGGTCGCGCCGTCCCGCTGGGGTAGGTTCGGCGCCATGAACAGCCCCGACGCCAACCCCCACGACGAGGTCCCCTCGTTGCGCACCTCGCCGCTCCACGACCGGCACGTGTCCCTCGGCGCGAAGTTCGCCGAGTTCGGGGGGTGGTCGATGCCGTTGGAGTACGCCGGGTCTGGCGTCATCAAGGAGCACACGGCAGTGCGCGAGGCCGTCGGCATCTTCGACGTCAGCCACCTCGGCAAGGGGCTCGTGCACGGACCCGGCGCGGCCGCGCACGTGAACGCGACGCTCAGCAACGACCTGGGCCGGATCGCGCCGGGCAAGGCGCAGTACACCCTGTGCTGCGACGACGCGACCGGCGGCATCGTCGACGACCTGATCGCCTACCTGCGCGGCGACGACGAGGTGTTCCTGGTCCCGAACGCCGCCAACACCGCCGAGGTGCTGCGGCGGCTGGCGGAGGACGCACCCGAGGGCGTCGCGGTCGAGAACCAGCACACCAGCCACGCGGTGCTCGCCGTGCAGGGTCCGCGCTCCGACGCGGTCCTCGAGGCGGTGGGCCTGCCGACGGGGCACGAGTACATGTCCTTCGTCGAGACCGACTTCGACGGCGCGCCCGTCACGGTGTGCCGGACCGGCTACACGGGGGAGCGCGGCTACGAGCTGGTCTGCGGCAACGACGCCGCCGTCGCGCTGTGGGACGCGCTGACCGCGGCCGGTCAGGAGCACGGGCTGCTGCCGTGCGGCCTCGGCGCCCGCGACACGCTGCGCACCGAGATGGGCTACCCGCTGCACGGGCAGGACATCAGCCTCGACGTGACGCCGGTGCAGGCCCGGCTCGGCTGGGCGGTCGGCTGGTCCAAGGAGCGCTTCTGGGGCAAGGACGTGCTCTCCGCCGAGAAGGCCGAAGGCCCGAAGCGCTTGCTGCGCGGCCTGGTCGCCGTGGGGCGCGGCATCCCGCGGCCCGGCATGCGGGTGCTGCTCGCGGCCGACGTGCCGGTCGGCGAGATCACGTCCGGGACGTTCTCCCCGACCCGACGCACCGGTGTGGGGCTGGCGCTGATCGCGAGCCAGGTGACCGACGGCGCCGAGGTGTCGGTGGACGTGCGCGGTCGCCAAGAGGTGTTCACGGTGACCAAGCCGCCGTTCGTGGAGACCGACGTCCGGTAGGCGGGCACGGCTCGAAACCATGACGCGGCGGCAGGTTCGAGAGACGCGTCCCTAGCGACGTACGTCGCGGAAGTCGGAGTAGCGGCCGTAGCGGCCGTTCCACGCGAAGCCCTCGGCGGCGAACGCGCGCACCACCGGGTTCGCAGTGCCGTGCACGTAGGGCAGGCTCCGCGATCGGCTCAGCCACCAGGTGTCCGGTGTGCCGCGTCGGCCGGCCTTCGTCGGGTTCTCCCACGGGTTGACGCTCACCCGGGTGCCGTAGGCGTGCGTCCCGTGCCGGGTGCGGTCGCCGGGCACCCGCTGGCACGCGTAGCCGAAGCCGGCGTCCGCCCGCATCGCCCGCGACACGGCCGTGCTCCAGCCGCCCATCGTCTCCAGCCGGCGCAGCGACCGGACCGGCAGCCGCTGGGCGTAGAGCCGGGTGAACACCCGGGCCAGCTGGGAGGCCGAGCCCTTGGCCACGACGAGGGTGCCGCGGTGCCGCCGGCCGTCGAACCCCCAGTAGCTCACCTGCAGCGTGCGCAGCCCGGCGCGGCCGACCGGGCAGCCCTTGCGCCACGAGCGGCCCGCCATCGCCCGCCAGGTGCTGCGCGAGACGGCGGTGACCCGCGGGTCGGCACCGTTCGTGGTCGGCGCGGCCTGGGCCGCGAGCCGGACCGACGGCCGGGGTGCGCCCGCCGGGGGCACGACGGCCGGGACGACCGCCGCGACCGCCCGGTCGGTCGACGTACGCCCTCCGGAGACGGCGCGCACGCGCATCGTCTCGCCCACGCGCAGCGAGAGCACGGCGGTGCCGTGCGAGTCGGTCGCGTTCGTGCCGACGGTCCGCCAGACGCCGGCGTCGCGGGCCTGGAAGCGCACGCTCTGCCAGGGCAGGGCAGCACCTCCCGCGGTGCGTGGTCGCGCGGTGACGAGCACCCGGCCGCCGACCGGGCCGGACGACGGCGCGGAGACGCCGACGCTCGACGTGGCCGCGGTGGCCGGCCAGGTGGTGCCGGTCCAGGTGCGGCCCTGGGCGCGCAGCATGGCGCGCAGCCGGTCGGTCTCGTCGGTGGTGACCCGGTCCGCGCCCAGGTCGAGCACGCGCTGCAGGTCGGTCGTCGCGTTGGGCGTCCAGGTGCCGACCGGGACGCCCGCCTGGCGCGCGGCCGCGACGGTCTCGGGGGTGAGCGCGGTGTGGCGTACGTCGATCTCGACCGCCCACGACCGGTCGGTCAGGTCGTCGGGTGTCACGTTGCCGAGCAGCACCAGCGGCAGCTCCGGGTAGGCCGCGTGCATGCCGTCCAGGAAGTCCCACTCGAAGCTCTCCAGCACCACCCGGGGCGTCCCGGCGGCCGTGTTCCCGGCCCACTCCGGGTGCCGGTCGAGCACCGCCTTGATCGCGGCGCCGATGCCGGGCACGCCGCCGTGCAGCGACGGGGTCTTCGCCTCGACCATGAGGCTCACCGGCGACGCGGCGAGCTCGGTGAGCACCTCGTCGAGGGTGAGCACCCGCGAGCCGGTGTACCCGCCGGCGCCGTACCAGCTGCCCGCGTCCAGCGTCTTGACCTCCGCCAGCGTGAAGTCCGAGACGGTCCAGGGGGAGCGGCCGGGGAAGACCTGCTCCGCGTCCGTCGTACGACGCAGGTCGCCGTCGTGGATCACCACCGGCACGCCGTCGCGGGTCAGGTGCACGTCGAGGCTGATCCGGTCGGACCGGTCGGCGACCGCCTGGTCGAAGGCGGCGAGCGTGCTCTCGGGTGCGTGGTCGACGGCCCCGCGGTGGGCCACGAGCATCACGCCGGTGGGACCGTCCGCGTGTGCGGGCGACGTCCCGAGCAGGACAAGAGAGGCCGCGATCGCGGCAGCGGTGCAGATGCGTGTGCGGTGCGAGCCGAGCAAGGTGAACACCCCCGAGAGGTCGCCGATCACCTTAGGGCAGAGCCTCCGGCGCGTCCGCGAGAAGACTCAGATCGCGGCGAACAAGCAGCGCGGTGGTGAAGCAGACCTCGACGCACGCGCCGAGCACGTCGCCGGTGACGCCGCCGAAGCGGCGCACGCAGTGCCGCGCGAAGAGTCCGGTGACGAGGAGCGGCACCACCACGAGGGCGAGCAGGTGCGGGACGGTGAACCCCGAGGACCACAGGAGCCCGCCGTACAGGTGCTGGGGTGAGGCGGTCGCGACCAGCGGGACGAGCAGCGAGGCCACGGCGGCGAGACCCGCGGCGACGAGCAGGCCGGCGATGCCCACCGACCCGGCCACCGTGGCGCCGAGCCCGTCCGGCCGCGCGGAGGGGACGCCGCGCAGGCACAGGGCCGGGAGCACCAGCCGGCTGAGCAGGAGCGCGCCCACGATCGCGGCCTGCCCGGCCGGCGCCTGCACCAGCTGGTCGACGGAGGCGACCTGGAGCAGCAGGACCAGCAGCAGCGTGACCACCCCGAACGGACCGATGTCGCTCTGGCGCATCACCGCGAGCGCCCGGTCGCGGTCGCGTCCGGACCCCAGGCCGTCGGCGACGTCGGCCAGCCCGTCGAGGTGCATGCCGCGGGTGAGCAGCGCGAGCAGCGCGACCGCGACGGCCGCGGCGACCAGGCGGCGACAGCGGAGGGGCGTTCGGAGGCCCGGGCCAATGACCGGCGGGACCGAGCAGCAACAGCGTCCCGCCCCCGAGCACCCACAGAACAGCGAGGACGAAGACCCCGAGCAGCAGCGCGACCAGCGGCGCCAGCACCATCGCGTGTCCGGCGGTGCGCCGGTCGACCGACGACGGGGGACGCACCGGCAGCACCGTCAGCGTCCCGAGGGCCAGCCGCAGCGCGTTCACAGCCGGGTCACGCGGCCGGCGGTGCACCACAGCACGTCCTCGGTGACCGCGGCGACGGCCGCGTTCAGCCGGCCCATCACGTCGCGGAAGCGCCGGCCGGCAGCGGTGTCGGGCACCACCCCCTGGCCGACCTCGTTGGTGACCGCGACGACGCGGCGGCCCGTCGTCCGCCAGGCCTCGGCGAGCGCATCGATCTCGCCGGCCACCGCCTTCTCGGCCCGCGCCGCCCAGGCGTCGTCGTCCCAGGCGTCGTGAGCGTCCATGACCCGGGTGAGCCAGAGCGTGAGGCAGTCCACCAGCAGGGGGCCGCCCGTCGCTCGCGAGCAGCGGCACCAGGTCGGTGGTCTCCAGCGTCGACCAGTGCGCGGGTCGCCGGCCCTGGTGCAGCCGGACCCGCTCGGACCACTCGTCGTCGTGGTCGGCGGGGTAGGCGGTGGCCACGTAGGTCACCGACCCCTCCGCCGCGAGCAGTCCCTCGGCTGCGGACGACTTGCCCGAGCGCGCCCCGCCGATGACGAGCGTGCGGCCGACCGCCGGCGGCTCCGGCCGCGCGCCGAGAGTGGTGCCGTCGGGGACGATGCGGGCGCCCCAGGCCGCCAGCCGGTCGGCGAGGTCGGCGGGGTTGCGGTGGGAGAGGTGCACGGCGACCACGTCGGTGTCCGGCGTGACGGCGCCGGCCGCGCGGAGCCGGCGCACCTGCTCGGGGAACGTGCGCAGGTCGAGGTGGTCGGTCCCGTGCGTGACGTGGTCGCCGAAGGTCTCCTCGAGCAGCACCACGTCGAAGGCCGCGCCGGCTACCGCGTCCAGCGTCTCCTCCGGCAGCGGCCCGGTGTCGGTGGCGTAGAGCAGCCGTCCGCCGGGACCGGTCACGTCGTAGAGCACGCACGACCCGGGCGTCCCGTGCGCGGCGGGGAGCACCCGGACGTCGTACGCACCGAGGGAGTGGGTCTCGCCCGGGGCCACCGCGACGAAGCGCACGTCCGAGTCCGGTGCCACCCACATGCCGCGCCTGCTCGACGACCTCGGGCGGGCCGAGCACGTCGAGCGGGGTGTCGGACACCCAGGCGCGGAACAGCAGGAACGCGGGCGCGCAGTGGTCGGGGTGCGCGTGCGTGAGCAGCACGTGCCGCAGCCCGGTCAGGTCCAGCCCGGCGCGCTGCGCGGCGTGCGGCGCCTCCGGACCGCAGTCGAGCAGCAGCGTCCCGTCCAGCAGCGCCGAGGTCTGCCCGCGCAGCGTGCCGGCGGCGCGGGCGCCGGTGCAGGAGGCGCAGCGGCAGTGCGGGTTCGGCCAGCCGTCGGCCGCCCCGGTGCCGAGCAGGGTGAGGTTCACTCGAACGCCGCGACCGCGTCGAAGGCCGCCCGGCGGGAGGCCCGGCGCAGCGCCCGCAGCAGGGCCGAGCCGGCGAGCAGCAGCACCAGCGCGGACAGCACCGAGCGGCCGAGGTCCCACGGCAGCGACGTGGTCACGTAGAAGACCAGGTAGCGGTGCAGGTTCCCCGCGAACGCGTCGCCCGCGACGTACGACGTCTCGGGGCCGTAGGACGCGAAGGGCCAGAACCACAGGTTCATCACGGCGCCGAAGACGAGCCCGGCGACGAAGGAGTACGCCGCGAGGGTGGCCACCTCCGCCCGTCCCTTGGACGGCGGCAGGCAGCCGGCGAAGAAGCCGACCCACCCGGCGGCGATCATCTGGAACGGCAGCCAGGGCCCCACGCCGCCGGTGAGCAGGCCCCCGGTGAAGATCGTGACGGCGCCGAGCACGAAGCCGAAGCCGCGGCCGAAGACCCGACCGCCGAGGATGATCACGGCGAAGCTGGGCTCGAGGCCCGCGGTGCCCGGGCCGAGCGCCCGCAGCGCGCCGCCGACCGCGGCCAGCATCCCGAGCATCGCCACGGCCTTGGCGTCCATGCCGCCGGACGTCAGCTCGGCCAGCACGACGGCCGCGAGCAGCGGCAGCATCAGCACGAACACCATCGGGGCGTCGCCGGAGTGCGAGGTGTCCAGCGCGGAGCCGGGCGTGGCGAAGAACGGCCAGCCGAACGCGACCACCCCGACGGCGAACACCGCGCCGAGCGCGACGGCGGACCGGAGCCGCAGCGGCACGAGGTTCACGGCGTCACCGCCTCGGTGCCGGCCAGCGCCACGGCGACCTGCGTCGGCGTGAGCCAGCGCTGCGGCGCCAGGACCTTGGCGACCTGGGGCGCGAACGCGGGGGAGGAGACCACCACGTCGGCGGTCGGGCCGTCGGCGACGAGCTCGCCGTCGGCCATCACCAGCACCCGGGTGGCCACCTCCGCCACCAGCTCCACGTCGTGGGTGGCCAGCAGCACCGCGTGCCCCTCGTCGGTGAGGTCGCGCAGGATCTCCACCAGCCGGTGCTTGGCGGTGTAGTCGAGGCCACGGGTCGGCTCGTCGAGCAGCAGCAGCGGAGGACGCCCGGCGAGCACCACCGCGAGCGCGAGGGTCAGCCGCTGGCCCTCGGACAGGTCGCGCGGGTGCTGCGTCACGGGCACACCGGGGGAGAGCCGCCGGAACAGCTCCAGGGTGGTGCCGGGGTGCACGCGGGCGTCGCGGTCGGCCTGCTCGCACTCGCGGCCGACGGTGGGCGAGTAGAGCAGGTCGCCGGGCACCTGCGGCACCAGGCCGACGTGCCGGACCAGCGCGGACGGCCGCAGGTCCGCCGGGTCCAGCCCGTCGACCTCCACCCGGCCGCCGGTCGCCCGCTTCATGCCGACGAGCGCCTTCAGCAGCGTCGACTTCCCGGCGCCGTTGCGCCCCATCAGCGCGACCGTCTCGCCGCGGCCGATACCCAGGGAGACGCCGCGCAGCGCGGGCAGCCGGCCGTAGGCGACGACCACGTCCGACACCGTCGCCACGGCCTCGCCCGGGTCCGCGGGCGGCTCCGGCGCCTCGGCGTCGGCCAGCCGCTCCCGCAGCGGTACGGCGCGCCGCCGGGCATCCCGCACGGACAGGGGGAGGGGGTCCCAGCCCGCGATCCGGCCGAGCTCGACGACCGGCGGGGCGACCGGGGCGTCGCGGAGCACCTCCTGCGGCGGGCCGGACACCACCGGTGCCGCACCGCCGGGCACGAGCACCACGCGGTCGGCGTACTGCACGACCCGCTCCAGCCGGTGCTCGGCGAGCACGACGGTGAGCCCGAGGTCGTGCACCAGCCGCTGGAGGGTCGCGAGGACCTCCTCGGCCGCGAGCGGGTCGAGGGCGGAGGTCGGCTCGTCGAGCACCAGCACCCGCGGGTGCGTGGTCAGCACGGACCCGATGGCGACCCGCTGCTGCTGGCCACCGGACAGGTCGGCGACCGGGCGGCCACGCACCTCCGCGAGCCCGAGCAGGTCGAGCGTCTCCTCGACGCGCTTGCGCATCACGTCGGCGGCCAGGCCCAGCGACTCCATGCCGTAGGCGAGCTCGTCCTCGACGGTGTCGGTCACGAACCCGGCCAGCGGGTCCTGCCCGACGTAGCCGACGACGTCGGCGAGGTCGCGCGGCCGGTGGGTGCGGGTGTCCCGGCCGTCGACGACGACGCGGCCGTGCAGGGTGCCGCCGGAGAAGTGCGGGACGAGCCCGTTGAGGGTGCGCAGCAGGGTGGTCTTGCCGGAGCCGGTGCGGCCGACGACCAGCACCAGCTCGCCCTCGGGGATGGTCAGGTCGACGCCGGCCAGGACCGGCTCGGTGCTGTCGGCGAAGGTCACGCCGACGTCCTCGAAGCGGATCACGCGGCCACCCCCGTCCGGTCCGTGGCGACCGCGCTGTCGCCGGAGGCGCTCGGCGGGCTCGCGGGCGCCGACCCCGCAGGCAGCGGCGGGGCCACGAACGCGGGGAGCACGCCTACCAGGATGCCCGCGACCGCCAGCACCGGGACCGGCGGCACCGCGGTCACGCTGGCCAGGAAGAAGTCCGCCGGGTGCAGGCGCACGTCGATGAAGACGGCCGTCGCGGCGACCACCCCGCTCGCGGTGACCAGCCACTCGGGCAGCGCCCACGGGTCGGGGCGGTAGCGGGTGCGGCCGGTGCGCCGGCCGCCGAGATGCAGGCCGCCCGCGGCGACGGCCATGCCGAAGGCCAGCATCGGCAGGCCGAGCCACGCGGACGCCGTGCCGTCGAGCAGTCCGTAGATGCCGACGCAGACCCCGAGCAGCCCGCCGAAGACGAGCACGCCGGTGACTCGTCGCGAGACGCGGCTGTCGTCCGTCGTACGCCCGTAGCCGCGGGAGTCCATCGCGGCGGCCAGGTCGACCGACCGCTCCAGGGCACCCTCCAGCACCGGCATGGCCAGCCGGCGAAGGCTGCGCAGGCCGGTGCCGTTGCGACCGCGCAGCCGGTGCGCCGCGCGCACCCGCGCGGCGTCGGTGACCAGCTGCGGCGCGAAGGTCAGCGCGATCACGCACGCGACACCGACCTCGTAGAGCGCGCCCGGGACGTAGCGGAGCAGCCTCCGCGCGCTGCCGAGCGCGTTGGCCGCGCCGACGCAGCACAGGATGGTGGCCAGCTGCAGGCCCTCGTAGAACGCCCGGAGCACCGCCTCCAGGGTCACCTCACCGCCGAGCTTGAGTCCGCTGCCCTGCGGCATCGGCAGCGACGGCAGCGTGAAGAGCACCGTGGGGCCCTGCGCGCCCGTGGAGAGCAGCGCCTGGAACAGGATCCGGACCACGATCACGACGAGCGACAGCTTGAGGAACGCGACGTAGGAGCGGGCCCACGGTGCGTTGCTGCGTCGCGCGGCGACCACGAAGCCGGTGACGGCCAGGATGACCACCAGCGGCACCGGGTTCTGGGTGCGGCTGGCGGCCGCCGCGAGCGCCACCGCCCACAGCCACCACGCCCCCGGATGGAGGCTCCGGGGGAACGTGAGGCGGTCGACGGCGCGCACGGGGTGTGCTGGCCCTCAGGCGTTGCGGCCCCGCCGGGCGACCGCGAGGCCGGCGCCGGCGAGCACCAGGACGACGACCACGACGACCACCAGGGTCCACGGGAAGCCGCTGTCGTCGGTCTGCTCGGCGGCCTGCGTGGTGCCGGCGTCGGACTTCTCGGTGGCGGACTTCGGCAGCGTGAAGTCGACGCTGTCCTGGGCGGCGGCGGCCGGCGGGTTCTTCACGGTGACCGAGCAGCCCTTGACCGGGTAGCCGTCGATGCCGCAGGTCAGCTGGTTCTCGACCCGCACGTCGGCGACCGCGTCCAGCACCTGCTGGCCGTTGGCCTTGGTCGGCACCGCCGCGCAGGCGGCCCGCGGCTCGGGCGGGGTCTCGCCGCTGCCGGCGTCCTCGGCGGTGCCGTAGTCGAGCAGCACGCCGACCAGCTTCTGCCCCTGCTTGGCCTCGACGCCCTTGCAGATGTCGTCGGCGGAGTAGGTCGTCGCCTCGGTGCGGGGCTGGATGCCGTCGGCGGTGGAGGACAGGCCGTAGCGGTAGGCCTCCACGGAGCCGTCCTTGGGCTGGTAGTCGGCCGGGCCGGTCTGCGCGAAGACGTACTTCCCGTTCTCGACGTGGAAGTAGTTCCAGTACTTGAAGCCGTCGGCGGCCTGGGCCGGGCCGGCCGTGCCCCCGACCACGAGCAGCGCGGACAGCAGGGTCAGCAGGAACAGGAAGACGCCGGTAACGCGGCGGGGAGCGATGGCCATGAGGGCCCTTTCGTGGCGGCGGTGCACAGACTTCGCCGGAGCCCGCGCGCCTCGACGGGCGCGGATCCGGCTCCGTCCCGTAGACCTCGACGGATGATGTGGAGCCGCTGCGCGCCTCGGTGTTCCGGCTCGGCGGGCCCGGCCGGTGGCCGGGTCCGTCTCACGGTTGCGGGTCAGCGCCGGAGTCACACCGGCTTTCCCGAGGGACGGGCAGTTGCGCACACGCTCCCACGCGCTCAGCGACGGCGTCAAAGGACCGCGGCCGACCGCCTGGTTAGGCTCGTCACATGACGAACTCCCTCGAGCCCTCCGCGTCCTTCGGCAGCAACGACCCCTCGCCCAAGGCGAGCTGGCGCTGGCGGTTCGAGGACGCGTCGGGCGCCGAGGTGAACGCCGGCGGCACGGCGACCGGCGCCACCGGCTTCCCGTCCCAGAGCGACGCCGAGTCCTGGATCGGCGAGGTCTGGCGCGACCTCCTCGAGGACGGTGTCGAGCAGGTCACCCTGTTCGAGGGCGACCGCGAGGTCTACGGCCCGATGAGCCTGCACGCCTCCGCCTGAGTCGCCGACCCGGTCCGTCGTACGGCGTTCAGCGCACCGGCCGACGGCGCGGTGACTCGGTCCTGGCGGGGTCGCGCTCGACGACACCGTCGAGGACCTCGTCGATCTGCTTGAGCAGGTCGTCCTCGAGCTTCACGCCGACCGCCTTGACGTTCTCGGTGACCTGCTCGGGCCGGGAGGCGCCGATGATCGCGGCCGACACGTTGCTGTTCTGCAGGACCCACGCGACCGAGAGCTGGGCGAGCGACAGGCCGGCCTGCTCCGCGAGCGGCGAGAGCCGCTGGACGCGCTCGAGCACGTCGTCGTTGTCCAGCCAGCGCGAGATCATGCTCGCGCCGCCCTTCTCGTCGGTGGCACGCGAGCCCGCGGGGTGCTCCTGGCCCGGCTTGTACTTGCCGGTGAGCACGCCCTGGGCGATGGGGGAGAAGACCACCTGGCCGAGGCCGAGCTCCTCGCACGTCGGGACCACCTCGGCCTCGATGACCCGCCAGATCATGTTGTACTGCGGCTGGTTCGAGACGAGGGGGATCCGCAGCTCGCGGGCGAGCGCGTGCGCCGCCCGGATCTCCTCGGCCTTCCACTCCGAGACGCCGATGTAGTGCGCCTTGCCGGCGTGCACGACGTCGGCGAACGCCTCCATGGTCTCCTCGAGCGGCGTCTCGTAGTCGTAGCGGTGCGCCTGGTAGACGTCGACGTAGTCGGTGCCGAGCCGCGACAGCGAGCCGTTGATCGACTCCATGATGTGCTTGCGCGACAGGCCGCTGTCGTTGTGCTTGCCGGGGCCGGTCGGCCAGTAGACCTTGGTGAGGATCTCGAGGCTCTCGCGGCGCTCACCCTGCAGCGCCTTGCCGAGCACCGACTCCGCCTTGGTGTTGGCGTAGACGTCGGCGGTGTCGAAGGTCGTGATGCCCTCGTCCAACGCCTGCCGGACGCAGGCCAGCGCCGCGTCCTCCTCCACCTGGGACCCGTGGGTCAGCCAGTTGCCGTAGGCGATCGCCGAGACCTTGAGACCACTCGTGCCGAGGTTGCGGAACTCCATGGCCCCGACCCTAGACACAGGCTCCAACGAGGAGCCGGTGGCCCTCGGCAGCGCTCAGTGACGCTCAGTAACGCTGGGGCAGCTTGGCGCCCAGCTTGACCTGCGGCTTGGGCATCCGGATCCAGCGCAGCTGCAGCGACCGGAGGATGCCGTACCCGACGGCACCCTTGGTGCTGGTGTCGGGGAAGCGGCGGCGCAGCTCACGGCGCAGCCGGAACACGACCAGCGAGGTGTCCAGTGCGACCAGCAGGATCGTCGCGCTCCACAGCCCGTTGGCCAGGCTCTGCGACAGGGTCTGGCCGACCATGATGATGATCAGCAGCGGGAGCAGCATCTCGGCGACGCAGAGGCGGGCGTCGATCCAGTCGCGGACGAAGCGGCGCACCGGGCCCTTGTCGCGGGCCGGCAGGTAGCGCTCGTCGCCGGTCTTCATGCCCTCGCGGATCTTGGCGCTGCTCTCGTTGCGGCGCTGCCGCTGGAGCCGGGCGGCCTCCTTGCGGTCGGCCGGTCCCTTGGCCATCGCCTTCGCGGCGGCCTGCGCCTCCTTGCGGGTGGGCGTCGGACGGCCCTTGCCGCCGACCTTGTCGGGGGCGGCGGGGGCGGCGGTCTCGGCGGTCTTGCTGCGACGGAACAACGGACTGCTTCCTCGGTCTCTGGGCGGGTCTCCGGGCAGGTCTCCGGACGGGTCTCCGGGCGGAGGTCCTGCGGGGGTGGTCAGGGCCCCAGACTAACCGCGTCCGGGCGCGCCGAGACCGCCGGGAACCTCCTACTCCGGCCGCCCGTTGGCCCGTAGGGTGGTGACGACGTCACCGTGCCGCCACCGGGCTGCATCCGAGAAAGAAAAGGGGCGCTGTCCTCGATGACCCTCATGAAGCGCATCAGCCTGATCTTCCGCGCCAAGGCCGACAAGGCGCTCGACCGTGCCGAGGACCCGCGCGAGACGCTCGACTACAGCTACAAGCGGCAGCTCGAGCTGCTGACGAAGGTACGCCGCGGCGTGGCCGACGTCGCCACGAGCCGCAAGCGCGTCGAGCTCCAGGCCGCGCAGCTCCAGCAGCAGTCCGACAAGCTGACCGAGCAGGCGCAGAAGGCGCTGTCGATGGGCCGCGAGGACCTCGCCCGTGAGGCCCTCACCCGCAAGTCCGCGCTGACCGGCCAGATGAGCGACCTCAAGGCGCAGCAGGCGCAGCTGCAGGGCGAGGAGGAGAAGCTCACCCTCGCCTCGCAGCGGCTGCAGGCCAAGGTCGAGTCCTTCCGCACGCAGAAGGAGACGATCAAGGCGAAGTACACCGCGGCCGAGGCGCAGACCCGCATCAACGAGGCCTTCTCCGGCATCTCGGAGGAGATGGGCGATGTCGGGATGGCGGTCCAGCGCGCCGAGGACAAGACCGCGCAGATGCAGGCGCGGGCCGGCGCGATCGACGAGCTGATCGCCTCCGGCGCGCTCGACGACGCGAGCTCGCTGAACCGGGGCGACGACATCGCCCGCGAGCTCGAGGCGATGTCCTCCCAGTCCGACGTGGAGGCCGAGCTGGCCGCCCTCAAGGCCGGTACGACGGGCGGGGCCGGCGCCCAGCAGGCGCTGGAGCAGGCCGACTCGACGCCGCCGGCCCAGGTCGAGGCGGCCGAGGAGCCCCGGAAGGAAGAAGGAACGGCATGATCGTGCGGATCCTCGGCGAGGGGCAGTGGGACGTGTCCGACGACCGGCTGCCCGCGCTCAACGAGCTGGACTCCGCGGTCGAGGCGGCCGTGGAGCAGGGGGACCGGGAGACGTTCTCGCAGGCGCTCGACGCGCTGCTGAACGCCGTGCGTGAAGCCGGTACGCCCCTCCCCGACGAGTCGCTCGAGGACTCCGACCTGATCCTGCCCCCCTCCGACGCGACGCTGGAGGAGGTGCGGGAGCTGCTCAGCGACGAGGGGCTGATCCCGGGCTGATGGCAAGCACACGTTTCATCAACGACCGCGGCCTGACCGCGCGGATGACCCTGGTCCTGTTCCTGCTCGGCGGGCTGTTCGTGGCGCTCGTCGTGGCGCTCATGTTCGTCTTCCGCAACACCGGTCTCTGGGTGTTGATCGGCTTCGCGGGCATCGGCGTCGCGTGGTTCCAGTGGTACAACTCCGACACCGTGGCGCTCAAGGCGATGCGGGCCCGCGAGGTCACGCCGCAGGAGGCGCCCGAGCTGCACGGCATGATCGACCGGCTCTGCGCGCTCGCCGACATGCCGAAGCCGCGGGTGGCGATCGCCTACACCGACATGCCGAACGCGTTCGCGACCGGCCGGTCGGCGAGCCACTCGGCCGTCTGCGTGACCACGGGGATCCTCGACAAGCTGACCGCCGAGGAGATGGAGGGCGTGCTCGCCCACGAGCTCTCGCACGTCGCGCACAAGGACGTGCTGGTGATGACGCTCGCCAGCTCGGCCGGGATCATGGCCGCGATGCTCACCCGCGGCGCGCAGTACGGCGCCATCTTCGGCGGCGGGGACCGCCGTGGGGGCAATAACAACAACAACAACGGCATCCCGGTGTGGCTCATCGTCCTGGCGGTCAGCCTGGTGGTGTACGCCGTGAGCTTCTTCCTGACCCGGCTCCTGTCGCGCTACCGCGAGCTGTGCGCGGACCGGGCCGGCGCCTTCCTCACCCAGAAGCCGTCGGCCCTGGCCAGCGCGCTGACCAAGATCAGCGGTGAGATCGCGTCCATCCCCAACAAGGACCTGCGGTCGTCGCAGCCCCTGAACGCGTTCTTCATCGCCCCGGCCGTCAGCGGCATGACGCTGAAGACGCTCACCTCGACGCACCCGTCGCTCGAGCAGCGGCTCGAGCAGCTGGCGAAGATCTCCGCCGAGCTCGGCAAGCCGATGGACGGCGGGTTCCCGGCCCCCGGCCTCGGCACCTGACGATGGGTCTCTGGAGCACCCTGACCGGACGGAGCAAGCCCGTCCAGGCCAACCTGGACGCGCTGTTCGCGCTGCCGGCCGCGGCCATCACGCTGCAGACGGCCGCCGGCTTCACCCCGACCGGCCTCGGCTCGGTCTGCTACCGGGCCGCCGAGGGCGCCGCCTTCGCGCAGACCCAGGCCGACGTCGTCGAGCTGCTCGACAACGACGACGACCCGGACGTCGAGCGGAGCACGGACTCCTTCGGCTTCACCTGGCTGCTCGCCCGGCAGAGCCCCGACGACCTGTCGGCGCTGGTCACGGACCTGCACACCGTCAACACCTCGCTGGAGGCCCAGGGCTTCGGGCCCAGCCTGCTGTGCTCGCTCATCGGCTTCACCGACGCGTCGGGGCGCCGGCTGGGGCTGGTCTACCTCTACAAGCAGGGCACGTTCTACCCGTTCGCCCCGCAGGGGCCGCAGCAGCGCGACAACCTGCTGGAGATCCAGGTCCGCGACCTGCTCAAGAACGACCTGCGCATCGAGCCCGACCTCGGCCGCTGGATGCCGGTGTGGGGCGCACCCGGTCTCTGACAGAATCCTGTGCTCACATCCGCCACAGGGTCTCGGGAGGGCGCGCGATGACGACGACTCGGGTCGCCGGCGAGGAGGACCTCGCGCGGGTCGAGGAGATCGCCCGGTACGCCGTCCTGGGTGTCCCTCCCCGCCGGGACCTGCAGGCCCTGGTGTCGCTCGCGGCGCAGATCTGCGACGTACCCCAGGCCGTCATCAACCTGATCACGTCGACCGAGCAGGTGCAGATCGCCGCCGTCGGCCTGGACCCGTCGATCTGCGCGCGGCAGGACTCCATGTGCGCGGCGGTGCTGCACGAGCCGGAGCCGGTGATCGTGCCGGACGCCCGGCTCGACCCGCGCTTCGCGGACAACCCCTTCGTGACCGGGGTGATCGGCGACGTCCGGTTCTACTCGGCCCACCACCTGGTCACGCCCGAAGGCGTCGCCATCGGCACGCTCTGCGTCTTCGACGACCAGCCGCGGGTGCTCGACCAGCGCCAGCGGGAGGCGCTGCGGATGCTCGCGGACCGCGTCGTCGACGTGCTCGAGCTCGGCCTGCGGACCCGGCAGCTGGAGCGATCCCTGGACCAGCTGCGCAGCGCGCGCGACGAGCTGCGCCGCTCCAACGAGCAGCTCGGCAGCTTCGCCTCCCAGGCCGCCCACGACCTGCGCAACCCGCTGACGTCGGTGAGCATGGCCCTCGGCCTGCTGAAGGAGCGGGACGTGGTCAGCGGTGACGCCGACGCCGCGTGGATGGTCGACCGGGCGCTCGGCGGCGCGGACCGGATGCGGCGGCTGATCGAGGAGCTGCTGGCCTACGGGCAGGTCGGCGGCGAGCTGCGGCTCACCGACGTCGACCTCGCGGCGGTGATGGCGGAGGTCCGCGTCGACCTGGGCGCGACGCTCGACGACGTGGTCCTCGAGGTGGGCGACCTTCCCGTCGTCCCCGGTGACCCCACCCAGCTGCGGGCGCTGCTGCAGAACCTCGTCGCCAACGCCGGCAAGTTCACCCGGCCGCTGCGGACGCCGCACGTGGCCGTCGCCGCCCGGCGGGCGAACGGCGGCTGGCGCGTCGAGGTCGCCGACAACGGCCCCGGGATCCCGGCCGACCGGCGCGGCCACGTGTTCGAGCCGCTGGTCCGCGGCGACGAGACCGTGGAGGGCACCGGCCTCGGCCTCGCGATCTGTGCGCGGGTGGTCCGCGCGCACGGCGGCGAGATCGGGCTCGACGAGACGCCCGGCGGCGGCACGACGGTCTGGTTCGAGCTGCCTGCCGGTGCCTGAGGGCGACCTAGTCCTTCGCCGCGCTGCGCGCCGGCAGGTCCAGCATCCGCTGCAGTGCGACCTTGGCCCACCGCTCGGTGTCGGGGTCGACCTCGATCCGGTTGACGACCGTCCCCGCGGCGAGGTTCTCCATCGCCCACACGAAGTGCGGCAGGTCGATCCGGTTCATGGTCGAGCAGTAGCAGACCGTCTTGTCCAGGAACGTGATGTTCTGCTCGGGGTGCGCGTTCGCCAGCCGCTGCACGAGGTTGAGCTCGGTGCCGATCGCCCACGACGAGCCCGGGGGAGCCGCCTCGACGGTCTTGATGATGAACTCCGTCGAGCCGACCAGGTCGGCCTTCGTCACCACGTCGTGCGTGCACTCGGGGTGCACCAGCACCTGCACGCCGGGGACCCGCTCGCGCACTTCGTCCACGCACTGCGCGGTGAACCGGCCGTGCACCGAGCAGTGGCCCTTCCAGAGGATCATCCGGGCGTCGCGCAGCTGGGCCGCGGTCAGCCCGCCGTTGGGCTTGTGCGGGTTCCACACCACGCAGTCCTCGAGCGACATCCCCATCTGCAGGACGGCCGTGTTGCGGCCGAGGTGCTGGTCCGGGAGGAACAGCACCTTCGCGTCCCGGTGCTGGTCGAACGCCCACTCGAGCGCGACCTGCGCGTTGGACGACGTACAGACCGCGCCGCCGTGCCGACCGCAGAAGGCCTTGATGTCGGCGGAGGAGTTCATGTACGTCACCGGTACGACGGACGGGGCGACCCCGGCGTCCTCCAGCGCGTCCCACGCGTCCTCGACCTGCGCCAGCGCGGCCATGTCCGCCATCGAGCAGCCGGCCGCGAGGTCGGGCAGGATCACCTGCTGCGCGGGGGAGGTCAGGATGTCGGCCGACTCGGCCATGAAGTGCACGCCGCAGAAGACGACGTACTCCGCCTCCGGCCGCGCGGCCGCGTCCCGCGCGAGCTTGAACGAGTCGCCGGTCACGTCCGCGAACTCGATGACCTCGTCGCGCTGGTAGTGGTGCCCGAGCACGAACACCCGGTCACCCAGAGCCGCCTTGGCGGCGCGGGCCCGCGCCACCAGGTCGGGGTCGCTCGCAGCCGGCAGCGACCCGGGGCAGTCGACGCCCGGCTCGGAGCGCAGATCGGCGTCGCGGCCCAGCGACAGCAGGGGCAGGTCAGTTGTTGTCACACCGACATCCTTTCACAGCGACCCTCACAGGTAGTGGCCGCTCGGCAGGTAGGGCACCGGCGGCTTCATGCCGCGCAGCGCGAGGTAGCCGCGGGTCCACAGCTCCATCCTGCAGGCCATCCCGACGTCGACGGCCCACTCGTTCCCGGCGGTGAGGTGGTCGACGGCCACAGGCTGGTCGGGGGAGGAGGCGGCCAGCGCCTCCCAGAGCAGGTCGGTCGCGGTGCGCCGGTTGGTCGCGGCCAGCAGGTAGGCGCCGCCGCCCCGCGGGACGTAGGCGTAGCCGGACCCGGTGGACCGGTCGGCGACGACCAGCCGGTGCAGCCTGGTGAGGATCTCGTGGTCGACGCCGTGGGCGCTGTCGCGCACCTGCCGGTCGACCGAGTTGAGCAGGTCGACGTCCCCGAGGGAGCCGTCCCGGACCCGCTCCACGACCGGCAGCGCCGCGCGGGCGACGCTGCCCCACAGCAGCATGGTCGGGTGCAGGGTGAAGCCGGCGAGCCGGTAGCGCCGCACCGCCGCCGGGTCCTCGGAGGCGGCCAGCATGCCGCGCAGGCAGCCGGACCCGTAGGACAACGCGGCGTCGAGCAGCTGCCGGCCGACCCCCTTGCCCTGGAGGCCGGGCTGGACGAAGTACGCCGCGAGGAGCCAGGTCATGTCGCGCCGCATGCTGGCCGCCGCGCCGATCACGCCGGAGGCGCCCTCGGCCACCCAGCAGCCGCGGGGGTCGTGCCGGACGAGGTGCTCGATCCGGGCACGCCAGCTCTCCGCCCGCTCCGGCGACCGGCGCTCGGGCTCGGGCCAGCCGGTCCGGTGCGTGCGCAGGTCGAGGTCGTAGAGCGCGGCGTCCGACAGCCGCTCCACCGCGGGCGTGTCCGCGATGGTCATCGGGCGGACCACGTAGTCGGCGTTCATCGCACGTCATCGAATCATGTTGGATGGCTCTCATGCGCGTGCTGATCGCTCCTGACAAGTTCGCCGGCACCCTGAGCGCCGTCGAGGCGGCCGAGGCGATCGCCGAGGGCTGGCGGCGCCACGCCCCCGGCGACGAGCTCGAGCTGGTCCCGATGGCGGACGGCGGCCCCGGCTTCGTCGACGTCCTGCACGCCTCGCTGGGCGGGGACCTGCTGGCGGTGACCGTCCGCGGGCCGTACGGCGAGCCGGTGCCGGGCTCCGTGCTGGTGCACGACGGCACGGCGTACGTCGAGAGCGCCCAGGCGTGCGGCCTGCACCTCACGCCGCGCGAGGAGCGGCGGCCCGAGGAGGCCGGCACCTACGGGGTCGGCGAGCTGGTCGCCGTGGCCTGCGAGGCGGGCGCCACCCGGGTCGTCGTCGGGCTCGGCGGCTCCGGCACCAACGACGGGGGAGCCGGCCTGCTCGCGGCGCTCGGGGCGACCTCCACGCCGGACGGCGCCCTGACCGGCGGTGCCGCCGCCCTCGGGGACCTGGAGAGCGTCGACCTGGCCGCGGCCCGGAAGCGGGTCGCCGGGGTGCAGCTGGTCGCCGCCTCCGACGTGGACAACCCGCTGCTGGGGCTGCGGGGCGCCATCAACGTCTTCGGGCCGCAGAAGGGCGTGGCCGAGGACCGCCTGCAGGCGGTCGACGCGCTGCTGGAGCGGCTCGCCGACGCCACCGACAAGAAGACGGCGCTCGGCAAGGGCGCCGGCGCGGCCGGCGGCCTCGGCTTCGCGCTGCTGCTCCTGGGCGCCACGCGGGTCCCTGGCCTCGACGTGGTCGCCGACGCCGTCGGGCTCCTCGAGCGTGCCCGGGCGGCGAACCTCGTGGTCACCGGCGAGGGGGCGTTCGACTTCTCGTCCCGCGGCGGGAAGGTGCCCTACGGCGTGGCGGCGATCGCCGCGGAGGCGCTGCAGCCGTGCATCGCGCTCGCCGGTCAGGTCCTCGTCGGCTCCCGCGAGATGCGGGCACTCGGGGTCGAGTCGGCGTACTCCACGGTCGACCTGGTGGGCGAGGAGGCCAGCTTCGCCGACCCGGCCGGCAGCCTGGCGGCGCTCGCCGAGCGGACGGCCCGGTCCTGGTCGCGCTGAGCCCGGCTTCGGGCGGTGCGTGTCCTCGAGCACGGTTCTTGGGAATACCCCGGGATGTGCGACCATTGAGACAGCAGATCGTCAACTTTCGAACTGTCGAGCCAGTCCAGGGAGCACATCGATGACCGAGCAGGTCGACACCAGCACAGAGACGCAGGTCCGTCCCGACAGCATCAACGTCAGCGACGCCGCCGCCAGCAAGGTCAAGAGCCTTCTCGAGCAGGAGGGTCGCGACGACCTCCAGCTCCGCATCGCCGTCCAGCCCGGCGGCTGCTCCGGTCTGCGCTACCAGCTCTTCTTCGACGAGCGGAACCTCGACGGTGACGTCGTCACCGACTTCGACGGTGTCTCCGTGGTCGTCGACCGGATGAGCACGCCGTACCTCAACGGCGCCGTCATCGACTTCGTCGACACCATCGAGAAGCAGGGCTTCACCATCGACAACCCGAACGCCACGGGTTCCTGCGCCTGCGGCGACTCGTTCCACTGAGCCACCGCCACAGACTCCCAAGGTCGAAGACCCCCGCCGCCCCCACGGGCAGCGGGGGTCTTCGGTCTCTCCGGCCTCACCGGCCGGCACGTGAGTCCGGCGGCCTCGACCGTGTCGGTGACGTCGGAGCGGAACGGCCGCTCGATCGGCACCAGTGACCTGCCGCGGGACCCGTCCTGCAGCAACCGCCCGCCCATCGGCCGGGACAGCACGATCTCGACGGAGTTGGTGAGCAGAATCCGGTGGCAGACCTGGTCCGGCGCCGCCGAGGGCCGCCGCAACAGCTCCACCACGACGGTGCTCGCGTGCTCCTCGACCTTCGGGCTCTGGATCCGGTTGGAGCAGTCGGTCGTCTGCTCGATCGCGTAGAAGACCTGCAGCGTCCGGCCCATCGCCTTGTAGCCGACGATCTCGACGCCCCGGCCGTCCCGGCGCCTCTGGCTGCCGTACGACGGCAGGGAGGGCGTCACCGGGTCGTGCGGGACGAACACCTGGTCCAGACCGGGACCGGCGCCCCTGCCGTTGCCTGCGAGCACGCCGGGCACCACGAAGACCGCGAGCACCGCGGCGGACGCGCCGATGGGCGCGAGCCAGCGGGACGTGCTCGGTGTCACACCTCCAGCATGCCCCGCGAACAGGCGGGGCGGCAGGGTGTGTCAGTCCAGGTAGGGGTGGATGGCAGCGGCCAGCCGGGACGCCGCTTTCGACACCTGGATGGTCGGCTTCTCCACCTCGCGCGGGTAGTCCTCGAAGCGGATGCTCGGCGCCGGCCGGACCGCGGCGGCCCGGGCCCGCTCGGCCGGCGTACGACGGGCCGGGAGCTGCAGCGCCGACCCGACGGCCTCGCAGTCCGTCGTCATCTCGGTGGCGGTGGAGGCGTCGTCGTAGGGCAGCCGCTCGTAGCTCATGCGGCCACGCTAGGGGCTACCGGGAGGTATCCCCACGGGTACCGGCGGGTAGTGTCCCGGTGTCCCCGATTCCACCTCCGATCGCTGCGAGGACCCTCCCGTGTCGCTGCTCGTCACCGGCTCCATCGCCACCGACCACCTGATGTCGTTCCCCGGCAAGTTCGCCGACTCGCTCGTCGTCGAGCAGCTCGACAAGATCGCGCTGTCGTTCCTCGTCGAGGACCTCGAGGTCCGGCGCGGCGGGTGCGCGGCCAACATCTGCTTCGGGCTCGGCAACCTCGGTCTGCGGCCGATCCTGGTCGGCGCCGTCGGCGAGGACTTCGTCGACTACCGCTCCTGGCTGGTCAGGCACAACGTCGACTGCGACTCGGTGCACGTGTCCGAGACCAAGCACACCGCGCGGTTCGTCTGCACCAACGACGCCACGATGGCCCAGATCGCGTCGTTCTACGCCGGCGCGATGAGCGAGGCCCGGGACATCGAGCTCACCCCGATCGTGGACCGGGTCGGCGGGGCGACGTACGTCCTGATCGGGCCGAACGACCCCGAGGGCATGCTCCGGCACACCAACGAGTGCCGCCGCCGGGGCTACCCGTTCATCGCCGACCCCAGCCAGCAGCTCGCGTTCGGCGACGGCGACATGATCAAGGAGCTCATCGACGGCGCCGCCATCCTGTTCAGCAACGAGTACGAGTCCGCGCTGATCGAGAAGAAGACCGGCTGGTCCCACGACGACATCCTGGACCGGGTCGGCACCTGGGTGGTCACGCTGGGTGCCCAGGGCGTCCGGGTCGAGCGCAAGGGCGAGGAGCCGATCGTGGTCCCGGCCGTGCCGGAGATCCAGAAGGTCGAGCCGACCGGTGTGGGCGACGCCTTCCGCGCCGGCTTCCTGGCCGCCCTGGAGTGGGACCTGTCGCTGGAGCGGGCCGCTCAGCTCGGCTGCCTGCTCGCGGTGTTCGTGGTGGAGAAGGTCGGCACCCAGGAGTACACCCTCCACCAGCAGCAGTTCGTCGACCGCTTCGCCGCGGCCTACGGTGCGGACGCCGCGGCCGAGATCGCCGCGCACGTCAAGACCCCACGCCCCTGACCCATCACGTCGTCACCGCAGCCGGCGCACCACGAACCGCGGCACCCCGTCGTCGGCGACGTCCTCGCCGACGTACTCCTGACCGCGCATCCGGCACCACGCGGCGATGTCCGGCCGGGCCGCCGGGTCGTCGGCCACCAATGCCAGCGTGCCGCCGACGGGGACGTCGGGCAGGTTGTTGGCCAGCCGGATGATCGGGAGCGGGCACATCATCCCGCGGCAGTCGAGCTCGGCGTCGGCGTCCACGGGGCAACCTTCTCAGCCCGGTGGTCGCAGCCGGCCCAGGACACCGGGCAGTGCCGCCAGCAGCCGGTCGACGTCCGCCTCCGCGGTGTCGCGCGCCAGGGACACCCGGACGTTGCCGTGCGTCAGCGCACCCATCGCGGCAAGCACGTGTGACGGCTCGAGGCTGCTGGCCGTGCACGCCGATCCCGATGCGACCGCGAAGCCGAGCCGGTCGAGCTCGGTCACCAGGGACTCGCCGTCGACGTAGAGGCAGGAGAAGGTCAGCACGTGCGGCAGCCGCCGCACCGGGTCGCCGACGACGTCGACGTCGTCGAGCCCCGCCAGGCCGGCGCGGAGCCGGTCGACCAGGCCGCGCTGCCGGGTGCCGACCTCGTCCCGCTCCGCGACGACCGCCTGCAGCGCGGCGGCCGCAGCGAGCACGGCCGGGACGTTCTCGAACCCGGCCACGCGGGCGTCGGTGCGGTCGTCGGTGGGGAACGGCGCGCGCCAGCGGGCGCCCTTGCGCACCAGCAGCACGCCGACGCCGGCGGGGCCGCCCCACTTGTGCGCCGAGGCCGCCGCCGCCTGCCAGCCGCCCGGCAGGTCGATGCGGCCGGCCGCGGCGGCGGCGTCCGCGAAGAGGGGTACGTCGTGCCGGGCGGCCGTCGCCGCGACCTCGGCGAGGGGCTGCAGCGTGCCCACCTCCGGGTTCGCCACCTGGACGGCGAGCACACCGGTCGGCTCACCCGCCAGGGCTGCCTCCAGTGCGTCGAGCCGAACGTGCCCCTCGTGGTCCACGGGCACCCCGTCCGTCGTACCGGAGAAGTGGCGGGACCACCACGCCCCGGCCGCCAGCACCGCCGAGTGCTCGACCGCGCTGTGCACCAGCCGGGTGCTGGTCCGTCGACGTCCCAGCAGCAGGCCGAGCACACCCAGGTGGACCGCCTGCGTGCCCGAGGACGTGAACGACACCTCGTCGGGACGGACGCCGAGCAGCGTGGCCACCACCTCGCGGGCGTTGTCGAGCAGCAGCCGCGCCTCACGACCGGCGCCGTGCAGCCGCAACGGGTCGGCGAAACCACGATCCAGCGCCGCGAGGAGCGTCTCCCGCGCGGCCGGGTGCAGGGGCTCGGTGGAGACCGTGTCGAGGTAGGTGGGGGAGCCCGGAGCGGGAGACCCCGTCGGGAACGTCACACCCGGAAACTACCGCCCCACCTACCCGCAGACACACCGTGCCTCAGTAGTAACGTTCTGCCTGACCGTCGTTTTGAGAGAGAGGCTCTGTCTTGAGTCTGCAGCTCCCCAGGCGCGCCCGCTCGATCGCGCTGGTGGCCATGGTGACCGGCGCGACGATGCTGGTGTCCTCGTGCTCCGTCGCGGAGAGAAGGTCCTTCAGGCGACTGGCGCAGCCCGAGGGCATCACCAACCGGAGCGAGGGGATGCACTCCCTCTGGATGGGCGCCTGGCTGGCGGCCGCCATCGTCGGCATCGTCGTGTGGGGCCTGATCGGCTACGCCTGCGTGAAGTTCTACCGCCGCCGCGACGACGAGATCCCGGTGCAGACGCGCTACAACCTGCCGATCGAGATCCTCTACACGGTCGCCCCGGTCGTCATGGTGCTGGTGTTCTTCTTCTTCACCGTCACCGTGCAGAACGAAGTGCTCGCCGAGCCCAAGAGCGGCAAGGCCGACCACACGGTCACCGTGGTGGGGCAGCAGTGGTCCTGGACGTTCAACTACGACAAGGACCCGGCGCTCGGCGGGTCGACCACGGTGTACGACGGCGGCACGACCGCCGACCGGCCCACGCTCTACCTCCCGGTCGACCAGAGCGTCGACTTCGAGCTGCGCTCGCCTGATGTCATCCACTCGTTCTGGGTGCCGGCGTTCCTGTTCAAGATGGACGTCGTGCCCGGGCGCAAGAACCACTTCAGCCTCACCCCGACGCGTGAGGGCACGTTCAAGGGGCGCTGCGCGGAGCTGTGCGGCACCTACCACTCACGGATGCTCTTCAACGTGAAGGTCGTGAGCGAGGACGAGTACAAGACCCACCTCGAGCAGCTGCAGCAGCAGGGCAACATCGGCCCGGCGCTCGGCGGTTCCGAGGTCGACAAGCAGGCCGGACTCGATGAGAACGGAGGCGGCGAGTGAGCGCGACAGCCGAAGGCGCCAAGTTCCAGAGCGCCACCACGACCCGGCCCAACACCCTGGGCCAGCAGATCGTCAGGGTCATCACGACCACCGACCACAAGGTGATCGGCAAGCTGTACCTCGCCACGTCGTTCGCGTGGTTCCTGATCGGCGGCCTGATGGCGATGCTGATCCGCTCGGAGCTCGCGTTCCCGGGTCAGCAGGTCGTCAACGACGAGCTCTACAACCAGCTCTTCACGATGCACGGCACGATCATGCTGCTGCTGTTCGCGACGCCGCTGTTCTTCGGCTTCGGCAACGTGATCATGCCGCTGCAGATCGGCTCCCCCGACGTCGCGTTCCCGCGGCTCAACATGTTCAGCTACTGGCTGTTCCTGTTCGGCGGCATCATCGCCGGGCTCGGGCTTCC
Organism: uncultured Actinomycetota bacterium; assembly: GCA_963827435.1. GTDB lineage: Bacteria > Actinomycetota > Actinomycetes > Propionibacteriales > Nocardioidaceae > Nocardioides_B. Next base: position 49,769 of record CAWHAU010000019.1, read on the forward strand.
TGACCCCGCAGGGCGCGGCCGACTTCGGGTGGACGGCCTACACCTCGCTGTCCGACGCGGCACGCAGCCCCGGCGTCGGTGGTGACCTCTGGATCATGGGCCTCTGGATGGCCGGTCTCGGCACCATCCTCGGCGCGGTCAACTTCATCACCACGATCATCTGCATGCGCGCGCCGGGCATGACGATGTTCCGGATGCCGATCTTCGTGTGGAACACCCTGGTCACCAGCCTGCTGGTGCTGATCGCGTTCCCGATCCTGGCCGGCGCGCTGCTCTCGCTCGAGGCCGACCGGGCCTTCGGCGCCCACATCTTCGACCCCGCCAACGGCGGCCCGATCCTGTGGCAGCACCTGTTCTGGTTCTTCGGGCACCCCGAGGTCTACATCATCGCGCTGCCGTTCTTCGGCATCATCACCGAGATCCTGCCGGTGTTCAGCCGCAAGCCGATCTTCGGGTACGTCGGCCTGGTGGCCGCGACTGTGTCAGATCGCCGTGCTGTCGGTGGCCGTCTGGGCGCACCACATGTTCGTCACCGGCGCCGTCGACCTGCCGTTCTTCTCCGGCATGACGTTCCTGATCGCCGTACCCACGGGGGTGAAGTTCTTCAACTGGATCGGCACGATGTGGGGCGGGTCCCTGTCGTTCGACACCCCCATGCTCTGGTCGGTGGGCTTCCTGGTCACCTTCCTGTTCGGTGGCCTGACCGGCGTGATCCTGGCCAGCCCGCCGCTGGACTTCCACGTGTCCGACTCCTACTTCGTGGTGGCGCACTTCCACTACGTGGTGTTCGGGACCGTGGTGTTCGCGATGTTCGCGGGCTTCTACTTCTGGTGGCCGAAGATGACCGGCCGGATGCTCGACGAGCGTCTCGGCAAGGTGCACTTCTGGCTGCTGTTCGTGGGCTTCCACACGACGTTCCTCGTGCAGCACTGGCTGGGCGTCGAGGGCATGCCGCGCCGCTACGCCGACTACCTCGCCTCCGACGGGTTCACCACGCTCAACCAGATATCCACGATCGGCTCGTTCCTGCTCGGCGCCTCGACGCTGCCGTTCCTGCTCAACGTCTACAAGTCGGCCAAGACGCCGATGGTCGGCGTCGACGACCCGTGGGGCTGGGGTCGGTCGCTCGAGTGGGCCACCTCGAGCCCGCCGCCGCGGCACAACTTCCTGTCGATCCCGCGGATCCGCTCGGAGTCGCCGGCGTTCGACCTGCACCACCCCGAGGTCGCCGCGCTGGAGCTGGCCGAGAACGACGCCCTCGCCGAGGAGCGTGACCTCGCGGACGCCCCGACCGTCACCGGTCGCCAGTCGCACCTCGAGCAGACCATGGGACACCCCGTCGACGACCAGAAGGGCGACACCGACCGATGAAGGCCGAAGCCTGGATCTTCGCGATCTGCACCGTCTTCTTCCTGCTCGTGGCCCCGGCCTACTGGTTCATCGCCGGTGACCCGACGGGCACGTCCGCGCTGGTGATGACGTTCCTGCTCACCCTGCTGGTGACGCTGTACCTCGGCGTGCACGCCTCCAAGATGGAGCCGCGCCCCGAGGACCGTCACGACGCCGAGATCGCCGACGGCGCGGGGGAGCTCGGGTTCTTCCCGCCGTACAGCTGGTGGCCGCTGTGGTGCGGCGCCACCCTCGGCCTGATGGTCTTCGGCGTCGCGATGGGCGCCTGGTGGCTGGTCATCATGGGTGTCGGGCTGGGCACCCTGGCCCTGTGCGGCTGGATCTACGAGTACTACGTGGGCGAGCACGCGCACTGACGAGGGGGAGGGCGGTTCTGTCCTGGTTGGGGTGGAATCGCCCGTCGCGGCAGGGCTTTCGCGTCGGAAACCCGCCACGCTCGTGACCGGCTTGTGACGGTCCCCACCGGCGTCCGAATCGGTTCCGGGGGGCGTTGCTTGTTACCCTGAAGTGGATCTTTCACTTTGCGAGGGGAACCCATGTCCGATCGTCCCGGTGGCCTGCTGCGCTCCCGACCGCGCCGTCAGGCAGCCGTTCTGGTCGGCCTCGTGACCGTGGCCGCGCTCGCGGCGGGGTGCACCTCGACCGGCGGCAACCAGGCCGCGTCGCAGGGCGGCGAGCGAGCCGGCCGCGTCCTCGGCCCCGTCCTCCTCCGCCCCGCCGCAGTCGGCGGCGACCGTGGCGACCAACGTGGCCCGCACCGGCGTCGCGGTCGACAAGGTGGTCAAGCTGACCGCCGACCAGGGCACGTTCGAGTCGGTGACCGTCCGCGGTGCCGGCAAGAAGCTCGCGGGTGACCTCTCCGCCGACAAGACCAGCTGGACCTCCAGCGCCCGGCTCGAGCCCGGCACCCGCTACCGCGTCGCCACGACGGCGGTCGACGCCGAGGGCATCAAGGCCACCCGGAGCTCGTCCTTCACGACTCAGGCGCTGTCCCTGAAGCAGCAGACCTACCCCAGCTTCGTCCCGCTCGGCGGCGAGACGGTCGGCGTCGGCATGCCCGTCATCGTGCACTTCGACGTGGCGGTGGCCGACAAGGCGTCCATCGAGAAGCACCTGAAGGTGACGAACACCTCGGGCCAGAAGGGCGCCTGGCACTGGATCAGCGACTACGAGGTGCACTGGCGCCCGGTGAACTACTGGAAGCCCGGCACCGACGTCACCGTGACCGCCGACGTCAACAGCATCCCGGCCGGCAACGGCATCTACGGCCAGCTCAGCCGCACCTCCACGTTCCACGTGGGCGACGCGGTCATCAGCAAGGTCAACGCGCAGACCCACCAGATGAAGACCTTCATCAACGGCAAGCTCGCCAGGGTCACGCCGATCACCACCGGCAAGCCCGGTTTCACCACTCGCTCCGGCGTGAAGGTGATCATCGAGAAGTTCCGGCACAAGCGGATGAACTCCGAGACCGTCGGCATCAACCGCAACAGCCCGGACGCCTACGACATCGACGACGTCGAGTACGCCATGCGGGTCACCTACAGCGGTGAGTTCCTGCACGCGGCTCCGTGGTCGGTCGGCTCGCAGGGCCACGCCAACGTGAGCCACGGCTGCACCGGCATGAGCACCGCCAACGCCGCCTGGATCTACAACATCAGCAAGCGCGGCGACGTCGTCGAGTACACCGGCACCGACCGGCCGATGACGCTGACCAACGGCTACGGCGACTGGAACGACTCCTTCGCCAACTGGCGGTCGGGCTCAGCGCTCAGCTGATCGGCGACTTTTCATGTCCGGTCGGTCCTGATTACGTCGAATCTCTGACAGTAAAACCCGCAGCCCCGATCATGGTCGGGTGCGCGCGATCTCGGACCCAGCCAAGCGAATCCTGCTGCTACGCCTTGGTGTCGTGATTGCCTGCGTCACCGGGCTGGCGCTGCTTCCCTTCGGTCTGTACCCGGCTCTCGTCGGACGACTCGGCTCTGGTGACTTCCAGTGGAGCGGCGCACATCTGCTCGTTCACGGCAGGAGCGCCTTCGTTGCGGCCCTGCAGGAGGGTCGCTCAGGACTTCTGAGAAATCAGAACCCCAACTATCTGCACCTGCTCTACTTCGTGTTTGCGCCGCTGGGGGCGATGTCGTTCTCGATGGCCCGCGTCATGTGGGCCACCGTCAACCTAGTGATGGCCCTGGTCACCGCGTTGCTGCTGGCACGCGCTGCCGGCTTCGCACCGTGGCAACGAGCAGGACTGGTCGGTCTCTTCATGAGCAGCGGACCATTCATCTTCGCGCTCGAGGGAGGGCAGCAGACCTTCCTGGTCATGCTGTGCTCTACGGCTGCTTTCATGATCCAGGGGCGTGCTCCGCTGACGGGACTGTCGCTTGCCCTGGCGATGACGAAGTACTCGTTCGCGCCGGTGACGGTCGGCCTCTGGCTCCGAGGACGGAAGGCCGTGGTCGCGTGGTCGGCCGGCATCTCGGTGGTCGCCTGGCTGGCGTTCGCCTGGGTGACCCACACGTCCGTGACGGCGGCGGCGCTGGGCCCGCTCCAGGTCGGTCGCACGATGGCCAGAGGGAGCGCCGATGTGATGACCCTGACCGGCATGGCGATCGGGAGCCCGCGCGCATCCCTCACCTACGCGGCCGCCTTCGTCGTGGGCACGGCTCTTGCGTGGTTCGCGCGGGACGTGCTGCGCCGAGGCTCCTGGATCGACGCCCTGTCCGCCTGCTTCCTGATCTCCCTGGTCACCTTCCCGCACTTGCTGTACGACTACACCGTCCTGCTTCCGGTCCTGGTGAGCGGCCTCAGGATGAGCGGCGCGGCGCGATGGTTCGTCGTCGGCGTGGTCTCGCTGTTCTGGTTCAACTGGGTGATCGGTGGCCTGCCCTTCCCCGCCTACCACGCAACGGGAGTGACGACCTCGTTCCTCCTCCTGGTCGGTTCGCTCGTCGTTATCGTTCGCACGCAGGTTCAGCGCCGACCGGGTTCCCTCGTGCTCCGTCGGCCCACCGAGCAGGAAGTACGTGGCTGACATGCGAAAGAGCCCTGCACCGGTTCTCGCCCTGTGGTGGATGCTGAGCCGACTGGTGGTCCTGATCCTGTTGTTCGGGCCGGAGTCCCGAGCGGTGGGGGATGTCGGGTACTTCGCCAAGAGCCTCGACAGCATCGGGCGGGTGGGTCTGGGCGCGACCATGCCGGAGTACCCGATCCCCGCCCTGCTTGTGGTGGCGGTTCCGTGGGTGCTGGTCGCGGCGATGCACATGCTCTCGCTCTACGGCTTCTTCTTCGTAGGTGCCACGCTTTGTGTCGACGCGCTCTTCACAGTTGCGCTGCACCGGAGCGGGCGGGACGGAGCCGGTCGGGTCGCGGTGGCGTCCTGGCTGGTCGCGGTGCCTCTCATGGGTGGTCTCACCTTCGTGCGGTTCGACGTCGTGCCCGGCATTCTCGTGGGACTCGTGGTCCTGCTGTTCTCGACGCGACCGAGGTGGGCTGCGTTCCTGGTGGCTGTGGCCACGAGCATCAAGCTCTGGCCGATCCTGCTGATCCCCACGCTGATCTCCGGCTCGCGGCGCAGATTGGCTGCGGTGACCCAGGTCGCCGGGGCGGGCCTCGTCGCCGTGGCGGTGACGATCGCCGTCGGCGGATGGAGCAGGCTCTGGTCCCCGCTGGCGTACCAGGCCGACCGTGGCCTGCAGATCGAGTCGGTGTCCGCGACACCGGTCATGGTGCGCTTCGCGGCGGACCCAGATGGGTACAAGATCTTCTACTCGCCCTTCAAGGCGTACGAAATCACCGGACCCGGGGTCTCGACCATGCTCGGGCTGTCGACCGTCCTCACCCTCTGCTTCGCAGGCATTGTGCTCACGGTCTGGGTGCGTTGCGTTCTTCGGGGGCGCTCGCTCTCACCAGACGCGTTCGTGTGGACGAGCCTCTGCGTGACGCTGGCGTTCATGTGTGCCAGCAAGGTGCTCAGCCCTCAATATCTCCTGTGGCTCCTCCCCGCCGCCTGTGCCGGCCTAGCGGTGGTGCGGAGCTCCTACCGACAACTTCTCGTGTGGGCCTGCGTGCTCGGCGTGGCCGCGACGCTCTCACATCTGATCTTCCCCACCTTGTACACGCCGCTCGCGATCCACGGGCCGCACACCGTGGCCGCGACTTCCGTCCTCGGGGTGCGCAACCTGCTCCTCGTCATCCTGTGGGTCGCGTCAGCACGGATGGCCTTCACGACGACCCGGGCCCCGGCGCCAGGACCGGGGGAGCCCGAGGAGCCGAAGGGGCTCCCGACGAGTGCCGAGGCATCGACCGGGGCGCTGAGATGACGAAGGCCGGCCACCCGCTGGGGTGACCGGCCTTCGTGTCGCTCGTGCGGGCTACTTGCGCAGCTCGTCACCCTCGATGCTGTGCCGGCCGTCGAACTGGTGCCCGTCGGCCGCGTGGCCGTCGAGCTCGTAGTCACCCTCGTAGTCGCCGCCGCTGAGGTGCTGGTGACCGTCGTCGTGGACGGCGAGCTCGTGCTCGGCGTGGTGCCGGGCCTCCTCGAGCTCCTCACGGGTCGGCTTCTGGATGTTGTGGCTCACCCAGAACTGCGACAGCTTGGCGCGCAGCCGCATCGCCCTGACCTTGCGGTTCGCGACGCCGTTCTCGTCGGCCTCGGTCGGGGTGGCGAAGGCCATGTCCCGGTCGCGGGCGGTGAGGGTGTACGCCTCGTCGTTCGGGATCGGCAGGTGCTTCTCGGCGTAGGCGCCCTCGGGGGAGCGCATGATCACGCCGGTCTCGTAGCCGTGCAGCAGCCGGTTCTGGTCGGCCCGCTGGAGCGAGATGCACCAGCGCCGCGCGAGCCAGAACGCCAGGACGGGTCCGACGAAGACGGCCACCCGGTTGAAGTACGTGATGTAGTTCAGGTTCAGGTGGAACTTGATCGCGAGGATGTCGTTGCCGCCCGAGGACCACAGGATGCCGTAGAAGGTCATCAGGGCGACCAGCGTCGCCGTGCGGTTCGGGGCGTTGCGCGGACGCTGGAGCAGGTGGTGCTCACGCTTGTCGCCGGTGATCCACGCCTCCAGGAACGGCAGCAGCAGCAGAATCGTGAACATCACGCCCGGGAGCACGATGATCGGCAGGAAGACGTTCCAGCTCAGCGTGAAGCCCCACAGGTGCGTCTCCCAGCCCGGGAAGATACGCAGTGCGCCGTCCGGCCAGCCCATGTACCAGTCGGGCTGCGATCCCGCCGTCACCTGCGACGGGTCGTAGGGACCGAAGCGCCACACCGGGTTGAGCGTGAACAGCCCGCCCATCAGCGCCGTGATGCCGAAGACGATGAAGAAGAAGCCGCCGGCCTTGGCGGTGTACACCGGGAGCAGGGGGTAGCCGACGACGTTGTCGTTGGTGCGGCCGGGGCCAGGCCACTGCGTGTGCTTGTGGAAGACCAGCAGCAGCATGTGCGCACCGATCAGGGCGAGCAGGATGCCCGGGATCAGCAGCACGTGCGCGGTGTAGAGGCGCGAGATGATCACGTCGCCCGGGAACTCGCCGTCGAACATGAAGAACGAGATGTACGTGCCGACCACCGGCATCGACTTCACGAAGCCGTCCGCGGCCCGGATGCCGGTGCCGGAGAGCAGGTCGTCGGGGAGCGAGTAGCCGGTGAAGCCCTCGAGGGTGCCCAGCATGAGCAGCAGACAGCCGATCACCCAGTTGAGCTCACGCGGCTTGCGGAACGCGCCGGTGAAGTACACCCGCATGAGGTGCACCAGCATCGCGGCGACGAACAGCATCGCCGCCCAGTGGTGCATCTGGCGGAGCAGCAGGCCACCGCGTACGTCGAAGGAGATGTCGATGGTCGAGGCGTAGGCCTCCGACATGCTGACGCCGCGCAGCTGGTCGTAGGAGCCGTTGTAGACGGTCTCGCCCATGCTGGGCTTGAACCACAGCGTGAGGAACGTGCCGGTCAGCAGCAGGACGACGAAGCTCCACAGGGCGATCTCGCCCAGCATGAAGGACCAGTGGTCCGGGAAGACCTTGCGGACCTGCTTCTTGGCCAGCCCCGCCAGCCCGACGCGCTCGTCGACCCAGTTGGCGACGCCGCCGACGCGGTTCGGCTTCTCGGCCTGGCGGCGGTGCGGCCGTTGGTGGTTGCGGTGCTCATCAGTTCACCCACGTTCCCAGTAGCTGGGGCCGACCGGCTCGTCGAAGTCCCGCTGGGCGACGAGGTAGCCCTCGCTGTCGACCATGATCGGAAGCTGAGGCAGAGGACGAGCCGCCGGTCCGAAGATCACCTTACCGTTGTCCGCCAGGTCGAAGGTCGACTGGTGACAGGGGCAGAGCAGATGGTGGGTCTGCTGCTCCCACAGCGAGATCGGGCAGCCCACGTGGGTGCAGATCTTGGAGTAGCACAAGATGCCTGCGACGCCCCAGTTCTCACGGCCGGGGGCGGGGGTGATGTCGCTGGGCCTCATCCGGACGACGATCGCCGCGGCCTTGGCCTTGGCCTGCTGGAGACGGGCGCCCTCGTAGAGCGGCTCGCCGTCCTTCTCCTCGAAGAACACGCCGGGCTCGGCGTTGATCAGCTGGCCGATCTCGACGTCCTCAGGCCTGATCGGCGTGCCGGCCACGTCGTTGACCACGCGCATGCCCCTGGTCCAGACGGTGCGCGCGAGCTTGTCGCCCGGCAGCGGGCCGAGGTCGCGGAGCACCACGATCGCGGGCAGACCGAGGGCGGCCAGCGCGCCCAGCATGCTGTTGCGGATCAGCGGCCGGCGGCCGATGCCGGAGTCGTCGACGCCCTGCTTGAACGAGGCGATCGCGACCTCGCGGTCCTCGTCGCTGGAGCGGGCCGGGTGGCGCATCTCGACGATCTCGACGTCGCTCATGAGCTTGCGGGCCCACTGGATGGCGGCGACGCCGATCAGCAGCAGCGCCATGCCGAGGGTCACGCCGAGCGCGACGTTGGAGGCGCCGTACCCGCCGATGATCGTGGGCTCGTCGCCCACCTTGAAGACGAAGTAGGAGACGACGAACAGGATCGTGAAGATGGTGGACACGCCGAACAGTGCGGCGATCTGGCGCTCCGCGCGCTTCTCCGCGCGCTCGTCGACGTCCGTCGGACGGGGCTGGTGCTCGTGCAGGCCCGGGTCGGCGATCGGGTCGCCGACCGTGTCGACCGTGGCCACGTCGTGGCCGGGGCTGTGGTCGCTCACGACTTGATTCCCTTCTTCGAACGCACGGAGCTCGACGCGATCCAGACGGCGAAGGCGACGCAGGCGCCGATGCCGACGAGCCAGGCGGTGAGGCCCTCGCTCACGGGGCCGAGCGAACCGAGCGAGGTGCCGCCGTAGCCGGGGTCGTTCTCGATGCTGTTGAGGTACGCGATGATGTCGCGCTTCTCGTCGGGCTTGACGACTCCGTTGGAGAAGACCGGCATCTGCTGCGGTCCGGTGAGCATCGCCTCGTAGATGTGCTTGTCGGTCACGCCCTTGAGGCTCGGCGCGAACTTGCCGCCGGGCAGCGCGCCGCCGGAGGCCGCGAAGTTGTGGCAGGCCGTGCAGTTGGTCTTGAAGAACTGGCCGCCGCGGACCACGGACTCGTTGTCGGCGCCGGTCGGGTCGTAGTCGGACTTCGCCGGGATCGCCGGGCCGGGGCCGAGCGAGGCGACGTACGCCGCGAGCTGGCTGATCTCCTCGGGGGAGTAGACGACCTTCTTGCGCTGCGCCTGCACGCCCGGACGGGCCATCGGCATCCGGCCGGTGCCGACCTGGAAGTCGACCGCGGCGGCGCCGACGCCGGCCAGCGGGGGACCGTACTGCGTGCCGCGCTTGGTGACGATGCCCTCGCCGTTCTTGCCGTGGCACGAGGCGCAGCCCACGAGGAACAGCGCCCGACCCTGGTCGATGGTCGACTGGTCGGCCTCGCTCGTGTCGGCGGTGGCGGGGGAGAGGACGGCGTACAGGCCGCCGGTCACCAGCAGGCCCATCAGCAGGACGACGAGACCGGCGAGCGGGCTACGGCGCTTGGCTGAGAGTCGGGCGGAGAGGAGTCGCACTGGGTGTCCTTTGTTCTGTCCCGGGTCGTGTCCTGGTCGCGGTCGTCCTGCGGTGCTGCTACTTGATGAGGTAGATCGTGGCGAACAACCCGATCCAGACGACATCGACGAAGTGCCAGTAGTACGACACGACGATGGCGCTGACCGCCTGCTCGTGGGTGAACTTGCGGGCCATGAAGGTGCGGCCGAGGACCAGCAGGAAGGCGATCAGGCCGCCGGTCACGTGCAGGCCGTGGAAGCCGGTCGTGAGGTAGAAGACCGAGCCGTACGCCGAGCTCGGGATGGTGACGTTCTCCTCGATGAGCGAGACGTACTCGGTCGCCTGGCCGGCGATGAAGAACGCACCCATCGCGTAGGTGAGCACGAACCACTCGCGCAGACCCCACCCGCTCATCTTGAACAGACCGCCCGTGCGCCCCACCTGGCCCCGCTCCGCGGCGAAGACGCCGAGCTGACAGGTCAGCGACGAGAGCACGAGCACCGTGGTGTTGACCGACGCGAACGGCACGTTGAGCTTCGCGGTCTCCTGGAGCCACAGCTCGGAGGAGAGCGACCGGATCGTGAAGTAGCTCGCGAACAGGGCGGCGAAGAACATCAGCTCGCTGGAGAGCCAGACGATGGTTCCGACGCTGACCATGCTCGGCCGGTCATGGTGCCCGTGGAGGCGGGACGCGGGGATCGCGGATGCTGTTGTGGCCACGGGCTCATTATGTCGGTTCGGTCCGGTCGTGCCACCCCGACCCCCTCCGTTCGGTGGTCGTGTTCTTCACACCGGGAGACGGCTCCTACGCTGGACCTCGTGGTCGTGCTGTCCGAAGCCGGATCCCTTGCAGATCTGGCGCCCTTCGCGTTCTCGCGCGTGTTCACCGCGTGGTCGCTCGACCCCGTGCTGACGGTGCTCACGGTGTGGGCTGCCGGTTTGTACCTTTTCGGCGTCTGGGTGCTCCACGACCGCGGCGTCACGTGGCCGCTCGGCCGCACCCTCAGCTTCGTCGTCGCGGGCCTCGGGACGCTCTTCTTCGCGACGTCGTCCGGTCTGGGCGCCTACGACACGACCCTGCTGTCGGTGCACATGGTCCAGCACATGGTGCTGTCGATGGTCGTGCCGCTCTTCCTGGCGCTCGGGGCGCCGGTCACCCTGATGCTCCGCACCCTGCCCGGGACGCCGCGCCGCTGGCTCCTCGCGGTCCTGCACTCCCGGGTCGCGACCGTGCTGACGTTCGCGCCGCTCACCTTCCTGCTCTTCGTGATCAGCCCCTGGGCGCTCTACTTCACGTCCTGGTACGACGCCACCCTGCGCTCGGTGCCGCTGCACGAGCTGATGCACGTGCACCTCGTCCTCGTGGGCGCGCTGTTCTTCTGGCCGCTGGTGGGCATCGACCCGGTGCCCGGCCGGGTCGCCTACCCCTTCCGGCTCCTGCTGGTGGTCCTCACCCTGCCGTTCCACGCGTTCCTCGGCGTCACGATCATGAGCCAGGAGACGCTGATCGGCGGGTCCTGGTACCGCGCGCTGCCGATGCCCTGGCTGCCCGACCCGGCGGCCGACCAGCACGTGGCCGGAGGCATCCTCTGGGCGTCCGGTGACGTGGTCGGTCTGGTGCTCCTCGGCGTGCTGTTCACCCAGTGGGTCAGGTCGTCGATGCGGGAGGCGCGCCGCGAGGACCGCCGTCTCGACCGTCTCGAGGCGCAGGCGGCCCGGCAGGACCCGTCCCGGTAGAGTCACCCGCGTGACGAACGCCTCCGACGCCTCCCGCCTCAAGATCCTGGTCTACAGCGACGACGCCGACACCCGCGAGCAGGTCATCCTGGCCCTCGGGCGGCGCCCGCACCCGGATCTTCCGGAGGCTGAGTACGTCGAGGTGGCGACCGAGCCCGTGGTCCTGCAGCAGATGGACTCCGGCACGGTCGACCTCGCGATCCTCGACGGTGAGGCCGTCCCCGCGGGTGGGATGGGCATCGCCAAGCAGCTCAAGGACGAGATCTACCAGTGCCCCCCGCTGCTGGTCCTGACCGGCCGGCCGCAGGACGCCTGGCTGGCCACCTGGTCCCGCGCCGACGCGGCCGTCCCGCACCCCATCGACCCGCTGCTGCTCGCCGAGGCGGTCAACCGCCTGCTCGCGACCCGGGTCCCCGCCACCCGCTGACCCACCGACCGCCCCGGCCGCGACGGGCAGCCCGTCCGTCGTACCCCGAGGAGACGCCATGACCGCCTCGCACTCCTGGCCCGAAGTCCTGTCGTCCCTGATCGCGGGACACGACCTGGCCGCCGGACAGGCGTCCTGGGCGATGGACGAGATCCTGGCCGGCGAGGCGACCCCGGCGCAGATCGCCGGCTTCGCCGTCGCGCTGCGCGCCAAGGGCGAGACCATCGACGAGCTCGAGGGCCTGGTGGCCGCGATGTACGAGCACGCCACCCCGATCGTCGTCACCGGCCGGGTGCTGGACGTCGTCGGCACCGGCGGTGACCGATCGATGTCGGTGAACATCTCGACGATGGCCGCCATCGTCGCGGCCGGTGCGGGTGCGCCGGTCGTCAAGCACGGCAACCGGTCCGCGTCGTCGAAGGCCGGCTCGGCCGACGTCCTCGAGGCGCTCGGCATCCGGCTCGACCTGCCCGCGCAGGCCGTCGCCCGCGTCGGTGAGGAGGTCGGGATCACCTTCTGCTTCGCGGCGGCGTTCCACCCCGCCCTGCGGCATGCGGCAGTGGCCCGGCGCGAGCTCGGCGTCGCCACGACCTTCAACGTCCTCGGCCCGCTCGCCCACCCGGCGCGGCCCGAGGCGCAGGCGATCGGCTGCGCGGACGCCCGGATGGCGCCGCTGATGGCCGGGGTGTTCGCCCGACGCGGCGTCGACGCGTGGGTGTTCCGCGGCGACGACGGCCTCGACGAGCTGACGACCACGACGACCTCCCAGGTCTGGGCGGTCGACGGCGGCCGGCTCCAGCAGCACACCGTCGACCCGGAGCGGTTCGGCCTCGGCGGCGGCACGGCCGAGGGCCTGCGCGGCCGCGACGCGGCCTACAACGCCGGCGTGGTCCGCCGCCTGGTGGCGGGGGAGCCGGGCCCGGTGCGGGACGCGGTGGTGCTGAACGCCGGCGCGGCGCTGGCGGTGCACGCGGCGGAGGACGGCACGCCCGACGACCGGCTCGCGGCCGGCATCGACCGGGCGGTCGCGGCGCTGGACTCCGGGCGCGCCCAGGCCACGCTCGACCGCTGGATCTCGGTCAGCGCGGCGGTCTGACCGGTCGTCAGGGGCCGACCCGCGTGGTGCGCCAGGGCGGGTGGATGGGAATCCATCGGACTGGCGCGCCGGGCTCGGCGTGCGCAGGTGCGACGATGACCGTCCACCGTGTGCACTTGTCCCGATGGCAAGATCGCCGCGTGGACGCGACCACCGCATAGCGGACGCGCAGCGAAACGGGGCTGGACTGGAAAGGCAGGCGGCGCGGGAGTGGGCACCTGCTGCTACGGCACTTGCTAATGCACGCGCTCGTGACGTGGCGTGACCCTGCTCAGCGCCGCCACCTAGGGTGGGCGCTGTCCGGGTCGCCGTGAGCGTCGCTTCGGGAGGAAGGCATGGTCGACGTCGGTTACGAAACTCGGACTCGACCCAACAGTCCGGCATCTGCGTGCGCCCTCCCGGGTCGTACTACGACGGCGATGGGACGAGGAGCGCGAGAGCCCAAGGGGGACGAGCCCCCCGCGTCACTCCGAGGAAGTCGCGCCGGTGCTTCGACAGCTCGATCGCCGACTTGGTTAACACTCCGGTAGAGGGTGACGAACCAGAGACAGCCGCCAGGGTCGCGGTGAGGACTATCAGGCAGACCGAGGGATGCGTCCACAGTCAACTAGCGAGCGGACCGGTTCGAGCCTCCACCAAGAAGACGTGCGCGATGCTGACAACGTGGGCGCAGCCGAGCGCTGCGATCCCGGCTGCGACCCAAGCGATATCAGGGAGCCGGGGTGTTTCCGTCGAGCCAGCCCCCGCCAGCAGGAGCGCAATGCCCGATGTGAAACGGGAGTCCGTAGCGGCCCTGCCACAGGGGCCCCGCCGACGCCACCGTGAGCGCGGTCATCACCACCGGGATCGTCAAGGAACGGCAACAAAGACAAAAGGCCTTTCCAAGCTTCTCGTGGCTGCCGAGAACCGCGACGAGAAGCGCCAGAGGTCACGAGACCCGATCTGACGTACACCAGTGGCGGGGCCGGGATCATCCGGCGCGGGAAGGCCGCGACGCCTGAAAGAACCACCAAGGGATCTGGCGTAGGGTCACGTGCCCGGGCTGGTCGCCTCTGGACGGGCCCGACCGAGCCGGCCGTGGAGTGCTTCGTCCACCAGATCGCGGCGAGCGTGGAGACGGTACCATAAGCCCCCCCATCAGGGCCACGGGCCTGCCGCCGCAGGACCGGGTGAACTGTGCTGGGGCCACCACGACGAACGTCCCGACGATAAGCACGACCACAAAGGGCCGAGAAGACGAAGGGGAGCCAGCATCACTCCGCCGAGGGTCGCCGCACCAATGAGCACCTATCCAGCGGGTCGACAGAGGGGGACGAGAGCGAGCAGGCTGCACCACAAGGCCAGGGCCGCACTCATCTCGAGACCGTTAGGGGCGGCAACCGCCAGGCTGAAAAGCATGACGGGCGTCATCGAAAGCACCATGGCGAACACGGGCCATCGGGATCGGGCCCACAGAGTGGTGGCCCAGCCGGCAAGCCCTAAAAGGAACGCACACAGCAGGGCGATCGAGACCCGCATCGCGTAGAAGGGGTGGCGCCCTGAAACGGACGGGCAACCGTGCCCACGAGCCAGTAGAAGACAGGGTTGTAGGGACACGCCGCTGCTCGCCACCAGTACCCGACCGGCTCGCAGTGTCCCACGGGGGAGCAGTTGTCGGGTCCGGTGTACAGATAGCTGGCGCAGACGGGGTGGCGGCGTTCACGATGACCGAGGGACGACGACGAGACTCCGCGGCCGTGCTGCGCGGGCACTCAGGCGCTCCACTCGCCATCGCCACGGCTGCCGCTCGGTAGGCGTGGTCGAACTCGTCCGTGCCCCTGAATGGCGGCAGAGCGATGATCCAGGCGGACTGAGGAGGAATCCCGAGAAGCAGAAGGGCGACTGACGCGGCTGGTCGCCAGTGGTTCAGACCTTCCGGCGCCCGGTGCGTTCCTCACTTCCCCACCAGGTGTCGCCCGAGGCTGCCGACAATACGGAGATCGCCGCTTCGCATGGCACGCGGGAGGAGGAATAGGGCGTGGAGACGCGATGTGACGTGCCAACGCGCTGACCGTGCCGCCCGATTCCAGTGCCGGCGACGGAACTCCCGGTTCATCAAGCGGAAGAATCTGCTTTCCTCATCGAAGCGCCTGCCGTCCATCGCTCTGAGGCTTGAGTCGCTCTCATTGTGTCGGCGGTACCAGAAGGCGGTCGTGTTGGTGATCGCGAGGATTCCGCCCCCGGCGCACACGTCAAGGAGAAGCGCGAGGTCCTGAACCACATCGAGCCCCTCGCGAAATCCGATCTGATCTATCGTCTGGCGTCTCCAGCACAGCGATGGAAAGTAGGTCCAGTTGGCATTGAGCAAACTTGCGGCCAGGCGATCGCCTGACAACAGGGTGATCCCTCGGCGGGAAGTGGGCCGCAAAACGGCCTTGACCCGGTCTGTGAGGGGCAGGATCGGATGGTTGAAGCTGTCGACAACCTCGACCGACGGCTGTATCACCGCGACGTCCGGGTGCAGTGTTATCACTTCTCGGATGTGGCGCACGTACTGGGGGAGCATGACGTCGTCGGCGCCCATCACGACGACGTAGTCCGCCCGCGCGTGCGTGAGGGCCTGCCGGTAGTTGGCGTTGGCCCCGAGGTTGGTCGCGTTGCGTGTGTACTCGACCCGGGCGTCGCCGAGCGGCGCCGAACCACTCGGCTACTGCCCCGGTCGGGATAGCAGTCGTCGACGACGACGAGCTGCCAGTCGGGGTCCGTCTGTGCCTGGATGCTGCGCACGGCCTGTTCCATGTAGCCCACGTCGCCCCAGAAGGGCAGCAGGATGTCGATCGAGGTCATCGTGCCTCCGGTGCCTGTCCCGAAGGGGGCACGTCCTGGTCGGTGGCGGGAACTCGCTCGAGCGCAAGCCTGCGGGAAAGCTCGACGAAGCGCGCCTCCATGTCGTGGAGGCGTCGGTAGACACCGACCCACACGAACACGGAAACCACGACCAGGACGTAGAGGACGAGGTCGGCGCCGCGGCCTACCCCGACGGCGTTCGCACCGCTGTGACCAGACCGGGGAAGACGATGCCCACGACGGCGGCTGACAGGATCAGGGCCAGGCCCACGCGACGGAGGGCGAGCGACCGTGCCGACCGCGCGCTGCGATAGGCGAACGCGGCAGCGACGCAGAGTCCCGAGAGGAGGAGGAGCTTGATGATCATGGTGCGTTGCGGGCCCTCGCCAGAAAGAGGTCGAACAGGATGTTGACGGCGTTGAGGCTTGACTGGCCCTTGGCCGTCGAGTACTCGGTGTAGTCCACGGAGATCGGCGCCTCGACGTAGCTGATCTTCTCCCGCGCGATGATGGCCAGGATCTCCGAGGCGTGCGCCATGCCGTGCAGCGTGATCGTGATCCTGCGCGCTGCGGACCGGCTCAGCACGCGCAGTCCGTTGTGGGTGTCGGTGAGCGGAAGTCCCGTCGTGAGGCGGGTGAACAGCAGGGCCGCCCCGCAGCACGTGGCGACGCAGGGCCGGCATGGACGGGTCCGCGCTCCGTGCAGGAACCGGGAGCCGAACACGGCGTCCTCGCCCGTGCGTGCGGCAGTCGAGCATGGCCACGCATCGTGCGCCCCGGTGCTGCCCGTCGGCGTCGAAGGTCACGACGTAGGACGCGAGGTGTCGAGCGCGTATTGGATGCCGGTCTGCAGCGCGGCTCCCTGGAGGTTCAGGGGATGGCGTACGACGGTGCGCCGGCCAGCTCAGCGGCCTCCGCGGAGCGTCGCTGCCGCCGTCGTCGACGCAGACGACGCGCGAGAAGGCGGAGCGAAGGTCCGAGACGACGGAGGCGACCACCTGTGCCTCGTTGTACATGGGGACCACCACCACGACGTCGCGGTGCAGCGACGGTAGGTACGGGTAACACGACGACGATTCTGCAGGGAGCAGACAGGGTGCTCCACCGACCCAGGACCATTGTCGAGTAGGGCGGGTGCGAGGAGGTGAGGGGAACGCAAAAAGGGGAAGGTATGAGTATCGAGGGCAGGTGTGAGCATTGTGAGTAGAGAAGCCGGGAAGTCAGTCCAGCCCGAGCGAGAACGCGGACTCGAGGTCGTGCTGGGAGTAGGTGCGAAACGCGATGTGGGTCTCGGTCGCCGTCACTCCGGGGACCTTGTTGAGCCGGTCGGCGACGACCGTCGCGACGTCGTCGTGGTTGCGCACCCGGACGAGCGTGATCAGGTCGATCTGGCCGGTCACCGAGTAGACCTCGCTCACGCCGTCGAGGGCGGCGATCTGCTCCGCGACCTCGGGGATGCGCGCGACGTCGGCCTTGACGAAGACGATGGCGGTGATCATGGCGACACGCTAGCGGACCGGCTGGTGCACCGGCCGGAGCGAGCGGCGGTCCTCGAACGGCGCGACCGACGACCGCGACTGCTCGACGGCGTCGTGGGTCCGCAGGTGCTTCGTGGCGCCGTCCAGCGGGCACGACCACTCGCCGTCGACGTGCACCAGGCGGACGCCGTCCGACTCCAGCCAGCGCAGGATCTTCTCGGTCTCCTCCGCGGTCGCAGCAGGCGTGGGGCCGTGACCGACCGGCACCGTGTCCGCGGACGCCTGGAGCTGCCGGACCCACTCACCGGCATGCGCTCCCGGCGGGATCACCCCGGCCGCGCACAGGCGTCCGTGCCGGACGACGTGCACGGCCCAGCCCGTGTCCTCGCGCCGGGCGGCCACCACCTCCGCGCACCGGGTGAGCGCACGCAGGCGCTGGGTGCGCGCGGCGCCCCGGAGGAACGAGACGAGCCGGTCACGCCAGGAGCCGGCGTCCTCGAACCGCGCCGCCGCAGAGAGCGCGGACATGCGCCGTGACACCGACTCGACGACCGCGTCGGAGCCGGCCAGCAAGGAGTGTCGCAGCCGCTCCACGACCGCGCCGTAGTCGTCGGCGCTCACGCTGCCGTTGCAGGGGGACAGGCACTTGCCCATCTCCGCGAGCGCGCACGCGCTCTGCGAGGGGACGCGCGGCATCCGCCCGCCACACTGACGGATCGGGAAGGCCTCGTGCAGGGCGGCGACGGACCGCTCCGCAGCGCGCTTGGAGGAGTAGGGGCCGACGTAGTCCGCGTCGTCGTCGAGGACCCGGCGCACCAGCGAGAGCCGCGGCCACGGCTCACGGGTGAGCTTGATCCAGTGCACCCGCTCAGGAAAACGGGACCGTCGGTTGTAGCGCGGTTTGTGCTGGGCGATGAGCCGCAGCTCCCGCACCTCCGCCTCCAGCGGCGTCGCGCACTCGATCCCCCGGACCGTGGCCGCCAGACCGACCATCTCGCCCATCCGCGAGCGGGTCTCCGAGGCGGTGAAGTAGGTGCGGACCCGCGTGCGCAGGTCGCGGCTGGTGCCGACGTAGAGGACCCGGCCGCGGTCGTCCTCGAAGAGGTAGACCCCGGGCGCGTGCGGCAGCTGCTCCGCGAGGTGGCGCTTGCGTCGCTGGGCGGTCGTGACGCGGGCGCTGAAGGTCTGGAGCTCCTCCAGGGTGTGCACCCCGAGGTTGCCGAGCCGCTCCATCAGTCCGTGCAGCACGTCGACTGTCGCGCGTGCGTCGGACAGGGCGCGGTGGTTGGGGGTGGTCGTCGACCCGAACGCCACCGCCAGGGAGCTCAGCTTGCAGTTGGGGGCGTCGTCGCGGGTGATCACCCGCCGCGCCAGCTTGGCCGTGTCCAGCACCTCGAACCGCGGCCAGGGCCGGCCCTGCTGCTCGGCGAAGTGGCGCAGGAAGCCGACGTCGAACGGTGCGTTGTGGGCGACCAGCACGCAGCCGTGCGCGAACTCGAGGAACTGGGGGAGCACCTGCTCGATCCGGGGGGCGGTCGCCACCATGGAGTCGGTGATGCCGGTGAGCACCGCGATGAACGGCGGGATCGCCTGGTGCGGGTTGACCAGGGTCTGGAACTCACCGAGCACCTCGCCGCCGCGCACCTTGACCGCGCCGACCTCGGTGATCATCGACCCGGCCGCGGCGGAGCCCCCGGTCGTCTCGAGGTCGACCACGCAGAACGTCAGGTCGCGCAGGTTGCGGCCCAGCTCGTCGAAGCTCCGTTGGGACTCCCAGCGGGCCCGAGCCGGTGCCGACGTCCCTGCGCTGTCCATGCCGCTGACGCTAGATGTGCCTACCGACCATTTCGGGCAGGCACGCGGCATAGGCTGGCCGTGCACCGACCGTCCGACCGCAGGAGCCGCCATGACGCCCGCCCTTCCCGACGCGAGCACCCGCTGGCGATGCGGCGGGTGCGGCAACCTCACGCGGTTCGACGTGACCCGGACGCGCCGTACGACGGAGTTCTGGCACTTCGACCTCGCCGGCGACCACCGGGTCGAGGACTCGACGACCGACCACGAGGAGGTCGCGAGCGTGACCTGCCGCTGGTGCGGGCGTTCGGACGCCGTGGAGCTGGTGTCCCGGGCGGAAGCGGACGCGTCCACGTCGTGACCGACGCGGAGCGGACCGAGCAGCCCGATCGGGCCGCCACCGGACCCGGCCCGCTGCCGGACCGCGTCCGCGCGCGGGTGGTCGGGCTGGCTGCCGACGCCCTCGGCCGGATGGCCGTGGAGGTGGTCCCGCCGAGCCTCGTGCGGGTCGCGACCTTCGCGCCGCAGCGGCGGGCCCGGCTCGCCGCGAGCCAGATCGCGAGCGTCCTCGCCGCGGACGACGCGTTCCGCGACCGGGTGGCCACCGATGTCCGCGTCCAGGTGCCCGACCTCGCCCAGGCGCTCGACGCCGGGACGGCGCCGTCGGCGGCGGACCCCGTGGATCTCGCGGCGGTGGCCTACCTGCTCCGTCCGCCGGGCTGGGCGGACCTCGTCGAGGCCGCGGGCGAGGCGGCCGTTGCCGAGGAGTCGGCCACCACCCGAGGGCACGCGAGCCGGCAGGTCGAGCAGCTGCGGCGGCAGGTGGAGTCGCTGACCGAGTCGTTGAAGGACACCCGCGCTCGGCAGCGCGAGCAGGTGGCGGCGCTCAAGGCCGAGAACTCCGAGCTCCGCCACAAGCTCGGCGACGCCCGCGGCCGGGTGCGCGCGGCCGAGGAGGCCGCGACCGCGTCGGCGACCGCGGCGGACGAGGCGCGAGCCGGCTGCGACCGCGGCGGCGGCCCGTCACGAGGCGGAGGCTCCGTCGCCTCCGGGCGCGGATGGAGGAGCTCGAACGCGACCTCGCCGCCGTACGTCGCACGGAGCGCGCCGAGCGCGACACCGGCACCCTGCGTGCGCGGCTGCTCCTGGACACGCTGCTCGACACCGCCCAGGGGCTGCGGCGCGAGCTCGCCCTGCCGCCCGTGGAGGGCGCGCCGGCCGACGCCGTCGAGGCGCACATCGCCGAGCACGGCACCCGGGCCGCCTCCGGCCACGGGTCGATGGCCTCCGACGACCCCGCCCTGCTGGAGCAGCTGCTGACGCTGCCCGCGGGTGCACCTGGTGGTCGACGGCTACAACGTCACGAAGACCGCCTGGCCGGAGCTGTCGCTGGAGCGCCAGCGCGACCGGCTGCTCGGCGGGCTGGCGCCCCTGGCGTCGCGGAGCGGCGCGGAGGTGACCGTCGTCTTCGACGCGGCGGAGACGCGCGACCGGCCCCTGGTGAACCGGCCGCGGGGGGTGCGGGTGCTCTACAGCCGCGAGGGGGTGATCGCCGACGACGTGATCCGGGAGCTCGTGGCTGCCGAGCCGACGGGCCGGCCGGTCGTCGTGGTCACCAGCGACAACGCCGTGGTCGCCGACGTCGTCCGGGACGGGGCCCGAGCCTGCGGCGCGGCCGCCCTGACCCGGCTGCTGGCCCGCGTCTGAGCCGCGCCGCGCGAAACTGTCGGCGGGCCCTGGGAGGTTGTGCCTACGTCACCGGACGCACCGACTTCCCCGGGAGGGACCCGATGAGTGTGCACATCGACTGCGACACCTGCGTGGTGCGCGGGCTGGCCTGCCACGACTGCGTCGTCACCGTCCTGCTCGGCCCGCCGCCGGAGCTCGGGTTCGACGAGGACGAGCAGCGGGCGCTCGACGTGCTGGCCGGGTCCGGGCTCGTGCCGCCGCTGCGGATGGTGGCGCCGGTCGACCGGTCCGGACGTCGCGTCCGCCTGATCCGGGTTTGCCCGTCACGGGTGTGATCCCTGTGGTCGATGTGACCTGTGTGACACCTGTCCGGCGGGTGGCCGGGAACACGCCCAGGAAACGCCCGGAGGGTTTGCTCCAGGTATGGCGCGACCCCTTACCTTTGATCCTCAGGTGCCTGTGGAAGTCGACCAGACCGGGTCGGCGCAGGCACCGCGCTGAGTCCGGAAGCGTCGGTCGGGGGTCGTCGACGTCACGGAGCCGGGGAACCATGTTCCTGGGGTTAATCGCGCGCCTGTGGTCGCTGAACGCGCTCCACGTGCCTGCGTAGGGTTCTTTGCCGCCCGCACCCGTCAGCTAACCCGGTAGGCGTCAGACAAAGAGGAGACCGTCCGCTCGTGACCGACGGCCGGAAGCGCACTGCCCGTGTTCTCGCGACCCTGTGCATCACCGCTCTTGAGCGGCACGATGCTGGTCGCATCCCCTTCCAACGCCGAGCCGGACATCGACAGCGTCCAGTCGCGCGTCGACAAGCTCTACCACCAGGCCGAGCAGGCCTCGGAGCGTTACAACAACGCCCGGCTGGAGATGAAGAAGGCCCAGACCCGGCTCACTGCCCTCCAGGACGACCTCGACCGCCAGCAGGCGAAGGTCGACGACGTCCGCGCTCAGGTCGCCAAGGCGGTCGTCTCGCAGTACCAGGGCCAGGCGCTCTCCTCGACGACCCAGGTGCTGCTGTCGCAGAACCCCGACGCCTTCCTCAACCAGCTCACCACGGTCTCCGAGTACAACGACCAGCAGAGCCAGATGATGGCGGACTTCGCCGTCCAGGCGAAGCAGCTGGAGATGCGCCAGGCCGCCGCGCAGCGCGAGCTGGACCGCATCGCCGCCACCAAGAAGGAGCTCGGCCAGGAGAAGGCCGAGATCGACGACAAGGCGGCGAAGGCCAAGGAGCTGCTCGGCAAGCTGAAGGACCGTGCCGCGTCCGCGAGCCGTTCCGGCGCGCGGGTGCCGGTCAACGTGCCCGCCTCGGGCCGCGCGGGTGCTGCCGTGAGCTACGCGATGTCCCAGGTCGGCGACGCCTACGTGTACGGCGCGAGCGGCCCGAGCGCCTACGACTGCTCGGGGCTCACGATGATGGCCTGGGCACAGGCCGGCGTCAGCCTGCCGCACTCGTCGAGCGGGCAGATGGGCTCGGGCGCCCCGGTGTCGCAGTCGCGAGCTGCAGCCCGGCGACCTGGTGTTCTACTACAGCCCGGTGAGCCACGTGGGTATGTACATTGGCAACGGCATGATCGTGCACGCGGCTAACCCGGGCGACGGCGTCACAACGGCGCCGGTGAACTCGATGCCCTACTCCGGTGCCGTCCGCCCCGGCTGACAGACGCTTCCAGGCCGGTCGCCCACGTTGGTGGGTGGCCGGCCTGTTTGTCTTCCTGGCGCTCGCCGTCGGCGCCTACCTCCTGTTCCGGGGTCCCGAGAAGGCGGTCCTGCCCTCGCAGCAGCCGTCGGGCAGCCCGTCCGGCAGCCCTCTCGACGAGGGCGCCGACTCCCGGGCCGACGATGCCTCCGCGCTGCTGGCGCAGCTGGTCGAGGCCCTCCGCGACGGCAGCCGCGCCGACGTGAGGGCGCTGGCCGCGCCCGGGGACCGGGCGGCCGCCGACGAGCTGGCGGCCCTGCGGCACAACGTCCGCGCGATGGGTGTGACCGACCTGTCGATGCGCTACGTCGACGAGGACGACGGCCGGCTGACCGACGAGCAGCAGCGCCGGTACGGCGACCGAGCCTGGGTGGCCGACGTCCAGCTGGGCTGGCGGGTCGACGGTTTCGACGTCCACGACAGTCACCGCGAGGTCCCGCTCACCCTGCTGGAGACGCCGCGTGGTGCGGCGTTCCTCTCCTCCCGGGCGGACGTCGGCGAGGCGACCCCGTTGTGGATGCTGCAGCGGGTCGACGTACGCCGGACCGGGCGGTCGCTCGTGGCGGTCGCCGGGGACGGGTCGGCGTCGCGGTTCTCCGGCCTCGCCGACCAAGCGGTGGCCGACGTGCGCAAGGTGCTGCCGGACTGGCGCGGACGGCTGGTCGTCGAGGTGCCGGGCGACGAGCAGCAGCTCGGCCGGGTGCTGGGATCGGAGAGCGGGTCGTACGGCGGCATCGCGGCCGTGACGACGACGGTCGACGGGTCCGCTCTCGCCGCAGGCGCCGGTGCACATCTTCGTGAACCCGCGGGTGTTCGACCCGCTCGGCACCCGCGGCTCGCAGATCGTGATGAGCCACGAGGCCACCCACGTCGCCACCGGAGCGGCCGTGTCGTCGATGCCGACCTGGCTGCTCGAGGGGTTCGCCGACTTCGTGGCCCTCGACCACGTCGACCTCCCGGTCTCGGTGACCGCGAGCCAGATCCTGGCACGCGTGCGCAAGAGCGGCCCGCCGGCGCACCTGCCCGGCAAGACCGAGTTCGACCCGGAGAACCAGGCGCTCGGCGCGTCCTACGAGTCGGCCTGGCTCGCGTGCCGGCTGCTCGCGGAGAGGTACGGCGAGAAGCGGCTGATCGCGTTCTACCGGGCGTCCGACCGGGACGACTCGACGACCGAGGCGTTCCGAGACCTCCTCGGCACGGACCAGCAGGCGTTCACGCGGGCCTGGAAGGGGTACCTCCGCAAGCTCGCCGGCTGAGCGTGGCAGGCTGTTCGACGTGACGGAGCCCCGACCCGACGGCCTCGCCCGCCGGCCCGCGGTGCTCACCGTCGTGGTGGCGTTCGCGCTGGTCGCGGTGCTCGCCGCCTGGCTGGTGCCGTGGTCGTGGGTGCCCGGCGGCCGGCTCGTGCCCGCCCGTGCCTCCGCCCTGTTCACGCCCGACCAGATCGCCCGGATGGAGCGCTACTCCTGGCTTCGCAGGGGGCTGGGGTGGACCTCCTACTTCCTGACCCTGGCGCTGCTGCTGGCGTTGGCGTTCACCGCACGGGGTGCGCGGCTGGTGCGCCGGGCCACGTCGCGGCGCCGCTGGTGGCTCGGTGTGCCCGCCGGCGTGCTGCTCGTGCTCGTGCTGGAGCGCCTGCTCGCCCTGCCGTTCGCCGTGGCCGGGCACGCCGTGGACCGCGACTACGGCATCAGCCGGCAGGGGTGGGGCGGCTGGCTGGGCGACCAGGCCCGGTCGCTGGGCGTCTCGTGGTTCGCGACGTCGCTGGTGCTCCTCGTCCTGGTGCTGGCCGCGCGGCGCTCGCCGCGGTGGTGGTTCGCCTGGGCGGGCGCGGCCGCGCTGCTGCTGGGGTTCGCCGGGTCGTTCCTCTACCCGGTGCTGGTCGAGCCGTTGTTCAACCGGTTCACGCCGATGGCCGCCGGACCGTTCAAGAGCTCGATCCTGCGGCTGGCGGACCGCGAGGGCGTGCACGTGGACGACGTGCTGGTGGCCGACGCGTCGCGCCGTACGACGACCCTGAACGCCTACGTGAGCGGGCTCGGCGGCACCCGCCGCGTCGTGGTCTACGACAACCTGCTGAAGGACCTCACCCCGGCGCAGGCGCGGGTCGTCATCGCCCACGAGCTCGGGCACGCCAAGCACCAGGACGTGCTTCTGGGCACCTCGCTGGCCGCCGTGGGGAGCGTCGGCGCCGTGGCGCTGCTGGCGCTGCTCCTCGACGACGAGCGGGTGCGGCGGCGGGCCCGGGTCTCGGGCCCGGCCGACCCGGCCGTCGTCGCCCTGGTCCTCGCGCTCGCCGGCGTCGGCGGGTTCATCGTGAGCCCGCTGCAGAACACCGTGAGCCGGGCGATCGAGGCCCGCGCCGACCGCACCTCACTGGAGACGACGCACGCCGACGCGACCTTCGTGCAGATGCAGCGCCGGCTCGCGCTGACCTCGCTCGCGGACCCGACGCCGCCGGCCTGGAGCCAGCTGTGGTGGGGCAGCCATCCGACCGTGCTGCAGCGGGCCGGGCTGCCGCAGTCGCTGCGGGAGGCCGGCCGGTGAGCCGCGTCCTGGTGGTGACCAACGACTTCCCGACCCGCCGCGGGGGGATCGAGTCGTTCGTGCTGGCGCTGTGCCGCGAGATGCCGGCCGACGAGGTGGTCGTGTACACGGCCTCGATGCCCGGCGACGCGGCGTACGACGCGACGCTGCCGTTCCCGGTCTACCGCGACCCGTCGCGCGTGCTGCTGCCCACGCCGGCCGTCGCCCGCCGGGTGCGTTCGGTGATGCGGCGGCACGGGTGCGACCGGGTGCTGTACGGCGCCAGCGCGCCGCTCGGACTGCTGGCCCCGGCGCTCCGCCGTGCCGGCGCGCGACGGCAGGTCGCGCTCACGCACGGCCACGAGGTCTGGTGGGCGCGGACCCCCGGTGCGCGCCGGCTGCTGCGGCGGATCGGCGACGAGGTCGACGTGCTGACCTACGTCAGCGAGTGGTGCCGGGAGCACATCGCGCCGGCGCTGTCGCCGGCCGCCCGCGACCGGATGGTGCGGCTCTCGCCCGGTGTGGACACCCAGCGGTTCCACCCGGGCTGCGGGGGAGCGGAGGTACGACGCCGGCTGGGGTTCGACGACGACCACGCCGGTCGTCGTGTGCACGGCCCGGATGGTCCGGCGCAAGGGGCAGGACACCTTGATCCGGGCCTGGCCGGAGGTGCTGCGCTCGCACCCCGGGGCGCGGTTGCTGCTCGTCGGCGACGGGCCGGACCGGTCGCGGCTCGAGCGGCTGGCCGACCGGGTCGACGTACGGGAGGCGGTGGTGTTCACCGGGAGCGTGCCGTGGGAGGAGGTGCCGGCCTACATCGACGCGGGCGACGTCTTCGCGATGCCGTGCCGGACCCGGCTGTTCGGGCTCGAGCCGGAGGCGTGGGGGATCGTGTTCCTGGAGGCCCAGGCCTGCGGACTGCCGGTGGTCGTGGGTCGCTCCGGCGGGGCCCCGGAGACGGTGATCCCGGTCGGGGGCGGCTGGTGTCGGGAGTGGCCGAGACGGCGGCCGCCGTGGCTGGGCTCCTGTGCGGCGGACGGAGCCGCGAGCGCGGTGCCGCTCGGACGTGGCCGAGGCGATGTCGTGGCACCGCGCCGGTCGGGTCCTCGACGCCCTGTGGGCGGAGTGACCGGCTGCTAGCAGGTGGTGCCCTGCGTGCTGGCGACCGAGGTGCAGGTCGTCTGGAACAGGCCGGAAGTCTGCTCCCCGAAGAGCGTCACGGAGACCAGGATGATCAGCGCGATCAGGGACACGAGGATCGCGTACTCCACCGACGACGCCCCGGCTCGCTCGGCAGCGAACGTGTGCGCGGCCAGCTTGGACATGTGCTCCTCCAGGAATGACACCGGCCGCCCCGCCGTTCAGCGGGCGGCCGCGAGGTGTAATGCGGTCAGCTGCATGCTGTCGGCGGTCTTGTTGAAGATGCCGGACAGGTTCGACCGAGCAGGCTGACGGCGACGATGATGATGATGGCGATGAGCGCGACCAGGAGGCCGTACTCGACTGCGGACGCGCCGCGCTCGGTCTTCGCCGCGGCGGCGAGACGGATGCGGAGGTACTCGATGGCTTGACTCGTTCCAGTGTAGTCGCAGCGTCCGGGCAGGCTGCCGTGCGTGAGGGCCCTGTGTCGCTTTTGTATTGCGATCGACTGGCTCGCACTCAGCTGCGGATGAGACCAGCTGCAGATGACACTGGCCGCACGCCAAGCGGCTTGCGACCAGCGCGATCGTGACGCAGGCTGCTCCTGTTGAAGACGTCCTGGACAGGTTGCCGCCGAGCGGCGATGACGGCGACGATGATGATGATGGCGATGAGCGGCGACCAGCAGGCCGTACTCGACGGCGGAGGCGCCGCGCTCGGTCTTCGCCATCGCGGTGAGGCGGATCTTGATGTACTCGAAGGTCTCGTTCATTTCTGTTTCTCCCAAGGTGAAGTCTGTCGGCGCTGGTCCGCAGGTGGATCCGACACCAGAAATGCTGCCGAGCGGCGCCGTCCGACATCGGGTGAACGGTCTGCGATTCCGTTCGCCGGTCGGGTGAGCCACGGCGCTACCCGAATGGGCTATTCAGGACCGTTTTCCGTCAGTCTGCGAGGTCGTCGGCTAGAAGTCCGGAACGCACCGCTTTCATGATCGCGTCGGCGCGGTTGGAGGCGCCCAGCTTCTCGTAGATCTTCGAGATGTGGGTCTTCGCGGTCGAGTCGCTGACGAAGATGGACCGGGCGATGGCCGACACGCTGAACCCGCGGGCAAGCAGGCTCAGCACCTCGGACTCGCGCTGGGTCAGCTGGGGGCCGGCCGGCGTCATCCGGCGACGCATCGCGCCGGCCAGGTCGGCGGCGGTGAACGAGCGCGGCGAGACCAGGGCGTGCCGGGCGGCCGCGACGACCTCGTCCGACGGGGCGTCCTTCGCGACGAACGCCGAGGCGCCCGCCTCCAGGGCGGCGAAGAGCTGCTCGTCGCCGGCGTACATCGTCAGCACGACGACACCGGTGTCGTGGCCCTGCGCGCGGATCTCCCGGACCAGGTCCAAGCCGGTGCCGTCGGGCAGCCGGACGTCGGTGATGACGACGTCGGGCTGAGGGCGGCGAACTGGCGGAGTCCCTCGGCGACGGAGGCGGCCTGGCCGGCCACCTCGAAGTCGTCGTGGCGCTCGAACGCGCGCGCCAGACCCTGACGGATCAGGTCGTGGTCATCGATCAGCAGCACGCGCGTCGGCGCTTCGCCATGCGGCTACACGACCTTCGGGCGAGAGGGACTCTTGCTCGGCAACCTTAACCTGAACGACCGTCCCACGTGGCTTGTCGCCGTCGGACTCGCTGGTGACTTCCAGATTGGCGTCGATCCGCTGCGCGCGCTCGCGCATGATCGAGATGCCGTAGGAGTCGTCCCGCCGGCCCTGATGCCCCGGCCGTCGTCGCGGATGGTGAGGCTGGCCCGCGGCGGGTCGGTCCAGCAGTCCACCCAGAGGTTGCGCGCCGAGGCGTGCTTGCGGGCGTTGGTGATCGCCTCCTGGGCGATCCGCAGCAGCTCGGCCTCGACCATGGGGGACAGGCGCGTGGGGGACTCGTCCAGGGTGAGGTGCACCTTGAGGTCGGACTTCGCGCCCACCTGCCGCACGTAGTCGGACAGTGCCGACCCCAAGCCGTTGGTGGCGGACACGTCGCTGCGCAGGTCGAAGATCGACAGCCGGAGGTCGGCCACGACGCGGGAGAGCTCGCCCCTCAGGTCTCGAAGGCCCTGCGCGACCGAGGGATCGCGTGTCGTGGAGGCCATGTGGTCGACGACGTAGCCGAGCGAGGCCACTTCCTGGGCGATGCCGTCGTGGATCTCGCGGGCGAGCCGCTGACGCTCGTCGGCTGTTGCCATCGTGCTGATCTCGTCGAAGACGAGGGCGGTGTCGAGCCGCAGGCTGTGGGCGTCGACCTCGTGCATCAGCGTCCCGGATGGCGCCGGTGTCCGGCGACCTCGCGGAGGATGACACAGCCACTCCGATCATGCGGTTGCCGACCTTGAGTGGAAGGACCAGCCGATGCCGCGCCTGCCGGTTGCCCGAGGGCACGACACCTTGCACCGGCTCCATCTCCGCCCAGCACTGCTCGATCATCGGATCGTTGGGAGTGAGCACCTGTTGAGCGCCGACGCCGCGGTATCCGAGCGGCACCAGCACCGAGCCGTTCATCTTCATGAACACAGCGCCGTAGCTGTCGTCGAGATGTTCGTTCAGCGAGGCCAGCAGCTGGGCCGACATGCCCTCGCTGTCGAGCCCTGCCGACAGCCGACGTGCGACGGCGCGCAGCTGGGTCAGCAACTGGCGGGCGGACTCGTAGTGCTCGGCGTTGTCGTCCCCGACGGCGGTGATGCCGAGCGTCCGCGCCCACACGCCCAGCACCCCACCACCAAGGTTGGTGAGCAACCATGGCGCGAGTGCGATCGCGCGTTGGTCGACGTCCGAGAAGCCTGGCTGGCCAATGGGATCACCACCACGGCGACACCTGGGCGAGCATGTTCACTCCGACGCCGGGCCATCCGCGGAAAAGACCCGCGAGGAGCGCCAGGACGACCAGGTAGGGCATCAGGACGACAGAGTCGGGTAGGTCAGCCCCATGACCAAGCCGACCACGATTGTCTCCGCTGTGAGCAACACCAGCGTAGTGCGGCCAATCGAGTAAGCGACGTATGCGGACAACGCGCCGACGGTGATGACGGCCACGACCGACTGGATGAGAGAGGAGTTGCGACCTACCAGCGTGAGCCCGAAGATCGCGGCAAGGCAGAAGACACGGCTGGTGATCGCCACCTGCTCGCGTTGCGTCAATTCATCGCTCCGCCGCTCCCGAACGCGGACATCATGCCGATGATAGCGGGGCCCAGCACCGCGATGAACAGGGTCGGCAGGATGAAGAGCACGAGCGGGATCATGATCTTGACCGGCACCTTCTGCGCGGCTTCTTCGGCACGTTGACGGCGCTTCAGCCGGATCTCGTCGGACTGCACACGCAGCACCTTGGAGATCGGGATGCCGAAGGCGTCCGCCTGCACCATCGCCGAGGTGAACGAGCGCAGGTCGGGCAGGGTGCTCCGCTCACCGAGCGCCCGCAGGGCACTGGAGCGGCCGAGGCCGATCTGCATCTCCTGGAGGACACGGGCGAGCTCCTGCGCCAGTGGCCCCGTCGGTGTTGCGGGCGACCTGGGAGAGGGCCGCGTCGAACCCGAGTCCGGCCTCGACCGAGATCGACAGCAGGTCGAGCGCGTCCGGGAGGTCGCGCTGCATCTGGTTCGTGCGGTCGTAGCCCTTCTGGTAGAGGTACAAGTTCGGCGCGTAGTAGCCGAGCACCGCTCCCAGACCCAGCAGGATCACGACGCGCAGCGCGCCCCAGTCGAGCAGCAGCGCGGCGAGCACGCCGACGGCGGCGCCGATCCCGATGCCGATCACCTTCATCGAGACGATCCGGTCGACCGTCCAGCCGGGCGGGTTGCCGGCGACGTCGAGCTTGTGCTGGATGCGCTCGCCGTAGTCGTTGGGGGTCAGGCGCTTGCCCAGCCCGACGAAGCGAGCGAGCAGCGGCGTGATGACGCGGTCGTTGAACGAGGGGTCCAGCTCCTGCTTCATCGACTCCGGGGCCGCAGCGAAGGCCTCCAGCACGACCAGGGACTTGGAGACGCCCCGGGCCTCGTTCGTGAAGACGCCGATCGCCGCGAGGGCGATGAAGATGGCGGAGAAGACACTGAGGATTCCCACCATCAGCAGCACGGTGACCATCGTCAGACCTCCACCTTGATGAGCTTCTTCATCGTTACCGCGCCGAGGATCATCAGGGTCACCATGCCGGCGAGCATCACCCACCCCATCGGCGTGCTGATCAGCGGGTCGACGTACGTCGGGTTGGACACGATCATGTACAGGATGACCACGACCGGCAGGCCGAGCAGGATGTAGGCGGAGAACCGGCCTTCGGCGGAGAGCGACTTCACCTGACGGCGCAGGTAGTCACGCTCGCGCAGGGTGGCCGCGACGTTGAGCAGCAGCTCTGCCAGGTTGCCACCCACCTCGCGCTGGATGCGGATGGCCATGACCGTCCAGCCGAAGTCCGCGCTGTCCATGCGCTGGCCGATCGAGTCCAGCGCGTCCTCGATCGGAACGCCCAGCCTGGTCTCGACAAGCGCGCGCCGGAACTCGCCGGCCAGCGGCTCAGTGCCCTCGCGGACCACCGTGTCCAGCGACTGCGCAAGCGACAGACCCGCCTGGAGGCTCCCGGCGATCAGCTGCAGGACAGCCCGCGAGCTGCGAGTTGAAGGCCTTGACGCGACGCGACCGCTTCATCCCGAGGTACATCCAGGGAGCTACGGTGCCGCCGAGGAGCGCGATGATCGCGAGGATCGGGTTGGCACCCGTCAGGGCGAAGACGATCGCGGCGGCGCCGACGGCGATGCCGGCGTGCAGCAGCAGCCACTCGGCCGGCTTCAAGCGACATGCCGGCCGCCTCGAGCCGGTCGCCGAGCTTGACCTCCAGCCCACGGTTGCTGGCAAGTGCCTTGTTCGCGATGTCGACCGCCTGGGCGGTGACTCCCTGCGGCGCGGTCGGTGCCGGGTTACCGGCCCCGCGGCGAGCGCCCTTCTGCGTATAGGCCTCGATCCGGTTCTCCACCGAGTCCTTGCGTGAGCCGGTCACCCCGAAGACAGCGGCCAGGAGAGCCAGCAGGCCGAGGCCGAGCGCACCCACGCCGACAAGCATGAGTGTCTGGGTGACCTGCACGCCCGAGGCCGGGGCCGCGAGCTGGTCGAAGCGGTCGGGGTCGCAGGGCCCGACGCGGCCAGGCTGACGAACGCGGAGTCGGTGTAGGCCTCGCCGCCTGCCTCCACGGACACCTCGAGCGTCCCCTCGGAGGCATTGCCGGTGGGCGACGAGGCCGAGATCAGGATCTGCTTGGCCAGGGTGTCCGCCTCGGTGGCGAACACCTGCGCCGAGCGCCTTCGGGTCGCTGGCGCTGATGACGCTGCCCTTGCCGGCGTCGGAGAGCGGCTGGAGCAGCGCCTCGTCACCGCTGGACTGCGCGAGCGCGACCACGTCGACCTTGACGGCTGCCTTCTTGATGGCGGCGGTGACGCTGGTCAGCTCGACGTCGGAGGTGTCTCGACCGTCGGAGAGCACGATGATGCTGCGCTGCCCCTGCTTGCCGCCCTGCGCGACCGCTTCCTTGATGCCGGGGTAGAGCAGCGTGCCTCGTGAGAGCTGGAGACCGTCGACCACCTTGGTCGCAGCCTCGCGGTCGAGCGTCGGCTCCTGGGCGACCTTCACCTCGCCCGCGAAGGTGACGATGCCGACGTACAGGTCGGCAGGGGCGGAGTCGAGGAAGATCTGCGCGGCGCGCTTGGCCTCGGTGAACTTGTCGCCCGCCATGCTCTCGCTGACATCGATCGCGAGGATCGTCGTGCGGCGGAGCGTCTGCGCGGCGTCGGACGCGAGCTCGGCGGTCGCCTGGAGCGACTTCCCGTCGAGCTTGACGGCCAATGACTTCAGGTCCGGTGCGGACTCGCCGGCTCCGGACAACGAGTACAGGATCTGCACCTTGCCGTTGTCCGTCTCCACGTGGTCGATGTTTCCCTCGGCCGCCGAAGCGGGGGACGGGGCGAGCACGCACCGTGAGCAGAACAGTCAGCGCAGCGGCGAGGCGACCGACGCGTTCCACGGATGCGAGTCGTCACGGGTCAGCCACCATCCATCGCGAAGAGCATCGGGTCGACGTGCACGTTGACGTGGGCGAGCTTCTCGATGAACTTGGGGCGGAGACCCGTCGCCCGCAGGCGGCCGAGGGTCTTGCCGGACTCGTCGAAGCCGGCGGAGTGGTCGTAGACGAAGACGTCCTGCAGGGTGATGACGTCACCCTCCATCCGCTCCACCTCGGTCACGTGGGTGATCCGGCGGGAGCCGTCCTTGAGGCGGCTCTGGTGCACGATCAGGTCGACCGCCGAGGCGACCTGCTCGCGGATGGCGCGGATCGGCAGGTCCATGCCGGCCATCAGCACCATGGTCTCGATGCGGGCCAGGGTGTCGCGCGGACCGTTGGAGTGGACCGTGCAGAGGGACCCGTCGTGGCCGGTGTTCATGGCCTGCAGCATGTCGAGGGCGGAGGAGTCGCGGACCTCGCCGACGACGATGCGGTCGGGGCGCATACGCAGGCTGTTCTTCACCAGGTCGCGGATCTCGACGGCGCCCTTGCCCTCGATGTTCGCCGGTCGGGACTCGAGACGCAGGACGTGGTCCTGGTGCAGCTGGAGCTCGGCGGCGTCCTCGATGGTGACGATGCGCTCGTCGGTCGGGATGAACGACGACAGCACGTTGAGCGTCGTGGTCTTGCCGGAGCCGGTGCTGCCGGACACGACGATGTTGAGGCGGCCCTTGACGCACGCGGCCAGGAAGTCGGCGGTGCGTTGCGAGTAGGTGCCGAAGGCGACCAGGTCGTCGCTCATGTACGGGTCCGCGGAGAACTTACGGATCGTCAGCAACGACCCGTCGACCGCCAGCGGCGGGATGACGGCGTTGACACGGCTGCCGTCGGGGAGACGCGCGTCCACCATGGGGCTCGACTCGTCGACGCGGCGGCCGATGCGGGACACGATCTTGTCGATCGTGCGACGCAGGTGCGCCTCGTCGGTGAAGTAGCCGTCGACCTTGACCAGGCGGCCGCCGCGCTCGATGTAGATGCTGTTGGGGCCGTTGACCATGACCTCGGTGAGGTCGGGGTCGCGGAGGAAGGGCTCGATCGGGCCGTAGCCGAGGATGTCGTCGGCGATCTCCTGGGAGATGCGGGTGCGCTCGGCGGTGGTCAGCAGAATGTCCTCGGCCTGCATGGCCTCCTGGAGGGCGCCCTTGACCATGTGCTCGAGCTCGCTCTGGGTCAGCTCGGCGTCGTACAGCTTCGGGCCGAGCTGCTGGAGCAGCGTGTTGTGCACCTGCGCCTTGAGCGCCGAGTAGTCGTTCTCGACCTTGGCCTCGTCCTTGCCGCGCCGGTCAGGTCGTCGTGCGACATGACGCCGTTGGTGGTCGTGGCCGTGGTCGGGGTCGCTCGGTCCCGGGAAGCAGCGGCGAGGCGATCAGCGAGAGAGCTCATGAGGACCTGCTGTTCCTGCGGAGGAAGCTCCGCTTGCTCGATGCGTGTTGGGCGGTGCTGGTCGGGACTCCGTCGGCGTGGTCGACCGCGGCCGTTGCGAGGCGACGCGCGAGCGCGCCGATCGCCTGGCTGACCGCATGCCGCGGCTGCGCGCTCATGATCGGCTCGCCGCTGTTGGTCGCGTGGGCGACCTGGGACGACGTCGGGATGGCGGACGAGATGGTCATGTCCAGCGTGCTCTCCACCTTGTCCGGGGTCAGCCCGACCTTGTCGTCGGCACGGTTCAGCACGAGGTGACGCTTGGATTTCGGAAAGTTGAGCAGGTCGAGCGTCTCGACGGCGACCTTGACGTTCTTGAGCGTCGGGACGTCGAGGGTGGTGACCAGCAGCATCTCGTCGGTCTCGTCGAACGCCTGCAAGGCGTACTCGTCGAAGGACGGCGAGGTGTCCACCACGACGTAGTCGAAGTTGCCCTTGAGCAGGTGCAGCACCCGTCCGATGAGGGGCGCCGGGATGGTGTCCTTGGCGTCCGGCTGCACCGGTGCGACAAGTGCAGAGACGTCCTCGTTGTACGTCGTCAGCAGGGGTTCGAGCACCGTGAAGTCCAGGCCGCTCTCCAGGTGGACGACGTCCGCCATGGTGCGCGCCGGGAACAGCTGCAGCGTGATCGCGACATCACCGAAGGCCAGGTCGAGATCGACCAGGCAGACCCGGGCCGTCCCTCGGTTGGCCAGCCCCAGGGCCAGGTTGACCGCGATGGTGGTCTTGCCGACACCGCCCTTGGGTGAGAACACCGTGACCAGCGTCCCGCGTTTGCCCTCCGGGACTGCGGCGGCGGCACCGGTGAGCGCCTGCCAGACCTGCTGGGCCCGGTTGATCGCCGACCCGAGTCCGGTGAGGTCGCGCTCGTCCACGACCTCGCGCATGCCCGATCGCAGCGCTTCGGCGAGCACGCTGGTGTCCACTCGGCGGCGGATCAGGATGACGCTGATGGCAGGTCGGGTGACGCGGAGCGTGTCGGCCAGTGCGGCGGCCGCCTCCAGGTCGACAGCGGGGCCGATGACGATGGCGTACTCGTTCGGGCTCTCGGACAGGACGCGCTTGAGCTCCTCGAGGCTGGCGACGAGCTTCGTGTCGGGTGCCGCCCACCGACGTGAAGAGGTCGGCGTTGGCTCGACTGCTCTCGACAAAGATGGTCATCGGATCACCCGAAGAGGTTCGCGCTGGTGACGCCCGGACCGGACTTGATCTTCGACTTGTCGTTCAGCAGGCCGAACGAGAGGGTGCCGTGCCCGACCGCGAACATGATTCGCTCGGCGTCCTCCTGCGGGACCGACAGGGTGAAGAGGGTCTTGGGGAGCTGCTCGGTCGTCTGCGCGCCGGTGGCGTCCGTCGTGGTCGTCGAGACGACGGTCGTGGCGCCCACGGCGATGACCTGCACGCTCGGCAGCAGCAGACGCGTCGCGTCCGTCGCCGCCCTGGTCCCCGCTGGTGTTGACGAAGATCGCCACCTTGGCGCCGGGGTTCACGAAGCCCGCGACACGGCCGGTGTCGGACAGGTTGACGGAGATCGCGATGTTCCCGTCGGGGATGGTGAGCGAGGCCTGGTCGCCCGCCGAGCCGAACTTGCCGGTGATGATCTGCTCGTTCGGGTAGATCTTCGAGAGGGCGACCGAGTTCTCGAGGCCCGTGACGCTGTTCACGGCGCCGGCGAGAACCTGCTTGCGCGGGACGGTGCCCATCTGGATCTTGCCGGCCGCCTGTGCGGCGCTCAGCGTCTCGCCGGGCTCGATCTCGGCCACGGCCTTGAGGACCTGGACGGGCTGCTGGCTGGCTTCGGCTCGGTGGTCGGCTCCCCGGACGTACAGGAACACCATGCCGGTGCCGAGGGCCGCGATGAGCGCCGCCACGATCAAGAGAACTGTCCTGCGTCCCATGCGTGTCTTCCTCGAGTGCTCAAGTGGCTCCGGGGAGTCACCGACGAGCCTTGACGAAAGAGGCGTGCCGTTTTCTCCCAGGCGGACCGATTCCGGCCCGAAGTTAAGGGTTGTACAGGGACGGCATCCCCGTCTCACGAATGGGCGAAATAGTCCGGATGACCCAGGTAGGTGACACGTTCGGCTGGTTCGTGGAGCACGCTCCCCGGGGAGACCGCATCACTGGTCGAACAGCGCGTCCACGTCGCGTCTGAGCTCGGCCATCACCACGGCTCGTTTGAGCTTGAGGCTCGGGGTGAGCTGGCCGCCCTCCTCGGTCCAGTCGTTCGGCAGGATCGTGAACCGCCTGATCGACTCCGCCTGCGAGACGGTGCGATTGGCCGCGTCGACGGCCTCCTGCACCTCGGCCCGCAGGTCGGGATCGTCGACGAGGTCGGCCAACGCGGTGCCCTTGCTGCGGGACTCCGCCCAACGGCGGACCGACTCGGCGTCGACCGTGACCAGTGCCGCGATGAACGGACGCCCGTCGCCGACGACCAGGCACTGGCTGACCAGGGGGTGGGCGCGGACCTGCTCCTCGAGTCCCTCCGGGGCAACGTTCTTGCCGCCGGCTGTCACGATGATCTCCTTCTTGCGCCCGGTGACCCGTATGAATCCCTCGTCGTCGATCTCGCCGAGGTCGCCGGTCCGGAACCAGCCGTCACCGACCGCGTCGCGAGTCGACTCCTGGTCGTGCCAGTAGCCGGCGAGCACCTGGCCGCCGCGGACCACGAGCTCGCCGTCCTCCCCGACGCGCACGGTGGTGCCGGCCAGGGGACGGCCGACGGTTCCGATCTTGAGGGCGTCCGGGGTGTTGACGGTGACGGCAGCGGTCGTCTCGGTCAGGCCGTACCCCTCGAGCACCGTGACCCCGATGCCCCGGTAGAAGTGTCCGAGCCGCTCTCCGAGCGGCGCGCCACCGGACACGGCGTACGTGCACCGCCCGCCGAGGACCTCCCGGAGGTGCGTATAGACCAGTCGGTCGAAGACGGCGTGCCGAGTGCGGAGCAGGCGGCCCGGCCGCCCCGTCTCCGATGCCCGGCTGTAGGCGATCGCGACGTCCGCCGCCCGGTCGAAGGTGCGTCCGCGTCCGTCGGCCGCGGCACGCTGGCTCGCGGTGGTGAACAGCCTCTCGAACACCCGGGGTACGGCGAGCAGGAACGTCGGACGGAAGGTCGCGAGGTCCTGGTCGAGCTGGCGGATGTCGGGGGAGTAGCCGAGGCGTACCCGCTTGCGGACCGCGCCGACCTGGATGACACGGGCGAACACGTGGGCGAGGGGCAGGAACAGCAGCGTGCACGCGTTCTCACCGGCGAAGAGGGCGTCGAGCTCCTCGACGGCCGCGCCGATCTCGTGCTGGAAGTTGCCGTGCGTCAGCATGCAGCCCTTGGGGCGCCCGGTTGTGCCGGACGTGTAGATGATCGTGGCCAGCGACGCCGGTCCGAGCCCCGCGCGCCGTCGGTCGATCTCGTCGTCGTCGACGGCGGCGCCCCGGGCGCCGAGCTCGTCGACGCCGCCCTCGTCGAGCACCCACAGCTCGCGGAGCGGCCGGTCGGCGCACGCCGTGGCGACCCGCTCGGCGTGGCGCGCCGTCTCGGCTACCAGGACCTCGGCCCCCGAGTCCTCGACGATCCAGGCGATCTGTTCCGCCGAGGAGGTCTCGTAGACGGGCACGGTTACTGCGCCGGCGGACCAGATGGCGTAGTCCAGCAGGGTCCACTCGTAGCGTGTCCGCGACATCAGGGCGACCCGGTCCCCAGGCTCGACACCGGCGGCGACCAGCCCCTTCGCAACAGCGGTCACCTGCGCCAGGAACTCCCCGGCGGTGATGTCGGACCAGCCCTCCTCCGTCCGGCGCGAGAATGCGACCGCGGCCGGCGCCTGCGTGGCGTTGACGACGACGTCGTCCGCGAGGGATCCCGTCGTCGGGACGTTGATGGTCATCGGGGTGGCGAACTCGCGCATCCGACGGCCTCCGTGGTCCAAGGTGCTGAATCGGTCCGGCACACTTTAGGGCACCGGACAGGTCGCTCGAAGTTGGCCATCGGCGGTCGGTTACGCTCGCGGCGTCGCCGACACGCTAGGAGCCGGGCATGGCTGAGCAGACCACCTCGAGCATCGTGATCGACGCCGCGCCGGCGGCGGTGATGGGCGTGATCGCGGACTTCGAGGCCTACCCGAGCTGGGCGCAGGGCGTGAAGAAGGCCGAGCCGGTCGACGCCGGCAAGCGCCCCGAGCAGGTCTACTTCGAGCTCGACGCCAGCCCGATCAAGGACGCCTACACGCTGGCCTACGACTGGGACGGCGACGACGGGGTCTCCTGGAGCCTCGTCGAGGGCAAGATGCTCAAGGCGATGGACGGGGCCTACCTCCTCGAGGACCGCGGCGACGGCAGCACCGAGGTCACCTACCGCCTCGCGGTGGACATCTCGATCCCGATGATCGGCATGCTCAAGCGCAAGGCCGAGAAGGTCATCATCGACACCGCGCTGAAGGGGCTCAAGAAGCGCGTCGAGTCGCTGGCCTGACGGCCGCGGACGACTGGGCACCGTGCGGGTCATCCTCTTCACCGGCAAGGGCGGCGTCGGCAAGACCACGGCCGCAGCCGGTACGGCGGTCGCGTCGGCGCGCGCCGGCCACCGGACGCTGGTCCTCTCGACCGACGCCGCGCACTCGCTCGCAGACGCCTTCGACGTGCCCGTCGGCGCCGACCCGACGCCTGTGGCCGAACGATTGTTCGTCCAGCAGGTGGACGCGCAGCTGCGGTTCGAGCGCTCGTGGGCGGACGTCCAGCGCTACCTGCTCTCCGTGCTGGACGCCGCGGGCGTGGACCCGATCACCGCGGAGGAGCTCACGGTGGTGCCCGGGGCCGAGGAGGTCCTGGCCCTGCTGGAGCTCAGGACCCAGGTGCTCACCGGCGGGTGGGACGTGGTGGTCGTCGACTGTGCGCCGACCGCGGAGACGTTGCGGCTGCTCGCCCTCCCCGAGGCGCTGGGCTGGTACATGGACCGGGTCTTCCCCGCCGAGCGCCGGATCGTCAAGGCGCTGCGGCCGGTGCTGGCCAAGGCGGCCGGGGTGCCGATGCCACAGGACGACGTGTTCGACGCCGTGGAGCGGCTGCACCGCGACCTCGAGGAGGTGCACGCGATCCTGACCGGCCCCGACGCGAGCGTGCGCCTGGTGCTCACCCCCGAGACGGTCGTCGTCGCCGAGGCCCGCCGGTCCCTGACCACCCTGTCTCTGTTCGGCTACCGCGTCGACGGCGTCGTGGCCAACCGGGTGTTCCCTTCCGACGGTGCCGACGCGTGGCGACTGACCTGGGCCGAGGCGCAGTCCGCCGTCCTTGCGGAGGTCGAGCAGTCGTTCACCGGGCTGCCGATCTGGCGCTCGTCGTACCAGGCGTCCGAGCCCGTCGGTGTCGCAGCGCTCGCGGACTTCGCCGACGCGACCTACGGCGGCGACGACCCGCTCGTGTCGCCGACGTCGCAGAGCCCGATGACCGTGTCGCGAACCCGCTCGGGGGCAACCCTGCGCATCGCACTACCGTTTGTCGCAAAGTCCGACATCGACCTGGCACGACATGGAGACGAGCTCGTGGTGACCGTGGGTTCCTACCGACGTCTGGTTGCGCTGCCCGCGGTGCTGGCGCGGCACACGGTCGCGGGCGCCCGGATCGAGGACGGCGCGCTCCGGGTGCGCTTCCGCGCCGAGGAACCCGCATGAGCGACCCCCACGAGACCGTGGGGTCGGTGGCCGAGGAAGCCGCCAAGCTGCTGCACGCGCTGCAGGACTGGGCCAAGGAGAGTGGCTCGGAGTACGCCGGAGCGGCAGCGTCCGCGGCCGAGAGTGCGGCCTCCGCGGTCCACGGCATCGACGAGCACATCGCCACCGGGTCCGCCGAGTGCACCTACTGCCCGGTCTGCCGGGTCATCTCCGCGGTGCGGGCCACCAGCCCGGAGGTGCGCCAGCACCTGACGACAGCCGCGACGTCGTTGATGCACGCCGCGGCCGGTCTGCTCGCCACCCACGTCCCGGAGCCCGGGAAGAGCCGGCGGGACGGTGCGGTGGAGAAGATCGACCTCAGTGACGAAGAGTGGGAGGACGACTGATGGGCCTGGCTGTCGGGATCGACGTGGGCGGCACCAAGATCGCCGGCGGTGTGGTCGACGAGAGGGGGCGCATCCTGGCCACCGCTCGCCGGGAGTCTCCCGCCACGGACACGGAGGCCATCGAGCGCAACATCGAGGACCTCGTCGCCGAGCTGCGCGCAGACCACGCCGTGGAGGCGGTCGGTGTCGGCGCAGCCGGGTTCGTGGACTCGGCCCGGTCGACGGTGATGTTCGCCCCCAACCTGGCCTGGCGCGACGAGCCGCTGCGGGCCGACCTCGAGAAGCTCATCAATCTCCCGGTCGTGGTCGAGAACGACGCCAACGCGGCCGCCTGGGGGGAGTTCACCTTCGGCGCCGGTGAGGACGTGGAGGACACCCTGCTCGTCACGGTCGGCACCGGGGTAGGCGGCGGGATCGTGCTCAACGGTCAGCTGCACCGCGGGGCGTTCGGCGTGGCGGCAGAGATCGGGCACATGCGCGTCGTACCCGACGGGCGGATCTGCGGATGCGGCAACAAGGGTTGCTGGGAGCAGTACGCCAGCGGCACGGCCCTGGTCCGCGACACCAGGGAGCAGGCCCATGAGGGCTCGCTGATCGCGCGTTCGTTGGTGGACCGTGCCGGTGGCGTCGAGCGGATCGACGGTCCGCTCATCACCGAGGCCGCCCGCGAGGGGGACTCCTTCGCGCGCGAGCAGCTCGCGGTGCTCGGCCGCTGGCTGGGGGAGGGGATCGCGAGCCTCACGGCCATCCTCGACCCTGCCGTCGTGGTGATCGGCGGAGGCGTGTCGGAGGCGGGGGACCTGCTCCTGGAGCCGATCCGCGCGCACTACCGCGCGAACCTCACCGGCCGCCACTACCGTCCGGAGCTCGAGGTGCGCGCGGCGCTGCTCGGCAACAAGGCCGGGATGATCGGCGCCGCCGACCTCGCGCGTCGCCCCTGACCCGAACGGTTCGTCTCGAGTAGGTCAGTCGGGTGGTTTCGGCTGCCGAATTGTCGTTTTGACCCCAGGGCGCGCCGGTCGCCCTACATTGACTCC
This sequence comes from uncultured Actinomycetota bacterium, assembly GCA_963827435.1. Classification (GTDB taxonomy): domain Bacteria; phylum Actinomycetota; class Actinomycetes; order Propionibacteriales; family Nocardioidaceae; genus Nocardioides_B. The sequence continues at coordinate 90,204 of CAWHAU010000019.1, forward strand.
ATCCGGAGTTCCAGGACATATCTGCCGACGCCCCACGCGCGGCCCATGGAAGGCGATTCTGTGCGCGCTCGTATCAACCGTCGCCATGATCGTGGCGCTGCCGCGGTTGAGTTAGGTCTCGTGCTTATTCCGTTCCTGTTGATCGTCTTCGGCATCATTCAGTACGGCTTCCTCTTCTACAGCTATCAGGGTGGTTCTGACGTAGCCAGAGAAGCAGCCAGGCGAGCAGCAGTCAGCGATCTTGTTCCGTGCACGAACGCGGCGAAGACCGGGTTCGTCGACGTGACGCGAGCCGACGTCGGAAGTCTGAAGGATGCAACCGACACCCCCGTCGTGCAGCGCCTCTACGACATCGCCGCCGGCGACGGCGATGACACCAAGCTCGATGTCGGTGACACGGTCAAGGTCACGGTCAGCTTCAAAAGCCACAACCTCCATCTTCCGTTCGTCCCCGTGCCGAACGACGCCCGTGTGACTACTCACGCGACGTCGCGCGTGGAGATCGTCCCCAACCCTGCCCCGGTGGACTGCCCATGATGAGACTGCTCGGCTCACGCAGCCGCACGGAGCGAGGTGCTATCGCGGTCATCGCGGGCATCCTCGTGGTCGTCCTTGTGTCCATGGCGGCCATCGCCATCGACCTCGGCAACGCGTGGTCTCGTCGACGCATGGTGCAGAGCCAGGTGGACATCTCGGCGCTCAGCGCCGGACACCGGCTGCCGCGCACGGCCGCGAACGAGACCCAGATCGCGATCGAAGTGGCGAAATACCTGAACGACGCTTCCAACAAAGTGTACGGACAGGGAGTTTCGCCCGTCACCGCAACTCAGCTCCTGGACGGCGATATCGCGAACGGTGAGATCCAGTTCCCAGACCCCGACGGTTCGCGAATGCGGGTCATCGCTCCGCCGGCCAAGGTCGATTACGGCTTTGCCAAGGTGATGGGGTTCCAGAGCAAGGACGTGCGGGCCGAGGCCACCGTTGACCTCTTCGGGGGGCTCCCGCCGAAGGAGGACGTGATGCCGATGTGGCTCCCGTCCGGGTGTATTTTCGGGCCTGGCACAGGCGACACCTCGTCTCACGGGCCCAGCAGCGCGACCGCCACGTCGACGCCGACTACCAGCGCCTCCCCGAGTCCCTACACGCCGCCTGAGCAAACGGACAACGGCTTCACCGTGACGAGTGTGACGGGGAGTCCGGCGGTCCAGGGCAGCAGCGGGAACGTTCAGGTCGCGCTTGCCGGGCTTGCCCAAAATAGTCAGTCCGGGTCAATTCGTTTCGCGCTCGACTCCGGCACCGTCGGCGTGGCTACGGCCGTGTCCTGGCCGAAGGTGACCAGCGCCACTGGCGACACACGAACGGTGACAGTGAACGTCAACCCCAACGTCACCTCAACCCCGGGTACGTGGAGCGTTTACGGCCTGGTCGATACCAGCAATAGCCAGAGGGTGACGACGAACCACGTCAGCTTCGTGGTGACGCCCACGGCGACATCGATACCGACACCGACGACGACCGCTCCCACGCCGACAGCGAGCATGTCCACCAGCACTGGTTGCAGCGTCTCCGAGGTGGGGAACTTCGGTCAGCTGAACAGCCCACGCAGCGACACCAACCAGCTGCAGCTCGCCCTGGCGAAGAACATCGCCTTGGGGAACGACCATCTCGTCTTGCCCTGGGATCCGGCATCGCCGCCGTCCAGCAACAACTGTGGGCAGAACGAGGCGCAGAAGATCAGCGGTGCTCAGCTTGACACCGAGTCTCGCGACAACAACAACTGTGTCGACGTCCAACAAGGCAATGACGGTGGCGCGTTGACGGATGGTCTCATCACCGGGGGCACTGGCTTCAAGGGCCGTCTCGACTCCAGCAAGCCCGATGGACACACCACATGCCCGAGTCGCGGTGACGTAAACGTCAAGGGTACGTCCATCAACAACGACATCCTCTCTTGCTTCCTACGCAACGGTGCAACATTGGACACGTTGACGACCGCAGGTGGGCCGGACGCGGTATCCGAGAGCTGGCTCGACCCGAATGTGACGAAGTCCCCTCGATTTGTGTGGGTGCCCGTTGTCTACGCAGGTAACCGTTCCTCGCACGAGTTCCAGGCACTGAAGGAGTATGTCCCGTCGTTCATCACCGACGAGCACATGTCCAACGGGACACTCGTGCCGGCCACGAACAACAACGGCATCACGATGAACAACGGCGGACAGCAGGTCGAGTCGATCCAGCTTTTCAGCTTCAACCCCAACATCCTGCCGCTGGACCTGCGTTCACCGGACCAGCAGTTCAACCCGACCAAGCAATCTCAGGTGCGACTCGTCGACTAAGGCATGCGGTGATTTCGGGTAGGTCATCGGTAATCGAGGTTTCGGGCGTGTCCTCTGAGCATCTGGCTGATACTGCTCCAGTGAGTGAGAAGGTCGACGTCTCGGGAGCAGCTACGACCGCTGCCGAGAAGCGAGACTCGTCGCCGATCGAGCACCTGCTCGTCTTCACGCCGTTCATCATCATCGCGCTGCTCGCGAGCATCATCCTGCGGTACTCCGCGACGCGGCTGGATAACCAGGACACGTGGTTCCACTTGTCACTGGGGTCGCACTTCAGCACTGACTGGTCACTCTCGCACCCTGGCGCCCTCACGCCCTTCGCCACCAGTTCGTGGGTGCCGACCCAATGGTCGACCGAGGTTGTGGCGACGTGGGTGGAATCTCGGTGGGGGCTGCCTGGCGTCGCCTGGCTCTTCGGCGCCGCCTACTTCGCGCTCGTACTAGCCACCTACGTGGTGTGCCGAAGGAAGTCCCGGATGCTTCCTGCTGCGGCGGTGACAGTGCTCGTGGTGTTCGCATCAGCCTCGACCCTTTCGGCGCGACCGCAGGTTGTGTCCCTGGTGCTGGTCGCCGTCACCGTCCACGCGTGGTTGTCGACCTGGGACGACGGTCGACTTCGGTGGTGGCTGGTGCCGATGACCTGGGTGTGGGCGACCGCGCACGGCCTCTGGTCGGCCGGTGTTCTGCTCGGGCTCGTCGGCGTGCCTTCGGGCTCGTGCTCGACCGTCGGCTCGGCGGGCGCGGACGGCCCTGCAGCCTTCGCCGTCCCCGTGCTGTCCCTGGTCTGCTGCCTGCGCTCACGCCCGGTGGGGCCGCGCCTGCTGACCTCGCAGCTCGCCGTGGGTGCGCGGACCTCGCTGATCCCGGAGTGGGGTCCGACCTCTTTCCGCAGTCCGTGCCTGCGCTGGTCGCGGGCCGATGGTGGCGTGACTCGCCGTCCTTTGGGCGCGCCGGGGCGGTGCCGCGTGGACCCTCTGCTGCTGCTGCTGTGGCCGGCGGTTGGTGCTGCTGGTGACACGGATGGTGCCGTTCGGTGCGATCCTGGCCGCCCCGCTGTTCTGGCGCAGCGCTCTGCGACGGTGTCCTGCCGAGGCGGTCCGGCCCGCCCGGTCGCCGCGCGGAGCGGCTGGCCCTGGGTCTGGTCGCGGCTTGCCTATCTTGGTCACCCTCGCCGTCGTCGCACCCCACACGGCCGGACGAGCCCGGCGGCGTGCCGACCGCGCTGCAGCCACGCCTCGCGGCGCTTGCCGCCGGGGCGGCGTCGTGCTCGTAGAGGACGGGATCGGCGCGATGGATCGAGTGGGCGTTCCCCGGTGTACCCCGTCATCGACGGGATGCTGGACGCCTACCCCGTCGACTACATCCGGCAGTTCTCCGACTTCAAGAAGGTCGCGCCCGGGTGGCCGGACTTCGTCGAACCGGTCTGGCGCGACGTACGCCGTCCTTCTCGACGGGTCTCCGGTCTCGGCTGCTCTGCAGGACCAGCTGGGGTGGACCGTGGTTCAGAAGGATCGGGAGTGGGTCTACCTGACGGCACCCGCCTCGACCGTGACCCGACTCCGGGTGATGACCTACAACATCCTGCTCGGCGGCCGGCGCGGCCAGCCGCTGCACGAGGTGGTCCGGGCGGTCGCACCGGACGTGCTGCTGGTCAACGAGAGCCCGAAGACGGCCCCTGCGGTGGCGCCGCGACTGCCGGCACCTCGCCGACCGCTGGCACCTCCGGTACGTCGCAGGCGGCCGTCCCGCCGGGTCGAACCTGCTGGCGGTCGCGCCGGGCATCGGCGTGAAGTCGGCCGCGGGCCGAGGTGCTCCCGCAGCCGTTCGGCGCGCCCCGCCGGGGGATCGTCGCCGCCCAGCTGCGCGTGCAGCGGACGGCTGGTCGGCGTCGTCTCCTGCCACCTGAGCCTCGACCGCGGACCGCCGCGCTCGCGAGGTGGCCCGGGTGCTCGAGCGTGGCGGCGCGGCCTGCGCGGACCGGTCGTGCTCGCCGGCGACCTGAACGAGACGCCGGACGGTCCGTCCTGGGCGACGCTGCTGCGCGGTCCGGCTTCGTCGACCACGGCTGGATCGCGGCTGGCGGACCTTCCCGTCGGACGACCCGGACCGACGCATCGACGCGCTGCTGGTGCGGGGCGCGTCGAGGTGCTGCACCACGGCGACCCGGGCGTCGACCCGGAGCTGCTGGCCGCCGCGAGCGACCATCGGCCGGTGCTGGCGGAGCTGGAGGTCTAGGACCTCCTAGGACCGCCGGGTGACGTACCCGTCGACCAGCTCGCTCGCCAGCTGCTCGAGGAACAGCCCGACGTCGGTGACGATGCCGCGCGCCTGCGAGGAGCCGCGGTCGGCGAGCTTGGTGACGGTGGCCGGGTTGATGTCGACGCAGACCAGCGGGATCGACGCGGGCAGGATGTTGCCGGTCGCCACGGAGTGCAGCATGGTCGCGACCATCAGGCAGAAGCCGACGTCGGTGAGCTTGGCGCGCATGGCCCGCTGGCCGTCGATGACGTCGGTGTAGACGTCCGGGAGGGGACCGTCGTCGCGGACCGAGCCGACCAGGACGTACTCCTTGTCGTGGGTGACCAGCGCGTGCATGATCCCGCCGGTCAGCACCCCGGAGTCGACCGCCTGCCGGATCGAGCCGGCACTTGCGGATCGTGTTGAGGGCCCGGATGTGGTGCTCGTGGCCGTGCTCGACACCGCGGCCCTGCGCGAGGTCGACACCCAGCGACGTACCGAACAGCGCGGACTCGATGTCGTGGGTGGCCAGCGCGTTGCCGGCGAACAGCACGTCGACGAAGCCGGCGTGGACCAGCGCCACCATCGCCGGCGCGGCGCCGGTGTGCACGACGCCCGGGCCGCCGACCCACAGCACCTTCTGGCCGTTGGCCTTGGCCTCGCGCATGCCGTCGGCCACCTGGCGCACCAGCACCGCCTGGGGCTTCTCGCTCGACACGTCGGACTCCATGAAGCCGAACGACCCCTCCGCCCTGGTCATCACCGGGACGTCGACCCGGATGCCGGAGGCGCCGGTCACGACCTGCATGCCGGCCCGCACGTCGGCCATCGGCAGGGTGTGCACGCGCAGGTCGTCGCCGCTGCCGTCGACGACCAGACCGCAGTCCATCTCCGGGTTGTCGACGCGGCACCCAGCGCCCGCCGAGCCGCACCCGGGTGGCGAGGTTGGTGGTGGAGTAGAAGAAGTCCGGGAAGACACCGTCCTGCTCGCACACCGCGGTCTCGGCCTCGCCGGGGTCGACCTGGTTGACACCTCGGGTCTGCAGCCGCATCAGCAGCCGCTGGAGCGCCTCGTCGTCGTCGGTCGAGATCGTGATCCGCGCGCTGGAGAGCTCCGTGGCCTCGTGGCCGACGTCGAACTTGTCGATGACCCAGTCGCCGCCGTACTCACGGATGTCGTCGAGCACCCGGGACAGGATGCCGGTGTCGATGAGGTGGCCGGTGATCTCGACGGTCTCGCTCGCGTGCACGGGGCTCCTCGGACGTTCGGGGTGGGCTCGACGGGCGCTCGGGACCTTACACAACCGCGCCGTCGTCGCCGCCCCAGCCGTCGCCGCCGTGCCGCTCCATGGTCGCCACCAGGAAGACGAAGCCACCGACGAACGCGGCGACCAGGCCCATCGAGACCCAGGTCGGGTAGGTGAGGTGCGCGACCACGGCCAGCAGCATCGCCAGGGGAGCGCCGAAGAGGCCGAGCCAGGCCAGGCGCCGGGCCGGCGTCGTCCGGGGGACCGGCGGCGGCTCGGGCGGCACGAAGTGCCCCTCGTCCGACCAGGAGTCGGACACCTCGCGCCCGCGCGCCTCGTGCGCGTCCAGGTAGCTGCGGTCGAACAGACCGGCGGCGGCCACCGAGCGCGGATCCGTCGGCGGCTCCGGCTCCGCCGGTTCACTCGCCGCCGAGCCCAGCTCGGGACGGTCACCGTAGTTCTCGACGATCACCCGCCAGGCGGCCTCCAGGTCGACGCCGCCCAGCCCGTCCGGGCCGTCGAGGTCGTCGGGTCCGTCGGCGCCGGTCTGACCCTCGGGCGTGCCCTTGCCCGGCTCGTCGCGGCTGTCGTCGGAGAAGGTCATGGTCCGGTCACTCGTCGGATGAACTGGGCGGACTCCTCGAAGATGGTCGGGGCGTCGTTGTCGAGCGTAGCCACGTGGTACGAGTTCTCCAGGATCCGCTCGCCCAGATCGCGAGACGAGACCGTGCCGCGGATGATCCGCGCGGACGACGGCGTCGACGACGTGGTCCTCGGCGGACAGGAACATCAGCAGCGGCTGGGTGACCTTCGGCAGGTCCTCGCGCACCGTCCGCCACGCGGTCATCATCGAGTGGGCGGCCTTGAGCGGGGTCCGGGTGTAGCCGTGCTCCTCGACGCCGGGCTTCTTGATGTCGTCCGCGATGCCCGGGAAGGACCCGACCAGGTGCTTGAGCACCGGCAGCGCGAGGACGTCCTTGCGCTCGGTGTGGACGGCCGGGTTGACCAGCACGACGCCGGCGACCTCCCGCCCACGGTCCGCCGCCAGCTGGAGCACGAGGGAGCCGCCCATCGACAGGCCCGCGACGACGACCTGGTCGCACTCGGCCGCGAGCTTCTCGAAGGAGCGCTCCACCTCGCCGTACCAGTCCGCCCACCGGGTGCGGTTGCACTCCTGCCAGGTCGTGCCGTGCCCGGGCAGCCGGGGTACGGCGACGCCGATGCCCTGGCCGGCGAGGTACTGGCCCCACGGACGCATCGACGCCGGCGACCCGGTGAACCCCTGGACCAGCAGTGCACCCACGCGCTGGCCGTCGTGGGACGTCGGGGACGGCGGCGGAGAAGAACGGCTCCGCGGTGGGGGCGATGGCCACGAATGCTCCTGCTCGCAGTGGTGGGTCGGTGACTGCGGGTGGTGTTGAATGAGCGGGGCGGGACCAGGGTGCGGGCCTTACCCCGTGGAATGGTCGCACGCGGCGGCACCCGAGGCTAGGGTTTCGCAGGCGCACCTGGCGTCGACGGACTGCAAAGGGAGGAGGTCGGTCGGTGTTCTACTGGCTGCTCAAGTGGGTCTTCCTCGGCCCCCTCCTGAAGCTCGTCTTCCGCCCCCACACCGAGGGTGCCGAGAACGTCCCCGACGAGGGCCCCGCCATCCTGGCGAGCAACCACCTGTCCTACGCCGACTGGCTGTTCATGCCGCTCACGCTGCCGCGGCGCGTGACGTTCGTGGCGAAGGCGGAGTACTTCACCAGCCCGGGCATCAAGGGCTGGTTCCAGAAGAAGTTCTTCTCCGGCGCCGGGCAGGTGCCGATCGACCGGTCCGGCGCGACGGCCGCCGAGGGCGCGCTGAAGGCCGCGAAGCGGATCCTGGGCCAGGGCGACCTGTTCGGCATCTACCCCGAGGGCACGCGCTCGCACGACGGCCGGCTCTACCGCGGCAAGACCGGCGTGGCCCGGCTCGCCCTCGAGACGAAGGTGCCGGTCATCCCGATCGCGGTGATCGGCACCGACGCCATCGCGCCGCCCGGCAAGAAGTTCGGCTCGCTGACCCGGCCACTGGTGCGCTTCGGCAAGCCGCTGGACTTCTCCCGCTACGAGGGCCTCGAGAACGACCGCTTCATCCTGCGGTCGATCACCGACGAGATCATGTACGAGATCATGCGGCTGTCGGGGCAGGAGTACGTCGACATGTACGCCACCCGCGCCAAGGCGCTCGACAAGGAGTCGAAGAAGCCGTCCGGCGAGGCCGGTGCCGCCGACCCCGCGGACCCGGCTGATCCGGCCGACGCGGGGACGCTCAAAGCCTCCTGACGATGACCCGCCTCCTGGCCCGCGACGGGCTCCTGGACCCCGCGTCCGAGCAGGTCGACACCACGCTGCTGCGCGCGCTGGCGGTCCTGCGCTTCGTGGTCGCGGTCTACGCCGTGGCCCTCAACGTCGCCCGGTGGCGCGAGTTCGCCCACCCGGTCGCGGGCTGGGTCGTCATCGGCGTGATCGTGGTCTGGACGTTCGTGGCGACGTGGGCCTACGAGGCACCGCGCCGTCGTGGGCTGCCGCTGCTCGTCGCGGACTTCTCGGTGGCCGCCGTCACGCTGCTGTCCACGCCGTACGTGCAGAGCGACGCGATGCTCGAGCGGCACGCGTCGACGATGCCGTCGTTCTGGGTGATGGTGCCGGTGCTCGCCTGGGCCGTGCTCCGGGGGTGGCCCAGTGGGATCGCGGCGGCCCTGCTGATGTCGCTGCTGGACCTGTCGGTGCGCACCCAGCGCACGGGTACGACGTGGGGCAACATCTTCCTGCTGCTGCTCGCGGCCGGGGTCGTGGGCTACTCCGCCGGTCTGATCCGGGAGGCGACCGAGGCCCGCGCCGAGGCGGAGCGGGTGGCGGCCTCCCTGGCCGAACGCGCCCGGCTGGCCCGCGCGGTGCACGACGGCGTCCTCCAGGTGCTCTCGCTGGTGCAGCGACGCGGCGTGGAGCTCGGGGGAGAGGCGGCCGACCTCGGTCGGCTCGCGGGGGAGCAGGAGGTGGCGCTGCGGGCCCTGGTCCAGGGCAACACCTCGGCGGTGCGGGACGCGGCCGCGGGCGGTCCCGGCGACCTGGCCGAGACGCTGAGCCGCCTCGCGTCCCGGACGGTGACCGTCTCGGGCCCGGCGCACCCGGTGCTCCTCGACCGGCGGGTCGTCGACGAGCTGGCGTCCGTCGTACGCGCGTGCCTGGACAACGTGGCCCGGCACGTCGGGACCGACGCGCCGGCCTGGGTGCTCGTCGAGGAGCTCGGGGACCGGGTGGTGGTCACCGTGCGCGACGAGGGGCCCGGGATCGCGCCGGGTCGGCTCGAGCAGGCGGAGGGAGAGGGTCGGCTCGGGGTGGCGGAGTCGATCAGAGGCCGGATGAGCGACCTCGGCGGCGAGGCGGTGCTGACCACGGCGCCCGGGCAGGGCACGGAGTGGGAGCTGAGGGTGTCGGGCCAGCGGGCTAGCGCGGCGCTGACCCGAGGGGTCAGGATCGCGAGTGGTCGCCCACGCGGGCGCTCGCGTCCTCCTTGACGGCCAGCGGGATCGCGGTCCTCCTTGACCGCCAGGTCGACCCCGTCCTCCTTGACCGCGGTCGCCGGCGCCCACTCGAAGTGGTTGTCGAGGTCGTCGACGGAGACCAGGTCGAAGCCGAGCTGGCTGTAGAGCATGGTGGCCCGCTCGTTGCGGCGCTCGACGCGCAGCGAGATGGTCTGTCCCTCGCGGGTGGCGTACTCGAACAGCTCGTGGAAGATGCGGGTGCCGATCCCGTGGTCGCGGAAGCTGGGCATCAGCGTGAGGTCGACGACCTCGAGCAGGGAGTCCGACTCGTGGACGTAGAGACGTCCGGCCGACTGACCGTCCTCGGACCACGATGTAGCGCTGGAGGCCGGGGTAGCGGCTGGCGAAGCGGCGCTCCTGGGCGATGTGCTGGATGCGGAGCACGTGCTGGGCGAGGTTCTGGTTGGGGAGGGCCGCGACCTCGCTCTCCCAGGTCGTGCTGAAGACGTCGTACACGAAGGCGTCGTCAGCCTCCGTGCACGCTCGTAGACACGAGATGCTCCCCAGCAGTTCCATGAACCCACTCCCCTCCGCAAGCAGTATCGGTCACCAGGGCAAGGAAGTTGAATGTTTCTTTTGGGAGGATTCGGAAATTTTGGAATCTCTTCACCGCGCCCGCGTAACCCCGGCGCCGCGAGGAGGGCCTCGGTCTAGCCTGCGGACGTGACCATCCACGCCGACCACCCCTTCGCCGACCCCGAGCCGGAGCGGGACCCGGCCCGCCGGCTGCGGGGCCGGCTGGGTGGCGTGGTCACCCTCTGGACGACCGGACAGGGCGCCGGGCGCGCCGGCCTGACGGTGTCGTCGGTGATCGTCGCCCCGGGGGACCCGGCCCGGGTCCTCGGGCTGCTCGACCCGGACTCCGACCTGGCCGAGACCCTCGAGGAGACGGGTACGGCGGTCGTGCAGCTGCTCGCGTGGCGGCACCGCGACCTCGCGGACGCCTTCGCCGGGGTGGCCCCGGCGCCGGGAGGCCCGTTCCGCCTCGGCACCTGGACCGACACGCGGTGGGGACCCGTGCTCGACGGGGTCTCGGCCTGGGCCGGGATCCGCTGCGACGGGCCGGGCACGCCGGTCGGCTGGTCGCGGCTGGTCGACGGGGTCCTCGAGCACGCGGAGCTCGCGCCCGAGGACGATCAGGACGCTGCGGGCGCGCCGCTGGTGCACCGGCGTGGACGGTACGTCCGCCCCGCCGGGCGTGGGTAGCCTTCGGGTCGAGCCGCCCGTCCGGGTGGGCCGGGACGGGGACCGACTGCCGTGAGCGAGACCGACAAGATCACCGTGATGGTGGTCGACGACCACCCCATGTGGCGTGAGGGCGTCGCCCGCGACCTGACCGAGGCCGGCTTCGACGTGGTCGCCACGGCGTCCACCGGCACGGAGGCGTTGACCCGCGCGGCCGCCGTACGCCCGCGGGTGGTGGTGCTCGACCTGCAGATCCCCGCACCCACCGGCGTCGAGGTCACCGCGAAGCTGGTCAAGGACGACCCGACCGTGCGGGTGCTGATCCTCTCGGCGTCCGGCGAGCAGGAGGACGTGCTGGAGGCGGTGAAGGCCGGCTCGACGGGCTACCTGGTCAAGTCGGCGTCGCGGGCCGAGCTCCTGTCGGCCGTCGCCCGGGTGGCCGAGGGCGACACCGTCTTCACGCCGGGGCTGGCCGGGCTGGTGCTGGGGGAGTACCGCCGGCTGTCGGACACGCCGGAGGCCTCCGCCAACCCCGACACGCCGCGGCTGACCGACCGGGAGACCGAGGTGCTGCGGCTGGTCGCGAAGGGCCTCTCCTACAAGCAGATCGCCGAGCGGCTGTTCCTCTCGCACCGCACCGTGCAGAACCACGTGCAGAACACGCTGCGCAAGCTGCAGCTGCACAACCGGGTGCAGCTCGTGCGCTACGCCATCCAGCAGGGCCTCGACGAAGGCTGAGCAAAGCCCGAATTACGGCGAAACCGCCACGAGCGGGGGCGTATGTCCCTACCTTCTTTGCATGCGAACCACGGGGGAGGTATGGCGTCTCGGCCGTCGTCCGGCACTGGACGGCCTGCGCGGTGTCGCCGTGATTCTCGTCGTGCTGAGCCACGCCGACGTCCCTCACCTCGGGGGCGCCGGACAGGTCGGCGTGACGGTGTTCTTCACGCTGTCGGGCTTCCTGATCGCGACGCTCCTCTTCGAGGAGCATGAGAACAGCCACCGGATCTCGCTTCGGCGGTTCTACCGCCGTCGCTTCTTCCGGCTGGCGCCGGCGCTCCTGGCGGTCGCTGCCGTCACGTCGCTGTTCGCTCTCGCGACACGCGCGCCCTGGGTCACCCCGCGTGAAGTCCTGGGTGCGGTCTTCTACTGCTCGAACGTGCTTGCCTTCTTCGGTCCTGTTGGGGGAGCCCACATGCTCCACCACACCTGGAGCCTGGTCATCGAGGAACAGTTCTACCTGGTCTGGCCGGCGGTCACGATCCTCGCGTGGCGACGACGAACCGCCCTGCTGGCCGTCCTGCTTGTCGCTGCCGGCGGCTCGCTCGCCTTGCGCTGCGTGCTGTGGAACGACGGGGCCGGAGACAACCGCGTCCTCTTCGGGACCGACACCCGCGTCGACGGCATCCTTCTCGGTTGCGCTTTGGCCGTGAGCCTCCGCGGCGGCCTCTGGATGAGAAGTCGAGGGCGTGGCCGCGCGGCCGTGGTGATGGGGCTCGCGTGCATCACGTTCCTGGCCGTCTGGTCATCGGATGCCGTGATGACGGTGGGGCTCACCCTCGCCGCCCTGGCGTCCGCCATGGTCATCGTCGGCGTGCTCGCGAACGGGGATGTCCGGGCGTTGACGCTGAGGCCTGTTGCCTGGTTGGGCCGGCGCTCGTACGGTCTCTACCTCTGGCATCACCCGATAGCGATCGTCCTCGGTGCGTTCGCGGTCGAGTGGCAGATCAAGACCTTGGTCCTCATCCCGTCGTCGTTGCTGCTGACGGTGCTTTCCTGGCGGTGCATCGAGAGGCCCTTCCTGGACCGCAGGGAGCGCAACAGCGCTGACCCATCCCCCATCACGCGGGGGACGGCGACGACTCCCGTCGACGTCAGCCCCGGCACTCCGGCCGCGGTCTGAAGCCTGCCTCCCGCCCGCCCTATCCTCGACGCGTGGCCACGGACCCGCTGCTGAGCATCGCCGAGGAGCTCTACGCCCTCACCCCGTCGGAGTTCACCGGGTCCCGCAACGAGTGGGCCAAGCAGTCCAAGGCCGAGGACCCCGAGCTCGCCAAGCGGATCCTGGCGCTGCGCAAGCCGTCGGTCGCCGCCTGGGTGGTGAACATGATGATGCGGCACCAGGGCGACCAGATGACGCAGGTGCTCGAGCTCGGCGCCTCGCTCCGGCAGGCCCAGGAGAACCTCGACGGGGAGGCGCTGCGCGAGCTCACCCGGCAGCGGCGCCAGCTCACCACCGCGGTCACCCGGCAGGGCCGCGACCTCGCCCAGGAGCTCGGGCAGCGGCTCACCGAGGCGGTGGCCGACCAGGTGCAGGGCACGCTGCACGCCGCGATGGTCGACGAGGACGCCGCCGCGGCCGTCCGCAGCGGGCTGCTCGTGTCGGCCCTCACGGCGACCGGGGTGGGCGCCGCCGACGTGGTCGACTCCGTCGCCGTCCCCGCGGCGATCGGGCTCACCGCGCGGCCCCGGCCGATGCCCACCGCCAAGCGCGCCGAGCTGTCCGTCGTACCCGACCTCGAGGAGACGCCCGACGAGGTCGCGGCGGCCAAGGAGGCCGAGCGGAAGACGGCGCAGCAGGCGGTCGAGAAGGCCCGGGACGACGCCGACGACGCCCGCCGCCGGGTTCGCAAGGCGGCCAAGCGGATCGAGAAGGTGCAGGCGCGCACGCTGCAGGCGGCCGAGGAGCTCGAGGAGGCGCGCCGCCGGGTGGTCGAGCTCGAGCACGAGCTCGAGACCCTCGACGAGGACGCGGTCGAGGCGGACGACCGCAAGGAGCGGGCGGACAAGCGGTACGTCGCCGCGCAGGAGGCGCTCGAGGAGGCGCAGACGGCTCTCGACCGGCTGTAGGCCGAGGCCCGCCTCTCGCATCTGCCCGCGGCGTCCGCGGCCCCGCATCCCGACCGGCTGCGTTGTCTGCGCTCTCGCTCCTCCGCCTTGCCGGACCGGGCGCGGATGCCGCGCCCGCTGACGCGGCACCTGCTCGAGGCAGCCCTAGTCGGCCCAGCCCTTCGAGCGCTCGACGGCGTCGCGCCACTTGGCGTGCGCGGCGTCGGCGTGCTCGCGGTCGCCGGAGGGCTCGAAGCGGCGGTCGAGCTGCCAGGTCTCGCGCAGCGCCTCGGTCGACTCCCAGACCCCGGTGCCGAGCCCGGCGAGGAAGGCCGCGCCCAGCGCCGTGGTCTCGACGATCTTCGGCCGCTCGACCGGGACGCCGAGCAGGTCGGCCTGGATCTGGCAGAGCAGGTCGTTGGCGCTCGCGCCGCCGTCGACGGTCAGGGACGTCAGGGCGGTCCGCGACGGCAGCGTGTCGACCACGTCGCGCACCTCGAAGGTGATGGCCTCCAGCGTCGCCCGCACCAGGTGCGCGCGGGTGGTGCCGCGGGTGATCCCGATGACCAGGCCGCGGGCGTGCGGGTCCCAGTCGGGGGCGCCGAGGCCGGTCAGCGCCGGCACGAACACCACGCCCTCCGACGAGTCGACCGTCGAGGCGACCGCGGCGGTCTCCGCGGCCGACCCGACGATCTGGATGCCGTCACGCAGCCACTGCACGGCGGCGCCGGTCACGAAGATCGCGCCCTCCAGCGCGTAGGTCAGCTCGCCGTCCGGGGACTTCCAGGCCGCGGTCGAGAGCAGGCCGGCTTTCGAGCGCACCACCTCGGTGCCGGTGTTGGTGAGGATGAACGACCCGGTGCCGTAGGTGCACTTGGAGTCGCCGACGTCGAAGCAGGTCTGCCCGAACAACGCGGACTGCTGGTCGCCGGCGATGCCGGCGATCGGCAGCTCGAGCCCCAGGAACGACTTCGGGTCCGTCGTGGCGATCTCGCCCCAGGACGGTACGACGTCCGGCAGCGCGTCGCGCGGCACGCCGAACAGGTCGCACAGCTCGTCGCTCCAGTCGCCCTGCTCGAGGTCGTAGAGCAGCGTGCGCGACGCGTTCGAGACGTCGGTGACGTGCCAGGTGCCGCGGGTCATCCGGGCGATGAGGTAGGAGTCCACGGTGCCGACCGCGTAGCGGCCGTCCTGCACCAGCGCCCAGGTGTTCGGCTCCTCCTCGGCGAGCCACATCAGCTTGGTGCCGGAGAAGTACGGGTCGAGCCGCAGCCCGGTCAGCTCGGCGACCCGGTCCTCGTGCCCCTCCTCGCGCATCCGGTTGCAGATCGCTGCCGTGCGACGGTCCTGCCAGACGATGGCGCGGCGAGGGGAGCCCAGGGTCTCGCGGTCCCAGAGCAGGACGGTCTCGCGCTGGTTGGTGATCCCGAGCGCGCGCAGCTCGGAGGCGTCGTACTCCTTCAGCACGGCGCGTGTCGCCTCGAGCGTCGCCTGCCAGATCTCCTCCGGGGAGTGCTCCACCCAGCCGGGCCGGGGGAAGTGCTGGGCGAACTCCTGGTAGCCCTTCGCGGCGATCGTTCCCTCGGGCGTCACGACGACCGCGGTCACTCCGGTGGTCCCTGCGTCGATGGCGAGCACGCTCATCCGTGCATCCAAGCAGAACCGGCACTTCCATCCCTCGGAACGATCCAAGGGACCCTCGCGGGCACCGGCGGGTCATCGCTAGGGTCGAGACGACCGTCACATCGTGGAGTCGAGAGGGACCATTCATGCGCGTGGGAGTGCTGACCGGCGGGGGCGACTGCCCCGGGCTGAACGCCGTGATCCGGGCCGTGGTCCGCAAGGGCGTCGCGGAGTACGGATTCGAGTTCGTCGGGTTCCTCGACGGCTGGAAGGGCCCGCTCGAGAACCTCACCACGCCGCTGGGCGTGGACCAGGTCCGCGGCATCCTGCCGCGCGGCGGCACGATCCTGAAGTCCTCGCGCACCAACCCGTTCAAGATCGACGGCGGCGTCGAGCGGATCAAGGACAACCTCGCGGCCAACGGGGTCGACGCGCTCATCGCGATCGGCGGCGAGGACACCCTCGGCGTCGCGACCAAGCTGGCCGACCTCGGCGTCAACGTCGTCGGCGTGCCGAAGACGATCGACAACGACCTGTCCGGCACCGACTTCACGTTCGGTTTCGACACGGCGGTGAACATCGCCACCGAGGCGATCGACCGGCTGCACACGACGGCCGAGTCGCACCACCGGGTGCTGGTCGTCGAGGTGATGGGCCGGCACGCCGGCTGGATCGCCCTGCACGCCGGCATCGCGGGTGGCGCCAACGTCGTGCTCATCCCGGAGCAGCCGTTCGACATCGAGAAGGTCTGCGAGTACGTCGAGAAGCGGTTCGAGTCGCACTACGCGCCGATCATCGTGGTCTCCGAGGGCGCCGTGCCGGTCGAGGGCGGCGACATGACGCTGGTCAGCGGCGAGAAGGACTCGTTCGGGCACGTCCGCCTCGGCGGCATCGGCGACCGGATCGCCGGCGAGATCGAGCAGCGCACCGGCAAGGAGGCGCGGGCCGTGGTCCTCGGCCACGTGCAGCGCGGCGGCACGCCGACCGCGTTCGACCGCTGGCTCGCGACACGGTTCGGGCTCCAGGCGGTCACCGCGGTCGCCGAGAAGGACTACGGCACGATGATGGCGCTGCGGGGCACCGACATCGTCCGGGTGCCGCTGGTCGAGGGCACCGGTGAGCTGAAGCTCGTGCAGGCCGAGGAGTACGCCGAGGCGGAGGTCTTCTTCGGCTGAGGCAACCCCGCCGACCGTCGCTGCGTAGAGGGGAGCCGCAGGTACGGTGCGACGACGCCGACGCGCCGCTGCGACCACAGCAACACTTGCGGCTAGACCAGTCGTACGACTCTCGCCCGGCATCCCAACGTCGGAGCACGATGCTGCGTAGTTGCTGTCGTCCCGGACTCCGACCGCGGAGGCGAAGATGTCACGCAGGAGCACGAGCGTCCACGACGCCGAGTACGACGAGTTCGTGGCCGCGTCCTGGCGGCGGCTCTGCTGGACGGCGTACATGCTGACCGGCGACCGGCAGCTCGCCGAGGACCTCGCCCAGACGGCGCTGGTCAAGACCTACGTCGCGTGGCCACGGGTACGGCGCGACGACGCGTTCGCCTACGCCCGGAAGGTCCTGGTCAACGCGAACATCGACCGGCTCCGGCGTCGGCACCTCACCGAGGTCACGGGCCTGGCCATCGAGGCGGCGAGCCGCCCGGGCAGCGAGGTGGAGAACCGCGACGAGGTGGTGCGGCTGTTGGTCGGGCTGACCGAGCTCGAGCGCAAGGTGATGGTGCTCCGCTACTACTTCGACCTCAGCGAGGCGGACACCGCCGACGAGGTCGGGGTGGGCGTGGGCACGGTCAAGAGCACCGCGGCCCGGGCCCGCGCCAAGATCCGCGAGGGTGCGCTCGCGGCGGGCGACTCCGAGTCCATGAGGGGAGTGAGCTGACATGCAGATCGACGAGCTCACGCGCGGCATGCAGGCCGGCGAGCACGCGATGGACGCTCCCCTCCCGGACGTCGAGGCGCTCCGTGCCCGTGGCCGGCTCGGGCGGCGCAACCGCCGGCTCACCCGGGTCGGGGCTGCGGCCGCGGTCCTCGCCGTGGTGGTCGGCGGCTGGCTGGTGACGGCCGGCCTGCGCGACGATGCGGCCCCGCCGCGGCCCGCCAAGCCGGACAGCACCAAGGTGCTGAACGCGTACGAGCGGCGGGTCCTGAGCGAGGTGCCGGGGTCGTACGCCGTCCGCGGTGAGGTCGTCGTGCCGGCCCCGGTCGACCCGCAGGGGACCTGGAGCATCGCGCACCAGGTGGACGGGTTCACGGGACGGCTGGCACCACTGGGATGGCACAGCCTGTGGCCGTTGTCCGAGGGACTGGTCGCCTCGACGGTCGAGACCCCGCAGTTCATGCATCGGCCGCCACCCGAGCGGACCGACGTCTACCAGGACAGCGGTCCCATGTACGTCGGCTGCCGTCGGGTCTCGGACGCCCGCTGCGGACTGTTCTTCGTCGTCGGCAACCGCGACGTCGGGTGGTTCACCGGCGTATCGGCTCGGTGACGCAGAACTTCCTCGATGCCCGGGAAACCGATGGAGCTCATCCCGGGCGGGACGCTCGAGAACAACCGGTTCCAGCCCACCGTGGTCGGCGGCATGCACGGGACGTCGACCACGCGGGTGGTCCTGACGCTGCGGGACGGGACGACCGCGAGAGGCCATCGTCGACTCCGGGCGGGTTTCCAGGGGCGACACGATCTTCTGGGCTCTGGTCGACTCGCCGCCGATCCGGGCGACGGCCTACGACGGGGACGGCCATGTCGTCGAGGACCACGGCTCACAGCCTGCGACGACCCGGTGGACTGCAGCACGCGGTGAGTCCTTGTGGACGGGGGACGGCGGCCTGTCGGCCGCGGTCCCTACGGTGGGGGGCATGACGTCGACCCACGCCAGCACCGCCGCGCTCCTGTCCGGCACCCGCGCCGAGACCGCCGACCGGGTGATCGCGGCGATGGCCGGGCCCGAGGCCAGGCTGCGCGAGGACCAGGCCACCGCGGTCGGCGCGCTCTGCGAGCCGCACGCCCGGGTGCTGGTCGTCCAGGCCACCGGCTGGGGCAAGTCCGCGGTCTACTGGGCCGCCACCGCCGTCCGCCGGTCGGAGGGCGCCGGGCCGACGCTCGTGGTGTCGCCCCTGCTCTCGCTGATGCGCGACCAGGTGGCCGCGGCGTCCCGGGCCGGCCTGCGGGCGGCCACCCTCAACTCCTCCAACATCGACGACTGGTCCGCCATCGAGTCGGCCCTGCGCTCCGGCGACCTCGACGTGCTCCTGGTGTCGCCCGAGCGGCTCGCCAACCCCGGCTTCGGCCGACGCGTCCTGGACGGGCTCGCCGGGCAGCTCGGGCTGCTGGTGATCGACGAGGCGCACGCCGTCTCCGACTGGGGCCACGACTTCCGGCCGGACTACCGCCGGGTCTCCGACGTGCTGCAGCGGCTCAACCCGGCGACGCCGGTGCTCGCGACGACGGCCACCGCCAACGAGCGGGTGACCGAGGACGTGGCCCAGCAGCTCGGTGACGCCACCCTGGTGCTGCGCGGGCAGCTCGCCCGCCGCAGCCTCGAGCTCTCGGTGGTCACCCGGCTGTCCCCGCTCGAGCGCTACGCCTGGGTCGTCGACCACCTGCCGCGGCTCCCCGGGTCGGGGATCGTCTACGCGCTGACCGTCGCGGACGCCGAGCGGCTGGCTGCGGCGGTCCGCGAGGTGCACGGCGACGCGGTGCCGGTCGCGGCCTACACCGGCCAGCTCGACGCGGACCGGCGCCACGAGCTCGAGGACGCCCTGCGCGACAACCGGCTCAAGGCGCTGGTCGCCACCTCGGCGCTCGGCATGGGCTACGACAAGCCCGACCTCGGCTTCGTGGTGCACGTCGGGGCGCCGCCCTCACCGGTCTCCTACTACCAGCAGGTCGGCCGTGCCGGCCGCGCGATCGAGCACGCGCACGCGGTGCTGCTGCCCTCCGACGCCGACGCGGGGGTCTGGGAGTACTTCGCGACGTCGACCATCCCGGTGCCGGAGCAGGTGCGCGCCGTCCTCGACGTGCTCGACCGCTCGCCGGAGGAGCCGGTCAGCGTGGTGGCGGCGGAGGCGCAGTCGGGGGTACGCCGCGGCCGCGTCGAGCTGATGCTCAAGCAGCTCGCCGTCGACGGCGTGGTCGAGCGGGTCGAGGGCGGGTGGGTCGCCACCGGCACGACCTGGTCCTACGACGCCGAGCACTACGACGGCGTGGTGGCCGTGCGCCGCCGCGAGGCCGACATCATGCGCGCCTACGTCCGCGGCGAGCGGTGCCTGATGGAGCTGCTGCAGGAGTCGCTCGACGACCCCGCGGCCGAGCCCTGCGGTCGCTGCTCGGTGTGCCGGGCCGGCCTGCCCGAGGCCCTCGACGGCGCCCCGACGGCGGAGACGGTCGCGACGGTCACCGGGCTGCTGCGCGGCCAGGTGCACGTCCTCGAGCCGCGCAAGATGTGGCCCGGTGGCGCCTTCGGCTCCCGCGGCCGGATCGCGGCCGACGACGCCCACGACGTCGGCCGCACCCTCGTCTTCGCCGACGCCCCCGAGTGGCGGGAGACCGTGGCGGCGCTGTTCGCCCGCGACGCCCCGGCCCCGCAGGACGTGCTGGACGCGTGCGTGCGGCTGCTCAGCCAGTGGCGCACCACCTGGCGGTCGCGGCCCGAGGTGGTCGTCGACCTGACCGCCTGCGGTCTGCCGGTGATGACGGGGTCGGTGGCCGACCACCTGGCGCAGGTCGGCCGGCTGGAGCGGGCGACCCTGGCGGGCCCGTCCTCGCCGCCGGACCTGCGCGAGCTGTCCTCGGCCGACGAGGCGGCGTTCTGGAAGGACCACCTCGACGCCGGACCGCTCGCGGGCGAGGTGCAGGGGAGGGTGGTGCTGCTCGTCGTCGACGCGTCGTCCTCGCTGTGGCCCGTGACGGTGGCCGCCGCGGTGCTGCGCCGGGCGGGCGCGGACGCCGTGCTCCCGCTGCTGCTGCACCGGCGGCCCTGACCGGTTGCACAGGTCAAGGGTTGTTTCGAGGAGGCGTCAGGCCGGGTACACCATCGACCTAGGGAAGGGGTGTCCCATGAGCGTTCAGTCCGACGAGACGCGCACCGACCACAACGGTGACCAGCCCGAGCTCCGGCGGGTGATGGGGCCCAAGCTGCTGCTGCTGTTCATCGTCGGCGACATCCTGGGCACCGGCGTCTACGCGCTGACCGGGCAGGTCGCCGGCGAGGTCGGCGGCGCGGCGTGGGCGCCGTTCCTGATCGCGTTCGCGGTGGCGACCGTGACCGCGGTGTCCTACCTGGAGCTGGTCACCCGCTACCCGCAGGCCGCCGGCGCGGCGCTCTACGCGCACAAGGCGTTCGGGCTGCACTTCTTCACGTTCCTGATCGCCTTCACCGTCATGTGCTCCGGGATCACGTCCGCGTCCACCGCCGCCAACGCCTTCGCGGGTTTCGTCAACGACGGCTTCGGGTTCGACCTCCCGGTGGGCGGCGCCGGGATCACCGCCATCGCTCTGGGCTTCATGCTGCTGGTGGCGCTCGTCAACTTCCGCGGCGTCGGCGAGAGCGTCAAGGCCAACGTCGTGCTGACACTGGTCGAGCTGTCCGGCCTGCTGCTGGTGATCTTCGTCGGGCTGTACGCCCTGACCCGGGGCGAGGCGGACTTCACCGAGGTCGTGCTGTTCTCCTCCGGGGACGAGAAGGGCGTGTTCTTCGCCGTGACCGCGGCGACGTCCCTGGCGTTCTTCGCGATGGTGGGCTTCGAGGACTCGGTGAACATGGCCGAGGAGTGCAAGGACCCGTGCCGCGACTTCCCCAGGATGATGCTGACCGGGCTGGGCATCACCGGGGTCATCTACGTGCTGGTCTCGATCACCGCCGTGGCCCTGGTGCCCGTCGGGGACCTGAGCGACGAGTCCAAGGGGTCGGCACTCACCCAGGTCGTCGCGGCCGGCGCGCCGGGTTTGCCGTTCGACACGATCTTCCCGTTCATCGGGATGTTCGCGGTCGCCAACTCCGCGCTGATCAACATGCTGATGGCCAGCCGGCTGCTCTACGGCCTGGCCAACCAGGACGTGCTGCCGCGCTCCCTGGGCAAGGTGCACCCGGTCCGCCGCACGCCGTGGGTGTCGATCGCGTTCACCACCGCCATCGCCTTCGGCCTGATCGTGTACGTCGTCCGGGCCAGCGCCTCCAGCGAAGGGGCGACGGCCGTCGAGCTGCTCGGCGGCACCACGTCGCTGCTCCTGCTGTGCGTGTTCACGGTGGTCAACGTGTCGCTGCTCGTCCTGCGCCGACGGCCGGTCGACCACGACCACTTCAAGGCGCCGGCCTTCCTCCCGGTCGTGGGTGCCCTCACCTGCGCCTTCCTGGCCGGCCCGTGGGCGCGAAGCGAGGACCAGCTCGCGCAGTACAAGATCGCCGGGTGGCTGCTGGCGGTCGGCATCGTGCTGTGGCTGGCCACCTGGCTGTTCAACCGCGGCGCCCGTGCCAAGCGGACCGGCTTCCGCGACGTGGACTCGATCAGCGGCTGACCACGTCGACCACCAGCGCCCGGTGGTCGGACACCGGGAGCGCGACCGCGCCGCCTTCGGTCGGGACCAGGCGACCGGTGCCGGCGAGCACGTGGTCGATCTGCGTGCGCGGCCGGTCGACCGGGAACGTCCCCGCGGCGACCAGCGGACGCATCCCGGTCAGCCGGGTGGCGGCCGCCGGCGGCAGGTTCAGGTCGCCGAGCAGCAGGTCGAGCCGGCCGCCGGCCCGCAGGAGATGCCGCACCTGCCGGGTGCCGGACAGCCGCAGGAAGGACACGTGGGTGGCCGCCACCCGCAGCGGCCCGAGCGGCGACTCCACCGTGGCCAGCAGGGCGACCCGCTGCTCGTCGCGCACCCAGGTCGGCCGTCGCGCACCCGGCCAGCGGTAGGGCACCCGCACCGGCAGCGGCGGCAGCCGCACCACCTGCCAGTCGGTGACCGGGTGCCGGGACAGCAGGGCGATGCCGTAGGCGGGTGCGTCGGCCGGGTCGGTGTCCGTGGCCGGCGCCCACGAGCCGTCCGGCAGCCCGGTCATCGCGGCGGCGAACCGGTGCGCGACGGCGCCGCCGGCCTCGGCCGCGAGGCCGGCCAGGTCGACGTACCCGGAGCGCGGCTGGCCGCGGTCGACCTCCTGCAGGGCGAGCAGGTCGGCGTCCAGGGAGGCGACGGCCGCCGCGAACCGCCCGGCGTCGACGTGGTCCTCGCCCGGCGTGCGCCCGGACAGCACGTTGAACGTCGCGACCCGCACGTCAGCGGGTCACCCGTCGCTGCACGGGGATGGTCCGCCCGACGGGGGTGTAGCCCAGGGCGTCGTTGACCGCGATCATCGGGACGTTCGTCGCGTCGTTGGCGGCCGTGGCGCTGGTGACGCCGGCGGCAGCGACGGCGTTCAGCATCCGGTGCTTCACCCAGCGGGCCAGCCCGCGTCCGCGGTACGCCGGCCGGGTGGCCGTCATCGCGCTCCAGGACCGGCCGCGCGGCCGGTCCACCTGCACCGCGGTGAACGCGACCAGCACCGGCTCCTGACCGGACTCGTCGAGCAGGCCGACCCCGAGCTCGGGGGCGTGGTCGGGGCCGTCCCACCACTCGGCCCGGAACGTCTCCCGGTCGAAGACCCGGCTGAGGCCGCCGGGGTCGTCGGCGGCCGACGCGTTGTGCGCGTCGCGGACCAGCTCTGGGTCGACCTCGTCGAGCCGGACCTCACGGAACCCCGACGGCGCCGGTCCCGCGGGCGGCACCGTGCGCGGGTCGACACCGGCGATGCGGTGCTCGCCGGTGGGCAGGAAGCCGTTGCGCACCGAGAACGCCAGCGCGATCGGGTCGTCGTTGCTGATCGCGGTCAGCTCGGTGGCGTCGGGGAAGGCCGTCAGCGCCGGAGCCAGCAGGGCGGTGCCGACGCGACGACTGCCGAAGTCCGGGTGCACCTCGACCGAGATCGTGACGGTGCCGTCGTCGCGCCGGCGCGCGGTGGAGGTGCCGACGACCCGGCCCTCCAGGTCGCCGACCCAGCGGCGCCGCCCGACCGCGGCGTCCTCGCGGAGCCCGGCCTCGGCCCGGGCGGCGGAGCGCACCATCAGCGGCCTCGCGGCGGCCCAGATCTCGGCGATCGCGGGCGCGTCCTCGGGGCGGGCGTCTCGCACGGTCACCTCGGGCATCAGGGCAGCGTAGTCGCCCCGCTCCACCAACGCTTCGCCACGCTGCGCACGACGAGCCCGCCTCGGCGGCTGCGCGGCACGAACCGGGGCCGTACGCTGTTGCGGTGACCCAGACAGCCGTGCCCGACCTCGCCGCGCTGCGGGCCCTCGGCGCCGCCCAGCAGCCGACGTGGCCCGACAACGGGGCGCTCGACGCCGCCGTGACCAAGCTCCGCGGGGTGCCGCCGCTGGTCTTCGCCGGGGAGTGCGACGACCTCAAGAGCAAGCTGGCCGCGGTCGCCCGCGGCGAGGCGTTCCTGCTGCAGGGCGGCGACTGCGCGGAGACCTTCGACGGGGTGACCGCCGACAACGTGCGCAACAAGCTGCGGGTGCTGCTGCAGATGGCCGTGGTGCTGACCTACGCGGCGTCGGTGCCGGTGGTGAAGCTCGGCCGGATCGCCGGGCAGTACGCCAAGCCGCGGTCCTCCGACCTCGAGACCCGCGAGGGAGTGACCCTGCCGGCCTACCGCGGGGACGCGGTCAACGGCTTCGACTTCACCAGCGCCGCCCGGGTGCCGGACCCACAGCGGCTGGTCGACGTCTACCACTCGTCCGCGTCCACGCTGAACCTCGTGCGCGCGTTCGTGACCGGCGGCTATGCCGACCTGCGCCAGGTGCACACCTGGAACACCGACTTCGTGCGCAGCTCTCCGGTCGGTGCCCGCTACGAGAAGCTGGCCGGGGAGATCGACCGGGCCCTCACGTTCATGAAGGCCATCGGCGCGGACCCGGACGAGTTCCACCGGGTCGACTTCCACTCGAGCCACGAGGCGCTGATCCTGGAGTACGAGCACGCGCTGACCCGCATCGACTCGCGCACCCAGCAGCCCTACGACGTCTCCGCCCACTTCGTGTGGATCGGGGAGCGGACCCGTCAGCTCGACGGCGCGCACGTCGAGCTGCTCTCGCACATCCGCAACCCGATCGGCGTCAAGCTCGGTCCGACCACGTCCCCCGACGACGCCCTCGCGCTCGCGGCCCGGCTCAACCCCGACAACGAGCCCGGACGGCTGACCTTCATCACCCGCATGGGTGCCGGACGGATCCGCGACGCGCTGCCGAACCTGGTGGAGAAGGTCACCGCGGCCGGCGTCTCGGTCGCCTGGGTCTGCGACCCGATGCACGGCAACACCTTCGAGGCGTCCTCGGGCTACAAGACCCGCCGCTTCGACGACGTGATCAGCGAGGTGCAGGGCTTCTTCGACGTGCACCGCTCGCTCGGCACCTGGCCCGGCGGCGTGCACGTCGAGCTCACCGGCGACGACGTCACCGAGTGCGTCGGTGGGGGAGAGGCGCTGCTCGAGGGCGACCTGGGCCACCGCTACGAGTCCGTCTGCGACCCGCGGCTCAACCGCGTGCAGTCGCTGGAGCTCGCGTTCCTGGTCGCCGAGATGCTGGGCGCCGCCCACGGGACGACTGCATGATCGACCTGCGCTCCGACACGGTCACCCGGCCGACCGAGGCGATGCGTGCCGCGATGGCGCGCGCCGAGGTCGGCGACGACGTGTACGGCGAGGACCCGACCGTCCGGGCACTGGAGGAGAGGGTCGCCGGCCTGTTCGGCAAGGAGGCGGCGCTGTTCACGCCCACCGGGTCGATGGCCAACGTGCTCGCGGTCCGGTCCCTCGTCGGGGTCGGCGAGGAGGTGCTGTGCGAGGCCTCCGCGCACATCGCCCGCGCAGAGCTCGGCGCGCACGGCGCGTTCACCGGCCTGACCATGCGCACCTGGGTGGGCCGGCCGGTCGACCTGGCGACCATCGAGGCGATGTTCGCCCCGGACATGGGCCCGTTCTTCGTGCCCACCCGCGCGGTCTCGGTCGAGAACACCCACAACTTCGGCGGCGGTGCGGTCACGCCGGTCGAGGAGATGCAGGCCGTGCGCCGGTTCGCCGACGAGCGCGGCATCGGCGTGCACGTCGACGGTGCCCGGATCTGGAACGCCCACGTGGCCAGCGGCACCCCGCTCGAGGAGTACGGCGCGACCGCGGACGTGCTCGCGGTGTGCCTCTCGAAGGGGCTCGGCGCACCGGTCGGCTCCCTGGTCGTCGGGTCCGCCGCCGCCATCGGGGAGTCCCGCGTGTGGCGCAAGCGGCTCGGCGGCGGCATGCGCCAGGTCGGCGTGCTGGCGGCGGCGGGGCTGCACGCCCTCGACCACCACGTCGAGCGGCTGGCCGACGACCACGAGCACGCGCGGCTCCTCGCGGACGCGTGCGGCGTCGACCCGTCGGGCGTCGGCTCGAACATCGTCGTGGTCGACGTACCGGACGCGCCGGCGGTGGTCGCGGCCGCCAAGGAGGAGGGCGTGCTCGTCTCCGCGGTCGGTCCGCGGGCGCTGCGGATGGTCACCCACCTCGACGTGAGCCGGGCGCAGGCCGAGACCGCGGCATCCGTGCTCCGCAAGGTGCTGGCGTGAACAGCTGGCGCGACGACGCGACTCCGGAGACGCGGGACCGGCTGGACGGCCTGCTCGACACCGCCCTGCGCGCCGGCCGGGAGCAGCTCGACCACGCCGGTGAGTTCTTCCCGTTCGCGGTGACCGTGGACGCGGCCGGGGACACCGACCTCGTGCAGCCGGAGCTGCCCGCCTCCCGCGACGTCGGCGAGGCCCACGAGCGGTGCTGGCAGGCCCTGGCCGAGCGCGCCGGCGACCTCGTCGCCGCGGCGGTCGTGACGAACGTCGGTGGCGCCGGCGATGACGCCATCGCGGTCGCGCTCGAGGACCGCGAGGGCGTGGCCATCGAGGTCTTCCTGCCCTACGTCACCCAGCGCAAGGTGAACGGCAAGAAGCCGGCCCAGAAGCACCGCTTCGGCGACCTGCTGGCCGCCGAGGGCACCCGCCGCGTCTGGGCCTGACGGCCCGGATCCAGCTCAGGGACGCGCGGCCGGCGTACGCACCCGGGTGCTCGCGTCGACCCGGCCCACCGCCGGCGGCAGCTGCCGCACGGCCTGGGCGAGGGCACGCAGGTCGGCCCCGAGCAGAGCCTGCGGGCCGTCGCAGAGCGCGGTCTCCGGGTCCGGGTGCACGTCCACGATCACCCCGTCGGCGCCGACCGCGATGGCCGCCCGCGACAGTGGCACCACGAGGTCCTTGCGTCCGGCGGCGTGCGACGGGTCGACGATCACCGGCAGGTGGCTGGTCGCCTGCACGACCGGCACCGCGGAGATGTCCAGGGTGTTGCGGGTGGCCGGCTCGAAGGTGCGGATGCCGCGCTCGCACAGCACCACGTCGAGGTTGCCGCGCTGGGCGATGTACTCCGCCGCCATCAGCCACTCCTCGATGGTGGAGTTCATCCCGCGCTTGAGCAGCACCGGCTTGCCGGCCTCGCCGACCGCCTGGAGCAGGCCGAAGTTCGCCATGTTGCGGGTGCCCACCTGGAGCATGTCGGCGTGCTCGGCGACGACCTTCACGTCGCGCGCGTCGACGATCTCGGTCACCACCGGTAGGCCGGTCGCCTCCCGCACCGCGGCGAGGATCTCCAGGCCCTCGACCCCGAGGCCCTGGAAGGCGTACGGCGACGTGCGCGGCTTGTAGGCACCGCCCCGCATCAGCGTCGCGCCGGCGGCCTTCGCCATCTCGGCGGCCTCCAGCGTCTGCGCGGGCGACTCGACGGCGCACGGGCCGGCGATGAACGTGAAGGTGTCCGGCCCGATCGGCACGCCGCGCACCCAGACCGTGCTGCGCTCGGGGTGGTGCTGCCGGCTGACCAGCTTGTAGGGGTCGCTGATCCGGTGCACGTCGGCGACGCCGGACATGCTGCGCAGGTTGAGGTGGTGGAAGGACTCGATGTCGCCGACGAGGCCGATGATCGTGCGGGTCACGCCCTTGCTGACGAACGCCTCGCCCCCGACGCTCTCGACCTTCTCGACGACGCGGTCGACGTCCTCGGCGGTCGCCTCGGGTGCCATCACGATGACCATGGGTGTTCCTCTCGAAGTGTCCTCTGCCCCTGGTCCCGGCGGCACTGCCGGGCGCTCCACGCGAAACGCCCCTGCCGGTGGCCAGGGGCGTTGGTGTCGGTGTGCGGGATCGGCCTATCGGGCGTCCCGCGCCGGTGCCCCGGGCGGAAAGCCGAAGAAATAGGTCCACGTGTGCTGCACGGAGGAAACCGTAACCGCGGCCGTCCGAGGCGTGGCACCGCCATCCAGCATCCGGACGCCGCGGTCTGGACGCGTCAGTGGCCGAGCAGCCGGTGCAGGCGCAGGTACGTCGGCCGGAACCCGAGCGCCGGCCAGGCGCGGGAGGACAGCAGGTTCGTGGCCCGCCAGTCCGTCACCACGCAGGAGTGCCGCTGCTCCCGCGACCAGTCCAGCACCGCCTCGCCGAGGGCCCGGCCCGCGCCGAGGCCGCGGTCGGCGGGGAACACCGCCGCGAAGCCGAGGAACCCGGCGTTCTCCGGGCGGGCCAGGCCGTTGTTGGTGCTCGACTTGTCGAGCGCGCAGCCGACGGCCGAGCCGACCACCCGCCCGTCGTGCTCGGCGACGAAGGTGGCGAACTCCGGGTCGCCGAAGTCCTCCTCCCACTCCTGGACCGACTCCTCGTAGGACCCGAGGTCACCGGCGGAGAACGTCGGCGCGAGCCCCTGGTGCAGCGGCAGCTCGAGGTCGAGCCGGGCCAGCGCCGGGATGTCGTCGCGGACCGCGCGACGCACGACGACGCGCGCCGGTGCCGACGGTGGCTCGGTGGGCACCTCCCGGATCGCGTGGGTGTGCTGGTGGCCGAACGCGAGCCGGAACCACGCGCCGACCGCGGCCTGGTCGTGGGCGGGCACCAGGACGTAGTGCGCGGTGCGTCCCTCGTCGACCCAGCGGGTGGCCGCCGCGGCGTACAGGTCGCGCAGGTCCTCGGCCTCCTCGGCCGCCAGGCCGGCGGACTCCACCCACACGTTGGGACCCCACGTGGCACCGGGCTTCGGTGCGCCGAGCAGGTAGCCGACCACCCGGCCGTCGCGGACCGCGACCGCGCCGGAGGCGTCGTCCAGCGCGAGCACAGCGGACACCTCGGCCTCGCAGGCGGCCGGGTCCTCGTGCCGCGCGGACAGCAGGGGCTCGGCCTGCCGGTGCGCCCGGTGCCGGGCGGCCAGCAGCCGTGCCCGCGTCCGGGACATGGCTCGCGTCGAAGGGCAGCAGCTCCAGGCGTGGCATGGCCGGGAGGCTAGCGACCGCCGCGTCGAGCGTCATCCGAAATACGACAACCGTGGGGCACGCAGCCCTCAGACCGCGATGTGCTGGACCTCGGCCTCGATGCGGCGCCGGGGGGCGAGCTCCACGACCAGCATCGCGGTCAGCACCATCAGGCCGCCGACCAGCATCCGGCCCGTCGCCGTCTCGCCGCCGAGCAGCACCGCGAACAGTGCCGCGAACACCGGCTCCATGCTCATGATGATCGCGGTCCGCGTCGGCGGCAGGTGGGCCTGCGCCCAGGTCTGGGCGACCATCGCGAGGGCCCCGGCGAACAGCGCCATGTAGACGACGGACAGCCAGTCCGCAGTGGTCGCGGGGCAGCACCAGACCGTCCGGGACGGTGGCCACGAACGCGACGAGCGTGATCATCACCAGCTGCACGATCGCCATCCCCATGGTCTCGCCGGCCGTGCTCCAGGCGCCCAGTCCGACGATGTGCAGGGCGTACAGCAGGGCCGCGACGAACGTGATCGCCTGCCCGTAGCCGACGCTCAGCCCGGTCAGCGACAGCACCGCAAGGCCGCCCATCGCCAGCGCGACGGCTCCCCAGGTCGCCGGCGTGATCCGGCTCCGCAGCAGCAGCGCCGCGAACAGCGGGGTGGCGACGACGTACGTGCCGGTGACGAACCCGGAGACACTGGCCGGGGTGTGCGCGAGGCCGGCGGTCTGCAGGATCTGCGCGACGCCGTACAGCAGGCCGAGCACGATCGCGTTCCGCAAGGACGGGCGGCTCAGCCGGCGCACGGCGCCGGGAGCGATCAGGAAGAGCGCGACGCTCGCGATCGCGAACCGCACGGCGAGGTAGTCCAGCACCGGCACGCGGTCGAGCAGGTCGCGGATCAGGAAGAACGTCGAGCCCCACATGGCGGTGACCGAGAGGAGGGCCAGCGCGGCCAGCAGCGACGTACGGCGGTCGGGCTGCCCGCTCACCGCTCGCGGAGCTTCTGCAGGAGGCCGATCTGGGGGTCGTCGGCGTCGCGCGAGCCGGGGGTCTCGAGAATGAACGGCACGCCGTCGGTCGCGGGGTGCGCGAAGAGCTCCTCGAACGCGCCGAGGCCGATGTACCCGTCCCCGATCTTCTGGTGCCGGTCCTTGAACGCGCCCCGCACGTCCATCGAGTCGTTCGCGTGCACGAGCCGCAGCCGGTCGGGGCCGGCGATCTCCAGCAGCCGGTCCACGGTGGCGGTGGTGCCGCCCGGCTCGTCGAGCGGGGCGCCGGCCGCGAACACGTGGCAGGTGTCGAGGCAGATGCCCACCGAAGGGTGGTGGTCGAGCGCCGCCAGGTAGGGGCCGAGGTCCTCGACGCCGGCGCAGAGCGACCGGCCCTGTCCGGCAGTCGGCTCGAGCAGCAGCCACGGCACGCCCTCGCCGGGGGTGCCGAGCGCGTCGAGCACCGGCAGCAGCCCGTCACGGACCTGGCGCAGGGCGGACTCGAACGTGCCCTCGTCCACGCAGGAGCCGGTGTGGACGACCACGCCCTCGGCGCCGATCTCGGCCGCTCTCCTGAGGTTGTGCGCGACCGTCGCCACCGACTTCTCGTACGTCGCAGGCGTCGGCGACCCGAGGTTGACGAGGTAGGGCGTGTGCACGAAGACCCGCATCCCGGCGTCGCGGCAGGCCGCCCGGAACGCCACGTCGACGGCGGGATCCCCGTGGGAGGCCGCCCAGCCGCGGGGGTTGCCGACGAAGACCTGGATCGTCTCGGCGCCGATCTTCTCGGCGTTCACGAGGGCGCCCGCGACGAGTCCCTTGCCCACCTGAACGTGCGTGCCGACGGGGTTGCGCAGGCCGGCGAAGGCCGAAGGGGTGGGCATGGCATCCAGCCTACGAAAACGGCACAGAGCACATCGGGGCCGGGGTGGACCCCCCCTGCCCGGCTGAGTTCACCTGCGACATCTGGTGGATGCCCGCCGCATGGAGCCGCGCGTAGCGTCCCCACGAGGGCTTGGGGAGCCATCTTGAAAATCGCAGGCGCCGAGGGGCGCCGAGTCGACTCACGGAGGAATCTGATGTCCGTTCCCCACACGCTCCGACAGGTCGCGGTCGCCGCCGCGGTCGCGTCGACCATCCTGGTGGTCACGCCCCCCGCGGCTGAGGCCCGCGCAGGACTGCACTGCGGCCAACGGATCAAGCACAGCATCACGTTGGGCAGGAGCCTGCACAACTGCCGCGGAGACGGTCTCGTCGTGCGCGCCAACAACATCACCGTCAACCTGAACGGGCACACCGTCGACGGCCGCGGCGGGCGGAGCACCGCCGGGGTCCGGATCGCCGGCTTCCACGGGGTCACCGTGACGGGCGGCGTCATCCGCCAGTTCGGGAAGGGCATCTGGCTGGTGCGCGCCGACGACGACAAGATCGTGAACAACGTGGTCACCGGCAGCTTCGACGAGGGCATCTTCACCAACGAGACAAGTGAGCGCCCGCTGATCCAGGGCAACCGGATCACCTGGAGCGGCACCAAGCACCACGCGGTCGACGCCGACGGGATCGACGCCCGAGGCGCCGGGGTGTCGGCCCTCGCCAACTCGGTCCGGCACAGCAACGACGACGGGATCGACGTCGGTGGGTCAGCGTCCATCATCGACGGCAACAACGTGGCCAGCAGCGGCCACGACGGGATCGACATCGACAGCCAGGGCTCGACGGTCCAGAACAACGTGTCGAACGGCAACGGCGACGACGGGATCGGCGTCGGTAGGAATGCGAGCAGCGTGGTCCTG
Source organism: uncultured Actinomycetota bacterium (assembly GCA_963827435.1). Taxonomy (GTDB): domain Bacteria; phylum Actinomycetota; class Actinomycetes; order Propionibacteriales; family Nocardioidaceae; genus Nocardioides_B. Next base: position 121,354 of record CAWHAU010000019.1, read on the forward strand.
CGCAACAACATCACCAACGTCAACGCCGACCTCGGCATCCAGCCGATCGCGGGCACCGCGATCGACGGCGGCGGCAACCGCGCCGCGGGCAATGGCGACGCGCGTCAGTGCGTGAGGGTGACCTGCACACCCTGAGGTTGGGCTTCGGGCACGATGGGGGGGTGATGAGGGTCATCGGGGTCGGCAGGCGAAGCAGGATCGGTGCGCTCGTGTCGGTGGCGGCGTTGTCGCTGGTGGCCGCGTGCAGCCCCGGCGGTGGCAGTGGCGGCAGCGACGCCGCCGTCCTCGCCGTCCTCGCCGTCCTCGCCGTCCTCGACGGCGTCGCCGTCGTCGGGGGCGCGGTCGTCGGGCGCCGGCTTCGAGGCGCTGAGCGGGGTCCGGGTGGTGGCGGCCGGCGACATCGCGTGCGCGCCCGACGAGGAGGTCTCGACCACCAGGTGCCGCCAGGTGGACACGGCGCGGCTCGTGGGAGAGTTCCGGCCCCGGTTCGTGCTCCCGCTGGGTGACCTGCAGTACGACGACGGAGACCTCGAGGACTTCGAGGCGTCGTACGCGAAGACCTGGGGCAGGTTCGAGTCGATCACCAGACCCGTCCCCGGGAACCACGACTACCACGTCGACGGAGCCAAGGGATATCTCACGTTCTTCCAGAGCCAGACCGGTGGGCGCACCTACTACGCCTTCGACATCGGGGACTGGCGCTACTACGCCCTCGACAGCAACTGCTCGGACGTGGACTGCGACGAGGAGGCGGCCTGGCTCGACAAGGACATGGCCGCGAACCCCCGCACCTGCACCGCCATCGCCATGCACCACCCGCGGTACTCCTCCAGCTCCGAGCACGGTGACCAGGACGAGGTCAGCCCGTTGTGGGAGGTCGCGCTGCGCCACGACGCCGACCTCGCGCTCGCCGGGCACGACCACGACTACGAGCGGTTCAAGGCGATGGACGCCGACGGCAACGTCACGGACAGCGGGATGGTGTCCTTCGTCGTCGGCACCGGCGGCAAGAGCCTGTACGACGAGGGTGACCGCGACGAGGGGTCGGTGCTCTTCTACAACGAGCGGGCCGGGGTCCTCGACCTGAAGCTGGGCGAAGGACAGCTACGGCTGGCGGTTCCGCAACGTCGACGGGGAGACGATCGATGCGGGCGTGCACCGCTGCCACTGAGGTCGCCCGCGCGGGCGTGTCGGGTCAGACGATGTAGATCGTGACGGTGCTGCCCTGCGGGGCCTTCTTGCCGGCCCCGGGGGACTGGTTCACGACGTACTCCAGACCGACGTAGTACTGCGTCTTCTCGGTCTGCACCTGGAAGCCGGCGGCGGCGAGCGCCTGCTTGGCGGCCTCGGTGCCCATCCCCTCGACCTTGGGGACCGGGACGAGCACGGGCCCCTTGGACACGACCAGGCTCACCTTGTCGCCCTTGAACAACGTGCCGGTGCGCGGGTCCTGGGAGATCACGTCGCCCTTGGCGACCGTCTCGCTGTTCTCCTCCTGGTCGCGGTCCACCTCGAGCCCGAGCTTGCGGAGCTGCCGGGTGGCCGCGTCGGCGTCCTTCCCCGTGACGTCGGGTACGTCGATCGGCTTGGGGCCCTTGCTGACCACGAGGTCGACCGCCGCGCCGCGCTTGAGCTCGGTCGTCGGCTTGGGGTCGGAGGAGAGCACGACGTCCTTGGCGACCTTCTCGGAGTACTTGTAGGTCGCGTCGCCGAACGTCAGCCCCTGCTGCTGCAGCGCGTCCTGCGCGCCGTCGAGGTCCATCCCGCGCAGCGTGGGCACCTCGTGCCGCTCCGGACCGCGCGAGAGCACGGCGGTGACGGTGCCGTCGCGGACGACGTTCTCGCCGCCTCGGGGGTCGGTGCTGACGACGTAACCGGGCGCGACGGTCTCGGAGTAGGCGCGGCCGCCGACCCGGAAGTTCAGCCCGGCCGCCTCGACCTTGGCCTTGGCCCGGGCGGCGGTCATGTCGATGACGCCGGGGGTGTTGACGTACCTCCCGGCACCGAACCACCAGCCGCCGAGGCCGGCGGCCACGGCGAGCACCAGCACGAGGACCAGCAGCACCGGCCCGCGACGGGACCGGCGCGGGCGCGGGACGGGGCGCGGCGCGGCCGGGCGGCCCCGCGGCGGAGCGGCCGGCGGGCGGCTGCCGAAGATGCTCGTGTCGTCGGTGCGGCCGCCGTGCGCGACCTGCGCCGGCGTGAGGATCGTCGGCACCTCCTCGCGCACGTAGTCGATGTAGTCGTCGTCGGCCTCGCGCTGCACCGGCACCGTCGGGATCAGGTCGGCGGTGAGCTCCGGGTCGTCGGAGAGTCCCTCGTCGAGGGCGGCACGGACCCGGCGGACCTGGTGGAGCAGCACCCGCGCGTCGGCCGGGCGCAGCTCGCGGTCCCGGGCGGTGGCGCGGGCGACGAGCGCGTCGACGTACGCGGGGATGCCGCGGACCTCGTGCGAGGGCGGCGGCACGTCCTCGTGGACGTGCTTGTAGGCCACCTGGATCGGCGACTCGCCGTCGTGCGGCTTGCGGCCGGTGAGCATCTCGTAGAGGACGACGCCGGCGGCGTACACGTCGGAGCGGGCGTCGGCCTTGCCGTCGACGACGAGCTCGGGGGAGAGGTAGGACACCGTGCCGATCAGCACGCCGCCGGTCGCGGTGTGCTGGGTCTCGGCGCTGATCGCCCGGGCGAGGCCGAAGTCGGCGACCTTGACCCGGCCGTCGTCGGCGAGCAGGACGTTCTCCGGCTTCACGTCCCGGTGGATCATCCCGGCCTGGTGGGCCGCGGCGAGCGCGGAGAGCACCGGGTCGATGACGGCCAGCGCCTTGGCCGGCGACATCGGGGACTCCTTGCGGATCAGGTCGCGCAGGGTGTGGCCGGGGATGTACTCCATCGCCAGGAACAGCGTGCCGTCGTCGTCGCCCTGGTCGAACACCCCCACCACGTGCGGGTGCGAGAGCCGGGCGGCGGAGTGGGCCTCGCGCACGAAGCGGGCCGCGAACTCGTCGTCGTCGCCGAGCCCGGAGTGCATGATCTTGAGCGCGCAGGTGCGGTCCAGGCGCAGGTCGGTGGCCTCGTAGACGGTCGCCATGCCGCCCCGGGCGATGCGTGGGCCGACGCGGTAGCGACCATCGAGCACGCGCCCGATCATCGGGTCCGCGACAGTCCTGTCCACGCCGGTCGTCCTCCGTGTCCGGCCAGGCATGGGGAAGTTCCTGGCACGATCCCCCTGATTCTAGGTGCGCGTCGTCGCGCCGACCGCTCGCGGGCAGCGGTCGGCGTGGCGGGACTCACCCCGCGGGCACCGGCTCAGACCGGGTTCCACCCCTTCTCCATGCGCTGCCGGAGGTACACCACGTTGCGCACGTAGCCCTTGGTGGAGCGGTAGAACCCGTGGTCCTGGACCGACCCCAGCCCCTGGTAGTACGACGCGACCGCCTTGCGCCCGCTGGTCCGACCGTTCAGGAACTTCAGCAGCACCACGCCTGCGGTGACGTTGTCGTAGAGGCCGTAGGGGTTCAGCTCGTAGCCGACGTACCTCGACATCCAGGCCGCCGTGCCGGGCAGGACCTGCATGGCGCCGATCGCCCCGGCGGAGGAGATCCTCCGCTGCTGCCAGCCGGACTCCTGCCAGGCGACCGCGAGCGCGAGGTGCGGGTCGACCCCGTGCTTGCGCGCGATCTTCACCACGACCCGGCGGACCTTGGCCTGGCTGACGTCGGCGAGCCGCCAGGGGTGGGTGACCCGGTGGACGGGCTTCCTCGGGCTCTTGGCGCTGGTGCTCCGGGGCTTCGCGGCGGTGTGCCGGTGCGCCTTGCGCGCCGCTGCCACGACGACGGGGATCCGGATCCGCTCGCCGACGTACAGCGTCCCGTGCCGGCCGAGGTGGTTGAGGGCCCGCAGCTCGCGGGTCCACGCGTGGTAGCGGACCGCCAGGCCGGTGGCGGTGTCGCCGGGGCGCACGGTGTGCCGCACGATGCGGCGGCCGGGGTGGCCGGGCCAGCGGGTCCCGTCGGCGGAGGCGAGCACCAGGTCCGTGTCCGCGCCGTCGCGGTCTGCGCGCCACCGGTCAGTGACGCCGTGGGCACCGGTGACCCGAGCAGCAGCACGCTGCCGGCCGTGGTCGCGGTCACGGTCGCCGTGACCCGGCGCAGCCATCGTCCGGTGCGTCGGCGCGCGGTGGGGGAAGTCACCGGCGGGCTCCCTTCGTCGATGGAGAGCCGTCCGCGAGCAGGCACCCGAGTGGCCCCGCTGCGATGACTCGACCCTCCGCTTCCGTCGCCCTCCCGGCGGCGACGGAAGCCACGACTGTGACCCATGGGACAGGCGTGGGTCAAGGTGCGGATGGGTCAGATTGGTCTGGACGGAGGCTCAGTCGGGCCGGCCGTCCGGCAGCGGCGCGGCCGGGGCGGCGGTGCGGAGCCGCGGGGGCAGCGGGCGCCGGCAGGCGGCGCCCTGGCAGTTGCGGAGCAGGTCGAGCTCGTGCGCCAGCAGGCGTACGACGGACCTCGTCCCCGGCCGGTCCACGAGGTTGGTCACCTCGCGGGGGTCGCTGCGCAGGTCGTAGAGCTCGCGCTCCCGGCTGGCGTGCTCGACGTAGAGGTAGTCGCCGGTGCGCACGCCCTGGGAGAACCGCAGCGGCGAGGGCCCCGACGCGTTCTCGAGGAAGTTGTCGCTCTCCTCGGCGTCCTGGCTGACCAGCCGCGGGCCGGTCTCGGTGAGGATGCCGCGGCGCCAGCCGCGGTCACCGCGCCGGGCGACCCCGAGCAGGCTCTCGCCGTCGACCGTCGACGGGACCTGCACGCCGGCCGCCTCGAGGATCGTCGGCGCGAAGTCGATGAGCGTGAACGGGTCGGTGCGCACCTGCCCCTTCGGGATGCCCGGCCCGCGGATCATCAGCGGCACCCGCAGCGACGGCTCGTAGGGCAGGATCTTCCCCTGCCGCATCCGGTGCTCGCCGAGGAAGTAGCCGTTGTCGGAGGTGAACACCACGTAGGTGTTCCGCAGCTGCCCGGTCTGCCGCAGCGTCCGCATCGTCAGCGCCACCTGCCGGTCGACCAGCGAGAGCGCCTCCGCCCGCTGCCGCGCGTCCTCGAGCACGCCCCGCTCCTCGTCCGGGGTGAGCTTCGGCAGGTTGCGGATGAAGAACGGCTTGTCCCGCACGTCGCGCTCGCCCTCGTAGCCGGGTGCGTGCGTGACCACCGAGTCGAAGCGACCCCAGACCCGGCGGGGACGGGCGGGGTTCTGGAAGACCTGGGTCGTGCCGTCGGCGCGCCGTACCGGAGCGGGGTCGTCGGCCTCGGTCGGACCCCCCTGGTGCGGGGCGACGTAGGAGACCCAGGAGAAGAACGGCCGCGGCGAGGCGACCTGCTGGCGCAGCTCGTCGCGGGTCAGCTGCCCGAGCAGCGTGGTCTGGTAGACGCCCTGGTGCGGCATCAGCCGGCCGTTCTCGTTGAGCGTGGTGTCGAAGTAGCGGTAGGTCCCGCCGTCGAGCGCCGACCCGGCGGTGACGCCGCCGTCGACGGACCCGCGCCAGTCGGTCCAGCCGGGAGGCACGTAGCGCAGCGACGGCTCGCCGGTGCGCAACGGCTGCACGCCGTACCCGTTGAGGTACTTCCCGAGGAACGACGTGTCGTAGCCGGCCTGGTTGAGCCAGACCGGCAGCGTGGACGCGTCGTGCAGCGCCTGGAAGCCGTACGGCGGCGCGTGCGACCAGACGTGGTGGTTGTGGGAGTACTCACCGGTCAGGAACGACGCCCGGGCCGGGCAGCACAGCGGCTGCGGGGAGAACGTGTTGGTGAAGCGCACGCCCTGGTCGCCGATCAGGTGCCGCACGTGCGGCAGGAACCGCAGGTCGTCGTTGCGGGCGTCGTCGGTCATGATCACCAGCACGTTGGGCCGGTCCTGCCTGCCCACGAGCGGGGCCACCGACACGGTGCGCTGCCGCGGCTCCGGGTGGTACGCCGCCGGTGTCGCGCGGGCCGGCACGACGCCCTCGGTGCCCGCGGTCACACCGCACAGCAGCAGCAGCGCACCCGCCGCCAGGGCGGCCAGCCTGCGTGCGCCCATGCGGGGGCCCGTGAGTGTGCCCAAGGAATGTGCTCCGTGTCGTGCCGGGGAAGGTCCGGTCATGCTACGGGGGACCTCATGGGACAGTGGAGCCGTGGAGGAGACGACAACAACCGGCACCGACCTCGTGGACCTGGTGGAGGAGTGGCTCGACTGGAGCCAGGCCGCCGACCGGCTCGGGGTCAGCGTGAGCAAGGTCCGTCAGCTGATCCGTGAGCACCAGCTCGCCGCGGTCGTGCCCGCCCCCGGCGCCGGCCAGCAGGTGCCGGCCGCCCTGATCGAGGACGGCCTGGTCGTCAAGGGCGTGCCCGGGGTGCTCACCGTGCTGCACGACGGCGGGTACGACGACCGCGCGTCGATCACCTGGCTGTTCACGGCCGACGACACGATCCCCGGCCGCCCGATCGACGCGCTGCGCGAGAACCGCGGCTCCGAGATCAAGCGTCGCGCCCAGGCGATGGCGTTCTAGAGGGCTGTTGCTGACGTCACTGCGGGGCTAGCCTCGGAGGGGTGAAGGGCTAGCGGGTGGTCACCGGTGAGTCCTTCACCGCTGCGCCGCCCCTGGTCGAGAACCTCGATCCCCAGGGATGGCAGATGAGCGGACTCGCAGCACTCCTGGCGGGGCACAACCCGCCGGACCTCTACCAGTGGCACAGCGCCGCACACGTACCCGACGTCCAGCACGCGGTCGAGCACGCGGGCTGGGAGTTCGTGTACCTCGACGGCTGGACCATCGAGGACAAGGAGTCGTTCCTCAAGGCCGCGGCGCATGCGTTCGACGCCGAGGACGACAAGGGCGCGAGCTTCGACGCACTCAGCGACTGCCTCGGTGACGTGGACACCCACGACCACGCAGGGGTGGTGCTGCTCTGGGACGGCTGGAGCCCGTTGGCCCGGCACGACGAGCAGGCGTTCAACGTCGCGCTGAGCGTGCTCGGTGGCCGGGCGCACGCCGACCGGGGCTGCAAGTTCGCGGCGCTGCTGCGCGGTGACGGGCCCCCGATCGACGTACCGGAGCTGCCGGCCAAGCACTGAGCTCGTCAGGCGCTGACGTCGCTGCGGCGACGCCACCGCCTGACAACTCGGCTCAGAGGGCGCGCTGGGTGGCGGCGGCCGCGAGGTCGCGCAGGACGGTGCGAGCGGTCTCGGTGACCGGGGCGTCGGCGAGCGCGGCCAGCGACTCCTGCGTGAGTACGTCGATCCGCCGCTCGACCTCGGCGTGCGCGCCGGAGCCGTCGATGATCCGGCGCAGGTCGGCCACCTCGTCGGGGGAGAGGGACCGGCCGAGGGCGTCGTCGAGACGCTTCGCGTCCGCAGGGTCGGCGTGCTCGAGGGCCAGCGCGACGAGCACCGTGCGCTTGCCCTCGGTGAGGTCGTCGCCCGCCGGCTTGCCGGTGCGGGCCGGGTCGCCGAAGACCCCGAGCAGGTCGTCGCGGAGCTGGAAGGCCTCGCCCAGCGGCAGCCCGAACCGCGACAGCGCGTCGAGCACCTCGGCCGACCCGCCGGCCAGCGCGGCGCCGACGTGCAGCGGCCGCTCGATGGAGTACTTCGCGGACTTGTAGCGCAGCACCCGCATCGCCTGCTCGACGTCGGACTCGCCCCGCGCCTGCACCGACACGTCGAGGAACTGGCCCGCGATCACCTCGCTGCGGGTGGTGTCGAAGAAGACGAGCGCGTCACGGACCAGGTCGTGCGGCAGCCCGCAGAGCCGGAGCAGCTCGTCGGACCAGGACAGCAGCAGGTCACCGAGCAGGATGGCCGCGGCCGCGCCGTACTGCTCGGGGCCGCCGGCCCAGCCGTGCTCGCGGTGCAGCGCCTCGAAGGCCTTGTGGGTGGCCGGCTTCCCGCGGCGGGTGTCGGAGGCGTCCATGTAGTCGTCGTGGACGAGCGCGCTGGCGTGCAGCACCTCGAGCGCGGCCGCGGCCCGCGCCAGCGCGTCGGGGTCCGCGGGCTCGGCGTCGACCGCGCGGAACCCCCAGGCGCAGAACGCCGCGCGGAACCGCTTCCCGCCGGACAACGCCGCCCGGGCCGCCTCGACGAGGCGCGCCGCGTCGTCGCCGAGCGGGGCGAGGCGGACGGCCTGCTCGTCGACGAACCCGTCGAGCACCCGCTGGACGTCGTGGCGGAAGGCGTCGGCGTCCCAGGCGGCAGTCACGGCACGAGCCTAGTGCGGCGTCCAGCGACGTTCGCCCGCTGCACGTCGGCTGGCGGGCCTCGCCAGGGTGGACCTCGCCGGCCGAGGCGCCAGGTCGTCGTGGCACACGCCGTGGACGGGCCCGAGGCGCGAGGCCCGGCCCACCTATGCTGTTGCGTATGACGCTCGGAGCCCCTCTCTCGGACCCGGCGGGCGGAGCCCCCCGCGTCGGCGACCTCATCGCCGCCGGCGAGCGGTCGATCTCGTTCGAGTTCTTCCCGCCCAAGGACGAGGCGGGGGAGCGGCAGCTGTGGACCACGCTGCGTGAGCTCGAGCCGCTGCGGCCGACCTTCGTCTCCGTGACGTACGGCGCCGGTGGCACGACCCGCGACCGCACCGTGCACATCACCGAGGGCATCGCGACGCACACGACGCTGACCCCGATGGCGCACCTCACCTGCGTCGGGCACAGCCGCGACGAGCTGCGGTCGGTGATCGGCGCCTACGCCGGCGCCGGGGTCCGCAACGTGCTGGCCCTGCGCGGCGACCCGCCGGAGGGGCCGAGCGCGCCGTTCGAGCCGCACCCGGAGGGTCTGCGCTACGCCTCGGAGCTGGTCGAGCTGACCAAGGAGCTCGGCGACTTCTGCGTCGGGGTCGCGGCGTTCCCGGAGAGCCACCCGTCGGCGACCTCGCCGGAGCACGACGCGGAGGTGCTGGTCGCGAAGGCCCGGGCCGGCGCGGAGTTCGCGATCACCCAGCTGTTCTTCCGGCCGGCGGACTACTTCGCGCTCGTGGAGCGGGTCTCCGCCCACGGCGTCGACATCCCGATCATCCCGGGCATCATGCCGATCACGAACCTCGCGCAGGTGACCCGGATGGCGGAGCTCTCCGGTGCCGCGCTGCCGCAGGACGTGGTCGACCGGGTCGCGCGCTTCGACGGTGACCCGGCCGCCGTACGCTCCGAGGGCATCGCGCTGGCGACCGAGATGTGCGACGAGCTGCTCGAGGGCGGCGCGCCGGGCCTGCACTTCTACACGCTCAACCGCTCCAAGGCGACGCGCGAGATCTACGCCGGGCTGCAGTCCACCGTCGGCTGAGCCTCCTCAGGGGGTGGCCAGGTCGACCTGGGCCACCACGTCCTGGACGCCTTCGACCGTGGTGACGGCCGTCCCCGACGGCCGGTTGCTGCGCCGCTGAACGCTCAGGCCGGCCCGATCCGCTCGGCGGCGACGGCGGCGGACAGGCCCACGAACGGCAGCCCGGCGCCGGCGGCGGCGTGCGCCCCGGCGGCGTACACGCCGGCGTAGGGCGTGGCGCCGGCCTTGCGGGTGATCGTCGAACGGCCCTGCCAGAGCACGCCGTAGGCCGACCCGGCCAGCTCCTCCACCTGGGTCCGCGGGGAACGGTCGACCCGCACCTCCAGCTGCTCGCGTACGTCGATCCCGCGGCGGGCCAGCGCCAGCAGGACGTCCTCGGAGAGCCGGCCGCGGCCGAGCACCGTCCACGCCGCGCCGCCCGCGGGGGCGGTGCCGTTCGTCCGCACGACGAGCAGCGGATCGCCGTGCAGCACCACCTCGTGCGGCAGATCGGGCACGTCGCCGGACAGACCCAGGTGGCTGACGACGGGCGGGATCGCGGGCATGGTCCGGGAGACGTGCGGCGCGAGAGCGGGGAGCCCGCGCGGGTCGACGGCGACCACGACGACGTCGGCGTCGAGGGACCCCTGGTCGGTGTCGACGGCGACCACCCGGCCACCCTCGATCCGGAGGTCGCGGGCGGTGGTGCCGAGCAGCACCTGCACCTTGCGCTCGCCGAGCCGTTTGGTCATCGCCTCGGCCAGGCGGCCCATCCCGCCGGGCACCGTCCACACGCCGAAGTTCTGCTCGACGTAGGGCCAGAGCCCCATCCAGGACGGCACGTTGCGGGGGTCGTGCCCGTCCAGCCGGGTCTGCAGCAGCGCGACCTCGCGGAGCCGCTCGTCCTTGAACGCCCTGGTCACGACCTTGTGCAGCGTGGTCCGGGTCATGAGCAGGGACGAGCTCGCCTTGTCGACGTGCTCGGGCGACCACGGTCGCTCGAGGTACACCCGCCGCAGCACGTCCCAGGTCTCGGCGAACGTGTGCACGAAGTCGACCCAGCGCTCGCCGAGGCCGGCGCCCAGGGAGGCGTCCACGGCCTCGAGCTGGGCCGAGCGGCTGCCGGACGGCATCGCGAGCGCTGAGCCGTCCTCGAAGCGGTGCTCGCGCATCGGGTCCACAGGCACCAGGTCCAGCTCGCGGTCGAGCGGCCGGCCGGACTTGCGGAACAGGTCGCGCATCACCGCCGGCAGCGCGGTCGAGGTGGGACCGGCGTCCCACCGGAAGCCATCCCGTTCGACGAGACCGACGGCGCCGCCGAGCACGTCGCGCCGCTCCACGAGGGTGACGTCGTGGCCCTGCTTGGCGAGGCGGGCCGCGGCCGCCGTACCCCCGAAGCCGCCTCCCACGACCACCACGCGCGCCATGCGACGAACAGTAGTGGGGTCGTGCCTGGCCGCCCGGGACGCCTCGACGGGTCCGTAGGCTCGCCCGCATGGCCCGCTACTTCGACGTGCACCCGCAGGACCCGCAGCCCCGGAGCATCGGCCAGGTGGTGCAGATGATCCGCGAGGACGCCCTGGTCGCCTACCCGACGGACTCCTGCTACGCGCTGGGCAGCCGGCTCGACAACCCGGACGGCGTCGACCGGATCCGGCGGATCCGACGTCTCGACGACAAGCACCACTTCACGCTGGTGTGCCTCGACTTCGCGCAGCTCGGCCAGCTCGTGCAGCTCGACAACGCGGCCTTCCGTGCCGTGAAGGCGGCCACTCCGGGCCCGTACACGTTCATCCTCCCGGCCACCCGGGAGGTGCCCAAGCGGCTGGCCCACCCGAAGAAGCGCACCGTCGGGGTGCGCATCCCCGACAACCGGGTCGTGCAGGCGCTGCTGCGCGAGCTCGACGAGCCGCTGCTGTCCAGCACCCTGCTGCTGCCCGACGCCGAGGAGCCGATGACCGACGGCTGGACGATCAAGGAGGAGCTCGACCACGTGGTCGACGCGGTGGTGGACGCGGGCGACTGCGGGCTCGAGCCGACCACGGTCGTGGACTGGTCGGAGGGCTACCCCGAGGTCGTGCGGGTCGGCGCCGGGGACCCGTCGCGGTTCGAGTAGCCGACTCAGAGGTGCAGGTCGTCGGGCAGCGGCAGCCGCTCGACCCCGCCGAGCCGGCGGTGGAAGCGGACGTGCTCAGCGTGCGCGTCCAGCACCCGCCACAGCGTCTCGTGCGCCGCCCAGGGCAGCGGTTCGTCCCCGGTGCGCCAGGTGGTCCCGAAGCCGATCCACACGGGCACCCACTCGGCGGCCAGGTCCCACTCCCCGCGGTGCCGCATCAGCAGCCGGTGCCGGATCTGGAAGGCCCGCCGCGGCCCGTCCTCGCAGATCGGCGCGGTGCTGACCGGCCACACGCGGAGGTCCAGCGCCATCAGCTCGAGCTCGACGTCCTCGAGAACCCGCGGGTCGACCAGCACGGTCGCCACGTTCTCGTGCGGAGCGCGTCTCACCTCGGCACGCTAACCCGGCCGACGCCGCTGCGTCAGGCGGTCAGACCTCACCGGTCGAGGATCGTGCACACGCAGACCCGGTTGCCCTCGGGGTCGGCGAGGACCACGAACGACGGCGCGGGGCTGTCGTCGACGACCCGCCCGCCCGCCGCGACCGCGGCCGCGATGCGCTCGTCGGCGACGTCGTGCGGCACCCACAGGTCGATGTGGAAGCGCTGCCGCGGGGTCTCGTGGGCGTCGGTGGACTGGAACCACAGGAGCGGCACCCGGCCCCCGGGATCGACGACGTCGTCGCCCTGAAAGGCGTCGGTGCTGCCGGTGAGCAGCGCCGCCCAGAACGGCCCGACGGCGGCGAGGTCGGCGGTGTCCAGCGCGAGCTCCATCTCGGTCACCGCGCTCGGCTCGGCGGAAACGTCCTGCTCGCGGGCGATCTCGCTGATCCGCCGGGCGAGGTCGACGTCGCGCCCGGTGACCCAGGAGACGTCGTGGCTGACCAGCTTGATGTCGACGAACGGGTAGGTCAGCGTCACGTCGGGGTGGTGGCCGGCCTCCTCGGCCACCTCGGCGACGGCGGTGACGAACGCGAGCCCCGCGGCGAAGTCGCCGGTGAGGAACCGCGCGTGCAGCGCCTGGGCGAGCTTGCGCCAGTCGGCGAGGCCGGCGTCGAGGACGGCTTGGTTGGTGAGCTTGTCCATGCGCCTCAGTATGGGCCGCGCCACCGACAGCCCGATGAGGCCGCCGGTCAGGTCTCGAGCCGCTCCTGCAGGACGATGGTGACGGTGTCGCCCTCGCCCTTGCCGATCGCCGTGCGGACGTCGGCCTTCACGGGCAGCTTGTGGGTGCCGTCCCCGAGCGCCATGAAGGAGCTGCGGAACGGGTGGCCGTCGACGGTGCCGCGCACCTTGACCAGGCCGCGGGTGCCGAAGAACTCCACCGAGTCCGGCCACACGACGTAGGTCCATCCGCCCTTCTCGGGGCTCTTCTGCAGGGTGGCGGTGAACTGCTGGTCCATGGCGTCCTCCTCGAAGGTGTCACCAGGATGGACCCGACCTGGGGCGCGGACTCATCGCCGTACGTCGGGGGCGGCCCGGACCGGGCCGAAGCCGGTGCCGAGCTCCTCGTCGAGGAAGCGCATCAGCGCGACGTTGAGGTCGGCCACCCGGGTGCCGGGCACGGGGTCGGAGGGCGTGACCAGCCGGCAGTAGGTGCCCGCCGGGTTCGGTCCCACCGACACCTGCCAGCCGGTCTCCGACCACGACCGGGCGAGCTCTTGCCCGTCCCAGCGCACGTGCACGTCGAAGGGGTCGGCCGCGACCTGCCGCGGGCTCATCGCGATCGGCTTGGCGAAGCGGGCGCCGTCCATCCGCGGCAGCGCCCACGCCTCGAGGTCGGCGGCGGAGACGCCGGGATCCCGGCCGTCGACGAGGTTGTGCTGGAGCAGCGTGAACAGCGAGCCGTCGACGACGCGAGCCAGGGACGCGATGCCGCCGGACATCCGGGAGTTCAGCTCGGTGGGCAGGAAGCCGTCCTCGGACAGCACACCGTCGATGCCGAAGGCGCCGCGGTAGCCGACGGTGGCGCGCAGGTGCTCTCCGGTACGACGGGCCAGCTCACGCATCCGCGTCCGGTCCGCGTCCGGCGGGTCCCAGGTCGTGCCGAGGCCGCCGTAGACGAAGCCGCGACCGGGACCGCGCAGGATGGCCAGCTCGACCGGCCGGAACACCGCCGTGCCGTCGGGCAGCACCAGGCCGTGGATGCTGCACGGGACGCCGTCGAGGAACGGCATCACCCGCACCCGGTCGCAGCGGGCGGCGAAGAACGCGAGCGCGCCGGTGGCGTCCTCGTCCGTGACGACCCAGCGCACGAAGTCGCCGCCACCGTTGAAGCCGTCGCGGGCGTCGCCCGCCCAGACCGTGCCCGCGCCCCGGTCGAGCCGGCCCGCGGCGCGGGTGGCCTCGTCGACGGGGACGACCCGCGACTCCGCGCGCTCGCCGCCGACGGCGTCCCACACGGCGTCGGCGACCAGCTTGTCCTCGAGCGCGGTCCACGCGTCGGGCCGGCCGCCGACCACGCGGCGGCCGTCGATCGGATCGGTGCCGATGAACGGGCCGACCAGCCACATCGCCTCGCCGTCGGGGTCGTAGGCGTCGATGGCCGTGCGGACGTCCGCAGGCAGGGCGTGCGCGACCTCGTGCTGGCGGCGCAGGTCCTCGGTCATGGTCGGCCGCTGCTCCATGGCCAGGTGCACCACCTCGGCCTGCTCGGGGGAGGGGACCGGCCCCGCGCCGACGGCGTTGACGACCAGCAGCGGCCGCCGTGCCCTGGACTGCTCGAGCAGTCCCACGAATTCGGTGAAGGCCGCCAGCGGTGCGATGCCGCAGACCACGAGCCGGTCGCGGAACAGCCCGCCGAGGTGCTCGCGCCACGCGTCACGGGTCGCGTCGTCCGAGAGGTCCATCCCGGGAGGCTAGGGCACGCCTCTCAAACCTGCCGCGGCGTCATCTTTTCGAGACGCGCCCTAGGGGCCCGGGGCTTCGCTCGCGACCGGTTTCGACCGGCTCTGCCAACGGCGCCACCCGCGCCGGATCCGACGCACCAGGAAGACGACGAGGGTGACACCGACGACGAGCAGGACGAGGCACACCGTGAGTGCGAGCCACGGGTGGGCCATCGCCAGCAGCAGCACGCCCACCACCGTGAGGTCCTCGAGCACGCTGGCGGCGGTGTTGGTCACCGGCTCGGGCGAGGTGTTGACGGCCAGCCGGATGCTCGCCTTGACCATGTGCGAGGCGAGGGCGGTGCCCCCGCCGAGCACGGCGTACGTCGCCTGCTGGAGCGTGTCCACGTCCCCGGTCAGCATCAGCGCGATGACGGCGCCGACGGTCGGCCGGATCGCCGTCGAGACCGCGTCCCACGACGAGTCGACGTAGGGGATCTTGTCGGCCACGAACTCCATGCCGTAGAGCACGCCGGCCACCACGAGCACGTCCGTGCGGGTCAGCACGACCGGGACGCCGTCGACGCCGAGCCGTCCCGCGATCCCGAGGACGAGCACCACGAGGTAGGAGTTCACGCCGCTGGCCCAGCCGCTCGTCACCACCAGAGGAAGCAGGTCCACGCCTCGATCGTAGGGGCGGGATCTGAGTACCTCTGCGGATCCGCCCGAGCCGCGCAGCCGGAAGAGTGGGCACACCGGGCGGTCCGGACCCCCACGGGGGAGGGTCCGGACCGTTACCGGTTTTTGACAAGTGTGGCCTTTACACCGTCCGGTATGTCGGGGTTGGGTGGACGTCGTGGTCCGGAAACCCCTCCGGGCCGTTCTCGGGACAGGGGTGCCACGCATGGTGCACAGAAACAGGTGGGGGGCTGTCGTCGCCGCGGCGTCCCTCGTCGCGGGAGGCATGGCGCTCGTCGCCGCCCCGCAGGCTCAGGCGGCCGACTGGAGCAGGTGCCTCGACGGCTCCCGCGACCGGCAGGCGGTGTTCGACCGGGCGGCCGACGTCAGCGGGGTCCCGGTCGAGGTCCTCCTCGGCGTCTCCTACCTGGAGTCACGCTGGGACGACCACGGTGCGAAGGTCAGCAGCTCCGGCGGCTACGGCCCGATGCACCTCACGCAGGACGCCGCCGCGAAGCACGCGCGCGACGTCGCCGAGGCCAAGGGCGACGGCGCTCCACCCGCGCTGAGGACCGGCACCCTCACCGCGGCCTCGAAGATCACCGGCTGGTCCCGGGACACCCTGCGCGCCGACGACGTCGCCAACGTCTGCGGCGGCGCGGCGGTGCTCGCGTCCTACCAGCCCGGCACGACGTCCTCGGCGCCGTCCGCGTGGAGCGAGGCGGTCGGCGCCTACTCCGGCTCGGCCGACGCGGCCGAGCGGGTGCAGTTCGCCAAGCAGGTCTTCGCCGCGCTGCGCTCCGGTGAGTCCCGGACCACCAACGACGGTCAGCGGATGACGCTCGCGGCGACGCCGGGTGCGACCGTCGACCAGGACGCCGCCGCGGCCACCGGCACGATCCCGTCGGGCAACGACGTCGTCGACTGCCCGGTGACCCTGCCGTGCGAGTCGATCCCCGCGCCGTACCAGCAGACGGGGTCGGCCGCCGAACCAGTACGGCAACCACGACATCGCGAGCCGGCCGGTCGACGGCCTGAGCATCGACTACATCGTCATCCACGACACCGAGGGCTACTACCCGACGGCGATCAAGCTGGTGACGGACCCGACCTACCTCGGCTGGCACTACACGGTGCGGTCCTCGGACGGCCACGTGGCGCAGCACGTCAACCCGAAGAACGTCGGGTTCCACGCCGGCAACTGGTACGTCAACATGCACTCGGTCGGCATCGAGCACGAGGGCTTCGCGGCCACCGGGGCGACCTGGTACACCGAGTCGATGTACCAGAGCTCCGCGGCGCTCGTGAAGCACCTCGCCACGAAGTACGGCGTGCCGCTCGACCGGGCCCACGTCATCGGCCACGACCAGGTCCCCGGCATCCTCACCGGCAACATCCCCGGCATGCACTGGGACCCGGGGCCGTACTGGAACTGGGAGCACTACATGGCGCTGCTCGGTGCGCCGCTGACGCCGGACCGACGCGGCCCGAGCGACGTGGTGACGGTGGTGCCCGGGTTCTCCGACAACCCGCAGCCGCTCAGCAGCTGCGACGGCAAGGGCAACCCGTGCCCCACGCAGGGCACCAACTTCGTCTACCTGCGCACGGCGCCGTCCGACACGGCTCCGCTGGTCAACGACCTGGGGCTGCACCAGAAGGGCCAGCCGGCGACCACCGAGGTCTCCGACATCGGTCCGCGTCTGGCCGCCGGCCAGAAGGTCGACGTGGTCGAGCGGCGGGACGGCTGGATCGCCACCTGGTGGCTGGGCCAGCTCGCCTGGTTCAAGGGCACCAACGCCGCGGGTGAGTCCGTGGTGCGGCCGTCGCAGGGCAGGGTCGTGCAGACGGCCGGGGACGCCGAGGTGCCGGTCTACGGCCGCGCATATCCCGAGCAGGAGGCCTACACGAACACACCGGTGCCCTACCAGACGGTGTCGCCGCTGCTCTACCGCATCAAGCCGGGCCAGTCCTACGTGCTCGCGGACGACTCGGTGCGGACCGACTACTACTACGCGAAGACCTACGACAGCTCGTTGCCGGGGGACCACACCGTGGTGGTGGGCAAGCAGCGCTACTACCAGATCTGGTTCGGCCACCGGATCGCCTACGTCAAGGCAACCGACGTCAGGCTCGCCGACGGCTGACCACTCTGACGCACGTACGCGGCCCCGCCGACGAGGTCGGCGGGGCCGCGTCGTGCTCCATGGGTCAGCAGGAGATGTGGTGGTCCTCGTTGTGCAGCACGAAGTCGCAGCCCCGGTCGTCCTTCTCCGGCGCCGGGAACACCAGCGCCGGTGCGGTGGCGATCGTGGCCAGCCGCTCGGTGCCGAGGTGCCAGGCCCGCTGGGCCGCGGCGTACGACGGGGCGTGCACCGTCTCGGTGACGGAGGTGAGGTAGATGCCCCCGCGTCGCACCTCGACGGTGCGCTGGAACCACAGCCGGTCCGGGTTGCCGCGCTCCGGGTGCGGCACGGCTATCCAGGTCTGCTGGGCCGGGTCGTCGGCCGTCCCGTCGCGGCGCACGGCGGTCACGGAGGTGATCACCGGCCGGTCCTGGGCGTCCCGCTCCACGGTGCAGGCGACGGAGTAGCCCACGCTGAGCTCGTCGCGGCAGTAGGCATCCGGGTCGCCCTCGGACTCCGAGCCGCTGTGCAGCAGGGCGACCCGCAGGAGGTGGTCGCTGCCCCAGTCGTAGGAGCCGATCCACATCGTGGTGTAGCGCAGGTAGCGGTCGGGCAGCCGCTGCCCCTGGCTGTCCTGGGCGCTCACCTCGCCGTGCGCGAAGGACGGCGCCGCGTCCCCGACGGCCCGGCGGACCGTCTCGTCGACCAGCGCGGGCATCAGCTTCGCGTCGTACTCCTCGAGCGCCTGCTGCGTCGCCGGGTCGAGCCGGGCCGCCGACGGACCGTCCCCGGATCCGGACAGGGACGGCACCAGCACGGCGGCGGCGACCGCCGCTGCCGCGGACAGCGACGCGAGCCCGGCCACCGCGCGGCGGCGCCGGACCCGGCGACGGCCGTCGCGGACGACGGCGTCGGCGGACAGGGTGAAGGCCGGCTCGGTGGCCGTGGCGTCCTCGCGCACCAGGGCGCGCAGCGTGTCGTGGGTCATCGGGTCTCCTCGAGCTCGAGGTGCGGGACGTGCTTGCGCAATGTGGCCAGCGCGCGGGAGGTCTGGCTCTTGACGGTGCCCTCGGCGATGCCGAGGGCGGCGGCCACCTCGGCGACGGGCAGGTCGTCGAGGAAGCGGAGCGCGACGATCGCGCGCTGTTGGGGTGGCAGCACGGCGAGCGTGCGGGCGGTGTCGAGCCCGGGCACCGGGTCGACGGAGTGCCCGTCGGGCATCACGTCGGTCGGGTGCTCGCGACGGTGCTTGCGCAGGTGCGACAGGCACTGGTTCACCAAGGTCCGCCGCGCGTAGCCGTCGACCGTCTCGCGACGGATCCGCGGCCAGTGCGTGTACAGCTGCAGGAACGTCAGCTGCACCATGTCCTCGGCCGTGTGCCAGTCGCGCACCACGACGTACGCCGTCCGGCGCATGGCCTGCGCGCGGGCGGCGAAGTACTCACGCACCTCGTCGTCGCGCCTGTCCCGCTCGGCTCTCACCGCTCACCCCGTCTCGTCGGACCTCACGAGTCATACGCCGTGCGGGTCCTGCGGGGTTCGCAGACACGCAGAACTCGTCCACACGCCCACCCGGAACGGCTCGGGAATGGCGGTCCCACGGGGCCCGGGTTAGCGTGCTGGGATGAGCGACCAAGGTGGAGCGGACGAGCGCGAGTGGCCCACGCGCTGTCCGACCTGCGGCACCGAGATGAGGTCCGCCGTCATCGACCTGGACCAGACCAACGAGAACCGGGCTGAGTTCCAGGCCGGTGAGATGGTCGCCGTGGACTACTGCCCGAACCCCGACTGCCCGACGAACCAGACGCCCGACGCCTAGCCCCGCTCGGCCGCGATCGCGACGCCGAGCGCGTCCGGGTCACGGCCGACCACGGTGGTGCCGTCGTCGGCGGTGACGATCGGCCGCTGGATCAGCTGCGGGTGCGCCACCATCGTCTCCAGCCACCGGGTGCGGTGCTCCGCGTCCATCGGGTACGACGCGAGGCCGACCTCCTTGGCCACGGCCTCACCGGTCCGGGCGACGTGCCACGGCTCGAGGCCGAGCCGGTCGAGCACGGCCGACAGCTCCTCGACGGACGGCGGGTCGTCGAGGTAGCGGCGCACCGTGTAGGCGATGCCCGCCTCGTCGAGCGTCGCCGTCGCGGCCTGGCACTTCGAGCAGGCGGGGTTGACCCAGATCTCCATGACGTCTCGGCCCTACTCGACGTCGGTCTCGACGGCGCCGGTCATCGCGACCAGCTCGTCGAAGGTCGTGGAGAACACCGCGGCCGGGTGCCCCGCGGCGGCCCACACCTCGTCGTAGGTCCGCAGCCAGGGGTCGATGTAGGTCGGCACCGGTGTCGGGTGCGCGATGGGGGAGACGCCGCCGATCACCTGGCCGGTGTGCGTCCGGACGAACTCCGGCGTCGCCCGCTTCAGGCTGTCGACGCCGAGCGTGGCCGCGACCTTGCCGGTGTCGACCCGGTGCGCGCCGGAGGTCAGCACCAGCACCGGACCGCCGCCGGCGTCGAACAGCAGGCTGTTGGCGATCGCGCCGACCTCGCACCCGAGGGCCTCGGCGGCCAGCGCCGCGGTGTGGACGGAGTCGGGAAGCACCACGATCCGGCCCGTGCCGCCCCTGGCGATGAGCTCGGTGCGGAAGCGGGCGACGGAGGCGTGCTCGGTGGCCGGTGCGGTCGGTGGTGCGGACGGTTGCTCTGTGCTCACACGGCGACCCTACGGCCTCCTCGACCGTCGGTCGGCCGAGGCCGACCACAGACGGATCGCGACGAAGTGGTTGACGGGCTGTCCGAGGCCAGGTGTACCGTGGAACTCGTTCGAACAAGTGTTCGAACACTCCCCGGTGGAGGTGACCTCGACCCCCACCTCCACCGGGGCCCGGGGACGGCGCCGCCCAGTGCAGACAGCGTGCCGCAGACCGGGGACAGCGAGGCGGGGTCGGTCCGGGGTCGAGCCGTGACGGACGAGAGCGCGAGCTCGGAAGGTGGCAGCGATGCGACGGTACGACGACCCCGTGGACGTGCGTCGGGGGCAGGTGGCGGGTGCCAGTGGAGGGGCCGGTGGGGGGCCGGTGGCGGGACGACGGTCCTGGTCGAGGGGCCCGCGCAGTTCCTCTGGCGGGGACGGCTCTGGCGGGTCACCGCGGTGGTGGCGCACTGGGTGGAGACCGGTGCCTGGTGGCAGTCGAGCGGCGTGCACGCGGTGCTCGGGGCGGACGAGCAGGAGACCGGCAGCCAGGGCAGCCCGGGCAGCCAGGGCAGCCCGGTCGGCACCGACCTGGCCGCCGAGCGCGAGGTGTGGCGGGTCGAGGCCGACCGCGGCATGGCCTCGGTCCGGGACGACGGTGAGGGCCGGCCCGGTCGCGGTGTCTTCGACCTGGTCTTCGACTGGGCCGAGGGCGCCTGGCGGCTCAGCCGGTGCCTGGACTGAAGGGGGGCGTCATGACACACGGGACACACACCAGCCGGGCACCCCACCCCTTCGACCTGCCGGCCGCGACCCACTCCTACCTCGAGCGGGCGGCCGGCTCGCTCCGGGAGGCGATGACCACCCAGGAGGTGCCGCTGCGCTACGCCTGCGCGCACGTCGCCGCGCTGCGGGCCACCGCCGCGCTGCTCGCGGCCCGGGCCACGCCGGTCCCCGCGCCCCGGCGCAGCCGGCAGAAGAACGCCTGGGTGCTGCTCGCCGAGGTCGCTCCCGAGTTCGGGGAGTGGGCGGCGTTCTTCTCCGCCGGCGCCGCCAAGCGGCAGGCCGCCGAGGCCGGCTCCTCCCGCGCGGTCACCGAGCGGGAGGCCGACGACCTGGTCCGCGACGCCGACCGGTTCCTCGGGCTGGTCGAGGAGTCCCTCGGGATGACCCGGCACGTCCCGCTGGAGGCCACGATGCCGGCGGCGACCGGCCAGGAGCGCCGGGACGCCGGCGGGCGTGCGGGGCGGCGCGATCACGTTGCCTGACCCGTTCGTGCACCTGAAGGTCGCGTCCGGCTACTCCCTGCAGTACGGCGCGTCCCACCCGCACGTGCTCGTGGAGCGGGCCGTCGAGCAGGAGATGGACACCCTCGCGCTGACCGACCGCGACGGCACCTACGGCGCGGTCCGGTTCGCCAAGGCCTGCCTGCAGGGCGGGGTCCGGCCGGTGCTCGGGGTGGACCTCGCGTTCGCGCCGCTGCACGCGTGGAGCGGTCTCGAGCAGCCGTCGGCCTCCAGGCCGGCCCGTGTCCCGGTGCGGGGCGGGGCGTTCCGCGACCGGCGGCTGCCGCGGGTGACGTTCCTGGCCGGCAGCCGGCAGGGCTGGGCGTCGTTGTGCCGGCTGGTCTCCGCGACCCACCTCGCGGGGGAGCGCGGGGAGCCGGTGAGCACCCTCGACCTGGTGGCCGAGCACGTCACCGGCAGCGCCGGACGCGGGGACGTCGTGGTGATGCTGGGCCCGGGCTCCGAGCTGGGCCGGGCCGCCACGCTGCGGCGCGACGACCTGGCGCACGCCGCGCTCGCGCCGTGGCTCGAGGTGGTCGACCGCGCCGACCTCCTCGTCGAGCTGGTCTCGCACCGGCTGCCCGGGTCCGGTCCCGGGTCCTCGCCGCACGCCGCCCGGATGGCCGCGGTGGCCCGGGCGACCGGGCTCGGCACGGTGCTCACCAACGCGGTCCGCTACGCCGACCGGCTCGACGCCCCGACGGTCGACGTACTCGATGCGGCGCGCCGGCTGGTGCCGCTCGACCTGCGGCACGTCGACCGCGGCAACGCCGAGGGCTTCCTCAAGTCGGGCAAGCAGATGGCCGAGGTGGCCGAGGAGGTCTGCCGCTACGCCGGGCTCGGCGGCGACAGCGGCCGGGAGGCCCGACGGCTGCTCGCGCACACCCGGGCGGTCGGCGACCGGTGCGCGCTCGACCCGCGGACCGACCTCGGGCTGGGGGAGGTGCACTTCCCGGAGTTCGACTTCCGCCGGGACACGGTCGTGGCCGGCCGGCACCGCACCGCCGACGGGGTGCTGCGCGCCCGCTGCGAGGCCGCGATCGGCCACCGCTACGGCACCGCGCCCCGGCAGCGGATCTGGAAGCGTCTCGACGACGAGCTGCAGACGATCGGGTCGCTGGGCTACGCGCCGTACTTCCTCACCGTCGCCGACGTCACCGACCTCATCAAGGACATGGGGGTGCGCTGCGCGGCCCGCGGGTCCGGGGCCGGCAGCCTGGTCAACTACCTGCTCGGCGTCTCGGGGGTCGACCCGCTGCGGCACGACCTGCTGATGTCGCGGTTCCTCTCGCCGCTGCGCCGGGCGCTGCCCGACATCGACGTCGACGTGGAGTCCGCGCGGCGGCTCGAGGTCTACGAGGCGATCCTCGACCGCTACGGCGGGGAGCGGTGCGTGTGCGTGTCGATGATGGACACCTACCGCGTCCGGCACGCGGTGCGGGACGTCGGGGCCGCGCTCGGCATGCCGGTCGGTGAGATCGACGCGATCGCCAAGGCGTTCCCGCACATCCGGGCCCGCGACGCCCGGGTCGCCCTGCAGGACCTGCCCGAGCTGCGTGCGTCCGGGCTCGGCGAGCAGCGGCTCGACCTGCTGTTCCGGCTCGTCGAGCGGCTCGACGGCCTGCCCCGGCACATCGCCGTGCACCCCTGCGGCGTGCTGCTCTCCGACGCGACCCTGCTCGACCGGACGCCGGTGGAGGCGTCCTACGCCGGCTTCCCGATGAGCCAGTTCGACAAGGACGACGTCGAGGACCTCGGCCTGCTCAAGCTCGACGTCCTCGGGATCCGGATGCAGTCGTCGATGGCGCACGCGGTCGACGAGATCGAGCGGCTCGAGGGGGTCCGGCTCGACCTCGACGACGAGCGGCAGGTGCCCTTCGACGACGAGGCGACCTTCCGGATGATCTCGCAGGCCAAGACCCTCGGCTGCTTCCAGATCGAGTCACCGGGCCAGCGCGAGCTGGTCGGCAAGTCCGGCATCGAGTCGTTCGAGGACATCATCACCGACATCTCGCTGTTCCGGCCGGGGCCGGTCAAGAGCGACATGATCACGCCCTACCTCGACGCCAAGCAGGGCTGGAGGATGCCGCTCTACCTGCACGACGACCTCCGCCCGATCCTCGGCCCGACGCACGGCGTGGTGGTGTTCCACGAGCAGGTCATCGAGATGATCGCCCAGTTCGCCGGGTGCAGCCACGACGAGGCCGACGAGGCGCGCCGGGCCCTCGGCGACGTCGAGGGGATGGCCGAGACCAAGGTCTGGTTCTTCCCTCGGGCGATGCGGCGCGGCTACCCGCGGGCGGTGGTCGAGCAGGTCTGGAAGGTCCTCGAGGCGTTCGCGTCCTTCGGGTTCTGCAAGGCGCACGCCGCCGCCTTCGCGCTGCCGACCTACCAGTCGGCCTGGCTCAAGGCGCACTACCCGGCGCACTTCCTGTCCGGCGTGCTCACCCACGACCCGGGCATGTACCCCAAGCGGCTGATCCTCGACGACGCCCGCCAGTTCGGCATCGCGGTGCTCGGCCTCGACGTCAACGCCAGCGAGAAGGCGTTCGTGGTGGAGCGCTGTCCTGAGGAGGGCGAGGAATCGAGGGGCGTACGACGAGCCGCCTCCCGAGGTGCTGGGGGAGCCACCCCGCCGTGCGCCGGGGGAGGGCCTCCCAGACCCTTCGAGAAGCCTCGTTCCTCGGCACCTCAGGACAAGCGGCCAGGGCTACGGCATCCGGCTGGCGCTGTCGGAGGTGAAGGGGATCTCCGAGGCGGAGGTGGACCGGGTCGTCGCGGCCCGGCCCTACCACTCGCTCACCGACTTCTGGCACCGTGCGCGGGTCTCCCGGCCGGTGGTGGAGCGGCTGGTGCTCGCCGGCGGGTTCGACAGCATCTACGGCATCGGGTCGCCGGTGGGCGTCCGCCGCCGCGGCCGGGTGACCCGGCGTGACCTGCTGCTCCAGGTCGCCGACCTCGACCGGCACGGTCGCGCCGTCGACCGGGCCAGCAAGGGCCGCGGTCGCGGGCTCGCCAGCCGTGGCGTCACCCCGGGCGGGCGGGTCGCGGCGGCCGCGAAGGCGGCGGACGCCGCCGCCGGCAACAGCTCCGACGACCTGGTCCGCGAGCGGCAGCGCGACCGGCTGCCCACCCGGGAGCGCAGCGGGCCGGGGGAGCCGGACCGTCCGTGGGGGCAGGAGTCCGGGCTGCACCCGAGCCGTCAGCAGGCCGGGGTCTGGGAGCAGGCCCAGCGGCAGTCCCGGGCCACCCAGAAGGCCGCGCCGGTGACCTCGGTCCAGCTCGCCCTCGACCTCGGCGACACCCCGGTCGACGGGGAGGTCAGCGGTCTGCCGGAGATGAACGCCTCGGAGCGGGTGCGCGCCGAGCTGGAGATCCTCGGCCTCGACGTGAGCCGTCACGTCGTGGAGTTCTACGACCCGTTCCTCGACGCGCTCGGGGTGACCCGGTCCGCGGACCTGCTCGACCGGCGCAGCCGCTCCGAGCTGCTGGTCGCCGGGGTCAAGGTCGCCACCCAGACCCCGCCGATCCGGTCCGGGCGGCGGGTGGTGTTCCTGACCCTCGACGACGGCACCGGCCCGGTCGACGCGACGTTCTTCGAGGACGTGCAGGGCCCCTACGCCGCCACGGTGTTCCACTCCTGGCTGCTCGTGGTGCGCGGCGAGCTGCGCCGCACCGGGCGGCACGGCGTCTCGCTGCGGGCCACCGGCTGCTGGGAGCTGCCGGTGCTGCACGAGGCCTGGCAGTCCGCCGCGCCCGGTGAGGGTCTCGCCGCGGTCCACGCGCTGATGGCCGCGGTGCCCGAGGGCTTCGGTGCGGTCGGTGAGGGTGCGGTGCAGGGGGCGGCCGAGAGCCGGGCCACCCGGCCGGTGATGGCCAAGCCGCCCGAGCTCGGGACCGAGGACGGGTCGGCGGACCACCACCACAGCGCCGCCGGCGGCATGGGCCGTCGTCGGGTGCTGGTGCACTCCAGCGGCTTCACGATGTCGCCCTACGCCGACGTCAAGCCGCCCGGTGAGGACACCAAGTCCGCGTCCCGCAAGGCGCCGCGCAAGCTGTGGCACTCCTCCCCGGGGAGCTCCGGTGGCTGACGTCCGGACGGGTACCGGGCGGGGACCGGTGTCCCCACCAGGGCGTGTCTCTCAGATCTGCCGCTGTGTGCGCGGTCCCGCATCCCGACCGGCTGCGTTGTCGGTGCTCGGCGCAGCCCGCTGCGCTCTCGCACCTCCGCCTGGCCGGACCGGGCGCGGAGGCCACGCCCACTGCCGCAGCATCTCTTCGAGCCACGCCCTAGGGTTGGCGCCATGTCAGCCGAGCAGCGCCCGGGCAGCAGCCTCCAGCGACGCAGCGCCGCCCGCACGGCCGTCGTGTGGCACGCCCTGCGCGAGGTGCTCGACGCGCAGCACCCGACCCCCGGCGAGCGGCCGGCCGCGGTGGTCGACATCGGCGGCGGCACCGGCGGCCTCGCGGTCCGGGTGGCCGAGCTCGGCCACCAGGTGGTGGTCGTCGACCCCAGCCCCGACGCGCTGGCCATCCTCGCCCGGCGCGCCGACGAGAGCGGGGTCGCCGACCGGGTCACCGGCCGTCAGGGCGACCTGGCCAGCCTGCCCGACCTGGTCCCCGACGGGAGCGCCGACGTGGTGCTCTGCCACGGCGTCCTGGAGATCGTCGACGACCCCCGCGCCGCGCTCCGCACGCTGGCCGCGGCGCTCCGCCCCGGCGGCACGCTCAGCCTGCTGGTCAACCAGCGGCACGCGGCCGTCGTCACCCGGGCGATGGCCGGCCACTTCACCGCGGCCCGCACCCTGCTCGAGGGCGGGGTGCCCGAGGGGCACGAGGGACACAGCACCGGTCGCCGGTTCACCGCCGACGAGATCACCGCGGTGCTCGACGAGGCCGGACTGGACGCCGGGCCGATGCACGCGGTCCGGGTCTTCGTCGACCTGGTGCCCAGCTCGCTGGTCGACCTCGAGCCCGGCGCCGCGCAGGCGCTGGTCGAGCTCGAGCGGGCGGTCGCGACCCGGCCCGAGTACCTCACCCTGGCCACCCAGATCCACACCCTGGCCACCCGCCGCTGACGCGTCGCCCACCCACCCCGGGCCGTGGTCCGGACAGGTGGTGGGGTCATGACCTCCCGCGCGCGCCTCGAGCAGGCGTCCCGGGCGTGCCCGGTGCTGCACGTCGACATGGACGCGTTCTACGCCTCCGTCGCGATCCGCGACCGGCCCGAGCTCCAGGACCTCCCGGTCGTGGTCGGCGGCGGCTACCGCGGCGTGGTGCTGTCGGCCAACTACCGGGCCCGCGCCTACGGCGTGCGCTCGGCCATGCCGATGACCCGCGCCCGGCGGCTGTGCCCGAACGCCGTGGTGGTCTCGCCGACCTACGAGACCTTCGAGGTGGTGTCCCGGTCGGTGATGGAGAACTTCCGGCAGATCACCCCGCTCGTCGAGGTGCTCTCGCTCGACGAGGCGTTCCTCGACGTGTCCGGGTCGGTACGACGACTCGGGTCGCCGTACGCCATCGCGGAGCTGCTGCGGGCCCGCATCCACGACGAGCAGGGCATCACCTGCTCGGTCGGGATGGCCGCGACCGTCGCGGTCGCCAAGCTCGCCAGCCGGCGGGCCAAGCCCGACGGCATCGTGGTCGTGCCGCCGTGGGAGGTGACCACGTTCCTGCACCCGCTCGACGTCGGCGAGCTGTGGGGGGTCGGCGAGCGGACCACCGAGCTGCTGCACCGGCTCGGGCTGCGCACCGTCGGCGATGTCGCGCACACCCCGCTGACCACCCTCCAGCGGGCCGTGGGCGGGCATCGCGCCACCTCCCTGCACCAGCTCGCGTGGGGCGAGGACCGTCGCGTGGTGACCGCCCGGCGCGGGTCCGACGAGCCGGACAAGAGCATGGGCGCCGACGAGACCTTCGGCCGCGACACCGACGACCCGGCGGTGGTGCTGCGTGAGGTGCTGCGGCTCTCCGCCAAGGTCGGCACCCGGATGCGTACGGCGCGGGTGGCCGGCCGGACGGTCACCCTCAAGGTGCGCTTCGCGGACTTCACGACCATCACCCGCTCCCGGACGCTGGGGGAGGCCACCGACGTGACCCGGGAGATCTACGCCACCGCGTCCGAGCTCTATGCCGCCCTCGGGCTGCAGCGCGCCCGGATCCGGCTGGTCGGCGTCCGGGTCGAGGGACTGGTGCCGCGCTCCACGGTGCAGCGCCAGCTGGTGCTCGGTGAGCGGGAGCACGGCTGGTCGGAGGCCGACGGGGCGGTCGACCGGGCGACCGCGCGGTTCGGAGCCGCTGCGGTGCGACCGGCCACCCTGCTCGGCAGCGACCGCGCCTGAGCCGGCGCCGTACGACACGGCGACCGGGGCAACGGAGCGACGGGTCCGGACATGGCAGCGGCCCCGGGTCCGTAGGACCGAGGGCCGCCGTGGCCGGAGCATCGGGGGGCTGATGAGCCGGCGCCGCGGGGGGAAGGGGGGCTTTCCCGGTTCCCGCGGTGGGGTGCTGTTCCCGCACGAACCTGCCGATCTCCCAGGGAGCGGCAGGCGGGCGGTGCTTGCACAGGGAGTCTCGGCACCCGAGAGGGCCAGACTTGATGGTCCGAACGGACTATTTGAGCGAAAACTTTTGGACGTTTCGCCCCGTGCTCCGCCCCGGAGGCCGGATGAATCGCGACAACCGGGGACGGACCCGCCTCGTTGTGAGAACGTTTTGTAAGGAACTGGCTACCCGCCCTCCCATGCACCCACGACGGAGACGACCGGACCGATGAGCCTGCTCGGAGATGACGACGGAGGCGGCCTCGCGCTCGCCGAGGTCGCCAGAGGTCCCGACGCCTGGGCCGGCCTCGACCTCTCCGACCTCCGGCTCTACCGCAAGCGGCTGGCCGAGGAGGAGGAGAAGGTCTCCTACTGGCGGCGCCTCGTGCACGCCCGCATCGACGTCCTCGAGGCCGAGGCGCACCACGAGCGCCCGCTCCGGCTCGACGAGCTGATCCGGGTCCTGGGTGACACCGGCGCCGGCCGCACCCGCACCGCCCTGGTGAGCGTCCGCGCCGCCGACGACCTGCCCGAGCTGCCGGTGCTGGCCGACATGTGGGTCACCGAGCTCGACCCCGAGGACACCGAGGCCGTCGCGGCCGCGATCGCCCGGCTCCGGTCGGCCGAGGAGCAGCTCACCGACTACCGCCGCGCGTTGCACGAGCGGCTCGACGAGGCAACCGCCGAGCTGATCGCCCGCTACCGCCGCGATCCCGCCAGCGCGCTGGTCGCCTTCCAGTCCCCGCACACCGGCGCCGGCCGCTCGGGGAGCATGGCATGAGCCCCAACGAGGACCTCGACCAGATCTGGGCGGAGTACCGCGCCACCGGGGAGGCCGGCCTGCGCAACCGGCTGGTGCTGCAGTACGCCCCCTTGGTGAAGTACGTCGCCGGCCGGCTGCGCACCCGGATGCCCGACTCGGTCGACCCGGACGACCTGGTGTCGGACGGCGTGCTCGGGCTGATGGACGCCATCGAACGCTTCGAGCCGGCCCGCGGCCTGTCCTTCCAGACGTTCGCGGTCCCGCGGATCCGCGGCGCGATCATCGACGGCATGCGGTCCATGGACTTCGTGCCGCGCTCCGTGCGCGACAAGCTGCGCGCGGTCCAGCGGGCGCAGGTCCTGCTCGAGGAGCGCCTCGGCCGGGTGCCGGAGGACACCGAGGTGGCCCGCGAGGTCGGGATCCCGGTGCAGCAGCTGCGCGACCTGAGCCGCCAGGCCAACTCCAACCACGCCAGCCTCGACGACTTCGACCTGGCCGACGAGCTCTCCTCGGCGGCTGACCACCAGGTGGAGCAGGGGGACGTCAACGCGTCCCTGATGCGGGTCGTCGACCAGCTCGCCGAGCGCGACCAGGTGATCATCGCCCTCTACTACTTCGAGGGTCTGACGCTGGCCGAGATCGGCCAGGTCCTCGGGGTCACGGAGTCCCGGGTGAGCCAGGTGCACCGGCGTGCGACGACGACGTTGCGCGAGAAGCTGCTGGCCCTCGACTCTGCCTGAGCCCTGTCCCACCGGTCAGGTCCGTGGATGATTTTTCTATGGGATTTCCGGCCTCGGGTACCGGTTGCCGAACTGGCTGCCTAGACTGAGAAGCAGGAATCGGCTGGCGGGAGGAACTGTGCCGCTCTCTGAAGAGGAGCTTCGTCTGCTGGAGCAGATGGAGCGTGCGCTGGTCGCCGACGACCCGAAGCTGGCGTCGACGATGCGGGGCACCACGCTTCGGGCGTCCGCCCGTCGACGTGCCCTCGTCGCCGCGCTTGCCTTCGTGGTCGGCGTCGTGGTCCTGATGACAGGTGCCGTCACCAAGAACACCATCGTCGGTGTCATCGGGTTCGTCGTGATGCTGGTGTCGGCCTACCTGGCCCTGATGTCCTGGCGCGGGCAGCACCGCGTCCCCGAGACGGCCCACGCGGCCGAGCCGGGCGCTCATCCGTCGTTCAGCGTCATCGACGGCGGCCGGGCCCGCAAGCGCGGCCCGCGCAGCAGCCGCTCGTCGTCCTCGCACCACTCGATGATGGAGCGGTTCGAGGAGCGGTGGCGCCGACGGCGCGACCAGAACGGCTACTGACCAACGTCTTCCGAGGCGGATCCGCAGGGTCCGCCTCGATGCATGTCCGGACAGAACCGGCCGGGGGTCCGTCCGCCGGTGCGGACGTCGTCGCAGTCAGACCGCCCGTCAGACCGCCCGGTCGACACCCGCCTCGAGCACCGCGGTGCCGCGCCAGGCCGTGCTGCGGTCGCCGGCCGGGGTGGACAGCGACGCGGGCAGCCAGGTGGCCCGGGTGCGACGACGCTTGCCGGCGCCGGCGCGCAGTGACTCGACGCACTGGTGCACGTCGGCGCGCACCGACTCGGCGGTGACGTCGGCGGTCGGCAGCCGCCGCGCGTAGCGGGCGCGCTCCAACAGGTCCACCAGCCGGCGCAACGCCTGCGTGGCCTGGGGATCGGCGTCGGCCCCGCGATGCGTGGCCCGGCCCAGGGCATCGTCCTCGTCGCCCGGCCGGCCGAACGCCTGCAGCAGCCCCGCGGCCGACGTACGCAGGGTCGCCTGGTCGTCGAAGGCGACACCCAGGTCCACGGCGGTGTCGCGCACCTCGCTCCAGCCGGCCTCGACGATGGACGACGCGTCGTCCGCGCGGGCCCAACGACGGCGCCGGACCAACACGCGGAGGGCGCGGGGGGTCAGCAGCAGGAGCACGCCGACCAGCAGCACGACGACGACGGCCAGGAACGCGGGGCTTGCGTACCACGCCGTGTCGTCCTTGCCCGCGCCTGCAGCGGCTGGGTCCACCGTCCGGTCGATGCGGTTCAGGCTCGGTGCGGCGGCGGGGGCCGAGCTGCTCTGGCTCGGGTTCGCGGCCGGCACCTTCTGCGTGGTGTACGTCGGCACGGTGGTGGCTCGCTGCGGCGTCGGCTCGAAGCGCACCCAGCCGATGCCGCCGAAGTACATCTCCGGCCACGCGTGCAGGTCGCGCGAGCTGTACACGTAGGTGTCCTGACCGACCTGCTCGGGACGCAGGAACCCGACCGCCACCCGCGAGGGGATGCCGAGGCTGCGACCCATCAGCGCCATGGCGGCGGCGAACTGCTCGCAGTAGCCGATCCGGCCTTCCTTGCCGGTGCCGAGGAAGCTGACCAGGTCGTCGGTGCCGTTGCCGTTCGGCCGCGCCGTGGAGTAGCGGAAGCCGCCGTCGACACGGAACCACTTCTGGAGCGCGACGGCCTGCTCGAACTTCGAGCGCTGTCCCGTCGGTGACGGTGCGCGCCAGCTTCTTGACCGACGCGGGCAGGTCCCGGGGGAGCGCGGTGTTCGGGGTGTAGACCGACGCCGGCGCGGGAGTGGCGTCCGCGAGCTCGGCCGCCGACGGGATCAGGTCGAGGGCGCGGAGCCGGTAGGTGAGACCGGCCGTCGTCTGGTTGTCGGCCGCGCTGATGAAGTCGAGCGTCGACCGGTCGTAGCGCCAGTCACCGGGCGCGTCCACGGAGGCCACCGGGTAGGGCGTCGGCAGCCACCGCGACTTGAAGTGCTCGCTGGCCTGCATGGTGGCCGCGACCTCCTTGGTCTCCACCGTGCGGTCCAGGCCGGGAGGCCGGGTGATCGCGCCGTCAGCCCGCTGCTTCAGCGGGATGTCCCGGGTCGACGGGCGCCACGCCGTGCCGTCGAAGGAGTTCAGGACGGTGAGCCGGAGGTACGACGGGTCGTTGTCCGTCGTGGTGACCCGGACCAGCTCGATGTCGGGCCCCTGGGTCAGGTCACGCTTCAGGTCGATCATCGGGTTCGAGATGGACACCGACGTCGCCCTCGCCGTCCCCCGGACCGCTGCCGCCGCCGAAGAACGTCGTGCCCAGCGTCGGCACGAAGATCGGCACCACGATCGCGAGGCTGGTCGCGGTCAGGCCGATCTTGCGGGCGGACGCCCAGATCGGGGCGCTGCTGACCTCCGTGGTCTGGGTGTCGAAGATGCGGCCGCCGGGCACGATCTGGTGGCCCCAGTGGGCCAGCCGTTGCGCCTCCTCCGCGGCGATGAGGAACAGGAACGACAGCGCGGCGAGCGCGAACTTCAGCCACGAGACACCGCCGTCGAGGATGCTCACCGGTGCGGTGTAGAGCGCCAGCAGCGGGAGTCCGGCCAGCGGAGCGCGGCGCAGCCCGACCGCGAGGAAGTCGACCAGCACCGCGGTGAGCGTGCCGGCCAGGATCAGCAGCGGGTAGAACTCCGGCACGGACTTCGGCACGGGTGCGGCGTACGCCTGGGACGCGAGCACGGAGTCGTGGAAGGCGCCGAGCAGCACACGGACGGAGTCCGGCGTCGGCACCCAACCGCCGATCGTCTGGGAGGCGGCCTCGCGGTGGTTCAGCCAGAGCAGGACCACCACCACCTGGACCAGTGCGGTCACCACCGCCGGTGTCCGCAGCCCGCGCGCCAGCATGCCGACGATCGCCACGAGCAGGCAGCCGCCCAGGATCGGCACGAGGAAGCCCGACGGGGTCTCGGCGAAGTTCGACCAGGCGAGCATCGTGACCCAGGTGGTCAGCGCCGCCAGCAGCGAGGGCAGCCAGGTGGTGGGACGGATGTCGTTCAGCCGGCTCACGACGCGCTCCCCACGGTCGGGGCCGCCGGTGCGTTCGACCGGCCGCTGCCGCTGCGGCTGGCCACCCCGAGCTCCTGCCACACGGCAGGCAGCGGGTCCTGCGGCCCGCACGCGATGGCGCGCCAGCCGTGCGCACCCAGCCACGCGGTCTGCTGCGCGGTGCCGAGCCCGCCGGTCTCGGCGCCCCGGGCCCAGGCGGGCACGTCCAGCCCGACCGCCATCGCACTGGCGGCGGCGTGCCGCATCCGGGTGAGCACCGGCTTGTCGTGCTCGCCGACGGCACCGAGCACCGCGATGAGCAGGCCGGTGTGCCCGCCGTCGTGCAGCCACTTGAGGTCGATGTGCGGGTGGCTGGTGTCGGTGAGGACCGCGAGCTGCTCGAGCAGGGGAGCGGTCTCCGCGGACGCGGCGCCGTGCTCGTGCCAGGTCCCGCCGTGGTCGGCGCCGACCGCGGTGACCAGACGCACCGCGAAGCCGCGCTGCACGAGGTGCACCGCCACCGAGGCGGCGATCGAGACGGCGTGCTCCAGCGAGGACGCCGCACCGGTGCCGCGGTGCGCGATCTTCCGGTTGTCGAGGAACAACGTCGCGCGTGACTGCCAGGGCTGCTCCTCGCGCCGCACCATCAGCTCGCCGGCGTGCGCGCTGCTGCGCCAGTGCACCCGGCGCAGGTCGTCGCCGCGGCGGTACTCCCGCACGGTCACGTCCTCTGCGCTGCCGCTCGCGAACGCCCGCGGCCGGTTGTCACCGGACCCGGTCCACACGCCCGAGAGGGGTACGACGGGCAGCGGCACGACCCGCGGGGTGACGACCAGCGACGACCGGGTCTGGAAGGTCCGGTCGAGCTCGACGAGGCCGAACGGGTCGGACAGCCGCACCCTCAGCGGGCCGACCTCGAACTTGCCGCGCACGT
This sequence comes from uncultured Actinomycetota bacterium, assembly GCA_963827435.1. Taxonomy (GTDB): domain Bacteria; phylum Actinomycetota; class Actinomycetes; order Propionibacteriales; family Nocardioidaceae; genus Nocardioides_B. The sequence continues at coordinate 154,395 of CAWHAU010000019.1, forward strand.
CGGAGCGGACGAGGTAGCCGACGCTGCGCTTCCACCGCGGGCCCATCCGGTCCACCACGAACCGAGGCCGGGTGCCCAGCACGTAGGGGATCTGGTCCTCGAGCAGCAGCAGGCCGGTCGGCATCCGGCCGTCGTTGGTGAGGTCGAGCTGCACCCGGGCCTGCTGTCCGGCGGCGATCTGCGTGGGCGTCAGCGAGCGCACCAGGCCGAGCCGGTAGCGGCTACGGCCCAGGAAGAACGCGGTGGCCAGGGGGAGGAACAGCAACAGCGCGCCGACCCGGACCAGCTCGTCATGGCCCAGGACCAGCGCGCACACGAACGCCGTACCGCCGGCGGCCAGGAACGCGCGGCCACGGATGGTCAGTGCCGACAGTGCCTCACGCATCTGGTGCCTCCCCGTCGTCGAGTGCTCAGGGCTCGCGGCGGCGGCCGCTGAGCGACGGCATCGCCACCCCCGCGACGATCTGCCGCAGCGCGGCCTCGGGGGTGCGGCCGCTCATCGAGGCCTCGACGGTCGTCAGCATCCGGTGCGAGAGCACCTGGACCGCGAGGTCCTGCACGTCGTCGGGGATCACGTAGTCGCGCCCGGCCATCGCCGCGGTCGCCTTGGCGGCGCGCACCAGGTGCAGCGTCGCGCGCGGCGAGGCGCCCAGCATCAGCTCGGGGGACTTGCGGGTCGCCGTGGTGATCGCGACCGCGTAGCGCTGCACCGCCTCGGAGACGTAGACCTGGCCGACGATGTCGATCAGCTTGCGGATCTCGCCCGCGTCGGTCACCGGCTCGAGGTCGTCGAGCGGGTTGCTGCGCGTGTGCGAGTCCAGCATCGCGATCTCGGCCGCCTCCACCGGGTAGCCCATCGACACCCGAGCCATGAACCGGTCCCGCTGCGCCTCGGGGAGGGTGTAGGTGCCCTCCATCTCGATCGGGTTCTGCGTCGCCACCACCATGAACGGCGTCTCCAGGTGGTACGTCGTCCCGTCGACCGTGACCTGCCGCTCCTCCATGCACTCGAGCAGGGCGGACTGGGTCTTGGGGGAGGCGCGGTTGATCTCGTCGCCGACGACGATGTTCGCGAAGACGCCGCCGGGGCGGAACTCGAACTGACGGGTGTCCTGGTTGAACACGGACACGCCGGTCACGTCGGAGGGCAGCAGGTCGGGGGTGAACTGCACCCGTCGCACCGAGCAGTCGATCGAGCGGGCCAGCGCCTTGGCGAGCATCGTCTTGCCGACGCCGGGGACGTCCTCGATGAGGAGGTGGCCCTCGGAGAGCATCACGACGAGGGCGAGCTTGGCGACCTCGGGCTTGCCCTCGATGACGGTCTCGATGCTCTTGCGGATGCGACCGGTGACCCGGGCCAGGGTGTCCAGGTCGGCACCGTCGCGTCCCGGGCCGTCCTGTCGCCCAGCGGCGGCGCCGGCGTCGGCGCTGGTGTCGGGAGTTGAGGTCACGCTGTCCTCTTTCTTCGCACGGGCCTCGGTGCGCGCCGAAGCCCCGCACCGGGCCGCCCACCTGCTCGGTGCTGTGTAGTCAACCTCACGAAGCCAACTGCTGTCACCGCATCGCTGAGGCGCGCCACCGGTTCGACATCAAATCGTGCTCATCGGGCGAGTCGCCCGGTTCCTCGCCGGTTCCTCACCAGTTCCCCCACTCCGCACCACCCCGGCCCTCCACCACGCTCCACCGCCTCCGGTCCAGGCTCACGCCGGCCGTTCACACGCGGGGAGGAGCGCGAGGCGGGTGGTGGCCGGTCCCGCGTAAAACCCGCGCTGAACACGGTGGAAATGGTTGACGGTGGTGGGTAGTGGAGTAGAGTGGAGCGCAGTGGAGGAGAGGGATGCTCTTTCGCATCGAGATGGGGAGGGACGCCGATGTTCTTCGGCACCTACACCCCCCGCCTCGATGACAAGGGCCGCCTGTTCCTCCCGGCGAAGTTCCGTGACGAGCTGGCGGAGGGACTCGTGGTCACTCGAGGGCAGGAGCGCTGTCTCTACGTGTGGTCCATGGAGGAGTTCGGCAAGCTCACCGAGCGGCTGCGCGAGGCACCGGTCACCAACAAGGCGGCCCGGGACTACGTGCGGATGTTCTTCGCCGGCGCCTCGGACGAGACGCCGGACAAGCAGGGCCGCATCACGCTCCCGCCGATGCTGCGGGAGTACGCGTCCCTGACGAAGGACTGCATCGTGATCGGCGCGATGAACCGGATCGAGATCTGGGACAGCGCGGCATGGCAGACCTACTCGGACCAGCAGGAGCAGGCGTTCGCGGACCTCTCGGACGAGGTCTTCCCGGGCGTCTGAGCACGACACCCCACCAGCAGCACCGCCACACCGCACCGCCACAGCAGCACCGCACAACACAACAGCCGGAGTCGTAGGACGAGGTCTCGCGTCCGCTTGTCACTGCCCCCGGTCTGGCACACCTTCCCCGGTGCCAGAACGGGACTTCCCTCAGGGACAAGCGGACGGGGACCTGGCCCCACGAACCGCCGGTGGAACAGGCACACCCGCACACGAGCAGCTTGGGGTCGACACCATGACGAGCACGCACGGCGCTCCACCACTGCGCCGGGTCCGGCACGACGTCCGGGACGGCATGGTCGTCATCGCCTTCTCCGCGACCGCGTCCACGACGTTCGCGCTCGCACTCCTCCTTCTCGTGCGCGTGGCGGGCCAGGGCCGCTGACATGACGAACCCCAGCCACGTCCCGGTGCTGCTCGACCGGGTCGTCGCTCTGGTCGCTCCTGCCCTGGAGCGCACCGACCGCGAGCGCACCGTCCTCGTCGACGCCACGCTCGGCCTCGGCGGACACACCGAGGCGGTTCTCGAGCGGCTCCCGCAGGCGCACGTGATCGGCGTCGACCGCGACGTGCACGCGCTCGAACGCAGCCGGGAGCGGCTCGCTGCGTACGGCGAGCGGGTCACCTTCGTGCACGCCGTCTACGACGAGATCGCCGACGTGCTGGCCGAGCTCGGACTCCAGGCCGTGGACGGGGTGCTGTTCGACCTCGGCGTCTCCTCGATGCAGCTCGACGTCCGCGAGCGGGGCTTCGCCTACAGCGTCGACGCGCCACTGGACATGCGCATGAACGACACCGACGGCCCGACCGCCGCCGACGTGCTCAACGGCTACTCCGTCGAGGAGCTGACCCGGGTGCTCAGGGAGTACGGCGAGGAGCGGTTCGCCCGCCGGATCGCGGAGGCGATCGTGCGCGAGCGTGCCAGGGAGCCGTTCGAGCGGTCCGGCCGGCTCGTGGAGCTGCTCTACGCCGCGATCCCGGCGCCCGCCCGTCGTACCGGAGGGCACCCCGCCAAGCGGACCTTCCAGGCGCTCCGGATCGAGGTCAACGACGAGCTGTCGGTGCTCCGCCGGGCGTTGCCCGCGGCCATCGACGCGATCGGCGTCGGCGGGCGCGTGGTGGTCATGAGCTACCACTCGCTCGAGGACCGCATCACCAAGCACGTGTTCGCCGAGCACACCCGCAGCGACGTGCCACCGGACCTGCCGTTCGTGCCGGAGGGGCACGAGCCGGCGCTCCGGCTGGTCACCCGCGGGTCGGAGAAGGCGAGTCCCGCGGAGATCGAGGCCAACCCGCGCGCCGCGTCGGTGCGGCTGCGGGCGGTCGAGCGGGTGCACGACGGCCACCAAGGGGCCGTGGCGTGACCTGCATGACCTGCATGACCTGCATGACCTGCATGACCTGCATGACAGAGCAGTACCGGGGAGGGGAAACCAGATGAGCGCGTTGATGAACCAGGCTCGCAACCGGGTGCCGAGGATCGCCGAGGCGGCGGTCGAGCGGGCCCGCCTGACGGTCGTGCCGCGGACGCCCGTCCGCGCCGCGCGGGTTCCGTTCGTGGTGCTCGTGTCGCTGCTGCTCGTCGGCGGTGTCGCCGGGCTGCTCTGCTTCAACACCTCGATGCAGCAGGCCTCCTTCACGGCGACCGCGATGGAGGACCAGGCCGCCGCCCTCGACGCCAAGCAGCAGTCGCTGAACATGGAGCTCGACGCCCTGCGCGACCCGCAGCGGGTCGCCGTGCGCGCCAAGGAGATGGGCATGGTGCCGCCGAACGCCCCGGCGTTCATCCGGCTCTCCGACGGCAAGGTGCTGGGCAAGCCGAGCCCCGCGACGACGGAGAACGCGCTGCGGGTCAGCCCGCTGCCCACCCGCAAGCCGAAGAACCTTCGCCCGACCCCGATCGTCATCGAGGTAAAGCCTTCGGAGACCGACGGCGCGGCAGGCGACGCGAGCGGTTCGCAGGCAGGTACAAAGAGGTCCCACGACCGTCACCGGCAGCAGGGGAGCCAGCGTTGACCCAGGGCAGCCGACCGCGTCCCGGGAGGCACCCGAGGCCGCAGCAGCGCCGCCGACGCCCCCGGCTGCGCTCGCTGCGCGGTGCGTCCCTGGTCCGGCTGCGGATCGGCTTCATCCTGATCGCGATGGTCGTGTCCGTCTTCGCCGCGCGGCTGTTCCAGCTGCAGGGCGTCGACGCGCAGGCGTACGTCGCCAAGGCCCGCTCCGAGGGCGTGGTCACGGTGACCCTCCCCGCCAACCGGGGCACCATCAAGGACCGCAACGGGGTGCGGCTCGCCGAGTCCGTCGACGGACTGATGATCGTCGCCGACCCGTCGCTGACGGTGAAGCACGCCAGCGAGATCGCCAGGATCATCGCCCGTCGTCTCGGCATCGACTACTTCGACGTGCTCACCCGGCTGCGCAAGCCGGACACGCACTTCCAGTACATCGCCCGCCGGGTCCCGTCGACCAAGGCCACCGAGATCGTCAAGGCGATCGACGCCCGCGGCTTCAAGGGCATCTACACCCGCCGGGACCCGGTCCGCACCTACCCCGCCGACGACATCGCGGCCAACCTGATCGGCTTCATGAACGCCAACGGCGACGCCGGCGAGGGCGCGGAGCTGATGTTCGACACGATGCTGTCCGGCAAGGACGGCTCCGCCACCTATGAGACCGGCGGCGGCAACCGCATCCCGCTCGGCGACAACAACACGGTGCCGCCGAAGAGCGGGCACGACCTCGAGCTGACCATCGACCGTGACGTGCAGTGGTACACCCAGCGCGTGGTGCGACAGGCCGTGCAGGGCTCCGGGGGCTCGTCGGGAGCGGCGGTGGTGATGGACACCCACACCGGGCAGCTGTTGTCGCTGGCCGACTACCCGACCTTCGACGCGAACAACCCGAGCCTGTCGTCGAAGAAGGACCTCGGCTCCCGCGCCCTGCGCGACGTCTACGAGCCCGGCTCGGTCGAGAAGGTGCTCACCGCGTCCTCGCTGATCGACGCGGGCAAGGTCACCCCGAACACCCGGATCACCGTGCCGTCGCAGCTGCCGCGCGGGGACCGCGTCATCCACGACTACTTCCCGCACGGCAAGATCCACCTCACCCTCACCGGCGTGATCGCGAAGTCCTCGAACATCGGCACGGTGCTGGCCGCCAGCCAGTTCAAGCACCAGCAGCTCTACGACTACCTGCGCAAGTTCGGGCTGGGTGCACGAACGAACATCGGGGTCCGCGGCGAGTCGCCGGGTGTGCTGAACAACTGGCGCAGCTGGTCGCAGATCAACCAGGACACGATCGCCTTCGGTCAGGGCCTCGCGGTCAACGCGGTGCAGATGGCCGCGGCCGTGAACACGATCGCCAACGGCGGCGTCTACGTGTCACCCAGCCTGGTCAAGGGTGAGGTGACCACGTCCGGCGGGCAGGTGGTCGGCTCCGACACCTCGACGACCCACCGGGTGATCAGCTCCCGGGCCGCGAAGCTCACCGGACTGATGATGGAGTCGGTCACCAACCCCGAGACCGGCACCGCCGCCAAGGCCGGCATCGACGGTTACCGGGTCGCCGGCAAGACCGGCACCGCCCAGCGGGTCGGCAAGACCTGCCGCTGCTACGACGGCACGTTCACGGTGTCCTTCGCGGGCTTCGCGCCCGCCGACGACCCGCGCTTCCTGGTCTACGTCGTGGTCCAGGACCCCAAGAACGGCGGCGGCGGCGGATCCATCGGCGGCCCGGCGTTCCACAAGATCATGAGCTACGTCCTGCAGAAGTACGCCGTCCCGCCCACCGGCAGCACGGCACCCACGCCCCGCATCGAGTGGTGAGCACGACCGGTAGCCTCTCCGGCGTGATCGACCTCGTACCGCTGCGCCCCGACGCGCCGGTGGAGACCCCGCTCCGGGAGGTCGTCGCCTGGCTGGGTGACCGGCTCGTGGACCGGACCGGGGACGCCGACCCCGTCGTCACGGGCGTGACCATCAGCTCGCTGCGCGTGCAGCCCGGGGACCTGTACGTCGCCCCGGCCGGGGCGCGGTCCCACGGCGCGACGTACGCAGCCCGGGCCGTCGCCGACGGAGCGGTCGCGGTGCTCACCGACCCCGAGGGCGCGACCCTGTGCGCCGACGCCGGCGTCCCGGTGCTCGTCGTCGACCGGCCGCGCGCCGTCGTCGGTGACCTCGCGGCCCGGGTCTACGGCCGGCCCGCCCAGCGGCTGCGGATGGTCGCGGTCACCGGCACCCAGGGCAAGACGACCACCACCCGGCTCGCCGACGCGGCACTCGGCGCCGCCGGCGTCCGCTCGGCGGTCGTCGGCACGGTCGGCACCCGGGTGGCCGGGACGGACGTGCAGACCTCCCTGACCACCCCGGAGGCGCCCGACCTGCACGCGCTGTTCGCGGTGATGGCCGAGCGCGGCGTGGCCGCCTGCGTGATGGAGGTGTCCAGCCACGCGCTGGTGATGGGTCGGGTCGACGGCGTCGTGTTCGACGTCGCCTGCTTCACCAACCTGGGCCGCGACCACCTCGACTTCCACGCGGACGTGGAGGAGTACTTCCAGGCCAAGGCGTCCCTGTTCACCCCCGGCCGGGCCCGGCTCGGCCTGGTCAACGTCGACGACGAGTTCGGCCGCAGGCTGGTCCGCGAGGCGAGCATCCCGGTGCGCACCTTCTCGGTGGCCGGCGCCGACGCGGACTGGCGCGCCGGCGACGTACGCCTGGAGCCGACCGGCTCCGTCTTCACCGTGCACGCCCCGACGGGGGAGACCTTCGTCACCCGCGTCCCGCTGACCGGCGAGTTCAACGTCGCCAACGCGCTGTGCGCCGTGGCCGCCCTGGCCGAGGCGGGATTCGACACCGAGGCCGTCGCCACCGCCCTGGGTACGACGGACGGGGTGCCCGGCCGCCTCGAGCAGGTGGACGCCGGACAGGACTTCCTGGCCGTCGTCGACTACGCCCACAAGCCGGACGCCGTCACCGCCGCGCTGACCGCCCTGCGGCCGCTGACCACCGGGCGGCTGATCGTCGTGATCGGTGCCGGCGGCGACCGCGACCCCGGCAAGCGGCCGATCATGGGCGAGATCGCCGCCCGGCTGGCCGACGTGCTCGTGGTCACCGACGACAACCCGCGCAGCGAGGACCCGGCCGCGATCCGCGCCGAGGTGCTCGCCGGCGCCCGCCGCGTGGACCCGTCCGAGCGGGCGGACGTGCACGAGGTCGGCGACCGTCGCGCGGCGATCGCGCTGGCCGTCCGGGCCGCGTCCGGCGGCGACACGGTGGTGGTGGCCGGCAAGGGCCACGAGACCGGCCAGGAGGTCGGCGGCACCGTGCACCCCTTCGACGACCGCGACGTGCTGCGCGAGGAGCTGGCCGCCCGATGATCGCGATGACCCTGCCCGAGATCGCCGACGTCGTGGGGGGCACCACCGTCCACGACCAGGGGGTGACCGTCGACGGCCCGGCCTTCCTCGACAGCCGCGTCGCCGAGCGCCGTGGGCTCTTCGTGGCGATCGTCGGCGAGCGGGTCGACGGCCACGACTACGCCGCCGCCGCGCTCTCCGGCGGGGCCGCCGCCGTGCTGTCCTCACGGGACACCGGCCTCCCCGGCGTGGTCGTCGACGACCCCGTCGCCGCGCTCGCCGCGCTGGCCCGGCACGCGCTGGCCGCGCTGCGGGCCACGACCGACATCCGGGTCGTCGCGCTGACCGGCTCCCAGGGCAAGACCAGCACCAAGGACGTGCTCGCCCAGGTGCTCGCCGCGGCCGGCACCACCGTCGCGACGTACGGCTCCTTCAACAACGAGCTCGGGCTGCCGCTCACCGTCCTGCGCGCCGACGCGGCCACCCGCTTCCTGGTGCTCGAGATGGGTGCGCGCCACGTCGGCGACCTGACCGCGTCGTGCGAGGTCGCCCCGCCGCTGGTCTCGACGGTGCTCAACGTGGGCAAGGCGCACATGGGCGAGTTCGGCTCGCAGGAGGCGATCGCGCGGGCCAAGGGCGAGATCGTCGAGGCGTTGCCCTCGGCCGACGAGGGTGGCGTCGCGGTGCTCAACGCCGACGACCCGCTGGTCTCCGCCATGGCCGCGCGCACGTCGGCCCGGGTGACCCGATTCGGCAGCAGCCGCGACGCCGACGTGCGCTTCGAGGACGTGCGGCTCGACGACCTCGGCCGGGCGACCTACGACCTCGTGGTCGGCGACGAGCGGCGCACCGTCTCGCTCGGGCTGATCGGCGAGCACCACGCCACCAACACCGCCGCCGTCGCGGCGACCGCGCTCGCTCTCGACGTCCCCCTCGACACCGTGGTCGAGGCGCTGGCGACCGTGACCGCGACGTCGCCCGCCCGGATGGAGCTCCTCGAGCGCGCCGACGGCGTCACCGTGCTCAACGACGCCTTCAACGCCAACCCCGACTCGATGCGCGCCGCGCTCAAGGCGCTGGCCGCGATCGGCCGGGGTCGGCCGACGGCCCGCACCGTCGCGGTGCTGGGGGAGATGCTCGAGCTGGGCGCGTCGAGCCGCGAGGAGCACGACGCCCTCGGCAGACTGGTGGTGCGTCTCGACATCCACCAGCTGGTCGTGGTGGGCGAGGGTGCCAAGCCGATCCACCTCGGGGCCTGCCTCGAGGGCTCCTGGGGCGGCGAGTCCGTCTTCGTGCCCGACCCGGACGCCGCGCTCGCCTGGCTGCGCGAGCACCTGGCGCCGGGTGACGTGGTGCTGTTCAAGTCGTCGAAGGCCGCCCAGGTGCGGCGGGTCGCCGACGCCGTGATGGCTGACGGGGCGGAACGGTCCGCCCCCAGTGAGGAGAACCGTCGATGAGGGCGATCCTGCTCGCGGGAGGCCTGTCCCTGATCTTCACCCTGCTCGGCACCCGGGTCGCGATCCGGGTGCTGACCACGAAGGGCTACGGGCAGCTCATCCGCGACGACGGTCCGACCACGCACCACACCAAGCGCGGCACCCCGACCATGGGTGGCCTGGTGATCATCCTCTCGGTGGTGTTCGCCTACCTGCTCGCCAAGCTGATCACCCAGGACGTGCCGTCCTGGTCGGCCGTCCTGCTGCTGTTCCTGCTGGTCGGCCTCGGCACCGTCGGGTTCCTGGACGACTACATCAAGATCGCGATGCAGCGCAGCCTCGGCCTGCGCAGCAAGGCCAAGATGGCCGGCCAGGTCACGGTGGCGGTGATCTTCGGCGCCCTCGCGCTGACCCGTCCCGACGACCGTGGCCAGACGCCGGCGTCGCGGCACATCTCCTTCATCCGCGACTTCGACACGATCACGCTGCCCGCGATCGTCGTGGTGATCCTGATCCTGGTGATGATCTCCGGCGCCAGCAACGCCGTGAACCTCACCGACGGCCTCGACGGCCTCGCCACCGGCACGTCGACGATGGTGTTCGGTGCGTACACACTGGTGAACATCTGGCAGAACAACCAGTGGTGCGCCCTCAACCAGGGCAACAAGTGCTACGACGTCCGCGACCCGCTCGACCTGGCGGCGATCGCGGCCGCGTTGACCGGCGCCTGCTTCGGATTCCTGTGGTGGAACGCCTCGCCGGCGAAGATCTTCATGGGCGACACCGGCTCGCTGTCCCTCGGCGGTGCGCTCGCGGGCCTCGCGATCCTGACCCGCACCGAGTTCCTGCTCGCGATCCTCGGCGGCCTGTTCGTGATCATCACGATGTCGGTGATCCTCCAGGTCGGCTACTTCAAGGTCTCGGGCGGCAAACGGATCTTCAGGATGGCGCCGTTGCAGCACCACTTCGAGCTCAAGGGCTGGGCGGAGATCACGATCGTGATCCGGTTCTGGATCATCACCGGCATCTGCGTCGCGGCCGGGCTCGGCATCTTCTACGCCGAGTGGGTAGCCGGCGTATGAACACCGAGCACCTCACCCGGACCAGCGACTGGACCGGTGTGCGGGCCGTCGTGGTCGGCATCGGCGTCTCCGGCTTCGCGGCCGCCGACAACCTGCTGCACCTCGGTGCGAGCGTGACGGTCCTGGCCGAGTCCGCCAACGACAGGCAGCGCGAGAAGGCCCGCCTGCTCGAGGTGCTCGGCGCGACCGTGCGCATCGGGGGCGGCGAGACCGCGACGCTGCCCGACGACGTGGACGTGGTCGTCACCTCGCCGGGCGTGCCGCCGACCGCTCCGCTGATCGTGGCGGCCGCCGGGCGCGCCGTACCCGTGTGGGGGGAGGTGGAGCTGGCCTGGCGGCTCCGCGACCCGGAGCACCCCGGCACCTGGCTCTGCGTCACCGGCACCAACGGCAAGACCACCACCGTGCAGATGCTCGACGTCGATCCTGCGCACCGCCGGGCTGAGCTCGGTCGCCTGCGGCAACGTCGGCCTGCCGATCGTGGAGGCCGTCATGGACCCGGAGCCGTACGCGGTGTACGCCGTCGAGCTGTCCAGCTTCCAGCTGCACTACACGTCCTCGATGTCCGCGCACGCGGCCGCGGTGCTCAACGTCGCCGAGGACCACCTCGACTGGTACGACGCGATGGCCGACTACGCCGCCGACAAGGGCCGCATCTACGAGCGCGTGCAGAACGCCTGCATCTACAACGTGGACGACCCGGTCACCGAGCAGCTGGTCCGCGAGGCCGACGTGGTCGAGGGCGCCCGGGCGATCGGATTCACGCTCGGCACCCCGGCCGTCGGCATGGTCGGCCTGGTCGAGGACGTGCTGGCCGACCGCGCGTTCGTCGAGCAGCGGGAGACAAGCGCTGCGGAGCTGGCCACGGTCGGCGACCTCGCCTCGCCGGCCCCGCACTTCGTCGCCAACGCGCTCGCGGCCGCCGCGCTCGCCCGCTCGGTCGGCGTGCCGCCGGCCGCGGTCCGCGACGGGCTGCGCGCCTTCGTCCCCGACGGGCACCGCATCGCCGACGTCGGCACCGTCGACGAGGTGACCTACGTCGACGACTCCAAGGCCACCAACCCGCACGCGGCCGCATCGTCGCTGCAGGCCTACGACCCGGTCGTGTGGGTCGCGGGCGGCCTCGCCAAGGGTGCGACCTTCGACGACCTGGTCACCCGTGTGCGCGACCGGCTCCGCGGGGTCGTGCTGCTCGGTCGCGACCGGTCGGTCATCGCGGAGGCGCTTTCGCGACACGCGCCCGATGTCCCGGTGATCGAAGTCGAGGGCGGCGACACTTCTGTCATGGACCGCGTCGTCGGTGCAGCGGCGGACCTGGCCAGACCAGGCGACACCGTGCTGCTCGCGCCGGGCTGTGCGTCCATGGACATGTTCGCGAACTACGGCGCTCGCGGGGATGCCTTCGCCGAGTCGGTGCGCCGGCTCCGCGAGCGGTGAGCCAGCCGGCTCTCCCGTCGGGCGGCCCGCACGGGCAGGAGGGCTCTGCGTGACCACCACGGCAGGGGAGCAGCGCAGGCCCGTCCCGACGGCCCCCGCTGCGTCGTGGGTGACCACCTTCCGGCACACGCTCGACCGGCCCCTCACGTCGTACTACCTGCTGCTGACCGCCTCGACGCTGCTGCTCGCGATCGGCCTGATGGAGGTGCTCAGCGCCTCGAGCGTCGACGGCTACGTCAAGCACGGCAACAGCTACTACTGGTTCTTCCGGCAGCTCACCTGGGTGCTGCTGGCGCTGCCCGTCGCCTTCCTCGCCACCCGGCTGCCGCACCGCGTGCTGCGCAGGTTCGCCTGGCCCGCCCTGCTGCTCGCGGTCGTGCTGCTGGCGCTGACCCAGGGCCCCCTGGGCGTGAAGGTCAACGGCAACAAGAACTGGCTCGCTCTCGGCCCGGTCGTCATGCAGCCGGCGGAGGTGGCCAAGATCGCGGTCATCCTGTGGTGCTCCCACGTCTATGCCCGCAAGGAGAAGCTGCTCGACGACTGGAAGCACACACTGATCCCGGTCGCGCCCGTCATGGGCACCGTCGTCGGGCTGGTCCTGCTCGGCGGCGACCTGGGCACCGCCCTGGTGCTGATGGCGATCATCCTCGGCATGCTGTGGGTCGTCGGCGCCCCGGCCCGGCTGTTCGTCGGCTCGCTGGTCACCGTCGGTGTCTTCGCGCTCTACCTGGCCAGCACCAACAAGGAACGTCTGGACCGGCTGACGAACTTCGCCGACCCGTTCAAGGACTACCAGGGCGCGGGCTGGCAGTCCGCGCACGGCCTGTTCGCGATGTCCAGCGGCGGCCTGTTCGGCAAGGGCATCGGCGCCAGCCAGCAGAAGTGGGGCTCCCTGCCCGAGGCGCACACCGACTTCATCTTCGCGGTGCTCGGCGAGGAGCTCGGCCTGGTCGGCACCGTGCTGGTGCTCGCGCTGTTCCTCACGATCGCCTACGCCGGCATCCGGGTCGCGGTCCGCACCAAGGACCCGTTCGTCCGTTACATGTCCGCGGGTATCACTGTGTGGCTCACAGCGCAGATGATGATCAACGTGGGCATGGTTCTCGCGCTCCTCCCGGTCATCGGGCTGCCGCTGCCGCTGGTGTCCTACGGCGGCTCGGCGCTGCTGCCGTCGCTGGTCGCCCTCGGGCTGCTGGTGTCCTTCGCGCGCTCCGAGCCGGGCGCCAAGGCCGCGCTGCGCGCCCGCCGTCGTCGCCGCTCCGCGGCCGGTGTCACCTCCAGCGGCCTCGCGAGGCGCATGCGATGAAGGTCCTGCTCGCCGGGGGCGGCTCGGCGGGGCACACGTCCCCGCTGCTGGCGACCGCCGACGCTCTTCGCCGTCTCGACGACACCGTCGAGGTGACCGCCCTCGGCACCCCGCGCGGGCTCGAGGGACGGGTCGTGCCGGAGGCCGGCTACCCGCTCGAGATGATCCCGCCGGTCCCGCTGCCACGGCGGCCCAACGCCGACCTGGTCCGCGTCCCGGCCCGCCTGCGCGGCGCCGTCAAGGGCGCCCTCGACGTGGTCGACCGGATCCGCCCCGACGTGGTCGTCGGGTTCGGCGGCTACGTGTCCGTGCCGGCCTACCTCGCCGCCCGTCGCCGGCACCTGCCGATCGTCGTGCACGAGGGCAACGCCCTGCCCGGCATCGCCAACAAGCTCGGCGCGCGGTTCACCCGCCACGTCGCCACCAGCTTCCCCGAGACCCCGCTGCGGCACGCGACCTACGTCGGGCTGCCGATCCGCCGGATGATCTCGACGCTCGACCGGGCGGCGCTGCGCGACGAGGCGCGGCGCACCTTCGGGCTCGACGCCGACCGGCCCACCCTGCTGGTCTTCGGCGGGTCGCAGGGCGCGCGCCGGCTCAACGAGTCCGTCTCCGCGGCCGCCGAGGCGTTCGCCGCGGCCGGTGTCCAGGTGCTGCACGTCGTCGGGGCGAACGGTGAGGCCTCCGTCGAGCGCGGACCGGGGCGGCCACCGTACGTCGTCCTGCCGTACGTCGACCGCATGGACCTCGCCTACGCCGCCGCCGACCTCGCGGTCTGCCGGTCCGGGGCCAACACCGTCACCGAGGTGGCCTCCGTCGGGCTGCCGGCGGTGTTCGTGCCGCTGCCGATCGGCAACGGCGAGCAGGACCTCAACGCCCGTCCGGTCGTCGACGCCGGGGGAGGCCTGCTGGTCCAGGACGGCGCGCTCACCCCCGAGTGGGTGTCCCGCACGGTCCCGGCGCTGACCGGCGACCACGACCGCCTCGCGGCGATGTCCGCGGCGGCCTCCGGCCTGATCCCGCGCGACGCCGACGAGAAGCTCGCCCGCATCGTGCTCGACGCGGGAGCGGGCCGATGAGGGTCCCGGTCCCCGAGGAGCTGCTGCCGGCCGACCGGCTCGGCCGGGTGCACTTCGTCGGCATCGGCGGCGCCGGTCTCTCCGGCATCGCCCGGATCATGCTGGCCCGCGGCATCCCGGTCAGCGGCAGCGACGCCAAGGAGTCCCGCGTCCTCGACGCGCTGCGGGCGCTGGGTGCCCGCTGCTACGTCGGGCACGCCGCCTCCCAGGTGGCCGACGCCGACACCCTCGTCGTCTCGACCGCCGTGCGCGAGGACAACCCGGAGGTCGTCGAGGCGACCGCGCGGGGCCTGCGGCTGCTGCCCCGGTCCGCCGCGCTCGAGTCCGTCATGCAGGGCCGCAAGGTCGTCGCCGTGGCGGGCACGCACGGCAAGACCACCACCACGTCCCTGCTCACGGTCGCGCTCCAGCACTGTGCGGCCGACCCTTCCTTCGCGATCGGCGGGGAGCTCAACGAGTCCGGGTCCAACGCCCACGACGGCAGCGGGGACGTGTTCGTCGCCGAGGCCGACGAGAGCGACGGCGCGTTCCTGGTCTACTCACCCTTCGGTGCCCTGGTGACCAACGTCGAGGCCGACCACCTCGACAACTACGGCACCGAGGAGGCCTACCACGAGGCGTTCACGGCGTTCCTCGACCGGATCGACCCGGCCGGCTTCCTGGTCGCCTGCGTCGACGACGACGGCGCGGCGGACCTCGCCCAGCAGGCGCGCGACAAGGGGCTGAGCGTCACCGGCGTGGGGGAGTCGCCGCGCGCGGACCTGCGTGCGGAGAAGCTCACGTTCGCCGGCTCGACCTCGACGTTCACCGTCGTCGACCGCGGTCGCCGGCTCGGCGACCTGACCCTGCAGATCCCGGGCCGGCACTACGTTCTCGACGCGCTGGCGGCGCTCGCCGCCGGGCTCCGCCTGGGCTTCCCGTTCGGCGACCTGCGTCGCGGGCTCGAGGCGTTCAGCGGCACCCGTCGCCGGATGGAGCTCAAGGGCGAGGTCGGCGGTGTCCGGGTCTACGACAGCTACGCCCACCACCCCAACGAGATCGCCGGCGACCTCCAGGCCGCCCGCTCGCTGGCCGGCGACGGCCGCGTGGTGGTGGCGTTCCAGCCGCACCTCGTCTCGCGCACCAAGATCTTCGGTCCGGCCATGGGTGAGGCGCTGGGCGCGGCCGACGAGGTCGTCGTGATGGACGTGTACGTCGCCCGCGAGGACCCCGAGCCCGGTGTCGACGGGGGACTGGTCGCCTCGCACGTGCCGCTCGACCCGGCGCACGTGCACTTCGAGCCGTCCTGGTCCAAGACCCCGGCGCTGCTCGTGGAGCGCGCCCGGCCCGGCGACCTGGTGCTGACCCTCGGCGCCGGCGACGTCACGCTCGTCGGCCCGGAGGTGCTCGACCTGCTCGCGGAGCGTGACGGATGAGCCTGTTCACCCGCGACCACGAGGTCGAGGACGCCGACGTCGAGCGCACCGTGCGGATCGCCCGGCAGCGGTTCGTGCGCCGGCAGTGGGCCCGCCGGTGGCTGGCCTGGCGCCGCGTCGTGGTGGCCGTCCTGATGCTCGCCGTGGTGGTGGGGTCGCTCTGGCTCGTGTTCTTCTCGTCGGTCCTCGCCGTGCAGGGCGTGAAGGTCGAGGGCACGCAGGTGCTCGACCCGCGCGCCGTACGCCGTGCCGCCGCCGTCCCCACCGGGACGCCGCTCGCGACCGTCGACCTCGACGCGATCGCGCAGCGCGTGGAGGCCCTCGCCGCCGTGGACGGCGTCGACGTGTCACGCTCCTGGCCGGACGCCGTGCGCATCGACGTGACCGAGCGTGAGGCGGTGGCGGTCGTCCAGCAGGGCAACGCGCTGCGCGGACTCGACGACCAGGGCGTGATGTTCCGCCGCTACCCGTCTCGCCCGCACAGCCTGCCCCTGATCCGGATGTCCGGGCGCGCCCGCTCCGACGCGCTCGCCGAGGCCGCCAAGGTCGCGGGGTCGCTGCCGCCGTCGATCGCCGCGAAGGTGAACTACGTCGAGGTCCGCACCGTCGACACGATCGCGCTGCGGCTGCGCAGCGGCCGTCTGGTCCGGTGGGGGACCGCGGACGACTCGGCAGCCAAGGCCCGCGTGCTCGAGGTGCTGCTGAAGCAGAAGGCGTCGCGCCTTCGACGTCTCGGTGCCGGGCCAGCCGATCATCACGCGCTGACCTCCCGAAAAATTCTGGAAACTCCCCGACGCGCCGCGTGTCTGCGTCGAACCTCCCGCGCCAGCACCTAACTTCTTCTACAAGCACGAGGTTGACATAACTATAACCCTCTACTTCAGGGTTAGGGTTCCGGTTCGGTCAGGCTCGTGTCTTCCCCACCGACATACACCCCGTCTGCCCTGCGAAGCAGGAGCAGCCAAGCAGCGAGAGGCACCTGCCGTGGCAGCACCGCAGAACTACCTGGCCGTCATCAAGGTCGTGGGTATTGGTGGAGGTGGAGTCAACGCCGTCAACCGGATGATCGAGGTCGGCCTCAAGGGCGTCGAGTTCATCGCGATCAACACCGACGCCCAGGCCCTCCTGATGAGCGACGCCGACGTCAAGCTCGACATCGGCCGCGAGCTCACCCGCGGTCTCGGCGCGGGCGCCGACCCCGAGGTCGGCGGCAAGGCCGCCGACGACCACGCCGAGGAGATCGAGGAGGTGCTCAAGGGCGCCGACATGGTCTTCGTGACCGCGGGCGAGGGCGGTGGCACCGGCACCGGTGGCGCGCCCGTCGTGGCCCGCATCGCCCGTTCGCTCGGCGCCCTGACGATCGGCGTGGTCACCCGGCCGTTCGCCTTCGAGGGGCGTCGTCGGGCCAACTCCGCCGAGGAGGGGATCTCCCAGCTCCGCGAGGAGGTCGACACCCTCATCGTGATCCCCAACGACCGGCTGCTGTCGATCAGCGACCGCAACGTGTCGATCCTCGACGCCTTCAAGCAGGCCGACCAGGTGCTGCTGCAGGGCGTCTCGGGCATCACCGACCTGATCACCACGCCTGGCCTGATCAACCTCGACTTCGCCGACGTGAAGTCCGTGATGGCCAACGCCGGCTCCGCCCTGATGGGCATCGGCTCGGCCCGCGGTGAGGACCGCGCGGTCGCGGCGGCCGAGATGGCGGTCTCCAGCCCGCTGCTCGAGGCCTCCATCGACGGCGCGCACGGCGTGCTGCTGTCGATCGCCGGTGGCTCCGACCTCGGCCTGTTCGAGATCAACGAGGCCGCGGCGCTGGTGTCGCAGGCCGCGCACGCCGAGGCGAACATCATCTTCGGTGCGGTCATCGACGACGCGCTCGGCGACGAGGTGCGGGTCACCGTCATCGCCGCCGGCTTCGACGGCGGGATGCCGAAGCGCCGCGACAACGGCACCGTGCTCCGGCGCGAGGCCGCGCCGCAGCAGTCCCAGGCCGAGACCCGGGCCGCCGCCCAGCGCCCCGTGCCGTCGCAGGCGCCCACCGAGCAGCGCCCCGCTGCCCCGGTGGGGTCGGCGTCCACGAGCCGTCCCACGGCCGGCTCGCCGGCGGCACCCAGCCGTCAGCCCGAGCACCAGCCGGCCGGTGCCCGGTCCGGCTACCAGCCGATGAACCCGTCCGATCGTCCGGCCCAGACGCAGGCCCCGGCGCCGGCGCCCCGGCAGCCGCGGCAGGTGCAGTTCGACGACGACGAGCTGGACGTGCCCGACTTCCTGAAGTGAGACGATGACCGGCCCGGGGACCACCCCGGGCCGGTCGTTCTTTTAACTCGAGGAGACTTCTCGCTTGTTCGCCTTCCAGGACGCGCTGGGTCCGGTCGAGGTGGCCTTCACCGACCGGCACGGCGGCACCAGCGGTGGCCCGTTCGCGTCGCTCAACCTGGCCGAGCCCGGCAGCGACGCCGCCGGCTCCACCGACGAGGAGCGCGACGCGGTCCGGCGCAACGTCGAGGTCGTCGTGGCGGCGTTCACCGGCAGCGACGGGTCCGGGCCGGCCCCGTCCGTCGTACGCATGCGGCAGGTGCACGGCGCCGACGTCCACGTCGTGGCCGCCGGCAGCGAGATCCCGACCGGCGACGGCCTGGTCACTGCCGAGACCGGCACGGTCCTGATGGTCCGGGTCGCCGACTGCGTGCCGATCCTGCTCGCGGACCCGGAGGCCCGCGTGGTCGCCGCCGTGCACGCCGGCCGTCCGGGGATGGTCGCCGGCGTGGTTCCGGCGGCCGTCGCCGCGATGCGGTCCGTGGGTGCGCGGGACCTGCACGCCTGGGTCGGCCCGCACGTGTGCGGTGGCTGCTACGAGGTCCCCGAGCAGATGCGGGCCGAGGTGAGCGCGGTGGTGCCGGCGGCGTACGCCGAGACCTCGTGGGGCACGCCCGCGCTCGACATCGGCGCCGGGGTGCACGCCCAGCTGGCCGACGCCGGCGTGGCCGCCATCGACGCGTCCCGCTGCACGATCGAGGACGAGGACCTGTTCTCCTACCGCCGCCAGGGCACCTCCTCCGGACGGCTCGCCGGCCTCGTGTGGGTGCGCCCGTGACCGACGCCCGCCGCGATGAGATCGAGGCGAACCTCGCCGCCGTGCGCGAGCGCATCGCCGGCGCGTGCTCGCGCGCCGGCCGCTCCGGCGACGAGGTGACGCTGACGGTGGTGACGAAGTTCTTCCCCGCCTCCGACGTACGCCTGCTCGCCGAGCTCGGGGTCCGCGACGTGGGGGAGAACCGTCACCAGGAGGCCGAGGCCAAGTGCGCGGAGTGTGCGGACCTCGGGCTCACGTGGCACTTCATCGGGGGCCTGCAGAGCAACAAGGCCGCCGCCGTCGCGGCCTACGCCGACGTCGTCGAGTCCGTCGACCGGGCCAAGCTGCTGAAGGGCCTGACCAGGGGTGCGCACGAGCGCGGCCGGACCCTCGACGTCCTGGTGCAGGTCAGCCTCGACGAGGATCCGGGTGCCGGGCGTTCCGGTGTCGCCCCGGACCGGGCCGAGGCGCTCGCGGAGCAGGTGGCCGCGGCCGAGGGGCTGCGGCTGCGCGGGGTGATGGCCGTCGCGCCGCTCGGCGCGGATCCCGTTCCTGCGTTCGCGAAACTCGCCTCCGTCGCCGATCTCGTACGTCGCGTGGACCCCGCCGCGACGTGGGTCTCGGCGGGCATGAGCGCAGACCTGGAAGCGGCCGTCGAATCCGGCGCGACACACGTGCGGATAGGCAGCGCGGTGCTCGGTAGCAGGCCCCCCAACCGGTAGGCTCGCGCGTGTAGCAGCGGGTCCCATCCGGGGACACGCAGACGTACCGGAGGCAGAAGTCATGGGCAGCGCGATGCGCAAGATGGGTGTCTACCTTGGCCTGCTCGAGGACACCGAACGCTACGACGACGAGTACTACGAGGACTACGACGAGCAGCCCTCGCGTCAGCGCGTGGAGGAGCCCGCTCGCACCGCCGCGGTCGCCAACATCTCCGAGCGTCGCCGCCCCACGCCCACCGCTCCGGCCGGCCCGCAGGGCATCGTCGCCGAGCTCTCCCGGATCACCACGCTGCACCCGCGCACCTACAACGAGGCCCGCACGGTCGGGGAGAACTTCCGCGAGGGCGTGCCGGTCATCATGAACCTCTCCGAGATGGACGACGCCGACGCCAAGCGTCTCGTGGACTTCGCGGCCGGCCTGGTCTTCGCGGTCCGGGGCACCATCGAGCGGGTCACCAACAAGGTGTTCCTGCTCTCGCCGCCCAACGTCTCGGTCGCTGCCGAGGACAAGCAGCGCATCGCGGACTCCGGGGGCTTCTTCAACCAGAGCTGAACCAGTGCTGGCGAGGGCGAAGCCCGAGTCAGCCCTGGTGTGGAGCCGAGGCGGCGCATCCTGCGCCCCTCGGCTTTCCTGTTTGCGCAGGATGCGCCGCCTCGGCGCCCCTCGGCAGGGAGCCCACCTGACTGGATCGCCGTGTGTTCACAGGTGGCTCATGGCTTCCCTGGCTAGACTCCCGAGTCGTGCAACTCGTCGGCGCCATCCTGCTGCTCATCCTCAACATCTTCTTGGGGCTGATGCTGATCCGTCTCGTCGTGGACTGGGTCCAGGTGTTCGCGCGTTCCTGGTCGCCGAAGGGCATCGTCCTGGTGCTGCTGGAGGTGGTCTACTCGATCACCGACCCGCCGATCATGTTCGTGCGCCGGTTCGTGCCGCCGCTGCGGCTCGGCGCTGTGATGCTCGACACCAGCTTCCTGATCGTGCTGGTCGTGGTGTACCTGCTGCGCATCCTGATCTCCAACATCTTCCTCTACTGAGGGTCGATGGTTTATGCCCGGAGCCCCCTGCGTGGGTATCCTTCCCGGAGCCGCGGGACCCCGCCCCGCCGGACGCCGGAAGCACCATTCGGAGTACGGTGGGCGCAACGTGGCAGCACCAGAGCCATCGCACCACCGACGACCGACGACTACGAACAAAGGGTGAGGTCATGCCGCTGACGCCTGAGGACGTGAGCAACAAGCGCTTTACTCCTGTCCGGCTCCGTGAGGGCTACGACATGGGCGAGGTCGACCAGTTCCTCGACGAGGTCGAGGCCGAGCTGGCCCGGTTGACCCGGGAGAACGAAGACCTGCGCAGCAAGCTCTCCGCGGCCCAGCAGGGCGGCGGGTCCACCCCGGCGCCGGCGCCCGTGCAGGAGAAGGCCCCGGAGCCCGTGAAGGCCCCCGAGCCGACCCCGGCGCCCGCACCGGCCGCGCCGGCAGCGCCGACCGAGACCATCAAGGTCGCGACGGTCGCGGACGCGTCCAGCGCCGCCGCCCGGCTGCTCGAGATCGCCACCCGCAACGCCGACGAGCTGGTCGGCGAGGCCAAGGACCAGGCCGACAAGATCATCGGTGAGGCCCGCACCAAGGCCGAGCGGCTCGAGGCCGAGAGCAAGGTCAAGTCCGACCGGCTCGAGTCCGACGCCCGCACCCGCTCGCAGATGCTCGACTCCGAGACCGCCGAGCGCCGCCAGCAGCTGTTCGGCGACCTCGAGAAGGAGAAGGACAAGCTCAACGCCGAGGTCGAGAACCTCCGCTCGTTCGAGCGCGAGTACCGCTCCCGCCTCAAGAGCTACTTCCAGCAGCAGCTGGCCGCGCTCGACGGCAGCGGCGAGGGCGGCATCCTGGCCGGCAACGACCACGCCCCCAAGCGGCTGAAGTCGCTGCTCGGCGACGAGAACGACAACCAGGGCTGACCTCACCCCCCAGCCAGCAGTCGGTCCACCCGAACAACACACGAGGCCGGTGTCCCACCAGGGACACCGGCCTCGTTGCGTGTCCGCGGCCGTTGCCGGTTTCCCAGGGTCCCCTGGGAAACCGGCACACCCCCGACGTTGCAACGTCAGGGGTGTGCCAGTTTCGTCGGGTACGTCGACCCGGTCAGCCGACGCGCGTGACGGTGAACGCCAGACCGAGGTCGTCGTCACGCACGACCGCACCCGCCGGCTCGCCCTCGGTCATCTCGACGGCGAGCACCTCGTCGGCGACGAGGCCGGCGTGCTCCCGCAGCGACTCGGCCGTGTCCCCGTCGGCCTGCCACACCAGGGTGATCCGGTCACTGACGTCGAAGCCGCTGTTCTTGCGCGCCTCCTGCACCATCCGCACCACCTCGCGGGCGACACCGGCGCGCATCAGCTCGGGGGTGAGCTCGAGGTCCAGCGCCACGGTCTCGCCCTGCTCGTTGACCACCGACCAGCCCTCGCGGGGACGCTCGGAGACGATCACCTCGTCGGGGAGCACCTCGACGTCCTCGCCCTCCACCGTCACGGTGGCGCGGCCGTCCGCTTCGAGCGTCGCGGCCAGGCCGGCCGCGTCCGCCGCGGCGATCGCGTTCGCGACCAGCGGGGTGCGCTTGCCGAACCGCTTGCCGAGTGCGCGGAAGTTGCCCTTGGCGGAGAAGTCCACCAGGTCCGCGCCCGCCGTCGAGAGCGGCTCGAGCGTGCCGACGTTGAGCTCGTCGGCGACCTCGCGGCGCAGCTCCTCGCTGAGCCGGGCATGCGCCGACGTCGCCACCAGTGCCCGGCGCAGCGGCTGCCGGGTCCGCACCTTGGCGTCGGCACGGGCGGCGCGGCCCAGCTCCACCAGGCGCCGGGTCAGCGACATCTGCCGGCCCAGCTCGTCGTCGACCAGGCTGCCGTCGACCTTCGGCCAGGCCGCGAGGTGCACCGACTCGGGCAGCTCGACGGAGGTGGAGGCGAACAGGTCCTGCCACACCCGCTCGGTGATGAACGGCGTGATCGGCGCCATCAGCAGGGTCACGACGTACAGGCACTCGTGCAGGGTCGCAAGAGCCGAGGCGTCACCGGCCCAGAAGCGACGCCGCGAGCGGCGGACGTACCAGTTCGACAGGTCGTCGACGTACGCCGCCAGCAGCGACCCGGCCCGCTGGGTGTCGAAGGCCTCGAGCGCCTCGGTGACGCCGATCGCCAGCCGGTGCGCCTCGGACAGCGCCCACCGGTCCAGGACCGGTCGTTCCGCGAGCGGCGGCGCCTCGTCGCCCGGCGACCAGTCCGACGTGCGCGCGTAGAGCACCTGGAACGCCACGACGTTCCAGTAGGTCAGCAGCACCTTGCGGACGGTCTCCTGGATGCTGGCGTGCCCGACCCGGCGCGCGGCCCACGGGGAGCCGGACGCAGCCATGAACCACCGCACCGCGTCGGCGCCGTGCTCGTCCATCAACGGCATCGGCTCGAGGATGTTGCCGAGGTGCTTGGACATCTTGCGACCGTCCTCGGCCAGGATGTGGCCCAGGCAGAGCACGTTGCGGTACGACGACTCGTCGAACACGAGCGTGCCGATCGCCATCAGCGTGTAGAACCAGCCACGCGTCTGGTCGATGGCCTCACAGATGAAGTCGGCGGGGTAGGCCTGCTCGAAGGCGCGGTCCGAGCCCGGCCTGTGCGGGTAGCCCCACTGCGCGAACGGCATCGAGCCGCTGTCGAACCACGCGTCGATCACCTCTGGCACCCGGCGCGCCTCGGCGCCGCACTCCGGGCAGGTGACGACCACGTCGTCGACGTACGGCCGGTGCGGGTCGAGCGAGGACTGGTCGGTGCCGGACAGCTCGGAGAGCTCGGCCAGGGAGCCCACGCAGGTCTGGTGGCCCTCGCCGCACCGCCAGATCGGCAGCGGCGTCCCCCAGTAGCGGCTGCGGGACAGCGCCCAGTCGATGTTGTTCGTGAGCCAGTCGCCGTAGCGGCCCCACTGGATCGTCTCGGGGAACCAGTTGGTCTTCTCGTTCTCCCGCAGCAGCGCATCCTTGACCGCCGTGGTCCGGACGTACCAGGACGGCTGCGCGTAGTACATGAGCGCGGTGTGGCAGCGCCAGCAGTGCGGGTAGCTGTGCTCGAAGGCAACGTGCCGGAACAGCAGCCCCCGGGCCTCGAGGTCCTTCACGAGGTCGGTGTCGGCGTGCTTGAAGAACTGGCCGCCGACCAGCGGCACGTCCGGGCCGAAGTGGCCGTCGGGCTGCACGGGTACGACGACCGGCAGGCCGTACGCCTTGCAGACCGCCAGGTCCTCCTCGCCGAAGGCCGGGGACTGGTGCACCAGGCCGGTGCCGTCCTCGGTGGTGACGTAGTCCGCGAGCACCACGATGTGCGGTGCGGTCTCGCTGGGCGGGAACTCGACGAGCTCGAAGGGGCGCTGGTAGGTCCAGCGCTCCATGTCCTGGCCCTTGACCGTGTCCTCCACGGTCCAGCCCTCGCCGAGCACCTGCTCGAACAGCGGCTCGGCCACCACGAGCGACTCGGTCCCGTCGGTCGCCACCACGTAGTTCACGTCCGGCTTGGCGGCGACGGCGGTGTTCGACACGAGCGTCCACGGCGTGGTCGTCCACACCAGCAGGCTGGCCCGCCCGGCGTACGGCCCGGAGGTGAGCGGGAACCGCACGTAGACGCTGGGGTCCGTCACGGTCTCGTAGCCCTGGGCGAGCTCGTGGTCGGAGAGCCCGGTCCCACAGCGCGGGCAGTACGGCGCGACGCGGTAGTCCTCGACCAGCAGGCCCTTGGCGTGGATCTGCTTGAGGGCCCACCACACCGACTCGACGTAGGCCGGGTCCATGGTGCGGTAGGGGTCGCTGGTGTCGACCCAGTAGCCCATGCGCTCGGTCATCTCCTCGAACGCGTCGACGTGTCGCAGCACGGACTCCCGGCACCGCGCGTTGAACTCGGCGACGCCGTACGCCTCGATGTCCTGCTTGCCCGAGAAGCCCAGCTCCTTCTCGACCGCGAGCTCGACCGGCAGGCCGTGACAGTCCCAGCCGGCCTTCCGCTCGACGAGGTGGCCCTGCATGGTCTTGAAACGGGGGAAGACGTCCTTGAAGACGCGAGCCTCGACGTGGTGGGTGCCGGGGCGGCCGTTGGCGGTCGGCGGGCCCTCGTAGAAGGTCCACCGCGGCCGGTCGCTGGCCCGGTCGAGGGACTTCTCGAAGGTCTTCTGGTCACGCCAGAGCGCGAGCACCTCGTGCTCGAGGGTGGGGAGGTCCACCTGGGGCGGGACGGGACGGTAGTCGCTCACGGGCTGTCCTTCGGGTACGTCGCTTCGGCCGGGTGCTGCTGGGGCTGAAGGGACGAGAGCAGGCTCCCGCGGTACCACCCTCCTTGGCCGCCCGGGTGCTGCCGGACCGCCCACTCGAAGGCACCGCTGCCGGTTCTACCCGCCCGACCCGTGGGGGAGGGGCGCTCTTCCGGCGGCTCAGGGGTGATCTTCACTCCGGACAACACCCCCGGGCTCTCACCGTCCCCGGGTCGCTGCCGGCTGTGCTCGGAGCTACTCGTCCCGTCCACACCGTGCGGTGCGACCAGTCTGCCAGACCGCGCCAGGCCCGCTCACCCCGGTTTCCGGGGTCGGGGCGTCGCGGAAAGTTACCGAAAGGTGGGCGTGCTGTGTTGTCTCGGGTGTACCCGCGGCATATCCTCGCCGCACGCGTGTGGCCTTCCTTACACCTCGAGCAGCAGGGAGAGGGAAGTGACCGCACGTTCCTTGATGTACGCACGGCTTAGGGGGCCGCGGACCATGGCAGGCATGACAGCACGCAGGCTGGCCGGCAAGACCGTGGCCGCCGCGAAGAAAGTGACCAAGAAGGCCGTGAGCTCGCGAGCCGGGGCCAAGAAGGCGCCCGCCTCGAAGACCGTCACCAAGACGGTCGCGAAGAAGGCTCCCGCCACGAAGGCTGCCGCGAAGAAGGCCCCCGCAAAGAAGGCCCCCGCCAAGACCGTGGCGAAGAAGGCCCCGGCGAAGACGGTCGCGAAGAAGACCGCGACCAGGACGGTGGCGAAGAAGGCCCCGGCGAAGACGGCCGCGAAGAAGACCGCGACCAAGACGGTCGCGAAGAAGGCGCCCGCGAAGAAGGCGGCCACCAGGACGGCGACCAGGACGGTCGCGAAGCAGACCCCCGCGAAGAAGGCGGCCACCAGGAAGACGGCCACCACGACCGCGGCGAAGAAGACGGCCACCAAGACGGCCGCCTCCAAGCCTGCGGCCACCAAGACCACCACCAAGACGGTTGCGAAGAAGGCTCCCGTGAAGAAGACAGCGGTGAAGAAGACCTCGGCGGCCCCGGGGAAGCTCGCGGTCAAGGCGAACGAGAAGCCGTGGACCAAGAAAGAGCTCGACGAGGTGCGCGGCGAGCTGATGGCCGACCGTGAGCGGCTGCGCTCCGAGCTGAACATGGCCGAGCACGAGCTGCACGACCTCATGCGGGACGCCGGCGACGGCGCCGGCAACGACCAGGCCGACGTCGGCTCGACCACGTTCGAGCGGGACCACGAGATGAGCCTGGCCAACAACGCGCGCGAGATGCTCGCCCAGACCGAGCGGGCCCTGCTGCGCATCGAGGCCGGCACCTACGGCGTCTGCGAGAGCTGCGGGGAGCCGATCGGCAAGATGCGGTTGATGGCGTTCCCCCGTGCGACACTGTGCCTGTCATGCAAGCAGCGCGAGGAGCGTCGCTGAATCCCGGCGACACCACAGCATCCACACCCGACCCCGACCGCCGTCCCCGCGTCCGCAGCGGCGCGCTCGCGGTCTTCGGGGCCATCGCCCTCGTCGGCTACACCGCCGACCTGCTGAGCAAGATGCTCGCGGTCGAGCACCTCACCGACGAGCCGCCCGTGCACGTGGTCGGCGACGTGCTCACGCTCTTCCTCGCCCGCAACCCGGGGGCGGCGTTCAGCACCGGCACGTCGTACACCCTGGTCCTCACCTGCGTCGCCACCGCCGCCGCTGTGGCCGTGCTGTGGGTGGTGCGCCGGCTGCGCAGCACCGGCTGGGCCATCGGTCTCGGGTTCCTGATGGCGGGGGTGCTGGGCAACCTGACCGACCGGGTGTTCCGGTCGCCGGGTGGGTTCCGCGGGCACGTGGTCGACTTCATCCAGCTGCCGAACTGGCCGATCTTCAACGTCGCCGACGTGTGCATCAACATCGCGGCCGGCGTGATCATCCTCCAGGCGGTGCGCGGCGTCTCGATCGACGGCAGCAGGTCGCGCCCGGGCGACGACCGCGCCACCGACGGCACCGACGGCACCGACGACCCCGCGGCGGCGTCGTGACGATGCCCGACGCCACCGGGCTCGAGCGGCGCACCGTCACCGTTCCTGACGGGCTCGCCGGCGAGCGCGTGGACGCGGCCATCGCGCGGATGTTCGGTCTGTCCCGGACCCGGGCCGCCGAGCTGATCGTCAGCGGGCACGTGAGCGTCGACGGCGCCCCGCCCGCCAAGTCCGACCGGGTCGAGCCGGGCGCCATGCTCGACGTCGCCATCCCGGCGGCCGTCGACCCGGTCGCGGTGGTGCCGGAGACCGTCGAGGGCATCAAGATCGTCCACGACGACGAGGCCATCGTCGTGATCGACAAGCCGGTCGGCGTCGCCGTGCACCCCAGCCCGGGGTGGAACGGCCCGACCGTCGTCGGGCACCTCGTCGCGGCCGGCTTCCGCATCTCCACCAGCGGCGCGGCCGAGCGGCAGGGCATCGTCCAGCGGCTCGACGTGGGCACGTCCGGCGTGATGGTGATCGCCAAGTCGGAGCGGGCCTACTCCGTGCTCAAGCAGGCCTTCCGGGACCGCACGGTCGACAAGACCTACCACGCGCTCGTCCAGGGGCACCCGGACCCGCTCCAGGGCACCGTCGACGCGCCGATCGCGCGCCACCCGCGCCACGACTACAAGTTCACGGTGCGCGCCGACGGCAAGCCGAGCATCACGCACTACGAGACGCTCGAGGCGCACCGCTTCGCGACCCTGCTCGAGGTGCACCTCGAGACCGGTCGCACCCACCAGATCCGCGTCCACATGGCGGCCCTCAAGCACCCCTGCGTCGGGGACCTGACCTACGGCGCCGACCCCACGCTGGCCCAGCGGGTCGGGCTGGAGCGGCAGTGGCTGCACGCCGTACGCCTCGGCTTCGAGCACCCCGAGTCCGGCGAGCAGGTCGAGTACGAGTCGGACTACCCCGACGACCTCCAGCGCGCCCTCGACACGCTCCGCGATGCCGTCTGAGGCGGACCTGACCCTCCGTTCGGCCGACCCGGGCGACGTGGGGGCGCTGGCGACGCTCTACGTCGCGGCGCGGGCGGCGGCCGTCCCGGCGATCCCGCCGAGCGTGCACGACGCCGACCAGGTGCACCGGTGGCTGGCCGACCGCGTGGCCTCGCCGGAGGCCGAGGTGTGGCTGGCCGAGCGGGACGAGGGCGCCGCCGGACCGCTCGGGCTGCTGGTCCTGGAGGCCGACTGGGTGCAGTCCCTGTACGTCGCGCCGGGGCACACCGGCGCCGGGGTGGGCACGACGCTGCTCGACCTCGCGAAGGGCCTGCGTCCCGGCGGCCTCGGCCTCTACGTCTTCGAGTCCAACACGCGGGCGCTGGCGTTCTACGCCCGCCACGGCTTCGGCGAGGTACGTCGCAGCGACGGGTCGCAGAACGAGGAGGGCGCACCGGACATCGAGCTGGCCTGGCCCGACCCGGCCTCGCTGGCCGGGATGCGCCGCCGGGTGGACGCCCTCGACGACCGGCTGGCCGCGCTGCTCGCCGAGCGGGCCACGCTCACCGCCGCCATCCAGCGGCTCAAGCCGGTGGCCGGCCACGCCGGCCGGGACCGGGCCCGTGAGGACGAGATCGTCGCGCGGATGGCCCGGGTGGCGCCCAGCCTCGGCGCGGACCGGCTGCGCCGGATCATGCAGCAGGTGATCGGCGAGAGCCTGGACGCGGCCGAGACGGGTCCGCCGGCCGAGGAACAACCGCCGGCTCCGTAGGGTTGGCTCGGGAGACAACCGTTGAAGGAGCAAGTGTGAAGGTCGAGATCTGGTCGGACGTCGTCTGTCCGTGGTGCTACATCGGCAAGCGCCGGTTCGAGGCGGCCCTCGACCGCTTCGCGCACGCGGACCAGGTCGAGGTCGAGTGGCGCAGCTTCGAGCTCGACCCGCACGCGACGTCCGTGCGCGCGGCGGGGGAGGGCCCCGACCACGCCGACGTGCTCGCGTCGAAGTACGCCATGTCCCGCGCCCAGGCCGAGGCCGCGATCGGCAACGTCACCGCGGCCGCCGCCGGCGAGGGTCTCGACTTCCACCTCGACGTCTCGCTGCGCTCCAACACCTTCGACGCGCACCGCGTGATCCACCTGGCCGCCGCCCGCGGGATCCAGGACGCCGTCAAGGAGCGCCTGATGCGGGCCTACTTCACCGAGGGCGAGCCGGTCGGCGACCGCGACGCCCTGGTCCGGATCGCGACCGACGCCGGCCTGGACGCCGCCGAGGTCGAGAAGGTGCTCGACACCGACGAGCACGCCGACGCCGTCCGGGCCGACGAGGCCGAGGCGCGGGCGCTCGGGATCACCGGCGTGCCGTTCTTCGTCGTCGAGCGGAAGTACGGCGTGTCCGGTGCCCAGCCCGCCGACCAGCTCCTGGCCGTGCTGGAGCGGGCCTGGTCCGAGCGGTCGCCGTTCACGCTCGTGGGATCCGGACAGGCGGGTACGGACCCCGGCAGCACCGCCTGCGGCCCCGACGGCTGCCCGATCTGACCGGCGACCTCACCAGGAGGACACCTTGCCCGACGCACCCACCCTGCCGGACGACGTCCGCGACCTGCTCGCCAAGCCCAACCCGGCTGTCATCACCACGCTGGGCAAGGACGGCCGACCGGTGTCCGTGGCGACCTGGTACCTCCTCGACCCTTCGACAGGCCCAGGACGGCGCGCCGACCGGATCCTGGTCAACATGGACGAGGGCCGCAAGCGCCTCGACCACCTCCGCCGCGACCCCCGGGTCTCGCTGACCGCCCTCGACGAGGCCGGCTGGTACACCCACGTGAGCCTGCAGGGCCGGGTCGTGGAGATGGCCGACGACGTCGACCTGGAGGGCATCGACCGGATCGCGCGGCACTACACCGGCGCGCCGTACCGGACGCGCGACCGCAAGCGCGTGAACGCCTGGATCGAGATCGACACCTGGCACGGCTGGGGCAAGGCCGCCCGGCGCTGAGCTGTCGGTGGGTCCTGCCACCATCGGTGGGTCGGGTCCCGTAGGCTGAGCCACCTTCCCCACGAAGTCCGGCCGCGCGTGAACGCGGTCGGTGCTGTGGTGCGCGCTCGAGCACAGAAAGGTGCAGATCTGCCCATGTCAGGCGGCTCCAACGCAGCCAAGGACGGCTTCGTCCACCTGCACGTGCACACCGAGTACTCCATGCTCGACGGTGCGGCCCGGCTCGGGGAGATGTTCGCGCGGACCGCCGAGCTCGGCATGGACGCGATCGCGATGACCGACCACGGGAACGTGTTCGGCGCCTTCGACTTCTACTCCAAGGCCACCGCCGCCGGGGTCAAGCCGATCATCGGCATGGAGGCCTACCTCACCCCCAACACCTCGCGCTTCGACCGCAAGCGGGTCCGCTGGAACAACGGCGGCGACGACGACGTCTCGGGGTCCGGCGCCTACACCCACATGACCCTGCTCGCGGAGAACAACCGCGGCATGAACAACCTGTTCCGGCTGTCGTCGCGCTCCTCGATCGAGGGCTTCTTCTACAAGCCCCGCGCCGACCGTGAGCTGCTGGCGGAGCACGCCGAGGGGCTGATCGGCACCACCGGCTGCCCGTCGGGCGAGGTGCAGACCTGGCTGCGGATCGGCGACTACGAGAAGGCCCGGGCGGCCGCCGGTGACTTCCAGGACATCTTCGGCAAGGACAGCTTCTTCCTCGAGCTGATGGATCACGGGCTCGACATCGAGACCCGGGTCCGCGACGGACTCCTGCGGCTGTCCAAGGACCTCGGCATCCGGCCGATCGCGACCAACGACTCGCACTACACCAACCCCGGCGACGCCCAGGCGCACGAGCACCTGCTCTGCGTCTCCTCGGGCAGCACCATGGCCGACCCGAAGCGGTTCAAGTTCAACGGCGACTCCTACTACATCAAGTCGCCTGCCGAGATGCGCGAGCTGTGGGGGGAGCGCTACGGCCTGCCCGAGGCCTGCGACAACACGCTGCTGATCGCGGAGCGGTGCGAGGTCTCCTTCGACGAGTCCGCCAACTTCATGCCGCGGTTCCCGGTCCCCGAGGGGGAGACCGAGGACACCTGGTTCGTCAAGGAGGTCGAGAAGGGCCTGCGGTTCCGCTACCCCGACGGGGTGACCGACGAGGTTCGCAAGCAGGCCGACTTCGAGATCGGCGTGATCACCCAGATGGGGTTCCCCGGCTACTTCCTCGTCGTCGCCGACTTCATCAACTGGGCCAAGAACAACGGCATCCGGGTCGGCCCGGGCCGTGGCTCCGGTGCGGGCTCGATGGCGGCGTACGCCATGCGGATCACCGACCTCGACCCGCTCCAGCACGGCCTGATCTTCGAGCGTTTCCTCAACCCCGACCGCGTCTCGATGCCCGACTTCGACATCGACTTCGACGAGCGCCGGCGCGGCGAGGTGATCCGCTACGTCACCGAGAAGTACGGCGACGACCGGGTGTCGATGATCGTCACCTACGGCACCATCAAGGCCAAGCAGGCGGTCAAGGACTCCTCGCGGATCCTCGGCTACCCGTTCGCGATGGGCGACCGGATCACCAAGGCCATGCCGGCCGCGGTGATGGGCAAGGACGTCCCGCTCAAGGACATCTTCGACCCGCAGCACGGCCGCTACGGCGAGGGCGGCGAGTTCCGCTCCCTGTACGACGCCGACGCCGACGTCAAGAAGGTCGTCGACACCGCCATCGGCATCGAGGGCCTCAAGCGCCAGTGGGGCGTGCACGCCGCGGGCGTCATCATGTCCAGCGCGCCGCTGCAGGACGTCATCCCCGTCATGCGCCGCGAGCAGGACGGCGCGATCATCACGCAGTTCGACTACCCGACCTGCGAGCGGCTCGGCCTCATCAAGATGGACTTCCTGGGGCTGCGCAACCTCACCATCCTCGACGACGCGCTGATCAACATCACCAACAACCGGGGCGAGAAGGTCGTGCTCGAGGACCTCACCCTCGACGACCCCGCAACGTTCGCGCTGCTGTCCAAGGGCGACACCCTCGGCGTCTTCCAGCTCGACGGCGGGCCGATGCGGGCGCTGCTGCGCAGCATGCGCCCCGACACGTTCGAGGACATCTCGGCGGTCGGCGCGCTCTACCGGCCCGGTCCGATGGGTGCGGACTCGCACAACAAGTACGCCCGCCGCAAGAACGGCCGCGAGGAGGTCGTGGCGATCCACCCCGAGCTGGCCGAGCCGCTCGCGGACATCCTGGGTGAGACCTACGGCCTGATCGTCTACCAGGAGCAGGTCATGGCGATCGCCCAGAAGCTCGCGGGCTACTCGCTGGGCCAGGCGGACATCCTGCGCCGGGCGATGGGCAAGAAGAAGAAGGCGGAGCTGGACAAGCAGTTCGAGGGCTTCTCCGCGGGCATGCAGGAGCGCGGCTACTCGATGGCCGCGGTGCAGACGCTGTGGGACATCCTGCTGCCGTTCTCCGACTACGCGTTCAACAAGGCGCACTCCGCCGCCTACGGGCTGGTCAGCTACTGGACGGCCTATCTCAAGGCCAACTACCCGGCCGAGTACATGGCCGCCGTCCTCACGTCCGTCAAGGACGACAAGGACAAGATGGCGATCTACCTCAACGAGTGCCGGCGGATGAAGATCCAGGTGCTGCCGCCCGACGTCAACGAGTCGGAGGCCACCTTCACGCCGGTCGGCACCGACATCCGGTTCGGACTCTCCGCGATCCGCAACGTCGGCATCAACGTCGTCGACGCGATCGTCGAGGCCCGCCGCGAGCAGGGCCGCTACACCGACTTCGCCGACTTCATGGACAAGGTGCCGACCCTGGTCTGCAACAAGCGGGTCATCGAGTCGCTGATCAAGGCCGGTGCCTTCGACTCGCTCGGGCACCGTCGCCGGGCCCTGGTCGCGGTGCACGAGACCGCCGTCGACCAGTACGCCGACATCAAGCGCAACGAGGCCATCGGCCAGGACTCGCTCTTCGGCGGTCTCGACGAGGACGCCGGCGGCGGCTTCGGGGTGGCGATCGCGGTCCCCGACATCGCCGACTGGGACAAGCAGACCCTGCTCGGGCACGAGCGGGAGATGCTCGGTCTCTACGTCTCCGACCACCCGCTGATGGGGCTCGAGCACATCCTGTCCGCGTCGGCCGACTGCACCATCGGCCAGCTGCTCGTCGACGAGGACCGGCCCGACGGCTCGACGATCACCGTCTCCGGGCTGATCACGTCGGTGCAGCGCAAGATCACCAAGCGCGGCGACGCCTGGGCCATGGTGACCCTGGAGGACCTCGAGGGCGGGATCGACGTACTCCTGTTCCCGAGCGCCTACCAGCTGGCCAGCACCCTGCTCAACGAGGACGCCATCGTCACGGTCAAGGGCCGGCTCTCCCGGTCCAAGGACCAGCCGGAGCTGCACGGGCAGGAGGTCAGCGTCCCGGACCTGGCCGACGGACCGTCCGGGCCCGTGGTGATCACGATGCCGTCGACCCGGTGCACCATGCCGGTGGTCGAGCAGCTCAAGGACGTCCTGGGGACGCATCCCGGGGTGACCGAAGTACGGTTGCGGTTGATGACCAAGACCTCGACCACCGTGATGAAGCTCGACGACCGCCTGCGCGTCTCGGCGAGCCCGGCCCTGTTCGCCGACCTCAAGGCGCTGCTCGGGCCGCACTGCCTGGCCGGCTGATGAGCGACCCCGCCCCGGCTGCCGTGCGGGCCGCCCCGCAGCAGCCCACCGAGGACGCCTCGGGTGCCCGCTCCGGCGGGAGGCTGCGTGGTGACGCGGCGGTGGTCATCGCGATCTTCCTGGTGCTCGGCCTCGCGGGCGGTGTGCTGTGGTGGCTCCTGGTCGACCCGGCGGCGTACACCAAGACCCGGGACGGCGGGGTGATGAGCGAGGCCGCGCTCCGGCGCCAGTTCTCCGCCGACGGGGTGTACGCCGTGATCGCCGCGGTCACGGGTCTCGTCACGGGTCTGGTGCTCACCTGGTGGCGCTCCCGTGACCCGCTGCTCACCAGCCTGCTGCTGGTCCTCGGGGCGGCCCTCGCCGCCGCCGTGATGGCGCTGATCGGGCACCTGCTCGGACCGGGGGACCCGGCGGCCGCGCTCCGGGAGGCGAAGGTGGGTGCGCAGGTGCCGGTCCGGCTCGAGGTGGACACGTTCAGCGTCTACCTCGTCTGGCCGGTCGCGGTGCTCGCCGGCGCCCTCGTCGTGCTGCTCAACAGTGCCGGTCCGACCACCTCCGAAGCGGCCCGCGGGACCACCGAGCCCCAGTAGGCTGGACCCTCACGTCGCGGCCGCCGGCCGCCGTCATCGGGGGAGCACGATTTGAGCACGCACGGACCCACCCAGCCGGAGTACCTCGGGGCCGGAGGCACGGCCCCGGAGCCCGACGAGACCGCGCCGGAGCCGGCCCGCGCACGCCGCACCGGCCTGGTCGCCGCCGCAGCCGTAGCGGTCGTCGCCGCGGTCGGGGCCGGCACCTACGGCATGGTCCAGCTGCTCTCCGGAGGCAGCTCGGCGGCCACCGCCGTCCCCGCCGACGCGGTCGCCTACGTCAGCCTCGACCTGGACCCGACGGCGTCCCAGAAGATCGAGGCCTTCAAGATCCTCCGGAAGTTCCCGGCCATCAAGAAGGAGCTCGGCAGCCGCGACGACATCCGCCAGGCCGTCTTCGAGGAGATCCGCAAGGACGACGGCTGCGCGGACCTCGACTACGCGAAGGACGTCGAGCCCTGGATCGGCGACCGGGTCGCCCTGGCCGCCGTACCGGACAGCGAGCACGGCGCCGCTCCGCTCGTGGTGCTCCAGGTCACCGACCAGGAGAAGGCGAAGGCGGGTGCTCGGGCGATCGAGAGCTGCGGCTCCGACGCCTCCGACCAGGAGCCGGGCCGCACCGGTGTCACCTTCGTCGGCGACTACATGCTGCTCGCCGAGACCCAGCGGGAGGCCGACGCGTTCGCCAAGGACGCCGAGGCCGGGACGCTCGCGGACACCGACGAGTTCACCGCCGCGACGGAACGCACGGGCGACCCCGGCATCGTGACGATGTACGTCTCGAAGGACGCGCCCCGTGCCCTGGCCACGGCGATCGCGCAGGACAGCTCGGTGGCGGGCACCGACAACGACACCCGGGACCAGATCGACCAGCTCGAGAAGACCTTCAAGGACTTCGGTGGCGCCGCCGGGGTGGTGCGCTTCCGCGACGGCGCGGTCGAGGCCGAGTTCGCGGCGCAGGGTCTGCCGTCCACGATGGGTGGCGGCACGGGCGCCGGACCCGACACCGGCACCCTTCCCGGCACCACGGCCGCGGCCTTCTCCGTCGCCTTCCGGGACGGCTGGCTCGAGGACTACCTGGGTCAGATGAACGCCATGAGCGGCTCGCAGGACAGCCTCGAGGACATGCTCGCCGAGGGCGAGCGGGCGACCGGGTTGCAGCTTCCCGAGGACATCGAGACGCTGCTCGGCGACGGCATCACGGTCTCCGTCGACGCCTCGGCGGACATCGAGTCGTTCATGTCGTCGCCCGACCCGTCGCAGCTGCCGGCCGGGATCCGGATCCACGGCGACCCCGACAAGATCGTCCCGATCATCGACAAGCTCAAGGCGGTCGCCGGCCCCGACGCCGACATGGTGAAGGTCGCCACCGGGGACGGTCAGGTCGCGGTCGGTCTCAGCCAGGCGTACGTCGACAGGTTGCTCGAGAAGGGCAACCTGTCGAGCGTCACCGCTTTCGACACGGTGGTGCCCGAGGCGGACCGGGCGACCGGGTCGCTCTACGTCAACTTCGACGCCGGCGACGGGTGGGCCGAGCAGCTCGCCGACGCGCTGTCCGACGGCGACGCGGAGGCCCGCTCGAACATCGCGCCGCTCGACGCGCTCGGCGTCAGCGGCTGGTCCGACGGCGACGTCGAGCACGGCCTGCTGAGGCTGACCACAGACTGACGACCGAGCTGCCCTCTCTGGGCCGCGACGAGCATCCAGCCCGCGCCGGGCCGGATGCCTTGTCGCGTTCGTGACGCGGGGATACCCTGACCGGGCTATTGCGTATCGCGAAACGAGTTCCTCAATGCGCAACAAGATTCATGGGGCTTTCCTGGCCGACATGCTGTCCTCGGCGCGCTACGAGGTGCTGCCCACGCCGTCGATCGAGGACAAGGTGCTCGAGCACGTCCCAGTCGACCTCACCGTGACGGTGACGGCCTCGCCGGCCAAGGGCCTCGCCGCCACGCTGGACCTCACGGAGCGGCTCGCGCGACAGGGGTACACCGCCGTACCCCACCTCGCGGCGCGGATGGTCAGCGGCCGCACCCAGCTGGCCGAGATCGTCGACCGGATGACGGCAGTGGGGGTCACCACCGTGTTCGTGCCCGGTGGCGACCAGGACCCACCGGCGGGTGACTACACCTCCGCCCTCGACCTGCTCGAGGAGCTCACGGCGCTCGGGCGGCCGTTCCCCGAGGTCGGCATCACCGGCTACCCCGAGTCCCACCCGACCATCAGCGACGACCTCACCGTGCAGTCGATGTGGGACAAGCGGCGGCACGCCACCCACGTGGTGAGCAACCTGAACTTCGACCCGGACAGCATCCGCACCTGGGTGGACCGGATGCGGGCGCGTGGCATCACCATGCCGGTGCTGCTCGGCATCCCCGGGCCGATCGACCGCACCAAGCTGCTGACGATGGCCACCAAGATCGGCGTCGGCGACTCGACCCGGTTCCTGGCCAAGCACAAGGGCACCCTGACCCGGCTGGCGGCGCCGGGCGGCTTCACCGGCGAGAAGTTCCTGGAGCGGTGCGCACCGGCGCTGGCGCGCCCGGGCACGCTGGTCACCGGGCTGCACGTCTACACGTTCAACCAGGTCGCCGAGACCGAGGCGTGGCGCCGGGAGTACCTCGACCGGCTGATGGCTGTGCGTTAGGACATCCCTAGAGGGAGGCGAGCAGCCCGCGGACGGTCTCGCGGGCGCCGTCCGTGATCTCCGGGCCGTGCGTGAACGCCGCCACCCGGTAGTCCAGCTCGCCGAGGCGGTGCGCGGTCTGCTTGGTCATGGCGAAGTCCGAGCACAGGAACGCCGGTGAGATCCGGGTGCGTCGCAGGAACCGGAAGTTGAAGATCGCGTCGCCGGTGACCATCACGCCGCTGTCCTCCAGCAGGAGCGACACGTGCCCGGGGGAGTGGCCGGGCGTGTGCACGACCCGCACGCCACCCGGCAGCACGTCGCCGTCGGCCAGGGCCTGGTCCGGCTGGAAGGGCTCGAGCTTGCCGTCGCCCAGGCGGGCGAAGACCTTGCCCATCGTGGTGGACGTGTCGTTGGCACCGGTCACCCGGCCGGACGTGGCCCAGCCGTGGTCGTCGGCGTGCACGAGGACGGGCGCGCCGGTCTCGCGTCCCATCCGCGCCGCACCGCCGGCATGGTCGGGGTGCACGTGGGTGAGCACGATCCGGGTGACGTCGCGCGGATGCTTGCCGATGGCGGCGAGGCCCGCGACGATCCGCGGCGGCGCCGACTTGAGCCCGGTGTCGACGAGGGTGACCGAGCCGTCCTCCTGCACGAGCGCGAAGGAGTTGACCAGGTCCTTGCCGACGGTGGGGATCCGCCAGACCCCCGGGGCGAGCTCGACGGCGGGGGTCTTCGACATGAGCCGGAGCCTAGGGCATGTCTCTCGACGCTGCCGCGGCCTCGTCTCGAGACAGGCCCTCCAGGGTGAGCAGCTCCACGAGGGCGCGTTCGAGGCCGCCGTGCCCGGTCTCGACGACGGCCAGCGGCAGCCCGACGCGGTCGGCGGCCTGCTGGGCCAGCGCCCGCAGCTCGTCGTCGGGCTCCTGGGCCAGCCAGACCATCCGTGTGTAGTGCGCGAAGTAGTCGTCGCGCAGCTCGGGGTAGCGGTCCAGCCCCAGCTCGGCGACGACGGTCCGTGCGAAGGACCGGACCAGGAAGTCGGTCAGCACGTAGGTCCCGGGCTCGGCCTCGAACATCTCCCGCAGCCGGTCGGCGCCGCCGAAGACGTCGTAGCAGTGCAGCCCGGCCAGCCGGGACAGCCCGCGCCGTGCGCAGACCTCGTCGAGCGCGCCGTACGTGCCGCAGTCGGCGTAGCCCACGGCCACCCGGTCGTAGCGGCCCGCCAGCTCCTCGGCCAGCCGGTCGACCTGGCCGGCGATCCGGTCGGGACGGTTGTGCAGCAGCGGCGGCAGCGGGTGTACGTCGACCGGCCACCCTCGCGAGGCCACCACGGCGGCGCACGGGGCCGCGATCGCCCCGCAGGCGATCAGGGCCACGCGCCCGCCCCGGTCAGCCCGGTCAGCCCGGGAAGGCGAGGAGCTCGATGAACCGGTCGTTGAAGTCGGCGCGGTCGGAGAGCTCGACATAGGTCACCTCCTCCAGCAGCGCCAGGGCACCGGCCCGCTCGCGCACGCTCAGCAGGCTCATCTTCGCGCCCTCGCCGGCCACGTTGCCGGCCGAGACGATCCGCAGCACCGGGATCTTCGGCACCAGGCCGATGCGCACGGCGGCGGCGGGGGAGAGGTAGCTCCCGAACGATCCGGCCAGCAGCACCTGCTGCACGTCGGACTGCTCGAGGCCGAGCTCCTCGAGCAGCAAGGTCCAGCCGGTGGCGATGGCGCCCTTGGCGAACTGCAGCTCGCGGACGTCGCGCTGGGAGAGGTACACCGTCTCCTCGGCGGTCGCGTCGGGCGTGGGCCGGTGCAGCACGAACACCCGCTCCTGCCCGATGGAGGCCAGCCGGTCGGCGACGTGCGGCGCGATCTCGCGGGCCCGCTCGTCGGTGACGAAGCGGCCGGAGTGGTCGAGCAGGCCGGCCCGGTGCAGCTCGGAGACGGCGTCCACGAGCCCTGACCCGCACAGGCCGACGGGCTCGACGTCGCCGATGACCTGGAGGCTGACCCCGCCCTCGATCTCCGGGTCGACACGGACCACCTCGACGGCGCCGTCGGCGGCCCGCATGCCGCACCGGATCGCGCCGCCCTCGAAGGCCGGCCCGGCCGGCGCGGCCGTCGAGACGATCGTGTCGCCGTCGCTGAGCACGATCTCGCAGTTGGTGCCGACGTCGATGAACAACCGGGTGCGCTTGTCCCGGTCCATGCCGGTGGCCAGCATCCCGGAGACGATGTCGCCGCCGACGTACGCGCCGAGGGCCGGGAAGACGACCGCCCGCGCCCGCGGGTGCAGCGCCAGGCCGAGGTCGGAGGCGAGCAGGGTCGGCAGGGTGCTGCTGGACATGATGAACGGTGCGACGCCGATCGGCTCCGGGTCGATGCCGAGCACCAGGGCGGTCATCGTCGCGTTGCCCGCAAGGGCCACCTCGTAGACCTCCTGAGGCTCGACGCCGGCCTCCTTGAGCACCTCGGTGGTGAGCTCCGCCAGCGTGTCCTGGGCGGCGTCGCGGAGCCGGTCGGCTGCCTGCGGGTCCATCATCGTGGCGCTGATCCGGGTGATCACGTCGCCGCCGAACGGCTGCTGCTTGTTGAGCATCGACGCGACCGCCGCGGGCGTGCCGGTGGCGGTGTCGACGAGCGTGGCCACGACCGTGGTGGTGCCGAGGTCGAAGGCGATCGCGAAGCGCCGGTCGGTGGTGTCGCCGGGCTCGACGTCGATGAGCGCTTCGTCGACGACGACGGCGGTGACCTTGTAGTCGGCCTGGCGCAGCACCTTCGGAAGCCGCCGCAGCACGTGCAGGTCGGGCGTCAGCTCGAGGTCGTCGATCGCGTCGAGGACCCGCTGCAGGTCGGTGCGCTGGTCCGAGAGGGTCGGCTCCTCCACCTCGACGTAGCGCTTCTGGAGGGCCGGACGCAGGATCACCTGGCGCCCGACGCCGAGGGTCGCGGCCTTGGGGCGGGTGGTCAGCGGCGGCACCTCGACCTTGAGGTCCCCGGTGGCCTGGGCCAGGCACGCCAGCCGCCAGCCGTCGGCGAGCTGGGCCGGGGTGAACGAGCGCTGGTCGAGCCGGTGCACCGGCACCGAGCCGTCGAGCACCTGCACCTTGCACTTCTTGCAGGTGCCGTGCCCGCCGCACGTCGAGTCGATCGCGATGCCGTTCCAGCTCGCGGCGTCGAAGACGCTGACCCCTGGCGGGACGCGGACGTCGCGGCCGGAGGGGGAGAAGGACAGCTGCACGCGGCCCGAGCCGTCGTGCGGCTGCGAGCCCGGGCCGTCCGGCGGCTCGATGAGGCCTTCGCGCCGGAGCGCGTCGACCTGCACGTCGGGCGGCTGGTGCATGGGTGTCTCGCTCATCCGGTGGCGGCGGCCTGCTTCTTGCGGTGTGCGGCGATCCAGCTGCCACCCCACTCGTCGTGGCCGAGCAGGAGGTCGGCGGCCTTGACGGCCTCCACGATCTGCGGGGTGCGCGTGTCCATGATCGCGCTGGTGAGGCCCGCGGTCATCGCCATCGGCAGGAAGGTCGCGCCGAGCGTGTGCCGGTCGGGCATGCCGAACGACACGTTGGACGCGCCGCACGTCATGTTCAGTCCGTGCACGTCCCGGATCCGGCGCATCGTGTCGAGCGCGGTGTTCACGACGCCCGTGTCCGCGCCGATCGGCATCGCCAGCGGGTCGATCACGATGTCCTGCAGGGCGATGCCGTACTCCTTCGTCGCGACGTCCACGATGTGCTGCACGAGCTCGAGGCGGCGGTCCGCCTCCATCGGGATCTCCTCCGCGTCGTTGGGCAGGGCGATGATCGCGGCGTCGTACTTCTTGACCAGGGGGAGGATCAGCGCCATCCGGTCGTCCTCGGCGGTGACCGAGTTGACCAGCGCCCGCCCGTCGTACGCCGCGAGGCCGGCCTCGAGCGCCTCGACGACCGAGGAGTCGATGCAGACCGGCTTGTCGGTCAGGCCCTGGACCATGCGGACCGCCGTGGCGAGGAGCTCGGGCTCGTCGGTCATCGGCACGCCCATGTTGACGTCGAGCACGTCGGCGCCGCCCTCGACCTGCGCGATCACGTCGCGCTCGATCGCGGACAGGTCGCCGGCCCGCAGCTGCTCCTGGAAGATCCGCCGGCCGGTGGGGTTGATCCGCTCGCCGATCAGGCAGAAGCGCCGGTCGTGGCCGAGGACGACCTCGGCTCCGGTGCCGCGCAGCGTCGTCTCGAGGTCTCGAGGCGTGACGGAGTGAGCGAAGCGAGCGCAGGAGCGGTTCTTTGGGGTGCTCATGCGTTGACCAGCGCCCGGCGCTTCTGGAGCAGGTCCTTGGCGCGCTTGACGGTCGCGGACGCGTCGGGTGCGTAGCCGTCGGCACCGACGGCGTCGGCGTACTCCTGCGTGACCGGGGCGCCCCCGACCATCACGATGACCTGGTCGCGCAGGCCGGCCTTCTCCAACGCGTTGAGGTTGGCCTTGAACATCGGCATGGTCGTGGTGAGGAACGCCGAGAAGCCGACGATGTCGGGCTGGTGCTCCTGGATCTTCTCCACGAACTTCTCCGGGGCGACCTGCACGCCGAGGTCGATCACCTCGAAGCCGGCACCCTCGAGCATGATGTTGACGAGGTTCTTGCCGATGTCGTGGACGTCGCCCTTGACGGTGCCCATCAGGAACTTGCCGATGGTCTGCACCCCGGTGTCCGCGAGCAGGGGCCGCAGCACCTCCATCGCGCCGGCCATGGCGCGGCCGGCGATGAGCATCTCCGGGACGAAGAAGTCACCACGCTCGAACCGGGCGCCGACCTCCTCCAGCGAGGGGATCAACGCGTCGAACAGCAGCGACTGGGGCTCCATGTCCTGGGCGAGGGCCTGCCGGGTCAGGTCGAGGACCTCGGGTGCGTTGCCGGTCAACGTCTCGTCGTAGAGACGCTGGAGGATCTCCTCCGGTGACAGGGTCATGCGACGCCCTCCTTCGAGCGGTCGGAGCCGGGGCGGGTCCGGCTACGGAGCAGCGCCGACAGGGCGTCGGCCTGCTCGATGAGGAGTCGACCCACGTGGTCGACCCGGTCCTGGAGCCGGGCGGTGGGCCCGGAGACGCCGAGCGCGGCGAACACGCCGTCCCGTCCCTCGACGGGCGCCGCGATCGCGGAGAGCCCGGTCTCGAGCTCGTCCACGGTGGTGGCGAAGCGCTGCCGGCGTACGACGGACAGCTCGGCCGCGAGCGCGTCGCGGGAGGCGAGGGTCTGCTCGGTGCGGCGCTCGAGGCGTCCCGCGGGGACCGGCAGGCAGCCGTACGCGTAGAGCACCTTGCCCAGCGACGAGCAGTGCGGGGGTACGTCGACGAGGTTCCAGTCGCGCGCCGAGAGCAGGTAGGTCGACTCGACCTGCGCGATGTGCACGACGTCGTCACCGCGGGGGACCCCGAGGTGGACGGTCTCCCCGGTCTCCTCGCCG
Source organism: uncultured Actinomycetota bacterium (assembly GCA_963827435.1). Classification (GTDB taxonomy): domain Bacteria; phylum Actinomycetota; class Actinomycetes; order Propionibacteriales; family Nocardioidaceae; genus Nocardioides_B. The sequence continues at coordinate 196,167 of CAWHAU010000019.1, forward strand.
ACGGTCTCGAGCACCGGGCGGGCGAGACGGGCGATCTGCGGCCACGGGTCGTGCACCGCCGCGTGCAGCGCGAACAGCGGCCCGGCGACGTACCCGCCGCCGGGGTCGCGCTCGACCAGCTCGGTGCGCTCGAGGGCGGCCAGCAGCCGGGAGGTGGTGGACCGGGCGAGGCCGGTCTCGTCGCTCAGCTCGGTGAAGCTCATCGGCCCGTCGGCGCGCACGACCAGGTCGATCAGCGCGGCGGCGCGGTCGACCGCCTGCGTGCCCGCCGGAGCAGTGCTGCTCATCGCGACCTCGTGTTACGAGAGTGTTTCATCATGTGGAACCGACTTCCACATGATGAGGCTAAGATGCCGATCAGCGTCGGTCAAGCAGAATCACCCGTGTCTGGCCGAAGCCGACCAGCCGAGTCCCGTCCTGCTGTGCGAGCCGGAGGTAGTCCATGTTCCGCAACACCATGCCGCGCTACGAGATCCTCTCCGAGGACGCGATGGCCAAGCTGGACGCCGGCTGGCGCCGCCTGGTCACCGAGATCGGGGTCGAGTTCGACAGCGACCGGGCGCTCGCGCTGTTCCGCGAGGCGGGCCAGAAGGTCGAGGACCGAACGGTGTTCCTCGACCCCGAGTGGGTCCTCGAGCAGGTCGCCAAGGCGCCGCGCGAGTTCGACGTACAGGCCCGCAACCCCGAGCACTCGATCCACATCGGCGGGGACTCGATGGCGTTCGGCGCGGTCTACGGCCCGCCGTTCGTCCGCGAGGGCGACGTGCGCCGGGACGCGACGATGAACGACTTCGAGCGGTTCGCCAAGCTGGCGCAGGTGTTCCCGGTGCTCGACTCGGCCGGCGGCGTGATCTGCGAGCCCAACGACACCCCGCTCGACTCGCGGCACCTCGACATGACCTACGCGCTGCAGACGCTGACCGACAAGGTCTACATGGGCAACGTGGTCTCCGGTGTCAACGCGGCGGACACGATCCGGATGGGCGAGATCCTCTTCGGCGGCCGCGAGGCCATCGAGAAGACGCCGGTGTCGATCTCGCTGATCAACTGCAACTCGCCCCTGCACTGGGACGGGCGGATGCTCGAGTCCCTCTTCGAGTACACCCTGGCCGGCCAGCCCTGCGTGGTCACGCCGTTCATCCTGATGGGCGCGATGTCCCCGGTGACCATCCCCGCCGCGCTCGTGCAGCAGATGGCGGAGGCCCTCTCGGGCATCGCGCTCACGCAGCTGATCCGCCCGGGCGCGCCGGTCATCTTCGGCTCGTTCCTCTCCAACATCGACATGCAGTCCGGCTCGCCGACCTTCGGCACCCCGGAGTCGGGCATCGGCCTGCTCTGCACCGGCCAGATCGCCCGGCACTTCGGCCTCCCGTTCCGCTCCGGAGGCGGCCTCACCTCCTCGCAGGTGGCGGACGCGCAGGCCGGCTACGAGGCGTTGATGACGCTGCTGCCGACGTTCCTCGCCGGCGCCAACTGGGTGATGCACTCGGCCGGCTGGCTCGAGGGCGGCCTGGTCGCGGGCTTCGAGAAGTTCATCGTCGACGTCGAGCTCCTGCAGATGCTCCGGGTGGAGTTCACCCCGCTGGAGATCGACGAGGACTCGCTCGCCTTCGGCGCCCACCAGGAGGTCGGCCACGGCGGCCACTTCCTCGGCGCCATGCACACGATGGAGCGGTTCCGGACCTGCTTCTACCGGCCGATGCTGTCCTCGTCGGACAACTACGAGCGCTGGGTCCGCAACGGCGGCAACGACACCAACGCCCGGGCCACGAAGATCTACCAGCAGAAGCTCGAGGAGTACGTCGCCCCGCCGCTCGACGACGCGATCCGCCAGGAGCTCCAGGAGTACGTCGTCCGGCGCCGGCGCGAGCTGGGCGACTGAGCAGGCTGCCAGATTCCCTGGGTCCCCTGGGAAACCGGCACACCCCCGCCGTTGCAACGCTGGGGGTGTGCCGGTTTTGGCGGGGCTGTCAGATGCCGGCGGTGCTCGTCAGCCGGCGTGGCGCGGTCCGGAGATCCGCGAGCGTGCGCGCCGAGCGGTCTCGACCGGATGAGAGAGGTCGACCCAGGTCGCTCGCTCCATGGCGTAGCCGGTCGCGCGTCGCAGGGCGTCCTCACGCTTCTTCTCCGCGAACACGGCGTCTCCCGGGGTCTGTCCCGGCTTGAGGAGCCGGCCGTACTTCACCCTGCCGTCGAACTCGAACAGCAGCCCGAGCAACGGCCAGGCCATGTCCGTGGTGCCGATCAGGACACCGTCCTCGAAGACCGGGAACTGGACGACCGGTCGCGGGAACCCTTGGCTCCAGTAGAGGAAACGCGATCGGGACTCGCCAACCGACTCGGCCTTCGCGTCGGTCATGCGCAGCACGAGGTCGGCGGTGCGGCTTCCTCGCCAGCGCTTGTTCTGCTCCCTCAGATCGACGAGCACCTCGGGCGTGACGCGTCCTTGGTGCAGCGCTGAGTCGGCGATGACCAAGCCGGGCTCGACGCCCACGGTGGCGATGGTCTCGACCACAGAGCGGTCTTCGCGCACGACGAGCAGCCCGTCGATCTCTTCGACGTCGTCGTCGCTGATGGGGCCTTCGTGGTGGACCACGTCCCGCTCGACGCTTCCGCTGCGACCGTCACGCCTCGTCACGTGCACGCGCGTCAGGTCGACGCCCCAGACGTCGATGCCCGGTCGCATCGACAAGGCACTCACCTTGCTCAGGACCACGCCGTCCCCGTGTGCCCTCATGACCGCTCTCGCGAGACGTCGATGTCGGTCGAGCGGATCAAGCGGTGTCCAACGCTCGGTGCTGCAGTAGGCGCCGTTGCGAATGCGCGTCCAGTGTCGCGAGGCGAGCTGTCTGCGGATGAACCGGTCGTCATGGCCGGCGGCGAGCACGTCTGCCCGCGAGATGAAACCCTGACTCAGCTCCATCGCTGCGAAGTAGTCGTCCATGGCGGGAACATCGCACCGATCCGCAGCGGGTCGGCCGGCCAGCGAGGCTCTGGGTGCACGTCCAACCCCCAGCCGGCGCTGGGGACGCTATCCGGCTCGTCGCCGTGTCACGAACGCGGATCGTCGTACACACCCGACGAAACTGACTCATCCCCGACGTTGCAACGCTGGGGGTGTGCCAGTTTCCCTGGGTCCCCTGGGAATCTGCGGGCCGGCGCGGCCGGGACACCGCCTACCGGAACACCACCGTCTTCGACCCGTTGAGCAGCACTCTGGACTCGGCGTGCCAGCGCACGGCGCGCGAGAGCACCTGGCTCTCGACGTCGCGGCCGGCCGCGGCGAGCTCGGCGGCGTCGAAGCGGTGGTCGACGCGCATCACGTCCTGCTCGATGATCGGGCCCTCGTCGAGGTCGCCGGTCACGTAGTGCGCCGTCGCGCCGACCAGCTTCACGCCGCGGTCGAACGCCTGGTGGTAGGGCCGCGCGCCCTTGAAGCTCGGCAGGAACGAGTGGTGGATGTTGATCGCCTTGCCGGCCAGCAGACGGCAGGTGTCGTCGGACAGCACCTGCATGTAGCGCGCGAGCACGACCAGGTCGACCCCCTCGGCCTCGACGAGCTCCAGCATCCGCTTCTCGGCGTCGGCCTTCGTGTCCGGTGTGACCGGCACGTGGTGGAACGGCACGCCGTACGACGCCACCAGTCGTTCGCAGTCCGGGTGGTTGGAGAGCACGCCGACCACGTCGATCTGCACCGACCCGCTGCTCCACCGGAACAGCAGGTCGTTGAGGCAGTGGCTGTACTTCGAGACCAGGATCAGCGTCCGGTACGGCTCGCGGGCGTCCCAGAGCTCCCAGGTCATGCCCCAGCGTTCTGCGACCGGTGTGAACGACGTGCGCAGCCGCTCGAGCGTCCCGGGCCCGGCGCCGTCCACGGCGAACCGCACCCGCATGAAGAACCGGTCCTCGGCCAGGTCGCTGAACTGCTGGCTCTCCACGATGTAGCCGCGCTGCTCGACGAGCAGGCCGGCCACCGCGTGCACGATGCCGGCGCGGTCGGGGCAGGTGAGGGTGAGGACATAGGTCGGGTCCGTCATGGCGCCGTTGTACTCGGCGCCGAATCGCGCCGTCAACGTTGCGTCAACAGAAACTCGTTCTGTGATACGCAACAGAGGTGCGCTACCGTCGGCTCATGGCGAACGGCACGAGCGAGGCTCCGGCCTCCGTCCAGTCCGTCGACCGGGCCCTGACCATCCTCGGCATCCTGGCCCGTCTCGGCGAGGCCGGTGTCACCGAGATCGCCGCCGAGCTCGGGGTCCACAAGAGCACTGCCTTCCGGCTGGTGGCCACGCTGGAGTCCCACGGCATGGTCGAGCAGAACGAGGAGCGTGGCAAGTACCGCCTCGGGGTCGGCGTGCTCCGGCTGGCCGGTGCGACCACGGCCCGGCTCGACGTGGTCCAGGAGGCCCGGCCGATCTGCCGCAAGCTCGCCGCCGACTCCGGGGAGACCGTGAACATCGCGGTGCTCTCCGACCGCTCGGCGCTCTACCTCGACCAGGTGGCCGGACAGTCCGCGCTCCAGTCGCACAACTGGGTGGGCCAGCACATCCCGCTGCACGCCACCTCCAACGGCAAGGTGCTGCTGTCCGGCCTCAGCGCCGACGAGGTCGACAGCCGGCTGCCGAAGCTGCCGTCCTACACGTCCGACACGGTGACCTCCCGGGCCCGGCTGCGCCGCGATCTCGCCGAGGTCCGCGACCAGGGCTACGCCGTGGCCGTCGACGAGCTCGAGGTCGGGCTGACCGCCATCGCGGCACCGATCCGCAATGCGCACGGCGACGTGATCGCCTCGTTGAGCGTGTCCGGGCCGACGTTCCGGCTGGGGGAGCCGCGGGTCAAGGAGCTGGTCCCCGTGGTGCAGGACGCCGCGGACGAGGTGTCACGACGTTTGGGTTACGGAACCTCCTAAGGCTTGACGGGTCACCGGCGAGCCGGAATCCTGTTGCGTGACGCACATCGAGTTGCGACATGCGCAACCGATGCCGCGAGATCGGAAGCCAGAAGGGTGCCGCAGCTCTACGTCGGGGGCCGATGGGAGAGCGCTCGCGAAGGTGAGCGCCGCGAGATCCGCTGCCCGGCCGACGGAAGTCTCGTCGCCGAGATCGACGAAGCGGGCCCGCAGGACACCGCCGCCGCGATCGCCGCCGCGCGCGTGGCCTTCGACGAGGGCACCTGGCCCGTCACCTCCTCCCTCGAGCGGGGTCGGCTCCTGCACGGCGTCGCTGACCTCCTCGAACGCGACAAGGCCGCGGTCGCGCGGGCCGAGTCCCTCGACACCGGCAAGCGGCTCGTGGAGAGCGAGTACGACGTCGACGACGTCGTGGGCGTCTTCCGGCACTACGGCAACGCCGCGGCGCAGGACGGTGGACGCGTCGTGGACACCGGCCGCTCCGACGTGGTCAGCAAGATCGTGCACGAGCCCGTCGGCGTCTGTGGGCTGATCACGCCCTGGAACTACCCGTTGCTGCAGACGGCCTGGAAGGTCGCGCCGTGCCTCGCCGCCGGCAACACGTTCGTGCTCAAGCCGAGCGAGCTCACGCCGCACACCGCGATCCACCTGATGCGCATCCTCGAGGAGCTCGAGCTGCCCGCGGGCGTCGCGAACCTCGTGCTCGGCGCCGGACCTCGCGCCGGCGCGTTGCTCAGCGAGGACCCGCGGGTCGACCTGGTCTCGTTCACGGGCGGGCTCGGGACCGGCCGGCGGATCATGGCGAGCGCGGCACCCACGGTGAAGAAGGTGGCGCTCGAGCTCGGCGGCAAGAATCCCAACGTCGTGTTCGCGGACGCGGACTTCGACACCGCCGTCGACTTCGCGCTGACTGCGGTGTTCCTGCACTCCGGCCAGGTCTGCTCGGCCGGCGCGCGGCTCGTCGTCGAGGAGTCGATCCACGACCCGTTCGTCGACGAGCTGGTCCGGCGGGCCGAGACCATCCGCCTCGGCGGCCCGTTCGACGAGCAGGCCGAGACCGGTCCGCTGATCTCCGAGCAGCACCGCGCCAAGGTGGAGGCGTACGTCGAGCGCGGGCTCACCGAGGGCGCCAAGCTGCGCTGCGGCGGCGGCCGTCCCGACGACCCGGCCCTGGCCGACGGCTTCTACTACCTGCCCACACTGCTCGACGGTTGCGACGCCTCGATGTCCGTCGTGCAGGACGAGTCGTTCGGTCCGGTGCTGACGGTCGAGACGTTCCGCGACGAGGACGACGCCGTACGCATCGCCAACGACAGCATCTACGGGCTGGCCGGCGGCGTGTGGACCCAGAACGCCGGCCGCGCGGAGCGGGTCGCGGCCCGGCTGCGGATGGGCACGGTGTGGGTCAACGACTACCACCCCTACGTCCCGCAGGCGGAGTGGGGCGGCTACAAGCAGTCCGGCATCGGCCGCGAGCTGGGCGTCGCGGGTCTCGAGGAGTACCGCGAGACCAAGCACATCTGGCACAACATCCGGCCGCAGCCCCAACGCTGGTTCGCGGGGGAGTGACCATGAGCACCTGGGACTACGTGATCGTCGGCGGCGGCTCCGCCGGGTGCGCGCTCGCCAACCGGCTGAGCGCGGACCCCGGTACGACGGTCCTGGTGCTCGAGGCGGGTCGGTCGGACTTCCGGATCGACCCGTTCATCCACATGCCGGCCGCGCTGCCGTACCCCATCGGCAACCGGCTCTACGACTGGAAGTACGAGTCCGAGCCCGAGCCGTTCATGAACGGCCGGAAGGTCTACCACGCGCGCGGCAAGGTGCTCGGCGGCAGCAGCAGCATCAACGGGATGATCTTCCAGCGCGGCAACCCGCTCGACTACGAGCGCTGGGCCGCCGACCCGGGCATGGAGCAGTGGGACTACGCGCACTGCCTGCCCTACTTCAAGCGCATGGAGACCTGCCTCGCCGGCGCCGACGAGTGGCGCGGGGGCAGCGGTCCGCTCGTGCTGGAGCGCGGGCCCGCGACGAGCCCGCTGTTCGGCGCGTTCTTCGAGGCCGTGCAGCAGGCCGGCTACCCGCTCACCGACGACGTCAACGGCTACCGGCAGGAGGGGTTCGCGCCGTTCGACCGCAACGTGCACCGCGGCCGACGGCTCAGCGCGGCGCGCGCCTACCTGCACCCGGTGATGAGCCGCAAGAACCTCACCGTCGAGACCCTGTCGATGGTCACCGGCCTGTCCCTCAAGGGCAGCCGCGTCACCGGCGTCGACTACCACCGGCCCGGTCGCGGCTCGAAGCACGTGGACGCCCGCGAGGTGGTCCTGTGCGGCGGTGCCATCAACTCCCCGCAGCTGATGCTGCTCTCGGGCATCGGCCCGAAGGCCGACCTCGAGAAGCTCGGCATCGACGTGGTCGCGGACCTCCCCGGCGTCGGCAGCAACCTCCAGGACCACCTCGAGGTCTACATCCAGTACGCCTCCAAGCAGCCCGTCTCGATCGGCCCCTGGCTCAAGCACCGGCACAAGCCGCGGATCGGTGCCGAGTGGCTGTTCCTGCGCAGCGGGGTGGGCTCGTCGAACCACTTCGAGGCGGGCGGCTTCATCCGCAGCAACGACCGGGTCGACTACCCGAACCAGATGTTCCACTTCCTCCCGATCGCCATCCGGTACGACGGGTCGCGGCCGGCCGCGGAGCACGGCTACCAGGTGCACATCGGGCCGATGTACTCCGACGTCCGCGGCACGGTGACCCTGAAGTCGACGGACCCCTACCAGCACCCGGCGCTGCGCTTCAACTACCTGTCGACCGAGAACGACCGTCGCGAGTGGATCGAGATGGTCCGCGCCGCGCGGCACATCCTCAAGCAGCCCGCGTTCGACGTCTTCAACGCCGGCGAGCTCTCGCCGGGCCCGTCGGTGGAGACCGACCAGGAGATCCTCGACTGGGTCGCCGAGGACGCCGAGACGGCGCTGCACCCGTCGTGCACCGCCAAGATGGGCACCGACGAGGCCGCCGTACTCGACCCGAGCGTCGATGCGCGTGCACGGCGTCGACGGGCTGCGCGTCGTTGATGCGTCCGCCATGCCCTACGTCACGAACGGCAACATCTACGCGCCCGTGATGATGCTCGCCGAGAAGGCAGCCGACATGATCGCCGGGAACTCCCCACTTCCCGCCTCGGACGCACCGTTCTACCGCTACCGCGACAACGACCCGTTGTACCCGCCCGGGCACCCGGCCGGACCGTCGCCTTCGACATCAGGAGACCACCGATGACGCAGATCGAGGAGAAGAGCGACTTCACCGCGACCGAGGGACAGTCGGCCCTGTCCGTCCGGGAGCTCTGGAAGATCTTCGGAGACAAGGCCGACAAGGTCATCGGCACACCGGACGCCGAGCTGTCCCGCAAGGACCTGCAGGCCAAGACCGGGTGCGTCACCGCGGTCAAGGACGTCTCCTTCGACGTCGCCCCGGGTGAGGTGTTCGTGGTGATGGGGCTGTCCGGCTCCGGCAAGTCCACCCTCGTCCGGCTGCTGACCAGGCTGATCGAGCCGACCCACGGCATCGTGCAGATGGGGGGAGAGGACATCACCTCCGCCGACGAGCACAAGCTCCGGGACCTGCGTCGCAAGCACGTGGCGATGGTGTTCCAGCACTTCGGCCTGCTCCCGCACCGCAAGGTCATCGACAACATCGCGTTCGGGCTCGAGGTGCGCGGCGAGAACAAGACCGCCCGCCGGAACCGGGCCCAGGAGATGGTCGACCTGGTGGGGCTCTCCGGCTACGAGAACTCCTTCCCGGACCAGCTCTCCGGAGGCATGCAGCAGCGTGTCGGGCTGGCCCGCGCCCTGGCGGCCGACCCCCAGCTGCTGATGTTCGACGAGCCGTTCTCCGCGCTCGACCCGCTGATCCGCCGCGACATGCAGAACGAGGTCATCCGGCTCCACCACGAGGTCGGCAAGACCATGGTCTTCATCACGCACGACCTCGCGGAGGCCCTGAAGCTCGGCGACCGGATCCTGATCATGCGCGACGGCGAGGTCATCCAGATCGGCACGCCCGACCAGGTGGTGGGGGCGCCGGCCGACGACTACGTGAAGGACTTCGTCAGTGAGGTGCCCAAGTCCCACGTGCTCACGCTGCGGTGGGTGATGCGGGACCCGGAGCCGGGCGAGGCCGAGGACGGTCCGGTGCTCCAGGCCGACCGGATCGTCAGCGAAGCGGCCCGCGAGGTGCTCGACGCGCACGGTCCGGTCCGGGTGTTCGACGGTGAGAAGTTCGTGGGGATCGTCGACGACGAGGACATCCTGCGAGTGGTGGTGGCGGAGGAGGAAGAGTCGTGACCTCGCTGCAGGAGCGGCCGCCGGCCGCCACGAAGGAGGAGCAGCCGTACGTCGACACGGTCGGCAAGCGTCATACCGGGATGTGGCTCGGGATCATCGCGGTCGTCTGGGTCGGCGGCTGGGCGCTGTTCAAGGGCGTCGACACGCTCGCCCTGCCGTTCCAGGACGTCCTGGGGTTCCACAAGTGGCTCAACCAGCTCAGCGACGACATCCAGCTCGCCGCGACCCGCGGCAACTGGTTCTTCAGCGGAGTCATCGGGACCATCGGGGACTTCCTCAACTGGCTGGTCGCCCAGCTCCAGGAGCTGATCAGCGCGCCGGCCTTCCCGCGTCCGGTGCCGCAGATCGGCTGGCTCGGCGTCGTCGCCCTGTTCACCTGGATGGCCTTCGCGACGGCCGGTGTCCGCTCGGCCATCCTCGTGTTCCTCACCACCCTGTCCTTCGGCTTCCTGGGCTACTGGGCCGACAGCATGGACACCCTGATCGTGACCGGGGTGGCCGTGGTGATCTGCTGCATGATCGGGCTGCCGCTCGGCATCGCGATGGCCCGGCGCAGGTCGGTGTCGGCCGTCATCACGCCGGTGCTGGACCTGATGCAGACGATGCCCGCGTTCGCCTACCTCGCCCCGCTGGCGCTGCTGTTCGGCATCGGGGCCTCCGCCGGCGTCGTCTGCACGCTGATCTACGCGCTGCCGCCGCTGGTGCGGATCACCGAGCACGGCATCCGCTCGGTGCCGGCCACCACGATCGAGGCCGCCGGCTCGCTCGGCGTGACGAAGCGCCAGCTGCTGCGCCAGGTGCAGCTGCCGATGGCCCGCCGCACCATCGTGGTCGGCATCAACCAGTGCACGTTGGCCGCGCTGTCGATGGCGACCATCGCCGCCTTCGTGAACAGCCCGGGCCTCGGCAAGCCCGTCGTGGCCGCGCTGCAGAACCTCGACGTCGGTGGCGCCTCCGTCGCCGGCCTCGCCATCGTGCTGGTCGCGATCATGCTCGACCGGACGACGACCGCCGCGAGCGAGAAGGCCGAGCGGGACAGCCATGGCCTCGCGTCCGTCGGACGCCCCGGCGTGATGCTGATGACCGTGGTCCTCGAGAAGCTCCCGAGATGGGCCAGCGAGACGACCAAGGGCCGCCGCCCGAGGCCGACGCCCGCCTTCCGGCGCGCCCTGCTCGCCGTGACATTCATCCCTGTGGTCATCGCGATCTACCTGTCCCGGACCTACCTCGGGCTGGCCCTCTTCCCGGAGGGCGCCAACATCGGCGGCTCGCTCGCCGACGCGATCAACAGCTTCACGGACAGCTTCGTGGCCTCGGTCGACACGTTCACCAACGCGTTCAAGAACGTGGTGACCTACGGGCTGCTGAACCCGCTCCAGTCCCTCCTGGGTGAGTCGCCGTGGTGGCTGATGGCTCCGGTCATCATCGCGGTGGCCTACGTGCTCGGTGGCTGGCGCCCGGCTGTGACCACGATCGTGTGCGAGGCGGTCATCTTCGGTGTCGGGCTGTGGCACGACACGATGGTCACGCTGACCATGACGCTCGTCGCCACGGTGCTGGTGATGGTGGTCGCGATCCTGCTCGGCGTCTGGATGGGGCGCAGCAGACGCGCGGACACGGGGATCCGGCCGCTGCTCGACACCTTCCAGACCATCCCGCCCTTCGTCTACCTGGTGCCGGCCCTGGCCCTGTTCGGTGCGACGCGGTTCACCGCGATCGTCGCCGCGGTGGCCTACGCCGTCCCGATCGCCACGAAGCTCGTCGCCGACGGCATCCGTGGCGTGTCCCCGACGACCGTCGAGGCGGCCCGCTCGGCCGGCATCACCACGCGACAGATGATCGCCAAGGTGCAGCTGCCGATGTCTCGCGAGGCGATCGTGCTGGCCACCAACCAGGGGTTGCTCTACGTGCTCTCCATGGTCGTCATCGGCGGCATGGTCGGTGGCGGCAGTCTCGGCTACCTCGTGGTCTCGGGCTTCTCGCAGACACAGCTGTTCGGCAAGGGGCTGGCCGCCGGCATTGCGATCACCGCGCTCGGAGTGATGCTCGACCGGATCGCGCGGTACGCCGCGGCGCGCTACGGACGGGCTTAGGGCATGCCCTAGCAGTGGCAGACAACGACCGTCTCGGCTCATTGGAGCCGAGCAGATGAAGGGACAACGCATGGCACGAGGAACTCGCCGGCACCGTATGTTCGGCCTGGCCTGTGTCGCCGCCTCCGCAGCCCTGGTGCTGGCGGGGTGCGGCGGGGGAAACATCAAGGAAACCGACACCTCAGCCGCGGGCGGCAAGGACTGTGGTGACCTGAACATCGCCGTCAACCCGTGGACGGGGTACGTCACGAACGCCCACCTCATCGGGTACGTCGCGCAGACCAAGCTCGGCTGCAAGGTCGCCTACCAGGACGTGAAGGAGGAGGTGGGCTGGCAGGGCATGGCCACCGGCTCCATCGACACGATCGTCGAGAACTGGGGCCACCCCGACCTGAAGAAGAAGTACATCGAGCAGCAGAAGACCGTCGATGGAGGCCGGGCCGACCGGCAGTGACGGGATCATCGGGTGGTACGTCCCGCCGTGGATGGCCGAGAAGTACCCCGACATCACCGACTGGAAGAACCTGAACAAGTACGCCGACCTGTTCAAGACCTCGGAGTCGGGTGGCAAGGGCCAGCTGCTGGACGGCGACCCGTCGTACGTCACCAACGACGAGGCCCTGGTCAAGAACCTCAAGCTGAACTACAAGGTCGTCGTGGGCGGCAGCGAGGCCGCGCTCATCCAGAGCTTCCGCAGCGCGGAGAAGAACAAGAAGGCGTTGCTGGCCTACTTCTACGAGCCGCAGTGGTTCTTCTCGGAGATGAAGCTGGTCAAGGTGAACCTCCCGCCGTACAAGCCGGGCTGTGACGCCGACCCGGCGAAGGTCGCCTGCGACTACCCGCCGTACAAGCTGGACAAGCTGATCTCCACGAAGCTCGACAAGTCCGGCTCGCCGGCCGCGGGCCTGATCAAGAACTTCACGATCAGCAACGAGGACCAGAACCTGGTCTCCACCGACATCGCCGAGAAGGGGATGTCGCCCGAGGACGCGGCCAAGAAGTGGGTCGAGGCGAACCCCGACAAGGTCGACGCCTGGCTCAAGGGGTAGCACCCGTTCTCCCCCGTCGTGCCTGGTTGACAGGCGCGGCGGGGGAGACGCATGCTGAGGCTGTCTCATATGACGCAATGAGTTGCGTGATACGCAACATCAGTTCACTCACTCGGAGGAGCCACCCATGGCCTCTGTCCCCCGCACCGCCCGCGTCGTCGTGATCGGCGCCGGGATCGTCGGCAACAGCCTCGTGCACCACCTCGCCCGCCTCGGCTGGACCGACATCGTCCAGATCGACAAGGGGGCGCTGCCGAACCCCGGCGGCTCGACCGGTCACGCCTCGAACTTCATCTTCCCGGTGGACCACAGCCGCGAGATCACGGACCTGACGCTCGACAGCATGCGGCAGTACAAGGAGATGGGCGTCTTCACCGAGTCCGGCGGCTTCGAGGTGGCCCGCACCGAGGAGCGCATGGAGGAGCTGCGCCGCCGGATGTCCTCTGCCAAGGCGTGGGGGATCGAGGCCGAGCTGGTGACGCCGGCGTTCGTGGCCGAGAAGGTGCCGTTCCTCGACCCCGAGCAGATCATCGGCGCCTTCTGGACGCCCTCGGTCGGCGTGGTCGACTCGCTGCGCGCGGGCACGATCATGCGTGAGCAGGCGCTGGAGTCCGGCGCGCTGACCGTCGTACCCACCGTCGAGGTCACCGGTCTGGACGTCGAGGACGGGCGGATCCGGCGCGTGCGCACGACGGGCGGCGACATCGAGGCCGAGACGGTCGTGATCGCGTGCGGTGTCTGGAGCCCGAAGATCGGCGACATGGCGGGCGTCTCGATCCCGCTCACCCCGGCCGTGCACCAGATGATCAGCGTGGGCCCGTGCCCGCAGCTGGCCGAGCGGGAGGGCGAGATCTCCTTCCCGATCATCCGCGACATGGACACGTTCTGCTACGAGCGCCAGCACGGCGCCGACATGGAGGTCGGCTCCTACGCGCACCGCGCGATCCTGCACGAGCCCGAGGACATCCCGTCCATCGAGCAGGCCAAGCTGTCGCCCACCGAGATGCCCTTCACCTCCGACGACTTCGACCCGCAGCTCGAGCAGGCCTACGAGCTGATGCCCGAGCTGCTCGGCGCCGAGGGCGCCGAGATGCGCTACGCGATCAACGGCCTGCTCTCGTTGACCTGCGACGGCAGCCCGATCCTGGGCGAGTCGCAGGTGTCGGGTCTCTGGACGGCCGCCGCGGTCTGGATCAAGGAGGGTCCGGGCGTCGGGCGCGCGGTGGCCGAGTGGATGACGCACGGCCAGTCCGAGATCGACGTGTCCGCCTCCGACATCGCGCGGTTCTACCCGCACCAGATGCGCCGTGAGCACACCCGGCTGCGCACCACCGAGGCGTTCATCAAGACCTACGGGATCGTGCACCCCGCCGAGCAGTACGAGTCCGACCGCGACCAGCGGCTCTCGCCGATGCACGAGGCGGAGGTGAAGCTGGGCGCCAGGTTCTTCGAGGCCGTCGGCTGGGAGCGGCCGCAGTGGTACGAGTCCAACAGCGACCTCCTCGAGGTGTACGGCGATGCCGTGATGCCGCGCGAGAACGAGTGGGACTCCCGCTGGTGGAGCCCGATCGTCAACGCCGAGCACCTGCGGATGCGCGAGGCCGCCGGGATCATCGACCTCACCGCGTTCGCGGTGTTCGACATCACCGGTCCGGGCGCACTCGACGCCGTGCAGCGCACCTGCGTCGCGCAGTGCGACGTCGCGGTGGGCAAGGTGATCTACACCCCGGTGCTCGACCACAAGGGCGGGTTCCGCTCCGACCTCACGGTGATGCGGCTCGGCGACGACCACTTCCGCGTGGTCACCGGCGGCGCGCACGGCATGGCCGACCGCAAGTGGTTCGCCGACCAGCTGCCGTCCGACGGGTCGACCGTGCTGACCGACCACACCGACGAGCTGTCCACGATCGGCCTCTGGGGTCCGCGGGCCCGCGACATCCTGTCCTCGCTCACGTCCGAGGACCTGTCGGACGCGGGCTTCGGCTTCCTGACCTGCCGCGAGATCACGGTGCGGACGGGTGACGGCGACATCACCGTGCTGGCCTCCCGGATCTCCTACGTCGGCGAGCTCGGCTGGGAGCTCTACGTGCCGATGGCCGACGGTGCCGCGGTGTGGGACACGCTGCTCGAGGCCGGTGCACCGCACGGCGCCCGGCCGGTCGGCATCGGCGTCTACGCGACGACCGGCCGCATCGAGAAGGGCTACCGCGCCTTCGGCTACGAGCTCGACGGCGAGCGGACGATCGTCGAGGCCGGGATGCAGCGACCGAAGGTCAAGGCGGCCGACTTCGTCGGACGGGACGCCTACCTCGCGCAGCGCGAGGCCGCACCCGAGACGGTGATGTGCACGCTGACCGTCGACGACCACACCTCGGCCTCCGGCGTGAAGCGCTACATGCTCGGTGGCGAGCCGATCCTGACCCGCGACGGCGGGACGCTCACCGACGGCCACGGCCACCACCCCTACGTCACCACGGCGGGGTCGGCGCCGTCGCTCGGCAAGCACGTGCTGCTCGCCTACCTCCCGCCGGCCGAGGCCACGATCGGCAACCAGCTCGCGGTGTCCTACATGGAGGAGCTCTACCCGGTCACGGTGGGCTCCGTCGACAGCACGCCCCTGCTCGACCCGTCGAACGAGCGGATCCGCTGATGAGCAACGCGCTTGTCTGCATCAAGCGGGTGCCCGACCTCGGCGGCGAGATCAGCCTGACCCCCGACGGCATGTCCGTCGACGACAGGTCGCTGGGCCACACCGTCAGCCCGCACGAGGAGTGTGCCGTCGAGCTGGCGATCCAGGTGGCCAAGGACACCGACGGACAGGCGACGGTCCTCACGCTCGGCTCCTCGGACGCGGTGGAGCAGCTGCGGCACGCGCTCGCCCTCGGCTGCACCGGCGCCGTGCTCGTCGAGGCCGACGCGGCGTCCTACGGCCCCGCCGACGTCGCTGCGGCGATCGCCGACGTGGTGAAGGCGCACGAGGCGGCCGGGACGACGTACGACCTCGTGCTGCTGGGCAACGACGCCTCCGACACCGGTGACTTCCAGGTCGGTATCCGGCTGTCGTACCTCCTCGACCGGCCCGTCGTCGCCGGCGTCTCCACGCTGTCCGTCGACGGCGACACGGTCGTCGCGCGCGGCGACGCCCCGGACGGCGGCACCGAGATCTTCGAGGTCCCGCTGCCGGCGGTCCTGACCGTGATGGAGGGCGGCATCGAGCCGCGCTACCCGTCGATCCCGGGCCGGATGAAGGCCAAGAAGGTCGCGATCGAGGAGGTCGCGCCGAGCGGGACCCCGGCCGGACCGGGGCGCGTGGGGCTCAAGCTGCCGCCCGTGCAGCCCAGCCAGGTCGAGGTGCTCGGTGAGGGGCCCGAGGCCGCGGGTGCCGTGGTCGACCTGCTGGAGAAGCTGGGGGTCGTGCGATGAGCGCGGTGCTGGTGCTGGTGGAGACCGACGCCGGGGGAGCGACCGAGGTGTCGCGGGAGACCCTGACCTTCGTCCGCGGGATCGGGCTCGACGTGCACGCGCTGGTCGTCGGTGACGGCCCGTCCGGGCTCGTCGACCAGCTCGGGGCGTACGGCGTGACGACCGTGCACCACGCGGACGGTGACGCGTTCACGTCCTACGCGGCCGCCGCGTGGGCCGCCGCCGTGGTGGCCGCGGCCGGCGACGCCACCGTCGTGACGGCGGCGGGCACGCCCCGTGGCAACGAGGTGCTCGCCCACGTGGCCTGCCGACTCGGCGTGACGATGGCCGCCAACGTGGTCGAGATCGACGCGGTCTCCCCGCTGTCCGTGTCCCGCCAGGTGCTCGGCGGGTCGGCGCTGGAGGAGATGCGGCTCGAGGACGCGGTGGCCGTGTTCTCGGTCGCCGGGCACGCGTGCGACCCGGCCGAGGCCGAGACGACCGCCACGCCCGTCGTGCACCCGCTGGACGTGGCGGTGTCCGACGCCGACCTGCGCGCCCGCGTGGTGCGCACCGAGCCCGGTGAGCCCGACGAGTCCGGCGGGCTCAAGGCCGCCCGCGTCGTGGTCGGCGCCGGACGCGGCGCCGGGGGACCGGACGGGTTCGCGGACCTGCTCGAGCTCACCGAGCTGCTCGACGGCTCGCTCGGGGTGTCTCGCGTCGTGACCAGCCTCGGCTGGCGGCCGCACCACGAGCAGGTCGGCCAGACCGGCAGCCGGGTGTCGCCGGACCTCTACGTCGCCTGCGGCATCAGCGGGGCGATCCAGCACTGGGCCGGCATGTCGAGCTCGAAGACGATCCTGGCGATCAACACCGACGCGGACGCCCCGATGGTCACCAAGGCGCACTACGCCGTGATCGGCGACCTGCACGAGATCGTGCCGGCGATCAACGAGGAGCTGCGGCGGCGTCGGGCGGGTTGAGGGGTCGGCGACCGGGGGCGACCGGGCAGACTGTCCCCGTGACCCGACCCCTGATGCAGCGCATCGACCTCTTCGCGCTCCTCGGTGCCGTGCTCGCGTTCCTGGTCACGGCGTTCTACGTGTTCCTGGTCTACGCCCAGGGGGACTCGCCGTCGTCGTACGCCGTCGGCATCCTGCTGGTGGCGATCGTCTGCGCCGCCTACGCGGTGCCGATGCGCGCCCGCGGCCGGAAGGTCACGCTCGGGGTGGCGGCGATCTTCCTGTTCGTCCTCGGGTTCATCGCCTTGTTCAGCATCGGGCTGCCGCTGGTGCTGGCGGCGGTGCTGTGCGTCCTCGGGGCGATGCGTCAGCGCGTGCGGGACTGGCGCGACACGGTCTAGCCCTCACCCGGCGACGGACAGGCAGCACGGGTCTCAGACGAAGCCGCCATCCCCGTTCGAGGGCGGTTGGTGCCGCCTGACCTCGGTCCACATCTGGTCCAACGTGGCGTCTCCTGCGTGCCGGTGCTGCCGGAGGGACGCCCAGGCGAGGAAGCCGCCGACGGCCGCGGCGACGAGGAAGAGGACGACCCAGGTCATGATGCGGCCGTGGGCATCGGCGGCTCGCCGCGGAGCCCGTGCGCGTCGGCCACGTGTACGACGAACCAGGCCGCGGTCGCGAGCACCGCCGTCAGCACCGCCACGCCGAGGTGGAAGACCACGTCCTCGCGGTTCACCAGCCAGTCGGTCCAGAGCATGTTCAGCGCCGGCACTCGCCCACAGGACGGGCGCGAACCACACCGGCCCGCGCTGCCAGGCAACCGCGGCGCCGGTGACGGTGGGACCGAGCAGGATGAGCGGGACGAACAGCGGGTCGACCCAGCCCAGCAGTCCGACGAGCTGGCCGGCGACCAGCGCGATGGCGAGCGATTTCATGGTGAACCCCCAGTGTGTACCTCGGCCCTGAGGGCAGCGTGCTCCGGTCCCACGGCGGGTCGCCATAGCGAGAGCGGGTCATCCACAGATGCTCCGAGAGCGAGGACAGCTCTCATCACGTGGACTAGAATCGAACACACGAGCGAGTGACGGTTCGGTCCGGGCCGGGATCGTCCTCACAGTGGACGTCGTGCTCCTCGCCTGAGCCCGGCGGCCCGGGGACCGGCCGAGTCACCGACGTGGTGCTAGCGCCGGATCGCGGCGACCGTCGCGCGCGTGACCCGGACCAGGTCGGCGGGCGCCAGGCCGAGGTCGAGCCCACGCCGGCCGCCGGAGACGTAGACCGTCTCGAAGCCGAGGGCCGACTCGTCGAGCACCGTCGGATGCGCCTTCTTCTGGCCGACGGGTGAGATGCCGCCGACGACGTACCCGGTCGCCCGCTCGGCGTCCGCCGGCTCGGCCATCGTGGCCTTCTTGCCACCGACCGCGGCGGCGACGGCCTTGAGGTCGAGCTGGCCGGAGACCGGCACGATGCCGACCACGAGCCGGCCGTCGACGGAGACGAACAGCGTCTTGAACACCTGCTGCGGGTCGAGGCCGAGCACCTCGGCGGCCTCGAGGCCGTAGGACGCGGCGGACGGGTCGTGGTCGTAGGCGTGCTCGGTGAAGGTCACGCCCGCCCGGGTCAGCGCCACCGTCGCCGGCGTACCCCCCGCGCCCTTGGTGCGCGCCATCAGTTGGGGGACCAGTTGGTGCGGGCGACCTCGGTCGCGGGGAGCGAGGGGATCGCCCGCATCGCGCGCATCTCCTCGTGCAGCGCGAACCGCAGCATCACCAGCCGCTCGAGGGGGGTGTCCGCCTCCAGCAGCGCCTGTCGCTCCTGCAGGGTGAGCAGGCAGGTGGCGGACAGCGAGTAGGAGAGGAACTCCGGGTCGCGGGGGAGGTCCCCGTCCAGGACGTCTCCACCGCGCATCTGCGACAGCCGGCGGCGGTACTCCTCGAAGACGCCGTAGGTCCGGGCTGCCTCCTGGGCGGCGTCGCTGCCCTTCGCCGTGCGCTCCGTCAGCAGCTCCACGTCGCCGACCAGGAACTCTCCCGACGTGTTCAGGCCGTCGAGACGCAGGCGCTGGCGCCCGAGGACCTCGATGTCGAAGCGACCGTCCTCGTAGGGCTCCACCGACGTCATCTGTACGACGCAGCCGATCCGGTGCACCGAGTGCACGCCGTGCTGGCCGACCTCGTAGCCCTCCCGGATCGCCACGATGCCGAAGAGCCGCAGCGACTTGTCGGGGATCGTGAGCAGGTGGTGGACCAGCGCGCGGTAGCGGTCCTCGAACACGTGCAGCGGCACGCGGACCCCCGGGAACATCACCGTGTTCAACGGGAAGATCGGCAGCTGCTCGCGCACACTGCCAACCTACCGACGTGAGGCGGGTCTCTCCGCGTGAACGGCCCCCGGGCCGCTGGGCGAGTCGCACCTAGACTGGGGCGCATGATCCGTCGTATCGACCTCAGGGGCGCGAGCGTCCCTGACTACCGCGCCGTGGTGCCCCGTGCCGCGTTCGACGTCGAGGCCGCCCTCGACGTCGTGCGGCCGATCTGCGACGCCGTACGTCATCGCGGGGTCGAGGCGATCACCGAGTTCACCGCCAAGTTCGACCACGTCGAGCAGACCGACATCGCCGTCCCCGCGGAGGCGCTGCGCACCGCGCTCGAGGAGCTCGACCCGGCGATCCGGGCCGGGCTGGAGGAGTCGATCAGCCGGCTGCGCACCACCTGCGAGGCCGAGCTCGAGCAGGACGTCACCACCCAGGTCGTGCCCGGCGGCACGGTCAGCCAGCGGATGGTGCCGATCGAGCGGGTCGGCCTCTACGTGCCCGGCGGCATCGCGCCGCTGGTCTCCAGCGTCGTGATGAACGTCGTGCCCGCCCAGGTGGCCGGGGTCGAGTCCATCGCGCTCACGTCCTCGCCGCAGAAGGGCACCGGCCTGCCGCACCCGACGATCCTGGCGGCCTGCGCGCTGCTCGGCATCGACGAGGTGTACGCCGTCGGCGGCGCCCAGGCCATCGCGATGTTCGCCTACGGCGCCGGCCCGTGCCGCAAGGTCGACCTGGTGACGGGGCCCGGCAACATCTACACCGTCTCCGCCAAGCGGCTGCTCAAGGGCGCCGTCGGCATCGACTCCGAGGCCGGCCCGACCGAGATCGCGATCCTCGCCGACGACACCGCCGACCCCGCGTACGTCGCGGCCGACCTGCTCAGCCAGGCCGAGCACGACCCGATGGCCGCCGCGGTGCTGGTCACCACGTCCCCGACGCTGGCCGACGAGGTCGAGGCCGAGCTCGACAAGCAGGTGTCGGTGACCCGGCACGTCGAGCGGATCCGCACGTCGCTGTCCGGCGAGCAGTCCGGCATCGTGCTGGTCGACGACCTCGAGCAGGGGCTCGCGGTCGTGGACGCCTACGCCGCCGAGCACCTGGAGATCCACACCCGCGACGCGTCGACGCTGGCCCGCCGGGTGCGCAACGCCGGTGCCATCTTCGTGGGCTCGTTCGCCCCGGTGTCGCTCGGCGACTACTGCGCCGGCTCCAACCACGTGCTGCCGACCGGCGGCTGCGCGTGCCACAGCTCCGGGCTGTCGGTGCGGTCGTTCCGCAAGGCCCTGCACGTCATCGAGTACGACGAGCAGGCGCTGCGCGACGTCGCCCCGCACGTCGTCACGCTGGCCGAGGCCGAGGACCTCCCCGGTCACGGCGCGGCCGTGCGGGTGCGCGTCGAGGAGCGTTGATGACCGTTCCTCTGCGCGAGGAGCTGCGGGGGATCGAGCCGTACGGCGCGCCGCAGCTCGACGTACCCGTCCAGCTCAACGTCAACGAGAACCCCTACCCCCCGAGCGAGGCCGTGGTGGCCGACGTCGCGGCGGCGGCGGCCGACGCGACCCGCACCCTGAACCGCTACCCGGACCGGGAGTTCACGGCGCTGCGCGAGGACCTCGCCGGCTACCTCGGCCACGGCGTCACGCCCGCACAGGTCTGGGCGGCCAACGGCTCCAACGAGGTGATGCTGCAGATCCTGCAGGCGTTCGGGGGTCCCGGCCGCACGGCGGTGTCGTTCGCGCCGACGTACTCGATGTATCCCGAGTACGCCCGCGACACGATGACCCGCTGGGTCGTCGGCCACCGCGAGGAGGACTTCTCCCTCGACCTCGACCACGCCGCCCAGGTGATCGCGACGGAGCGGCCGTCCGTCGTGCTGCTGCCGTCGCCGAACAACCCGACCGGCACCGCGCTGCCGCCCGAGGCGGTGACCGCGGTGTGCGCATCGGCCGCCGAGGTCGGGGGCGTCGTGGTGATCGACGAGGCCTACGGCGAGTTCCGCCGCACCGGCACACCGAGCGCGCTCGAGGTGCTGCCGCACACGCCGAACCTCGTCGTCTCGCGGACGATGAGCAAGGCGTTCGCGCTGGCCGGCGCCCGGCTCGGCTACCTGGCCGCGTCGGAGGAGATCTGCGACGCGATCCGGGTGGTGCGGCTGCCCTACCACCTGTCGGCCGTCACCCAGGCGGTGGCGCGCGTCGCGCTGCGGCACGCCGACGAGCTGCTGGCCCGCGTCGACGACCTGCGTGCCGAGCGCGACGCCACCGTGACGTGGCTGCGGGGCGAGGGCCTGGACGTCGCGGACAGCGACGCCAACTACGTGCTGTTCGGACGGTTCGCCGACCGGCACGCCGTCTGGCAGGGTCTACTGGACCGCGGGGTGCTGATCCGCGAGACCGGTCCGGACGGCTGGCTGCGGGTCTCCATCGGCACGGCGGACGAGATGGCCGCCTTCCGGCAAGCGTTGAGAGAGGTGCTCCGATGAGCAGGACGGCACGCGTCGAGCGGGCGACCAAGGAGTCGAAGGTCCTCGTCGAGGTCGACCTCGACGGCAGCGGCCGGCACGACGTCTCCACCGGTGTCGGCTTCTACGACCACATGCTGTCGTCGTTCGCGCGGCACTCGCTGGTCGACCTGACCGTGCAGACCGAGGGCGACACCCACATCGACGCGCACCACACCGTCGAGGACACCGCGATCGCGCTCGGCGACGCGCTGCGCGAGGCGCTCGGCGACAAGGCCGGCATCCGCCGCTTCGGCGACGCGCTCGTGCCGCTGGACGAGGCGCTCGTGCAGTGCGCGGTGGACGTGTCCGGGCGGCCCTACTGCGTGCACACCGGCGAGCCGGAGGCGCAGGCGTTCGTCACGATCGGCGACTCCTACCTCGGGTCGCTGACCCGGCACGTCTTCGAGACGCTCGCCTTCCACGCACAGATCGCGCTGCACGTGCGGGTGCTGTCGAGCCGCGACCCGCACCACCTGGTGGAGGCGCAGTTCAAGGCGGTCGCCCGTGCGTTCCGCGACGCGGTCGCCTTCGACCCGCGCGAGACGGGCGTGCCCAGCACCAAGGGCACTCTGTGACCTCTGGGGCGACCGCTGACGTCGTCGTCCTCGACTACGGCTCCGGCAACACCCGCTCCGCCGTCCGCGCCCTCGAACGCGCCGGCGCGCACGTCACGCTGACGGCCGACCGGTCCGCGGCGATGGACTGCGACGGTCTCGTGGTGCCCGGCGTCGGTGCCTTCAAGGCCTGCGTCGACGGCATCCGCGCGGTCAAGGGCCACGAGGTGATCGGCCGGCGGCTGGCCGGCGGGCGCCCGGTGCTCGGCATCTGCGTCGGCATGCAGGTGCTGTTCGAGCACGGCGTCGAGCACGGCGTCGACACCCCCGGGCTCGACGAGTGGCCGGGTGTCGTGGAGAGGCTGCAGGCGCCCGTCGTACCCCACATGGGGTGGAACACCGTCGAGGCTCCCGACGGCACGGTGCTGTTCGACGGCGTCGCGGGGGAGCGGTTCTACTTCGTGCACTCGTACGGCGTGCGCGACTGGACCCTGCGCACGAACGACCGCACGAAGGCGCCGCTGGTGACGTGGTCGTCGCACGGCGGCGACCGGTTCGTCGCAGCGGTCGAGAACGGTCCGCTGTGCGCCACGCAGTTCCACCCGGAGAAGTCCGGGGACGCCGGGGCGCGGCTGCTCCGCAACTGGGTCGGCACGCTGTGAGACTGGCGGGATGAGCAAGGAGCGAGCCCGGCGTCGCGCCGCCCGCGAGCACGAGGCCGCGATCAAGGCGGCCGCCCGCGCGGCGGAGCAGGAGCGCAGCGAGCGCCGTGCGGCCCGCGCCGACGCGGTGCGCCGGCACACCACCGGCCGGCTCCCGCAGCGCACCCGCACCGCGCGCCCGACCGGCACCCTGGCCCGGCGCCGCCGGGTCGAGCGGTCGCTGGTGTTCGCCCTGCTCCTGGCCCTCAACGTGCTGGTCTGGGTGGTCACGCCCGACTGGGCGGCCCGGCTCGCCGCGCTGGTGGTCAGCGCGCTGGCCGCGCCGGTGCTGGTGACGCTGCTGGTGCCCCGCCGCTGAACGGTCTAGTCAGCCGTGTGACGTCCGGTTTGTGGGGGAATTGCTCTGCCGCGGGGCCGGGAGAGCGGAGCGACATGAACCACGAGATGTCGGGGGTGGCCGAGCGGTTGGCCAACGAGTTCTGCGACCTGCCGTGGCGCACGATCCTCGACGTCGTGTGTGCGTGCGCCGACGAGTGCGAGTTCGCGAGCCCGATGTTCCTCGAGCAGGCCGCGCGGGCCGTCCTCGCCAAGCCCTTCACCGCCTGATCGGGCCATTGCCCGCCCAGGGCGACCCGGAGGACCGTCGAGGGAGGAACGGACACCGGAGGTCCCCGTGGTCACCCTCATCGTCATCGGCGTGGTCCTCGCGGCGCTCCTCGTCTGGGGCGCGCTCGTCCAGAGGCGCCGCTCCGGCGGCGTCCCGCCGGACGAGTCGAACCGCGACAGCGGCTTCCGGCACTACCTCTGACTCACCGCACCGGGTGACCGGCCGACGCCAGTGACTGCTTGACGTCGGCGATCCGCAGCGTGCCGAAGTGGAAGACCGTGGCCGCCAGCACGGCGTCGGCGCCGGCCTCCACCGCGGGCGGGAAGTGCTCGACCGCGCCGGCCCCACCCGAGGCGATCACCGGGATCGACACCTCCCGGCGCACCAGCCGGATCAGCTCGAGGTCGAAGCCGTCCTGGGTGCCGTCGGCGTCCATGGCGTTCAGCAGGATCTCGCCGGCACCGAGGTCGGCCGCGCGGCGGGCCCAGCCGACGGCGTCGAGGCCGGCGCTCTTGCGGCCGCCGTGCGTGGTCACCTCGAAGCCGGAGTCCGTGGCGACGTCGCCGGCGGCCCGGCGCGCGTCCACCGACAGCACCAGCACCTGGTTGCCGAACCGGTCGGCGATCTCCGCGATCAGCTCGGGCCGGTTGATCGCGGCCGTGTTGACCGCGACCTTGTCGGCGCCCGCGCGCAGCAGCCGGTCGACGTCCTCGACGCTGCCCACACCACCGCCCACGGTCAGCGGGATGAACACCTGCTCCGCGGTGGCGGAGACGATCTCCATGGTGGTGGCCCGGCCCTCGTGCGACGCCGAGATGTCGAGGAAGGTCAGCTCGTCGGCGCCCTCGGCGTCGTAGACCTTGGCCAGCTCGACCGGGTCGCCGGCGTCGCGCAGGTCCTGGAAGTTGATCCCCTTGACCACCCGCCCGGCATCGACGTCCAGGCAGGGGATCACGCGTACGGCGAGGCTCACGCCGCACCCCGGGTGAGGGCCAGCGCGTCCTCGAGGGTGAACCGGCCCTCGTAGAGCGCGGTGCCGACGATCGCGCCCTCGACGCCGTCGGGCACGAGCGCGGTGAGCGCCTCGAGGTCGGCGAGCTCGGTGATCCCACCGGACGCGACCACCGGCCGGTCGGTGACGGCGCAGACCGCCCGCAGCAGGTCGAGGTTCGGCCCCTGGAGCATGCCGTCCTTGTTGACGTCGGTGACGACGTAGCGCGCGCAGCCCTCGGCGTCCAGACGGGCCAGGACGTCGTACAGGTCGCCGCCGTCCTGGGTCCAGCCACGCGCCGCCAGCGTGCGGCCGCGCACGTCGAGGCCGACGGCCACCCGGTCGCCGTACGACGCGATGGCGGCGGCGCACCACTCCGGCGACTCGAGCGCGGCGGTGCCGATGTTGACCCGTCGGCAGCCGGTCGACATGGCGGCCTCCAGCGACTCGTCGTCGCGGATGCCGCCGCTCATCTCGACCTTGATGTCCAAGGTGCCGACGATCTGCGCGAGAAGTGCACGGTTGTGCCCGCGGCCGAACGCCGCGTCCAGGTCGACGAGGTGGATCCACTCGGCGCCGCGCTTCTGCCAGTTCAGGGCGGCCTCGACCGGGTCGCCGAAGCGCTTCTCGGAGCCGGCGACGCCCTGCACGAGCTGCACGGCCTGCCCGCCCGCGATGTCGACGGCGGGCAGCAGCTCGAGGCGTCGTCCTGAGCCTGTCGAAGGGTTGTCGCTCATGGGTCGAGCCTAGGAGAGGTGCCGGACGACGCGGTTCCCGGTCTCACCACGTGTGTCCGTGTTTCGGGTGCAGGTGCGGGTGCCCCGCCGTCACGGCTCCGGCGGAGCGGGACCCGGGTGGCGGGCCACGATGTGCTCCTCGTGCTCGGCCTCGAGAGGCTCCTCGTCGGGGAGTGTCCCGTCGTGTGCCGGCAGGCCGCGCAGCCCGTGCAACCGGCGCGCCTCTCGCACCCCTTGGGAGATGCTGTGCCACATGTGGTCGTCGCCGAGGTCGGCGGCGAGGCCCGACTGCCGCAGTGCCTTGCGGACCGGCCACATGACCCGGACGAGGTAGAGGTCGACCCCCTGCTTGCGCAGCGTCTCCAGCAGGTCCGCCAGGACATCGGCGCTGGTCGTGTCCATCTGGTTGGTCGCCTCCAGGTCGAGCACCACTGCGCGGGTGTTCGGTGCGGACTCGACCAGGGCGAGGACGCTGTCGTGGACGGGCGCCGCGGTGACCCAGAAGATCGGCACGTCGATGCGGAGCACCATCACCCCGGGAAACGTCGAGCGCTCCGTGTGGTTGCGGGTGCTCCCCCAGGCTGCCTTCTCGTGGGGCACCTCGCCCATCACCTCGACGTCGACCCGGGTGGAGCGGAAGACCAGGCCCAGCACCGATCCGGCCACGGCCAGCAGGAGCCCGTTCAGCGGGCCGAAGGCCAGCACGCCCACCGCAGCCACGACCGCGGCGACGATGTCGTTGCGGCGCACCCGGGCATAGCGGCCCAGGGCGTGGAAGTCCATCAGCTTCCACACCGCGTTGACCACGATCGCGCTGAGCACCGCCCGCGGAAGCACCGCCAGGGCGGGCGCGATGAGCAGGCCGACGACCAGGGCCAACGCGGCCGCGGCCAGGCCGGCCACCTGCGTGCGCCCGCGGGCGTCACTGACCGCCGCCGTCTTGGACAGGCTCCCGGCCACCCCGAGCCCGCCGAACAGCCCGCACGCGACGTTGGCGACACCTGAGGCAAGCAGCTCCTGGTCGGCGTCGATCCGGTAGTTGTTCCGGTCGGCGAACAGGCGAGCCGCACTCAGGCCCTCAGCAAGGCCCACGAGGGCGAGCGCGGCTCCGGCGGTGAGCAGACCGGTCAGGTCCCCGGGGTCGACCGTGGGCACGCCCGGTGTCGGCAGCCCGCGCGGGACCGTGCCGACGACCTCGACCCCGCGCGCCTGCAGGTCCAGCGCCGCCGACGCGGCCAGGGCACCCACCAGCACCAGGAGTCCCCACGGGATCCTCGGCGCCAGACGGGAGCCGCCGAAGAGGACGACGAGCGACACGGCCGACACGACCACCGTCGTCAGGTCGGCTTCGCCGCGGCCGAGGCTCGACCCCAGGGCGCCCACCCGTTCGACCACCTGGCCCTCGGGTGTCGGCACCCCGAGGAGATGGGGCAGCTCGTTGAGGATCACGAGCATGGTCAGGCCGAGGACGAAGCCGGTGACGATCGGCTTGGACAGGAACTCGGCCGTCCACCCGACCCGGGCGAAGCCCGCCACGACGAGCACCAGCCCGGAGGCCAGGGCCAGGGCGGCCGTGTACGACGCCGCCTGCGACGTGCCCGCAACCCCGAAGCTGGCCAGGAAGGACCCGGACAGGACCGACACGGTCGACACCGGTCCCACGACGAGCTGGCGGGACGAGCCGAACACGGCGTACGCCACGAGCGCCACCGGGACCGCGTAGAGACCCATCTGGACGGGGGCACCCGCGATCGACGCGTAGCCGAGGGCCTGCGGAACGGCGAGCGCCGCCACCACGGCCCCGGCGACGAGGTCCCCGCGCAGCCAGGCAGCCTGGTAGCGCGGCAGCCAGCCGACCATGGGAAGGCGGCGCCAGCGTTGCTCCGAGACCGCACTCGTGCCGTCGCTCATCTGGGCCACCCTGTTTCACAGCCGTGTCGCCAGGCTATCGGGGGGCTACCGTCCCGCGGCTCGTCCACAGAGGGGTAAACCGCCGTCCGGCCGAGCGCGTGCACGCGTCACTGCAGGGCGGAGGTGAGCCGCATGACGTTGTCGACGTAGCGGGAGCGCAGCGGTCGGCGGGACCACTCCTCGCGGGTGAGCTCGCTCGAGAGCGCCCGGTAGCCGTCCTCGACCGCGCGCACCTTCTGCACGACGTCGCCGCCGAACGCCATCACCGACACCTCGAAGTTGAGCCCGAACGAGCGCATGTCCATGTTGCTGGAGCCGATGACGACCACGTCGTCGTCGACCGAGAAGTGCTTGGAGTGCAGCACGTACGGCTCCGGGTAGAGGCGGATCCGGACCCCGGCCTCGAGCAGCGCCTGGTAGTAGGACATCTGCGCGTGGCCGACCATCATCTGGTCGGCCTTCGCGGACACGAACAGCTCGACGGCGACCCCGCGCTGTGCGGCGGTCGTGATGGCGTACAGCAGGGACTCGTCGGGGACGAAGTACGGGCTGGTCAGCGACAGCCGCGACTGGGCGCCGTAGATCAGCGTGTTGAACAGCCGCAGGTTGTTCTCGTTGGGGAAGCCCGGACCGCTGGGCACCACCTGGCAGGTGAGCCGGCCGGGCGGGTGGCCCCCGGGCGGCGGCGCGAAGTGCGTCGCGTCCAGCACCTCGTGGGTCTCGACGTACCAGTCGGTGGCGAAGACGACGTTGAGCGAGGTCACCACGGGGCCGGTCAGGCGGACCGTGAGCTCCCGCCACTGCCGCCCGGCTTGCTGGAGCTTGGGCTTGTCGTAGCTCGGCTCGATGAGGTTCTGGGAGCCGGTGATCGCGACCCGTCCGTCGACCACGAGGATCTTGCGGTGGTTGCGGAGGTCGGGCCGGCGCCAGCGCCCCTTGAGCGGCTGGAGGGGAAGCATCGGGTGCCACTGGAAGCCGGCGTCGTCGAAGCGGCGGAGCATGTCCTTGTAGCCGGGGATGCCCCGGCTGGCCAGGTGGTCGAACAGGACCCGCACCTCGACGCCGCGGCGCAGCGCCGCGGTGAGTGCCTCGAAGAACGGCGCGGTCACGTGGTCCCAGGCCATGATGTAGAACTCGACGCTGACGAACCGCTCCGCCTCGCAGACCGCGGCGGTCATCGCGGCGATCGACTCCTCGTAGACCGGCAGCAGCATCGCGTCGTTGCCCTCGGTGGCCGGCAAGGTGCCGAGGTGCTGGTTGAGGTACGTCGCCGAGCGCAGCCAGGCGGGCTCCACCTCCCGGGTCGCGTGCGTCCCGTCGGGCCCGAGGGACTCGACGCGCTCCGCGACGAACGCGTTGACCTCCTGGTGGATCCGGCGGCGCCCCCGGTCGACCGACGTGCTGCCGATCAGCAGGAACGCGAGGATGCCCACGAACGGCAGGAACAGCACGAGCAGCAGCCACGCCGTTGCAGAGGAGGGGCGGCGGTTCTGGGGGAGCAGCCCCAGAGCAAGGACCTTGACCGCGAAGTCGAGCAGCGCCAGAACAGCGGTCACCACGCCTGCGTCTGTCATACGGTCACCCTGGCACCACCGAGGCGTCGAGGGGGACGCCCGATCGGGTGACGCCCGCCGGATGTCGGGGTGGTGCGCGTCGAGACTGACTCGACGGCGCTTCGGTCAGATGCCGAGGGAGGTGCCGCTGAGACGCGCCACGTCGGCGTCGTCGCCGATCAGCTCGACGTGGGCCTGCGCCTTGCGGCCGAACACGAACAGCGTGACCTCGCTGGGGATCCCGCGCACGACCACCGAGGGCTCACCGGGCTTGAGCACCGCCCGCGACCCGGTCGTGGCGTTCTCGATGGTCACGCCGACGGGTGCGCTACGGGTCAGGCCCTTGCCGCCGGTGCGGACCATCGCCCAGAGCAGCTTCTCGCTGTCGGCGCCCAGGTCGCGCGCCGTCCACTCCGGCTGCGCACGGCGGATGTCCTCGTGGTGCACGAAGTACTCCAGGGTGTTCAGCGTCGCGTCCAGCCTCGGGACGGCGTACGGCGACCACACCGGCGGACCGTGCCGGAGCTTCTCGACGAGCACGTTGAACGGCTGCCGGCCGACCCGCCGCATCTCGAGGTCGAGCACCTTCTCGAGCGGCTTCACGAGGATGCCCACCGCTGCCGGGCTGCCCTCGCGGACCAGCAGGTGCACCACGAGGTCCTTGACGGTCCACTCGCCGCTGAGCGTCGGCTGGTCCTCCCCGACCTGCAGCGCGGTGTCGCACAGTGCGGCGCGCTCGGTCTGCGCAAGTCTCGTCATGTCGTCGATCGTAGGGTGGGCCCGTGACGAACCGAGAGGGCACGCTGCGCGACGGGTTCCGCGTCCTCGGGGTCGCGATCCGGCGCGAGCCGTGGATCTTCACCCTCTCCACCCTGGGCAGCGTGCTGTTCGGCGCGCTCACCGTCGCGGACGCCTGGGTGCTCGGCTGGTCCACCGACCACGTGGTGCTGCCGGCCTTCGAGGACGGCGACATCCGGCCCGGCGGGCTGGTCACGATCGTCGCGCTGTTCGTCGGGGTCGCGATCCTGCGGGCGGTCGGCATCGTCGCCCGCCGGCTCGGCGCGGGCGTCATGCAGTACCGCATGCAGGCGCACTACCGCCGCGACGTCACCCGGCAGTACCTCCGGCTCCCGATGTCCTGGCACCAGCAGCACCCCACGGGCCAGCTGCTGTCCAACGCGAACTCCGACGTCGAGGCGGCCTGGGCGCCGATCGCGCCGCTGCCGATGGCCGTCGGCACCGTGGCGATGATGGTGATCGCCGTCGCCCAGATGGTGTTCACCGACCTCGTGCTCGCGGTGGTCGGCCTGCTGGTCTTCCCGCTCGTGATCGCCACCAACGTCGTCTTCCAGCGCCTGCAGTCGCCACTGATGACTCGCGCCCAGGCGCTGCGGGCGGAGCTCAGCGAGGTCGCGCACGAGTCGTTCGACGGCGCCCTCGTCGTGAAGAGCCTGGGCCGCGAGATCGAGGAGACCGAGCGGTTCGCCCACAAGGCGCAGCAGCTGCGCGAGGTGAACATCCGCGCCGGCCGGATCCGGGCCGCCTTCGACCCGATGCTCGAGGCACTGCCCAACCTGGGCGTGCTCCTGGTGCTGGTCGTCGGCGTGGTCCGGGTGCAGGCCGGCCTGACCGACCCGGGCAACGTCGTCACGGTCGCCTACCTGCTCACGATCGTGTCCTTCCCGATCCGCTCGCTGGGCTGGCTGGTCGGCGAGTTCCCGCGCAGCGTCGTCGGCTTCAACCGCGTGCAGTCGGTGCTCGACGCGACCGGCGAGATGGCGTACGGCGACCGTCGCCTCGAGCCCGCGGCGACGGGTGCCCGGCTCGACGTACGCGACCTGGCCTACCGCTACGACGGCGGACCACCCCTGCTGGCGGACCTCAGCTTCAGCGTCGAGCCCGGCCGGACCGTCGCGGTGGTCGGCGCGACGGCGAGCGGCAAGAGCACGCTCACCTCCCTGCTGCTCCGGTTGGTCGACCCGGCTCAGGGTGCGGTGCTCGTCGACGGCCGCGACCTGCGCGAGCTGGAGCCCGGCGCGCTCGCCGACCAGGCGGCGCTCGTGCCGCAGCAGGCGTTCCTGTTCGACGACGACGTGCGCGGCAACGTCACGCTCGGCGCCGACGTCACCGACGACGAGGTGTGGGCCGCGCTGCGCACCGCCCAGGCGGACGGGTTCGTGGCGGCCCTGCCGCACGGGCTGGACACCCGGCTGGGGGAGCGCGGCACGACGCTGTCCGGCGGGCAGCGGCAGCGGCTGTCCCTGGCCCGCGCGCTCGTCCGGCACCCGCGGCTGCTGGTCATGGACGACGCGACCTCCGCCGTCGACCCTGAGGTCGAGGCCCGGATCCTCGCGGCCCTGCGCACCGGCGCCGACGACGCGACGGTCGTGGTGGTCGCCTACCGCAAGGCGACGATCGCGCTGGCCGACCAGGTGGTGTACCTGCGGGACGGGCACGTCCAGGACCGGGGCACGCACACCGAGCTGCTGGCCCGCAACGCCGCCTACGCCGACCTGGTCAACGCCTACGAGCAGGAGGCGCCCGAGGCGGAGGTGAGCACGTGAGCACGGCGACGCGGACGACGACGTCCGGCACCGGGATGGACACCGGCGAGGCGCTGCCGGCGATGCAGACCATCCGGCGCGGCATCGAGCTGTCGCCGGAGCTGACCGACGGCCTGCGCGGGACGCTCGCCTTCGCGGTGCTCTCCACGCTCGGCCGCATCGTCGTGCCCGTCGCGGTGCAGCAGACCCTCGACAAGGGCGTCAACGCGCCCGGCGGCCCCGACCTCCGGTTCGTGGGCGTCGTCGCAGCGATCGCCGCCGTCGCCGTGCTGGTGACCAGCCTGGCGTCGTACAAGATGACCTACCGGCTGTTCACCAGCGCCGAGCGCGGCCTGGCCACCCTGCGCACCAAGGCGTTCCGGCACGTGCACGACCTGCCGCTGCTCACCCAGAACACCGAGCGGCGCGGCGCGCTCGTGTCCCGGGTCACCAGCGACGTCGACCAGGTCTCGCAGTTCCTGGTCTTCGGCGGCATCATCTCGATCGTCAGCGTCGGGCAGGTGATCGTCGCCACCATCGTGATGGCGATCTACAGCTGGCAGCTCACGATCGTGGTCTGGGTCTGCTTCCTGCCGCTGTTCCTGTCCTTGCGCTACTTCCAGCGACGGCTCTCGGCGGCGTACGGCATCGTCCGCCAGCAGGTCGGCGTGATGCTCAGCAAGGTCTCCGAGCCCGTCGTCGGCGCGGCCACCGTCCGGTCCTACGCGATCGAGCGGCGCACCCAGGACCGCATCGACGACGCGATCGAGCGCTACAAGCAGGCCAGCACCAAGGCCCAGGGGCTCACCGCGTTCTCGTTCTCCCTCGGCGGCGTCTCCGCCGGGCTCGCCAACGCCGGCGTGCTCGTCGTCGGCGTGCTGCTCGGCGTCGACGGCCAGATCACCGCCGGCAAGGTGCTCGCCTTCGCCTTCCTGGTCTCGCTGTTCGTCGGCCCGGTGCAGATCGGGACCCAGGTGCTCACCGACGCCCAGAACGCCATCGCCGGCTGGCGTCGTGTGATCGGCATCCTCGACACCCCGGCCGACGTGGTCGACCCGGGGGAGACCGGCACCGTGCTGCCGCGGGAGGCCGTGACGATCTCCTTCGAGGACGTCGGGTTCGCCTACCCGGGCGGCGCGCCGGTGCTGCACGACATCGACCTCGAGATCGCCCCGAACACCCGGCTCGCCGTGGTCGGCGAGACCGGGTCCGGCAAGACCACGCTGGCCAAGCTGCTCACCCGGCTGATGGACCCGACCTCCGGGGTGGTGCGCCTCGACGGCATCGACCTGCGCGACGTGCCGTTCGCCTCGCTCCGCGAGCGGGTCGTGCTGGTGCCGCAGGAGGGCTTCCTGTTCGACGCGACGCTGCGGGCGAACGCGCTCTACGGCAAGCTCGACGCCACCGACGCCGAGATCCTGGAGGCCGTCGAGCAGCTCGGGCTGACCGACTGGCTGGAGACGCTGCCGTGGGGTCTCGACACGCGGGTCGGCCAGCGCGGCGAGTCGCTGTCGGCGGGGGAGCGGCAGCTGGTCGCGCTCGTCCGCGCCCACCTCGCCGACCCCGACCTGCTGGTCCTCGACGAGGCCACCAGCGCCGTCGACCCGGCCCTGGAGATGCGGATCTCCCGCGCCCTGGAACGCCTCCAGCGCGGCCGCACGTCGGTCACGATCGCGCACCGGATGTCCACGGCCGAGAACGCCGACGAGGTCGTCGTCGTCGACAAGGGCCGCATCGTCCAGCGCGGCCCGCACGCCCGCCTGGTCGCCGAGGGCGGCGTCTACGGCCGCCTCCACGCGAGCTGGGTCGCCCAGCAGTCCGTCCACTAGCCCGACCCGGGACAAAGTTCCGGTCGACCCGGGACAAAGTTCCGGTCGACCCGGGTCAAAGTTCCGATCGAACCGGGGGTTGGTCCCAGGCCCGGTGGCCGGCGTCCCCGTCGCCGGCACCGGCCGGGATACTGGAGGCATGACCTCCCTCGCGCCGGACATCGCGGCCCGCCTCAAGCGGGACGCCCAGGGACTCGTGCCGGCGGTCGTGCAGCAGCACGACTCCGGCGAGGTCCTGATGCTCGGCTGGATGGACGACGAGGCCTTGCACCGCACCCTCACCTCCGGGCGTACGACGTTCTGGAGCCGCTCGCGGCAGGAGTACTGGGTCAAGGGGGAGACCTCCGGCCACCGCCAGCACGTCAAGGAGGTCCGCCTCGACTGCGACGGGGACACCCTGCTCGTCAAGGTCGACCAGGAGGGGCCCGCCTGCCACACCGGCGCCCGCACCTGCTTCGACGCCGACGAGCTGCCGCTGGCCGATGGCTGAGCGCCCGCGCAGCAGGTCCTTCGGGCCGACCGTCCTGGCCGGTCTGGCCGGCGCGACCCTGGCCGCCGTCGCCTCGGCACGCGACTGGGCCGACGCGTCCGGGCGGGCCGGGGGAGTCGCCGTGACCGCGGCCGCCAAGGGGTCGGAGTCCGCCCCCCTCGCCCTGGCCCTGGGCCTGGTCGCGCTCGCCGCCTGGGGGGTCGTGCTCGTGGTCCGCACCCGGACCCGCCGGGTCGTCGCGGCGATCGGCGCGCTCGCGACCGCCGGGCTGCTCGCCGCCACCGTGGTCGCGTTCGGCAGGGCCCAGGACGACGCCGCCCGGGCGCTCGGCGCCCGCGGGGTGACCGGCGACGTGGCGCAGGCGTCCCTGACCGGGTGGTACTGGGCCACCCTGGTCGGCGGCGTCCTCGCCCTCGTCGCCTTCGCGGCCGCGCTGCGGCTGGCTCCGGGCTGGCCCGCCATGGGCACCCGGTACGACGCACCCGCCACCCGCGCCGCGCAGGAAGAGGCCGCCCCGGCCTCCGAGCAGGACATGTGGCGCGCCCTCGACGACGGGCGCGACCCGACCGCGTGAGCGCTGTCCCGCGCCCTAGGATGAGCACACCCGCACCGCGTCACGAACTGAGGAGAATCCCGCGATGGCTCACCACGGCAACACCCCGGCTGCGTGGACCGGAGTCCTCGTCATCCTGGTCGGCTTCGTCGTCGGCGGCATCGGCCTGGTCATCGGGAGCTGGCCGGTCTTCTGGGTCGGCGTCGTGATCGGCGTCCTCGGCCCGGTCGTCGGGAAGATCATGCAGAAGATGGGCCTCGGCGCCGAGCCCGTCTCCGCGCAGCGCCACTGAGCCCGTCATGACCGCGACGCTTCCCGCCCGGCACGAGACCCGCACGCGCTGGCAGCGTCTGCAGGGTCCGGCGCTGCTGGCCGGGGGTGTCCTGGGCGCCAGCCTCCTGCTGCACCTGCGCGACCCGCACCAGGGCGGCAGCTACGCCTACTGCCCGTGGCTGCTGCTCACCGGCACCTACTGCCCGGGCTGCGGCGGTCTGCGCGCCGTGAACGACCTGACCCACGGCGACCTCGCCGCTGCCGCGTCGAGCAACCTGCTGTTCGTCGCGTCGCTGCCCGTGCTGGTGCTGTGGTGGGCGAGCACGGTGCGCGACCGGTGGCAGGGCCGGGTGCGGCAGGTCGCGGCCCGTCGGCACGGGATGCTGGCCGTCGCGTTCCTCGCGGTGGCACTTGGGTTCGCGGTCGTGCGCAACCTGCCGTTCGGGGCGTGGCTCGCGCCCTGACGCGCCGTACCCAGACATGACGAGGGCCCGACCGCACCGCGGTCGGGCCCTCGTGGCGTGCTGGTGTGGCTACGGGGAGGTGCTGGTCGGCATGGAGATCGCGCCGACCGCGAACAGGATCAGGCCGAGGACACCGAGCGCGATGGCGATGATGCCGAGCACGAAGCCGGCCTGCGCCATGCCCATGCCGGTCTCGGCGCCGCCGCTCGCGGCGATCTCCTTCTTGGCGCTGTTGCCGAGGATCAACGCGGGGATGCCGGCGATGAACCCGCAGCAGACCAACCCGAGGATGCCGAGCACCAGCGACCAGATCGCCTTCTGGTTGGTCTTGGGCTGGGCGTAGCCGTACCCGCCGGGCGCGTCCGGCGGTGGCGGCGGACCTGCGTAGCTCATGGATGTGTCTCCCCACGTGGAAGTCGAAGGCCCGGCCGGGCGGCCGGGTGCGGGCAGACGCTATCGGGTCGCGGCGACGGCGCGCGAGCGACGCGGCCGGTCGCCAGCCTGCGGTCAGACGCCGGTCTGGGTGCTGCCGTCGAAGTTCGCGGTGCCGGACACGATGCTGA
Organism: uncultured Actinomycetota bacterium; assembly: GCA_963827435.1. Classification (GTDB taxonomy): domain Bacteria; phylum Actinomycetota; class Actinomycetes; order Propionibacteriales; family Nocardioidaceae; genus Nocardioides_B. The sequence continues at coordinate 231,478 of CAWHAU010000019.1, forward strand.
TCACGATCGCCGCGATGAACAGGATGCTGAGCACGATGGCGACGGCGCCGGTGATGATCCCGGCCAGTGCCATCCCGTCACCCTCCTGCTGCCCACCGGTCGCGCGGATCTCGGCCCGGGCCTTGACCCCGAGGACGATCGGCACGACGCCGAGGATGCCGAGACCGCAGCACAGCGTCAGCACGATCGAGCCGATGCCGCTCCACAGCGCCGCGGTGGCCTTGCCGTTCGTGCGGGGCGGTGCGCCGTAGCCGTACAGCCCGCCCTGGCCGTAGCCCGGCTGCTGGCCGTAGGGCTGCTGTCCGTAGGGGGCATAGGGCTGTTGGCCGTAGCCCGGCTGGCCGTAGGGCTGCTGCCCGTAGCCGGGCTGACCGTACGGCGTCTGCGGCTGCTGCTGCGGCTGCTCTGGCTGCTCGCCCGACGGCGTCGCCCAGGGGTCGCGCCCACTCCCGCCCGCGGCGGGGTCGTGGGGGTCCGGGGTGCCGGGCGGCTGGGTCATCGAGACGTCCTCCGTGTGACGGGGTGGGCGTGTGGGTTCGCGCGCTGAACGCGGTGCGGGACGCACCGACGCTTCGTGAGAGTCTATTGACCCGGGCCCACACGCGTGCATCGCGACCGCACCGGCCGCCCTCGGGGGCGCGGCGGCACGGGACATCGGAAGGGCACCGGCAGGACATCGGTCAGGGGAGAGGTGTGGCATGAGCGTTCTCGACGAGATCATCGACGGCGTCCGCGTCGACCTCGCCGAGCGGCAGGGCGCCGTACCCCTGGACGCTCTCAAGGAGGCGGCCCGCCGGGCGCCCGACGCCCTCGACCCGATGCCGTCCTTCCGCGCTGGGGGGGTCAGCGTGATCGCCGAGGTGAAGCGGTCCAGCCCCAGCAAGGGCGCGCTCGCCGCGATCAGCGACCCGGCCGCGCTGGCCGCCGACTACCAGTCCGGCGGCGCCGCGACGATCAGCGTGCTCACCGAGCAGCGCCGCTTCGGCGGCAGCCTGGCCGACCTGGTGGCCGTGCGGGCGGCCGTCGACATCCCGGTGCTGCGCAAGGACTTCATCGTCACCTCCTACCAGCTGTGGGAGGCCCGGGCCGCCGGTGCCGACCTCGCCCTGCTGATCGTGGCCGCGCTGACCCAGAACGAGCTCGAGGCGCTGCACGACCGGGCCGTCTCGATCGGGCTCACCCCGCTCGTCGAGGTGCACGACGAGGAGGAGGTCGACCGGGCGCTGGCCGCCGGTGCGCAGCTCGTCGGCGTCAACGCCCGCAACCTCAAGACGCTCGAGGTCGACCGGGACACCTTCGCGCGTCTCGCCCCGCTCATCCCCGACGACGTGGTCCGGGTCGCCGAGTCGGGGGTCCGCGACGCACGCGACGTGTTCGAGTACGCCAAGCAGGGCGCGAACGTCGTCCTCGTCGGCGAGACGCTGGTCCGCGGCGACGACCCCCGCGCCGCCGTCGCCGACCTGGTCGCCGCCGGTGCGCACCCGGCCCTGAAGCAGCGCGACTGACCAGCAACTCAGCGAGGAGCCCGCACCCGATGTCCGCGACACCCGTGTCCGACCCCCAGCCCGACGGCCGCTTCGGTCGGTTCGGCGGGCGGATGATGCCCGAGGCGCTGATGGCGGCGCTCGACGAGCTCACGGTCGCCTGGCAGGACGCGCGGCACGACCCGGCGTTCAACGCCGAGTTCGACCGGATGCTGCGGGAGTACGCCGGCGTGCCGAGCCGTCTGTACGACGCCACGAAGCTGTCCGAGCTGGCCGGCGCCCGGATCCTGCTCAAGCGCGAGGACCTCAACCACACCGGCGCGCACAAGATCCGCAACGTGCTGGGGCAGGCGCTGCTCACCCAGCGGATGGGCAAGCACCGCGTGATCGCCGAGACCGGGGCCGGTCAGCACGGCGTCGCGACGGCCACCGCGGCGGCCTACCTCGGCCTCGAGTGCATGGTCTACATGGGCGAGGTGGACACCGAGCGGCAGGCGCTCAACGTCGCGCGGATGCACCTGCTCGGCGCCGAGGTGGTCTCGGTGAAGTCCGGCTCGCGCACCCTGAAGGACGCCATCAACGAGGCCATCCGCGACTGGGTCGCCTCCGTCGACCACACGGCCTACATCTTCGGCACGGCGGCCGGACCACATCCCTTCCCGTCGATGGTGCGCGACTTCTGCCGCGGCATCGGCGACGAGGCCCGCGCCCAGTGCCTCGAGCTCACCGGTGTCCTGCCGGACGCCGCGGTGGCCTGCGTCGGCGGCGGCTCCAACGCGATCGGGCTGTTCGCCGCCTTCATCGACGACACCGACGTGCAGCTGGTCGGCTGCGAGCCCGCCGGCGACGGCGTGGAGACCGGCCGGCACGCCGCGACGATCTACGCCGGCGCCTACGGCGTGCTGCACGGCGCCCGCACGTTCGTGCTCCAGGACGAGGACGGCCAGACCAAGGAGTCGCACTCGATCTCGGCCGGCCTCGACTACCCGGGCGTGGGGCCCGAGCACGCCTACCTCGCGGAGACCGGCCGGGCGACGTACCGGCCGATCACCGACGCCGCCGCGATGGACGCCTTCGCGCTGCTCTCGCGCACCGAGGGCATCATCCCGGCGATCGAGTCCGCGCACGCGGTGGCCGGCGCGCTCGACCTGGCGAAGGAGCGGCCGGGCTCGACGATCCTGGTGAACCTCTCCGGCCGCGGCGACAAGGACATGGGCACGGCGATCGAGTGGTTCGGTCTCGGCGAGGCGAAGCCCGACGAGTCCACCGGGGAGGCGCAGGCATGACCGGCACCGCCGACGCCTTCGCCGCCGCGAAGGCCGAGGGCCGCGGCGCCCTCGTCGGCTACCTCCCCGCGGGCTTCCCCGACGTGGACGGGTCGATCGAGGCGATGCGCACGATGGTCGAGGCCGGCTGCGACGTCATCGAGGTCGGGCTGCCCTACAGCGACCCGGTCATGGACGGCCCGACGATCCAGGCCGCCGCCCAGCAGGCCCTCGAGGCCGGCACCCGCACCACCGACGTGCTGCGGGTGGTCGAGGCCGTCGCCGCCACCGGCGTGCCGACGGTCGTGATGACCTACTGGAACCCCGTCGTCCGCTACGGCGTCGAGAAGTTCGCCACCGACCTCGCGAACGCCGGGGGCGCGGGCCTGATCACCCCCGACCTGGTGCCCGACGAGGCCGACGAGTGGGTGGCCGCCGCGGACGCGCACGCGCTCGACAAGATCTTCCTGGTGGCGCCGTCCTCGACCGACGTCCGGCTGCGCAGCACCACCGAGGCCTGCCGCGGCTTCGTCTACGCGACCGCGGTCATGGGGGTCACCGGCGCCCGGGAGTCCAGCAGCGACCTCGCCGGCCCGTTGGTCGCCCGCACCCGCGCGGTGACCGACCTGCCCGTGTGCGTCGGCCTCGGCGTCTCCCACGGCGACCAGGCGGCCGAGGTCGCGTCGTACGCCGACGGGGTGATCGTCGGCTCGGCTTTCGTCCGCCGGCTGCTCGACGCGGGCACCGACCGCGCCGCCGGGCTGGCCTCGCTCGCCGAGCTCACCCGCGACCTGGCCGACGGGGTGCGCCGTGCGTAGGGCGGTCGCCGCCGTCGGTGCCGCCTTGCTCGCCCTCGTGCTCGCCGGATGCGGCGGCTCGGACGCGTCCGACGGGCGCGCGGTCGCCAACGTCAGCATCCAGGACGACGACGGCCTCCACGGCGTGGTCCTGCCGAAGCCGTACGACGTCCCCGACGTCACGCTGACGGACGCGGCCGGCAAGCCCTACGCCCTGCCCGCCGACGCGACGAAGCCGCTGACGCTGGTGTTCTTCGGCTACACCCACTGCCCGGACATCTGCCAGGTCGTGATGGCCAACATCGCCTCGTCGCTGACCCGGCTCGACGCAGACGAGCGGGCGAAGGTGCAGATGGAGTTCGTCACCACCGACCCGGCGCGCGACGACGTCCCCACGATCCACTCCTACGTGCAGCGGTTCGACCCGGCCTTCGACGGGCTGACCGGTGACCTGCCCACGATCGTCCGCCTGGGCAAGGCCTTCGACGTGCCGATCGAGAAGGGCGAGAAGCTCGCCTCCGGCGGCTACGACGTCGCGCACGGCACCCAGATCGTCGGGCTCCTGCCGGACGGCCGGGCGCCGTTCGTGTGGACCGAGGGCACCGACCCCGCCGCCCTGGCGGAGGACATCTCCACCATCCTCGACGACAAGGTGCCCGGCCTGTGACCGCCCTGTTCATCCCCAGCCCCGGCCAGGGCGTCTGGCACCTCGGGCCCGTCCCGATCCGGGCCTACGCGCTGTGCATCATCCTCGGTGTCGTCGCCGCGATCTGGATCGGTGAGCGGCGGTGGGTCGCCCGCGGCGGCCTGCGCGGCCAGGTCTCCGACATCGCGATCTGGGCCGTCCCGTTCGGCCTCGTCGGCGGCCGGCTCTACCACGTGCTCACGGACCCGAAGAACTACTTCGGAGAGGGCGGCGAGCCGATCAAGGCGCTCTACGTCTGGCAGGGCGGCCTCGGCATCTGGGGCGCGATCGCCCTCGGCGGGGTCGGCGCCTACATCGGCGCCCGCCGGATGGGGCTGCGCTTCCCGCCGTTGGCGGACGCGCTCGCGCCCGGGATCGTGGTGGCCCAGGCCATCGGCCGGTGGGGCAACTGGTTCAACCAGGAGCTCTACGGCAAACCGACCACGCTGCCGTGGGGGCTGGAGATCGACGCGCAGCACCGCCAGTCCCTGGCGCCGCAGTACCAGAAGTACGAGACCTTCCACCCGACGTACCTCTACGAGTTCGGCTGGAACCTCGGCGTCGCCGCCCTGGTGGTCTGGGCCGACCGGAAGTTCCGGCTCGGGCACGGCCGCGCGTTCGCGCTCTACGTGATGGGCTACACCGCCGGCCGCGGCTGGATCGAGTACCTCCGCATCGACGCCGTCGAGGCCAACGACGTGTTCGGGCTGCGGCTCAACGTGTGGACCTCGATCATCGTGTTCCTGCTCGCCACGGCGTACTTCGTGGTCGTCGGCCGGATCCGGAAGGGCCGCGAGGAGACCGTCTGGCGCGAGGGGCACGAGCCACCCGACGAGCACGCCGCCGTCGAGGAGCAGAGCCCGAAGCCGGCCCAGGAGCAGGCCCGGAGAGCAGAGGCCCCGGAAGAGGCCCCGGAGCAGGCCAAGGACAGGTGAGCCTTCCCTTCGATGAAATAGCGTCGTCGGATCGGTAGTTTTCCCCGTATGAGCACGGAGTCCGTCACCCCAGGCATCCCCGGGATCTCGCACGACCACCCCGACGTGACGGGTGGCTGGCTGCGTCCCGCGGTGTTCGGGGCGATGGACGGCCTGGTCTCCAACCTGGCCCTGATCGCCGGGGTGGCCGGCGGCACCCGTGACCACACCTCGGCCGTGGTGCTCGCCGGCCTGGCCGGTCTGGCCGCCGGCGCGTTCTCGATGGCGGCGGGGGAGTACACCTCGGTCGCCAGCCAGTCCGAGGCCGCCCAGCGGGAGATCGACAAGGAGCGTCGGGAGATCATCGCCAACCCGGTCGCCGAGACCGACGAGCTGGCGCAGATGTACGTCGAGAAGGGGCTGGACCCCGACCTCGCCCGGGAGGTGGCCCGGCAGATCCACGCCGACGTCGACAACGCCGTCACGGTGCACGCCCGCGAGGAGCTCGGTGTGGACCCGCACGACCTGGCCTCGCCGATGACGGCGGCCGTGTCGTCGTTCCTGGCGTTCGCCGTCGGCGCCGCGATCCCGGTGCTGCCGTACCTCCTCGGTGCCGGCACGCTGCTGCCGGGGCTGGTGGTGACGCTGCTGGCGCTGTTCGTCTGCGGTGCCGTGGTGACCAATGTGACCAGCCGGTCCTGGTGGTACGGCGGGCTGCGGCAGATGCTCCTGGGTGCTGCGGCCGCCGGTCTGACGTACCTGTTCGGCAGTCTCGTCGGCGGCGTCGGGATCGGCTGACCTGGCCCACGCACGGCTCCTCCCGGAGCGTCCGGACTGTGAGCCATCCGTCTCGGTGGGCGAGCTGTCCGCGTTTACTGTGCTGTAGTCTGACCACTCCGCACGGGCCAATGTCGTCCCCTGCATTCATGCATGAGAGGCACCCGGCGCCGTCCCCCGGCGGTCGCCTGCGTGGGTGCACACGACGACGGGAGGAATGCCGTATGCACGCGTTCCCGCCGCCCCAGGGGCTCTACGACGGACACCACGAGCACGACGCCTGTGGTGTCGCTTTCGTCGCCACCCTGACCGGCCAGGCCAGCCATGACATCGTCGCCAAGGCGATCACCGCGCTTCGCAACCTGGAGCACCGCGGCGCCACCGGCGCCGAGCCGGACTCCGGCGACGGCGCGGGCATCCTCCTCGGCGTCCCCGACACGTTCTTCCGTGCCGTCGTCGACTTCGAGCTGCCCCAGGCCCACGCGTACGCCGTCGGCACGGCCTTCCTGCCGGGCGACGACGGGGAGGTCACCAAGACCCGCCGCCGCATCGAGGAGATCGCGGCCGAGGAGGGCCTGACCGTCCTCGGCTGGCGCGACGTGCCCACCGATCCGTCCTCCCTCGGCGCGACCGCGATCAGCGTGATGCCGACCTTCAGCCAGCTGTTCGTCTCCGCCGCCGGCGGCCGGCTCGTCGGGATGGCGCTGGAGCGGCTGGCCTTCTGCCTGCGCAAGCGTGCGGAGCGGGAGACCGACGTCTACTTCCCGTCGCTGTCGTCGCGCACCATCGCCTACAAGGGCATGCTCACCACCGACCAGCTCGACCACTTCTACCCCGACCTGGTCGACGAGCGGGTCGAGTCCGCGGTGGCGGTCGTGCACTCGCGCTTCTCGACGAACACCTTCCCGAGCTGGCCGCTGTCGCACCCGTTCCGGTTCATCGCGCACAACGGCGAGATCAACACCGTGATGGGCAACCGCAACTGGATGCGCGCCCGCGAGGCGCTGCTGGCCAGCGACCTGATCGGCGGCGACCTCGACCGGCTGTTCCCGATCTGCACGCCCGGCGCGTCCGACTCGGCGTCGTTCGACGAGGTGCTCGAGCTGCTGCACATCGGCGGCCGGTCACTGCCGCACTCCGTGCTGATGATGATCCCGGAGGCGTGGGAGAACCACAGCGAGATGGACGCCAAGCGCAAGGCGTTCTACGAGTTCCACGCCTCGATGATGGAGCCGTGGGACGGCCCCGCCTGCGTGGTCTTCACCGACGGCACCCAGGTCGGCGCCGTGCTCGACCGCAACGGCCTGCGCCCCTCGCGCTACTGGGTGACCGACGACGGCCTGGTGGTGCTGGCCTCCGAGGTCGGCGTCCTCGACATCGACCCGGCCACCGTGGTCCGCAAGGGCCGGCTGCAGCCGGGCCGGATGTTCCTCGTGGACACCCACGAGCACCGGATCATCGAGGACGAGGAGATCAAGGGAGAGCTCGCCGCCGAGCACCCCTACGACGAGTGGCTGCACGCCGGCATCGTCCGCTTCGAGGACCTGCCCGACCGTGAGCACATCGTGCACACGCACGCCTCGGTGACCCGCCGCCAGCAGATCTTCGGCTACACCGAGGAGGAGAAGCGGGTCCTGCTCACCCCGATGGCGAAGACCGGCGCGGAGCCGATCGGCTCCATGGGCACCGACACCCCCATCGCGGCGCTGTCGGACCGGCCACGACTGCTGTTCGACTACTTCGCGCAGCTGTTCGCGCAGGTGACCAACCCGCCGCTCGACGCGATCCGCGAGGAGCTGGTCACCTCGCTGTCCGGCACCATCGGGCCCGAGGCCAACCTGCTCGAGCCGACGCCGGCGTCGTGTCGCCAGCTGGTGCTGCCGTTCCCGGTGGTCACCAACGACGAGCTGGCCAAGATCCGGCACATCAACCGCGACGGCGACCTGCCCGGCTACGCGACCCACGTGTCCCGCGGCCTCTACGACGTCGAGGGCGGCGGCCAGGCGCTGGCCGACCGGATCGACCAGGTCTGCGCCGAGGTGTCGGCCGCGATCGCCGACGGCGCGCGGATCATCGTGCTGTCCGACCGGCACTCCACCGCCGAGCTCGCGCCGATCCCGTCGCTGCTGCTCACCGGCGCCGTGCACCACCACCTGGTGCGCGAGAAGACCCGCACCCAGGTCGGCCTGGTCATCGAGGCCGGCGACGTCCGCGAGGTGCACCACGTCGCCCTGCTCATCGGGTACGGCGCGGCCGCGGTCAACCCCTACCTCGCCATGGAGACCGTCGAGGACCTGGCCCGCGACGGCTACTACGTCGAGGCGGAGCCCGAGGTCGCGGTCAAGAACCTCGTCAAGTCGCTCGGCAAGGGCGTGCTCAAGGTGATGAGCAAGATGGGTGTGTCGACCGTCGCGTCGTACACCGGCGCCCAGATCTTCGAGGCGGTCGGGCTGGCCCAGCCGCTCGTGGACCGCGACTTCACCGGCACCACCAGCAAGCTCGGCGGTGTCGACGTCGACACCATCGCCGAGGAGGTCGCCGGCGGCACCGCAAGGCCTACCCGGTCGACGGCCTGCCGGCGGCGCACCGCTCGCTGGAGATCGGTGGCGAGTACCAGTGGCGCCGCGAGGGCGAGCCGCACCTGTTCGACCCCGAGACGGTGTTCCGGCTGCAGCACTCCACCCGCAGGGGGCCGCTACGACGTCTTCAAGCAGTACACCGCCTCGGGTGGAACGAGCAGTCCCAGCGGCTGATTACCCTGCGCGGGCTGTTCAAGCTCCGCGAGGGGGAGCGCGAGCCGGTGCCGATCGAGGAGGTCGAGCTGGTCTCGGCGATCGTGAAGCGGTTCTCCACCGGCGCGATGTCCTACGGCTCGATCAGCCGGGAGTCGCACGAGACGCTGGCGATCGCGATGAACCGGCTGGGCGGCAAGTCCAACACCGATGAGGGCGGCGAGGACGCCAGCGGCTCTACGACCCGGAGCGCCGCAGCGCCATCAGCAGGTGGCGTCCGGACGCTTCGGGGTCACCTCGGAGTACCTCACCAACGCCGACGACATCCAGATCAAGATGGCGCAGGGCGCGAAGCCCGGCGAGGGCGGTCAGCTGCCCGGCCACAAGGTCTAC
>CAWHAU010000020.1:0-256462 GCA_963827435.1 uncultured Actinomycetota bacterium
GACCAGCTGTTCATGGGCACCGTGCACGACGACGTGGCATTGGGGCCGGCGAACCTGGGGCTGCGCGGCGAGGCCCTGGAGCGACGGGTCCGCGACGCCCTCGACCAGGTGGGGATGGCCGACTTCGCCGGCCGGCCGCCGCACCACCTCAGCTTCGGCCAGCGGCGCCGGGTTGTGGTCGCCACCGTGCTGGCCATGGAGCCGGAGATCCTGGTGCTCGACGAGCCGTCGTCGAACCTCGACCCCGCGTCCCGGCGCGAGCTCGCCGAGATCCTCACGTCGCTCGACGTCACCGTGCTGATGGTGACCCACGACCTGCCCTACGCCTTCGAGCTGTGCCCGCGCAGCGTGGTGCTCTCCGACGGCGTGATCGTGGCGGACGGGTCGACGTACGACGTGCTGACCGACGACACGCTGATGGCCGCCTCACCGCCTGGAGCTGCCGTTCGGCTTCGATCCCCGCAGCATGCGGCCCCGTGCTGCCGGGTAACCTTCGCTGACAGCCGCAGCCGACCACATCCCCCGCAACAACCCAGGAGACACCGTGGCCAAGAACCGCCGGCAGGCCGGAGACCCTCGAAAGCGACATCGAGGCCACCCGGGAGCGGCTGGCCGAGACGATCGACCAGCTGGTCTACCGCGCCAGCCCCAAGACGATCGTGCGGCGCGAGATCACGGCTCCGGGCCTACTTCGTCGACGCGCAGGGCAACCCGCGCACCGACAACATCCTCAAGGTCGCGGGCGGGGTGGTCGGGTTCGTCACCTTCGTCGTGGTGGTGCGCAAGGTCACCAAGTAACCGGAGGCAGCCGATGAGCAAGGAGAAGACCCCGATCCGGATGCTGCACGACCGCGTCCTCGTGGCGGTCGACCAGGAGGGCGAGCGCCGCTCCAGCGGCGGCATCGTGATCCCGGCGACGGCGGCGATGGGGGGCGGCGGCTGGCGTGGTCGCGGGTGGCCGCCGTCGGGCCGCACGTGCGCACCGTCGAGGTCGGCGACCGGGTGCTGTTCGACCCCGAGGACAAGGCCGAGGTCGAGGTCAACGCCGAGACCTACGTGCTGATGCGCGAGCGTGACATCCACGCGGTGGCGGCCGACCGCCTGGGGGACAGCCAGACCGGGCTGTACCTCTGAGCGGCCCGGGGACGGGACACAGGACCAGCGTTAATTTAGAGCGGGGCCCGGCCGTGCGGCCGGGCCCCGCTGCTTCCCGTCCGGGGGCGTGCGTCTCAGGCGCGGTGCGTCCCGCCCTCCAGGCGCGGGTCGCTCGGGTCGCCCTTGGCCCGGTCGTCGGTCGAGGACGCCGGGACTGCGTGACCGACTCGGTCGAGCCGTCCGGGTGGGTGACCGTGGTGCCGTCATCGGTGTGCTCGTGGGAGCCGTCGTGCGTGGTCGTGCGCGCGCCCGGGCGTGCTCGGGTGCCCCTCGGTCGACCCGTGGCCTCGCCGCCCAGCCGGTCGTGGACCGGTGGCCTCCGTCTACCCGCGGTCTCGGCGCCCGCTCCGTCAGCGGGCGGCTCGTGGTCGTCGCGCGGGTGTCCACGTCGGGGTCGAGCTCGTCGGCCCGGCGCAGGTTCTCCGCGTGCTGCTCGCGGTGCCGGCCGCCGTCTGGTGCCGGTCGCGCGCCTCGGCCTCGAGCCGCTCGGCCTCGGCCTGCTTGCGGTCGGCCTCGGCGCGGGCCTCGGCGGCCTTGGCCTCGGTCTCCCGGGCGTGCGCCTCGCGCTGCTGGAGGCCGGTCGCCTGGGCGGCGGCCTGCTCGCGCAGCTCACCGGCGCGCGTGCGGCTCTCCTCCTGCTTGCGCTTGGTGGACGCCGCGACGACGGCGGCGATGACGCAATCACGATGATCGCGACGATGACCCAGATCAACCAGGACGGCATGGGACTCCCTCTCGTGTCGGTCGCCCCGCGGTACCCCGGGCACACCGGACAAACGGCGGACCCGTAACTCGTTCTAGTTCTGCGGCGTTAGCGCTGCGACCCACCGCTCCTGACGCCCGTCGAAAGGTCCCCCATGCGCCGCTCGCGCCGGCTCGTCGCCGCTGTGTCCACGCTCGCGCTCGTGCCGGGGCTGGTGGCCCTCCAGGCCGTCGGCCAGCCTCCGGCGGAGCGCCCGTCGACGCGTGCGGAGGCGTCGCTGCTGCACCCGGCCGACGGGTACCGCGCGCCCGATCACGTCACGTCGCACGGCATCCCGCACATCGTCGCCAAGGACTACCAGTCCTCGGGTACGGCGAGGGCTACGTGACCGCCCGACGAGCATCTGCAACCTCGCCGACACGGTGATGACGGCCCGCGGCCACCGCTCGCGCTACCTCGGCCCGACAAGCGGTACGACGACCGCGTGACGCTCGACGCCACGAACCTGCAGACGGACACGCTGTTCACCGACATCCGAACCGCGGGGTCGTCCGGAGGCTGCTCGCCGACCCGAAGGCCGGCCCCGGCCAGGAGACCCGGGCGCTGGTCCGGGGCTACGCCGCCGGCGTCAACCGCTACCTCCGCTCGGTCGGCGGCGCGCACGTCACCGACCCGCTGCCGCGGCCGCGCCTGGGTCCGGGCGAACGTCACGCCGTCGACATCTGGTCCGCGATCTCGCCGCGAACCTGCTCGCCTCGGCCGGCGTTTCGTGCCGCAGATCGCGACGCGGCGCCGCCGTCGGCGACCGACCCGACCGACGGGCTGCCGCAGTCGCCGGGTCCGCGCCGACGGCTGCGCGTTCGCGAGCCGCCGGCCGACCTGCCGTCGAAGCACGCTGCGCGCCGGCCTCGGCAAGGACGCGACCGCGCCCTTCGGCTCCAACGCCACCGCGGTCGGCTCGGCCGGACCACCACCGGTAAGGGCATGGTGCTCGGCAACCCGCACTTCCCGTGGCGGGGCCACTACCGGTTCACGCAGTTCCAGCTCACCATCCCCGGCCACTACAACGTCGCCGGCGCCGGCCTGATCGGGTCACCGGTCGTGAACATCGGCTGGAACAACTACGTCGCCTGGAGCCACACCGTCTCGACGGCCTACCGGTTCACGCCCTATGAGTACAAGCTGGTCCCCGGCAGCCGGCACGACGTACCTCACCGAGAGCGGGCCCACGCCAGCTGCGGAAGCGGTCGGGGATCGCGGTCAAGCAGCCCGACGGCTCGCTCGGGACCGTCACCAAGTCCGTCTACCGCACGCACGAGGGCTATGTCATGGACGCCCCCGAGGTGCTGATGCCCTGGTCGCACACCAGCTTCTTCGCGATGCGCGACGCCAACGCCGAGCAGCTGCGCACCGTCGACACGTTCTTCGAGATGGCCAAGGCGCACGACGTGTCCTCGCTGCTCGCAGCCCAGGACCGCGGCGCCGGGATGCCGTGGGTGAACACGATCGCGGCCGACCGGGCCGGGCACGCGCTCTACGCCGACCACTCCGTCGTACCCAACGTCCCGGACGCCCTCGTTGCAGCGGTGCCAGACCCCGACCGGCGCGGCCACCAACCAGCTCGCCGGCCTGCCGATCCTGGACGGCACCCGGGCGCAGTCCGACTGCGCGTGGCAGCGCGACGCCGACGCGCAACGGCCCGGCATCTTCGGCCCGAGCCACCTGCCCAAGGAGATCCGCCGCGACTGGGTGGTCAACGCCAACGACAGCTACTGGCTGCCGAACCCGAAGCAGCCGCTCGAGGGGTACGCCGGGATCATCGGCTGCGAGCGGTGCGAGCGGACGCTGCGCACCCGGATGGTCTACCGCTACGTCCTCGACCGGCTCGCCGGCACCGACGGGCTCGCCAAGGACCGCAAGGTCTCCCAGCGCACGCTGATGGCCACCGAGCACGAGAACCGCGTGTACGGCGCCGAGGTGGCCCGCCAGGACGGGGCGCTCGACACGGTCTGCCGGGCCGCCGCAGGGCGGCCACTCGTGCGACGTGCTCAAGCGGTGGGACGGCCACTCCGACATCGGCAGCGTCGGCACGCAGATCTTCCAGGAGTTCTGGAAGCGCGCCCAGGACGTGCAGGGCCTGTGGCTCGTGCCCTTCGACCCCGCCGACCCGGTGAACACCCCGCGCGGACTCAACGCCGCCAACCCGCTCGTGGTGCAGGCGATGAGGGACGCGCTCGGCTACCTCGCGAGCAAGGGCGTCTCCCCGGACGCCCGGTGGGGGAGCCTCCAGGTGGCGGGCGACGACGGCGCTCCCGCGATCCCGATCGGCGGCGGCGAGGGCTTCGCCGGCAACGCGAACGCCGTGAGCAGCCGCAACCCGGCGGCCAACCTCTCCCGGCTCTACCCGGTGAGCTACGGCTCCTCGCACATCCAGGCGATCGCCTTCCGGCCGCGTGGTGGCGTCACCGCCCGGACGATCCTGACCTACGGCGAGTCGATGGACCCGTCCCGGCCGACGTCGAAGGACCAGACCCGGTTGTTCAGCCGCGAGCGGTGGGTCAGCTTCCCCTGGACGCCGCGCCAGGTGCGCCGCGACGCGGTCCGCACGTACGTCGTCCGGGGCCGCTGACGCACGAGCACCGGGTCCGGGCCACCCGTCTCCCGAGGGACATGGGTGCCGGACCGCGGTGCTCGCGGTGCTCGCCCTGAATCAGGGGGGTTCAGGCGAGCTGGCCGCGCAGCTTCACGAGGACCCGGGAGAGGATCCGGGACACCTGCATCTGGGTGACTCCGATCTCCTCGGCGATCTGCGCCTGGGTCTGCTGCTTGAAGAACCGGAGGTAGAGAACCTCGCGCTCGCGCTCGGGGAGTGCCCGGACCGCCGGGGTCAGCATCACTCGCGCCTCGGCCTCGCTCATCGCCGAGTCCTCGCCGGGGATCAGCTCGCCGAGGACGCCGGAGCCCTCGGAACCGACCGGGGTGTCGAGGGAGGTCGGGGTGAAGCAACCGTCCGCGGAGAGCGCCTCGAGCACGTCGTCCTCGGCCACGCCGAGGTAGGCGGCGACCTCGGTGACCTTGGGGGAGCGGCCCAGCTGGTGGGTGAGCTCGGAGTCGGCGCGACTCACGTCGGCCTGCAGCTTCTGGATCGGCCGGGGCGGGCGGACCATCCAGCCGTAGTCGCGGAACTGGCGCTTGACCTCGCCCTTCATGGTGACCACCGCGTAGGAGAGGAACTCCACGCCGCGGGTCGGGTCGAAGTTGCGGGCGGCCTTCAGCAGCGCCATGGCCGCGGCCTGGGTGAGGTCGTCGTCGGCGATCCCACGGCCGCGGTAGCGGGCGGCGATCGCCCGGGCCAGACCCATGTGCAGCACGACGACCTCGTCCTGGAGACGCTTGCGCTCGACCGGGTCGGTCTCCGCAGCGGCTCGTTCGAGGAGCCGGGAGCTGACCGCGGTGCGGTTCTGCGGGGTGACGGACGCGATCAGCTCGCGTTCGTCGAGGAGGTCGTCCAGAGGGGCTCGCTGGGTCCCGAGCACCTGAAGAGGTGTGCTGGTCATGCCGTCCGCCTTTGGTGGGATGTGAACCGGCCGGGGGGTTCCGGTCCTTCGTGCCACCCGAGATGGCTTGGCGTCTACCCGAGCCCCGCAGAGTAAAAACCGGACCGCTCTCGTCGGTCTAGGCCACGTTCCCGTGAACGGAGGCTCAACGCCGGGTGAACGTGGCGTGTGTCATACCGGCCCCGCGGTGACGGTTGACGCCGGTCAGCGCCTCCAGGTCCTCGTCCGTGGGCTGCCAGAGCCCGGCCCGCACGTTGGACGCGACCTGCTCCGGGCGGGTCGCCCCGGCGATCACGCTGCCCACCGCCGGCATCGCCGCCAGCCCGCCGAGCGCCACGTCGAGGAGGCCGATGCCACGCTCGTCGGCGAAGGCCTGCAGCGTCTCGATCCGGTCCCAGTCGGCGTTCGCCAGCCGGTGCGCCTGGTTCTCCGCCTCCAGCCGGCTGCCGTGCGGTGCCTGCTCGCCGCGGCGGTACTTGCCGGTGAGCAGGCCGTAGGCCAGCGGGAAGTAGGCGATCAGGCTCATCCCGACGTGCTCCAGCGCGGGGATCAGCTCCTCCTCGGCGGCCCGGTTGTACAGCGAGTACTCGTTCTGCGCGGAGACGAACGGGCGCAGACCCTCGGTGCTCGCGGTCCAGTCCGCGTCCACGACCTCCCAGGCCGTGAAGTTCGAGCAGCCGACGTACCGGACCTTTCCCTCGGTCACGAGCTCGGTCAGCGCCTCGAGCGTCTCCGCGATCGGGGTGACCAGGTCCGGCTGGTGCAGCTGGTAGAGGTCGATGTGGTCGGTGCCGAGCCGGCGCAGGCTGGCCTCGACCGCGCGCCGCACGTAGCGCCGGGAGGCCCGGGCACCCCAGTCCGGGCCGTTCGCGCCGCCCATGTCCATGCCGAACTTGGTGGCCACCACCACGTCATCCCGGCGCTTGCCGAGCGACCGGCCGAGCAGCTCCTCGCTCGCGCCCACGCCGTAGGTGTCCGAGGTGTCGAAGAACGTGATGCCCGCGTCCAGCGCGGCATCCACCACCCGCTGGGTCTGATCGGCGTCGATCCGGGCGCCGAACGCGTTCGTGCCGAGCCCGATGGTGGACACCATCAGCCCGCTGGTCCCGAGAGGGCGGTAGGTCATGTCGCTCATGCCCCCAGCCAACCAAGTGGGGGCAACCGGCGCGCCGGCTCCCCCACCCGGTCAGGTGAGGCTGGTGGGCATGTCTCTCTGCCAGCTCACCTCGAGCTGGACGATCACCTGCTCGAGGGCGTGGTCCTCGACGTCCACGATGCCGGGCTGGTCGATCGTGACCTTCTTGGTGCTCGTGCCCTTCTCGAACTCGATCTCCTGCTCGGGGGACGAGTGCACGTGGATCTCGCCGGAGGTGTCGGCGTCGATGTTCAGCGTCACCGGCTGGCCCACCTTCGCCTTGACCCGGTCCCCGTGCGGGGTCACCTTGCCGTCCTTGATGGTGATGTCGATCGTCGTGCCCTTCCCGCTGCTGCCCGTGCTGCTGCCGGTGCTGCCGGTGCTGCCGGAGTCGTCCGAGCAGGCAGTCAAGGACAGCAGGGCGAGCAGGAGGGCGGTGACGAGCGTGGTGGTTCGTCGCATGTGTCGTGCTTCTTTCGTCGGGTGCGGATGTGGTCTCAGGCGCAGGAGCCTGGAGGGCCACGCCGGACGATCGACGAGGAGGCCACGCGGACGACCCGGGGGAGCAGCCCCGGTGCGACGGGTACGACGCGGGGCGGCCGCGCCACCGGCACGAGCGGCACGGTGACGACTGCGGCGAGCACCCGGCCGGCCAGCGCGACCAGCCGCCACAGAGTCCGCTCCCCGTGTGCGAGCCAGAGCCCCACGACGGCGGCCGCCACCGCGTGTGCGCCCGCCATCAAGGCGTGCTCGGGGGTGAGGTCCTCGGCCAGGTGCGCGACCCAGAGGGCGGGTCCGTGCAGCGGGTGCGCGAGCGGCTCGTCGTCGTGGTGACCGCCGAGCGCCGTGAGCGCGGCGTGCACCGTCGCCTGCCCCGCGACGAGCAGCAGCACGACCCGGGCGGTGCCCGCCGGCCGGCGCAGCAGCGGTGCCACGCCCGTCGTACCAAGAGCGAGGAGGGCGACCAGGACGACCGGCGCCGGCAGCGCACCGTGGGCGCCGACGTGCGCGACGGACCCGGCCACGAGTGCGACGGCGGAGAGCACCAGCGCACGCAGCCACACGAGGGCGGCGCCGGCGGTCTCGGTCACGCGCCCCATCATCCGCCAAGGACGCGTGGTTTCCCGGTGCGGGGGCGCTCGGACGTGCAAGGATGCGCCGTCACCGACGGACCACGGGGGTCGCGATGCTGTTCTTCGACGGAGTGCTGGGGTTCCTGCTCTTCGCGCTCTGGGTGTTCTGCCTGTTCGACGTGATCACCACTGACGAGTCGCTGGTCCGCAACCTGCAGAAGACGTGGTGGATCCTCATCGTCCTGCTGCTCTTCGACGTCGGCGCCGTGCTGTGGCTGGTGGCCGGACGGCCCATGCCGGCCAAGGGGCCCGGCCTTCCCTACCGCGGTAACACCGGCCGGCAGCACGACGCCGCCTACCCCGAGTACGACCGTCCTGGACGGTTCGCGGCCACCAACCCCGAGGACGACGAGCACTTCCTGCGCCAGGTGCGCGAGCGCGCCGAGGAGCAGCGTCGGCAGTACCGCGAGAAGCAGCGTCGCGAGCAGGAGAACGGCGAGTCCTGATCAGTCCCGGACGGGCTCCGGCTCCGCCTCCTCGAGCTGGTGCGCCTCCTCGTACTGGATGAGCATCCAGAGGCCTGCGGCCATGCAGGCAAGCGCCCCCACCTCGATGAGCAGGAACAGCGGCGAGTGCCGGGGCACCTCGTTGAACACCGTGAACCCGAACACCAGCGACGTCAGGCCGTTGACGATGTTCAGTGCCGGCATCGAGGCGGACAGGCCCGCGGTCCGGTAGGCCCGCTGGTTGGTCAGCACCCCACCGGCGCCGGCCAGCAGCACGCCGTACGTCGGCCAGGCCAGCAGCATCGCGTCGAGGCCGCCGTCGTTGAGCTCCTGCAGGGCCATCTTCAGGAAGCCGGCGACCAGCCCGAAGAGCACGCCGCCCACGACCCCGAGGAAGAACGCCTTGCGACGTGGCTCCTGCACCTGGGCCGCGGCGATCTCGGCCACGATCGCGACGGCCACGCCGAGACCCGCGAGAACGAGCGTGCCGTCACCCAACGCGGCCCGGGTGCCCGCGGTCGGGTCGGAGGCGACCAGGAACACGGCGAGGCCCACGGCGGTGACCAGCACCGCCCGCAGCTCGGTGATCGACGGCATCCGGCGGCTGACGGCGGCCCGGGCCGGCACGGCCCAGACGATCCCGCTCACCACGATCGGCTGCACCACCGCGATCGGGCCCGCGTGCAGCGCGCTCGCGTGCAGGGCGAAGGCGCAGGTGGCGAGGAACTGGCCCAGCAGCCACACAGGACGTCGGACCAGGTAGCCGAGCAGGGCCAGCACGCTGCGCGCCGACTCCGGGGCCTTCTCGGCAGCCTGGTGCTGCACGGAGGTGGAGAACGCGAAGGTCGCGGCGCTCAGCAGGGCCAGGGTCACGGCCAGCACGGTCACGGAATCACTGTAGAGACCAGCCGGTCCGGATCCGGGCACAGCACCCCGGGTGGCGCTGCCAGCTGACCGACAGGTCGAGCCGCCGACGCGCGCCCTCCGCGTGCTCGATGCGCGCCGTGACGGCCGGTTCGTCGCTTCCGTCCCGGCGACGGCTCGGCGGCCGTAGGGTCGCTCGACATGACGGGGGTCGACGAGGTCGCGAGCGCACCCGCACGCAAGGACGGGGCGCTGGTGGCCACGTCCGTGGTCGTCGCGGCGTTCGACCTGCTCTATCTCGGGGCCGCGATCACCTTCGGCCCGAGCGGCTTCGGCGGGGACAGCGACCTGTCGGGGAGCGAGGTCGCGGCCGCCAGAGCCAGGACAGGCGGCGGGGTTGCTGGGGTGTCTGCTCGCCGCCGGTGCGATCGGCGCGTTCGCCGTGACGGGACCGCGTCCGAGCCGCCGCCGGGTGCTCACGTGGATCCTGGTCGCCCAGCTGCTCGCCAGCATCGTGCTCGTCGCCACGAGCTGAGCCCCGGCCGCCGCGGCACGACCGAGCGCCTGTCACCAGCCCCCGGCGTCGAGGACGTCGAGATCTTTTCGGACTGCCAGGAGTGTGCTCCGGGCCGGAGGGCGACCGCTTGTCCGGGTGAGGGTCCCTACGATGACGGGATGCCCGTCGATGTGGTGACCACGATCGAGATCAACCGTCCCCGTGAAGCGGTCGCGGCGTACGCGGCCGACCCCGACAACGCCACCGCGTGGTACCAGAACATCAAGTCGGTCGACTGGCGAACGCCACGCCCCGCCCGTGTGGGGTCTCAGGTGACGTTCGTCGCCGGCTTCCTGGGCCGGCGGCTGGCCTACACCTACGAGTTCCTCGAGCTCGCACCCGGTGCGCGGGTGGTGATGAGGACGCAGGAGGGTCCCTTCCCGATGGAGACGACGTACTCCTGGGAGGACACGGCGTCCGGTGCGACCCGGATGACGTTGCGCAACCGGGGAGAGCCCTCGGGCTTCGCCAAGGTCGCCCGGCCGGTGCTGGAGCAGGCCATGCGACGGGCGAACACCAAGGACCTGGTCCGGCTCAAGCAGATCCTGGAGAGGTGACGCCCGCGCTGGTTCGTGTCGAGACCCCCTCCGATTGCCGAGGCCAGATACGACGGGTGCTCTATCGATTTGGGACACCGTCCTGGGTAACGTCCCAGGAGCGGGGTCGAGGGGACGGGGTGCCAACGACAGACGGGTGTCCTACCAGCCGTCTGTCCCGGCCCTCCGCTCCGCTGATCCCAAGGGTCAGCGCACCGGCACTCTGGAGCGGGTCTGATGACTCCCAAGAAGATGTTCGGCCCGGCGGTTGCGGCCGCCGCCCTGCTGGTCCTCGCCACGATCGGTGGCGGTGCCCGCGACGAGACTGTGACCGTCCCGCGCGTGGAGCAGCTGGCCGCCACCCGGCCGGTCACGGTGGTCGCGGCCGGCGACATCGCCTGCGCACCCGGGAAGGCGGTGGCGGCCACCGCGTGCCAGCAGGCGGCGACCGCGAGGCTCGCCCGTTCGTTCCGTCCACGGTACGTCGTCCCGTTGGGCGACGAGCAGTACGACGACGGGGATCTGGCCGACTACCAGAGCGCCTACGCCCGGACCTGGGGAACACTGAAGGCCATCAGCCGCCCCGTGCCGGGCAACCACGACTACCACGACCGTGGCGCAGCCGGGTACTTCGCCTACTTCCGGCACGCGACGTCGCCGCCCGGCTACTACGCGTTCGATGTGAACGGGTGGCGCATCTACGCCCTGAACAGCAACTGCGCCGATGTCGACTGCAGGGCCGAGGCCGCCTGGCTGAACCAGGACATGACCGCGCACCCCCGCACCTGTACCGCCATCGCCATGCACCACCCGCGCTACTCCTCGGGCGCCCAGCACGGCGACACCCCCGCGGTGAGGCCGCTGTGGCAGGTCGCCGTCAACCATCGCGCGGACCTCGCGCTGGCCGGCCACGACCACGAGTACGAACGCTTCCGGGCGATGGACGCGACCGGGCACGTCACCCGCAACGGCATCGTGTCCTTTGTCGTGGGCACCGGTGGGAAGGACCTCTACCGCAAGGGCGCGACGCACGTCGGGTCTGTGGTTTTCGACAGCCGCCACTTCGGTGTTCTCGCGCTCAGGCTCGCCCGGCACGGCTACTCCTGGAGGTTCAAGACCATCGGCGGGAGGGTCGTCGACGCCGGCGTCCGCCGGTGTCGCTGACCGCCGACGCACGGTCGGCCTGCTCGTGGGCGTTGGCTGCTGCCTCCTGGTGGCCGCTGCCGGGTACGCCCGATCCGGCCCCGGTGCTGCTCTGCGGCTCGCCGTGCTGGTCGCCGTCCGTCCGTGCTGGTCGGTGGTCGGCGGCCTGGTCGCCGGCGGTCGAGCCGGCTAGGCACGGGCGGTGACCAGCGCGGACCGACGGCTGACTCGGCGCCGCTCGCTGGCTGATGTGCTGCATCGCCAGCGGACCGACCCGGTGCGCGGCTGGTCCGGGAAGACCGACCCATAGGTCGTACGACCTATGTACACCTAGCCCGTTCGGGTCACCCACGCCAGATTGGTCTCTGCCGGGGTCGGCTTCGTTCGGAAATGGAGTAGTTCATGCATCAAGTCCAAAGTCGCCACGGTTCCCTGACCCGACTCGCGGCCGTGGTCGCGTCACTCGGGGTGTCCTTGCTCGGCTACACCGCACTCTCGAGCCCCGCCCAGGCCGCCTCGTCCAAGGGCTGCGAGGGCGGCGGATTCACCGCCCTGGGTCACGGTGCCGGGTTCGACGGCACTGCCGCCGCTCCGGGCGGTCGCTTCCGGGTGCAGGGCAAGTACACGCAGTTCGACGTCGACCCGGCCGACTTCGCCGTCTACGACCAGGCGTTCACCGGTGCCCCCAACGAGCTCGACCAGACCGGCGGCAGGTTCACTCCCATCTATGCCAGCAAGGTTCCCGACCATCGCGGTCTCTCGCTGACCAGCGCCATCACCGTCCAGATCAAGGACACCGACATCCTGCTCTCGCGGACCGGGCCGGGCCTCTCCATGAAGCTGCAGGCCAAGGACTGCGCGAATGGGGGGATCTTCCAGATGGAGCCCCAGCGCGGCGACGGAACTCGCACGCGGATCGTGCACCGACTCGGCGCCGGTGCGTTCTACTACGACAACCCGAACTTCCGCGCCAGGCTCGGTCAGTTCCTCGGCTCTGGGTGCACCGATCCGCAGACCGGTCCGGCCGGCCAGTTCTGCGTCCGGGTCACCCCGAGGGTCAACATCGGCAACGACCAGTCGCCAGATTTCGTGGTGCGGGACAGCTCGCAGGTGGCGACGCGCGTGCCCCAGGCCAGCTGCGGTCCGGACTTCACCAACAACCTCGGCCTCTCGGAGACCAAGGACCACTGCGGCGCGATGTCGATCTGGGACGTCGCCAGCGGCGGCCGGCTCGGCATGGTGACCGGGGAGGACGCCACCGAGGTGGCCAACCCGCCGACCACCTGCACGCAGAACTGTCAGGCCCAGAACCGGGTACGCGGCCGACTGGCCACCCTCGGGTCGCCGTTCCCGGTCCCGGCGGGCAGCCGACTGACGCCGCCCACCTCCACCGACGGGCTGAACGCTCCGCTCACGCCCTGACCCGAGGGTCGCGACGACCCGCACGGGGCAGCGACGACGAAGGGGAGCCATGAGCGTTCTGCTCATGGCTCCCTCCCCATGTCCAGCGTCAGAGGTCTTGCTGCGGTGGACAGAGCCTCGTGGCGTGCGTGCCAGAGATCGGTCGGCCCGAAGTCGTACTCGACATCTCGAGAGGCGGGGCTGCTCGAGGAGACGGGACTCAGTCCCGCTCGAGCTCGGCCATGTAGAGCTGGTTGCCGTCGGGGTCGACGAAGAACGCGAGCTTGAGCCGGCCCTCCGCGTCCGCGGCGGGGCCCTGCACGGCCACGCCGCGGCTCTCGAGCACGGAGACGACGTGTTCGATCGGCTCGTCCACGGCGAACCCCACGGTCACGGCACCGGCAGTGCCGGGTGCGGGGCTGCGCGCGCTGGCGGGGTGCAGGCCGAGCTGCAGCCCGTCGCCGGCATCGATCCCCGCCCAATGATCGCCGGCTCGGAAGGTCAGACGCAGACCGAGGGTCTCGGTGTAGAACTTCACCGCCCGGTCCATGTCCGTGACGTAGATCGTCGCGTTCCCACCCTTGAGCATGTCCCAGTATCCGTCCCTACATCGTCGAGGAGCCAGCCCGATGAGTGGCGGGAACGGTGGCAGACGGCCTGGTCGACGTGCACATCCAGCTCGAGCCGGTCGAGACCCTCGGACGATCGAGACCCTCGAGCTTGGTGGGTGCACCTGTGCTTCCGGGCCTGCAACCAGCCGGGCCTCTCGGTCACGGGGTGGCCTAGCGCGCTCGAGGTCGACCCTTGCCCGGGTTGGGTGCATTTGGCAGTGTCGGCTCCGCCTTCTCGGCAGACGCCCCCGTCCGGGGCGCGAGGCGTTCCCCCGTACGCGTCGCGCTTTGTAGAACGGGGGCGTTCCACGTCGTGGCCCGTCGAGGACGGGCGCCTCCGCCCGCGACCGTGGGCACCTTGCCGCAGGCCACCGACGAGATCGTCGCTGTCACATCGGGTGATGAGCCCGCCTACGCAGGCTCGGAGGACGCGGTCGCCAGCTCGGCCCAGAAGACCTTGCCGCCGTCGCTCCGGTCACATCCCCACCGCTGCGAGAGTTCCTCGACGATGGCGATGCCGCGGCCGTCGAGCGCATCCGCCGGCGCGCTGCGACTTCGGGGCAGCCCTGGTCCGGCGTCTTCGACGGCGATGCGTACGACGTCCGCGGACCGCGTGATCGAGGCGCGGAAAGGGGAGTCGCCGTGAATGACGGCATTCGTCGCCAGCTCGGAGACGATGAGCGTTCCGTCCCACACCAGGTGGTCCTCACCCCACGTCTCCAACGCGCCGCGCACGAAGCGACGGGCTGCGGCCACCGCCTCAGGAACGGCCACGAAGACGTCCGAGCGGGTTGCGGCGTCGCCTTCGTCAGCGGCTGGCAACCGATATCCGTAGCTCTCCGGCGGGAGCACCTCCGAATGCGCGTGGCACACCTCGTGCACGTCGCCCAACGCCGCCCCTCCGAGCGCGGTGGTCGGGTAGGCGCACAGCAAGGAGAACTCATGCTTCTCGGCCAAGCCGTTCCACAACGACTCGAGCGCGATGGCGCCGGAGACGTTGCCCTGGTCCCACAGCAAGGCCACCATCTCTCCGAAGGCACGGACTGTGGAGCCGCCGGCTCGAGCGGTCTCGAGGACTCCGCCGATGGTCGCCGTGAACTTGTCGGCGTCAGGCGCGCCGTTCACCATGAACGTCTCGAGCGTCTCGGCGGCGTCGAGAGCCTGGTATGCCCCCGTTGCACAGGCGAGCGACGCGTCCACTCCGTGATCGGCCAGGACGTCGTCGATCGCCGCACGGTGCGTACCCGTGGCTATGACGACGACGGGGACGCCGCTGGAAAGGCCGTCAGCCACGTAGCGGGCGACGTTGGCGACCAGCTCGTTGTCGACGTCGTAGAAGAAGACCACATGCTCGTGCGGAGGTGTGGCCAGCCCGGCGTGCCCCAAGTTCGATCTCCAAACAACGACCCCGCCGAGAGCGCCTCGGCGTGCACAGGTTACGCCCGGCGTACGGATGCGTGAAAGGCGTTACCAGGCGCCGGACACGACCATGGTCGACGGGCCGTCATCGCGAGCCGGTCACCCTTGCGTGCCGAGGCCAATTCGGCCCGTCGCCGGCAGTCGTGGCCCATCCGGTAGCCGTCCTTGCCGTACCTCAGCGTCGGCGATGTCCGAGATCCTCCGACATCGCCCGATCTGAAGCGCCTTCATGCGCGGCCACAGCACGGCTGTCGTGGCGCTCGACGAGGACGAGAGCCATGTCGTCGTCGATCTCGTCCGCGTGGTCGACCAAGCGACCGAGCAGACCATCCAGGCCCTCTTCGAGGCTTCCTGCGCGCAGCGTGGGGGCACTGTCCTCGAGCCGAAAGAAGTCCCCCTTGCGGTCGCGCGCCTCCACCAGCCCGTCGGTGTAGAAGAGCATGCGGGCGCCCTCGGGCAGGTGTCTCGTGACCGGGTCGGGCATCGGCTGCAGTCCCAAGGGCGGTTCGGGGTCACCCGTGTCCAGCAGTGCGCCGGTGTCGGCATGTGTCATCAGCAGCGGTGGATGGTGCCCGCAGTTCACCACCGTCACCGTGCCGTCCGAATGGAACTCGGCGAGCACCGCGGTGACAAAGTCCTCGTCTCCGGCAACCGCAGTCACCACGTCGTCCAAGTCGGCAGCAACCGCCGTCAGGGAGGACTCGATGACTGCGGCACGGCGGAAGGCAGCGAGCACGGTCGCAGCCATCTGGACGGCATCCAGTCCTTTGCCGCGGGCGTCGCCCAAGATGACCCGCACCCCCTGGGGGGCCTCCGCCACCTCGTACAGGTCCCCACCCGCGAGCGCATCCTTCGTCGCCGACAGGTAGCGAGCGGCAAACCTGAGTGAGCCGATGGAGCTCGGCATGGTCCGGAGCAGGGCGCGCTGTACTGCCTCGGCGATGGTCGTCATGTGTCGCAGGTCCCGTTCTCGCCGCACGCGGGACCTGGCCAAGAGGACTGCGATAAGCCCCAGGCTGGCCGTTGCTGCCATGCGGATCCACCACGCCGCCGTGCCGAGGTTGTGGTGCCAGATGCCTGAGAGTGCGGCCACCGCGAACGCTGCCAGGGCGACGATAGCGGTGCGGCGCACCGTCGTGATGGCGCTGGCGGCGAGGGCGGCAAGCGCGAAGACGCCGCTCACGAGGAGCCTCGTCGGGAACAGCGCATCGAGCACGGCAATGGCGGCGAGTCCCCCGAGCGGGGTGAGCACATCGGCTCCCCGCAGCCATCGTCTCGCCGTCATCTCGGACTCCCGAGCAGTAATGTTCGTTGTACGACCATAGGCCCGACCGAGCGGTGCGCTGCTCACCCCTGTGTGGTGAGGCCGGGCGACCGTCACGCTCCCGCGTGGGTCACGTCGGCGCGTTCTCCGGCGTACCTCAATCGAGTCCGCGATGCTGTCGGAGACCTCCCCACAAGGACCGCAGCCAGCTCGGCAGCAGCGGTCCAGGCGAACGGCGCTCGGGGAACTCGTGGACGAGCTGGACGGCGGCATCTTCTTCCACGTAGCCGCGCACCCAGTCCGCATGGCGCGGACACGTCGGCACCACCGATTCGCTCCCGTCGACCATGAGCCGCAGTGCCACCGCGGCTTGCTGGGAGCACGGCGGGAACGAGCAGGGTCCGAGCGACTCACCCATGTCCCTGAGGTACCCGTTGCGCGAGGGTCAAACTCCGCCCGGCTTGCCGAGCCTGCGATGAAGGAGCGAGCCGAGCTGCGTCGGGGCGGGTCAGCCTTCGATGTAGAAGGCGTTGCTTTGTGAAGTGGAAGGATCGGTCGCGGTCGGGTCGAGGGCGGCGAAGGTGAAGAAGACCTCGTCGGTCTTCCTCGTCGCGGGGTTGTAGCAGAGGTAGTCCTTCGGCTTGTTCACCGCCAACCTGAGGGTGCAACCCTTCTGGGTGACGTACAGGTCGTCCAGCCTGGCCTTCACCACGGCCACCGACTCGGTGGACCTGACCACGGCCGTGGTTGAGCTTTGCGATACCAACGTGCCCGGGCTGGTTGGCAGCGGAAGGCCCGTCGGCCAGGTATCGGTCGAGGCTCCTCCCTTCGCCATCCCGGCGCCGCCGTTGAGGACGACGACAGCCAGCGCGGCGGTGGACACGGCGATAGCAACGGGCTTGTTCATGAACTCTCCTCGTGCCGAGCAATCCGTACGTTCTGCCCCAGGTGCCGTGATCTGTACGATCCGCTCGAAATGCTTCGGAAGCCATCCGACGATGGTGCTAGTACCCGTCGCGAGTTGCCCGATTGCATATGTCAAATACGACTATCGGCCGATGGCCGCCTGGGTCGGTTTGCGCACGGTGGACCTGGTGGTCAGGACCACGGACAAACTGAGGCGACGTAGCCGCGACGCCGGTGAAGCCAGCACCCGAGGAGGAACCGGTGATCGTGAATCGGAGGCTGCCGATCGTCGCAGCGGCCCTGCTGGGACTGGTGTGTCTGGGGCTTCTGGATCTTGGCTCGGCCAGCGCGAATGCGGTGTCCGCAGGTCACAGCACCGAGCCGGGCCCTCACCGCTCGGTCAACCCACGAACGGGTCTGCCTGGCGGCATGCTGCCGACGAAGGCTCAAGTCCGCCACGCGGCATCGTCGCGGCCGCTCGCCAATCGGGCCGCGGTCCCGCACTTGACCTACCACGGGGGACCGGTCGTCTCCAACGCGGCGGTTGTCTCCGTGCTGTGGGGAGGCGCAGGAACCTACTTGGCGCAGGTGACTGGTTCGGTGTCGCCGAACATGGACACCTTCTTCCGTCACGTGACCGACTCGTCATACCTGTCCTGGCTGAGCGAGTACGACACGACCGCGGGTGGGACCAACCAGTCCATTGGCTACGGCTCGTTCGTCGGCCGGATGGCCATCACCCCGTCCGCCGTCGCGAGCGGGACGACCATCGAGGACTCGGCGATCCAGACCGAGCTTCTCAGCCAGATAAACAACGGGCATCTCCCCGCACCGACCCTCGACGCGGTCGGGCTCCCGAACACCATGTATGCGCTGTTCTTTCCCGGGGGGACGACCGTCTGCGACACGGGCAGCTGTTCGGGGGTCCAGTTCTGCGCGTACCACTCCTCCTTCACCGCCGCGGTCCACGGCCAGGTCCGCAACGTTCGCTACATGGTGCTGCCTCACCCCGACGACAACATCGTCGCCGGGTGTGGCAGTCCGACCGCGGACACCGCTGACAAGGTGCTGCAGAGCTATACCTCCCATGAGCTGGTCGAAACGATCACCGATCCCGATGTCGCCCTGGCTACGACCACCGCGCCACCGCTGGCGTGGTACGACCCGACCTCCGGTGAGATCGCCGACATCTGTCAGGGACTCGCCGCCGGCCCAGTCACCGGCACCGACGGTGTCTCCTACGTCGTTCAGCAGGAATGGAGCAACGCACTGAACAAGTGCATCATCGACAAGGGAGCCGTCAGGCCAGTCCCGCCACTGACGCTGGCCCTGCTGACCGACACGTCCAGCCTCACCGCAGGCCGTGCCGTGACGCTGTCGGGCACCGTCACCCGTTCCGGTGCGCCCGTGGCAGGGCAGGCGATCGACCTGATTGCCCGGCGTGCACCCGGCAACGTCGAGCAGCGGATTACGACGTTCACCACCGGGTCCGGAGGGAACTTCGCGGTCAGCGACCTTCCCTTGACGACCACCCGGTACGCCGTACGCGCTGCCGGGGCTTCATCACCGTCGAAGGTCGTGGTCGTGCGGCCGCGGTTGACCGCTGGCCTGTCCCGGTCCGTGGTGCACCGCGGTCGGCTGGTGAACGTCCGCGGCAGCGTGAAGCCCGGCGCGTCGAGCCAGCCGGTCTTCCTGCAGCGCCGGGTCGGAACGGGATGGGTCTCGGTCCGCAAGGCCGTCGTCACGTCGTCGTACCGCTTCGGGCTCCGTGCGACGCGGGTCGGCGTCTACCGCTACCGCGTGGTGGCCGGCGCCAACGCGGGCCGCGCCTCCGCGACCAGCAGCACGCTGCGGCTGCGCGTGCTTCGCGGCTAGCCGACGGCCGCGCTGCCGGCGCAAGCGACTGTAGCCGCAGCGTACCGAGCCAGCACTCCGGTGCGTCGAGCTGCCGTACTCGCTGCACGTCTCGGCCGAGCAGCCTGCGCGTGGCGTGCGGGCGGCAAGGACCGCGGCTCGTCAGGCCGTCCTCGTCGGTGCGGCTGCGAGATCGGCGGCGATGCTGGCCGCCCAGGTGTCGATCGCTGTCCAGTTGCGGTGATCGCCATACCGCCCGCCCATGATGCGGAGGAAGACGCTGCCGGCAGCAGACCAGTCCGTCCGGGCAATGGCCCCTGCGAAGTTCCTGTGCTCGTGTGGGTGGATCGCCGACCGCAGGGCCGTGATCTCTGGAGTCTCCTTCTTCATGGCGCGCAGCACTCGGGCGACCCGTGGCGAGAGCATGCTCTCCTGATCGCCTATCGAGCTGACGCTGAACAGCCACGTCGGACGCTCTCGTAGGGCCGCAGCCTCGCGTTGGGCGAACCGACTCGCCTCGGGAAGCCACTTCATGTTGTGGATGGCACTGCCGAGGACCACCGCGTCATAACGACCGAGATCAGTGACCTCGGAGACCGGATGGACCTCGGCATTGATCCCGCTCGCCTGGATCCGCTGGCCGATGCGTTCGGCGACCCCTTGCGTGGACCCATGGCAGGTCGCAAACGCGATCAAGACGATCATCATCCACACCTCCTGGCGCTCCCGGGTCTCAGTGTTCCTGGCATGCGTCCAAGGGGTCAGAGGCGAAAGTCCCAGCACCTGTGCCGTGCCGGCCGCTCGACGAGGAAGCGTCGTCGGGACCCGACAGCTGCCCCTGTCCCTTGACAACCCGGCCCGCACCTGGTCAGCGGCCGGTGGGCCACGGGTGAACGGAGCGACTCACCTAGGAGACAGGCGACGACTACAGGACCGCGCCCCGGGGGCCGACCTCCACGGCGGCAACACCCCTTGCATACAGCACCAACAGCCGATCGCCGTGTCTACAGCGCAGGACACCGGAGGCATCCGACAGCGTCGAGACAACGTGCTCGACGATCTCGTCTTCGCTACGCGCATCGCGCTCCTGGTAGGTGACATCCATGCTGGCACCGCTGATGAGACGGACACGAAGCACGATGCTCTCCATGGTTCCGCACACTAGACGTGCGTAGCGCCCGCCCGCCATGAACTCGCTCCGTCCGCGGCGTGAGGGTCGCGGCTCTCGCAGCCTCACCCGTGCAGTGCTGACCCGCGTCGGAGTGTCACCAGACACCGGGTTTCCTCAGGCTTCGCCGCCCTGGTCGGGGTCGTCGTACTCGTCGTGCCTCTCGTCGAACCTCTCTGCGGCCGCGTCGGCGAGATCCCACGCCAGAGCCGTCACCTCCGATGTCGTTGGAGCCGCTCGGTAGGTCACTTGTGGCTTGCCGGATGGCCCAGCCCGGTGGCTCATCCGGAGGCGGTGGTGGGCTCTGGTGAGGTGTGAGCATGGGCATCACTCGCTACTGCGTGCACTCGGACGCGACGACCCGGACGTCCGCGGGCGCAACGACGAGCACGATGAGACCGACGATCGGCACTCCACTCATGGTGGTGTCCTTAGACGTGGGCCACGGTGCCGGGCCGTCCACCCACCAAAGCCGGTACAGAAGGATCCGGATGGAGACTTCGCGATCGGGTTGGTTCCAACCTACTCCCGTTCGCCTGAGCCGCTCGGGCTCAATTTCGGCGGTCCGCAGACCTGGCCTGGATCGGTGCGTAGTCTCAAGGAGACACCGCGCACGGGGCGCCTCCAAACGGGGAGACCTTCCACCCGGTTGAGAGGTTGCGACATGCCGGAGCAACTACCGGTTGCCATTTCACCGAGGCCTCGGCTCGACCCACGGCCCGGCGAGACACCTGCGAGCTTGTGGGACGCGGTCCTCACGGCTCGCGCCGCCCTCGCGCACGAGCGACACCTGCACCACAAGCCGGCGGAGCTGACCGCCCGCACTGTGCTGCTCGAGGCCCTCGAGGCATACGTCCGGAGCCTCGAGGAGCGAAGTCACCCGATTCCTTACGCCCTGAGAGACGAACTGCGACTTCTGCGGCTCACCCGTGCGACCAATGGCCAAGCCCGTCCCCTGACAACGCACAAGGAGCCTGCACATGGCCATTCAGTTCGTTGAGGAGCGAGGCGCATATACCGGCTCCGGCCTCGCCGGCCGACGCTGGCGGATCAGTCGCGTCTTCACCGGATGGCGGTTGGAGTTCCGCGACGATGGCGACATCACCGCTACGTTCGCCGGCGTGCACCGAAGCGTGGAAGCGGCCAAGGCGGAAGCGTCCAGGTAGACCGGATCCTCATTGCCTCACGTGGCCGACCGGACGACACCGTGCTGACTCGCCACCCGTCGCCATGGTGGTCGACGCCGAGTACGTTCGCTGGCGAAAACGGGCTCAGGGATCAAAGTCGCCGTCGGGCCTCCTCTTCGGGCGTAGGGTGCTGGGTACCTGTTCGAGAAGCCTCCATGAGGGACTCTTCTTTGAGTCGGTTGAGAGGCGGACGTCATGTCGACGTCGATCAGTACGCACCCCGGCTCCCGCGCACGAGCTGCCGTGCCGAGAGTCGCGGGGTGGAGATTTTGGTTGTGGCGGCCCATCAGCCAGGGCGTTGCGCGGAGTAATGCCCAGGGGGCGTCGATTGCGTTGACTCAACGGCGCGTCGAGCGCGAAGACGTCGAAGACTTTCTTGCGCAGTGGGCCGATGCCCGCCGTTCGCCTCTGCCACACCCGGTGTGATCCAGCTCGAGGCGGGCTACGAAACCGCGGGCCACCGTTCAGGCAGAGATGAAGGTTCTCACCCGGCGGGATTCGTCGCAGACTGCGAACTCAGTACCGCGGTCGTTGCGGCGTCAGTGCGTTCCCAGGTGCTGGCAGTAGCTTGATGCCGGAGCTGTTCCGGCTTGCGTGCGCGCTGCCATGCGGGTCGGTCAAGACTGACCTTGCCGTCCGTCATCAGATGGCACAGGCGGCGGAGACTGCGACTCGTGCCGTGGGTCGAGACCCGGCGGCCGGTGAGTTCGGTTTGGCGGGTGAAGTTCAGGAGCTGACGCATCCCCGCGACGTCACAGAACCTCAGGTCCGAGAGTTGCAGGTGAACCTGCCTGGCTCCGGCGAGGCTCAAGCCGGCGAGGGCCTGCTTGAGCTGGTCGTGGTTCGAGCAGTCGAGCTCCCCGCTGATCGCCACCCAGACGGCGTACGCGCTGCTGGTGATGGCGATGCTGAGGGGTTCGGAGGGGTTCTGGTGTCCGTCGTCGAGCATCAGTCGTCGACCTCTCCGATCGGTTCTTGGCCAGAGGCCTCCCGTGCTTGCTTCGCGGGGAAGGCGCTGATCTCGATGGCGGCGCACACGTAGGTCGTGGTCCCAGGAAGGTACGCGTCTATTCATGTCGATGGCGAACCGACCGTTGCGCGGGCACTTCGCCCTCGGCTCGTCGAGCCTGCGAATCCGCAGGTGAAGGGACCTTTACCGAGGTCGTGCCGGTGTGGTCTGGCGTCTGGACCAGTTGCGCGCCCGTCGCGCGGATGGGCGCGGCGACCATGGACTGACTGTTCCGTCCCGAGCCGGACGGCCTGGAGGTGCCGGCAGGACAGGCCCCTGTCTCTGCCGCTCCGACCTTCCCCTTCGGTCAAGTCCGTCCAGCGCGAAGGTGACATCAGCGCCCAGACGGACTTGCCCCGGTGTGCCTCGGACGTGACGCCCCAGTCAGTGGAGAGCGCCGCCACGATGGCCAGACCGCGACCTCTGTCCTCCCACTCGGGTGGGCGCGGCGTCCTCGACATGGTCGGGGACTCGTCGCCGACCGTGAGAAGCACCGAATCGATCGCAGTCGCCACTGTGATGGTGAATGGGCCGTGCGTGTGCACGACGGCATTGGAGGCCAGTTCGCCGGCCACCAGACACGCGTCCGGGACCGCGCTCACCAGTCCGTTGGCTGCGAGGTGAGAGGCGACGAAGCGTCGAGCGTCGGCAACGTCGGCATCCTCCCCCGACCAGGACTGGGAACGAGACGAACCCGTCGTCACGGTCCCCACCCTGATCGGGTGGCAGGTCGGGGGGGTGGGAGGTCGGGGTTGGGCAGGGTGGAACTCCCAGGGCGGGACCCGCGACTGGCGCGTCCGACCCAGAGGCTCGATGTCGCTAGGCGTACTGACCGGTCGCTCCCTCGGGGAAGGAGGCGTCGTGCGCGTCGACCACGACGGCTGCGGCCACGTGCTGCCAGGCGATGACCAGGGTGACCGGCGTGTTGGTCTGCGAGTCGATGACGGAGAGCTGTCCGGTCCCGGCTTGCCCCACCTGCTGGATCGCCGCTCGGATGGGCTCGTCCTCACCGGTGGGGATCTGCCAGCGTTGCGTCCAGCCACCAACGCCGAACATCAGCAGGTAAGCCACGATGACGTCCTAGGGTCGGTGGGACGGAGGGACCCGATGTGGCGCCCACCACGAGCCGCCCTCGTCGGTCCAGTGCTCCTCCTCGGCCTCCATCTCCGACTCCGGCTCGTCTCCTGCATCGGTTCGGGGCGGGGGCTCTGGGACCGTGTGCAAGGTCGTGGCCGTGGGCGTGGGCCCATGCTCGGGAGCTCGGACGGACAGACGGATCAACTTCTCGGTCGACATCGACAACCAGACCTGGTGGAAGTCATCCCGCGGGTAGGAGCCGACCTTGACCAGGCCACGAGCGACCCGGACGCGGTGGGGTGCGGTGTCCCAGTCGGGCCGCGAGAACACCACGCGGTGTACGTCGCCGAGATCCTTCGGGAAGTGGTCGACGAGGTCCGCAACCTCAATGGCGAGGTCGCGCGACTGCGGCCACCACCAACCGTCCGCGGTGCTGCCTTCGGTCGGTTCTGACAGGTGCAGCCGTAGAGCGACGCGCTGCTTTGCCTGTGTGGAGGGGGTGCGGGGCTGGGGGATCGACGTCGTCATGACGTCCGCCTTCCGATCGGCGCGACCGACAGATCCGCGGTGGAGACATCTCGAGCCGTCGATCACCACGTTACGTCGGAGTTGGTCAATTCCCCTGAATGTGACTAGACACGGATCTCTCAGGCTTCGCCGCCCTGGTCGGGATCGTCGTACTCGTCGTGCCTCTCGTTCGAGCCGTTTCCTCTGCCGAGCGGCAAGCTGTCAAGCCAGAGCCGTCACCTCGGAGGGATCCCCCGGGCGCGGGTTTGCCTGTGCGGTCCGGGTCAGGGGCGGCGTACGCTGCCGAGAGACCGCGGAGGCGCGCCTTCAACAGGAAGGCGCTTCACACGGTAACCACCACAGCCAGGGCTCCTGGGACGAGCTCCAGCGGCCCACCGGTGCGGTGTTTGCCTCCAGCCCTTCCCCGACCACGCACGAGGAGCTTGGCGCATGGCCATTCAGTTCGTTGAGAACAAGGGCACGTACATCGGCGCCGGACACGGCGGCAGACTCTGGAGAATCAGCCGCGTCTTCACCGGCTGGCGGCTGGAGTTCCGAGACAACGGAGACATGACTGCCACGTACGCCGGCGTGCACCGAAGCGTGGCAGCAGCCCAAGCGGAGGCGGCCAGGTAGACCCATCTCGTCCACGTCGACGTGTTGCCGATTGGACGGGGTCGGGGTGACTAGCCACGATCGTGATGGTGGCCAGCGCGGAGTACGGTCGGTTGTGGAGCGCCTCTCAGTGGACGTGTGCGGGCAGTGCGCGCGCATCGTTCACCACTGAGGGGCGTTGCCTTGCTCGCCGACCCCTCCAGTCGGG
Organism: uncultured Actinomycetota bacterium; assembly: GCA_963827435.1. Taxonomy (GTDB): domain Bacteria; phylum Actinomycetota; class Actinomycetes; order Propionibacteriales; family Nocardioidaceae; genus Nocardioides_B. The sequence continues at coordinate 24,455 of CAWHAU010000020.1, forward strand.
CTCTACGCGCCGACAGACAGTCGCGGTCGTTCGGCAATGGGCCGTCCTCGTCCAGAGCGGCATCTCGACGCCGTAGTCGCACAAGAACCGGATCAGGGTTCCCGCTACATGCCGCTCGTCGAGTGTGTCGCCATCGGCGGCCACCCGGCCCGGTGGCGGGTCGGCACTCCAGCGCATCTCGCCGCCGCTGTCCGTGAGCATGTCCTCAGGCTAGGTCCGCCCGAGCGGACTCGGTCATCAAGGGAGCTCCTGAAGCGCCCACGAGTTCCCATCCGGGTCACTGAAGTACGCGTACTTGACGCCTCCCATGTCACTCACCCCTGACACGTCGACGTCCTTGCTCGATAGGCGCAAACGGGCTTCCTCGACGTCGTCGACCACAAGGTGCAGGTTGAGACGCGGGGAGCGTCGGGGTCTGACGACTCCGAGACGATCGAGCGCTGAGCCGGGGGGGTGTGGACGACCGCAGCCGTTCGGGCTGGCGTCGTGGTCGAGGTGACGGTCGATATGCCGTCTCGTGTGGGGGGAGGTCACGCTGTCTGGTTTTTCGATCCGAGTCCCATGTCACTCACCCCTGACAGTCGACGTCTTGCTGATAGGCGCAAACGGGCTTCCTCGACGTCGTCGACCACAAGGTGCAGGTTGAGCACGCGGGGAGCGTCGGGGTCGCTGATTCCGACTCCGACGACGATCGAGCACGCTGAGCCGGGCGGGGTCAGCTGGACGACCCGCAGCCCGTTCCCGGGCTGGACGTCGTGGTCGAGGTTGAATCCCAACCGGTCGACGTAGAACTCCTTGCTTCGGTCCACATCCGTCGTGGGAAGCGGGACGAGTTCCAATCGCATGTCCATGGCTACGGCTCCTTGGTGTGGCTCGAGATCACGAGGGGTGCGGTTCGGACTGGAGGCGTGTTGCTCGCTGGACAGTACGGGCAGAGGTCTCGCCACGTCCGCACATTGGCTGCTTGTCCATGCTTCACTCTCGGCCGGCAGATTCGGATGTTGCCTACGCATCCCTAACACCGATCGATGCGAACTCTCGCTCAGCAACCTGAGCTCATGCCCGCTGAAGACGACGCCTCCCTCGTGATCATGCCGGTCCCCGCCTTGGTCGCCGTTCTCACACATGCGGAGGACCGGAAGGGAAGTCCGCTGGCGGAGTCTGAGGTCCTCGTCATCAGGGACGGAGCGGCTTGCGTCGCGCTGCTTCGGCTGCTCTGCTGCCGCCCGCTCGTTCGTGCGGTTTCGCGCTGATGGAGGTGGCGTTGACCGTGGCGTAGGCCGGTCAGACGAGGTTGAGTCGCCTGTCCGTGCCGAGGATTGCGGACATCTTTCGAAGTATCCGGCTCGCTCCGTGAGTGGTGATGGATTGACCGCGCCGGCGTACCTCCGACGCGAAAGTGTCCAGGTGGCAGAGGGCCCTCGAGTCGCAGAACGTGAGGCGGTGGAGCCACACGTGTACCTCGTGTTTTCCGTCCAGCTGGATCTGCGACAGCGTGTTCTGAAGGTGGTCGTGAGTAGCGAGATCTGCTGTACCGAGAAGCTCGACCCACACCTTGGTGTGGTCGACGGTCGCCACCCGAACCGCCAGGTCCGTGCTGTGCGTCTTGCTACGCATGTCTTCCTCCGTGGCGCAGAGCCAGTTCTACAACCGAATCGGCGTTGGTTGCCGTGTTTCGCGAGTGGTTACTCGTGCGGGGGCCCCTGGCGCCAGGGAAACCGTCATTCAGGCACGGTGGGGGAACGTACACGTTTGGGACACTCATCGCTACTCCGGAGTCCGAAAGATGCGCATTGTCCGTTCATTGCGTTTTCTGAGTTGTCCGTACGTGGGTAGGTCGGCGACCGGCACCTCGACGACAGCCGCCCCGTCCGCCTGGCAACCGGTCGCACTTGGTCAGCGGAGAAGGTTCTCACCATTGGGACGGCAAGGCCCATGTCCTGTGCCACCTGATGATGTGCGACAGATGCGCGCCCGTTGATGGACGACGGCGCGACGAGCAGATCGCCGCAGACGAGGACGGCCCTCGCAGCGCTGACGGGAGTAGCGACCGGCACGGAGCCCGATCCCGGCCGCGCGGGTCATTGGCCGATCCCCGCGCCGATGACGACGACCCCGATCAGGACCATGAGGACACCCGTGACCGCTGCCCCGTGGGCGCTGATCCAGTCCCGCGCCACGACCAGTCGCGGCTCCATCCAGTTGGGGAAGAAGACGGTGGCCAGGATCGGTGCCACCACGGTCGAGGTGGCGATCGCGGTGTAGACGGCGATCGCGATCAGGGTGTCGGAGGTGGTCAGGTGGGCACCGCTGATCGCCAGACTCGCGGCAGCGAACAGCAGCAGCGCTTTCGGGCGGACGTTGAGGGCCAGGCCGATGCCGAGGGCGGGCAGCGGACCGAAGGAGCCGATGCCCTCGATCCAGCTCGGCCGTTGTCCGGTCGAGGTGCGTGTGCGTCGCACCAGGGTGACCAGCCCCAGCACGACGAGAGCGCTGCCGACCAGGATCTCAAGCGTGCCGATCAACGGGTCCAATCGTCGCGGTCGAGCGGGAAGCGCGCGAGTCGCGAGCGTGGTGAGGGTGAGCCCGGCCGCCGTACCCAGCACCCACCCTGACAGGAAGGGAAGGGCGGTCGCATTCCGTCTCTCCGAGAGGAGGATGAAGATCGTGGCGGTGATCGGCACGGTGCTCAGCGCGGCCGCGGCCGCCACCGCGATCAGCTGAGCGAGCACCTGCCCCATGCCACTCCGATCCAAGGTCTCGATCGTCAGCAGTGCGCAGTCTCTGCGCCGCCCCGAAGCAGGATCGCAGTCGCCCGAGAGATTCGCCACCGCCCCGGCACTCCGGTGGTTCCGCGACGCTCTGGATCGCCTGTGCCGCGCGTATTCATGCCCAGGTGCGGCCAGGTTGGTCAGCCGAGGGCGGACCCTTCGACCGAGGCAGACGGGGCGATATCCGGAAGGCGCATCATGCGGAACGAGTTGAACAGCCCGACCAGACTGGCGAGGACGGACACGAGTAGCGCCACTTGGAGTGAGACGTCCCTTGCGTGGGTGTTGATACGGAGGATCTCCGCTCGGACCGGTTCGGGTTCGTCCACGAGCAACGCCTCAACCTGGGTATTGCTCATCACCTGAGCATCATCCTCCAGCGTTTGGGAGATCTGCTCCTGCTGATCGGCAGGGATCACGCTGCTCGCCTCGGTCATGTCGGTGAAGCTCACGGAGAGGCCCGCCAGCATGATGCCTCCTGCCACCGCCAAGCCGAACGACAGCCCGAAGGAGCCCGCGGCCGAGTTCACGCCGGCCGCCTCGCTGACGCGATCCTCCTCGATGGGGGCCAGGGTGTAGTTGTTGAGCTGGGACACCAACAGGCCCAACCCTGATCCCGCCAGCAGCAAGGGGCCGGCGAGTAGCCAGCCGAAATCCGCTCGAGGGACGAGCGGAATGATCAGCAGCATTCCCGCGGTAGTGAGCGCGAATCCCGCACGAACGATGCTGCTCGAGCGCCGCTTTCCCGACTTCTTTCCCGCCAGCATGGCCACCGCGAACATGCTGAGTGACAACGGGGCGAGGGAGAGACCGGCCTGCATCGCGTTGTACTCGAGCGTCATCTGCAAAAAGATCGGAAGCACGATCATCACGCCGCCCAGGGTGATCTGCTGGAGCATCTGCTGGGAGACCCCGATCCTGAAGTGCGGGAAGCGAAATAGGTCAGGGTCGAGCAACGTCGGCTTCCCTTGACGCTGGCGACGAACCAGCCAGAACGCCAGCCCGGCGAGCCCGACCGCCCCGCACGCGATGAGCGCCCCTACGGCTTCACCCCCTTCCTGCCAGACCAGGATGCCCAGGACGACACCGCCCATCCCCACTACGGAGAGAACCGCACCAACGACGTCGACGTGCCGAGGTCCTGTGTAGGGCACGTCGCGGACGATCTTGATGTTGGTGAGCACCACCGCGATGACCACAACCTCGAGGAAGAACCCGACCCGCCACGACAAGAAAGTGGTGACGAAACCCCCCAGCAGCGGCCCCACGGCGGCAGCGATCGCGGCAGCGGCACCCACCAGGGCATAGGTCTTCTTCCGGGCAGCGCCGTCGAAGTTCCCGTGGATGAGCGACTGCATGGCCGGCAGCAGCAACGAGGCACCAAGGCCCCCGAGGACTGCCCAGAAGATGATGATCGCCGACAGGCTCTGGGCCAGAGTCATCGCCAACGCACCGATCGCATAGGCGAGCAGCCCCACCACGTAGGCACGCTTGCGGCCAATGAGGTCGCCCACCTTGCTGCTGATCAAGATGAATGCGGCGGAAACCAGGGCCTCGAGCGCGATCGCGGACTGAACACCGCTCACGGTCGTGTCGAGATCCTTGACCACGGATGAGATCGAGACATTCATCAGCGAGGTGTCGACGACGAGCACGAACATCGCCGCGGCCAACAGCAGGGCCAACCGCGAACTGTGCGACTCCTGGTCAGGAATGCGGGTACTCGCTTCCTTGCTCACCGAACCTCCAACCCACATGTTCTTCCGGGACGGGACCGCTCAGCATCCCCCAGGGCGGGTGACCGGAAGGCTCCTTTCGCGACGCTCCGGTCGGGACCGGTGTGATCGCGGCTGGCGCGGCTCGACCCGCTCGCGGATCGAGCCGAGTACGGCGCCCTCGTTGGCGTGCGCTGATCGCCGCAGATCCGGCCGTGTTGGCGGGCGGTGCAGTGCGCAGGGTCGCTCATGCGCCGGGGGTGATGTCTGGCAGCGGCGGTCTCACTGGCCTGGCCGGGGCCGGCGCCCAGTCGATACGCTCGACGCACGCACATCTGCGCGAGTGTTCGTTCACTATCTGCGGCAGAAGCGGAGGTCCCACGAGGGTTGGACCCTCGCCGGTGAGCGCACCTACGGGCTGGACGCGTCCGGTTCGCCGCGATGCTGTGGCTTGGTCACCAGAATGACGACGCTGAGCACCAACACCCAGACAGGAAAGACAAGCTGGGTCCACTTGTGCTCTCCGGCCGAGACCAGCAGCACGATGGCCGCGGCGTACCCGGCGAAGGCGACCCAGCGCGGAAACGCCGCCACCCGTAGACCAAGGGTGCTCACCGAGAGGGTGAACACGGCCGCCATCCGCATGGCGTACACGGAGATCAGAGACTGCGTGAAGTCCCGCCCAAAGAGCCAGATCTCAGTGGTCTCGGTGTCCGTCCGCGGTCTCTCTAACAGGGTGATGAGAGTCGCTGTGTTCACGGCGCCGACGAACATCATGGCGACGAAGAGGAGTCCGCTACCCAGAAAGACGGTGGAGAACAACCGGTCTTCCATGGCGCCGATCTGATCGCGCACCACGCCGATGAACCAAATGAACGCTATCCCCGCAAAGGGCACCAGATGCAAGCCAAGTCGGATCTGCTCACGTCGAGCAGCATTTCCCCGCAGCGATTCGGGATCGGCGTCGCTGAGCGCCAGGCGAATCAGTGTCATAGCGACGAGCAGGAGCACCGCGAAGACGATCCCGGCGACGGCCGCGGACCGGCGCGTGCGCCAGACGGGTGCGGTCAGACCTGGTGTCGTCACGGCGGTCAACGGTTCAGATGCAGCCGATACGTGACAGCTCCGCCACCCCGCCGCTTCTGACGTCGGCCGCATGGACTCATGACCGGCCCCCTTGACTGATGAAGTAGCAACCTTGCTCATCCAAGGACTGCCGACGACTTGTGTCAACGACCAACCACCTGGCCGAGATGCCGACGACGAGCTTCGCCCACTCGTTCTTTTGCGGCCGTCCCGGCACGTGACGCGGACGCACGTAGGCACGGTGCAGCTGCTTCCACACCTTGCGAGCCCCATAGACCCCGTAGTTCTCGCCATGGACCCGGCGGATCTCGACGAGTAGCTCTCGATCCCTGACCACCCGGGCAGAGGGCTGACGCGTCGCGGCGGCGTAGTACGTCTGCGGGGCGATCTGGCAGCCGTGCTGGCTCAGCAACCCGGCAGATCGACTCGACCCCGAACTCACGACCATCGATCCCGTCGTGACGGTGCTCGTCGTGGACTGCTACGGAAACCCCGTCGGTGAGGTAGCCCTCTAGCCGGAAGAACGCCCCGTAGGGACGCCCGCTCATCGGCTGCTTGTTTCATTGCTCTTATTGGGTGTGTCCCTATTGCACGGATGGAGCGCGTCGTCACCGTACGGGGCATGTTCTACCCAAGTGACCTGACCGATGACCAGTGGATGCTGGAGCCGGTGTTCAACGCGCCGGGCAGGCGCGGCCGCAAGCACGCCGATGACCTGCGAACTGTGGTGGACGCGATGCTGTACATCGCCCAGACCGGCCGCCAATGGCGCTACCTTCCGGCGTCGTTCGGCCCCTGGACGCGGGTCTGGTCGCAGTTTCGCCGCTGGTCGCGCAACGGCACTTGGGCGCAGGCTCTGACGGTGCTGCATGCGGCCGCCCGCGAGGCGGACGAGCGGGCCGAGGAGACGCCCTCGATGGTCGTCATCGACACCCACCTGGCCCGCGGCGGCTCGAACGGCGGCTCCACCTTCCACGACCGGGGCGGTCCCTTCGGCCGCACCAAGGGCGCCAAGCGCGTCGTGGCGGTCGACGTGACCAGCCTGCCGGTGGGCGCGCTGGTCGTGCCCGCCTCCACCCACGAGAACCGGGCCAGCGAGCTGATGCTGGAGCACCTGACCCGGCAAGGCGTCACCGACGGGCTCGAGTTGGTCCTGGTGGACCGTGGGGTCACCGCGGCTGCTGCTCGCACGCTCGGTCGGCACCATCACCTCGAGGTCCGAACACGAACGGTCAGCGTCGCGGCGTTACTCGTCGCCACCGGCCTTGCTCTCGCCGCCACGGCTGCTCGTGCCGGAACGCCGAACGCGCCGAAGGATGGCGTGAACGAGCACGGGGAAACCTGCGGCATCGTGAAGACGCATGGTCCGCAGCCTGACCTGATCGCGGTTGTTGGACTCGACTCGAACGGGCAAGCGGTGGAGGGACACGTGCGCAGCGGTGACGTCTGGCACAACGAGCCGCCGTCCGACCCGGCTGAGGCTCTCAAGAGGCAGGCGGGCGGCCATGGGCGCGACATCCCCGTGCTCACAGCCGACGGGGCCACCAGGCTGGGCACGTTCCATGTCACCGGCGCAAGCAAGGACGGGCCAACTGCGCCTGTTCCTCTCCGCTGACCACTCCCTTGTCATCGGCACGTCCGGTTACCTATCGGCGGCATGTGAGTGCGATTGAGGTTGGCGGAAAGCGACTGCCATGATCCCCGCCATGAACACTGCACGCGCGACCTCCTTCGGAGGCTGGGCCGACGAGTACGACACCTGGCGTCCCACCTACCCCGATGTCGCTGTCGACTGGCTTCTACCGCCCGACGGAGCGCGAGTGGTCGAGATCGGGGCAGGCACCGGCAAGTTGACCGACCGCCTCGTCGGGCGTGGTCTCGATCTCGACGTGGTGGAGCCAGATGGACGAATGCTGGGAATCATCAGCCAGCGCCACCCGTGGCTCCGCACCTACGAGGCGGGAGCCACCAGCCTCCCGCTCGGTGATGCCTCGGTCGATGCGGTCGTCGTCGCGGACGCGTGGCACTGGTTCCCAAAGGAGGAGGCCGCTGCCGAGGTGGCCCGCGTGCTCCGGCCCGGTGGCTGGCTCGGCTGCGTATGGAACGTTCCTGTGTTGGAGCACGACTGGGAGTGGCAGGCGCTACGGCTTGACCCGGCCCTGCAGCGTCCCGCCGACCTTGATCCTCTGGACCGTCTCGGGCTCTCGACGGGCCATGCCGAGCAGCGTTCGTTCCGCTGGACGTGGACGCTCACGCCGCAGCAGTGGCGAGGTTTTGTGTCCACGGTCTCGCACGTACGGCTGCTCCCAGAGGACGAATGCCGGGCAGCGCTGGACGAGACGGAGCAACTGGTCGCGCGAGCGTGCGTGTCGGCGGGAACGTCGGCCGCGCCCCTTACTCACGATGCGTTGTGTGTGCGCTGGTACCCCGAAACATAGGAACCGCCTGTCATCGGCATGAGCGCGCTTTCACCGCCATCAGGGACTCGAACCCCGAACCCGCTGAAAAGTCGTCGCATCTTCTTGGGCTGATCCTGTGCTTGCGCTGACATGGCCGTTGACCTGGGCATTTGCACGTTGGGTTGGTCTAGCTGTCACCCTCCAGTTTGGGCAGTTTCGCGCTGATCGAGGTGGCGTAAACCGTGGCGGATCCCGCGGGGAGTCTTACGTCGTCGGGCTGTGCAGACTTACCGTCGGTGTCGTGAGCGGGATGCTCGGTTGAGGGACATCGACGTGGCTGTCGAGCCGATGTACAAGTCCCCAGCCAGCCGTTCGACTGATAGGAGTACAAGATGACTGGGCGTGCGAACGAGGCGGACATCGCCGCTGTGATCGATGTCGTGCGTGCGTACTACGACGGGTCGATTGCCGGAGACGAGAAGCTGCTGACTGACGCATTCCATCCGCGCGCCTGCATCGTCGGCAACTATCAGGGCGAACTGGAGTGGTTAACACTCGAGGAGTTCATCGCCGAGTGCAAAGAAGAGGAAGACAACGGGCCCTACGCGTGGCGGGTTGAGGCGCTCTCGCTCGTGGGTGACACGGCCGAGGTCAGAATCCATGACCAGTACGCGGGGGAGTGGTTCAGCGACAATCTCTCCCTACTACGTGTCGACGGCACGTGGTGCATTGTCCACAAGACGTGGTACGTGCATCCGTCCACTCCAGTGCCGAGCTGATCGACTCCATTCTCGTCGGGCGCTTGACTCGCCAACGGATGACCACAGCTGCCCCGTCCCCCTGATAGTCGCCGCACTTGGTCAGCGGCCGGTGGGTCAAGGGTCGAGCTTGCGAGATCGCGTAGCGACGGCTCCGCCGCTCTTGACGCGCCGGGCGGTGACCGAACAGTCAAAGGGCAGGGGGACGGGGCACCGCACTGACGCAATGAGTTTCCTGAGCGCCCGTTCTTGTCGGTTGGCCCCGGCGAGGACGGGCGCTTGCGCCCGCACGCAGCCGGGCCGGCGGCCGAAGGCCGCCATGTACGCAGAGAAGATAGTTCTCACCGATGGATTCGGTGCTTTCGGCGCTACCAACGTGCGCCGTCGTTTGATTGAGCCGGCGTCGGGGTCAGCCCTCTGGTGCGGAGACTCGGCTCAGGTGCCGGCTTGATGATCGGGACCGGAGCTCTGTGACTGGCCGTACTTGTTGTCGAGCTCAACCACCAGGGTGTGGATCTGCCGGGTGAGGTCGGTGTTGGTCTTCAGCTCGAGTTCCTGCTCGACGAAGTCGTGGTCGGCCTTGGCCTGCTGGAACGATGCCTGTCGGTTCTGGCCGATCATCACGAAGGTGGACAAGAAGATCGCCTCGAGGGAGACCACAAGCGTGAGGGTCGGCCACGGTTTGCGCTCGAGGAGCAGCATCCAGATCGCGAAGAGGGCGACGTGCATGTAGACGAAGCCCATCGAGCCGGCGAACTTGGTGATCTGGTCGGCGATCCTCAGCTGAAGGCTCTCGGCGCGTTTGAGCTGCGCCTCGAGAAGTGCCGGGTGCCTGGCAGCAGGCAGGGGTAGCGGGTGCTGTGGACTCATGACGTCTCCATCGGTTCGCGGCAGGTCGTGCGGTGCGACGGAGGCGACGGGTCAGAACGGGTCGCCCGGGAGCCACTTGGTCCAGAAGCCCGGTCCTGCCGGGCTTCTGGAGAGATGACTTGTCACTGGCTGGCGGCGTCCTTGGCGCGCTCCTCGGCGTAGATGCGGGCATCCAGGGCATCGAGGGCGGCAAGACGGGCGTTGTCGACGGTCCATGCTGCGAAGTCGATCGCGTCCTGGGCGTCGGCTTCGGCCCATTCGGCGTCGTTTTCGGCCATCTTCGCGTCGATCTCGGTGTTGCGCTTGGCGATCTTGGCCTTCACGTTCTCCATCTTGGAGCTGGCGTCGACCCTCATCTGCGCCCACTTGCTCTCGGCGCGGTCGGTGGCAGCCTGAGCCTTCTGCTTGGCGTCCTTGTCGGCCAGGTCCAAATCGACCTGGGCCTGCTCGATCCGCTGACGCAGCTGATCGCGCGATTCGGACACCGCACTCTTGACCGCGGCGTTCGCGTCGGCGGTCTTCTTCTGCAGGTCTTCGAACTTGGCAGGTAGATCCATCGCCCCTCCTCGGGACTTCGGGTGGTCGGATCCCCCGCAAAGCCCAGCCAAGCACTGTCGGCCAGATCCCGGCAGCCCTGCTTTGGACCATCTGCAGCACCGTGCGCCGACCGGCGTCGGACCTAGAGGGAACTGCAGAACCGAAGCCTGGGGGACGGCACGGTGAGCTCACGGCGATGACCCGATTCGCCGATGCCGCCGATTTGTGGTTGACGAAGGTCGACGGGATGGTCGCCGAGGGTCGCAGGTCACCCGGCACGGTCGACACCTACCGACGCCAGCTGAAGAACCACGTGCTGCCGGCCATGGGGGAGGTCCGCCTCGGCGAGGCCACTACGCCGCTCGTGGACAAGGTGGTCGGTGCCATCAAGTCCGATGCCAGTGCCGCGACCGCCAAGAGCTGCCGCAGTGTCATCTCGGGTGTGATGAGCCTGGCCGTTCGGTACGGCGCTGTGCCGACCAACCCTGTCCGTGAGGTCGAGCGGATCGAGTCCCGGCCGCGGCGGGAGCCTCGGGCGCTCACGATGCAGGAGCGGGTGCAACTGCTCAAGCAGCTCCAGGCGGACGAGAAGGCTCGGCGTCGGGACCTGCCGGACCTGGTGTTCTTCATGCTCGCCACCGGTGTGCGGATCGGTGAGGCTCTGGCAGCGGTGTGGTCGGACGTCGAGTTCGAGGCCGGCACGGTCCGGGTCACAAGCACACTGGTCGTGTGAAAGGCGAGGGGTTGCTCCGCAAGGGCACCAAGAGCCGCGCGGGGGAACGAACCCTGCCGCTGCCGGTGAGCGCAGTATCGATGCTCGGGCGTCGGTTCATGACCGGGGCGCGGCTGGACCAACCGCTGTTTCCGGACGTGCAACGGCGGCTTTCGTGACCCGGCCAACGTGCGGCGGGAGCTGCGGGCGGCACGAGGCACGGATGCCCTGGCCTGGATCACCTCGCACACGTTCCGGAAGACCGCCGCGACGATCCTGGACGAGGCCGCGCTCTCGGCTCGCCTGGTTGCGGACCAGCTCGGTCACAGCCGGCCGTCGATGACTCAGGACGTCTATATGGCCGGCGGGCGGTCGACTCGCAGGCCGCGCTCGCGCTGGAGGCCGCGTTAAGGGACATCGCGGCTGCGGGCGAAAAGTAATGGCAAAACAATGGCCAAAGAAGAAGGTCAGACACCGTGATGGGGTCTGACCTGGGGTTTTGTGCGCCATCAGGGACTCGAACCCCGAACCCGCTGATTAAGAGTCAGCTGCTCTGCCAATTGAGCTAATGGCGCGTGAAGCGTGTGGAACTGTAGCAGCGGGTCCCGGCGTGGATGAAATCGGTCGGCGGGCCACGGGACGTGACGTGTGGCACCCGCGGGCGGGCAGAAATCTCGGGATGGTTTCGGTTTGCACCCATCCGCCGACGATGGCAGGGCGAATGATGTACAGAGCGGCGGCCGAGTCCGAGGTCGCCCGAAGGAGGCGTACGCATGGGCGACCCCGGTCTGCGGTTGGTGCCGGTAGGTGGCGGCAACGCTGACGTGGACGTCCTGGTGGGTCGTGTGGCCCGCGGGGACGCCACCGCCTTCGAGGCGTTGTACGACGAGCTGTCGTCGGCCGTGTTCGGCCTGGCCCGACGCGTCGTACGCGACCCGGCGCGCGCCGAGGACGTCACCCAGGAGGTCTTCCTCGAGGTGTGGCGCAAGGCGGCCCGGTTCGACAGCGCGCTCGGCAAGGCCAAGACGTGGGTGATGACCATCGCGCACCGACGGGCCGTGGACGCCGTACGTCGCAACGAGTCGCAGAGACGGCAGGACGAGAAGACAGCACCGGAGCAGGTCAGCCACGACGAGCCGGCCGACTCCGTGATCGCAGCAGAGGAACAAGGCGCCGTGCGGGAGTGCCTGGAGACGCTGACCGACCTCCAGCTGGAGTCGGTGCGACTGGCGTACTTCAACGGTTACACCTACAGCGAGGTGGCTACGTTGCTCGACAAACCACTCCCGACCATCAAGACGCGCATGCGCGACGGCTTGATCCGTCTCCGAGACTGCCTGGAGGGGCACCGATGAGCACTGACCTGCACACGCTCTCCGGTGCCTACGCGATCGACGCCCTGAGCGAGGAGGAGGCCCGACAGTTCGACCGGCACCTCGAGGAGTGCCCCGCCTGCCGCGAGGAGGTCCGCGAGCTCCGGGCAGCCGCCGCGAAGATGGGGGCCGCCGAGGCTCTCACGCCGCCGCCTGCGCTCAAGGCCCGGGTGCTGGCCGCCGCCGACCAGATGCCGCAGCTGCCGCCGCGGGTCACCCGCCTCGAGTCGGTCCGCAAGCGGCGCTGGTCCGCCAAGCTGGTCGCCGCGGCCGCCGCCGTGATCCTCGCGGTCAGCGGCGGGGTCGCGGTCTTCGAGTCCCAGCGGGGCGGCGACCAGAGCGTCGTCGTCGCCACGTGGCGCAGGTGTTCCAGGCCGGCGACGCCCACACGAAGACCGTGCAGACCGACCACGGCAGCGTGACGGTCGCGACGTCGCCGAGCCTGGGCCGGATGGCGGTCCGCACCGACGGGCTCCGTGCACTGGGCGGCAAGCGGGTCTACCAGCTGTGGGCGGTCCACGGCGGCACCCCGACGTCGGCCGGCGTGATCGAGAACCTCAAGGCCGGCGCGGCGATGGCCATGCCGAGCGAGGGTACGACGGTCGCGATCACCGTCGAGCCGGAGGGCGGCTCCGAGCAGCCCACGACCGCACCGTTCGTGACGGTCGACCCGAGGAGCGTCTGACCCGACGCGACGAGACCGCCAGCCGGGGGCTGCTGGGAGGGTGCTCAGCGGTCTCGGCGCGACTCCAGCACGGCTTGTGCCGCGTTGTGTCCGCCGAGGCCGCTGACCGCGCCGCCCCGGCGGGCGCCGGACCCGCACAGCAGCACGTTGGACACCTCGGTCGCGACGCCCCAGCGCTGGGCGGGGGAGTCCAGCCGGGCGCGGTTCGGGGCCCACGGCCAGGCCAGGTCCCCGTGGAAGATGTGCCCGCCGGGCATCGCCAGCGCCTCGTCGACGTCCTGCGGTGCCTTCGCCTCGAGGCAGGGCTCGCCGTGCTTGTCGGTGGCCAGCAGCGACTCGATCGGCTCCTCGAGCACGTCGTTGATCGCGTCGAGGGCCCGCTCCACCGCGACGTCGCGCTTGGCGTTGACGTTCTCGGCGAACGCGCGCGCGGGGGTGTGCACGCCGAAGTACGTCAGCGTGTGCATGCCCTGCGCCGCCAGGGGGCCGAGGATCGACGGGTCGGTCAGGGAGTGGCAGTAGAGCTCGCCGGGCTGCCGGGTGGGCAGGTCGCCGGCCTCGGCCTCCGCGTAGGCCTTCTGGAGCTCGCTGTAGTCCTCGGCGACGTGGAAGGTGCCGGCGAACGCGTTCTTGGGGGCCTCGCCGGACTTCAGCCGGGGCAGCCGCTCGAGCAGCAGGTTGACCTTGAGCTGCGAGCCTTCCGGTCGCTCGCCGGGCTCGTCGCCCAGGAGCACCTGCAGCACCCACGGCGCGACGTTGGCCAGCACCCAGTCGCAGGCCGCGGACCGCCAGCTGTCGCCGTCGTGCCAGGTGACCGTGGCCTCCTCGCCGTCGGACTCGATGCCGCTGACGCCCGCGCCGGTGACGATCGTGGCGCCGGCGTTGCGGGCGGCCACGGCCAGCGCGTCGGTGACCGCACCCATGCCGCCGACCGGGACGCGCCACTCACCGGTGCCGTTGCCGACGAGGTGGTAGAGGAAGCAGCGGTTCTGGACCAGCGACTCGGCGTTCATGTCGGCGAAGGTGCCGATCAGTGCGTCGGTCGCCACCACGCCCCGCACGGTGTCGTCGGCGAACCGCTGCTCGATCACCTGGCCGAGGGGCTGCTCGACGAGGTAGTCCCAGGTGGCCGGGTCGACCAGGTCGCGGACCTCGCGGGCGGTGCGCAGCGGCTCGAGGAGCGTCGGCGCCACCGCCTCGGTGAACTCGCGGACCTCGCCGTAGAACTTGCGCCACGCGTCGTACTCGCCGTCCGAGCCGGTCAGTCGACGGAACGACTCGGCCGTGGCCTTGCCTTCGTTGCGCTCGACGAACAGGCCGGAGTGCTTGCCCTCGCGGTGGACCGGCGTGTACGACGCCACGGAGCGTGACTTCAGCTCGAGGTCGAGGCCGAGGTCGGAGACGATCTGGTCCGGCATGACGCTGACGAGGTAGGAGTAGCGCGACAGGCGCGCCGGGAGCCCCGCGAACGGGCGCGCGCTGACCGCGGCACCGCCGGTCGACTCGAGTCGCTCGAGGACGAGCACCGAGAGGTCGGCCTGGGCGAGGTAGGTCGCGGCGACGAGGCCGTTGTGGCCGCCGCCGACGATCACGACGTCGTACTTGTCCTTCAGGTTCTCCGAGGTCACGGACGCACGCTACCTGTGATCGGCCGGCGCGCCTGACGACACTGGCGGAATGTTTAGGCTTCAACTACCGTTGGGATGGGCACCAGCCCGACCCCCAGGAGGCACCCATGCCCGCCGTGCACGTCGACGACCTGACCGTTCTCCCACGCCTCGCGACGCCCGGACTCGGCGACACCGTCCGCCCGGTCCAGCAGCGTCACAACCGCACCGCGCGGCTTCGAGGGGGAGGGCTTCCCGGTCCGTCGCGCCTTCGCCGGCGTCGACCTCAGCCTGCTCGACCCGTTCGTGCACATGGACCAGATGGGCGAGGTGGAGTACGCCCCGGGCGAGCCGAAGGGCACCCCGTGGCACCCGCACCGCGGCTTCGAGACCGTGACCTACATGATCGACGGGGTCATGGACCACCAGGACAGCCACGGCGGCGGTGGGTCCATCACCAACGGCGACACCCAGTGGATGACCGCCGGCAGCGGGATGCTGCACATCGAGACGCCGCCGGAGTGGCTGGTGTCGTCCGGAGGCCTGTTCCACGGCGTCCAGCTCTGGGTGAACCTCCCGCGCGACCAGAAGTGGTCGGCACCGCGCTACCAGGACCTCCGCTCCAGCCAGCTGGGGCTGATCAGCACCGCCGACGCCGGCGCGCTGGTCCGGGTGATCGCGGGCGACGTCGGCGGCCACGCCGGCCCCGGCTCGACGCACACGCCGATGGCCATGGTGCACGCGTCGCTGGCGCCGGGAGCGCGGTTGGACCTGCCCTGGCAGGTCGGGTTCAACGCGCTCGTCTACGTGCTCTCCGGCACCGGCACCGTGGGCGTCGAGCAGCGCCCCGTCCAGGCGGGCCAGCTCGCCGTGCTCGGCCGCGGTGACTTCGTCTCCGTGAGCGCCGCGCAGCACCAGGACTCGCGCTCCCCGTCCATGGAGGTGCTGGTCCTCGGCGGCCGCCCGATCCGGGAGCCCGTCGCCTGGGGCGGCCCGTTCGTGATGAACACCAAGGCCGAGGTGATGCAGGCGTTCGAGGACTTCCAAAAGGGTCGGATGGGACAGATCCCCGCAGTGCACGGATTGTCCAACGACCCGCGCGACACCGTCGAGGGCTGACCCACCCGGGCGGAGGGTTCAAATCCGGACGGTCCTATGCCTAGCGTGGGATCGGTCGGCCCATCAGAGGGGTGGGTCGCGAGGGATACTAGGGACGTCCTCATGCGCAGTCGCTCGGTTCTGGCGATCTCCGCGTCCGCCCTGTTGGCCACGTCGAGCGTGCTCGTTCCCTCGAGCGCCTCGACGGCTGCGCCGGCGCGGAACGCCGCGACGCCTACTGCCTCGAAGTACTCCGGTTCGTTCGCCATCTCCGGCACGTCCGCCGCGTCGTACGTCGTCCCCGACGACGTCAGGCAGGTCTGGACGAGCCGGCGCCCTGACGGCGCCACGCAGACCCGCTACCAGCAGATGGTCGGGGGCGCCGACGTCCTCGGCGGTCAGGTCACGGTGCTCAAGAACGACGCGGGACGCACCACCGCGGTGATCGGCGCCTACTACCCGGGCCTGCGTCCCACCAGCGCGCCCAAGGTCGGCAAGGCGGTGGCGCGCGACATCGTCGCGGGCAAGGTCGGCAGCCGGGGCACGTTCCGCAACCACCTGATGATCGACCCACGCACCGGGCGGTACTTCTACCAGGTGCAGAGCCTCCGACCGGCGCAGCGCCCGGTCCGCTGGGTCGACGCGGCGACCGGCGCCGTGGTCAACGCGTTCAACGGCCTCACCGAGGGCACCGGGACCGGCGTCAAGGGCGACACCAAGACCATCGACACCACGAAGAAACGCCAGCGGGCAGTTCGAGCTCAAGACGGCCGACGACCGGCAGGAGACCTACGACCTGCAGAACCAGCCGTTCGAGGACGGCGGCGTGCTGATGACCGACCCCGACGACGTGTGGGACCTCAACCAGGGCATCGCCTCACCGTCGCAGGCCGCCGCGGTGGACGCGCACTACTACGCCGGGATCGTGGACGACTTCTACACGACGGTGTTCGGGCGCAACAGCCTCGACAACAACGGCTTCAAGATCATCTCGAAGGTGCACTTCGACCAGAGCTACTGCAACGCCTTCTGGAACGGCCAGTTCATGACGTACGGCGACGGTGACGGAACCACCTGCAAGCCGCTGTCCGGTGGCCTGGACGTCGACGGCCACGAGATGACGCACGGCGTCACCGAGTTCACCTCGAACCTGATCTACGAGAACGAGTCCGGGGCCCTCAACGAGTCGTTCAGCGACATGATGGGCAACACGATGGAGTTCTTCGCGGCCTCCCGGAACGCCGACCCGGCCGCCCAGCCGGACTGGCTGATCGGCGAGGACGTCATCCCGAACACGACGGGCAACAACGGCTTCCGCAACATGGGCGACCCGGGCGAGTTCGGCGACCCGAGCGACTACTCGCTGCGTTACGAGGGTCCGGCTGACAACGGTGGCGTGCACACCAACAGCGGCATCTCCAACCACGCCTACGTCCTCGCGGTCAACGGTGGCCAGAACGCCTCCTGCACGGCGAACGCGAGCCACGGCGTGCTGCTGACCGGGAAGAGCTGTGACGTGCAGGTGCCGGCGCTGGGGCTGGACAAGGTCGAGCGCATCTTCTACGACGGGTTCACCAGCCTGCAGTCGGATGCGAACTTCTGCGCCGCCCGCAACGCCACCGTGGCTGTCGCCGGCGTTGACGCAGCCGCCATCGGCCAGGCCTGGGACGCGGTCGGCGTGAACGACGGCTGCTGACAGGCAGCGGGGTCAGACGCCCTCGCGGAGCGCCCAGGCGTCCTCGCGGATCAGGGGTACGACGGACCCGTCGGCCGTGATGCCGTCCACGTCCACCCCTGGACCGCCGATCACGACGTCGGTGTGTGCCGAGGAGAAGTTCAGACCGAGCGCCCGGAGCTCGTCGGGGGACATCGTCAGCCCGTCCTTCACGCAGAACGGGAAGCCCTGGCCCCAGGCCACGTGGCAGCCGGTGTTCTCGTCGAACAGCGTGTCGTGGAAGGTCACCCCGGCCGCCCGGACCCGCGACGACCCCTCGACGAGGGACACCTCGCCGAGGCTGCGGGCACCCTCGTCGCTGTCGAGCTGGGCGCGCACCGCGTCGATGCCGCGCGAGGCCGTCGCGTCGACGATCCGGCCGCCGGCGAACGTCACCTCGAGATCCTCCACCAGCACGCCCGCCCCGGGCAGCACGAGCGGCCGCGTCGTGCGGATCACGCCGTCTGCGCGCTGCCGGTCGGGGCTGGTGAACACCTCCTCGGTGGGCAGGTTCGGCATGTACTCCACGCCCGCGTTGGTGCGCAGCCCGCCGCCGGTCCACACCGCGTTCTTGACCAGACCGGCGGTGAGGTCGGTGCCCTGGCCGTGGTAGCGGACGGCGTCGAGCCCCAGCTTGGTCAGTGCCGCGGCGCGCACGCCGAGCTTGTCGCGGTGCCGGCGCCACTCCTCGACGACGTCGTCCGGACCGCCGGCGTCGAGCCGCAGGGCGACCGAGACGGCCTCCCACAGCCGCTCGAGGTCGGGCTCGCCGAACACCTGCCGGGCCCAGCCCTCGTTCGGCGCGGCGACGATGGTCCACTGCACCTCGCCGCTCATCGTCATCTGCCGACTCTTGGCCGCGAGCTCCTTGCTGACCAGGACGGTGCGGGCGGGGTCGATCCCGTCGAAGACGTGCGGGTCGGGGTTGCCGGTCAGTCGGATGAAGGCCAGCCCGGTCTTCGCCCACTCGTCGAGGCGGTCGAGCTCCCAGCGTGACGCGGAGGTGAGTGCCGCCTCCGGGGCGTGACGCAGGGCGGACCGCCGTACGTAGGGGTCGTAGTACTCCACCCGGACCCGCGAGGCGCCGGCGGCGTACGCCTGCTCGGCCACCGCCCGAGCGATCTCCCGGTGCGCCACGTCGGCCTGCAGGAGCACCTCCTGGCCGGGCTGCACGTTGGCCCCGACGTGCACGACGAGAGCGGCGTAGGAGTCGATGCGGTCCTGTTCGAGGGTCATGCGCGCAACCTACCCGTGGCACGAACGAGTGGTGCAGAACCACCCAGTCAGGTCATGTAGACACGGCCCGGTCTTCCTAACGTCGGTCCGGCGGCTCAGCGGGTCGCCGTACTCACGAGGGAGTGATCGGATGGTGTCACGCAGCAGAGCGGCCCTGGTGTCGCTGGTAGCGCTCGGGACGGCCGGGGCGGTGGCGGCCGTGCCGCCCGCGTCCGCGGCAGCAGGCGGCGGCAGGGCCGCTGCGGTGGTGACCAAGAAGCTGGACGGGCCGTTCGGCCTGCAGAAGGCGGTCGACCACCGCGGGTTCCTGGTGGCGGAGAGCGTCTCCGGCCAGGTCACCCGCGTGTTCAAGGACGGGCGCAAGCGCGCGATCCTCAGCGGCGCCCCGGGTGTCGCCGGCGTCGCGGCGGGCCCGAACCGGGTGTTCGCGGTGATCGGCGGCCCCAGCGAGGAAGGTGCCCCCTCGGGCGGGAAGTACGGTCCCAGCAAGGTGCTGCGCATGGACTACCGGGGCGGCCACGCCACGGTGATCGCCGACCTCATGAAGTACGAGCTCGCGCACAACCCCGACGGCCAGGTCCAGTTCGTCGACGGCAAGCCCGTGGACGCGCTGTCCAACCCGTTCGCCATGACCTGGTCGCGCTTCGGCCTGTTCGTCGCGGACGGCGGTGCGAACGACGTGCTCAAGGTCAACCCGCGCACCGGCCGGGTCTCGACGTTCTTCGCGCCGCGCACGTACAAGGACACCAAGGCCTGCCAGGCTCCGGACGCCAACGCCAACCCGGGCACGCGGGGCTGTGACCCGGTGCCCACCGGCGTGCAGGTGATCGGCGGCAGCGTGTACGTCAGCACCCTCGGTGCGGAGTCCCCGCACGCCGCGCGCCTGTACAAGCTGAACGCCCGCACCGGCAAGATCCAGCGGGTCTGGAAGGGCTTCACCTCGCCGACCGGCATCGCCGTACGGCGGGACGGGACGATCTACATCTCCGAGGTGCTGCACGGGGCCCCGGCCGGCCCCCCGCCGGCCGGCTTCGACCCGGCCAGCGTCGGCCGGATCACCCGCATCCGCAACGGACACCAGACGCACGCCCAGGTGACCATGCCGACCGGCCTGGTGCTCAAGAACGGCCAGCTGTACTCGTCGGCCTGGAGCATCGCGTCGTTCCTCGGCATCCAGCACGCGGGCCAGGTGGTGAAGGTCAAGGAGAGCGCCTTCCACTAGCACGTCCCAGACAAGGAAGAGCCCCGGGCCGGACCTCCGGCCCGGGGCTCTTGCGTCGCGGGCCCGGTCCCGTGGACGACGGCCGCCCCGACCGGGGCCCGCCGCGACACCTACGATCGCTGTGCCCGGGACGGAGCGGTGGGGGTGGTCAGGTGAGCGGCTGGCGGTCGGTGCTGACCGACGAGCTGCTCCGCGTGCACCCGACACCGGGCGCGCACCGGGTCGCGCTGCGGGCCGGGATCAGCGTCGGCGTGCCCCTGCTGGTCCTCCTCCTCCTCGGCAGACCGGCGTGGACGCCGTACGCGGCCTTCGGGGCGTTCACGTCGTTGTACGGACGCAACCACGTCCACCTGTCCCGGGCGGCCATGCAGGCGAGTGCCGGGGCGGCCCTGACCGGCTCGGTCGTCCTCGGTGTGCTCGCTGCGGCGGCGGACTCGCCTGACTGGCTCGTCGTCGCCGGCTGCTGCCTGGTGGCCGGGCTCGGCACCGTGGTCTCCTCCGTCCAGGACTGGCACCCGCCCGGGCCGCTGTTCCTTGTCTTCGCGTTCGGGGCCGT
This sequence comes from uncultured Actinomycetota bacterium, assembly GCA_963827435.1. Taxonomy (GTDB): domain Bacteria; phylum Actinomycetota; class Actinomycetes; order Propionibacteriales; family Nocardioidaceae; genus Nocardioides_B. The sequence goes on from CAWHAU010000020.1 coordinate 44,794, forward strand.
CGCCTCGGCGCCGCACGGTCGGGGGAGGCGCGGGTGGCGGCCGCCGTGTGCTCGGCCAGCGTCCTGTTCTCCTTGCTCGTGGGGAACGTCGGCGCGGTGCTGCGCCGGCAGGTCTCCCTGCCCACGCGGCTGGCTCCGGCGTGGACCTGGCAACCGGTCCGGTTCGTGGTCGCGGTCGGAGTGGCGGGGACGCTCGCCACGGCGCTCGGCGCGGTGCTGGGCGTCGGTCATCCCTACTGGGCGATGGTCGCTGCCGTCGCCCCGCTCACCGCTCGTGGTGTCTCGCGGCAGATGGTGCGGGCCGGCCACCGGATCATCGGCACCCTGCTGGGCCTGGTCACCGGCGCGGCGCTTCTGGTGCTCGGTCTCGGACCGGTCGCAACGGTCCTGGTCGTGGTGGTCCTGCAGGTGCTCACCGAGCTCGTCGTCGGCCGCAACTACGGGCTCGCGATGCTGTTCATCACACCGCTGGCGCTGCTGATGGGACAGCTCGCCTCCCCGCGCCCGGCTGCCTCGCTGCTGCTCGACCGCGGCGTCGAGACGCTCGTCGGCGGCGCTGTCGCCGTGGCGATCGTCCTGCTCGAGCAGTCGCTCCGGCGACACCGGATGCGCCACCGGTCCTGACGGTGCACGAGGGCCGCGACCGGCGTCGGTGCCGTTCGACCTGAGGCGCTGATGGACTGCGGCGTGCTCGCCAAGGACACCCACGCGTCCACGATCCGACCGGCGCCCCCGGCTGGCCACCGAGGACGACGCCGGCTTCCTGGTCGATGCCCAGCGGTGTGTGCGTCCTCGCAGACCCAGCGTCCTCGAGGCACTCGACGAGGACCGGGGACAACAGCCAGGGCAGGGCAGATCAAACGAGCGCTTGCAGGCCTCGCTTGCCCAGCTGGTCGGCGACGATGACCCGCTGCACCTCGCTGGCGCCCTCCCAGATGCGCTCGACCCGGAGCTCGCGGAAGAACCGCTCGGCGACGTTCTCCCGCATGTAGCCGCGACCGCCGAAGATCTGCACGACCCGGTCGACCACCCGGCCGGCCATCTCGGAGGCGAAGAGCTTCGCCATCGAGCACCTGGCGTGCAGGACCTTGGGGTCGGCGCCCGCATCCGCCGACCGCGCCGTCTCGTAGGTCATGGACCTCGCGGCGAACAGCTCGGTCAGGCTGTCGGCGAGCATCCCCTGCACGAGCTCCTTGCTGGTCAGAGGCCGCCCGCCGACCATGCGCTGCTGCGCGAACACCGTCGCCTCGTCGATGAGGCGCTCGGCGGCGCCGAGGCATCGGGCGGCCACCATCAGTCGCTCGAACCGGAACCACTCGTAGACGAACGACATCCCGTCCTCCTCGGTCCCCACCAGGTGGCTGGCGGGGACGCGCACGGACTCGAACGCCACGATCGGGTGCTGGTGCGCGATCGTGTGCGTGTACGACGGCGTGCGCACCACGCGCACCCCGGGTGCGTCGACGTCGACCACGAACAGCGCCTGCTGGCCGGCGTGCGGCCCGGTGGCCAGGACGGCCTGGAAGAACACGTACGCCGCCTCGTTGAACGACGTCACGTGCCACTTGACCCCGTCGAGCACGTAGTCGTCCCCTTCGCGCTGCGCGGTCGCCCGCAGGTCCGCGACATCGGACCCGGCGTGCTCCTCCGTGATCGCGTAGCACTCCTGCATCTCACCGCGGACCGTCGGGAGCAGCCAGGTCACCCGCTGGTGCTCGTTGGCGACCACCGGCCACCACGACGGGGGAGTGGCGAGGCACCAGCCCAAGGCGTTCGTGACCCGGCCCGCCTGTTCCTGGACCAGGACCTGCTGCAGGGTCGTGCAACCGGGGCCGCCGACCGACAGGGGCATGTTGGTGGCATAGAGGCCCAGTGCGATCGCCTTGTCGTGCTGGGCTTTCGCGACCTCTTCGGGAAGCAAGCCGCCGTTGTCCTCGGCGGTCTGCTCGAAGGGGATCAGCGCGTCGATGAAGTCCCGCGCCCTGCGCTGCAGATCGAGGTCCGCGGTGGTCAGCCCGTACATGGGTCCTCCGTCGCGAGCGTTGACTGACCGTTCAGTCTATGCGAGGGTGCGAGCCATGGCCATGGGGCCGAGCTCGGCTGATGCGGTCGTCGTCGGTGGCGGCACGGTGGGTGCCTGGTGCGCCTGGTTCCTCAAGCGATCCGGCCTGGCGCACGTGGTACTTCTCGAGCAGCACACCCTCGGCTCGGGCGCCAGCTCACGTGCCGCCGGGATGGTGCGGGCGCAGGGCGGCACCGAGGCCGCCGTACGCCTCGGGCTCTTCAGCCGGGACTTCTACGCCGCGCAGCACGACGTGCTGGGCATCGACTCGGGGTTCGTCGCGCAGGGCTACTTCATGCCGTGCTTCTCGGAGCGAGAGGTGGCCGAGGCGCGGTCACGGATCGCCATGCAGCGACAGCTGGGCCTCGACGTGCGGTGGGTCGGCCCGGCCGAGCTCGACGACCTGAACCCGGCGATGGCGCCGGGCCGGACCATGGGCGGGTCGTACGCGCCTGGCGACGGGTACATCGATCCACCCCGCAACGTGCTCGCCTACACCACGGCGCTGTTCACGGCCGGGGTCGACGTCCGCGAGCGCACGGCGTTCCGGGGGCTGACCTCGGCGTCAGGAGCAGTCGTCGCGGTGACCACGTCCGCGGGCTCCATCTCGACCGAGCGGGTGGTGCTGACCGGGGGACCGTCCATCGCCGCCGTCGGGAGGGCCGCGGGTGCCCGGATCCCCGCCGGCGGTGCCCGCCATCAGGTGGTCGTCACCCAGCCGCATCCCGGGCTCACGGCTGATCGGCTGCCGATGGTCTTCGACGTGGCGTCCGGCATCTACTGGCGTCCCGAGGAGGGCGGAGTGCTGTGGGGGATGAGCAATCCCGACGAGTCGCCGGGAGAGGCGACCGAGTTCGACTGGGGTTACTACGAGAAGGTCCGTCCCCGCGTGGCCGCGCTGCTTCCCGCGACCGCGGACCTCGGCCTGCGCAAGGCGTGGGCCGCGACCATCGACTTCACGGCCGACCACCTGCCGATCCTCGGCCCGCTGCTCACACCGGACGGCCCCGTCTCGGGGACCACAGTGGCCGCGGCCGGAGGGCACGGGATGATGTGGGGTCCCGGCGTCGCCAAGGCAGCGGCCGACCTGGCGCTGACCGGTGTCACCGACGTCGTCGACGTCGCAGATCTGGGTCTGGACCGTTTCGACGAGCAGGGCCGCAGCCGGCTCGCCCCCGATCCGATCGCGCTGCCGTTCCCCGAGAGCGCGTCCTAGTCCAGCCGCTTGGGTACGACGAGCGCGTCGACCGCCGTCGCGCCCGGCGGCCCCACGATCAGCGGGTTGACGTCCAGCGCCACGAGCTCGTCCCCGAGCTCGAGCGCGAGCTGGGAGACTGCCACGCCCGCGGCCACGGCGGCCTCCAGGTCCGCGGCCGCGACGTCCCGGTGGCCCGACAGCAGCCGTGACACCTTCAGGTGCTCCAGCATCCGGCGCGAGGTCGCGCGGTCGACGGGCGGCAGCGCGACCGCGCGGTCTCCGAGCAGCTCGACCAGGGTGCCGCCCGCGGCCACGATCACGAGCGGACCGACGTGCGGGTCCGACAGCACGCCCAGCGAGAGCTCGACGCCCTCGGGCACCTGGCGCTGGACGAGGACTGCTGGGCCGAACCGGGTCGCGAGGTCGTGGTAGGCGGCGCGAACCGCGTCGGCGCCATCGACGTCCCGGTGGATTCCGCCGACGTCCACCTTGTGGCGCACCTCCCGGCAGGCGGTCTTCAGGACGACCGGGTACCCGAGGCGTTCCGCGGCCGCCACTGCGGACTCGGCCGTGTCGGCCGCGGCCGACGGGGCGACGCCGATGCCGTAGTCCTCGACGAGCGCCAGCGCATCTACCTCGCCGGCTCGAAGCCGCTCAGCCCAGCGCTGCCGCCGCTTCTCGTCGATGACCGCGCGCGGGATCGACCGGCCGGTCCGCGTGCGCGAGGAGGTGCCCGAGGGCGCGCAGCCCGGACCTGGTTCCCTCGAGCACCGGGATCCCGGTCGCGCGCAGCCGGGCCGCCAGCGGCTGGTCGATCGCCGACGGCAGGTTGGCGAGCACGGCGACCGGCTTGTCGGTGTGCGCGGCGAGCTGTTCGAGAGCCCGCGGGAACGAGTCGTCGCCGTCGTACTCCGGCACCAGGTCGACCGCCAGCGCGACCACGTCGACGGACTCGTCGTCGGCCAGGGCGACGAGGCAGCCCGCGAACAGGTGTTCCGTGCTCGCTCCGGTGCCCCAGACGTCGAGCGGGTTGGTGGGCTCCAGGCCCGGTTCGAGAAGGCCGGCGAGGCGGGCGCAGCGTCGATGCCGACAGCGGCGCGAACGGTACGCCGAGATCCTCGGCGACGTCGGCGACGAGGACCCGTTCTGCGCCCGAGTCGTGCACGGACGCGACACCACCCGAACGGCGTCGGACCCGGCGACCGATCGCGAACGTCTCCAGGCTGTCGGCGAGCTCGCCCAGGTCGTCGCACCGGTGCACGCCGTACGCCGCGAACAGCGCCTCCCAGGCCGCGTCCGAGCCGGCGAGAGCCCCCGAGTGCGCGTCGACCAGGCTCTGCCCCTTGGCGGAGCGACCGACGGTGAGCGCGACCACGGGCAGGTCGCGCTCGGCGGCATCCTGGAGCGCGGAGCGCAGCCCTGGCACGTCCCGCATCGTCTCCAGGACCAGGCCGATGACGCGGGTCTCCGGCAGTCGACAGTGCGTAGCCGAGGTAGTCGGCCGTGGTCGTGACGAGCTCCTGGCCGGAGGAGACCGCGAGCGAGTAGTCGAGCCGCCGGTGGGTGCGAAGCATCGCCGAGAACACCGACCCCGAGTGCGTCACGAGTGCGATCGGGCCCGGCGGCAGCGGCTCGCGCTCCAGGTAGCCGATCGCGCGTACGCCGGCGAGGGACGTTCACGAAGCCCATGCACCCGCCGCCGCACACCTCCAGCCCGGCGGCGGCGGCGGCCACGCTCGTCGCGCTGCCCGTGAGCGGGGCCGAAGACCACCGCCCCGGCGTCGCCCCGGGCCGAGGCCAGCCGGACCTGGTCGACCAGGGCCTTGTCCGGGACGCCGAGCAGCACCAGGTCGACGGGATCCGGGACGTCGGCCAGCGACGGCACGCAGGGGTGGCCGAGCACGGTGTCGCGTGCCGGGTTGACCAGGTGCACCTGGTCGAGCCCGGGGCTGCGCAGCACCTCGGTGGTCATCCGCCACCCGAACGAGTCGGGTCGCTCGCTGGCGCCCACGACCGCGACGGAGCGCGCCTGGAGCATGCGGCGCAGTCGGGGACGGACCGGTGAGGTCACCGACGCAGGTCCATGAGCAGCCGTCGCGGGGAGCGGCGCGCGGCCTGTGCGTCCCGCAGGGCGGCTCTGGCCGCCTGCATTCCCGGAATGCCGCAGACGCCGCCGCCCGCGTGGGTGGCCGAGCTGGCGTTGTAGAGCCCGTGGATCGGCGTTCGGTAGTCGGCGTACCCCGGAGCCGGGCGCATGTGGAACAGCTGCTCCAACGACAGCTCACCGTGGAAGATGTTGCCGCCGATCAGGCCGTACTCGGTCTCCAGCTGGTGCGGACCGACGATGTCGCGGGCGATGACCGAGTCGCGGAACCCCGGCGCCACCGCCTCGTAGAGGTCGATGATCCGGTCCGTGTAGGCCGCGAGCTCGTCGGTGTGCGGCTCGAGGTTCCAGTCCGCGGGCACCCATTGGGTGAACATCGAGAAGATGTGCGTGCCGTCCGGGTTGAGCGTCCGGTCCAGGGTGGTCGGGATGACCCCGTCCACGAACGGGGCGGCGGCGGCGCGGCCCTCGCGAGCGTCGAGGAAGGCCCGCTCGATGAACTCCATGGTCGGTGCCATCTCGACGGAGCCGGTGTGGTGCTCGGCCTGGCCCTCGGTCGGGTCCGCGGTGAACGACGGCAGTCGGTCGATCGCGAGGTTGATCTTCACGACGCCGCTGCGGGAGCGCCAACGTTCGATGTCGCGCACGAACTCGTCGGGCAGGTGGGCGGCACCGACGTGCTCGAGGAACGCCCGCCTCGGGTGCAGGCTGGTGACGACGACCGGTGCGCGTAGCTCCTCGCCCGAGGTGAGTACGGCGCCCTCGACCCTGCCGTCCTTGACGAGCAGCGACGAGACCGCGGCGCCGGTGCGTACCTCCGCGCCGAAGGACTCGGCACTCCGGCGGATCGCCGCCGGAGACGGCACCCATCCCACCCTCGGGGTAGCCCCAGCTGCCGAGCTGGCCGTCCCCGACGTCGCCGATCGAGTGGTGCGCCATGACGTACGCCGTCCCCGGCTCGAAGGGACCGGCCCAGGTCCCGATCACCCCGTTGACGGCCAGTGCGCCCTTGACCTGCGGCGACTCGAACCAGTCGTCGAGCAGGTCGGCGATGCTCATCGTCATCAGCCGGGTGAGGTCCGCGACCGTGCGCGCATCGACGCCGCGGTTGCGCCACACAAGCTTCGCGAGCGCGGCGAGGTCGCCGGGCTCGTGAGACCCGACGGTCGGGGGAACAGTCAACAGCAGCGGCCCGAGCACGTCGGCCAGGCCGCCCAGCCAGTCGTTCCACCCCTCCCAGGCCCGGGCGTCCTTCGACGACCAGCGGCTGATCTGCTCGCGGGTGCGGACGGGGTCGTCGTCGTAGATCGTCAGCGACCCGCCTTCCGGGAAGGCCTGGTAGTAGGGCCCCATCGGGTGCACGCGGTAGCCGAACCGGTGCAGCCGGAGATCCTCGAGGATCGACGGCGGCATCAGGCTCATCACGTAGGAGAGCCGGGTCACCGACAGATGAGGGTGCTCCGGCCACGGCCGCTCGGTGGTCGCCGCGCCGCCGGTCGTCGGGCGCGCCTCCAGCACGAGCGTGCGGAGACCGGCCCTGGCCAGGTAGGCGGCGCTGACCAGACCGTTGTGGCCACCCCCGACGACGATCGCGTCGTACGTGTTGTCCATCTCCGTCACCGCCCGGTCACGTCGGACCAATCCTGACTGACTGTTCAGTCTATGGTCGTGTTACTGTGCGCGACAAGCAGTTCGCGGACGAGTCGGGTGGGCGCAGTGGCAGTCAAGACCTCGGGTGACGCGGTAGCGGACGTCCGTCGCGACCAGATGCTCGCGGCCGCTGCCCAGCTGATCGCGGAGCGGGGGTTCTCCGAGACTCGCATCGCCGACGTGGCAGATCGAGTGGGAGCCAGCCCCGCGCTGGTCATCTACTACTTCGGCACCAAGGACCTGCTGCTGACGGCCGCGCTGCGCTGGTCGGAGAGTGCGTTCTACGAGGCCGCCGAGCGGATGCTCGCGAGGACCCGCCTGCTGAAGAAGAGGTTGCAGACGCTTGGTCTCGTGGACCCTTCTTCCGGACCGGCAGGACGACCTCCCCGGGCGACTGGGGGCTGTGGTTCGACCTCTGGGGGCAGGCGTTCAGGCACCCCGAGGTGAAGAAGGACCGCGCCGAGCTGGACCAGCAGTGGCGCGACCTGATCAAGCGGGTCGTCCAGGACGGCATCGACGCCGGCGAGATCGAAGGGCTCGACGTCGAGTCCTTCGCGATCATGTGGGCTGCCCTGCTTGACGGGCTCGTCGTGCAGGTGGCCCTCGACGACCCGGTCGTCGACGGGAAGCGGGCGCAGAAGATAGCCCTCGACACAGCGCGCAAGGAGCTCGGGTTCGCCTGAGTCTCACGATCCCAGCAGCCGGATCGCCGCGGGAGAGACGCGTGCGACCACCGCAGAGCCGACGGCGAGCCACGGCGGCGGCTCACCCTGGAGGTTGGGGACCTCGGCCTCGAGCAGCAACGCTCCGCAGTCGATGCTCACCGCGGTGTGGGCGCCACGGAAGGTGAGGACGGCGACCTTGCCGTCGAGCAGGTTGGTCGCCGGCGCGGCCGGTTCCGGACCGCCGCGGAGTCCGACCGGCTCGACCTCCACCCGTTCGGGCCGAACCATGAGGCTCACCTGCTGGCCGGCGCGGACGTCGTACCCAGCCTTCGTGACGGTCAGGACCGTCCCGGCCACGTCACAGGTGACGCCGTCACCGACGACGGAGACGACGGCCGCCTCGTAGAGGTTGGTGGTGCCGAGGAAGGCCGCCACATGGGTGTTGGTCGGCTGGGAGTAGACCTCGCTGGGGGTGCCGACCTGCAGAACCCGCCCGGCGTCCAGCACGGCCAGCCGGTCGGACATCGTCAGCGCCTCCTCCTGGTCGTGGGTGACGTAGACGAAGGTCGTGCCGACCGTCCGCTGCAAGGAGCGGAGCTCGACCTGGAGCTGCTTGCGCAGCTTGGCGTCGAGGGCGCCCATGGGCTCGTCGAGGAGCAGCACGGTCGGCTCGAGGACCAGGGCCCTGGCCAGGGCGACGCGTTGCTGCTGACCGCCGGACAGCTGATGCGGCTTGCGCCCGGCCATCGCACCCATCTGCACCAGGTCGAGCGCGGCGTCCACCCGTCGGCGCACGTCCTCCTTGCCGGCGTCGCTGTAGCGCAGTCCGAACGCCACGTTGTCGAAGACCGAGAGGAACGGGAACAGCGCATAGGACTGGAAGACCGTGTTCACCGGTCTCCTGTGCGGCGCCACCCGGGACAGGTCGCGACCGTCGAGGTGGATCGACCCGGCATCGGGCTTCTCGAAGCCGGCGATCATCCGCAGGGTGGTGGTCTTGCCGCAGCCCGACGAGCCGAGCAGCGAGAAGAACTCGCCGGCGTCGATCTCGAGGTCGATCCCGTCGACCGCGACCTCGTCGCCGAACCGTTTGGTGAGCCCCGAGAGGCGCAGCGCCCCGGCCATCAGGTCCTCGTGCCGACGAGGCGACTCGGCCAGGTGGTCGCAGTTGGCGACGAACCGGTCGACGTCCTCGTCGGTGTGCTGCACCGAGAGCAGCCACTGCTCGACCTTGGCCCACGGCGACAGGAAGGTGCCCCGGTTGTGCTGGACCAGCCAGTGCGCGTGGCCGAACCGCCCGTCGAGCTCGAGGAAGTCGCGGAAGTTGCGGATGCGGTCCGGAAGGAACGACACGCAGCCCTTCGCGCCGGCGGTGACCACTCGCCAGGGCAGGTGGTGCCGCTCGATCACGTCCTCGAGTCCGGTGGCCATCCGGTCGCGGAGATGGTCGAGATGGGCGTACGCCGCGGGGGAGAGCACCTCGGTCAGCATCGCCCGGGCCGCGGCCATCGCCAGCGGGTTGCCGTTGAACGTGCCGACCTGCTCGTAGCGGCCGTCGGCGATCAGCGACATCACCTCGGCGCTGCCGCCTATCGCCGCGGTCGAGATGCCGCCGCCCAGGGCCTTGGCCAGGCAGACCAGGTCCGGCGTCACCCCAGTGCGCCGGGAAACGCCGCCGGGTCCCACGGTCAGCCCGGTCTTCACCTCGTCGAACGTCAGCAGCGCGTCGTGCCGGTGCAACAGCTCCTTCAGGCCGGCCAGGTAGCCGTCGTCGGGGTGGATGATCCCGGCGTTCATCATGATCGGCTCGAGGATCATCCCGGCGATCTCGCCCGGGTGCTCGGCCAGCGCCCGCTCGACGGCGGCCAGGTCGTTGAAGGGCACGACGGTCACCAGGTCCATGATCGGCTGCGGGGATCCCGGTGTTGTCGGGCACGCCGAGCGGTGCCGAGGCGGGTCCGATCTCGTCGGCGTCCTCCGGCAGCACCGATACCAGCACGGAGTCGTGGTGGCCGTGGTAGCAGCCCTCCACCTTGAGGATCCGGTCGCGGCCCGTGGCGGCCCGCATCAGGTGCACCGCGTCCATGGTCGCCTCGGTGCCGGAGTTGCCGAACCGCCACAGTGGCTGCCCGAACCGCTCGGCGAGGCTTTCGGACACCACGATCGCGTCCTCGGTCGGCTGGGCGAAGTGCGTGCCGCGGCCGACCCGACGCTGGACCGCCTCGACGATCGCCGGGTGGGCGTGGCCGGCCAGCGAGACGCCGTACCCGCCGTGGAAGTCGGAGTACTCGAAGCCGTCCACGTCGTAGATCTTCGAGCCGAGCCCATGACTGATCCACACCGCCTGCGGCTCGGCGATCTGCCAGTTCGACGTTGCTCCGCCGGCCAGGTGCCGGGCCCGCTCGGTGAAGGCGCGGCTCGTCGGCTGCCGGACCAGGAAGGCCTCCGTCTCCTTCTCGATCACGGAGTCGAGCCGGTCCGACAGCGCGGTGGTGGACTGGGTCGCGGTCATCGGGGACTCCTCGCCCCAGGGTCATTGACTGACGGTTCAGTCTATGCGACGGTTTCGACAGCGAACAAGAACCCCACTGGGGGCGCGATGGCAGCAGAACCAGAGCGTCGTCCCGCGCTGTCGGGCCCGTCCCGGCTGGCCCGCCGCTCGGTTCTCAAGGGTGCGCTCGCAGGGCTCGCGCTACCGACCCTCGACAGCATCCTCGCCGCGTGCGGCGGCGACGGCGGCGCGAAGGCGAACGTGGCGGCGGAGAAGATCCCCGCACCCGACAACCCGATCCGCTGGGCCCTGAGCAAGGCGAACCCGCCGATCGACTCCGGGCTCACGCCGAAACGCGGCAGCACCCTGCGGATCTACAACTACGCCGACTACGTGTCGCCGCAGGTGCTCAAGGACTTCGAGAAGAAGTACGGCGTCGACATCCGGCTGTCGACGTTCAACGACGCCGACGAGGCGCTCACCAAGATCGCGTCCAAGAACCTCAAGTTCGACCTGTACTTCCCGAGCTACGACTCGTTGGGCCGGCTGATCCAGTCCGACCTGGTCCGGCCGCTCAACCACGACTACCTCCCGAACGCCGCCAACCTGTGGCCCAGCCTGCGGGATCCCTGGTACGACGTGGGCGCGCGGTACACCGTGCCCTACACGATCTACAGCACCGGCATCGGCTGGCGAACCGACCAGGTGTCCACCGACATCCCGGGGCTCGACAACCCGTACGACGTGCTGTGGGACAGGCAGTACGCCGGGAACATGGCGATCCTGGACGACTGGCACACGGCCATCGCGATGGTGCTGCTGCGCAACGGGCAGCTGAACATCAACAGCACCGACCCGAAGGACATCGCCCTGGTCCGCAAGCAGCTGCTCGACCTGCGCACCACGATGAAGCCGCGCGTGACGATCTCGATGTACACCGAGCTTCCCGCGGGGCAGTACGGTCTGTGCCAGATGTGGTCGGGCGACGCGATCAACCTGCCGTACTACCTGCCCAAGAAGACCTCCTCCGACATCCTGCGCTTCTGGTTCCCGCCGGACGGCAAGGGGGAGGTCGACAACGACCTGGTGGTCTGCCTGGCCCAGGGCGAGAACCCGGTGGCCGCGCACTTCTTCGTCAACGAGCTGCTCGACCCCGACGTCGCCGGCCGGAACTTCGGGTTCACGGGCTACCAGCCTCCGCTGAACCAGTTCACCCCGGACAGGCTGGTCGCCGACGGATACGTCCCCGAGAACCTCGCGACCGCGATCGTGGAGCCGAGGGACTTCGACAGGGGGATGCCCCTGCTCCAGCTGCCCGCGGCGGCGGACGCGGCGTACCACCAGATCTGGCAGGAGTTCAAGTCGGGTGGCTGAGCCTCGTGCTTCGCGCGCGGGCGCCCGCTGGCTCTGGCCTCTGCTGGCCCTGCCCGGGACGGTCTGGCTCGCCGTCCTGTTCGTCGCCCCGCTGTACGTCGTACTCGCGATCCTCTTCGGCGCGGTCGACCCGATCCTGCGGCAACCCGTGCCGGTCTGGAACCCGGTGGACTGGGACCTGTCCCAGTTCCGGTACGTCTGGGAGCACATCGTCGGGCGCGGACGCCTTCTTCCGGCCGGCACTGCTCCGCACCGTCGTGTACGTCGGCGTGGCGAGCCTGCTCTGCCTGCTGGTCGCCTACCCGGTGGCCTACTACACGGCCCGGTTCGCCGGACGTTGGAAGGGCGTGCTGCTGGCAGCCCTGATCGCGCCGTTCTGGATCAGCTACATGATGCGGATGCTGGCCTGGGTCAACCTGCTGCAGTCGGATGGGCTGGTGAACAAGGCGCTCAGCGTGGGCTGGCTGCCCGACGTGCACCGGGCCTGGCTGAACGGGCAGCCGACGACGGTCGTCCTGGGCCTGGTCTACGGCTACGTCCCCTACATGATCCTGCCGCTGTTCGCCGGCCTCGACCGGACACCCACCGCGGTCCTCGAGGCCGCACGCGACCTCGGCGCGAACCGGTGGGAGACCTTCCGACGCGTGACCTGGCCGATGAGCCGGGCCGCGGTGGTCGTGAGCCTGCTCGTGACCACGCTGCCCATGCTGGGGGACTACTTCACCAACGACCTGCTCTCGGGGTCGCCGGACACGTCCATGGTCGGCAACCTGATCAACAACTCGGTGCTGACCCCGGGGCAGACCGGGCAGGCAGGCGCGTTCGTGGTGCTCATCCTGATCGTGTCGGTCGTGCCGATGGTGGCCTACGTGCGGTCCACCCGGACCGGGGCGGACGTGCAGTCATGACCACCACCCCACGGCAATGCTCGCTGCGCTGCGCTTGCCGCAGGGACCCCGGATGAGCGTGCGCGGCTGGTGGCGGGACCCGTGGCGCAAACCACGGGTGCTGCTGCTGTTCACCCTCCTGTATCTCGTCTGGTCGCTGCTGCCGGTGCTGGTGGCCGCGCTCTTCTCGTTCAACGCCGGCCGGTCCCGCGTGACCTGGCAGGGCTTCTCGATGCGGTGGTACTACGGCGACCCGCTGCGCTCGGTCTGGCACGACGCCAGCCTGCACACGGCGCTCACGCACACGCTGTGGCTGGGGGTCGTGGCCACGGCGCTGGTCGTTCCCCTCGGGGTCGCGATGGCGCTGGGCCTGGACCGGTGGCGGGGCCGGATCCCGGCCGGCGCCAACCTCGCGGTGCTCGTGTCGTTCGTGCTGCCGGAGATCCTGGTCGCCGTCTCGCTGCTGTTCGTCGCCACCGTGCTGACCACGCCGCTGGACCTCGGCACCACCGGCCAGGTGATCGGGCTGGTGACCTTCCAGCTGTCCTACCCGGTCGTGATCGTCCGAGCCCGCCTGCTCACGATCGGCAAGGACTACGAGGAGGCGGCTGTCGACCTGGGAGCCTCCCCGCTCGGTGCGGTCCGCCGGGTGCTGGTGAGGATGCTGCTGCCCGCGATCTTCGCCAGTGCCGTGCTCGTCTTCGCCGACGTGATCGACGACTTCATCATCGTCCGCTACCTCTCGGGCGACTCGTCGACGGAGCCGGTGTCGGTGAAGGTCTACAACACCGCGAGGGCGGCCCCGACGCCCGCGCTGAACGCCCTCACCACCCTTCTCCTCGTGGCGTCGCTGCTCGCCGTGGTGCTCGGCTTCCTGGCCTACCGCTGGTTCACGCGCGGGGAGAAGGGCGTCCGCACCCTCGACGCGTTCGCCGCCGAGACGTAGTCTTGAACGGCCGTTCAGTCGAAAGGTGGCCCCGATGGTCGCTGTTCCTCCCGCACCGCTCGACCCGGCCGACGGTCGCGCTCGCGCTCGCGCCGTTCGGCTCCAGCCGGATGCTCCCGCGTGCGGCGTACCTCGAGGACGCCGTGCTCGCCTGGGAGAGGGAGCAGCTGTTCGGCGGCTGGATGTGTGTGGGCCGGTCCGACGACATCCCGGAGGGTGGGACGTACGCCCAGTCGGTGGGGGAGTACGGCGTCCTGCTGACCCGCGCCGCCGGAGGGGAGCTGCACGGCTTCGAGAACGCCTGCCGGCATCGCGGCCACGAGCTGCTGCCCTGCGGCGGCAGGGCGGAGGACGTCAAGGCCGTGGTGTGCCCGTACCACGCGTGGTCCTACCGCTTCGACGGCAGCCTGATCGGGGCACCCGGCTACCGGGACGTCGAGCACTTCGACAAGTCCCGAGTTCGGCCTCAAGGCCGTGGCGGTCCGGGAGTGGCACGGCTGGGTCTTCGTCGACCGGACCGGCCGGGGGACGGCGTTCGAGGACCACATCGGCGCGCTCGAGGGAGTCGTGGCGCCGTACGACGCGGCAACGCTGGTGACCCCGGTCGCCCACGAGTACGACGTGGCGGCCAACTGGAAGGTGATCGTCGAGAACTACCAGGAGTGCTACCACTGCCCGATGATCCACCCCGAGCTCTGTCGGGTGAGCCCGCCCGACAGCGGCGAGAACCTCGATCCGGAGGGCAGCTGGGTGGGCGGCTGGATGGATCTGCGCGCCGGTGCCGAGACGATGTCGCTGGACGGCCGCAGCGGCGGGGTGGCGATGGCCCGGCTCGACGAGCGCGAGAAGCGCACAGTCATGTACGTCGCTGTGCTGCCGAACCTGCTGATCAGCCTGCATCCCGACTACGTGATGACCCACCTGCTCACCCCGATCGCGCCGGACCGCACCCGGATCCGCTGCTCCTGGGCGTTCCCGCCCGAGGTGGTGGCGGACGAGGGGTTCGACCCGGCGTACGCCGTGGACTTCTGGGACCTGACCAACCGGCAGGACTGGGCCGCGTGCGAGTCCGTCCAGCGCGGGATGAAGACGCCGCACCACGAGCCGGGTCCCCTGGCGCCCGACGAGGACGGTGTGTACCAGTTCGTCCGCTACGTGGCGCAGGCATACCAGGGCGGCGCGTCGTAGGCACGGGACTCATGGGGCATGGACGAAGACGTGCCTCCCCAGTCCACGCGTCCCGGGCCTGCGCCCGAGCCGGAGCCCTACACATGGCCGCTGGTCGCACTGGCTCTCGTGATCCTGCCCCAGGTCCTGGTGCCGGCGAGCTTGCGCGAGGGGCCGCCGCTGATCGTGCCGATCGTCGAAGGTGCCGTCGCGCTGGTGCTGCTCGGGATGGCCGCCCGGCCCGGGCCGGTCCCCGGCGGCGCCCGACCGCTGATCCTCGTCCTGGTCGCCACGCTCATCGCCGCGAACACCGCGGCTGCGCTGCGGCTGCTCGTCCTGGTCGTCCGAAGCACGCCGACCGGGGAGAGGCCACCCACCGTGACGCAGCTCCTGGTCGGTGCCGGCATCGTGCTGGCGACCAACGTCGTCACCTTCGGGCTGCTCTACTGGCAGCTCGACGGAGGCGGGCCCGGTGGGCGACTCCGGCAGGCGTCCTATCTCGACTTCGGCTTCCCGCAGACGCTCACGGAAGGACTGGCCCCACCAGCCTGGCAGCCGCGGTTTCCGGACTACCTGTACGTGGCGTTCACGAACATCGTCGCGTTCAGCCCGACCGACACGATGCCGCTGACCCACCGCGTGAAGACGCTGATGGCGCTCCAGTCACTGATCGCGCTCTCGGTGATCGGCCTGGTGCTGTCGAGAGTGATCAACATCCTGCCCTCGTAACGGCTCCGAACAGCACGAAAGCCCCGGGTCTGCCCCCGATCCCGCAGGAGGGGGGCAGTGCCCGGGGCTGCGCAGTCGACCTGCGCACTCGGGGTGAACGACGGGACTTGAACCCGCGACATCCGCGACCACAACGCGGCGCTCTACCAGCTGAGCTACGCCCACCATGCGTGTCGGCCCCTCGCGGTCCGTCGTACGACGGTCAGGGAGAAGCCGAAGCAGCGAACAGTGTACGCGATCTCAGGGGGTGCTCGGACCGGGGTCGCCGGCCCCGGTGAGCGAGCCGCCGTGCTGGGCGGCGATCGCCTTGGCGGTGTCGGAGTCCGGCCCCGGAGGCGGCACGAACACCGCCGCCCGGTAGTAGCGCAGCTCCTCGATGCTCTCCTGGATGTCGGCGAGCGCGCGGTGGTTGCCGGTCTTGGCAGGCGCGTTGAAGTAGGTCCGGGGGTACCACCGGCGGGACAGCTCCTTGATCGAGGAGACGTCGACGATCCGGTAGTGCAGGAACGACTCGAGGTCCGGCATGTCGCGGGCCAGGAACGACCGGTCGGTCGCCACCGTGTTGCCCGCCAGCGGGGGTCGGCTGCCGTCGGCGCAGTGCTCCTTGATGTAGCCGAGCACCTTCTCCTCCGCCTCGCCCATGGTGAGGCCGGAGTCGAGCTCCTCGAGCAGCCCGGAGCTGGTGTGCATCGTCCGGACGAACTCGTCCATCTGGTCGAGCGCCTCCTGCGGCGGCTTGACGATCACGTCGATCCCGTCGCCGAGCACGTTGAGCTCGAAGTCGGTCACCAGGGCGGCCACCTCGATCAGCGCATCGGCGCCCAGGTCGAGGCCCGTCATCTCACAGTCGATCCACACGAGTCGGTCGTTCACGCTTGAACCCTACTCAGTGTGCTCTCAGACCGGCTTCCTAGAGTGAATGCGTGGATCGCTTCGGGGTCGGTGTGGGGCTGCTGGCCCGGATGCTCGTGGGCGGCGTGTGGGTCGTCGCCGGCGTCCTGAAGCTGCCCGACCCCAACGACAACGTCCGGGCCGTCCGCGCCTACGACCTGCTCCCCGAGAGCGTCGTCCCGGTCGTCGGGCACGCCCTGCCGGTCCTGGAGATCCTGGTCGGCCTCTGCCTGCTGCTGGGCCTGCTCACCCGGGTCGCCGCGGTCGTGTCGGCGCTGCTGCTCGTGGCGTTCGTGGCCGGCATCGCCTCGGCGTGGGGACGCGGGCTGTCCATCGAGTGCGGCTGCTTCGGGGGAGGGGCGGGACCCGCCGTGAACGCGGCCGCGAAGTACCCCTGGGAGATCGCCCGGGACTTGGGCCTGCTCGCGCTCAGCGCCTGGCTGGTACGGCGCCCGCGCACGCCCTGGGCCACCGACAACCGGCTGCTCCCCGCCTGAGCCGCCCCGGATCTACGGAAGAACGAGAGCAGGACGATGTCGAGGAAGAAGTCGACCGCCACCCGCCGGGCCGAGTCGCAGGCCGCCGCGTCCCGGGCCGCGGCGATCCGGGCCGCCCAGGAGCGACAGGAGCGCCGCCGCCGCTCGCTCGTCGTCACGGCCGTGGGTGTCCTGGTGCTGGCGATCGTGCTGGTGATCGGCTACGTGGTGCAGTCGTCCCGCGACACCGCCGGCCAGGCGGCGACCGCCCCGTCCGGTGCGGTGGGTGGCTACGCCGTACCGGCCGGACCGTCCACGGCTCCGGTCAAGGTCGCCGTCTACGAGGACTTCCTGTGCCCGTTCTGCGGGCAGTTCGAGGCGGCCAGTCGTGACGCCCTGGAGAAGCAGGTCGAGGCGGGCCAGGTGCAGATCCAGTACCACGTCGTGAACTTCCTCGACCGCAGCTCGACCACGGAGTACTCCACCCGCGCCGCCAACGCCCTCGCGGTGGTGCTGGACACGTCCGGCCCGGAGGTCGCGAAGAGGTTCCACGACCTGCTCTTCGAGCACCAGCCCGAGGAGGGCAGTGCGGGGCTGAGCGACGCGCGGCTGGTCGCCTACGCCGTGCAGGCGGGCGCGACGAAGAGCGCCGTGCAGCCCGGCATCACGGACCGGACCTACGAGCAGTGGGTGAACAACGTGAACGACCAGGCGTCCAAGGACGGCGTGAACCAGACGCCGACGGTCAAGGTCGACGGCAAGACCGTCGAGTACAAGACCATCGACGAGCTGGTCGCGAAGGTCGAGAAGGCGGTCGGGGCGGCCGGCTGAGCGGCCCAGCGATGTCCCCAGGCGACCCGCTTCTGGGGAGAAACCTGGGGACGAGACCGACCTTCGCGGCGTGTCCACCGGGACACGCCGGGCCGCCTGAAAACGCCAGGGAAAGTCTCGCGGAATCCCTTGCCACGCTTGGGTTTCCGGAGATAGAACTACTCCACGCCAACGGGGAGACCCGGAGGCGGGATCGGACGGAAACGAGATCCAGACCGGCGGAGCGATTCGCCGGACGGCCCGGTGACGAGGCCGAGGGTTGACGGACCGACCGTGAGAGCCGCAGTCACCGGTGGTTCAAAGCCGAGGCCCCGCAAACTCATACTTTGCGGGGCCTCATCCTTTGTATCCCGAGCCGGTGGCCCGGTCCGGGACCGACACGCCCAGTGTGGCAACGCGGCGCGGCCTCTCGATGTCTGTTGCCCCCGCCACCCCGGTTCACACACGCGGTGCCACACTGGCGGCCATGTCGGCGCCCGATTCCCACACCACTTCCGCTCATGCCGCGTTCGTCGCGGGCCTGCCCAAGGCCGAGATCCACGTGCACCACGTGGGCTCGGCCTCCCCGCGGATCGTCTCCGAGCTGGCCGCCCGGCACCCAGGCACCGTGCCGTCCGACCTGGACGCGCTTCGCGACTTCTACACGTTCCGCGACTTCGGCCACTTCATCGAGGTCTACCTCGCGGTCGTCGACCTGCTGCGCGAGCCCGAGGACATCCGGCTGCTGACCTACGAGGTCGCTGTCGAGCTCGCCGCCCAGAACGTCCGCTATGCCGAGCTCACGCTGACGCCCTGGACGTCGGTGCAGGCCGGGGTGCCGATCCAGGCGTACGTCGAGGCGGTCGAGGACGCGCGGGTGGCCGCCGAGCGCGACCACGGCGTCCGGCTGCGGTGGATCTACGACATCCCGGGGGAGTCCGGGCTGCCGTCGGCCGAGGACACCCTCGGTTTCGCGCTCGACCACGCGCCGGAGACCCTCATCGGCTTCGGGCTCGGCGGCCCCGAGGTGGGCGTCGACCGGCCGCAGTTCAAGGACGTGTTCGACCAAGCGCGCGCGGCCGGCCTGCGCAGCGTCCCGCACGCCGGCGAGACGACCGGCCCGCAGACCGTCTGGGACGCGATCCAGGTGCTCGGCGCGGAGCGCATCGGCCACGGCACCTCCTCGGTGCAGGACCCCGCGCTGGTGGAGTACCTCGTGGAGCACCAGATCCCCCTCGAGGTGTGCCCGACCTCCAACCTCGCGACCCGCGCGGTCGACGTACTCGAGAACCACCCGATCAAGCAGATGTACGACGCGGGCGTGAACGTCACGGTCAACAGCGACGACCCGCCGATGTTCGGGACCACGCTCAACCGCGAGTACGAGATCGTCGCCGACCTGCTCGACCTCGACGAGCGGGGCATCGCTGACCTGGCCAAGAAGGCCGTCGCCGCGACGTTCATGCCCGACGCCGACAAGGACGCCCTCGCGCGGGAGATCGACGACTACACCGCGCAGGCCGCCGCCACGTCCTGAGCGGGAGGCGCCCCCGGCAGGACCTGGGCCGGGTTCGTCTAAGTGGCCTTCGTCCTCGACGTCTTCGCCCAGCGGATCGTGGGCTGGCACGCCGCCACCGGCGAGCTCCTCCGCGAGCTCACCCTCGACCGTCCAAGCGCTACCAACCGGCACCGGCCGCACCACCCGGCACCGCCGCCGAGAACTCGAACCCCTGAACCCACAATCGTGCGGTTCAGAGGCTTTCCGATGTCCTGATACATCACAAAAGCGCCCCCGGCAGGATTCGAACCTGCGACCCAGAGATTAGAAGTCTCTTGCTCTATCCAGCTGAGCTACGAGGGCGGGGGATCGGAACTTGCAGCGGGCTAAACACCAGGATTACATCCCCGAATTTGCAGGTCTGTTCGCCCGATCCGCGGGCCAGTATGCCCGACCCGCCCCGGGAGCGTGCGGCCAAGTGCAGCGGCGCCACGCAGCCCCGCCCGCGCCGCAAGTCAGTGTTGGATGGGGTGGATCGGGTCATGCGTACCGGATGTCGGTGTTCAGGTTGGCGTCCACACCGTCGGGTGTCCAAGGGGAGTGCGTGACCGTCCAAGCTCGGAGAGGGTATGAGGGCCCGGCGGTTTAGACACATCTAGCACCACCTACACGCCGCGAACCCCGAGAGGTCCGAGCCCTAGCTGTTCTGACCACGGACGTCAGGTGCGGCGTGCCGGCTGGACGATGACGAAGGCCTCCAAGTGAGGTGTGGAGCACCCACGCAACCGTACCCATCAGGCTATGAGCGCGGATCCGGACGCTTGGTGGTTGACACAGAAATGAGCGAAGCCGACCGAACATGGCTCCATCGTGCGATGGACAGGGACCACATGTTGGCTCGTCGTAGCGACCTAGGTATGAACATAAAGGGTGGTTTACCAATACGGTCCTGGCAGTTGACCTCTTCCGCCTGTCGTATGGGGCATCCGAAACAGTCATTGGTCGCGGACCGACCGCAAACGCGATGCCCAGGCCGCGGCCATGGAGAGGGGAACCATGATCAAGAAGATTCTCGCAGCGGCCCTGGTGAGCGGGGCCCTGTTGGTGCCGAGTCAAGTCGAGGCGGTCGCCGCCGCACCTTCGATCGACGCGAAGACGGCGCTTCCACTTCGCGGGGTCTTCTCCGCGAGCGGTGCGGAGAACCGCGCCACCCCACCCGTCTTCCCACCCAACAGCGCTCCGCACGGACAGAGCTACGGCAAGTGGACCGCGAACTGGTGGCAGCAGGTAATTGCGATTCCCGCAGACGAGAACCCGCTGTTCGAGAACGGCCCGGTGAACTGCAACCTCGGAAAGGGCAAGGTGGTCTTCCTGGTGGGTACGTTCGGCGGAACTGCCGAGCGGTCATGCACGGTCCCGCCGGGAACCGCGCTACTCCTGCCGCTGATCAATTCTGGGTGCACGGAGTTCACGGACGGCCTTGAAGATGACGCGGCGCTCCGCGCCTGCGCCAAACAAATTGCCGACACGTTCAAGGTTGACGGCCTGAAAGCGTCCGTGGACGGAAAGCCGGTCACGGGCCTCGAGCAGTTCCGCTTCGCCTCGCCCTTGTTCACGATCAACGCCCCCGCGGGCAGCATCCTCGGAAACACCGAGGATCTGGCGACTAAAGCCGTCGTGGACGGCTACTACGTCATGCTGACGCCGTTGACCCCGGGCGTCCACACGGTCACGTTCGGCGGGACCGGGGAGGGCTTCTCCACGGAGACGACCTACCACATCACCGTCAAGTAAGGCGCCCCTGGCGCGCAACGGCTCACTCCCATGGACCGGGGCCCGGTCGTGGAACCGATCAGCGGGCCCGTGTCTCAACGGATGCTGCCATGGGTCCTACGAGTCAGCCAGTGCGTACCCGGCGCGGTTGTGGCCGCACCGGGTACGCCGCGCGGGGACGCCCCGGCTCGGGGACCCGATGTTCGGAGTCGAGCAGTACCCGCCGTGCGTCGAGGAGGGGGAGCAACTGGGCCGTTCCGAGAGGCGAGGGATCACCTTCCAGATCCGGATGCGTCCCCGCATCGGGTGGCTTGTCCGTGCGGGTCATTTCCTACCCACCACGAGGGCGGGGATCGGAACGTGCATCGGAACAAAACATCGGATAGCCACCGTGAGGTTCTGGTCCGCGCTCGCTCGATCCGGGGGCCGGTATGCCCGAGGTGCTCCCTCTGTCTCTCGACACGGTCGAGCCCGGTCGCCGTGCTGGTCACCCGATTCAGCTCCCGACGTCGGGAAGCCCGTCGGTCCGCCACAGGTGGGGGTGGTCATCGACCCAACGCTGGGCGTCGCGGCGCCCGAGCTCAGAAGCGGCGGCGAAGAAGTCGGGGTCGAACAGGAGGTAGGACAACAGCTCGCCCTGCAGCGGGCTGTCGCTCCCGAGCAGCCGATGCATGATCTGCATGTCCGGGTCGCCGAGGGTGCGGCGAAGCGAGCCGTGGTTGGCGCGGAAGACGTGCATCGCGGCGCGGGCCAGCTCCTCGCCGTCTGCGGGGGCGACCGCGACGTAGGGCACCGTGCGGTACGCCGACCGGTCGCGGGCCTCGCGGTGATGTCTGAGGGCAGGGGCCAGCTCGGGGTCCTCGGCCATCGCGTTGATCTCTGCGAGCCGCCGTAGATCGTGGCGCAGCGGATCGTCCATGACGGCGCCGAGCAGGGTCGCCAGGCCGTCTCCCAGGTCGAC
This sequence comes from uncultured Actinomycetota bacterium, assembly GCA_963827435.1. Lineage (GTDB taxonomy): Bacteria > Actinomycetota > Actinomycetes > Propionibacteriales > Nocardioidaceae > Nocardioides_B. The sequence continues at coordinate 66,476 of CAWHAU010000020.1, forward strand.
GGCGACCCCGTCCCGGTCGAAGTCGGAATCTGGTGGGCGGAGCCCGCCGGTGCCGACCACCACCACGTGATCGGCATCCAGCTCGAGCGCCGGGGCGAGCGGCACCCGACGACGGGTGGCCCCGTCGACGTACCACCCCGCTGCCTCGGCGGGCTCGTCGACGCGCACGGAGGGGAAGAGGGTCGGGATCGCCGCGGAGGCCATCAGGTGGGAGACGTCGAGCCGGGTGGCGACGAAGCGCCCGTGGAACTCGGGCGCCGAGCGCGGCACCGGGGAGGCGGACTCGGTGAACACCACGACTCGCCCGGTTCGCACGGACGTGGCCGTGACCGCCGCGGCCTCGACGACCCCCTCCTCGACATTGCGGTGCAGGGACTCCCAGTCGATGGACGCGCTGGAGAGTACGGGCGAGCGGCTGGGTCCCGAAGAACCCGCGCAGACGGAAGGCCGACACGCCCAGCGTCTCCGACGTGTAGCGTGCCAGCACCTCGGGCACCTGCCGCCACAGCGGCCGCATCACGTGCCGCTTGGTGGTCTGGCCGAGCACCTCCTTGAGCCGCGCGACCTGGTCGCCGGCCTCCAGGTGAGCCGTTGCGGCGAGGGCCCCGCTGAGCAGCGCACCGGCGCTGGTGCCGATCAGCACGCACGGGCGTGCGTCGCGTTCCGCCAACGCCGGAAGCAGCACCTCCAGTGCGCCCACCTGGTACGCCGAGCGGGCACCTCCGGCGTCGAGCACCAGAGCCACCCGTGTCGCGGGGTCCTTGGGTGTCCTGCTGGCCGACTGCATCTGGCGATGCTAATCCGTCCGTGGTCTGGCATTCGGTGTCCGCTCGAAGACGTCGGCAGCGCCGTCACCGAGGTGGCGGCGCTGCCGACTCAGGGGCGGGGGAAACGTCAGCCGGTGGTGTACTCCACGTGCAGGAGGGGTGCGGCGGTGGGGACGCCGTTGAACGCCTCGGCGGTGCGGCGGCCGGTGCCGGAGATCTGCAGGGCGAGCGCGTTGCCCTGGGCCCAGCCGGGTTGGCTGACCACGGCCTGGACGAGGGCGGTCAGGTTGGGGGTGCGCTGGGCGGCGGTGGCCACGTTCGCGGTCGGCCAGTCCGGGGGCGACCAGGCCACGCTGGTCGCGGTGGTCGCCCGGTTCGTGACGTTGCCTGTGGCCGTGGTGTAGGTCGGTGCGTTGGCGGTGTTCTCGGCGCGGATGGTCAGGGAGGATGCGCCGGTGCTCACCTCGTCGACCTGGAACTGCACGTAGGCGTTGGTGATGGTCGCCCCGGCGGGGATCGCCAGCGCGGTGAACCGCAGACCGATGACCTGCTGGGTGGTGCCGTCGGTGGTCAGCTCCAGGTCCGAGCTGGTCAGGTCGGTGGCGCCGCCCACCCGTTGCTCGGCGTCGTCGGAGCTCGCCGCGATCCGCTTCTCCACCGTCTGCGCGCCGCCTCCACCGGCGGCGGGCTGCACGGTGACTGTCACCGTGTCGGACGGCTGCGACGCGGTGTCCGAGGCGGTCAGCCGCAGCACGTAGGTCCCGGCCACCGGGAACGAGGCCGTGGTGTCCACCGCGTTGGCGTTGCCGAAGGTGACCGTCCCCGGACCTGACACGGTGCTCCAGGTGGTGGTCACGGTCGACCCCGCCGGGAGGCCGTCATCGGTCACGGTGCCGTCGAGCTGCGCGGTCGCCGGCGGCGTGGCCGGCAGCGTGATGGTCTGGTCCGGACCCGCGTCCACCGCCGGCGGCTGGTTCGTCGGTACCGCCGGAACCGGTGGTGTACTCCACGTGCAGGAGGGGTGCGGCGGTGGGGACGCCGTTGAACGCCTCGGCGGTGCGGCGGCCGGTGCCGGAGATCTGCAGGGCGAGCGCGTTGCCCGGGGCCCAGCCGGGTTGGCTGACCACGGCCTGGACGAGGGCGGTCAGGTTGGGGGTGCGCTGGGCGGCGGTGGCCACGTTCGCGGTCGGCCAGTCCGGGGGCGACCAGGCCACGCTGGTCGCGGTGGTCGCCCGGTTCGTGACGTTGCCTGTGGCCGTGGTGTAGGTCGGCGCGTTGGCGGTGTTCTCGGCGCGGATGGTCAGGGCGGATGCGCCGGTGCTCACCTCGTCGACCTGGAACTGCACGTAGGCGTTGGTGATGGTCGCCCCGGCGGGGATCGCCAGCGCGGTGAACCGCAGACCGATGACCTGCTGGGTGGTGCCGTCGGTGGTCAGCTCCAGGTCCGAGCTGGTCAGGTCGGTGGCGCCGCCCACCCGTTGCTCGGCGTCGTCGGAGCTCGCCGCGATCCGCTTCTCCACCGTCGTGGCGCCACCGGCCCCGGGCGACTGCACGGTCACCGTCAGCTCATCGAAGGACGTGCAGGGCGCCGTCGGTGGCGGTCAGCCGCAGCACGTAGGTCCCGGCCACCGAGAACGACGCCGTGGTGTCCACCGCGTTGGCGTTCCCGAAGGTGACCGTCCCCGGACCCGACACCCTGCTCCAGGTGGTGGTCACGGTCGACCCCGCCGGAAGGCCGTCATCGGTCACCGTGCCGTCCAAGGACGCCGTGGCCGGCAGCGTGACGCTCTGGTCCGCACCCGCACCCACCACCGGCGCCTGGTTCGTCCCACCGCCGATGGGCGGAAGGGGTGCGCTGATCTCGTACATCTTGCCGTCGTTCTCGGTCGGGTCCGAGTTGTTGTCGACGCCGCGGTCGACCACGTAGTAGTTGCGCTGGCTCGGGTTCTGCGACCCGGGCGCGACCGCGATCCCGGCCGCCTTCCTCGCTCCGACCGAGGTGATGTTGATGGTGTTGAGCAGCGTGCCGTCCTTGGCCAGCTCGTAGATGGTGTGTGAGTTGTCGTCGACGACCACCAGGGTGTCGCGGGCCGAGTCGTAGCCGATCCCTTCGGGGTCGAGCGCTCCGTAGATACCGATGTCGAAGTTGCTCCGCACGTCGTCGGCCGTGCCGAAGCGCCCGTCGCCGCCCGGGCGGAACCGGTACACCTCACGGTTGGTGCCGTCCACCGTCCAGACAGAGTTGCTCGGTGCGTCGTAGTCGACACCCTCGGGGTCGTCGTTCCCGACGGCGAGCGTGTCGAAGATCGAGATGGTGTCGTCAGCGGTGCCGAACCGGGTGTCGTTGTTGGGGGCGACGTCGAAGACGTCCTCCTGGTCGTCATCGCTGACGATGAGGTGGTTGGTGGTCGGGTTGTAGCCGGCGCCGACGGGTTCGTTCGACCACGGTTGTGACACCCCGGTCGTCTGCAGCGCCCCAGCCCTGGTCGTGACGTAGAGGTTGACATTCCGGAAGATCGGCATCTCGTCGACCTCACCGTCCGAGATCACCAGCCGGTCCGACCCGGACTGGTACGCGATTCCCGACGGGTCGGGGCTCGAGGGGGAGAACAGCGACGTGTCCACCGTCCTGACAAGCGTGGCCGAGACCGCTGCCAGCGCGGTGACGCCCGCCGCGGCCGGCTGGCTGCCACCCAGCGAGGCCTCGATGATCTCTCCGAGGAAGCGCCCTCTACGAGCGTCGGCGATGTAGAGGCTCTGGGTCGCGGGGTCGTCCGTCGCGTCGGACGACGGGGCGACGACAAGCCCGCGCACGACCTCCAGCGTCAGGGAGCTCAGGTCGTACCGCTCAGCGACGGCCCCCTGTGGGTCGACCCCCAGCAGCTCCTCCGCGGCGGCGTCGTAGGTGTAGAGCAGGTCGGAGCCGGTGCGGGCCGAGAGACCGCTGAGCGCGTGCCCAGCCGCGCCGGCCACGGGCGTGCGGGTGACGTTGCCCTGCGGGTTGCGTCGCACGATGGTCTGTCCGTCGAGGACGTTGATCCCGGCGTCCCGGCCGTACGCTGCGCCGCCAGGCGTGGTGAGCTTCATGTCCGGCACGGGCGTCCTCTGGACGCCGCCGGGCGTGAACGTCAGCAAGGTGTCGCCGACGATGGCCGTGGGCTGTCCACCGGGCGACACGGCCACCGTGCCACTGTCGCTGACGCCCTCCAGCTGCATGCCACCCATGGCACGGTCGTCGAGCTTGATCCGGACCGTCGCGATACGCGCCTTCTTCTCGAGCAGCACGAGGTCTCTCTGCTGGGGGTCCCACGTGAGACCGGCCGGCGCGTTCATGCCGTACTCGGACGTGTAGTAGGTCCTGATCTCCTCCACGGGAGCAGCCGCCTGAGCAGGTGGGTCCACTGGTGCCGCGGGAGCTGCCGTGAGCGTGGTGCGGATCTGCGGACCGGTGACGGCGAGGATGCCGGCGGTCGCCAGTGCGGTGAGTACGGCGGGGGTGCTCGAGCGTCGCATCCGAGAGCCTTCCTGGACTGGGCGGCAGAAACGGCGAGTCCAACTCGGCACAGTCTGGGCAGGGACGCAGAGCACGACATCCCCCGGAAGACGTAGCGAAGTCACTCGATCCGACGAAATGAGGGAGGTGTCGGGCGCGCGGTCCCGGGGTATCGGCCGGGCCGACGGTCATGCGCGGCGTCAACGAGCAGGACGGACCGACCCGGATGCGTCAGCCGGGCGCGCGAGCTCGGCCCACACCAGCTTTCCCTCACCCGGGACGTCCTCCAGGCCCCACGCCGTCGTGACCGCGTCGACCATGTACAGCCCACGCCCGTGCTCCTCGGTCTGGCTGGAGGGCAGGGGCTCGGGTGTCCCGGCTCCGTTGTCGAGGACGTCGATGCGCAGCCTCGCCGGGGTCAGGGAGAGCCGGACCCGGCACGAGGAGTCCGCATGCGTGACCGCGTTCGTGACGAGCTCGCTGATCACCAGCAGCGCGTCGTCGAGCAGCGGTTCCAGCTTCCACTCCTTCACGCTCTCCTCCACGAATCTCCGCGCCGCCGCCACGCTGGTCAGCGAGCGCGGCAGGTCGACGGTCGGCCTCGGCACCGGCGCGCTGGCCGACCGACTCCAGCAGGTCGACGAGGTAGTCGAGCTCGGCGTCCTTGAGCACGTAGGCCTCGACGTGTCCCTCGATCCAGTCCCGGTCCGGCGTGTCCATCCCCGAGAAGACGACGACCTTGGACGCCGGTGAGCTCTCGCGGATCCGACTGAGCACCTCGCGCCCGGCGATGCCGGGGAGACCGAGGTCGAGCACCACGATGTCCGGATGTGTCTCGCCCGCGAGCTGGACCGCCTCCGCCCCGTCGCCGGCCTCGGCCACGACCTCGAAGCTGCCGCGGAAGCGCAGGGCGGTGCGGACCAGTCGCCGTACGTCGACCACGTCGTCGACCAGCAGCACACGGAGGGGCACGGTCATCGGCGTACCGCCTCGTCGTGAGCGGGTGCGGCCGGGCCAGGAAGCCGGACCACGAACTCGCCGGACGCTGACCCAGGTGTTCCGGGCTCGTAGGTGGCCTCGCCGCCCTGGGCGCGGACCAGCTCCCGGACGATGAACAGCCCGAGGCCGGTGCCGCCGGTGGCCGCGCCGGTGGCGAACCGGCTGAACAGCCGGGGTCGCACCGTCTCGGGCACACCCGGTCCCGAGTCGCGGACCCGGATCTCCACCGCGCCGGGCTCGGTCGCCGTCGCGGCCACGTGGACGGGTGAGGCGCCGTGTCGCAGCGCGTTGCCGAGCAGGTTCTCCAGCGCCTGGGCCAGGCGGTCCCGGTCGGCGTGCACCGCAAGTCCGGCCGGGGTCTCGGCGACGATCTGGGCGTCGGGATGCGCGTGCCTCACGACCGCGACGGCCTGCTCGAGGACGTCACTCGACCGGGACGTCCTCCATGCGCATCTCCAGCGAGCTGGCCTCCAGCCTCGAAGCCGTCAGGAGGTCCGCCACCAGACGGCGCAACCGGCCGGTGCTGCTCGTCATCGCGTCGACCAGCTCAGTGCGCTCCTGGGCCGTGAGGTCGGCGAGGTGCCTGGACAGTGTCTCCGCCGAGCCGCTGAGCACCCCGATGGGAGTGCGCAGCTCGTGGGCGGTCACGGCCAGGAACTGCGCCTGGTCCTCCGCGGCACGCTTGAGCTGCTCGTTGAGCTGTCCCAGCTGCGCGTTGGCGGCAGACAGTGCCCGCAGCGCGTGCTCCCTGTCCTCCTCCAGCCGCCGTCGCTGCGTGCTGTCGCGCGTGACCTTGGCGAACCCGACGTGCGTGCCCTCCTCGTTGTACACGGCGGTGATCAGCACGGTGGCCCAGAACCGCGACCCGTCCTTGCGGACGCGCCACCCCTCCTCCTCGTAGTGGCCGTCGCGCAGCGCCGCCTCGAGCTCATGCTCGGGGTGCCTCCGGGCCTGGAGCTCGGGAGGGTAGAAGACGCGGAAGTGCTGACCGATGATCTCGTCCGCCGTGTAGCCCTTGCTGCGCTGCGCGCCGCTGTTCCAGCTGGCGACGTGCCCGTCCGGGTCGAGCATGAAGATCGCGTAGTCCTCGACCGCCTCGACGAGCAGCCGGAAACGCTGCTCACTCAGGCGGAGCTCCTCGGCTGCGGCGCGTTCGGCTGTCACGTCCTGGACCTGGAGGAAGAGGTACAACGCGCGGCCGCCGGAGTCCCGGACCGGCGCGAGTGTTGCGCGGACCCGCCGGTCGCCCGACTGTCCGGGGAGACCGTGCTCGAACTGCACGACGTCGACGGGTCTGGTGTTGATCTCGTCGAGCGCGGCGGTCACGACGCCGTCGGCGTCATCGGTGAGCTGCCCGTAGGAGACACCCACCAGGCCGCCGGTCGAGCGCCCCATGAGCGAGGCAAGTGCGCGGTTGGCCCGGATCAGGCGGCCGGTCAGCGTGGTCGTCGCCATGCCGATGGCTGCCTCCTCGAAGACCTCCCGGAAGCGTTCGAGGTGCTCGTCGAGGACGCGCTGGTCCAACGGGAGGTCACGCGGCGGCTCCGACCTCGCGGCCGGACCGGAAGGAGGTTCGGGCGCGACCGGTGTCGCGACCCCGTTGTCCGGGGCGATCACGGCGAGCCGCTCGATGAGCATGTCGAGCGAGGTGGACTTCTCGATGAACGCCGAGGCACCCAGCTCCCTGGTCTTCTCGACCAGGCCCTGCTCCTCGAAGCCGCTGAACACCACGATGCGCGTGGTCGGCGACGCCTCCAGCACGCGCGGCAACGCCTCCAGGCCGTCCACGCCGGGCATCGAGATGTCGAGCAGCATCAGCGACGGCCGGTGCTTCTCCGCGAGCGCCACGGCCTCGGCGCCGTCGGCCCCCTCGCCCACCACGCGGAACTGGCCGGACATCCGCAGTCGCGTCCTGACCAGCACCCTCACGTCGGTGTCGTCGTCGACGAGCACGATGGTCGAGGGGTCGGTGCCCATGGTTCGACGCTACCGGAGCAGAGGCCGGAGGGGACGGCTCTGGGGAGGGTCGGCTGCGGAGGCTGGTTTAGGCAACCGCCGAGCGGGAACGTGCATAGATGGTTGGAAGGAGCCCTGCCATGGCGCAGTCAGAGACCCCCGCCCGCGGCGAAGAGACCAACGTCCTCGCCCACCTCGACACGACCGCGATGAGCGGCCTCTACTGGTATCTCGCCCTCTTGGCCTGTATCGGCGGGTTCCTGTTCGGCTACGACACCGCCGTCATCGGCTCGGTGCTCGACTTCATCCCCTACAAGCTCGGCGACTTCTGGACCGGCTACCTGGTGGCCGGAGCCTCGCTGGGCGCAGCGGTGGGCGCGCTGGCAGCGGGCCCGCTGACGGACCGCTTCGGCCGCAAGTCCCTGCTGATGGCCGACGCCGGGATCTACGCCCTGGGTGCGATCCTCTCGGCGCTGACCATCAACGCGGCGATGCTGATCGCCTCCCGGACACTGATCGGCCTCGCCGTCGGTGCGGACTCGGCCATCGCCACGGCGTACATCGCGGAGTTCGCGCCCAAGGGCCGGCGCGGCCAGCTCAGCATCATCCAGCAGTGGATGATCACCGTCGGGATCCTCGCGTCCTACCTCATCGCGCTGCTGGTCTTCGCGGTCGCCCCCGGTCATGCCCAGGACGTCGACTGGCGGTTGATCCTCGGCATCGGCGCGGTCCCGGCGATCGTCGCCGTCGCCCTGCGAGCGCGGATGCCCGAGTCCCCGCGCTGGCTGATCCAGCAGGGTCGCTACGCCGACACCAGCGACGCGCTCGCGAAGCTGGGCGTCGACGTCTCCGAGGAGGACGTGCGTCGCACGGCCGACAAGATCGAGAAGGCGGAGGCCAAGCAGGCCGAGCAGCGCAAGCGGCTCTGGACACCGGGCGTGAAGCGCGCGCTGGCGGTCGTGTCCGTCTTCTTCGTCTTCCAGCAGATCACCGGCATCAACGTGCCCTTCTACTACGGCCCGCAGCTGCTCGGTGACCTGTTCAAGAACCCCGGCGACACCGCGGTGCACGCCGCGATGGCGGGCCTGATCTCCGCGGCGATCCTCGGGGCGGTCAACGTGGTCGCGACCTACTTCGGCTTCCGCTGGATCGACAAGGTCGGCCGGCGCCCGCTCGCGCTCTGGGGCTACGCCGGGATGGCGGTGTTCATGCTGGTCGCGGCCGCCGGGGTCGCCTGGCTGACCGGCACCCCGAAGGTCGTCGTCGTGATGGTCGGCTTCTCGATCTTCATCGCGTCGTTCGCGATGGGCGTCGGCGGCACCGGCTGGCTGCTGCAGGGCGAGGTGTTCCCGACCGCCGTACGCGGCCGCGCCGCGGCCACGGGCGCCGGGGTCAACTGGATCGCCAACTTCGCGCTGATCTCGGCGTTCCCCGCCATGCAGCACGCCATCGGGCTGCCCTGGGTGATGGTCGTGCTGTCGATGCTCTCGCTGCTCGCGATCGGCTTCATCGCGAAGTTCCTGCCGGAGACGAAGGGACTCTCGGTCGAGGAGGTCGTGGCGGTGTTCGACGAGCAGGCGGCGAAGAGCCCCGTGCAGACAGGGGCGCCGCGGGCGTGAGCCTCAGGCCCGCAACGCCGCCATCCACTCCTCGACCGCACCCGGCTCACGGGGGAGCGACGCCGACAGGTTGACCGAGCCGTCGGCGGTGACCGCGATGTCGTCCTCGATCCGGATGCCGATGCCGCGCAGCTCCTCGGGGACGAGCAGGTCGTCCTCCTGGAAGTAGAGGCCGGGCTCGACCGTGAGCACCATGCCCTCCTTGAGGGGGCCGTGCTTGTAGGTCTCGGCGGAGGCGGCAGCGCAGTCGTGCACGTCGAGGCCGAGCATGTGGCTGGTCGAGTGCAGCGTCCAGCGGGTGTAGGTCTTGTTGTCGGGGGCGAGCGCCTCCTCCGCGGACACCGGCAGCAGGCCGAGGTCGTCGAGCGCGGCGACGATGACCCGCATCGCCGCCTGGTGCGGCTCCTGGAAGTCCGCGCCGGGACGCACCGCGTCGATGCCGGCCTGCTGCGCCTCGAGCACGACGGAGTACAGGTCGCGCTGCAGCGGCGTGTAGGTGCCGTCGACCGGGAGGGTGCGGGTGACGTCGGCGGTGTAGAGGTTGTTGCCCTCCACGCCCATGTCCAGCAGCAGCAGCGTGCCCGGCGTCACCGGGCCGGTGTTCTCGGTCCAGTGCAGGGTCGTGGCGTGCGAGCCGCCGGCCACGATCGAGTCGTAGCCGAGGTCGTTGCCCATGGTGCGGGCCCGGCGGAAGAAGGTGCCCTCCAGCCAGCGCTCGCCGTACTTCAGCACGTTGTCCCACTCGCGCACGCTGTCCGCGAACCCGAGGGTCGTGATGTCACAGGCCTCCTGGAGCTGCTCGAGCTCCCAGGCGTCCTTGACCAGCCGCATCTCCGACAGCACCCGTGCGAAGTCGTGGTCGCGTGCGCCGTCGGACGGCACGGTCCGGTCGACGAAGGCGTCGACGCCGCGGAGCACCCGGGTCTTCGCCGAGGACTCCAGGCGTGCGTCGAGCTCGCCGAGGTGACGCACCTCGAGACCGAGGGAGTCGCTGATCTCCTTCAACGACGGACGGCGGCCGACCCACAGCTCGCCGTAGCGGCGGTCGCGGAAGAACTCGTCGGTCTGCCGGGAGGAGCGCGGCCGGGCGTAGAGCACCGACTCGCCGTCCTCGATGACCAGCACGGCGTCACTGGTCTGGTTGCCGGTCAGGTGCACGTGCGCGGTGTCCGCGCGGAACCGGTAGTCGGTGTCGTTGGAGCGCACCTTGAACTGGCCGGCCGGGACCACCAGGCGCTCACCGGGGAACGCGTCGGCGAGGGCGGCGCGGCGACGCGCCGAGAAGTCGGCGACCGAGTGGCGGGGGAGGTCGAGCTCGCGCTCGCCCCATCCCTCACGCATGAACGCGGCATAGGCGTCAGGGACCGGCTGGTCGTGGGACTCGGTCGAGAGCTGGGACGTTTCGGGGCGTTCGGTCACGCGCTCACTGTACGTCGCAGGCACCCTGGTGGGACGGTCGAGGTGACCCGCCCCGATAGGCTGACGCGCGTGAACGCCGCAGGTCAGCACGACGTCGGGCAGTCCGGGCGACCGGGCGCCTTCAGCGTGCCGCCGGGACTCCTCGAGAGCCCGCGTCGGCGCGGCAGCGCGCTGTTCACCGTGGTCGTCTCGGTGCTCCTGCTCATCGGTGCGGGAGTCATGTGCCTGGTGCTGGTGCTCTCCAACGCTCCCGGTGCCCTGGCCGTCGGCGTGGTCCTCGCGGCGCTGCCGGTGGGCCCGGTGATCGCGTCGTTCCTGTGGCTCGACCGCTACGAGCCGGAACCCGTCCGGCTGCTGTTGCTCGCGTTCTTCTGGGGTGCGGTGGTGGCCACCGCCGCTGCGCTCGTCCTGCAGGCCCTCGACCAGTTCGTGCTCGGAACGCCTGACAACTGGTCGGCGTCGATCGTCGCCCCGGTCACCGAGGAAGGGGCCAAGGGCCTGTTCATCCTGATGCTGCTGTGGTTCCGTCGGCGGGTGATCGACGGGGTGCTCGACGGGATCGTCTACGCCGGGCTGGTCGGGGTCGGCTTCGCCTTCACCGAGAACATCCTCTACCTCGGCGCGGCGTACATGGGCGGTGACGGCGGCGCCGCCGGCGGCCTCGGCTCGGCGACCGGCCTGTTCGTCGTACGCGGCATCTTCAGCCCGTTCGCGCACCCGCTGTTCACCTCCTTCATCGGTCTCGGTGTCGGCTTCGCGGTGGTCGCCAAGACACGGACCTGGCGGTTGCTCGCCCCCTTGATCGGGTACGTCGCAGCGGTGACCGCGCACGCCACCTGGAACGCGTCGGCCTTCTTCGGGGGCGGCGGCGCGTTCGTGCTGACCTACGTGTTCGCCATGGTGCCGGCGTTCCTGCTGCTCGTCGGGTTCGCGGTCTGGGCCCGGCAGCGGGAGGGCGCGATGCTCACCCGTTCGCTGAGCGACTGCGCCCAGCGCGGCTACCTCGGCGCCTACGAGGTGCCCTGGCTGGTCCGGCTGTCCGCGCGCCGCGCAAGCCGGCGCAACGCCCGCCTCCACGGCGGTCCCGTCGCCGAGAGGGCGATGCGCGAGTACCAGCAGCAGGCCATCGAGCTCGGCTTCCTGCACGACCGCTACCTGCGCGGCACCGCCCCGCACGACTTCGCCGAGCGCGGCACCGCGATGGTGCAGCGGCTGCAGGCACTGCGTCCCTACGTCCAGTACCCCCGGCCCCTCGCCGTCCAGCCGGCCCTCCCGGGCGGCGCCCACCGGGAGGGGTCCCGGTGAGCGCCCAACCGCCCCCGTCGGCGACGACCTCCAGCGCCGAGATGGTGACGGCCCTGGTCCGCCTGCGTGAGGCGCTCGCCGGGGTCGCGCTGCCGCTCGACGTGCCGGGCGCCGAGCAGCACCGCAAGACGCGCGGCGAGATGGTCGACCAGCTCGAGGACTACGTGCTGCCCCGGCTGATCCAGATCGAGGCGCCGCTGCTCACGGTCGTCGGCGGGTCCACGGGCGCCGGCAAGTCGACACTGGTCAACTCCCTGGTCGGCCGGCGGGTCACCGAGCCGGGCGTGCTCCGACCTACGACGCGCTCACCGGTGCTGGTGCACAACCCGGCCGACGTCGACTGGTTCGACAAGGAGCGCATCCTGCCCGGGCTCGCGCGCACGCCCCGCGCCACCGGCGACCCCGGCGCCCTGCAGCTGGTCGCCTCCGACAACGTCCCCGAGGGCCTCGCGATCCTCGACGCCCCCGACATCGACTCGGTCGAGGAGCGCAACCGGGTCCTCGCCGCCGAGCTGCTGGCGGCCGCCGACCTGTGGCTGTTCGTCACCTCGGCCGCTCGCTACGCCGACCAGGTGCCGTGGGAGTTCCTCAAGGCCGCCGCCGACCGCAGCACCGCGGTGGCGATCGTCCTCGACCGGACCCCGCCGGACGCGGTCGCCGAGGTGAGCGGCCACCTGGCGCGGATGCTGACCGCCCGCGGGCTGCGGGACTCGCCGCTGTTCGCGGTGGTCGAGGGCGCGGTCGACGACGACGGGCTGCTGGCGCCCGAGCACGTGCAGGAGATCCGCTCGTGGCTCGGCAGCCTGGCCGCCGACTCGACGGCCCGCGCCGCGGTCGTGAAGCAGACCCTCGACGGCGCGGTGCGGTCCCTGTCCCGTCGTACCCACGACATCGCGGACGCCGCCGGTGACCAGCTGACGATGGCGACGCGGCTCCGCGAGGACGTGGACCGGGCCTACGACGAGGCGATCGAGAAGATCGACGACGCCTCCGCCGACGGCAGCCTGCTGCGCGGCGAGGTGCTGGCGCGCTGGCAGGAGTTCGTCGGCACCGGCGAGCTGTTCCGCAACCTGGAGACGAAGGTCGGCTGGCTGCGCGACCGCGTCGTCGGCTGGGTCCGCGGCAAGCCGATGCAGGCCGAGCGGGTGACCGTCGCGGTCGAGTCCGGGCTGGAGACACTGATCCTGGAGCACGCCGAGACCGCCGCCGAGCGCGCGGAGGCGTCCTGGCGCTCGGTGCAGGCCGGGCAGCACCTCCTCGAGGACTCCGGTCGTGACCTCGGACGCGCGTCGCGCGACTTCCGGCAGCGGGCCGAGCGCTCGGTGCGCGACTGGCAGCACGGCGTGCTGGAGATGGTCCGCACCGAGGGCGCCGACAAGCGCACGACCGCACGCTTCCTCGCCTTCGGCGTCAACGGGCTCTCGGTCGCGCTGATGATCGTCGTGTTCGCCCACACCGCGGGTGTCTCCGGTGCCGAGGTCGGCATCGCCGGCGGCAGCGCGGTCGTCGGGCAGAAGCTGCTGGAGGCGGTCTTCGGCGACCAGGCCGTACGCCGCCTCGCCGCCGCCGCGCGACAGGACCTCAACGAGCGGGTCACCGCGTTGATGGACGAGGAGCGGACCCGCTACCTCGAGGTGCTCGACGGGCTCGGCATCGACGCAGGCGATGTCGACTCCTTGCGGGCCGTGTCGCGCCGGGTCGACGACCTGCGGTTCCGTGACTCGGGCCGGGTGTTCGAGACCGCTGCGGCGGAGGGTGAGGACGCGTGACCGCGCTCGTGGAGGGGGCCAAGAAGCTCGTGGGCAGGCGCACGGACGTCGCGGACCGCATCGACGGCCTGGACGAGGCCGCTCGCGCCGCCCGCGGTCGGCTCGACGACGCGCTGGTCGACGAGGCCTCCGCGGTCGCCGAACGCGCGGGTGCCCGGCTCCGGCTGTCGGCCGACCACACCGTCGTCGCGCTGGCCGGCGCGACCGGGTCCGGCAAGTCCTCGACGTTCAACGCCGTGACCGGCCTCGAGCTGGCCGCCATCGGCGTACGCCGTCCCACCACGTCGTGGACGATGGCCTGCGCGTGGGGGGCCGACGGCGCGCCCGAGCTGCTCGACTGGCTCGGCGTCCCGAAGCGGCACCAGGTGATGCGCGACAGCATGCTCGACAACCCGCGGGACCCGCAGGCCCAGGCGGGCCTCGACGGCCTGATCCTGCTGGACCTGCCCGACCACGACTCGACCGAGGTCGCCCACCACGTGGAGGTCGACCGGCTGGTCAAGCTCGCGGACCTGCTGGTCTGGGTGCTCGACCCGCAGAAGTACGCCGACGCCGCCATCCACGACCGCTACCTCCGGCCGCTGGCGTCGCACCGCGACATCATGCTGGTGGTGCTCAACCACATCGACACGGTGCCGGAGGCCCGCCGCGAGTCGATGGTCGCCGACCTGCAGCGGCTGCTCGCGCAGGACGGCCTCGACGGTGTCCCGGTGATCAGCACCTCGGCCCGGCACGGTGACGGAGTGCCCGAGCTGACCTCGGCGATCGCCGAGCGGGTGAGCGCCAAGAAGGCGGTCAAGGCGCGGCTCATGGCCGACGTCACGTCGGTCGCCCAGCGGATGCGCGAGGCCAACGGCGACGCGAAGCCGGGCGACGTGGCCCGGGGCCGCACCGAGGAGGTCGTCGACGCCTTCGCCGACGCAGCAGGCGTGCCCACGGTGGTGGCCGCGGTGGAGGAGTCCACCAAGCGTCGCGCCGCACGCGCCACCGGCTGGCCGGTCACCGCCTGGCTCGGCCGCTTCAAGCCGGACCCGCTCAAGCGGCTGCACCTCGACCTCGGCACCCGCGGCAAGGAGCTCACCGGGACGGCCCGCGCGTCGGTCCCCGAGGCCACCCAGGTCGAGCGGGCCCGGGTGGACACCGTGGTCCGGTCCCTCGCCGACGACGTCGGCGCCGAGCTCACGCCCCCCTGGGCCGCGGCCGTACGGCGTGCCTCGGTGTCCCGCCTGCCCGACCTCAACGACGCCCTCGACCGGGCCGTCGGCGGCACCGACCTCGGGGTGTCCCGGACACCGGTCTGGTGGCGGCTGGTGCGGGTGCTCCAGTGGGTGCTCGTGCTCGCCGCGCTTGCCGGCGGACTGTGGCTCGCCGGGCTCGCGTTCATGGGGTACCTCCAGATGCCGCAGCCCTCCACCCCGAAGTACGCCGGCTTCCCGGTGCCCACGCTGCTGCTGCTCGGCGGGGTCGTCCTCGGGGTCGTGCTCGGTCTGGTCTGCAAGGCGGCCGTGCGGGTGTCCGCGCGCGGCAAGGCCCGCTCCGCCGACCGGCGGCTGAGGTCCGCGATCCGCGAGGTCACCGAGAAGCTCGTCGTCGAGCCGGTCGAGGCCGAGGTGGAGGCCTACAAGGCCACCCGGTCCGGGCTCGCCGCCGCGCTGCGCTGAGCCGCTTCCCGTCCCCAGGGCCGCCGGGCCGGTCGTGATCCACAGCCGGGTGGTCCGAGCACCCCGCCTGACGGTGTCCGGCGGCAGCCTGTCCGTCGTACGACATCGACGAGGCAGAGGAGCCGACACCATGAACGAGACGTTCGTGACCTTCCAGGGCTGGGTGGGCAACGAGGTGGTCCACCGCGAGACGCCGCAGGGCAACGTGGCCAACCTGCGGGTGGGGTCCACGCCCCGGATCCGCAAGCGCAGCGGGGAGTGGGTGGACGGCCAGACCTCGTGGTTCTCCGTCACCTGCTGGCGCGGCCTGGCCGACAACGTCCGCGACTCGATCCGCAAGGGTGACCCGGTCTTCGTGCACGGCCGGCTGCGCACCGACGTGTGGGAGCGCGAGGACGGCCAGACCTCGGTGACCTACGTGGTCGAGGCGACCACGGTCGGCCACGACCTCACCCGCGGCACCGGCTCCTTCCTCCGGTCGACGCGCCCCGAGCGGGTCGACACCGAGGAGGAGACCAACGCGGTGCTCAAGGAGGTCCTGCACGACCAGCCCGGCGACCTGCCGCAGCTCGACAGCCTCGGCCGGCAACGCGAGACGGGCCGCGTCGCCTGAGCCGATTTCGGTAGGCCCGGCCGCCCGCCGTAGGCTGGCCGGATCATGGCTGAATATGTGTACACGCTGCGCAACGTGCGCAAGGCCCACGGTGACAAGGTCGTCCTCGACAACGTCACCCTCTCGTTCCTGCACGGCGCCAAGATCGGCGTCGTCGGCCCCAACGGCACGGGCAAGTCCACGCTGCTGAAGATCATGGCCGGGCTCGAGCACGCGTCCAACGGCGACGCGATGCTCGACCCCGAGGCCACGGTCGGGATGCTGCAGCAGGAGCCGCCGCTGACCGAGGGCAAGACAGTCCTGGAGAACGTCGAGGAGGCGGTCGGCGAGATCAAGGGCAAGCTCGACCGCTTCAACAAGATCTCGGAGGAGCTCGCCGACCCGGACGCGGACTACGACACGCTCCTGGCCGAGATGGGCGACCTGCAGACCGATCTCGACCACGCCAACGCGTGGGACCTCGACAGCCGGCTCGACCAGGCGATGGACGCGCTGCGCTGCCCGCCGCCGGAGGTGCTCGTCGACAACCTGTCCGGTGGCGAGCGCCGCCGGGTGGCGCTCTGCAAGCTGCTGCTGCAGCAGCCCGACCTGCTGCTGCTCGACGAGCCCACCAACCACCTCGACGCCGAGTCGGTGCAGTGGCTGGAGGGTCACCTCGCGAGCTACCCGGGTGCGGTGCTGGCCGTCACCCACGACCGCTACTTCCTCGACAACGTGGCGAGCTGGATCCTCGAGCTCGACCGGGGCAAGACCCACCCCTACGAGGGCAACTACTCGACCTACCTCGAGACCAAGAAGGACCGCCTCAAGGTCGAGGGCGCCAAGGACGCCAAGCGCGCCAGGATGCTCGAGCGCGAGCTCGAGTGGGTGCGCTCGAACCCGAAGGCCCGGCAGGCCAAGAGCAAGTCCCGTCTGGCCCGCTACGAGGAGATGGCAGCCGAGGCGGAGCGCGCTCGCAAGATCGACGTCTCCGAGATCAACATCCCGGCCGGGCCGCGGCTCGGTGACGTGGTGCTCGAGGCCGAGGACCTGGAGAAGGGCTTCGGCGACCGCACCCTGATCCACGACCTCGACTTCACGCTCCCGCGCGCCGGCATCGTCGGCGTGATCGGCCCCAACGGCGTCGGCAAGACCACGCTGTTCCGGATGATCGTGGGGGAGGAGAAGCCGGACTCCGGCGACCTCAAGGTCGGCCAGACGGTGAAGATCTCCTACGTCGACCAGAGCCGCGGCGGCATCGACCCGAACAAGAACGTCTGGGAGGTCGTCTCCGACGGGCTGGACTTCATCAAGGTCGCCAACTTCGAGATGCCGAGCCGCGCCTACATCGCGTCCTTCGGCTTCAAGGGCCCGGACCAGCAGAAGAAGGCCGGCGTGCTCTCCGGTGGTGAGCGCAACCGGCTGAACCTCGCGCTGACGCTGAAGATGGGCGGCAACATGCTGCTCCTCGACGAGCCCACCAACGACCTGGACGTCGAGACCCTTCAGTCGCTGGAGGACGCGCTGCTCGAGTTCCCCGGCTGCGCCGTGATCACCTCGCACGACCGGTGGTTCCTCGACCGGACCGCGACGCACATCCTGGCGTGGGAGGGCGACGACACCGACGAGGGCAAGTGGTTCTGGTTCGAGGGCAACTTCGCCAGCTACGAGGCCAACAAGGTGGAGCGTCTCGGCGTGGAGGCCGCGCGTCCGCACCGCGTGACGCACCGCAAGCTCACGCGCGACTGAGCGCGCCGCGAAGGGCTCAGGAGGCGCTGGCCGCGCACCGGATGCAGGTCCGGGCGGTCGGCCGCGCCTCCAGCCGTCCCTCGCCGATGGGCTCCCCGCACCGCTCACAGGTGCCGTAGGTCCCGTCGGCCAGCCGGGCCCTGGCGGCCTCGACCTCGGCGAGCTGGTGCCGGGCCTCCTCGACGAGGGTGCCGACCTGCGACCGTTCGAACGCGATGGTCGCGCCCTCCGGGTCGTGCTCGTCGTCGGCGTTGGAGTCCTTCGACGCCTCGACGATGCCGGCGTAGTCGCCGGTGAGCGCGGCCAGCCGCTCCGTCGTACGTCGTTGCAGGTCGTCGAGCGCGGCGGCCGGGTCGAAGGTCATGGGCACCTCACCCTTCGACCGGTGCGCCCGCGAGCAGGCTGTCGGCGATGATCCGGCGCTGGATCTCGGACGTGCCCTCGAAGATCCGGGTCAGCCGGGCGTCGCGCCAGTAGCGCTCGGCGGCGAACTGCGTGGTGTAGCCGTTCCCGCCGAAGATCTGCAGCGCCTGGCTGGTGACCCGCTCGGCCATCTCGGCGGCGAACAGCTTCGCCTGGGAGGTCTCGGTGTTCGCCTGCTCGCCGGCGTCGACGAGCCAGGCGGCGTGCTGGTAGAGCTGCCGCGCGGCCGCCACCTCGGCCGACATGTCGGCGAGCATGTGCCGGATCACCTGCTGGTTGCCGATCGGCTCGCCGAACTGCACCCGCTGCTGGCAGTAGGTCAGCGCGTCCTCGAGCGCACCGCGGGCCAGGCCGACGGCGCGGGCGGCGGTCTGGGCCCGCGCGACGTTGAGCCAGCCGAGGCTGTGCTTGAAGCCCTGGCCCTCCTCCTCGCCGGTGTCCTGCAGGGCGTCGGCGGGCAGCCGCAGACCGTCGAGCTCGAGCTCCCAGGTGGTGAGACCGAAGTAGCCGATCTTGTCGATGGGGGTGCCGGTCACCCCGTCGGGGAAGGTGCCGCGCTCCTTCTCGACCAGGAACAGCTCCAGGCCGTCGGAGGGCCCGTGGTCCTCACGCGGCGGACGGGTGCGGGCGAGCAGGTGGAGGAAGTCCGCGGACAGCGCGTGACCGACCCACCGCTTCGTGCCGGTGACCACCCACCCGCCGCTTGTCCTGAGCCTGTCGAAGGGTCGCGCTCGGCCCGGCAGGCGACGTTGGCCAGGTCGGAGCCGGCCTCCGGCTCGGAGAACGCGATGGCGCCGATCCGTTTCCCGGCCGCGCTGGCCCGCCGCAGCGCGAGCCGCCGGTCGGGGTCGGCGCTGTCGCAGCCGGTGCCGTTGCCGCGGGCGATGATGCTGCCGACGCTCATCCAGGCGCGGGCGAGCTCCTCGGAGACCAGGCAGTACTCGTAGACACCGAGCCCGAGGCCGCCCTCGTCCTCGGGGATCAGCACGCCGAACAGGCCGAGCTCGCCCATCCGGTCGAGGAGCGCGGCGGGGATGTCCTCGCGCCGCGGGTCGAGCTCGTTGGCGACCGGCAGCACCTCGTCCATCGCGAAGGCGCGGACGGTCTCCCGGAGCGCCGTACGCGCAGGAGTGTCGTAGGGGCTCGCCGTCGGGTGGACGGTGTGGACCGGGTCGAGGGTGTGGCGGTGCCAGGCGGTCATCGGATGTCGAGGGCCGGGTTGGCCTCGATGAGCCGGTCGGTCACGGCGTCGAACACCCGGCCGACGGCCTCGAAGTCCTCGTCGTCCACCAGGTCGACCAGGAACTGGCGGACGCCGGCGACGTGCGTCGGGGCGGCGTTCGCCAGGGCAGCGCGGCCCTGCTCGGTGAGCACCGCCTCGACCCCACGGCCGTCGGAGAGGCAGGCGTCGCGGGCCACCAGGCCCGCGCCCTCCATCCGGGAGACCGTGTGCGTGACGCGGGAGCGGGAGTGGCTCACCGAGTCGGCGAGCATGGCCATCCGGAGCCGGTTGCCCTCGGCCTCCGAGAGCCGGACGAGAATCTCGTACTCCGGGAGGGAGAGCCGGTGCTGCTCGCGCAGGTCCCGGTCGAGACGGTCCATGAGAAGCGTGGTGCCGACCAGGAAGGCGCGCCAGGAGCGCTGCTGCTGCCGGTCCAGCCACGTCACGTGCGAGGAGTCCACCGTCATGGGAACAAGTTTACTAGTCCCGTAGTTGAAGATTGAATGATTGGCTGCTAGCGTGGCAGACAGTTGAAGACACAACTAATCGCATCCTCCGGAGGAGATCCATGAGCACCGCCCTGCAGAGCACCAGCATCCCGGCCGGCACCTGGGCCATCGACCCCAGCCACTCGGAGATCGGGTTCACGGCCCGTCACCTGATGAGCAAGGTCCGTGGCCTGTTCGAGAAGTTCGAAGGCACGATCGTCACCGGTGACGCGCCGAGCGCGACCGCGAGCATCGACCTGAACTCCATCAACACCCGCGACGAGAACCGCGACGCGCACCTGCGCTCCGGCGACTTCTTCGACGTGGAGCAGAACGGCCCGATGACCTTCACCTCGACCAAGGTCGAGGATGGCGGCAAGGGCCTCCTGGTCACCGGTGACCTGTCCATCAAGGGCGTCACCAAGCCGGTCACCCTGGACGTCGAGGTGCTCGGCACCGACTCCGACCCGTGGGGCGGCACGCGCGTGGGCTTCGAGGGCACCGCGACCATCTCCCGCAAGGAGTTCGGCGTCGACTTCAACATCCCGATGGACGGCGGCCGCCTCCTGATCGGCGACAAGATCGACATCACCGTCGCCGCCCAGGCCGTCCTGCAGCAGGACCAGGCGACCGCGTGACTCCTGCCTGACGCAGCACCCGGAAGGCTCATGCGAACGGCCCCCGGTCCTGGTGGACCGGGGGCCGTCGCGCGTCGTACGTCGACGGCTCAAGCTCAGCTCATGCGCTCGCTGTCTGACGTCGCGCATTCGCTAGCTCAGTCGCTCCAGCACCAGCGCCATGCCCTGTCCGCCGCCCACGCACATGGTGATCAGCCCGGTCTGCTTGTCGTGGAACTGCAGCGAGTTGATCATCGTGTTCTGCAGCCGCGCGCCGGTCATGCCGAAGGGGTGACCCACGGCGATCGCGCCGCCGTTGACGTTCAGCCTGTCGAGGTCGATGCCGAGGTCCTGGTAGGACGGCACCACCTGCGCCGCGAAGGCCTCGTTGATCTCGACGAGGTCGATGTCGTCGATCGTCATGTTCGCCCGCTTCAGCGCCTGCTTGGACGCCTCGACCGGGCCGAGCCCCATGATCTCCGGGGACAGGCCGGTGACGCCGGTCGAGACCACCCGGGCGAGCGGGGTCAGGCCGAGCTCCTTCGCCTTGGTGTCGCTCATCACGACGACCGCCGCGGCGCCGTCGTTGAGCGCGCAGCAGTTGCCGGCCGTCACCACGCCGTCGGGACGGAACACCGGCTTCAGGTCCGCGACTCCCTCCAGCGTCACGCCGGCGCGGGGGCCGTCGTCGGCCGAGACGAGCGTGCCGTCCGGCGTGGTCACCGGCGTGATCTCGCGCTCCCAGAAGCCGTCCTTGATCGCCTTCTCGGCGAGGTTCTGGCTGCGCACGCCGAACTCGTCGAGCTCCTGGCGGGAGAGGCCGCGCAGCCGCGCGACGTTCTCAGCGGTCTGGCCCATCGCGATGTACGCGTCGGGCACGGCGCCGTTCTCGCGGGGGTCCACCCACGCCGACGCCGCCCTGGGCGGTCTCCTCGGTGCGCCGCTCGGCGTCGGCGAAGACCGGGTTGCGCGTGTCGGGGAGCGAGTCGGAGTTGCCCTTGGCGAAGCGCGAGACGGTCTCGACGCCCGCCGAGATGAACACGTCGCCCTCGCCGGCCTTGATCGCGTGGAACGCCATCCGGGTGGTCTGCACCGACGAGGAGCAGTAGCGCGTGATCGTCGCGCCGGGCAGATGGTCGTAGCCGAGCAGCACCGAGACGATGCGGCCCATGTTGAAGCCGCTCTCCCCGCCGGGCAGGCCGCAGCCGAGGTAGAGGTCGTCGATGTGCTCAGGGTCGAGCTCGGGGATCTTGTCCAGCGCGGTCCGCACGATCGTCGCGGTCAGGTCGTCGGGCCGCAGGTCCTTGAGGGAGCCCTTGAACGCGCGGCCGATGGGGGAGCGTGCAGCGGAAACGATCACTGCCTCGGGCATGGTGGACTCCTCGTCGGGTCGGTTACCGGCGCGTAGCCGGACGTCCCCGTCAGCCTAGGACCCTCTGCTGCGAGGATGCCTGTGTGGCTCGACACATCTACCTCTGCCCGCTGCGGTGGGCCGACATGGACTCCCTCGGTCACGTGAACAACGTGACCTACGTGGACTACCTGCAGGAGTCCCGGGTCGACATGCTGCGTGTGCACGCGCCGGCGACGGGCGGCGAGCAGCTCGCCGAGGGCACGGTCGTGGTCCGTCACGAGGTGGAGTTCGCCGCGCCGCTGGTGTTCCGTCCCGAGCCGGTCCGCATCGAGTCGTGGGTCACCCGCATCCGCGCGGCGTCGTTCACGATGGCCTACGAGATCCTCGACGAGCAGCCGGACGGCGTACGACGCGTGTACGCCCGGGCGCGCACGGTGCTCACGCCGTACGTCTTCAACGAGGAGCGACCACGCCGGATCAGAGACGAGGAGCGGGCCGTGCTCGAACGTTTCCTCGAGGCCGACGAGCCGCTGGGAGCGGGCCGGTGAGGCGGCACGTCTACGACTGCCACGTCCGGTTCTCCGACGTGGACGTCTACGGGCACGTCAACAACGTGAAGTACTTCGAGTACTACCAGGAGGCGCGGATCGCGTTCATCCTGTCGCTCGACGAGCCGCTGCTCGACCCGTCCGCGGAGTCCACGATGCGCCAGGTCGTGGCCCGCATCGACGTGGACTACAAGCGGCCGATCCTGTTCCGCCCCGAGCCGTACGCCGTCGAGACCTGGGTGAACCGGATCGGCACGTCGTCCTACGACCTGGGCTGCCGGATCACCGGCGGGAAGGCCGACGACACGGTCTACTCGAACGCCGAGGTGCGGCTGGTCGCGTTCGACGTCTCCACCCAGCGCTCCCGCCCGCTGACGGACGCGGAGCGGCACCGCCTGGAGGCCGCGCTCGAGCCCTGAGAGCCGCTCAGGCGGGCTCCTCGAAGGTGTTCACCATGAACTGCGCGGCGTGCGTGATGTAGTCCCAGAACTGCGCGTCGTGCTCGGGGGAGAGGTTCGCCTCGTCCAGGCCGGCCCGGAAGTGCAGCAGCCAGTGCTCCTTGGCCCGCGGCGTCACCGCGAACGGCGCGTGCCGCATCCGCAGCCGCGGGTGGCCGCGCTGCTCGGAGTACGTCGTCGGCCCGCCCCAGTACTGCACCAGGAACATCCGGAACCGCTCCTCCGCAGGGCCGAGGTCCTCCTCGGGGTAGAGCGGCCGGAGCACCTCGTCGCCGGCGACGCCCTCGTAGAAGCGGGCGACGATCTTCGCGATCGTCGGGTAGCCGCCGATCGCGTCGTAGAACGTCTGTCCATCAGGGGTCGTCGTCACTTGTCCATTGTCTACGACTCGGCAAGGCTCGGGACGCACACCCCGTACCGAACGACGACCGAAGGAGACACCGCATGGCCACGACCCGCACCTCGAAGACGCACTGGGAGGGCTCGCTCATGGAGGGCGCCGGACAGGTGACCCTCGAGTCGTCCGGGATCGGCACGTACGACGTCTCGTGGGCTGCACGGGCCGAGGAGCCCAACGGCAAGACCAGCCCCGAGGAGCTGATCGCCGCGGCCCACTCCGCGTGCTACTCGATGGCGCTGTCCCACGCGCTGGCCGGCGCGGGCACCCCGCCGCAGGCGCTCGACACGCAGGCCGACGTGTCGTTCCAGCCCGGTGAGGGCATCACCGGCATCCACCTGACCGTGGTCGGCACCGTCGACGGCATCGACGCGGACGCCTTCGCCGCGGCCGCGGAGGACGCCAAGAAGAACTGCCCCGTGTCCCAGGCGCTCACCGGCACCACCATCACCCTGGACGCCTCCCTGTCCTGAACCCCCGTCACGTCATCGAGGCGTCGCGTTCTGTGCGGGATCCCCGCAGAACGCGACGCCTCGGCGGGTCAGACGGGGACACCCCACATCTGGCCGGTCGGGCGCGCGAGCTCGATGCCCTCGTGGTCGAAGCGGTACTTGATCCGCTGACGCATCTCGCGGGCGACCGCCCACTGCTCCAGCGGCGCGGTCTTGAGCACGACCCGCACGCTGATCCAGTTGGGGGTGAGGTCCTGGACGCCCCACACCTCCGGCTCCTCGATGATCTGGTGCTTGAAGTCGTCGTCCACCCACAGGTCGTGCGCGACCTCTTTGAGGACGGTCTGCACCGTGACGAGGTCCTGGTCGAGCGCGACCGGGATGTCGAGAACGGTGCGCGCCCAGTTCTGGCTCTGGTTGCCGACCCGCAGGATCTCGCCGTTGCGGACGTACCAGACCGTGCCCTCGACGTCGCGGAGCCGGGTGACCCGCAGGCCCACGGCCTCGACGGTGCCGCCGGCCTCGCCGAGGTCGACGGAGTCACCGACGCCGTACTGGTCCTCGAAGATCATGAAGATGCCGGACAGGAAGTCCTTGACCAGGCTCTGCGCGCCGAAGCCCAGCGCCACACCCACGACGCCGGCGCTGGCGAGCAGCGGACCGACGGGGTAGCCGAGCTCGGCGATCGCCGTGATGCCGAAGATGGCGAAGACCACGATCGAGGAGATGCTCTTGAGCAGCGAGCCCATGGTCTCGGCCCGCTGCACCCGGCGCCCGGCCATCACGGTCGGGCTGTGCTCCGCCGCGCGCGCGCGTCGTCGCTTCAGCACCGGGCTCGGCAGCCCCTCGGCGGCCCGGCGCACCAGCCGGTCGATCACCCGGTGGAGGAACCACCGGATGCCGAGGGCGAGCAGGACGAGGACGAGGAGCGCGAGCGGCTTGGCGATGAGCCAGTTGGCTGCCTGGGCGAGCCAGGCGTTCCCGGTGACCTTGTCGACCCAGAGGCACCACTGGTCGTCGGTGGTGCAGGTGGGAGCTGTGTCCAGGAGACTCATGTGACGCGAGGTTACGAGACGTGGCCTCAGGCTCCAAGCCGACATTCGCTACCCTGCGTGTGTGACGAACCACCCCGCACACACCCGCCGCAGCAGCCCCTTCCGCAGCCCGCTCCGCAGGGTCACGGCTCTTCTCCTGCTGGTCCCGGCACTCCTCGTGACGAGTCTCACGGGCCCCGCGTTCGCGGAGGCTCCGGTGCAGTGGGAGGACAACGGTCCGTACTCCCCGCTGTACGTCATCACGATCCTGGTGGTGATCCCGGCCGGTCTCTTCGCGCTGATCACGCTGCTGGTCTACCTGCCCTCGATGATGCGCAAGAACGAGAGCTACCAGCCGGGCCAGCCGTGGCGCAACGAGTCCGAGTGGTTCGGCGGCCCGCGCGGCGGCGTCGGCGCCGTCGACAGCACGGAGCAGCCGCTGGCCGTGAGCGGCTCCGACCGCTCGAAGGAGCGGGGTGGCGCCAGTGGCCAGTGGTGACGCATTCTCGGCCGCGCAGCGGCACCAGATCGACAAGGCCATCCGCGACGCGGAGACAGTGTGCCGCTGCGAGTTCTCGGTCTTCGTGGGCCGCTCCGAGGGTGAGTCCCGGCCGTTCGCCGAGCGCCTGCACGCGACCCTGGTCGCGCCCGAGCGCTCGATCCTGGTGCTCGTGGACCCGGCGGCCAAGCTCCTGGAGATCGTGACCGGCGCCGAGGCGCGCCGTGTCCTCGACGACGCCGAGGTGCAGCTCGCCGCGCTGACCATGCAGAGCGCGTTCGCCTCCGGCGACCTCGTCGGCGGCATCGTCCAGGGCGTCCAGCAGCTCGCCGCGCACGCCCGTCGCCCGCAGGTCCGGCACGAGGCCTGACCGGCGCCGCCCAGCCCACACGCACGAAGGGCCGCACCCGTCGGGGTGCGGCCCTTCGTCGTTGTCCGTCGTCTGCGTCAGGCGCCGGCGCGCTGGGCCGCGAGCGCCCGCACCACGTCGGCCCGTGCCTCGCTCACGTAGCGCTTGGCGGCCGGGTTGGCCGGCGAGCTCGCCAGCCACTGGTCCACCCGGTCGAGGGTGGCCTGTCCGGTGAGGACGCGCGGGAACATGTACTCCAGCATCGTCGAGGCGATCTGGGTTCCCTTGTCCTCCCAGATGGTGTCGGCGACCGTGAGGTAGCGCTCGAGGTACTCCGCGAGCACGTCCTCCTGCTCGGAGCAGTCGAAGACGTAGGCGATGCTGCGCTGGGTCTCGTTGGAGATGTCGTCGCGCACCGCGGCGTCGTTCCAGGCCTGCGCCTTGGCCTGTCGCACGGCAGCACCGCGCGGGCCGCGGCCGCCCGCTCCCGCCCGGAGATGGTGTTGTCCCGGGCGAGCTCCTCGGCCACCCGCTCCTCGTCGGCGCGCCCGGCGCGGGCCAGCGCCGTGACCAGCGCCCACCGCAGGTCGGGGGCCACGTCGAAGCCCTCGAGCGTGACGCTGCCGTCGAGCAGGCCCTCGAGCAGGTCGAGGCCCTCCGCGCTGCGGGCCGCACCGCCGTACGACGACGGCGGGACGCGCTTGCCGATGGTGCCGGCGAAGGCCTTGACGAACGTCAGCTGGTGGTCGCTGCCTGCGGCGGCGTCCTCGAGGAGGCGGCGCAGGCCGGACTCCCAGGTGACGCGTAGCGCGTCCCGCTTGTCCGGGTGGCAGAGCTGGTCGATCGCGATCTGCACGTAGACCGGCAGCTGCTTGACGGCGGTCTCGTCGGACTCGGTGCCGAGCCCTTGGAGCACCATCTCGACGAAGTCGCCGGCGGGCAGCTCCGCGTCGCGGGTCATGTCCCACAGCGCGCCCCAGCACACGGCCCGGGCGAGGGAGTCGTCGATGTCCTGGATCGACTCCCGCACGGTGGCCAGCGACCGCTCGTCGAAGCGCACCTTGGCGTAGGACAGGTCGCCGTCGTTGAGCAGCACCAGGTCGGGCTGCTCGGCGCCGAGCAGCTTGGCCACGTCGGTGCGCTCGCCGACGACGTCCGTCTCCACCGTCGTACGACGGACCAGGCGGCCGTCCTCCGCGCGGTCGTAGAGGCCGACGCCGATGCGGTGCCGGCGCAACGTCGGGTGGTCCGGGTGCGCGCTCTGCGTCACCGCGAAGGACGTGTAGCGACCCTCGTCGTCGACGGTCGCGTCGACGGCCAGGGTGTTCACCCCGGTCGTCTGCAGCCACTCCTCGGCCCAGGAGCCGAGGTCGCGCCCGGAGGTCTCCTCCAGCGCCCGCAGCAGGTCGGAGAACTCCGAGTTGCCGAAGGCGTGCCGGCGGAAGTAGGCGCGCAGCCCGGCGAAGAACTCGACCTCACCGACCCAGGCGACCAGCTGCTTGAGCGCGGCGGCGCCCTTGGCGTAGGTGATCCCGTCGAAGCTGACCTCGACGGCCTCGAGGTCGTGGTTGTCGGCGGCGATCGGGTGCGTGGAGGGCAGCTGGTCCTGGCGGTAGGCCCAGTTCTTGCGGGAGTTGGTGAACCCGGTCCACGCCTCGTCGTACGACGTGGCGGCGACCAGCGCGTGGTGGGAGGCCCACTCGGCGAACGACTCGTTGAGCCACAGGTCGTCCCACCACTTCATGGTGACCAGGTCGCCGAACCACATGTGCGCCATCTCGTGCAGGACGGTGTTGGCGCGCTGCTCGTAGAACCAGGTGGCCTGGCGGCTGCGGGGGAGGTACTCGTCGCGCAGCGTCACGCAGCCGGCGTTCTCCATCGCGCCGTTGTTGAACTCGGGGACGTAGAGCTGGTCGTACTTGTGGAAGGGGTACGGGAAGTCGAAGGCGTCCTCGAAGAACGCGAAGCCCTGCTTGGTGACCTCGACCAGCTCGTCGGTGTCGAAGTACGGCACCATCGACTGCCGGCAGTAGTGCCCCATCGGGATCTCGCCGTGGTTGCCGACGTAGGTGTCGTGGACGGAGTGGTACTCGCCGGCAACGATCGCCGTGACGTACGTCGACAGGCGCTCGGTCGCGGGAAAGGTCCAGACCGCCCGGTCGTCGTCGGCCGGGACCGGCTCGGGGGTGGGCGCGTTGGAGACCACGACCCAGTGCGCCGGAGCGGTCACCGTGAAGTGGAAGACCGCCTTGAGGTCGGGCTGCTCGAAGGTGGTGAACACCCGGCGGGCGTCGGGCACCTCCATCTGCGAGTAGAGGTAGACCCGGTCGTCGGCCGGGTCGACGAAGCGGTGCAGCCCCTCGCCGGTGTGGCTGTAGGTGCAGTCGGCCACGACGCGCAGCTCGTTGTCGGCCTCGAGGCCGTCGAGCCGGATCCGGTGGTCGGCGTACACCTCGGCGGGGTCCAGGGAGCGGCCGTTGAGGGTCAGCTCGTGGATCGTCCCGCCGACGAGGTCGGCGAAGGTGGAGGCGCCCACGGTGCGGCAGCGGAACCGGATCACGGTCGTGGAGCCGAAGGTGGTGGTGCGCGAGGGGTCGAGGTCGAGGTCCACGGTGTAGGACTCGATCTCCAGGAGACCGGCGCGGGTGCGCGCCTCGTCCCGGGTCAGGTTGGTTCCAGGCATGTGCGCATTGTCCCATTCGGCGCGGGGAATAACCGAATCGAACAGGACCGTTCCCTTGGGGTGCGCAACCGTCGCACCACGCCCGTCGCCCCCGACCCGTAGGAGCCCCGTTGACCGCCACCGAGACCAGCACCGAGCGCACCCCCGTCGACTTCTGGTTCGACCCGCTCTGCCCGTGGGCGTGGATGACCTCGCGCTGGCTGCTGGAGGTCGAGAAGGTCCGTCCGATCGCGCCCTCCTTCCACGTGATGAGCCTGGCCTACCTCAACCAGGACAAGGACATTCCCGAGGAGTACCGGAAGATGCTCGAGCCCGCCTGGGGCCCGGTGCGGGTGGCGATCGCGGCCGCACAGGCCGAGGGCGACCAGGTCCTGCTGCCGCTCTACAACGCCTTCGGCAACCGGATCCACCTCGAGGGCCGCTCCATCGACCGGCAGCTGATCGAGGAGGTGCTGGAGGAGGTGGGCCTGCCGACCGCGCTCGCGGACGCCGCGGACTCGACGGCCTACGACGAGGACCTCAAGAAGTCGCACCACGCAGGTATGGACCAGGTCGGCATGGAGGTCGGCACCCCGGTGATCGCCACCCAGGGGATGGCGTTCTTCGGGCCGGTCGTGACCCCGGCTCCCAAGGGCGAGGACGCCGGCAGGCTCTGGGACGGCGTACTCCTCGTGGCCGGCACGCCCGGGTTCTTCGAGATCAAGCGCACCCGCGACAAGGGCCCCGACTTCTCCTGATTGTCCGACCGAGCGCGGGTACGCGGCTTACCGTGCTCGGGTGATCGACCAGCCTTCCGGCCTCCCGGCCGACCGGGTCGCCGGCGCGGTGCGCGCGGAGTGGGGCGTGGACGTGACCTTCGTCGAGCACCTCGAGATCGGCGACGGCGGCTGGCACTGGCGTCTGGGTGACGAGTTCGGACCGCAGTGGTTCGCGAGCGCGCACCCGGTGCGCAGCGCCGACGAGCGGCAGCGCCGGCTGGCTTCGTACGACGCCGCGACCCGCCTCGCCGCGGTGCTGCCGTTCGTCGTAGCGCCGGTGCGGACCCGGGACGCGCGGCTCGCCGTCGACGTCGCGCCCGGGCTGTTGCTCACGCTCGCGCCGCTGCTCGAGGTCTTCACTCCCGGCCGGGCCGACGACGCCGGCCGCGTGCTGGTCGCCCGCCTGCTCGGCGAGCTGCACCGGACACACCGCCCCCGAGAGCTCCCGTTGTGGCGACCGCGGCTCGGGCAGGGCACCCACGACGGGCGTGAGGCTCTCGAGGGGTGCCTGCGCAACCGCGGCTGGACCGGCGGGCCCTGGTCGGGTCCCGCCGAACGGCTGCTCCTGGACGTGGCCCCGGTGGTCGAGCGGGCGTTGCGGCGGTTCCTCCTCCTCGGTGCTGCGGTCGCCGGGAGCGCCGAGCGGTGGGTCGTCACGCACGGCGCGCCGTACGGCGACCGGACGCTGAGCACGCCCGACGGGCCGCGGCTGGTCGGCTGGGGCCGTGCCCGCCTGGCCCCACGCGAGCGCGACCTGGGCGAGACGCTGACGGAGGCGGACGGCGACGACCCGTGGTACGCCTACGTCGAGGCGGGCGGCCGCCCGGAGCGGCTGTCGAAGGACACGATGGAGCTGTTCGCCCTGCAGCGGCACCTCGACGAGATCGCCGCGCAGGTGGTGCGCTTCTCACATCCGCACGGCGACACCGCCGACGACCGGCGCTGCTTCGGCGCCCTCGAGCGCGAGCTCGACGCCCTGGTCAGCGACTGGGGATGAGCACACGCGCTCAGAGGTGGTTGCCGTAGCCCCAGGAGCCCGGGCCGCCCGAGTTCTGCGGGTTCAGCAGGGTCAGTGCAGCCGCGGTGAAGTAGCTCTTGCCATAGGGCAGGTAGGCCGCGCCGGCCTCCCAGTAGGGCAGCATCTGTCCGCCGACCTTCACCCGACGCAGGTCCGGGCGCTCGCCCCGCGCGATGCGGGCGGCGTCCTGCGCGCAGGCCGGCACGATCCGGGTGCCGTACGCGGGTGGGTTCCACGCGACGTCCACGGTCGCCGGGCCGTGCTGCGGGTTGAAGAAGCACGGCGTCCGGCGCTCGGGCAGCGGCTGGCCGGCAACCCGGGCCTGCACGCAGGCGAGCGCGTAGCGGCCCGCGGTGAGGATGTCGCTGACCCGGCTCACCTCCTCGGCGCTGCGCAGTGCGGGCACCGCGCGCTGCGCGGACTCGTAGGCGTCGAGCGCGGCCTGGTAGTCCAGCCGCGCCGCCTCGTCGAGAGGGTGGTCCGCCACCTCCGCGTCGAGGCGTTGGAGCTGTTCGCCGAGCACGGTGACGTCCTCGTCGGCGAGCGTGCGCGCTGTCTCCAGCTCCTGCGGCCTGCTCGAGTGCGAGCTCTCGCGCGTCGACGCCGTCCGCGCCAGCTGCGTCCGCCCAGCGCGCCGCCGCCGGCGGCCAGGGCCGCGATGATCAGCCACTCCATGTGGCCACCCCCTCGTCAGTCGGGCCAGGCTACTGCCGGACCGAGCCGTCCCACCGCCAGTCGGGGACTGGGAACTCCGGGTCGCGGCCGGTGATCCGGAGCAGGGTGAGCCAGGGGTCGCCGTCGGTCGGCGCGTCCGGGAAGAGCCGGTCCAGCACGCGTCGTACGACGTCCGGGTCGGGGTCCCACGCGAAGCCGAGAGGTCCGGCCACGTCGCGCAGGTGCAGGAGCGTCTCGACGGTGCCCATCGCGGCGAAGCCGTGCGGGTCCGAGACGCCGAACACGTGGAAGCCGCGGGCCTCCGGCGAGGCGGTGCGGGCGACCGCGGAGAGCATCCCGCGGCACGCGTCGAGGACCCGCACCAGGCCGAGGTTGCCCGCGTCCGCGATCGGCGTGCACCGCGGTCCTGTCGGCGGCGTCGCCGTCGGCCGGGTCGGCCCAGTACAGGAAGGGCACGAAGCCGTCGAGCACCGGCCGGCGCACCGCGACCTGGCCGGCGTAGGAGAACAGGTCGTCCGCGACGTGCTCGACGGTGCTCCGACACGTCCAGGTCATCCCGGTCGCCGGCACGTCCCAGTCCCGGTCCGCGGCCGCGGCCAGCCGGTGGCACGCCATCCCGACCACGGCGTCGAGGTCGTCGACCAGACCGCTCACAGTCCCGCCTCCTTCACCAGGGGCCGGAGGCGCACCGCGCGAACCCGCCCCGCGGCGGGGACTCCACGATGCGAGGAACGTCGTCAGGGTCGGCCATGGCTGAAGCGTCTCGTCGGCCCACCTCGCGCGGCAACCCGATTGCCCGCCTCCCTAGAGTTGACCCATGAGCAAAGTCCTGTCCGCCGTCGCCTGGCCGTACGCCAACGGCCCGCGCCACATCGGCCACGTGGCCGGTTTCGGCGTGCCCTCCGACGTCTTCAGCCGCTACATGCGGATGGCCGGGCACGACGTCCTCATGGTCTCGGGCACCGACGAGCACGGGACCCCGATCCTGGTGGCCGCGGACGCCGCCGGGGTGTCGCCGCGCCAGCTGGCGGACACGAACAACCGGCTGATCGTGGAGGACCTGCACCAGCTCGGGCTGTCCTACGACCTGTTCACCCGGACGACGACGCGCAACCACTACGCCGTGGTGCAGGAGATGTTCCGCACCGTGCAGCGCAACGGGTACATGGTCGAGCAGACCACCAAGGGCGCGATCTCGCCGTCGACCGGTCGCACCCTGCCGGACCGCTACATCGAGGGCACCTGCCCGATCTGCGGCTACGACTCCGCCCGCGGCGACCAGTGCGACAACTGCGGCAACCAGCTCGACCCCACGGACCTGATCGACCCGCGCAGCAAGATCAACGGCGAGACGCCGGAGTTCGTCGAGACCCAGCACTGGTTCCTCGACCTTCCCGCCCTGGCCACGGCCCTCAAGGAGTGGCTCGACGAGCGGGAGGCGTCCGGGACCTGGCGGCCGAACGTCATCAAGTTCAGCCAGAACATCCTCGAGGAGATCCGGCCGCGCGCGATGACCCGCGACATCGACTGGGGCATCCCGGTCCCGGGCTGGGAGGACCAGCCGACCAAGCGGCTCTACGTCTGGTTCGACGCGGTCATCGGCTACCTGTCCGCGTCCATCGAGTGGGCCCGCCGCTGTGCCGAATCCGGGGGAGGCGAGCCGGACCGCTGGCGCGAGTG
Source organism: uncultured Actinomycetota bacterium (assembly GCA_963827435.1). Lineage (GTDB taxonomy): Bacteria > Actinomycetota > Actinomycetes > Propionibacteriales > Nocardioidaceae > Nocardioides_B. Next base: position 98,460 of record CAWHAU010000020.1, read on the forward strand.
GTGGAACGACCCCGAGGCGCTGTCCTACTACTTCATGGGCAAGGACAACATCACCTTCCACTCCCAGATCTGGCCCGCCGAGCTCCTCGCGTACGACGGACGGGGCGACCGTGGCGGCGAGCCGGGGGAGTACGGCGCGCTCAACCTGCCGACCGAGGTGGTGTCCAGCGAGTTCCTCACCATGGAGGGCAAGCAGTTCTCGTCCTCGCGGGGCGTGGTGATCTACGTCCGCGACATGCTGGAGCGCTACCAGCCGGACGCGCTGCGCTACTTCATCTCCGCGGCCGGGCCGGAGAACCAGGACAGCAACTTCACCTGGGCGGAGTTCGTGCGGCGCACCAACGACGAGCTGGTCGCCGGCTGGGGCAACCTGGTCAACCGGACCGCGACGATGATCGCCAAGAGCTTCGGCGAGATCCCTCCGGCGGGCACGCTCGAGGACGGCGACCGGGCGCTGCTCGACACCGTCGAGGCGGCCTTCGGCAGCATCGGCGGGCTGATCGGTCGGCACCGGCAGAAGGCGGCGCTGGCCGAGGCGATGCGCACGGTCGCCGAGGTGAACCGCTACGTCTCCGACAACGCGCCCTGGAAGCTCAAGGGCGAGGACGAGCGCGACCGGCTGGGCACGGTCCTGCACGTCACCGACGCAGGCCGTGGCCGACTGCAACCTGCTGCTCGCGCCGTTCCTGCCGCACAGCGCGAACGCCGTGGACGTGGTGCTCGGCGGGGCGGGGACGGTCGCCCCGATGCCGGAGATCCGTGAGGTCGAGGACCTGGACGGCGGCCCGTCGTACCCGATCCTCACCGGCGAGTACTCCGGCTTCCCGGCCTGGGCCCGCCGGCCCGTCGTGCCCGGGACGAAGGTCGACAAGCCGGCGCCGGTGTTCACCAAGCTCGACCCGTCGATCGTCGACGAGGAGCTCGCCCGCCTCGCCGGCGAGCCGGCATGACCCTGCACCCGCAGTCGGTCGCCGCCCTGGAGCTGTGGTCGCAGGGGCCGAGCGTCTCCGACCCCGGCTTCGGTGCCGACGGCATCGCGGCCATGCGCCGGGACGCGCTGGCGGCAGCCGCACTGGAGGAGAAGGAGCCGGTCGACCGGGTCGAGGACGTGGACGCGGGCGGCGTGCGCTGCCGGCTCTACATACCGGCCGGTGCCCCGGAGACCGTGCAGAGGACGGTGCTGTTCCTGCACGGCGGCGGCTTCGTGTTCGGTGACGTCGACACCCACGACGGCCAGGCCCGCCGGATCGCCAACCGCACCGGCTCGGCAGTGCTCGCCGTCGACTACCGGCGGCCGCCCGAGCACCGGTTCCCGGCCGCGCCGGACGACGTGGACACCGCACTGCACTGGCTCGTCGCGCACGCCACGCGCCTCGGTCTCGACCCGGCGCGGGTGGTCGCCCTCGGCGACAGTGCCGGCGGCAACCTCGCGCTCGTGGCAGCGCTGCGCAACCCCGGTCTGCTGGCGGCGACGGTGCTCGTCTACCCCTTCGTGGACGCCACCGCGTCGATGCCGTCCTACGCCCGCACCGACGGCGGGCTGACCCGCGCGCAGGGGGAGTGGTTCATCCGGCAGTACATCCGCGACGAGCGCGACCTCGCCGACCCCGACCTCGCACCGTTCCAGGCGACCGGCTTCGCGACCCTGCCTCCGACGTACGTCCAGGTCGCCGAGCACGACGTGCTCGCCGACGAGGACCTCGAGCTGGCCCGCCGGATCGCGGCCGACGGTGTGGCGGTCGAGACCACGGTGTACGACGGGATGATCCACGGCTTCTGGCGGCACCCGGAGATGTTCGACGCCTCCGAGGTCGCGCTCGCCGACGCCGCCGCCTTCCTCGACCGGCACGTCTAGGCGCCGTCTTCTCGTCGTCGTGTCCGGGCGGACGCTTTGGGTCTCAGGTCGGACGCACCCCGTGAGACTGCCCGGCCGTGTTCTCCAGCAGCACGATGGCGAGGTCGTCGCCGAGCTGACCGCCCTTGATGTGACGCCGGACGAGCTCGAGGACGCCGTCGAGCGCCACATCGGGCTGCGACGATCTCAGGGTCGGTGCCAGCTCGAGCAGCGGCAGGAACCGCCCCTGTTCATCGCGCGCTTCGCTGAGGCCATCGGTGTACAACAGCAGTCGGTCACCGGCTCCCCACGGGACCGTGACCGGCTCGCCGTCCCCACCCAGCCCCAGCGGCAGCCTGGGCGGCACGGTCAGCAGCTCGGCGGTGCCGTCAGCACGGATCAACATCGGCGGTGGGTGGCCGCACGCGAGGAGCGTGACCCGGCCGCAGTGGGACGCATCGACCATCAGCGCGGTGGCGAAGTCTTCATCCCCCATGAACGGCGTCAGGTAGGCGTCCATGTCGCGGGCGACATCAGGCAGCGAGGTCTCGGTGGCCGCGGCCTGGCGGAACGCGCGGATCACTCGTGCGGCCTGCTCGACGGCCGCGAGCCCCTTGCCGCGCACGTCACCGACCAGAAACCGGACGTGGGCGCCGACGAGCGAGCAGTCGTAGAGGTCCCCACCCACGACGGCGTCCTCGGCTGCGCTCTGGTAGCGCGCGGTCACGCGCACGTCGGCGGCTGAGGGCGGCAGGGTCGGCAGGACGGCACGCTGGGCCACCTCGGCGATGGTGGCCACGTGCCCGAAGCGGCGTTCTCGGCGGACCCGGACTTCGGCGATCACCACGGCGGCCGCTCCCACCAGGGCGACGTCGAGCAGCAGCACCCACTGCTGTGTGGTGTCCCAGTTCTGGTTGTACAGACCGGACAGCACCACGAGTGCGGCCGCAGCGGCCGCGAACCCGGCGGTGGCGCGCGCGGGCATGACCGCGGCCGCGGCCAGCGGAGCGAGCGCGAACAGCGGGTCGGGAGAGATGTTCGGCGGTGCGACGAGGTCCGCCGCGGTGAGCAGGAGCAGCCACACCACGGCGATGACGACTCCCAGCCGGGCCGCGCGGGTGTTCGTCACGGCCCCTCCTCGGTCACCTCGGCCTGCGACCAGGGTCGCACGGCCCCCGCGGGAGGGCGCCGTCCTGGTCGAGCGCCTCGAACACGCGAACTGGGACACACCCAGTCAGATCTGCCGCCGCGGCACCTCCTCGAGCCACGCCCCGGCACCGCTCGGCCCTCTGCCAGAATGCGGGCATGCGCGTCCACCTCGGCTCCGACCACGCCGGCCTCGAGCTCAAGGAGCACCTGCTGAACTGGCTCGCGGACCACGGCTTCGAGGCCGTCGACCACGGGCCGTTCGTCTACGACGCCCTCGACGACTACCCGGTGTTCTGCCTGCGCGCGGCCGAGGCCGTCGCGGCCGACTGGCAGGACGGTGAGCAGAGCCTCGGCGTCGTCATCGGCGGCTCCGGCAACGGCGAGGCGATCGCCGCCAACAAGGTCAAGGGGGTGCGCTGCGCGCTGGTCTGGAGCGAGGAGACCGCCACCCTCGCGCGGGAGCACAACGACGCCAACGTGGTGTCGGTCGGTGGCCGCATGCACACCGTCGACGACATGACCCGCTTCGTCGAGGTGTTCCTCGGCACCGCCTACAGCGGCGAGGAGCGGCACACCCGGCGCATCGGCATGCTCACCGCCTACGAGAAGACCGGAAACCTCCCGCCGCTCCCGGAGTCCGCGCTCGGGCACCGTCCCGGCGCCTCCGCCTGAGATGCCCGAGGGGCACACCCTCCACCGCCTCGCCACGGCGGTGCGCGAGCAGTTCGCCGGTCGGGCCGTCGCGGTCAGCAGCCCGCAGGGTCGGTTCGCCGAGTCCGCCCGGCTCGTGGACGGCACCGAGCTGGTCACCGCCGAGTCGTTCGGCAAGCACCTGTTCGTGGCGTTCGCCCAGGAGCGGTTCGTGCACGTGCACCTCGGTCTCTACGGCCACTTCGACCTGTACGACGGACCGCCGCCGCCTCCGGTGGGACAGGTCCGGATGCGCATCGTGGCCGGCGCGCCCCGTCCGTCGTACGGCGACCTGCGGGGTGCCACGGCCTGCGAGCTGCTCACCGCCGAGCAGCGCGACGCCATCGTCGAGCGGCTCGGGCCCGACCCGCTGCGCGAGGACGCCGACTGGACCCGGGCCTTCGACCGCGTGCACCGCAGCCGCGCACCGATCGGCGGGCTGCTGATGGACCAGGCGGTGCTGGCGGGCGTCGGCAACGTCTACCGCGCCGAGGTGCTGTTCCGGCACCGGCTGCACCCGCTGAGGCCGGGGACCTCGGTGCGCCGCGGCCGGTTCGAGGCGTTGTGGGAGGACCTCGTGCTGCTGATGCGCGAGGGGGTCCGCACCGGGCGCATCGACACCGTGCACACCGCCCACACGCCGGAGGCGATGAACCGCGCCCCGCGCGTCGACGACCACGGGGGAGAGGTGTACGTCTACCGGCGGCAGGGACAGCCCTGCCACGTCTGCGGCACCCGGGTCCGCACCGAGGTGCTGGCCGGCCGCAACCTGTTCTGGTGCCCGCGCTGCCAGCCCGTGTTCCGGTCGAGAGCCCGCACAGCGTGACCTTTCGTGACCTACCGCCTGACCTGACCGAACCATGGGCAAGTCCGGCGCGAGCCCACTAGGGTCGGGGGGTGGTCGCCGCGTCCCACCCCGACCGCCTGTCCCGCGTGCCCGTGGGCCGGGCGCTGACGCGTTCCTGGAACCGCCAGGTCCGCCGGATCCGGGAGTCGGAGATCGCCCCCGCGCTGCTGCTCTGCGCCGCCTGTGTGCTGATCGGCCTCTCGCAGTACGCCGTCATCTACGTGCCGCTCACCACGCTGGTCATCCCGATGGTGATCGGCAACCTGGTCCTCGGTCCACGCACGCTGCCCTGGGCGGTGGTCTTCGCGCTCGGGGTGCTCGTGATCGTGGTCGCCGCGACCCCGGAGCTGCTCGACGGGCGGCGGGTCGGCGGCGTCGTGGTGATCTTCCTGATCGGGCTGATCATCCTGGTCTCCTCGTTCCGCAGGACCAGGCTCGGTGTGGCCGGCGTGCGCGGAGAGTCGATGCTGGTCGACCTCCGCGACCGGATCCTCAGCCAGGCGCAGATGCCCGACCTCCCCAAGGACTGGTACGCCGAGGCGGTGCTCCGCTCGGCCGGCGGGTCCTCGTTCGCCGGGGACTTCCTGGTCGCCGCGCGCTCGCGGGACGGCTCCTCGCTCCAGGTGGCGGTGGTCGACGTCTCCGGCAAGGGCGAGCAGGCCGGGTCCCGGTCGCTGCTGCTGTCCGGTGCGTTCGGTGGCCTGCTCGGCGCGCTCCCGGCGCAGGACTTCCTGCCCGCCGCCAACGACTACCTGCTCCGGCAGGACTGGAGCGAGGGCTTCGCCACCGCCGTGCACGTCGACATCGACCTGCGCACCGGTGCGTTCGAGCTGCGCTCCGCCGGCCACCCGCCGGGCGTGCAGCTGCACGCCGGATCCGGCCGGTGGGCCGTGCACGAGGCCGAGGGGCCGGTGCTCGGGCTGATGGCGCGGGCGGAGTTCTCCGTCGTCCGCGGCCGGATCGCCCGGGGTGACGCGCTGCTGCTGTTCACCGACGGTCTGGTGGAGACGCCGCAGCGGGACATCTCGCTGGGCATCGACAAGCTGCTCGGCCAGGGCGAGGCGCTGCTGCGGGCGGGGTTCGAGCGGGGCGCCTACCGGCTGATCGACCGGCTCGAGTCCATGCACGACGACCGGGCCCTGCTCCTCCTGCACCGCCGCTGACGCCCGTCGCGGGCCCGTTGCGGGGCCCGCTCCGGCGGTGTCCTGGAGGGTCTGGAGCGGATGACGGGAATCGAACCCGCGTAGCTAGTTTGGAAGACTAGGGCTCTACCATTGAGCTACATCCGCGTGCGTTCCGCGGGGTCTGTGACCCCGACCGGAAGCGGCACCATGGTGCCACAGGTCCACGCCCCGTCTCGATTGGGGTTCGCGCACGCCTCTCCCGTAGACTCCCGGGGGCTCCTCGACCGGAGCCGTGAGACCGGTGGCCGGGAAACCGGGGCGTAGCGTAGTGGCTAGCGCGCCTGCTTTGGGAGCAGGAGATCGCAGGTTCGAGTCCTGTCGCCCCGACCACCCGTCGTCGCACGACTTCCTTCCCGGACCGCCCGACCCACGACCGCCCGGTGTGCCGCGCGCCCCGCACGCCGTACGACCACGACCAAGCCAGGCGACGAGTCAGACGCCTAGCCAGATGATTGAGGAGAACCACCTGTGAAGAGCGCCGTCGAGACTTTGAGCCCGACCCGGGCCAAGCTCACCGTCGAGGTGCCCTTCGAGGAGCTCAAGCCGAGCCTCGACGCGGCGTACAAGAAGATCGCCCAGCAGATCAACGTGCCCGGGTTCCGCCGTGGCAAGGTGCCGCCGATGGTCATCGACCGTCAGGTCGGCCGGGGTGCGGTCCTCGACGAGGCGATCAACGAGGCCCTGCCGAAGCTGTACGTCGAGGCGCTGCAGGCCAACGAGCTCGAGCCCCTCGCCCAGCCGGAGATCGAGATCACCAAGCTCGAGGACAACGAGACCCTCGAGTTCAGCGCCGAGGTGGACATCCGTCCCGAGATCGACCTCCCCGAGTACGCCGGCCTCGAGGTCACGGTCGACGACGTCGCGGTGACCGACCAGGACGTCGAGGAGCAGGTGCAGAACCTCCGCGAGCGCTTCGCGAGCCTGAGCGAGGTGGAGCGGCCTGCGGCCGACGGCGACTTCGTGGTCATGGACCTCGTGGCGCGCCAGAACGGCGAGGTCGTCGAGGGCGCCGAGGTCTCCGGCATGAGCTACCAGGTCGGCAAGGGCGGCATGCTCGACGGCCTCGACGAGGCCCTGACCGGCATGGCTGCGGGCGACGAGAAGACGTTCGCGTCGAAGCTCGTCGGCGGGGAGCTGCTCGGCGAGGACGTCGAGGTCGAGGTCAAGGTCACCTCCGTCAAGGAGCAGGAGCTCCCCGAGCTCGACGACGACTTCGCCCAGACCGCCTCCGAGTTCGACACCGTCGCCGAGCTCGACGACGACGTGCGCACCCGGCTGTCCCGGGGCAAGCGCCTCGAGCAGGCCGCCGCTGCCCGCGACGCCGTCCTCGAGAAGCTCCTCGACCTCGTCGAGGTCCCGCTGCCCGAGGGCGTCGTGGAGTCCGAGCTGACGGCCCGCAAGGAGCAGATCCAGCAGCAGCTCGCGATGGCCGGCATGACCATGGAGCAGTACCTCGACGGCGAGGAGCAGACGGTCGACGAGTTCGAGGCCGACCTGGAGAAGCGGGTGCGCGACGCGGTCGCCGCGCAGTTCGTGCTCGACCAGGTGGCCAAGAAGGAGGAGATCGGCGTCAGCGAGGGCGAGCTCCAGGAGCACCTCATGCGCCGCGCGCAGCAGTCGGGCCAGAACCCGCAGGAGTTCATCCAGCACATGCTGGAGCACAACCACATCCCGGAGATGGTCTCCGAGGTGGTGCGGGGCAAGGCGCTGGCCTCGATCGTCGAGGCCGCGACCGTCACCGACGAGTCCGGCAACCACGTCGAGCTGAAGAACCTCCAGCCCGACGGCAGCATCGCCGACCCGGCGGACCTCGAGGCCGAGGCTGCCGAGGCTGCCGAGAGCGAAGAGGCTGACGCGGTCGACGCGGAGTCCTCCGAGAAGACCGACGCCTGACGCCAGGTTGCGAACGGCCCGTGTCACTGCATGTGACACGGGCCGTTGACATACCCCCGGTATGCCACCGACACTGACGCGGTGACCTCCACGACCGGAACGCGGCCGCGTGCCGGACTGCTCGGCGCGCTCGCGCTGGCCGCCGACGCCGCGGACGAGATCGTGCTCGGCACCGTGCGCGACGTGCACGACGCCGTCGTCACCCGCGTCCACCGCGTGACCGGGGGGTCCTCGGGCCACGGTCCGGTGTCCACCGCGGTCTACAACGGGATCGGCTGCAGCCTGCGCGCCACGAGCCGGGGGCTGCGCGCCGCGGACCGGAGGGTCGGCGCCCGCATCGAGGAGTCGCCTGCGGGCCGGGTGCTGGTGTCGGCCGTCAACGGCCTGATCGGCGACCGGCTCGCCGAGGACGGCTCGGACCTCGCGATCACGATGGCGGTCCGCGTCGGGCACCGCGACGTCGATCTCGACCGGCCCTCGCTGGCGGAGGCGTTCCCGTCCGCGACCGGTGACGTCGTGGTCTTCCTGCACGGACTGGGCGAGCCCGAGACGGCCTGGGACCTCCGGTCGCGGGAGCGCGGCGGCCGGTACGGCGACCGGCTCGCCGAGCAGGGCTGGACCTCGGTCTACCTGCGCGCGAACACCGGCCTCCCGATCGCCGAGAACGGCGTCGCGCTGGCCTCCCTCCTCGACGACCTGGTGGCCTCCTGGCCGACCGCCGTACGTCGGATCGCGCTGGTCGGCCACTCGATGGGCGGCCTCGTCGTGCGGGCCGCCTGCGCGGTGAGCACCGACGCGGCGCGGCCGTGGACCGACCTCGTGACGGACGTGGTCACCCTGGGGACGCCGCACCTCGGCGCACCGCTCGAGCGCGGGGTCGCGCTCGGCGCCCGGACGCTCGGGCTGCTGCCGGAGTCCGCGCCGTTCGGCCGGATCCTGGAGTACCGCTCGGTCGGCATCCTGGACCTGCGCGGGGGCCTGGCCCAGGACGTGCAGAACCTGCCGAACGCGCGCTACCGCCTCGTCGCGGCCACGCTCACCGCCTCACGCCGGCACCCGGTCGCCGAGACGCTCGGGGACGGCCTGGTGCGCTACCCGTCCGCGCTCGGACGCCCGCGCCGCGGGCCGAACATGTTCCCGGGCGCCGACGTGCTGCACATCCGGGGAGGCCACCTCGACCTGCTCAACCATCCCGAGGTCGACGAAGCCCTGCGTGCCTGGCTGTCCTGAGCCGAGCCCAGGAAACCGACAGGAGAACCCCGTGCCCCAGCCCCTGCCCATCAGCGCCACCGTCGACATCGCCGCACCGCCCGCGCGCGTGTGGGAGCTCGTCGGCGACGTCACCCGGATGCCGGAGTGGAGCCCGGAGCTGCGCCGGCTGCGCGTCGTCGGGAGGAGCCCGGTCCGGGTCGGGTCCACGCTGCTCGGGCTGAACCGTCGCGGCCTCGTCGCCTGGCCGACGTCCTCGACGGTGACCCGTCTCGACCCCGGACGTGCCGTCGCCTGGCGCACCCGCGAGAGCGGCGCGACCTGGACCTACGAGCTCGAGGCGGCCGAGGGCGGCACCCGGCTGACCGGGCGCCGGGACCTGCCGGAGTTCAGCCGGCTGACCTCCGTGCTGGGGCCGGTGATCGGGGGAGCGGCGGGCCACGACCAGGAGCTCGCCGCGGGCATCCGGACCACGCTGGAGCGGATCAAGGAGTCCGTCGAGACGTCCTGACCAAGGGCGACACGCGGACCGTGGCCGAACCGTTTTGTGCATTAACCTGCACTCGCACAAACATGAACCCCTTGGTCCGGTTCAACCTCTTGTGACCCGGTTATGAGGTCGTGTTGGCTTCCGGCGACTGCAACGCGCAGTCGCGCAGCCAGCTCGAGCCCGGGTCGCCCCTGCACGTCGCACCGACGTGGACCCTGCTCCGTCAGATGCCAGCCAGCTCTGCTGGGTCGGGCATTCCCGTGTTCCTTCTCGCTGCGCCTTCACGCGACACGATCGCTGATGACGGAGGAACCGTGCGAAAGAAGTCAGCCGGGCTGTTGAGCCTGGTGGTCGCGGCGGGACTGGGGACAACCCTCGGTGCTGCCCGCTGTGTCCGCCACGCCAGCCCCCACTGTGAAGAACGTCGGTGCGAGCGCCGACCAGCCGGACGACGTGGCCGGGCACGAGCTGCCCAACCCGATGGAGGAGAAGCGCCGCGCGCTGCGCCAGGAGGCCATCACCGAGCTGCTGAACGGCACGGGCACGGTCGAGAAGCGCGGTGCAAGCACCGTGATGAAGGTGTCGACCAAGAAGGCGCCCGCCGCGGCCGACAAGAACGGCCGCGTCGCCGAGCCGGCGGCGACCGAGGACCAGTACGTCGAGCTCGGCCGCGAGAAGACCGACAAGATCTTCGTGGTCCTCACCGACTTCGGCAACGAGCGCCACCCGGACTTCCCGGACAAGGACCTCGAGCCGTCCATCGCCGGCCCGACGACGTTCGAGGGCCCGGAGAACAACAAGATCCCCCAGCCCGACCGCACGGTCGACAACTCCACGGTGTGGCAGCAGAACTACGACCAGAAGTACTTCCAGAACCTGTACTTCGGTCGGGGTGACGAGGCGGGCTCCGGCGGCGCGACCGAGTCGGTCAAGCAGTACTTCGAGCGGCAGTCCTCCGGCCGCTACTCGATCGACGGCACCGTGACCAACTGGGTCAAGGTGAAGTACAACGAGGCGCGCTACGGCCGCTCCAGCGACAACCCGGCGACCAACGGCGACGACGACAAGGTCTGCTCGGGCCACGTCTGCAACAACACCTGGAACCTCGTCGAGGACGCCGTCAACACCTGGTACGACGACCAGGTCGCCTCGGGCCGCACGGCCGCGGACGTGACCGCCGAGCTGAAGTCCTTCGACCAGTGGGACCGCTACGACGTCGACAACGACGGCAACTTCAACGAGCCGGACGGGTACCTCGACCACTTCCAGATCGTGCACGCCGGCGGCGACGAGGCCGACGGCGACCCGATCCAGGGTGAGGACGCCATCTGGTCGCACCGCTGGTACGCCTTCGGCACCGACTACGGCCAGACCGGCCCGGCCCAGGGCAAGCAGGGCGGCACCCAGGTCGGTGACACCGGCGTCTGGGTGGGCGACTACACCATCCAGCCGGAGAACGGCGGCATGAGCGTGTTCGCCCACGAGTACACCCACGACCTCGGTCTGCCGGACCTCTACGACACCGCGGGTGGCGAGAACTCCGTCAACTACTGGTCGCTGATGGCCCAGAGCCGCCAGGCCGCCCCCAACGACGAGGGCATCGGCACCCGCGCCTCGGACCTCGGCGCGTGGGACAAGCTGCAGCTCGGCTGGCTCGACTACGCCCTGGTGCAGAACGGTCGCGGCGCCTCGCTCGACCTCGGCCCGTCGCGAGTACAACACCAAGAAGCCGCAGGCCGCCGTCGTCGCGCTGCCGGAGAAGCAGGTCACCCAGACGCTGGCCAAGCCGTACGCCGGCACCAAGGACTGGTGGAGCGGCACGGCCGACGACTACACCGCCTCCATGGGGCGCACCGTCGCCGTACCGGCGGGCACCAGCGCGCTGACCTTCCAGGGCCAGTACAACATCGAGGACGGCTACGACTACGCGTTCGTCGAGGTCAAGGACGGCGCCGCGGACTGGAAGTCCATCCCCGGCACCGGCACCGACGCCGCGGTGAACAACGGCATCGACGGTGACACCGCCGGCGCCTGGAAGCCGATGACGTTCGACCTGACGCCGTACGCCGGCAAGTCGATCCAGCTGCGGGTCCGCTACCAGACGGACGGCGGCGCGCAGGGCAACACCTCGAAGTACCCGGCCGGCATCTTCCTGGACGACATCTCCATCGCCGGTGGCCCCGCGGACGGCGCCGAGACCAGCCCGAACGGCTGGACCCTCGACGGCTTCAGCTCGGTCGGCGACTCGGTCACCCAGGGGTACGCGAACTACTACATCGCGTCGCACCGTGACTACGTGTCGTTCGACAAGTACCTCCAGTCGGGTCCGTACAACTTCGGGTTCGCGAACACGAAGCCGGACTGGGTCGAGCACTTCCCCTACCAGGACGGCCTGCTGGTCTCCTACTGGGACACCTCCCAGGCGGACAACAACACCAGCGCGCACCCGGGCCAGGGCCTGATCCTGCCGGTCGACGCCAACCCGTACCCGATCGTCCGGGTCGACGGCACGCTCTGGCGGCCGCGGGTGGCCGGGTACGACGCGCCGTTCTCGCTGGAGAAGTCCGACTCGTTCACGCTGCACGTGAACGGCCGGGCGAGCGACATCGCGGGTCAGCCGGCGCAGCCGCTGTTCCACGACGACGCGTCGTACTGGAACGCCGGCCAGCCGGCAGCCAGCGTCAAGGTGCCGAAGACCGGCACCAGCATCCAGGTCCTCAACACAGAAGGGCACCTCCATGGGGATCAAGGTCGTCCGCAAGTGACCTGATCGGGAGGCAAGAGACGGGCGAGGCCGCGGGTCAGGGGCCCTCGAGCATCGTCCAGAGCGTGGCCGGGAGGTTCGTCCTCCCGGCCACGGTCGCGTCCGGGGCCGGGTGCCGGCCCGCCTTGCCCGACGTGGCCCCGACGCGGTCCGGACAGGTCGGCGCCCGGTCGTGCGCTGTGGGCGAACAACTCCGGACAACCCGTGGATGTGCCGGTGGGTCCGGCTAGGGTCGGGGGCGTGCCAGACATCAGAGAGACCGAAATGAACGGTGGCGGCTCGGCGTACGGGCTCGACGACCACATCTACCAGCGGTTGCTCCGGGAGCGGATCATCTTCCTCGGCTCCGAGGTGCGCGACCAGAACGCCAACGCGATCTGCGCGCAGATGCTGCTGCTGTCCGCCGAGGACCCCGAGGCCGACATCTTCCTGCACATCAACAGCCCGGGTGGGTCGGTCGACTCCGGCATGGCGATCTACGACACCATGAACTACATCCCCAACGACGTGGCGACCGTAGGCATGGGTCTGGCCGCCTCGATGGGTCAGTTCCTGCTCTGCGCCGGCGCCAAGGGCAAGCGTTATGCCCTTCCGCACGCGCGGATCATGATGCACCAGCCCTCGGGTGGCATGGGCGGCTCCGCCTCGGACATCAAGATCCAGGCCCAGCAGTCGCTGCACATCAAGAAGGTGCTCTTCGAGCTCATCGCGCAGCACACCGGCCAGACCGTCGAGCAGGTCGAGACCGACGCCGACCGGGACCGCTGGTTCACTGCGGGGCAGGCCAAGGAGTACGGCTTCATCGACAACGTGATCTCGAGCGCCCGCCAGGTCGCCGACGAGGGCCGCCCGGCCCGCAACAAGTGAGGGGCTGAGATGACCAGCACGCACATCCCGGGCCTGGGCATGGGCCCCGGCCCGTCCGGCAAGGCGGCCGACGTCGCCTCGCCGAGCATGAACTACTACATCCCGCAGTGGGAGGAGCGGACGTCGTACGGCTTCCGCCGCATCGACCCCTACGGCAAGCTCTTCGAGGACCGGATCATCTTCCTCGGCACCCCGATCAGCGACGACATCGCCAACGCGGTGATGGCCCAGCTGCTCTGCCTGGAGTCGATGGACCCCGACCGGGACATCCAGATCTACATCAACAGCCCCGGCGGCTCGTTCACCGCGCTGACCGCGATCTACGACACCATGCGGTTCGTCAAGCCCGACATCCAGACCGTGTGCCTGGGTCAGGCGGCCTCGGCGGCGGCGATCCTGCTCGCGGCCGGTGCGCCCGGCAAGCGGCTCGCGCTGCCGAACAGCCGGATCCTGATCCACCAGCCCTACACCGAGGGCACCTACGGCCAGGCCTCCGACATCGAGATCCAGGCCAACGAGATCCTCCGGATGCGCGACCTGCTCGAGAAGATGATCGCCGAGCACTCCGGCAAGGACGTCGAGCAGGTCAGCCGCGACATCGACCGGGACAAGATCCTGACCGCGGAGGCCGCCGTCGAGTACGGCCTGATCGACGCGATCCTGGAGTCCCGCAAGGGCACCCTGGCACCAGCGTGAACACCTCCCTCGTCTCCGACGGGTCAGTCCCCAGCGGGGACGAGGGAGTCGCCGTGTCCTGTCCCATTTGGGGGCGCGACGGGGTACCTTCGAGTTCGAGGAAAGCAAGCCGCAAAGCAGCCGGTGGGACGTCCGGCCTGAATCGTGAGGAGCCGTGCCTGTGGCACGCATCGGTGACGGAGGCGACCTGCTGAAGTGTTCTTTCTGCGGGAAGAGCCAGAAGCAGGTCAAGAAGCTCATCGCAGGTCCAGGTGTCTACATCTGTGACGAGTGCATCGACCTCTGCAACGAGATCATCGAGGAGGAGCTCAGCGAGGGGACCGAGGTCGGCCTCGAGGAGCTGCCCAAGCCGCGTGAGATCTTCGAGTTCCTGAACTCCTACGTCATCGGCCAGGAGACCGCCAAGAAGGCGCTCGCGGTGGCGGTCTACAACCACTACAAGCGGGTCCAGGCCGGGGTCGTCTCCGGCACCCCGCGGCACAAGGCCGACGAGGCCGTCGAGCTGGCCAAGTCCAACATCCTGGTCATCGGCCCGACCGGCTGCGGCAAGACCTACCTCGCCCAGACCCTCGCGCGGATGCTCAACGTCCCGTTCGCGATCGCCGACGCGACCGCGCTCACCGAGGCCGGCTACGTCGGCGAGGACGTCGAGAACATCCTGCTCAAGCTCATCCAGGCCGCCGACTACGACGTCAAGAAGGCCGAGACGGGCATCATCTACATCGACGAGATCGACAAGGTGGCCCGCAAGGCGGAGAACCCCTCGATCACCCGCGACGTCTCCGGCGAGGGCGTCCAGCAGGCGCTGCTGAAGATCCTCGAGGGCACCACCGCGTCGGTGCCGCCGCAGGGCGGCCGCAAGCACCCGCACCAGGAGTTCATCCAGATCGACACGACGAACATCCTGTTCATCGTGGGTGGCGCGTTCGCCGGTCTGGAGCACATCGTCGAGCAGCGGATCGGCAAGAAGACCCTCGGCTTCGGCGCGAGCCTCCCCACCAAGGAGGAGCGCGACATGGAGAAGATCTTCTCCGAGGTGATGCCGGAGGACCTGCTGAAGTTCGGTCTGATCCCCGAGTTCATCGGCCGGCTGCCGGTGATCGCCACGGTCGACAAGCTCAACCGCGAGGCGCTCGTGGAGATCCTCACCGAGCCCCGCAACGCCCTGGTGAAGCAGTACCAGAAGCTCTTCGAGCTCGATGGCGTCGAGCTCGAGTTCACGACGGACGCGGTCGACGCCGTCGCCGACCTGGCGATGATGCGCGGCACCGGCGCCCGTGGCCTCCGGGCGATCATCGAGGAGGTCCTCCTCCACGTGATGTACGACGTGCCCTCCCGTGAGGACGTCGCCAAGGTCGTCGTCACCGGCGAGGTCGTCAGCGACAACGTCAACCCGACGCTGGTCCCGCGCGAGCCCGAAGCCAAGAAGAAGAAGTCCGCCTAGACGCGCACGCCCGGCACGCACGCTGGCTGCGTTCGTCGTCGCTCGACGGAGCCCGCTCCGCCTTCGCTCCTCCGCCTTGCCATCGCACGCACCGGACGCCGCTCAGCGACGGTCCATCGGCGGCCCGCGAAAATCGCGGTTCGCCCGGCTGGGCTCGCTGGCTAGGCTCGGCGGGTGACCTCCGACTCCACCGCTCCCGTGCCGCTGTCCCTGTCCGTCCTCCGACTGGGAGGGGTGGCTCGCCGAGCGCTGCGACGGCCAGCTGGACCAGGCCCGTGCCCACGTCGAGACCCTCCGGCAGGGCGGCCACGACTCCGCGGGTGTGCTGGCGCTCTGGAACGACCTCAACCTCGCCCTGCACAACGCCTTCGCGGCCGCCGGGCTGTTCGCGAACGTGCACCCCGAGGAGGGCGTCCGGACCCGCGCCGAGCAGGCCGAGCAGGACGCGCAGCGGCTGCTGACCGAGATCGGGCTCGACCGCGAGCTCTACGACGTGCTGGCCGGCGTCGACCCGCAGGAGCTCGACGAGGGCGGCCGCCGGGTGCACGCGCTGGCGCTGCGGGACTTCCGCCGGGCCGGCGTGGACCAGGACGAGGACGTCCGCAGCCGGCTGCGCGAGCTCTCCGAGCGGGAGACCGCGGTCGCCCAGGAGTTCGCCAAGAACATCCGCGACGGTGTCCGCTCGATCAGCGTCGACCCCGCGGCGCTCGAGGGGCTGCCGGCCGACTTCGTCGCGAGCCACCCGGCGGGCGACGACGGCAAGGTCGTCATCACCACCGACAACCCGGACTACCTGCCGTTCTCGACCTTCTGCCGTGACCGGGACGCCCGGGCGGCGCTGATGCAGGAGTACCTCAACCGCGCCTGGCCGGAGAACGACGCCCTCCTGCACGAGCTGCTGGAGCTGCGCCGCGAGCACGCCCGGCTGCTCGGCTACGACGGTTGGCCGTCCTACGACGCCGAGGTGAAGATGATCGGCAAGGGCGCGGCGATCCCGGAGTTCGTGGACCGGATCACCGACGTCTCCACGACGGCGGCCCGCCGCGACTTCGACGTGCTGCTGACCCGCCTGCAGCAGGACCACCCGGAGCTGACCACCGTCGACAACGTCGACAAGCTGTTCTACTCCGAGGTGCTGCGCCGCGAGCGGTTCGACGTGGACGCCCAGCAGACCCGGGCCTACTTCGACTTCACAAAGGTGCGGGCCGGGCTGCTCGAGGTGACCGGCCGGCTCTTCGACGTGGAGTACGTCGAGGTCACCGACGCCCCGACGTGGCACGAGGACGTGGCGACGTACGACGTGCTGCGGGGTGGCGCACGGATCGGCCGGATCCGGCTCGACCTGCACCCGCGGAAGGGGAAGTACGGTCACGCGGCGCAGTTCGACCTGGCCCCGGGCATCAAGGACCGCCAGGTCGCCGAGGGCGTGCTGGTCTGCAACTTCTCCAAGGCACTGATGGAGCACGACCACGTGGTCACCCTGTTCCACGAGTTCGGGCACCTGCTGCACCACGTGCTGGCCAGCGGGCACGCGTGGACCCGCTTCTCCGGCGTCGCGACCGAGTGGGACTTCGTCGAGGCCCCGTCGCAGATGCTCGAGGAGTGGGCGTGGGACGCCGACGTGCTGCGGTCGTTCGCGACGAACGCGGACGGTGAGCCGATCCCGCGCGAGCTGGTCGCCAAGATGCGTGCGGCCAAGGACTTCGGCAAGGGGCTCTACGCCCGCACCCAGATGTTCTACGCCGCGCTGTCCTACACGCTGCACCAGGACGTGCCCGCCGACATCACCGCCACCATGCGCGAGCTCCAGGCGAAGTACGACGTCTTCGGCTACGTCCCCGACACGCACTGGTTCGCGGCGTTCGGGCACCTCGAGGGCTACGGGTCCGGCTACTACACGTACATGTGGAGCCTGGTCATCGCGAAGGACCTGTTCTCCGCGTTCGACCGGGACGACCTGTTCGCGACCGACGTCGCCCACCGCTACCGCGACCGGGTGCTGGCCGCCGGCGGCAGCAAGGACGCCGCCGACCTGGTCGAGGACTTCCTCGGCCGGCCCTACGGCTTCGAGTCGTTCCAGCGCTGGCTCGACCGGGTCTAGGGCCCGTCTCTCGCACCTGCCGCGGCGTCCGCGGCCCCGCATCCCGACCGGCGGCGTTGTCGGCGCTCGGCGCAGCCCGCTGCGCTCTCGCACCTCCGCCTTGCCGGACCGGGCGCGGAGGCCACGCCCGCTGACGCGGCATCTGCTCGAGACGCGCCCTGCGCGGCCCCGCGCCGGTCAGGCGTCGGGGGAGGGCGCGATCTCGGCGCGGACGGTCAGGGTGTCCGCGTCGGTGGGGGTGAAGGTCAGGTCACCGACGATCTTGCCGGCGGCCTTGAGGTCGTCCGACGCGCGCTCGGCGAGCGCGAGGGCGGCCGACGGGCCGGACACCTCGGCGTGCGTCAGCTCGGTGCGCATGGACACCTTGGCGGTGGACTTGGCGCCCCGGATCCCGGCCAGCGTCGCGGCGACCGCGGTGAGCATGGCCGGGTCGGCGGAGGCCGCCGAGCCGAGCTCCGAGGCCGTCGGCCACGACTGCCGGTGGATCGACCCGTCCTGCCACCACGACCAGACCTCCTCGGTCACGTAGGGCAGGAACGGCGCCAGCAGCCGCAGCTGCACGTGCAGCGCGATCGCGAGCGCGGCCTTGGCCGAGGCGGCGGCGTCGTCACCGCGCGCGCCGTACGCCCGCTCCTTGACCAGCTCGAGGTAGTCGTCGCAGAACTCCCAGAAGAACTTCTCGGTGACCTCGAGGGCGGTGGTGTAGTCGTAGGCCTCGAACGCCTCGGTGGCGCGCGCGACCGTCGCCGCGAGGCCGGCCAGCATCGCGCAGTCGACCGGCTCGCTGACCGCGGACGGCGTCACGGCCGTCGCGCCCACGCTGGACAGTGCGAACTTGGAGGCGTTGAGCACCTTCATCGCCAGCCGGCGGCCGACCTTCATCTGGGTCTCGTCGAACGGCGAGTCCAGGCCGGGACGGGCGGTGGCGGCGCGCCAGCGGACGGCGTCGGCGCCGAACTTGTCCAGGATCTCGGTCGGCACGACCGCGTTGCCCTTGGACTTGCTCATCTTCTTGCGGTCCGGGTCGACGATGAAGCCCGAGATCAGCGCGTGCGACCACGGCACGACGTGGTTCTCGTGGTGCGCGCGGACCACCCGGGAGAACAGCCAGGTGCGGATGATGTCGTGCGCCTGCGTGGCCAGGTCCATCGGGAAGACCCGCTGGAACAGGTCGTCGTCGGTCTCCCAGCCGCCGGCGATGTGCGGCGTCAGCGACGACGTCGCCCAGGTGTCCATGATGTCCGGGTCGCCGAGGAAGCCGCCGGCCTTGCCGCGCTGGTCCTCGGTGTAGCCGTGGGGCACGTCGGTGGAGGGATCGATCGGCAGCTCGGCCTCGGCGGGAAGCAGCGGGTGCTCGTAGTCGGGCTCGCCGTCCTCGTCGAGGGGGTACCAGACCGGGAACGGGATGCCGAAGAACCGCTGGCGTGAGATCAGCCAGTCGCCGTTCAGGCCGTCGACCCAGTTGGTGTAGCGGTGCCGCATGTGCGCCGGCACCCAGCGGATCTCGCCGCCGCGGTCGATCAGCTCACGGCGCAGCTCGGTGTCGCGGCCGCCGTTCTTGATGTACCACTGGCGGGTCGAGACGATCTCGAGCGGCTTGTCGCCCTTCTCGTAGAAGTTCGTCATCCGCTGCGTCGGCGTCGGCTCGCCCTCCAGGTCGCCGCTCTCGCGGAGCAGCCCGACCATCGCCTCGCGGGCGCTGAACGTGGTCTTCCCGGCCAGCTCGGCGTACGCCGACGCGGCCGGCTCGGCCGACAGCCACTCCGGCGTCTCGCGGTGCAGCCGGCCGTCGCGGCCGATGACCGTGCGCACCGGCAGCCGCAGCTCGCGCCACCAGGTCACGTCGGTGAGGTCGCCGAACGTGCAGCACATCGCGATGCCCGCGCCCTTGTCGGGCTCGGCGGCGGCGTGCGCCATCACCGGGATCTCCACGCCGAACACCGGCGAGGTCACGGTGGTGCCGAACAGGCTCTGGTAGCGCTCGTCGTCGGGGTGCGCGATGAGCGCGACGACGGCCGGGATCAGCTCGGGGCGGGTGGTCTCGATGTGCAGCGGCTCGGGACCGTCGGTCGGCACGGTGGAACGCGACCCGGTGGTAGGCGCCGGCGTACTCACGCGCCTCCAGCTCGGCCTGGGCGACGGCGGTCTGGAAGGTGACGTCCCACAGGGTGGGCGACTCCTGGAGGTAGGCCTCGCCGCGGGCGAAGTTGCGGAGGAACGCCCGCTGCGACACGGTCTGCGACTTCTTGCCGACCGTCGTGTAGGTCTGCTTCCAGTCGACGGAGAGGCCCAGGGTGCGCCACAGCGACTCGAAGAGCTGCTCGTCCTGCTCCACGAGCTTCTCGCACAGCTCGACGAAGTTCGGGCGGCTGACCGGCACCTGCCGCTTGGGGTCCGGCTTCTCCGGCGGCGTGAAGTCGGCGTCGTAGGGCAGCGACGGGTCGCAGCGCACGCCGTAGAAGTTCTGCACCCGGCGCTCGGTCGGCAGGCCGTTGTCGTCCCAGCCCATCGGGTAGAACACCTCGAGGCCGCGCATCCGCTTGAAGCGGGCGATCAGGTCGGTGTGCGTGTAGGAGAAGACGTGGCCGACGTGCAGCGAGCCCGACACGGTCGGGGGCGGGGTGTCGATCGAGAAGATCTGCTCCCGCGTCTTGGACCGGTCGAAGGCGTAGGTGTCGTCGGCCTTCCAGCGCGCTGCCCAGGTCTGCTCGAGCCCCTCCAGCGCGGGCTTGTCCGGTACGACGACGGCGCGGCCGGTGGCCTGCGTCGTCTCGGACAGGTCGCGGGTGAAGGACTCGGTCGTCATAGCCGGAAATCCTACGTTCCGGCCGCATCGGGCCGCGAACCCGTTCCGCCCGGGCGGGCCGCGGGCGTGGCGTTCGTGAACCGTAGACTCGCGGCACGATGTCCGACACCCCCATCCCCGCGTCCGTGAGCACCTACGCCGAGGCCGAGCGGGCCCTGCTCGCCCGGTGGCCGGAGTCGCGGCTCGAGCCGTCGCTCGACCGGATCGCCGCCTTCACCGAGCTGCTCGGCGAGCCGCAGCGCAGCTACCCGGTCATCCACCTGACCGGCACGAACGGCAAGACCAGCACCTCGCGGATGATCGACACCCTGATCCGGGCCACCGGGCTGCGCACCGGCCGGTTCACCAGCCCGCACGTGGAGTCGATGACCGAGCGGATCTCGGTCGACGGTGAGCCGCTGACCGAGGAGCAGTTCCTCGAGGCCTACCAGGACGTCGCGCCGCTGGCCGACCTGGCCGACCAGGACGCCGTACACCCGCTGTCGTTCTTCGAGACGGTGGTGGGGATGGCCTACGCGGCGTTCGCGAACGCACCGGTCGACGCCGCGATCGTCGAGGTGGGCATGGGCGGCTCCTGGGACGCCACCAACGTCGCGGACGCGACCGTCGCCGTGATCCTGCCGATCGCCGTGGACCACAGCGCCTACCTGGGCGGCTCACCGGTCGAGATCGCGCGGGAGAAGGCCGGGATCATCAAGCCCGGCTCCACCGTCGTGTCCGCCGTCCAGTCCGAGGACGTCGCCGCGGTGATCGCCGAGCGGGCGGCCGAGGTCGGCGCCGTCGTGCTCTGGGAGGGCCGCGACTTCGGCGTCGAGCACCGGGTGCCGGCCGTCGGCGGCCAGATGGTCCGGCTGCAGGGGCTGCGCGCGGCGTACGACGAGGTGTTCCTGCCGCTGCACGGCGCGCACCAGGCGCAGAACGCCGCCCTCGCGCTGGCGGCGGTCGAGGCGTTCCTGGGGGAGGAGCCGCTCGACGACGAGCTGGTCAAGGACGGCGTTCGCCGAGGTCACGTCGCCCGGCCGGCTCGAGGTGATCCGCCGTAGCCCGACGATCCTGCTCGACGCGGCGCACAACCCGCACGGCGCGGCCGCCACCGCGGACGCGATCGAGGACTCGTTCCTGCTCAACCCGCTCATCGGCGTCGTCGGGGTGATGGGCGACAAGGACCACGAAGGCGTGCTCGCCGCGCTCGAGCCGGTGCTCGCCGCGGTGGTCTGCACCCAGGCCCGGACCCAGCGCGCGCTGCCGGCGGAGGAGCTCGCCGAGGTGGCGCGCGGGATCTTCGGCATCGACCGGGTGTACGTCGCACCGCGGCTCGAGGACGCCATCGACCAGGCCGCGACGCTCGCGGAGGAGGGCGGCGTGTTCGGCGAGGCGATCGGGTCCGGCGGCGTGCTGGTCACCGGCTCCGTGGTGACCGTCGGCGAGGCGCGGCGGATGCTCAAGCCGCGGGGACGTCAGGCGTGAACCGGTCGATCCGCCGGGCGATGTGCGCCGGCATGCTGGTGCTCCAGGCGGTCGTGCTGTTCCTGACCGGCGTGGTCACCATCGGGATGACCGACATCGGCGCGGTCGCGTCGTTGTCGCTCGGGCTCGGACTGGCCGTGCTGTGCGTGGTTGCGGCCGGGATGCTCGGCCGGCCGGGCGGCTACGCCCTGGGGTGGGCGGTGCAGGTCGTGTCGATCGGCCTCGGCTTCGTGGTGACCGCGATGTTCTTCCTCGGCGTGGTCTTCGGCGGGCTGTGGGCCACGGCGTACTTCCTCGGGATCAAGATCGACAGCGAGCGTGCCGAGCGGGCGGTCCTGGAGGAGGAGTGGCGCACGCGAGCACGGCGCGGCGCCCGGATCGCCCACCCCCAACGACACGCCTTAGTCTGAGCGGCATGCCGACCCAGCGCACTCTCGTCCTGCTCAAGCCCGACACCGTCCGCCGCGGACTCGTGGGCAACGTGCTGTCCCGCTTCGAGGCCAAGGGCCTCTCGATCGTGGCCCTCGACCTCCGCACGATCGACGGTGCCAAGGCCGACGAGCACTACGCCGAGCACGTCGACAAGGACTTCTACCCGCCGCTGCGCGACTTCGTGACCTCGGGCCCGATGCTCGCCGCCGTGCTCGAGGGCGACGAGGCGGTCGAGGTGGTCCGGCTGATCAACGGCGCGACCGACGGCCGCAAGGCGGCGCCCGGCACCATCCGGGGCGACCTGTCCCTGTCCAACCGGGAGAACCTCGTGCACGGCTCGGACTCGGCGGAGTCGGCCGAGCGTGAGATCAAGATCTGGTTCCCGGAGCTGTGACGCGGTGAGTGCGGGGGAGCGGCTCGGCGTCGGCACTGCGACGCCGACGTGACGTGCATCGGTCGCGAGGCGGGACGACGTGGGTGCGCGCCGCCGAGCGGGTGCGGTGAGCACGCCGCTCTCGCCCACCGAGCGCAGCACCCCGCGCCGCGAGAAGGAGCGGGCCCAGACCGACCGCGCCACCCTGTACGACGTCCTGGCGACCGCCCTGGTCTGCCACCTCGCGGTCGTCGTGGACGGGGTGCCGCTCGCCCTGCCGACGGTGTTCGGCGTCGACCTCGACGGACCGGACGAGGGCGGCACCGTCTACCTGCACGGCTCGGTCGCCTCCCAGAGCCTGGTGCAGGGACCGGCGCAGGACGTGAGCGTCACCTGGACCGTGCTCGACGGCATCGTGCTCGCCCGGTCCGGCTTCAACCACTCGATGAACTACCGCTCCGCCGTCGTCATCGGCCGGCCCCGCGTGGTCACCGACGCCGACGAGCGCTCGCACGCCCTGGACCTGCTCGTCGAGCACGCCGCCCCCGGCCGGGTCGCGACGCTGCGGCGGCCGACCCGCAAGGAGCTCGCGGCCACCACGGTGCTCGCGCTGCCGCTGCACGAGGCCTCGGTCAAGCGGCGCGACGGGGACCCGTCCGACGAGGACGAGGACGTCGAGGCCGGCGGCGTGTGGGCCGGGGTGGTGCCGCTGCGCACGGTCGCGGGGGAGCCGGTGACCGGCGCGGACGTCGGCGGGATCGACGTACCGGAGCACGTGGTGGAGCGGGTGCGGTCGCTCAACGAGTGACCCGTGTGGCGCGCGTGTCCTCCGGGGCTGGAGGGGCTCCCGCTCTTAGTCTGTGGCGGGGAGCGGTGGCGCCGTCTCTCCCGTCGACTCGACCACGAACCCCAGGGACCGCGCATGGCGAACAGCTTCATCGGCCGCGACATGGCCGTGGACCTCGGCACCGCCAACACGCTCGTCTACGTGCGCGGCAAGGGCGTCCTGCTCGACGAGCCGTCGGTGGTGGCGCTGAACGCCTCCACCAGCGAGATCCTCGCCGTCGGCCACGAGGCGAAGCGGATGATCGGCCGCACGCCCGACAACATCACCGCGATCCGGCCGCTCAAGGACGGCGTGATCGCGGACTTCGACTCGACCGAGCAGATGCTCCGGTTCTTCATCCAGCAGGTGCACCGCCGGCGCTACTTCGCCAAGCCCCGGCTGGTGATCTGCGTGCCGAGCGGCATCACCGCCGTCGAGCAGCGCGCGGTCAAGGAGGCCGGCTACCAGGCCGGCGCCCGCCGGGTCTACATCGTCGAGGAGCCGATGGCTGCCGCGATCGGCGCCGGGCTGCCCGTCCACGAGGCGACCGGCAACATGGTCGTCGACGTCGGCGGGGGTACGACGGAGGTGGCCGTCATCTCGCTCGGCGGCATCGTCACCAGCCTGTCGATCCGCACCGCGGGCGACGACCTGGACCAGTCGATCATCGCGTGGATGAAGAAGGAGTACTCCCTGATGCTCGGGGAGCGCACCGCCGAGGAGATCAAGATGACCCTCGGCTCGGCCTTCCCGCTCCCACAGGAGCCGGAGGCCGAGGTCCGCGGCCGCGACATGATCTCCGGGCTCCCGAAGACCGTCGTGGTCTCGTCGGCCGAGGTGCGGATGGCCCTCGAGGAGCCGCTGCACGCGATCGTCGACGCGGTCCGGGCCACCCTCGACCAGACCCCGCCCGAGCTGGCCGGCGACATCATGGACCGCGGCCTCGTGCTCACCGGCGGCGGCGCCCTGCTCCGCGGCCTCGACGAGCGGCTCCGCCACGAGACCGGCATGCCCGTGCACATCGCCGAGGAGCCGCTGCGCTCGGTCGCGATGGGCGCCGGCAAGTGCGTCGAGGAGTTCGAGGCGCTGCAGCAGGTGCTCGTCTCGGAGCCCCGGCGGTAGGTGCGACCGACATGCGACCGACTTCCCCCGGCCGGCGTCCCTCCCGTGCCGTCCTCGTCCTGCTCCTGCTCGCCTCGTTCACGCTGATCACGCTGGACGCCCGCGGCGGGGACGACTCACCGCTCGAGCCGGTGCGCTCCGCGATGGGCGACGTGCTCGGCCCCGTCGAGAACGCCACCGCCGCGGCGGTGCGGCCGTTCACCGCGATCCCGGGCTTCTTCCGCACCACCGGCGGGCTGCGTCGCGACGTGGCGCGGCTCGAGGCGGAGAACTCCCAGCTCAGGGGCGAGCTCGCCGGCGTCTCCGTGGACCGCAACCGCGCCGCCGAGCTCGACGGTCTGCTGGCCACCTCGAAGACCACCGGCTACGCCCTGGTCCCGGCCCGCGTGGTCGCGATGGGACCCGCGCAGTCGTTCAGCCGCACCGTCACCATCGACGCCGGCACCCGCGCGGGCATCCGCCCGGACATGACCGTGCTCAACAACGACGGGCTCGTCGGACGCGTGGTCCGCGCCGACCGGTCGACCGCCACCGTGCTGCTGCTCGTCGACCAGGACTCCGTCGTGGGCGGCCGGCTCGGCTCGAGCATGGAGGTCGGGCTGCTGCGCGGCCGCGGCGCCGTCGGCGGTGACGAGAAGCTCGATCTCGACCTCGTCGACCCGGCCGCGACCGTGAACCGGGACGACGTCCTGGTCACGTGGGGCAGCAAGAAGGGCGCGCCGTACGTCGCGGGCGTGCCGATCGGCCGGGTCACCGCCGTGTCCAGCACGCCGCGCCAGCAGTCGGTGCAGGCGGTCATCTCGCCGTACGTCGACTTCACCTCGCTCGACCTGGTCGGCGTGGTCGTGGACCGCGACACCAAGAGCGACCGCGCGGTGATCCGCGCCGGCTCGACCTCCACCGACTCCGGAGAGGGATCCCGCTGATGTCCGCCGTACGCGCCTTCCTGCTCACCGCCGTCGTGCTGCTCGCCGTGGTCCTCCAGGTGTCGGTGTTCTCCGGGCTGTCGTTCGACGGCGTCGTCCCGAACCTCGCGCTCCTCGTCGTGGTCGCAGCCGCGCTGGTCCGCGGGCCCGAGTTCGCGGCCGTGCTCGGCTTCCTCGGCGGCCTCGCCATCGACCTCGCGCCGCCGACCCAGCACGTGGCCGGCCGCTGGGCGCTGGCCCTCGTGGTCGTCGGCTACCTGGCCGGCCGGGTCCGTCAGGACGCCGGCACCTCGGCGATCGGCGCGGTCGTCACCGTCGCCGCCTGCTCGTTCGTCGGCACGTCGGTCTTCGCGCTCAGCGGCATGCTGCTGCACGACCCGGCCATCCCGGTCGGCGAGGCTCTCAAGGTCATCCCGGTCGCCGTCCTCTACGACGTGCTGGTCACGCCCTTCGTGCTGCCGCTGGTGATGCGGCTGTTCCGCCGGCTGCAGCCCCACCAGGTCGCGTTCTGATGGCGCGCAAGCCGCGCCGTGCGCACGTCCAGCGCGACCAGGGGACGGCTGCGCCTCGTGGTGGTCCAGGCGCTGGTGCTGTCCCTGTTCGTGACGCTCTTCGCGCGGCTCTGGTACATGCAGGTCCTCGGCGGGGAGGCCTACCAGGCCCAGGCCGCCGAGCAGTCCATCCGCGAGCTCGTCGTGCAGCCGGCCCGCGGCCTGATCGTCGACGACATGGGCCGCCCCCTGGTCGCCAACCGCACGTCGTGGGTGGTCAGCCTCGACCGGACGATGCTGCACAAGATGAGCGACGACGAGCAGGCCACCCTGCTCGGCCGGCTCTCCAAGGCCGTGGACGTGCCGGCCAGGAAGATCGAGGCCCGCACGCTGCTCTGCGGCGAGGCCGGCTCGGTCGCCGGGACCTGCTGGAACGGCTCGCCCTACCAGCCGGTGCCGGTCGCCGAGGACGTCCGCCAGCAGGTGGCGGTCTCGATCATGGAGCAGCAGGAGGACTTCCCGGCGGTGCTGGTGGAGTCCCAGAACGTGCGGGCCTACCCGTCGCCGTACGGCATCAACGCCGCCCACGTGCTCGGCTACCTCAGCCCGATCACGGAGGCCGAGCTCGACGAGGCCAAGGCCGAGAACGACACCTCGGTGCACGGCGCGTCCGTGGTCGGCCGGGCCGGCCTGGAGAAGGAGTACGACAAGTACCTCCGCGGCCTGCCGGGCTACAAGCGGGTCACGGTCGACTCGATGGGCCGCGTGCTCGGCGACTCCGGCGAGGTCCAGGGCCGGGCCGGCGACACCCTCGTCACCTCGATCGACGCGCGGGTCCAGGCCGTCGTCGAGCAGCAGCTCGAGCAGACCATCAAGACCGCCCGCAAGACCTTCGACAAGGTCACGCACAAGAACTACGTCGCCGACTCCGGCGCCGTCGTGGTGATGGACGCGAAGAACGGCCGCGTCGTCGCGATGACGGGCGCCCCGACGTACGACCCGAAGGTGTGGGTCGGCGGCATCACGTCCAAGCAGCTGGGCCGGCTCTACTCCGCCAAGGCCGAGAACCCGCTGCTGTTCCGCGCCACCCAGGGCCAGTTCGCGCCGGGCTCGACGTGGAAGCCGCTGATGACGACCGGGGCCCTGAACAACGGCTTCAGCCCGAGCACCCGGCTCGACTGCTCGTCCGGCTTCCAGGTCGGCAACCGCTGGTTCAAGAACTACGAGTCCGCGTCCTACGGGGTGATCGGCTTCGACCGGGCGCTGCAGATCTCCTGCGACACGTTCTTCTACCGCGTCGGCTACCGCTTCTGGCAGAAGTACGGCACCGACGAGGGCGACGTGAACGCCAAGGACCCGCTGGTGAAGACGGCCAAGCTCTACGGCTTCGGCAAGCCCACCGGCATCGACCTCCCCGGCGAGGCCAGCGGCCGGATCGCCGACCGGCACTGGAAGAAGGCCTACTGGGAGGCCAACAGGAGCTACTACTGCAAGATCGGCAAGAAGCCCGGCAACGACTTCCTGCACGTCTTCGCCCGCGAGTTCTGCGTCGACGGCTACGCCTACCGCGCCGGTGACGCGGTCAACTACGTGATCGGGCAGGGCGACACGCTCGTCACCCCGCTGCAGTCGGCCCGGGCGTACGCCGCGCTCGCCAACGGCGGCACGCTCTACGAGCCCCGCGTCGCCAAGGCGATCGTCGGCCCGAACGGCAAGGTGATCCGCGAGATCAAGCCGGCCAAGGTCGGCAAGGTCAAGCTCTCCTCGAAGTCGCTGAAGTACGTCGACCAGGCGCTGCTCGGCACCGCCAAGACCGGCACGACGGCCTGGAAGTTCATCGACTTCCCGCTCGACAAGGTGCGCATCCGCTCCAAGACGGGATCGGCCGAGGTGCACGGCAAGCAGAGCACGTCGTGGGTCGCGTCGTACGACAAGAACTACGTGGTCCTGATGATGGTCACCCAGGCCGGCACCGGCTCGGGCACCTCCGGTCCCGCGGTCCGCAAGATCTGGGAGGCGCTCTACGGCGTCAAGGGCATGAAGGTGAACACCGCCAAGGCCGCGCTGCCCGACGCGAGGACGCCGACCGGGCTGCCGGTCTTCGCCAAGGACGGCGAGATCCTGCCGCCGGTGACACCGGCCGCCAAGGCAGAGAAGGGGAAGAAGCGATGAGCGTCGTCGCGGTCCGCCCACGGAGCCCGCGCCCGCAGCGGCAGGCACTGGCCGGCACCACCACCCGGGTGAAGGCCGCCCGGCTCGACTGGGTGCTGATGCTGGCCGCCGCCGGGCTGCTCACGGCCGGCGCCCTGCTGGTCTGGTCGGCCACCTCGTCGCGCGGCGACCTCACCGCCGGCGACCCGGACAGCTACTTCAAGAAGCAGCTGGTGAACATCGCGATCGGGATCGTCCTCGGCGTGATGGTGGCCGCCACCGACCACCGGTGGGTGCGGATCCTCGCCCCGCTGGTGTACGTCGCCTCGGTGATCGGCCTGGTCCTGGTGCTGATCATGGGCTCGACGATCAACGGGTCCCGCTCGTGGATCCAGCTCGGCAGCCTGTCCGTGCAGCCGGCCGAGTTCGCCAAGCTCGCCGTGGTCATCGGGATGGCCCTGCTGGTCGCGGAGCGGACCGAGGGGTCCCTGCGGACCAAGGAGGTCCGCTCCCTCGACGTCGTCGGCATGCTCGCGATCGCCGGCCTGCCCGCGGCGCTGATCCTGCTGCAGCCCGACCTCGGCACCATGCTGGTGCTGTCCGCGACGGTGTTCGGCGTGCTCGCGGTGTCCGGCGCCCGCCGCACCTGGCTGGCCGGGCTGTTCGCCGGCGCCGTCGTCGCGGCCACCCTCGCGGTGAAGCTGCACGTGCTGAAGGCCTACCAGCTCGACCGGTTCATGGCGTTCACCAACCCCGACCTCGACCCGCGCGGCGCCGGCTACAACACCACCCAGGCCCGCATCGCGATCGGCAACGGCGGCATCTTCGGCCAGGGTCTGTTCGGCGGCTCGCAGACCAAGTCCGGCTTCGTGCCCGAGCAGCACACCGACTTCATCTTCACGGTCGCGGGGGAGGAGCTCGGCCTGGTCGGCTCGGCCGCCCTCATCGCGCTGCTGGGCGTGGTGCTCTGGCGGGCGCTGCGCATCGCCATGCACGCCGACGACCTCTTCGGCCGGGTGGCCGCCGCCGGCATCGCCTGCTGGTTCGGCTTCCAGGCCTTCCAGAACATCGGGATGTGCCTGGGCATCATGCCGGTGACCGGCGTACCCCTGCCGCTGGTGTCGTACGGCGGCAGCTCGATGTTCGCGAGCCTGATGGCGCTCGGCCTGCTGCAGAACATCCACCTGCGCAGCGGCGAGGGCATCGGCGTCGCCCGCTCCCGGATGCAGCGCTCGCGGTTCTGACCCGCCGGGTGGGCCACCCCGTTCGCGCCATGGACGCATCCGGAGGCCACGGAGCAAGGTGACGGCATGGACGTCGAGGAGCTCCACCGCCGCACCGTCGAGATCTGGGCCGAGCGCCTGAGGGCCGTCGAGGCCGACACCTGGGACCGGCCCACTCCCTGCACCGAGTGGTCCGTGCGCGACCTGGTCAACCACGTGGTCGGCGAGGACGCCTGGACGGTGCCGCTGATGAACGGCCGGACCATCGAGGACGTGGGCGACTCGCTCGACGGCGACCTGCTCGGCGACGACCCGATCGGCACGGGCACCCGCTCTGCCGCCGAGGCCGTCACGTCCGTCGCGGAGCGGTTGCCGGCGGGGGAGCCGGTGCACCTGTCCTACGGCGAGGAGAGCGGCGAGGAGTACGTCCGCCAGCTCGCCGCCGACCACCTCGTGCACGCCTGGGACCTGGCGGCCGCGACCGGCGGCGACCGCTCCCTCGACCCCGAGCTCGTCGCCGAGGTGGCCACCTGGTTCGCGGAGCGGGAGCAGATGTACCGCGACGGCGGCGCCATCGGCCCGCGCGTCGACGCGTCCGGGGACCCGCAGAGCGAGCTGCTCGCCGCGTCCGGGAGGGACCCCGGGTGGACACCGCCGCAGCCCTGACCGCGTTCTCGGCGGCGTTCGGGGCCGGCGACGTGGACGCGATCATGGCGCTGATGACCGACGACTGCGTCTTCGAGTCGACCGGCCCCGCCCCCGACGGCGTACGACGGACCGGGTCGGCCGAGGTGCGCGCGGTCTGGGTGGAGCTGTTCGGCGAGACCCAGGACGCGGCGTTCACCGAGGAGGAGTCGTTCGTGGCCGGCGACCGCGGGGTGCTGCGCTGGCGGTTCACCTGGACGAACGACGACGGCTCGCCGGGGCACGTCCGCGGCGTCGACGTGCTGCGGTTCCGGGACGGGCTGGTCGCCGAGAAGCTGTCCTACGTCAAGGGCTGACCGCGCGGCGTCAGGGTCGGCCCCCCGTCGCATCCGGCCTGTCGGGTTCCCGGCCGGGTCCGGCTTTGCCAGGATGGGTGCATGAGCGACGAGACCACCGCGACCTCGACCGAGATCGACCCCGTCATCAGCGACGCCGTGCACCACGTGAGCAACCGCTTCGGCGCCCAGGGGCTCTGCGACCTCATCGCGCTGGCCCGTGAGGAGCTGGCCCGGGCCGAGGCGGCGCTCAAGGAGCTCTCCGACCTCTGAGCACCTCGCGTTTCGGGACCGACCCCGGTCCGTCGTACCCTGGAGCGTCCCCCAACCCTCGCTCCGGAAGGTCGTCCCACCGTGCCCGTGCAGTCCCCAGCCCGGTCCGCGGAGAGCGTGTTCCCGCTGCTCGAGCCCCTGCTGCCCTCGGTGCAGAAGCCGATCCAGTACGTCGGCGGTGAGCTCGAACTCCACGCAGAAGCCGTGGGAGGACGCCGAGGTCCGCTGGGCGCTGATGTACCCCGACGCCTACGAGGTGGGCCTGCCCAACCAGGGCGTGCAGATCCTCTACGAGGTGCTCAACGAGCGCGACTGGATCCTGGCCGAGCGCACCTACTCGGTGTGGCCGGACATGGAGGCCGTCATGCGCGAGCACGGCATCCCGCAGTTCACCGTCGACAACCACCGCCCGGTGGGCGCGTTCGACGTGCTGGGGCTGTCGTTCTCGACCGAGCTCGGCTACACGAACATGCTGACCGCGCTCGACCTGGCCGGCATCCCGCTGCACGCCGTCGACCGCGGCGACGACGACCCGCTCGTGCTGGCCGGCGGCCACGCGGCGTTCAACCCGGAGCCGGTGGCCGACTTCCTCGACGCCGCCGTCCTCGGCGACGGCGAGGAGATCGTGCTCGCCATCTCCGACGTCATCCGCGAGTGGAAGGCCGAGGGGCGTCCCGGGCTGGGCGGGCGTACGCCGCGCGACGAGCTGCTCTACCGGCTCGCGGTGTCCGGTGCCGTCTACGTCCCGAAGTTCTACGACGTCCAGTACCTCCCCGACGGACGGATCAAGCGCGTCGCGCCGAACACCTCGGGTGTGCCGTGGCGCGTGCACAAGCACACGCTGATGGACCTCGACGCGTGGCCCTACCCGAAGAACCCGCTCGTGCCGCTGGCCGAGACCGTGCACGAGCGCTACTCGGTGGAGATCTTCCGCGGCTGCACGCGCGGCTGCCGCTTCTGCCAGGCCGGCATGATCACCCGCCCGGTCCGCGAGCGGTCCATCACCACCATCGGCGACATGGTCGAGAACGGCATCCGCAAGAGCGGCTTCGAGGAGGTCGGCCTGCTCTCGCTGTCCAGCGCCGACCACACCGAGATCGGTGAGGTGGCCAAGGGCCTGGCCGACCGCTACGAGGGCTCCAACGTCTCCCTGTCGCTGCCGTCGACCCGCGTCGACGCCTTCAACATCACGCTGGCCAACGAGTTCTCCCGCAACGGCCGCCGCTCGGGCCTGACCTTCGCCCCGGAGGGCGGGTCGGAGCGGATGCGCAAGGTGATCAACAAGATGGTCACCGAGGAGGACCTGATCAGGACGGTCGCCACGGCGTACTCCCACGGCTGGCGGCAGGTGAAGCTCTACTTCATGTGCGGCCTGCCCACCGAGACCGACGAGGACGTGCTGGAGATCGCCGACCTCGCCAAGAAGGTCATCGCCAAGGGCCGCGAGGTCTCCGGCCGCAACGACATCCGCTGCACCGTGTCCATCGGCGGGTTCGTGCCCAAGCCGCACACGCCGTTCCAGTGGGCCGCGCAGCTCGACCACGAGACCACCGACGAGCGGCTCAAGAAGCTGCGCGACGACGTCCGCGCGGACAAGAAGTACGGCCGCGCCATCGGCTTCCGCTACCACGACGGCCGGCCCGGCATCATCGAGGGACTGCTGTCCCGCGGCGACCGCCGGGTGGGCTCGGTCATCGAGCGCGTGTGGCGCGAGGGCGGCCGGTTCGACGGCTGGAGCGAGCACTTCTCCTTCGACCGCTGGGAGTCCGCCACCGCCGCGGCGCTGGCCGGCAGCCCGGTCGACCTCGACTGGTACACCACCCGCGAGCGCGAGCACGCCGAGGTGCTGCCCTGGGACCACCTGGACTCGGGCCTCGACAAGGACTGGCTCTGGGAGGACTGGCAGGACGCCGTCGACCCCGACTCCACCGTCGAGGTCGAGGACTGCCGCTGGACCCCGTGCTACGACTGCGGCGTCTGCCCGCAGATGGACACCGAGATCCAGATCGGCCCCACCGGCAAGAAGCTGCTCCCGCTCTCCGTCGTCTGAGCCCACTCCGACGCTGACTTGGCGCGTCTGGTTGCCGAGCCGACGCTGACTTGGCGCGTCTGGTTGCCGAGCCGACGCTGACTTGGCGCGTCTGGTTGCCGAGCTGCCGCCGACCTGGCGCACATGGCGACCGTCCCTGCGGACGATTTCGCCAGACGCGCCAAGTCAGCGTCTGCGGCGCCGCCACATGCGCCAAGTCAGCGTGAGCCTCGGTGTGGCGTGTCAGCCGACGCGGTGGGTGTGGTTGTCCCAGATGAAGTCGAAGTTCTTCCGGTACTCGTAGTACGCGCCGCGACGCGGGATGTGCATGGTCACCTCGTCGCCGTTGAGGGCGATGTCGGACCAGTTCTGCGAGCCGGTCCACACGTGCCAGCCGGCCTGCCCGCCGAGGTTGCCGGACAGGATCATGTACTTCTCGTGCGTGTACATGTCGACGGTGCCGTTGTCGTTGCGGTCGTAGCTCGCGGTGCGGACCCGCACCCCGTTGGCGCGGAGCTTGCCGACGACGTACCCGCCGCCGTCGCTGTGGATCACCCGCACGTCGCAGCCGCGCTTGGACAGCTGCGCGACCTTGTCGGCCAGGTAGCGGCCGCGCACGCCGTTCCAGCCGTACATCGAGATCCGGATCAGCGTCTTGTCCCCGACACCCGTGGCGCCGGTGGCGCCGGCGCAGCGCACCTTGTTGAGGCGCCACATGATCGGGTCGTTGCTCGCGGTGGTGTCGTACTTCGGGTAGAAGTTCATGCCGTAGGACCCGCGCACCGTGGTGGTGCGGTAGGGGTGCGCCATCGCCCGGTCACGCTTCATCTGCTCGAAGATCTTCGCGTAGGCGTCGTACATCGGCTTGTTGGCGTTGGTGGTGTACATGTCGTTCCACTGGATCTTGACGCCGTTGCCGGTCAGGTTCGCCGAGCCCATCATCGTGGTGTACGTCGTCGTGCCGGTGCGCGTGAAGAGGTAGAACTTCGAGTGCAGGTTGCCGCGCTTGCCGCGGCAGGCGCTGTTGCAGATCCGCAGGAAGCTGGACTGCGAGATGTCGGAGCCGAGGTTGCGCTGGATGCGCTTGGTCTGCCGCGACGTGAAGTTGTCGTTGAGCAGCATCTGCACGTTGACGCCACGGTTGTGCGCGTAGATCAGCGCGTCGGCGATGTCCTTGCGGTCGTTGGAGTACGCCGCGATCTTGATCGTCGAGCCCTTGTGCGCGTGGTTCACGGCGGCGATGAACGTCTTGACCAGACGCTCCTTCGACGAGGTCTTGCCCCAGGGGTTGTTGAAGTGCGCCCCCGGGTCGGGCTCCCACGCGACAGCCGCGCCTGCGGTGGCGCCGGTCGTGAGCAGGGCGAGCGCCACTACGGCGCCGAATCGTCTGAGCATGCGCGGTCTCTTCCGTCTCTGGTTCCCGAGATGCGACCCGGCCACGGGGGCGGATCCACCAGTCAGGCGGGAGGGGCGTTTCCCGGTGCGCAACGGCACAACGGGAAGCCCGCGTTTTCTTTACTTTGAGCGCACACCGTACGGCACACCGGGGACCGTTCTCGCGCTGGGCGCTGGCGGACTCCCGTCAGCGGCCGATCGCGTCCTCGATGTACGACGGGCGCGCGACCGCCAGACCGGCGACCAGCTGGGGGATCACGAGCACGATCAGACCGATGAGCGGGACGGTCCAGCCGCCGGTGAGGTCGTAGACGAAGCCCATCCCGAACGGGCCGATCGCCGCGATCAGGTAGCCCACCGACTGGGTGAACCCGGACAGCGCGGCGGTGCCCTCGCTGGTCCGCGCCCGCAGACCGATCAGCGTCAGCACCACCGGGAACACCGATGCCGCGACCCCGATGAGCACCGCCCACAGCCAGGCGCCGGCGACCGGCGCGACGATCAGGCCGACGTACCCGATCGGGTAGCAGGCGATCAGGCCGACGATCAGCCAGGTCTGGTGCTCCATGTGGGCGGCCCAGGCGGGCAGCCAGAACGACAGCGGGATGCTCATCGCCGTGATCACGCCGAGCAGCAGGCCTGCGGTGCCGGCGGAGAAGCCGGCGTCGCGGTAGACCAGCGCGAACCAGCCGAACACCGAGTAGGCCTGCAGCGACTGGAAACCGAAGAACAACGCCATGCCCCACCCGAGCCGGGTGCGGGCGACCGCGCCGAGGGAGATGTCGCTCGCTGTGCTCTCGGGCGCCTGGTCGTGACGCAGCAGGCCGAACCACGGCAGCGCCGCCACGAGCGCGGTCAGCGCCCAGGCGAACAGGCCCCACCGCCACGACCCGAAGTGCTCGGACACCGGCACGGTCAGCACCGACGACAGGGTGAGGCCGACCGCGAGCGAGGTCGTGTAGATCGACGTCATCAGCCCGACCCGGTCGGGGAAGTGCAGCTTGACCAGGGAGGGCAGCAGCACGTTCGCGGTCGCCATGCCGGCGAGCGCGAACAGCGACAGCAGCAGGAACACCGGAATGTTGGAGGTCTGGGACCGCAGACCCAGCCCGGCGACCACTGACACCAGGGCGATGAGCGTGACCCGGTGCAGCCCGAGCACGCGCGCCAGCCAGGGCGCGAGGGCGCCGAAGCCGGCGAACGACAGCACCGGCAGGGTGGTGAGCACGCCGGCCGTGGTGCTGCTCATCCCGAGGCCGGTGATGATCTCGTCGAGAACCGGCCCGACGGACACCGCAGCGGGCCGCAGGTTGAACGCGAGCACGACGATCCCGATCACGACGAGGATCCGCTCAGCGCGGGTGTCGGTGTGCGGGAGGGTCTGGTCCGGGGCGATCACCGCGACATCCTCCCGTACGGGCCGGACCTGCTCCCGCGGGTAGGGTGCGGCCGTGCGCGACCAACCCGAGCAGCAGGCCCCGCCGGTCCAGCGGCTCCGTGTCCGCTACGCGAAGCGCGGCCGGCTCCGGTTCACCAGCCACCGCGACTTCTCCCGGGCCTTCGAGCGCGCCATCGTCCGGGCCCGAGTGCCGATGGCCTACTCCTCGGGCTTCAACCCGCACCCCCGGATCTCCTACGCCGGCGCGTCGCCGACCGGTGCCGCGAGCGAGGCGGAGTACCTCGAGATCGGGCTGGCCCGCGAGGTCGACCCCGCTCAGGTGCTCTCCGCCCTCGACGAGGCCCTGCCGACGGGGCTCGACGTGCTCGAGGTGGTCGAGTCGCGCGGAGGGTCGCTGGCCGACCTGCTGGAGGCCAGTGTCTGGCGGATCACCGTGCCGGACCTCGAGCCGGACGACGCCGAGCGGGCCGTCACGGGGTTCCTGGAGGCCGGCGAAGTGCTGGTCGAGCGGATGACGAAGAAGGGCCTGCGCACCTTCGACTGCCGCGCCGCGGTCGTGTCGATGAGCTCGGCACGGTCCGGTACGCGTGATTCGTGTGCGATACTCGAAGTGGTCCTACGGCACGGAACCCCGGCCGTGAGACCCGACGACGTCCTCGCCGGACTTCGCAGCCTCTCCGGGCTCGAGGCCGGGTCCGCTCCGTTGCACGAGCGGCTCGCCCAAGGCCCGCTGGATGCGGAGCACGGCACGGTGGGCGATCCGTTGGCACTCAACCGCGACACGGCGTGACCGTCGGTGACAGGGACGGTCGTACGACGTCGGTGACCGCGGACAGCGCTGGTGGTCGCCTCTCGACGCTCCGCCGGAGGATGTCGGCGATGCCCGGCTCGGCGCCACCGCGTCCGTGACGGGCCCACCCGCAGGCTTCGTGCCCGACCGGCCCCGCCCGGTCAGGCGCCGACATCGCTCCCGTGCGGACGCCGTGTGTGACGGCGTCCCGGGAGCCTAGGAGAGCAGATGCTCGACGAGAACGACAGCACCACCACCGAGGCAGCCCCGGAGACCACCGACAGCGGTCCGGCTCCCACCCCCGAGGACAGCACCGAGACCAGTCCGGCCGGCGAAACGCCGGCGCCCGTCGTGAAGAAGACGGCGCGCAAGACCACCAAGAAGACCGCGGCCCGCACCCGCAAGACCGCCGCCACCGCGGACCCGCAGCTCGCGCTGCCGACCGAGACCGCAGAGTCCGGCGAGGCCGGCCAGGCCGACCAGGCCGCGGAGCAGTCCGGCGAGGCGCCCGCCCAGGACGCGTCGACCGAGGACACGACGACCGAGGACGCGCCGGTCGCCAAGAAGACCGCGAAGAAGGCGGCGGCGAAGAAGACCGCGAAGAAGGCGACCACCAAGAGGGCCGCCGCGAAGAAGACCACCGCCAAGAAGACCGCCGACCAGCCTGCTGAGACGCAGGCCCCCGCGGAGGAGACCCAGCCGCCGACCGAGCCCGCGCTCGAGGCGCCGGTCGAGGGCGCCGAGGACGAGGACGAGGAGGCCACTGCGGCCTCCGCCGCGGCGGGCCCCACGGCGCTGCTCTTCAAGGCGCCGGACCCGGTCGCGGCCACCCCGCGCCGCCGGACCGCCAAGCCGAAGCCCGCGCCCGAGCCGGAGCCCGCCTCCACGACTGGTCCGGCCGACAAGAGCGTCGCGGCCGCCGACGCCGGCGACGAGTCGGAGGACTCCTCGTCGGACGACGACAGGGCCGAGGGCGAGGATGGCGGCTCCGACGACGATCAGTCCGGCACCCGCCGCCGTCGCCGCCGGGGCGGCCGTCGCCGCCGCAAGAGCGGTGGGGGAGACAACGACAACGGGTCGGACAACGGCTCCGACGCCGACGGGTCCGGCAGCGGGTCCGACAACGGCGACGCCGAGGACACGACGACGCTCCGACAACGGCTCCGACAACGGCCGGGCCCCGAGCGGCAACGGCTCCGGGGACGACACCCCCTCCGAGGGCACCGGCACCCGCCGCCGGCGCCGCCGCCGCCGCTCGGGCGAGGACGGTGGCGACTCCGGCTCCGACGACCCGGAGAAGACCGTCACCCGGGTCCGCCGCGCCCGCAGCGCCGAGGACGAGATCACCGCGCTGTCCGGGTCCACCCGGCTCGAGGCCAAGAAGCAGCGCCGCCGCGAGGGCCGCGAGGCCGGCCGGCGCCGGGCCCCGATCGTCAGCGAGGCCGAGTTCCTGGCCCGCCGCGAGGCCGTCGAGCGCGTGATGGTGATCCGGCAGCGCAAGGACCTCACCCAGATCGCCGTCCTCGAGGACAACGTGCTCGTCGAGCACTACGTCGCCCGCGAGTCGCAGACGTCGCTGATCGGCAACGTCTACCTCGGTCGGGTGCAGAACGTCCTGCCCTCGATGGAGGCGGCGTTCGTCGACATCGGCAAGGGCCGCAACGCCGTGCTGTACGCCGGCGAGGTCAACTGGGACGCCCTCGGCGCGGGCAACGGTCCACGCAAGATCGAGCAGGTCCTCAAGTCGGGCCAGCCGATCCTGGTGCAGGTCACCAAGGACCCGATCGGCCACAAGGGCGCCCGGTTGACCAGCCAGGTCAGCCTGCCCGGCCGCTTCCTGGTCTACGTCCCCGACGGCACCACCAGCGGCATCTCCCGCAAGCTGCCGGACACCGAGCGCAGCCGCCTCAAGACGCTGCTCAAGGAGATCGTCCCCGACTCCGCCGGCGTGATCGTCCGCACGGCCGCCGAGGGCGCGTCGGAGGAGGAGCTCACCAAGGACGTCGAGCGGCTGACCGCGCGCTGGAGCGACATCGAGGCCAAGGTCGAGAAGGGCAACGCCCCGCAGCTGCTGTACGGCGAGCCGGACCTCACCCTGAAGGTGGTCCGCGACCTGTTCACCGAGGACTTCGGCAAGCTGGTCGTCTCCGGCGACGACGCGTGGGACATGGTCGACGGGTACGTCGAGCACGTGGCCCCCGACCTGGCAGACCGGCTCGAGCGCTACAGCGGCGACGACGTGTTCGCCGACTACCGCATCGACGAGCAGATCGCCAAGGGCCTCGACCGCAAGGTCTGGCTGCCCTCCGGCGGCTCACTGATCATCGACCGCACGGAGGCGATGACCGTCGTCGACGTGAACACCGGCAAGTTCACCGGCTCCGGCGGCAACCTCGAGGAGACCGTCACCAAGAACAACCTCGAGGCCGCCGAGGAGATGGTCCGCCAGCTCCGGCTGCGCGACATCGGCGGCATCATCGTCATCGACTTCATCGACATGGTGCTCGAGAGCAACCGCGACCTCGTGCTGCGCCGGCTCGTCGAGTGCCTGGGCCGCGACCGCACCCGCCACCAGGTGGCCGAGGTGACCTCGCTGGGCCTGGTCCAGATGACCCGCAAGCGGATCGGCACCGGCCTCCTCGAGGCGTTCAGCGAGACCTGCGAGCACTGCCAGGGCCGTGGCCTGCTCGTGTCGCACGAGCCGGTCGAGCCCTCCCGGAAGCAGCAGGACGAGGAGCCGCGCCGCGGCCGTCGGGGTCGCACCCGCGGTCGCGACGACAACGCCGGCAACGGCTCCGGCGGCGGCAACGGGGCGAACGGCAAGCCCGCGTCGCCGTCCCCCAAGGACATCGCCGCGATGGCCCGCCACGAGCACAAGCCGGCCGACGAGCAGGCCGGCGAGACGGCTCGCGCGAGGGTGCGGGGCACGCCGACACGCAGGCGTCGGACGGCGCGCCGGTGACCGACGCGCCGGCCCCCGCACCGGAGCAGCCGGCCGACGCGCCGGCGCCCACGCCCCAGCAGCCCGCCGACGAGCAGGCGGCGGCGGTGACCCCGCAGGGCACCTCCCCGGTGGAGACGCCGACGGAGACGCCGACGGAGACCCCGACCGAGGCAGCCGCCGAGACACCCGGCCGAGACACCGGCCGAGACACCGGCCGAGACTCCGGTGGAGCCGCCCGTTCCCGCCGGGCCTCGCCTGGTGACCACTTCGCGACGTCGGGTGGCCCGCCGCCCCGCGGGTCCGCCCGCCGGTGCGGCGAGCGACGGAGCCGCGACGGTGACCCCGTCCGACGTACCGACGGAGGCAGCGGGCCAGGACGCCGACGGCGCCGGGTCCGAGACCGAGCCTCCGTCCGTCGACGGGGACGCGGCCGAGACCGTGCACGTGCCCATCAAGAAGAAGGGCTCGCGCAAGCGCTGAGCGCGGTGTCCAGGCGGGTCACGGTCGTTTTGACCCGCCGGGCCCCCGTCCGTAGACTTGACCCTCGGCGCCGACGTGCGCCGTCTGCGCACGGCACCCCCGTCTCCCTCCTGGTGAGACGTCGAGCGTGCCGGGGCGCAACCCGAACGAGTTGTCCGACGAAGAGAGTGAGTCCGTGGTGTACGCGATCGTGCGCAGTGGCGGCCAGCAGCAGAAGGTGGCTGTCGGCGACGTCATCGAGATCGACAAGGTTGCCCACGAGGTGGGTGACTCGGTCACCCTGCCGGTCCTCATGCTCGTCGACGGCGAGAAGGTCACCGCCGGCGCCGACGCGCTGGCCAAGGCGACCGTGACCGCCGAGGTCGTGGGGGCCACCAAGGGCCCCAAGATCACGATCCTCAAGTACAAGAACAAGACCGGCTACCGCAAGCGCCAGGGTCACCGCCAGAAGTACACCCAGGTCAAGGTCACCGGCATCAACGCCTGACCTCCCGGTCACCGAGCGACGCACAGAAGGACTGAACTCATGGCACACAAGAAGGGCGCAGCCTCGACCAAGAACGGTCGGGACTCGAACTCCCAGCGCCTCGGCGTGAAGCGCTACGGCGGCCAGCTCGTCAACGCCGGCGAGATCATCGTCCGGCAGCGCGGCACCCACTTCCACCCCGGCAGCGGCGTCGGCCGTGGTGGCGACGACACGCTGTTCGCCCTCGTCGGCGGCAACGTCGAGTTCGGCACCAAGCGCGGCCGTCGCGTCGTGAACATCGTCCCGACCGCCGAGTGACCTCGGCCGGGAGCTAAGACACAGCGCGAAGGGGCGCCCTGCTGAGACGGCAGGGCGCCCCTTCGCCGTTGGGTGCCAGATTCCCAGGGGACCCGGTTAAACCGGCACACCCCCAGCGTTACAACGTCGGGGGTGTGCCAGATTCCCAGGGGACCCAGGGAATCTGGCAGCCCCTGCACCACGAGAGGAGACACCGATGGCCGTGCCGACGTTCGTCGACCGGGTGACGCTGCACGTCACCGCGGGTCGCGGCGGCAACGGGGTCGCCTCCGTGCACCGCGAGAAGTTCAAGCCGCTCGGCGGCCCCGACGGGGGCAACGGCGGACCCGGCGGCAGCGTGATCCTGCGCGTCGACCCGAGCGTCACGACGCTCGTCGACTTCCACCACAGCCCGCACCGGCGAGCCCAGAACGGCGGGCACGGCGCGGGCGCCCACCGCAACGGCGCGCACGGCGAGGACCTCGTCCTGTCGGTGCCGGACGGGACCGTCGTCAACGACGCCCGCGGCCGGGTGCTCGCCGACCTGGTCGGCCCGGGCACCGAGATGGTGGTGGCCGAGGGCGGCCGCGGCGGTCTCGGCAACGCCGCGCTGGCCTCGTCCAAGCGCAAGGCACCCGGATTCGCCCTGCTCGGTGAGCCCGGGGACGAGCTCGACGTCACGCTCGAGCTCAAGGTGGTCGCCGACATCGGCCTGGTCGGCTTCCCCTCCGCCGGCAAGTCCAGCCTGATCGCGGCGCTGTCGCGGGCCCGGCCCAAGATCGCCGACTACCCGTTCACCACACTCGTCCCGAACCTCGGCGTGGTGACCGCGGGCGACACCACCTTCACCGTGGCCGACGTGCCCGGGCTCATCGAGGGCGCGAGCGAGGGCCGTGGTCTCGGCCACGACTTCCTGCGGCACGTCGAGCGCTGCGCCGCGCTCGTCCACGTCATCGACACCGCCACCCTGGAGCCCGGCCGCAACCCGCTCGGGGACCTCGACGTGATCGAGCGCGAGCTGGCGTCGTACGGCGGCCTCGAGGACCGTCCCCGCCTGGTGGTGCTGAACAAGGTGGACGTCCCCGACGGCCGCGACCTGGCCGACATCGTCCAGGAGGACTTCGACGCGCGCGGCCTCACCGTGCTGACCGTCTCGGCCGCCAGCCACGAGGGGCTGCGGGAGCTGTCGTTCGCGATGGCCGAGATCGTGGCGCGGGCCCGGGCGGAGAAGCCGGTGGCCGAGGCGACCCGGATCGTGCTGCGCCCCCGCGAGACCGCCGGCGGCCCGGAGTTCACCGTCCGGCAGACCGGCGAGGGCTGGCGGGTCCGCGGCACCAAGCCGGAGCGCTGGGTGCGGCAGACCGACTTCAGCAACGACGAGGCGGTCGGCTTCCTCGCCGACCGGCTCAACCGGCTGGGGGTCGAGGACCGGCTGCTCGAGCTCGGCGCCGAGGAGGGCGACACCGTGCTCATCGGCGAGGCCGACAACGCCGTGGTGTTCGACTTCCGGCCGATGGTCGCGACCGGCGCCGAGCTGCTCGGCCGACGGGGCGAGGACTCCCGCTTCGAGGAGAGCCGCCCGGCCGCCGTACGACGCCGGCAGATCGACGCGGCGATGGCCACCAAGGAGCCCCATGAGACCCGCGCCGACGTGGCCCGGCGGCTCGGCGTCGACGACCCCGACGAGACGGTCGTGCAGCGCGCCGACCCGGACTGGGGCTGGACGGAGGACGACCCGGGCCACGAGCAGCCGGAGGACGAGTCGTGACCGAGCGGGCACAGGTCGCGCAGGCCGGACGCGTCGTCGTCAAGGTCGGCTCGTCCTCGCTGACCACCGCCGAGGGCGGCATCGACCCGGTGCGGCTGGCCGCCCTGGTGGACGCGCTCGCCGGGCTGCGGGCCCGCGGCGCCGAGGTGGTGCTGGTGTCCTCCGGCGCGATCGCCGCGGGCCTGGCCCCGCTGGACCTGCCGCGCCGTCCCCGCGACCTGGCCACCCAGCAGGCGGCCGCGTCGGTGGGGCAGGGGCTGCTCGTGCAGCGCTACAACCAGGAGTTCGCCCGCCACGGCATCGTCGCGGGACAGGTGCTGCTGACCGTCGACGACGTGACCCGGCGCAGCCACTACCGCAACGCCTACCGCACCTTCGCCAAGCTGCTCGAGCTCGGCGTGCTGCCGGTGGTCAACGAGAACGACACGGTCGCCACCTCCGAGATCCGCTTCGGCGACAACG
This sequence comes from uncultured Actinomycetota bacterium, assembly GCA_963827435.1. Lineage (GTDB taxonomy): Bacteria > Actinomycetota > Actinomycetes > Propionibacteriales > Nocardioidaceae > Nocardioides_B. Next base: position 140,728 of record CAWHAU010000020.1, read on the forward strand.
ACCGGCTGGCGGCGCTCGTCGCCCACCTGGTGCACGCCGACCTGCTGCTCCTGCTCAGCGACGTCGACGGTCTCTACGACGGCAACCCCGCCCGCGGCGACGCCACGCTGCTGCCGGACGTGGTCTCCGAGGCCGACCTCGACGCGGTACAGGTCGGCAAGACCGGCGCGACCGGCCTCGGCACCGGCGGCATGTACACCAAGGTCGAGGCGGCGCGGATCGCCACCGGGGCCGGTATCCCGGTCGTGCTCACCTCCGCCCCGCTCGCCGCCGAGGCGCTCGCCGGCGCACCCGTGGGCACGGTCTTCCACCCCACCGGCAAACGACGGCCGACCCGGCTGCTGTGGCTGGCGCACGCCACCGAGGCCAAGGGCCGGATCTTCCTCGACGCCGGGGCGGTGCGGGCCGTGACCGAGCGGCGCGCGTCCCTGCTGCCGGCCGGGATCACCGGAGTCGCCGGCTCGTTCGTCGGGGGAGACCCGGTCGACCTCGTGGACCCGGACGGCGTCCCGGTCGCGCGCGGCCTGGTCAACTACGACGCCGACGAGCTGCCGGACCTGCTGGGCCGTTCGACCCACGACCTGGCCCGTGAGCTCGGCGCGTCGTACGAGCGGGAGGTCGTCCACCGCGACGACCTGGTGCTGCTGCCGCGAGGTTCGACGACGGCTGATCGGGGTCCAGACATTTTCGGTAATCACCGGACGCCCCTAGCGTCGGGACGGCAGACTTGACGCGTGCCCGGGGGAGGGTGCGCTGACAGGTGTGACGGGGATCTTCGGGACCTTTCGAGGGGTGACGTCGTTGAGTGAACCGTTTCGGCTGTGGCATGTGACGGTGACGGTTGCGGGGGACGACGTCGAGCCGCTCATCGTCCGCAACGCGCTGCGCCGGCTCAACGACCAACGGCCGTTCCTGCACTCGCTGAAGTACTCCGGCGGTCGCGCCGAGATCCAGTACTGGGAAGAGGCCGAGAGCCTCCTCGACGCCTCCTCGCTCGCGCTGCGGGTCTGGAACGAGCACCGCGAGTCGGCGGGCCTGCCGCGCTGGGAGGTCGTCGGGCTCGAGGTGCTCGAGCGGGCGGTCTTCCTCTCCCGCGGCATGGAGTACAACGTCATCGTCGACCTCCACGACGTGACACCGCTGCCGTTCTGAGCAGCCGCCGATCTACCCTGGCCCCATGACCTTCGAGGCCGTGGCGCTCCGCGCCCGTGAGGCCGCGCACGACCTCGCGCTGGCCACCCGCGCGACCAAGGACGCCGCCCTGCACGCGATGGCCGACGCTCTCGTCGCGCACACCGACGCCGTGCTCGCCGCGAACGCCGAGGACGTCTCCGCGGCCCGTGCAGTCCGGCACCCCCGAGGCGCTCGTCGACCGGCTGAGCCTGGACGCCGGCCGGGTGGCCGGGATGGCCGACGGGCTCCGCGACGTCGCGGCGCTGCCCGACCCCGTCGGCGAGGTCGTCCGCGGCTCGACCCTCGCCAACGGGCTGGAGCTGCGCCAGGTGCGTGTGCCGTTCGGTGTCGTCGGGATCATCTACGAGGCCCGCCCCAACGTGACGGCCGACGCGGCCGGCATCTGCCTCAAGAGCGGCAACGCCGTGCTGCTGCGCGGCTCGTCGAGCGCCCGGCGCTCCAACGAGGCGATCGTGGCCGTGCTGCGCGAGGCCGCTGCGGGAGCCGGCCTGCCGGCCGACGCGGTGCAGCTGGTCCCGGGGGAGGGGCACGAGGCGGCGAAGGCGCTGATGCGGGCCCGCGGCCTGGTCGACGTGCTGATCCCGCGCGGCGGCGCGGGGCTGATCCGCTCCGTGGTCGAGGAGTCGACCGTGCCGGTGATCGAGACCGGCGTCGGCAACTGCCACGTGTACGTCGACCGGGACGCCGACCTCGACCGGGCGCTGGCCATCGTGCTCAACGCCAAGACCCACCGCCCCTCGGTGTGCAACGCCGCCGAGTCGCTGCTCGTGCACGCCGACGTCGCCGAGGCGTTCGTGCCGCGGGTGGTCGCCGCCCTGCAGGACGCCGGCGTGACCGTGCACGGCGACGAGACCTTCGCCCGCCAGGACGGCGTGGTCCCGGCGACCGAGGAGGACCACCGGGCGGAGTACCTCTCGCTGGACATCTCCGCGTCCGTCGTACCCGACCTGGAGGCGGCGGTCCGGCACATCCGCACCTACTCCTCCGGCCACACCGAGGCGATCGTCACCGGGTCGCAGGACGCCGCGCGCCGCTTCACCGCGGCGGTCGACGCGGCGGCGGTGATCGTGAACGCGTCCACCCGCTTCACCGACGGCGGCGAGTTCGGCTTCGGCGCCGAGATCGGCATCTCCACCCAGAAGCTGCACGCGCGCGGCCCGATGGGGCTGCCCGAGATGACCTCGACCAAGTACGTCGTCACCGGCGACGGCCAGGTCCGCTAGCGGCATCTCGCCGACCGCCTGGCGCTCGATCCCGTCGAGGATCCGGCGCAGCCCCCAGACGAACTGGTCGGTCGAGACGTAGGCCGCCATCGTCGGCACCACCGCCGCCGACAGCGGGAAGTGCTCGGCCGGCGTCGCCGCGAACGTGCCCTCGCGTGCGGCCACCCGGTCGGCCTCGGGCGGCAGCGGCGAGGCCACCTCGTCGAGGTCGGCGACCTCGAGGGCCATCGAGCCGAAGGCGTGCACGATCAGCAGGTACGACGCGTGGGCGGCGTCCTCGGGGGAGAGGCCGGCCCGCCCGAGGAGCTCGAGGAGCCGCTCGCCGAGCAGCAGCGCGTGCGGCCCGTCCATCGGCCCGCCGACCATCAGCGGCACCGCGCCGGGGTGGGCGGTCAGCACTCGACGGACCGCCAGCGCCAGCGCCTCGACGCCGTCGCGCCACGGCACCGCCGGGTCGACGGGGGCGGCCGCGGCGACCTCCCCGAGCAGCCGCTCGACGATCGCGCGCACGACGGCGGCCTTGTCCGGGAAGTACGTGTAGACCGCGTTCGGGGCGACCCCGACCCGGGTCGCGATGCCGCGCACGGACGCGGCCGCCGGCCCGCCCTCGTCGAGCAGGGCGAGCGCGGCGTCCACGATCGCGTCCTCGGTGAGCGCGCGCCCGGGGCCGCGGCGGCCCCGTCTCGGGCTGTGCCCGGGGGCTGCGTCCATGGCTGGTCTGGTCCTCTCTTGACCGCGTTCTGTACGCCGTACATTATCACGGTGTCGAGGAATTCTGTACGGCGTACACAAACCAGGAGGAACCATGACCGACACCGCAGCCCCGCGTCGGACGACCGGCGCCCTGTTCGTCCTCGGCGCCGTCTCCTTCGGGGTGGCGGCGTCGGTGCTGTCCGCGACCTTCGCGTGGCCGGACATCCTGCGCGAGCCCGCCGACGTGGTGCTGCCCGCCTTCCTCGACGGCGGCAGCGGGCTCGTCTGGACGTGGTTCGCGGTGGCCTGGACCTACGGGCTCCTGCTGGTCCCGATGCTGATGCTGCCGTCGGTGCTCGGCCGCCGCGACGACGCCGTGCTGCGGGCCGCGACCTTCGTCGGCGCCACGTCGGTCGTGCTCTCCGTCGCCGGCTTCCTGCGGTGGGTGTTCGTGGTGCCGCCGCTGGCCCGGTCCTACGTCGCCGGCGACGCGACGACCAAGGAGGCCGTCGCCGCCGCGTGGACCGCGCAGCACCAGCTCGGCGGGTCGCTGCTGGGGGAGCACCTCGGCGAGGTGCTCGCGATCGGCTGGGCGGTCACGCTGTGCGTCGTCGCCCTGCGGACCGGGATCCTGCCGCGCTGGCTCGCCTGGAGCGGCCTGGTGGTGAACGCGCTGTACCTCCTCAACCAGGGCGACGTGGTCGCCAGCGCGGTGCCCGGCTTCCCGGTCTGGGACCTCGCCGGCCTGCTCGGCAGCACCGGCTGGGGCCTGTGGGTCGCGGCCCTCGGCGTCACGTTGCTGCGCCGGCCGGCCGCCGCGACGGTCGCCTCCCGGAGGCTGTCGTCCGCCGCCGCCTGAGCGGGGGAGCCCCCTGGCAGGATCGGCGCATGCCTCGCACCATCGGCCTCACGGAGCGCCGGGCCCGGCTCGCCCGCCGCCATCGGCTGCTCCCGGAGCTGCGCACCGACGACGTCGCCGTCCTCGCGGACGGCGTCGTCGCGCTGCACTCCACCGACCCGGTCACGGTCTACCTCTCTGCGATGCTGCGCATGGAGCACCCGTCCGTCGAGGCGGTCGAGCAGGCGTTGTACGTCGACCGGACCGTGATCCGGCACCACGCGATGCGCCGCACGCTGTGGGTGGCGACCCCGCCCGTCGTACGCCAGATGCATGCGGCCGCGACCCGCAACCTCATCGGGCCCGAGCACCGCCGGACCGCGGGGCTGCTGGCCGAGAACGGCGTCGACGACCCCGACGCCTGGCTCGCCGACGCCCGCGACCAGGTGCTCGCGGCCCTCCACGAGCACGGGCCGCTGACCGCCCGCGCGCTCGGCCAGAAGGTCCCGGCTCTCACCCACAAGATCGTGATGGCACCGGGCAAGAAGTACTCCGCCACCGTCTCGGCGCACACCCGGGTGCTGCTCCACCTCGGCTTCGAGGGCCGGATCCTGCGGACCAGGCCCACCGGCACCTGGATCAACGGCGCGTACACCTACGCCGCCGCGGACTCCTGGCTGGACGGCGGGCTCGGCGACCTCGATCCGCGCGAGGCGGCGCGCGACCTGGCCCTGCGGTGGCTGCACGCCTTCGGGCCCGGCACCACCACCGACCTCCAGTGGTGGATGGGCTGGACGGTCGCCACCACCAAGAAGGCGCTGGCCGACTGCGGCGCCGTCGAGGTGCACGTCGACAGCGGACCCGCCTGGGTCGCGCCGGGCGACGAGGAGCCGGTCGCCGGCGCGGAGCCGTGGGTCGCGCTGCTGCCCGGGCTCGACCCCACCACGATGGGCTGGAAGGAGCGCGCGTGGTACCTCCCCGCTGCCTGTGCCGACACCTTCGACCGGATGGGCAACGCCGGCCCGACCCTGTGGGTCGACGGCGAGGTCGTGGGCGGCTGGGTCCAGTCCGCCGACGGCGAGATCCGGATGCGCGCGTACGTCGACCTGCCGCCCGCCCGACGTCGCGAGCTGCGCGAGAGGGCCGACGAGCTCGCGAAGCTGCTCGGGGACACCCGCTTCACGGTGCGGTTCCCGAGCACCCTGTCGGCCGCGCTGTTCAAGGGCGCGGGGGCGGACGATCTACTCTGACGCCATGACCATGGCTGCTCCCGTCGAGGCGGGCACGCGCGACGTCTGGACCCACCCCGAGCAGGAGCGCGTCGGCACCTCCGCGACCGTCGTGACCGGGGTGCGCACGGTCGCCTCCGTCGTCCTCGCCGGCCTCGCGGCGCAGAGCGACAGCCTGCCGCTGCTGGTCGCGGCGCTGGTCGTCTACTGGGCCGGCGACAGCCTCGACGGGTTCGTGGCCCGGGTCCGCGGCTGCGAGACCCGGATCGGCGCGGTGCTCGACATCCTGTCCGACCGGTTCTGCGCGGCGTCGTTCTACCTGGGGCTGGTGTGGCTGCAGCCCGAGTTCGCGGTGCCGGTGTTCATCTACCTCGCCGAGTTCATGGTCGTCGACTGCTTCCTGTCGCTGGCGTTCCTCGCCTGGCCGGTGCGCAGCCCCAACTACTTCTACGTGATCGACCGGCCGCTGTGGCTGTGGAACTGGTCCAAGCCCGGCAAGGCGGTCAACTCCTCGCTGTTCGCCGTCCTGCTGCTGGTCACCGGCTGGGTGTGGCTCGGGGCCGCGATCGCGACCGGGCTGCTGGTGCTCAAGTGCGTGTCGCTGGTCCGGCTCGGCCGCATCGGGCTGCCGGTGCCCGGCCGCTGACGCACGGTAGAGTTCGGCGCATGTCGCTCACGCCTCTCGTCACCGTGGCCGCCGCCGAGTCCAGCGGTGGCATCAACCCGTGGTTCGTCGGCATCGGCGTCTTCGTCCTCCTCCTGGTCATGCTCGGTGGCCTGCTGGCCTTCGGCGGCGGCCGCGACCACTCCTGAGCTCACCTGTGACCGTGCAGTGACGAGGACGCGTGGCTGAGCAGCACCGGGACCCGGCGCGTCGACGCATCGGCGTCATGGGCGGCACGTTCGACCCCATCCACCACGGTCACCTCGTCGCCGCCAGCGAGGTCCAGGCCTGGTACGACCTCGACGAGGTCGTCTTCGTGCCGACCGGGCAGCCGTGGCAGAAGCAGGAGCGGGTGGTCTCCCCGGCGGAGGACCGCTACCTCATGACGGTCATCGCGACGGCCTCGAACCCCCGGTTCTGGGTCTCCCGCGTGGACATCGACCGGGACGGTCCGACGTACACCATCGACACGCTGCGCGACCTCCGCAAGGAGCTCCCGGACGCCGACCTGTTCTTCATCACCGGCGCCGACGCCCTCAGCGACATCTTCACCTGGCGCGACGCCGACGAGCTGTTCGACCTCGCGCACTTCGTGGGCTGCACCCGGCCGGGCTTCACGATGGACCACTCGACGCTGAGCGGGATGCCCGAGGACAAGGTCACGATCATCGAGATCCCCGCGCTGGCCATCTCCTCGACCGACTGCCGCAAGCGCCGCATGCGGGGTGAGCCCGTGTGGTACCTCGTCCCCGACGGGGTCGTGCAGTACATCACCAAGTACGCCCTCTACACCCCCGAGAAACCCACCTCGAAGCTAGGACCGACACCATGACCGCCACCGACCGGGCCCTCGAGCTCGTCCGCACCGCCGCCCAGGCCGCGTCGGACAAGCTCGCCGAGAACATCGTGGCCTTCGACGTGTCCGACCAGCTGGTCATCACCGACGCGTTCCTGCTGGCCTCCGCGCCCAACGACCGCCAGGTCAAGGCGATCGTCGACGCGATCGAGGACGGCCTGCGCGAGATCGGCGCCAAGCCCGTACGTCGCGAGGGGGAGCGCGACGGCCGGTGGGTGCTCATCGACTACGCCGACATCGTCGTGCACGTGCAGCACGAGGAGGAGCGGTCGTTCTACGCCCTCGAGCGGCTCTGGCGCGACTGCCCGCTGATCGCCCTGCCGGACACGGTCACCTCCGGCCGCGACCGGTGATCTCCGGCGAGAGCCGGCGCCTGGTCCTGCTCCGGCACGGCCGCACCGCCTGGAACGACTCCGGGCGGGCCCAGGGCCACGCCGACATCGAGCTCGACGAGGTCGGCCACCGGCAGGCGGCCGCCGCCGCGCCCGCGCTCGCCGCGCTGCGGCCGAGCGCCCTGTGGACCTCCGACCTGGCGAGGGCCCGGCAGACCTGTGCGTACGTCGAGCGCGCCACCGGTCTCGCCGCCAAGGTCGACGAGCGGCTCCGGGAGTACGACGTCGGCGCCCGGCAGGGCCTGGACACCGCGCAGTTCCGCGAGCGCTTCCCCGAGGCATTCGAGTCCTGGGCGTGTGGCGACGAGGAGCACCTGGTCCCCGGCGCCGAGTCGACGTCTGACGTCCTGCGCCGGATGGTGCCGGCGCTCCGCGAGTTCCTGGCATCCCTGGACGCAGGCGAGACCGGCATCGTGGTCACCCACGGCGCCTCGCTGAAGGACGCGATGTTCGACCTGCTCGGCTGGTCGCAGCAGCAGGAGCCGTCGCTGCGGGGCATGGACAACTGCGCATGGGCGGTCCTGGTCGAGCACCCCACCCTCGATCGGCTGCGGCTCGCGACGTACAACCAGCAGGTCACCGGCCCCGATTTCGCATCCGCGGAGGGCGTTGGATAAGATTCCCGGGTTGCCCGGACAAGGGCGGCGGGGCTGTGGCGCAGCTGGTAGCGCACCTCCATGGCATGGAGGGGGTCAGGGGTTCGAGTCCCCTCAGCTCCACCAGATCGACGACAGGCCGGTTCCCGATGCTGGGGGCCGGCCTTCGTGCTGCGTGGGCGCAGCTGGTAGCGGCTCCGTCATCTCCGGCCATGGCATGGAGGGGGTCAGGGGTTCGAGTCCCCTCAGCTCCACCAGAAGAACGATCGACAGGCCGGTTCCCGAGGCGGGGGCCGGCCTTCGTGCTGCGTGGGCGCAGCTGGTAGCGGCTCCGTCATCTCCGGCCATGGCATGGAGGGGGTCAGGGGTTCGAGTCCCCTCAGCTCCACCAGATCGACACGGCCGGTTCCCGGGTTGGGGGCCGGCCTTCGTGCTGCGTGGGCGCAGCTGGTAGCGGCTCCGTCAGCTCCGGCCATGGCATGGAGGGGGTCAGGGGTTCGAGTCCCCTCAGCTCCACCAGATCGACACGGCCGGTTCCCGGGTCGGGGCCGGCCTCGCTGCGTGGTGGATCCCGGTCCGGCTGGTCGAGCTTGTCGAGACACCCAGATCGGGCTCTGCGGAAGGCGGCCTCGACTGGCTCGACCCATGGTCGGTCACCGACGGGTCGCGCGGCTCTGGACGATCAGCGGTGTCTGCGGCCGCGGCGCTCTCGTCCGCGGGCAGAAGGTCTGGAAATTTCCGTTTACCGTCGAGGACGGAAAAGGTGCCCTACGCTGACCGTCGCCCGCCATCCTCGGCGGTCATCCACAAGCCTCTCGGGGGACCTCATGACATCACGCCTGCGCCGCACATGTGCGGCAGCCATTCTCACCCTGCTTGCTGTCGGCCAGACCGGGCCGGCGAGCGCCCAGAGCCTGGTTGAGCGCGACGCCCACGCTGATGTTCGTTCGGCCCCCGTCGACGGAGACACGTCAGCCCCCGAGCCAACCGTGACCGACGGCGACATCGAATCGTCGCTGCTCACCCACGGCCGTTACCGGATCGGGGTCCGCATCAAGTTCGCGGATCTGCAGAAGGCCGGGGACTACCGGGGACATGTCGTCCAAGTGGTCACGAACGAAGGGGTGCACCGCGACGTCGTGCTGTCCGTGGGGCCGAACATGTGGCGCGGGATGTCCGAGATGGACCGTCCCAGCGGTGCCAAGGTTCGGTGCGCGGTCCGGCACTCCATCGACTACACGAACCACGTCGTCACCGTCGGCTTCCCCCGCAGCTGCGTCAGCAACCCCCGCTGGGTCCGGCTCGGGGTCGGCTCCTTCTCCGTGGCGGGCGAGACCGCCTACGCCGACGACGTTCTGCTCGCGAACAAGATCTACGACAACTCGCTCGCACTGTCCGCGAGGCTCAGGCGCGCCTGAGTGCTGCTCCGAAGCCCCGCCTGATGTCGTCGCGCTGACGGCGTGCGTGGCTGGCTGGCCTCCGTTGAGGTCGAGGCGGGGGCGTTTCCTCACCGTGACTCGGCACCGACGCGTCGAAGGCCGACAACCCGGGTGACGTGCTGGGGTGGAGGGTAGGTCGCCGCGGTGCGGGCCACACCCGGCGGCGCCACTCGCACGTCAGGACGGCAGCAGCCCACCCAGATCGTGACAGCCCGGTTCCCACTCGGGCATCGGCCTTCGTGCTCTCTGCCGACTAGAACTGCTGCTGCGACGCGGTGTGCCCGGGGAGCTGGGCCAGCAGCTCGCGTCCGGCGGCGGCGTGCTTGTGCTCGACGAGCACCTCGTAGCGGGTCGCGACGATCCGGCTCACCGAGCTGAAGTCCCGCTGGCCGCGGGCGGCGGCGTACCCGACGAGCGCCCAGATGACGCCGAACAGCGCGCCGAACGCGACCGTCGACAGGATGATCGGCAGCGCATTGCCGGTGCCGAAGAAGGAGAAGATCAGGCCGATGAACAGGCCCATCCAGACACCGGAGAGCAGGCCGCCGATGGCGACCCGACCGGTGGTGAGCCGTCCGGTGACCCGCTCGACCTGCTTGAGCTCGGTGCCGACGATCATGCAGTTCTCGACCGGGAACTCGTGGTCGGAGAGGAAGTCGACGGCCCGCTGCGCCTGCTCGTACTTGTCGTAGACCCCCAGCGACTGCGGGAACTCCAGGGTGAGCCCGGACCGCAGTCCGCGGATGTTCTGCTGGCTGCTCATGGGCCCATCTTCCCACCGGATCCCAAGGGTGGGCTGAGCGCCGGCCGTGCGTATGTCACCGGGCGGTGGCTCGTCAGGTGATCGTCATGCCGCCGTCGACGGCGATCGTCTGCCCGGTGACGTAGCCGCCGGCGTCGCTGGCCAGGAACACCAGCGCGGCTGCGAGCTCGATGCCTTCACCCTTGCGTCCGGCCGGCACGCGGGTCATCGCCTGGTCGAGATAGCCGTCGGGGTAGGTGTCGGTCATCTCCGAGGCGAAGAAGCCGGGCGCGAGCGCGTTGACCCGGATGCCCTTGCGGCCGGTCCACTGCTGCGCGAGGTCGCGGGTGAGGCCGATCAGCCCGGCCTTGGTCGCGGAGTACGCCGCCTGCGGCAGGCCGCCGGTGGTCAGGCCGAGGACGCTGCTGATGTTGACGATGCTGCTGCCGGGCTGCATCACCCGCCCGCAGGCCTGCGCCATCCAGTAGCACCCGTTGAGGTTCACGTCGACGACCTGGCGGAACTGCTCGGGGGTCTCCCGGGTGGCGGGGACGGCGGTGCCGACGCCCGCGTTGTTGACGAGTACGTCGACCCGGCCGAGCTCCCGCATCGCGGTGTCGACGAGCCGCTGGCAGGCCTCGGGGTCGGCGACATCGGTCTGCACGGCCAGCGCCCGACGCCCCGCCGCCTCGACGAGCGCCTTGGTCTCCTCGAGCCGGTCCACCCGTCGGGCGCCGAGGACCACGTCAGCACCGGCCTCGGCCAGGGCCTGGGCGAAGGAGACGCCGAGCCCGGAGGAGGCACCGGTGACGATGGCCACCTTGCCGTCGAGACGGAACAGGTCGAGCACGCTCATGCAGTCTCCTTGTTCGACAGCCGGGTCAGGCAGCGGGTCAGTCAGGCGGGTCAGGCAGGGTCGTGGGCGCGGCGTGCCGACCAGGCGCTGGCGACCATCTCGTCGACGGTGTGCCGCATCTTCCAGTCCAGGTCACGGGCGGCCAGCTCGCCGGACGCGACGATCCGGGCCGGGTCGCCGGGGCGGCGCGGGTGCACCTCGGGCTCGAAGTCGATGCCGGTCACCCGGGCCATCGCGTCCATGATCTGCCGGACGGAGAGCCCGTCGCCGCTGCCGAGGTTGTAGACCGGCGCGAGCGTCGTACCCGCCTCGAGGGCCTGCGCGGCGGCCACGTGCGAGACGGCGAGGTCGGCGACGTGGATGTAGTCGCGCACGCAGGTCCCGTCGGGGGTGGGGTAGTCGTCGCCGTTGATCCGCGGGGTCCGGCCCTCGATGAGCGCCTCGATCACCAGCGGGAACAGGTTGTGCGGGCTCGTGTCGTAGACCTCGTCGGAGCCCGAGCCGACGACGTTGAAGTAGCGCAGCGACGTGTGGGCCAGCCCGGTCGCGGTCTCCTGGTCGCGCAGCAGCCACTCGCCGATGAGCTTGGACTCGCCGTACGGCGACTCGGGCCGCGTCGGGGTGTCCTCGGTGACGGTGTCCACGTCCGGGGTGCCGAAGGTCGCGGCGCTCGAGGAGAAGACGACCTTGGCGACCCCCGCCTCGGCCATCGCCTTGAGCACGCTCACCGTGCCCGTGACGTTCTGCTCGTAGGTGTGCAGCGGCCGCTGGACGGAGACGCCGGCGTACTTGAACCCGGCCACGTGCACGACACCGGTGACGTCGTGCTCACGCAGCGTGCGGACCAGCAGGTCGGTGTCGAGGACGGTCCCGTCGACGAACGGCACGTCCGCGGGCACGAACTCCCGGTGGCCGCTGGAGAGGTCGTCGAGCACGACGGCGTCGAGGCCCTGGGCCTGGAACGCCCGCACCACGTGCGCGCCGATGTAGCCCGCCCCGCCGGTCACCAACCACGTCATCCGTCTCGTCTCCGTCCTCTGTCGCCGGTGCTCGCGTTCGTCCGAGCCGCACCCTAGGGCACCTCCGGAACTCGTCGGTCGCTGCGTGCATGAGTTGTCCGGATACGGGGGAGTAAGCCTCCTGGGGGGTCAGTCCGGATCAAAGGAGATTCGATGCTTCTCGCGGCGGATGCCCAGCTTCGGCTCGATGCCAACTGGGTCGACTACATCCTGATCGCTCTCTACTTCGTCTTCGTCCTGGGCATCGGCATCCTCGCCAAACGCTCGGTCTCCAGCAGCATCGACTTCTTCCTCTCGGGCCGGTCGCTGCCGGCGTGGGTGACCGGTCTCGCGTTCATCTCCGCGAACCTGGGTGCCGTCGAGATCATCGGCATGTCCGCCAACGGCGCGAACTTCGGCATCCCGACCGTGCACTACTTCTGGATCGGCGCCGTGCCCGCGATGCTGTTCCTCGGCGTCGTGATGATGCCCTTCTACTACGGGTCGAAGGTCCGCTCCGTCCCCGAGTTCATGAACCGCCGCTTCGGGCCGGCCGCCCACCTCGTCAACGCGCTGAGCTTCGCGCTCGCGCAGCTGCTGATCGCGGGCATCAACCTCTACCTGCTCGCCAGCATCGTGAAGGTGCTGCTCGGCTGGCCGCTGTGGGTGTCGCTGCTGATCGCCGCGGCCATCGTGCTCACCTACACCGCACTCGGTGGTCTGTCGGCGGCCATCTACAACGAGGTGCTCCAGTTCTTCGTGATCGTCGCCGCGCTGCTGCCGCTGACCCTGGTCGGGCTGCACAAGGTCGGCGGGTACAGCGGCCTCACGGACCGGATCAGCCAGCTGCCCGACGGAGCCGACCGGCTGTCGTCCTGGCCGGGCACGAACCTGACCGGCATCGAGAACCCGGTCCTGTCGGTGATCGGCATCGTGTTCGGGCTCGGCTTCGTGCTGTCCTTCGGCTACTGGACCACGAACTTCGTGGAGGTGCAGCGTGCGATGGCGTCGAGCTCCATCTCGGCCGCGCAGCGGTCGCCGATCATCGGCGCCTTCCCGAAGATGTTCATCCCGTTCATCGTCATCTTCCCGGGCATGATCGCCGGTGTCCTCGTCGGCGAGCTGGCGAACCCGCCCGAGGGCACGACGCCCGACTACAACGACGCGATCCTCTACCTGATGCGTGACCTGCTGCCCAACGGCATGCTCGGCGTCGCGATCGCCGGGCTGCTCGCATCGTTCATGGCCGGCATGGCGGCCAACATCTCCGCGTTCAACACGGTGTTCAGCTACGACCTGTGGCAGACGTACGTGAAGAAGGACGAGCCGGACGACTACTACACCCGCGTGGGTCGGCTGGCCACGGTCGCGGCGACCGTGATCGCCGTCGGTACGGCGTTCTTCGCCTCCAACTACTCGAACATCATGGACTACCTGCAGACGCTGTTCGGGTTCTTCAACGCACCGCTGTTCGCCACGTTCATCCTCGGCATGTTCTGGAAGCGGATGACGCCCACGGCCGGCTGGACGGGCCTGGTGAGCGGCACCCTGGCCGCCGTGCTCGTCGGGGTGCTGAGCAAGGACGCGCTCGGCCCGATGTCCACCGGCGCAGTGGGACTGACCGGGCAGGGCGCGAGCTTCGTGGCGGCCGGCGCGGCGTTCTTCGTCGACATCGCGGTCAGCGTGGGGGTCAGCCTGGTCACCAGGCCCAGGCCGGAGTCCGAGCTGCGGGGCCTCGTCTACTCGCTCACGCCGAAGAAGGACTTCCACGACCCCAGCGAGAGTCGGCTGCCGTGGTACCAGAAGCCGACCCAGCTCGCCGGCGTCGGCGCCGTCCTCGTGATCATCCTCAACATACTGTTCTGGTAAGGAGCCGTCATGACCAGCACTGCGAGCAAGACCGCCACCGACCACCGAGGCGCCGCACCGCGCGGGCGCCTTCGACATCCGCACCTTCATCGCCCTGCTGATCGGCGTCTACGGCGTCGTGCTCGTCGTCGCCGGACTGGTGGGTACGAGCGAGACCGAGCTCGACAAGGCCGACGGGCTGAACGTCAACCTGATCGCCGGGATCGGCATGGTCGTGGTCGCTGCGGCCTTCCTGGCCTGGGCGCGGATGCGTCCCGTGGTCGTGCCCGAGCACGTCGAGGGCGACGCGAGCGCACGGAATCAGTAAAAACCGTCACCAAAACAGTAAAAAGGGGCAGACTTTTTTCGAGGCCGGGGGGTCTTGAGGATGAACAACCGGGTCCTGGGGGACACATGGCGATCGAGCACGGTGAGACCGCGCTGCCACCGGTGGGTGCGCTGCTGCGGCGTCCCGCGGTGCTGGTGCGCCACGAGGTGATGGCCAGCCTGCACGACGCGGGCTTCGACGACGTGCTCCCGGCACACCTCGGTGTCTTCCAGCACCCCGGTCCCGGACGGGCTGCGTCCCGGCGTCCTGGCCGTGCGCACCTCCGCCTCCAAGCAGGCCATGAACCACCTCCTGCACCAGCTGGAGGAGGGCGGTTACATCACCCGCGAGTCGCACCCCGACGACCGGCGCACCCGCGTCGTCCGGCTCACCGACCGGGGCTGGGCCGCGATCGGCGTGATCCGGGAGACCATGACCCGGCTCGAGCTGCACTGGGCCGAGGCGCTCGGTCCCGAGCTGTACGCCGGCCTGGCGCACGCCCTGCTCCGGCTGGAGCAGGTGCTCGACGACGAGGTCTCCGCCCACCGCTGACCGGACCCTCACCGGATACGCGCCTGCGTCCGCACCCGCCCGTGCGCTAGCCTGGACCCATGCAGAAGCGACTCCTTCTTGCGCAGCCGCGTTGACCGGAGGCCCACCCGGGCAGGACGACGCGGCTACCCCTCGTTGCTGAGGGGTTTTTTTGTGCCCGGGCACGGAACCGCACCCGAGACCGCCGAGCAGGACCAGGACCACGAGGAAGTCGGACAGATGAGCGAGCAGGAGCAGCACTACGACGTCGCCGCCACCCAGGACAAGTGGCGCAAGGTGTGGGAGGACCTGAACCCCTTCCAGGCCGCCGACGACGGCTCGAAGGAGCGTCGCTACGCGCTCACGATGTTCCCGTACCCGAGCGGTGACCTGCACATGGGGCACGCCGAGGTGATGGCGCTGCACGACGTGATGGCGCGCTACTGGTGGCAGCGCGGGTACGACGTGCTGAACCCGATCGGCTGGGACTCCTTCGGCCTGCCGGCCGAGAACGCCGCCATCCGGAACAACGAGCACCCGGCGACGTACACCTACGCGAACATCGAGACCCAGGCCGAGTCCTTCCGCCGGTACGCCGTGTCGTTCGACTGGTCCCGCCGGCTGCACACCAGCGACCCGGAGTACTACCGGTGGACGCAGTGGCTGTTCCTGCGCTTCCGTGAGCGGGGGCTGGCCTACCGGAAGTTCTCGCCGGTCAACTGGTGCCCGAACGACCAGACCGTGCTGGCCAACGAGCAGGTCGTCGACGGGCTGTGCGACCGCTGCGGCGCCGTGGTCACCAAGCGCGAGCTGTCGCAGTGGTACTTCAAGGTCACCGAGTACGCCCAGCGGCTGCTGGACGACATGGCGCCGCTGGAGGGCCGCTGGCCCGAGCGGGTGCTGACCCTGCAGCGCAACTGGATCGGCCGCTCCGAGGGCGCCCACGTCGACTTCGCGGTCGAGGGCCGCGACGAGCCGGTCACGGTCTTCACCACCCGTCCGGACACGCTGTTCGGCGCGACCTTCTTCGTCGTCGCGGCCGACGCCAAGCTGGCCGACGAGCTGTGCGCGCCCGAGCAGCGGGAGGCGTTCGAGGCCTACGTGGAGGAGGTCCGCAAGGAGTCCGACATCGACCGGATGTCGACCGAGCGTCCCAAGACCGGCGTGTTCCTGGGCCGGTACGCCACCAACCCGGTGACCGGCGAGCAGATCCCGGTGTACGCCGCGGACTACGTGCTGGCCGACTACGGCACCGGCGCGATCATGGCGGTCCCGGGCCAGGACCAGCGTGACTGGGACTTCGCGGAGAAGTTCGAGCTGCCGATCCGGCGGACGGTGCAGCCCTCCGACGGGTTCGAGTCGTCAGGGGGCAAGGCGTTCACCGGCGAGGGCCCGGCGATCAACTCCGCCAACGACTCGATCAGCCTGGACGGCCTGGACGTCGTCGCCGCCAAGAGCGCGATCATCGACTGGCTGGAGGAGCGCGGCGTCGGCCGGCGGTCGGTGAACTTCCGGCTGCGCGACTGGCTGCTGTCGCGGCAGCGGTTCTGGGGCTGCCCGATCCCGATCGTGCACTGCCCGACCTGTGGCGAGGTCCCGGTCCCGGACGACCAGCTGCCGATCGAGCTGCCGGAGCTGAGGGGCGCCGACCTGAAGCCCAAGGGCACCTCGCCGCTGGCCGCGGCCGAGGACTGGGTGAACGTCGACTGCCCGTCGTGCGGTGGCCCGGCCAAGCGGGACAGCGACACGATGGACACGTTCGTGGACTCGTCGTGGTACTTCCTGCGCTACTGCTCGCCGCACGAGGACACCGCGCCGTTCGACGTCGAGGCGGTGCGGCGGTGGATGCCGACCTACATCTACGTCGGTGGCGTCGAGCACGCGATCCTGCACCTGCTGTACGCCCGGTTCTTCACCAAGGTGCTGCACGACATGGGCATGGTCGACTTCGTCGAGCCGTTCACGCGGATGATGAACCAGGGCGTCGTCATCAACCAGGGCAAGAAGATGAGCAAGTCGCTGGGCAACGGCGTCAGTCTGGGGGAGCAACTAGAGGCCTTCGGCGTGGACGCGGTGCGGCTGACCCTGGTGTTCGCTGGACCTCCCGAGGACAACATCGACTGGGCCGACCTGTCGCCCGGCGGGTCGCTGAAGTTCCTGCAGCGGGCCTGGCGGCTGAGCGGTGACGTGACGTCGCCGGCCGGCACCTCGCCGGAGGGCGGCGACGTCGCCCTGCGCAAGGCCACGCACAAGACCGTGCACGAGGCCGAGCAGCTGGTCGACACCTACCGGTTCAACGTGCTGGTGGCCCGGGTGATGGAGCTGGTCAACGTCACCCGCAAGGCGATCGACTCGGGCTGCGGACCGGCCGACCCGGCCGTGCGCGAGGCCGCCGAGACCGTCGCGATCCTGCTGAGCCTGGTCGCGCCGTACACCGCGGAGGAGATGTGGGAGCGGCTGGGCCACCGCCCGACCGTGGCCCGCGCCGGCTGGCCCACCGTCGACCCGGCCCTGCTGGTCGAGGACTCGGTGACCGCCGTCGTGCAGATCCAGGGCAAGCTGCGCGCCAAGCTGGAGGTGACCCCGGACATCACCGCCGAGGACCTGGAGGCCCTGGCCCTGGGCGACGACCACGTCCAGCGCGCCCTGGACGGCCGCCCGGTCCGCAAGGTGATCGTCCGGGCGCCGAAGCTGGTGAACATCGTCACCGGCTGACGTTTACCAGGGGATGCAGGACATCTGCCCCTGACCATGGGTGGCAACCCGTGGTCAGGGGCAGTTCTCCGTGGTCGACCCGGTCAGAGCCCGGCGAGAGCCGCCTCGACGGTCTGGTGGCCGGCGAGCAGGTCGAAGGTCTTGCCGATGGTCGCGTCCTCGGTCAGCACGGTCGCGAGCACCGACGCGACGTCGGCACGCGGGATCTCGCCGCGGGGGAGCGTGCCGACCTGCACGCGGCCGCTGGGGGTGTCGTTCGTCAGCCGTCCGGGGCGTACGACGGTCCAGTCGAGGTCACGCGCGCGCAGGTCGTCGTCGGCGGCCTTCTTGGCCCGCAGGTACACCTGGAACACGTCGTCGCTGTCCGGGTCGGCCTTGTCCGTGCCCATCGAGGACACCATCACGTAGCGCCGTACCCCGGCCTGCTCCGCCGCCTCCGCCAGCAGCACCGCAGCACCCTTGTCCACGGTCTCCTTGCGGGCGGCGCCGCTGTTCGGGCCGCCGCCGGCCGCGAACACGACGGCGTCGGCGCCCTTGACCACGTCCGTCAGGGCGGCCACGTCGGTGTCCTCGAGGTCGAGCACGACGGCCTCGGCCCCGGTCGCCTCGACGTCCTCCACATGGTCGGGGTTGCGGACGACACCGACGGGGTGGTCGCCCCGGTCGGCGAGCACCTTCTCGAGCAGCAGAGCGATCTGTCCGTGTCCTCCGGCGATCACGACACGCATGGGCGTCCTTCCGTTGCGGGTGAGGTCGTCGGAGCCAACCAGCACGCGCGGTCGAGGATTCCCTCCGTCCCGGCACCCGGACGCTAGCCTGTGCCGCATGTCTCGGACCGTCGCGCTCGTCACCGACTCCACGGCCATGCTGCCGCGTGACGTCGTGGAGCGCTACGGCATCCAGGTCGTACCCCTCCAGGTGGTCATCGGCGCGCGCTCGTACGACGAGGGCCTGGACCCCGACGTGACGGCGGAGACGATCGCCGCCGCGCTCCGGGAGTGGACGCCCGTGAGCACGTCGCGGCCCACGCCGGCGCGGTTCCTGGAGGCCTACGAGAAGGCCAAGGCAGCCGGCGCCGACGAGGTGCTGTCGGTGCACCTGTCCGGGGAGATGAGCGGCACCTTCGAGTCCGCCCAGCTCGCGGCCCGTGAGGCGCCGCTGCCGGTCCGCGCTGTCGACACCCGGCAGCTGGGGATGGCGACCGGGTTCGCCGTGGTCGCGGCGGCCGAGGTGCTGGCCCGGGGCGGCTCCGCGGAGGAGGCCGCCGGTGCGGCGCTGGCCCGGTCCGACGGCACCACGTCCTTGTTCTACGTCGACACCCTGGAGTACCTCCGACGCGGCGGCCGGATCGGCGCCGCCGCGGCGCTCCTCGGCTCGGCGCTGGCGGTGAAGCCGCTGCTGGAGATCGTCGACGGGCGGATCGGCACCCGCGAGAAGGTGCGTACGGCGGCCCGGGCGCTGTCCCGCCTCGAGGAGCTGGCCGTCGCGGCCGCGGAGGACCGGCAGGTCGACGTCGCGGTCGCGCACCTGGCGAACCCCGACCGGGCCGACGTGCTCGCCGAGCACCTCCGCCGCCGGCTCGCGGCCAACCTCGCCGACCGGGACGTCGTCGTGGGCGAGGTCGGCGCCGTGATCGGCGCCCACGTCGGTCCGGGCATGGTCGCGGTCGTCGTCTCCCCGCGCTGACGGCCGCTGTACCCGGTCGGTAACGTGACCCTCCCGGCTTGCGCCGTGGCGATGATTCTTCAGTGAGGAGCACGGTGGACGGTCCACGGACACACGAAGACGACCAAGTTGAGGCGAGGGCGACTGCTGTTCCGGATGAGAGCTCTCGGTTTGGCCTCCGTGGAGGCGCTTCCTGGGCCCGTGCCATGTTCTTGATATTGGTCGTGTCGGGACTTGTCCTCGTCGGCTACGTTGCGTGGGGTGCCCGGTTGCTCAGGCCGATCGCGGATGACTACTGCTCTGCTGAGGCCGCGACAAGAGGATTCTTGGGGGCACAGCATTACTGGTACATGACGTGGAGTGGGGACCTCACCGCTCGCGCGGCTGACTTCGTCACAGTGGGGGCACCACTGCTTCACTTGCCGTGGTCATGGGCGTCGGCAGTCGCGTTCGTAGTCACGGCTGTCGCCGTTTCCGTCTCGGCCGCGCTCCTGTTGTACGTGTCTTCGTCGGCCACGCCCCGTGGTCTGCTCCTGACCGCCCTGATCCCGGCCGTAGCCGTGGCATGGTGGACCTATTGGTGGTTGCCGGTTCGGTTCCCAGCGGTCATCCCGAGTTCGTCGGTCAACGTGAACAACGCCAATCTGGCGCACAGCGTGACGCTGTGGCAGTCCGTGAACTCTTCCTACGCGCTCTTGCCCGCTCTTGCCGTGGTCGGCAGCATCATCTTGGTGCGGGTGTCACGACGCCGCCGTCGATGGGCTCTTCCGTTCGGCGCCGTCTTCGGCTTCGCAGTCGGCATGGCCGGCCTCGTCCTCGCCGCGACGTTCGTCGGCCTCGCCACGCTGTGGCTGGCCGCGACGTTCGTGAGGCGGGATGCAATGCAAGGCATGCGATCGACTGCGCTGATTGCGATAGTGGGGGCGAGTATCGGAGCCCTTGCGGCGTTCACGGCCCCGGGGAATCAGGACCGGTCCGAGATCTTGGCGCAGAGCCAGTCATTGGTGAACCCTTCACCTGCCACCCTCCTGCCCTGGGTTTTTCCGCGCAACCTGCTCGAGTGGGGCGTGGGTGTCGTCAATCCGGGAAGCGCACTCGTAGTGGTGATCATGGCCTTGCTGGCTCTGGCCGCCACCAAGTCGGGACTCGGACTCATCCCCGCGCGCGCCTCGAATGCCGCCGTGGGGCTTCTTGTGGCATCACTGGTGCTGAGTACTGTCAATCGTGCATCCGAGGCGTTTGCCTACCCAGCGTTCTGGCACCAGATATCGACACGGACTCTGGTCTTTCTCGGGTTGTGCATGCTGGGTAGCGCCATTGGGGCCCGCGCAGCAACGCTAGATGGCCTTCGGCTGACTGGCGTGGTCCTGCTCCTGCTCGTGCCTTCGGCCATCGCGACCATCGTGTCCACACAGCTCATGATGGAAACCATCGAGGTCAGGCACACGCAGTGGGAGCACGGGCCCGCCCCGATGCCGGCCATCTCGGACACCGAGGATCCAGCGGGCTGGCAGGCCGATTGCTGGTCCACGGTGGGGAAGTATCGGGACGTGCCGGCGCGGGCCAGTCGGTGATGTGAGTCCGTGTCGGGGGGTGGCGGTGTCCACGCCGCACGGCGTGGTCTGGTTGCCGTGACTCTGCGTGGCTCCCCTAGTGTGTCGTCATGCGCGCGTCCACGTACCACGGCGGTTCGGCGTCGATAGGAAGTCCGGAATACTGGTGGTACACGGCGAGGGCCGAACTGTTGGAGGCGATTCTCCACCCGTTCATTGGCAACCCCGAGCGAGTTCTCGACGTCGGCAGCGCGGACGGTCCGAGCGTTGGCTGGCTCCGAAGATTCGGGCGCCAGACCAACCTGGACATCGATCCGCGAGGACTTGCTCCAGGGGGCGTCTGCGGGTCAGCCCTGGCGTTGCCCTTCTCCGATGGCATGTTCGATATCGTGGCTGCCTTCGACGTGTTGGAGCACTGCGAGCCCGAGCGTCTCGCACTCAGCGAGTTGGCTCGAGTCCTGGCTCCGGGGGGACGCCTGCTCATGTCGGTGCCGGCGTACACGTGGGCTTGGAGCGACTTCGACGAGGAGAACGGGCACCATCGCCGGTACACACGTACTCGCGCGGTCGAGGCCGTCCGAGACGCGGGTCTGGAGCCCCTGCGATCGACGTATGCATTCGCTTCGGTTTTCCCCGCCTTTGTGTCTGAGCGCCTGGCCAGGCGGATACGAACCGCGGTCTCCCGGGCGGACTCCCGTCGTCCCGCGGATGTTGTGAGCCTGCCCGAGGTCTCTCCTCGCATCGCCGCCCTTCTGCGGCGACTTTGCCGCATCGATCGGAGAATTCTGCGGACGCGGAACCTACCGTTCGGTTCGTCGGTCGTGGTGGCAGCGCGTAAGCCTGTGGTCGCCGACAGCAGTGAGATCGCCGGGATCGCCCGAGATGCTGCGGACGCGGCCGTATAGTCGCGCGGCATGAGCATCCCCACTGTGACCCGATCGCCCCATGAGGTGTCCGTGGTGATCCCGGTGTACCAGGGCGAGAAGACGCTGGAAAGTGTTGTCTCCGAGGTTCTGGCCCGGTCCGCGCCGTCCGTCAGCGATGGGGGTCATGCTTGGCGGGTCATCGAGGTGATCCTGGTGCACGACCACGGTCCCGACGACTCCGCGGCTGTGATGCGGGCGCTGGCGCAGGGCAACCCAGCCGTACGGCCGATCTGGTTGAGCCGGAACTTTGGACAACATGCGGCGACACTCGCGGGCATCTCGTCATCGTCGGGCGAGTGGGTGGTCACCATGGACGAGGACGGTCAGCACGACCCTGGCGACATCGGTGCACTTCTCGATGCGGCCATGGCAGGTCGATCTGCTCTCGTCTACGCGAGTCCGAGCAATCCCCCTCCTCACTCCGGGTTTCGGAACGCTGCGTCACGCGCGGCCAAGCTGTTGGTCAACAAGATCAACGGTGGAGCCGACGCGAGACTGTTCCACAGCTACCGTCTGGTCCTGGGTGACGTCGGGCGCAGCGTCGCCGCTTACGCGGGTGCCGGTGTCTACCTCGACATCGCGTTGAGCTGGGTCGTCGGGACACCGGTCACAGCCTCAGTACCGATGCGCGACGAAGGCGACCGCACCTCCGGTTACTCGCTGCGGACGCTGGTGTCGCACTTCTGGAGAATGGTTCTCACCGGCGGGACAAGGGCGCTGCGGCTCGTGAGCCTGATGGGATTGTTCTTTGCGATCGGTGGACTCACGTTGGCCGCCGTGCTTGTGGTCAACAAGCTGACGGGGGCGAACGTCATCGCAGGGTGGACCTCACTGGCGGTCGTTCTGTTGGTGTGTACGGGGGTCATGCTCTCAGCTTGGGGGTCATCGCGGAGTATCTCGGAGTCGCCGTGAACATGGCGATGGGGAGGCCCCCGTACCTGATTACGAGGGACCCGATGAGTGGCCCGCTCGGTGATT
The DNA here is from genome assembly GCA_963827435.1 of uncultured Actinomycetota bacterium. Classification (GTDB taxonomy): domain Bacteria; phylum Actinomycetota; class Actinomycetes; order Propionibacteriales; family Nocardioidaceae; genus Nocardioides_B. The sequence goes on from CAWHAU010000020.1 coordinate 162,992, forward strand.
CGGGATCAGTCGCGAGGCACATACGACCGTGCATGAGCTGAGCTGGGTCGTCGGAAGACGAGGCTTGCTTGGGAGCGCAGTCATTCGGGAGCTAGCGTTCCGCGGAGGAGACCCGGTCACAACCAGGGTGCAGTGGGACGGCCATGGATCCGTACATGCGCTGGATGCGTTCGCGCGCTCCCTCCAGGAAAGAGATGCGCCGTGGCGATTGATCTGGTGTGCTGGCGCCGGCGTCGTGGCGACAGCCCCGGCGGCATTGCAGCAGGAGGTGGACCTGGTCCAGGCGTTCTTCGAACGCTTGGCAGATCGGATCAGCGCGAATCCCTCGGGCTCACCGACCTCCGTCTTCGTTGCCTCTTCGGCCGGCGGCGTCTACGCGGGTTCCGCAAACCCTCCGTACGACGAGAACTCGATTCCCTCGGCGGATTCTGCGTACGGGAAGGCGAAGCTGAGCATCGAGCGTCACGCACATACATTCCACGAGCACACGGGTGTGCCGCTCCTGGTCGGCCGTATCGCGAACCTGTATGGGCCTGGCCAGGATCTGGGCAAGGCCCAAGGACTCATTTCGCGGCTCTGCCTGAGCCACATCACGCGACAGCCGCTGGCGATCTACGTCCCGCTGGACTCGGCTCGTGACTATCTGTACGTCCGTGACTGCGCACGCATGATGCTCGACGGCCTGGACCAGGTACGGAGGGTGGGCGGAGCGCACATGAAGATCCTCGCCAGCCAGCAGAGCACCACAATTGCGGCCATCCTGGGCGAGCTGCGCCGCGTCTCTCGTCGAAAGCCAGTCGTCGTTCTGGGCACGCACCCACTCGCCCACCTACAGTCCAGAGATCTGCGTTTCCGATCGCTGGTGATGACAGGCATCGATCGCCACGCCTCGACGACCCTGGCTACGGGAGTTGCGGCGACTCTCGAGTCGTTGCATGCGCTGCATAGACGGGGAGAACTGCACATCTGACCAGGTCCTGTGTCCAGCTGATCTGGTTGCCACCTTATCCACAGGGGCGCGGACTGGCGCGGCCGGGAGCGGGCCGATCCTTCCTAGGTTCTCCTCATGCGCTCACGGAAGCACGCGGACGAACAGGTCGCCGAGGTGGCACGGCGACGGCTCGCGCTGCTGAGCGCCGAGCTCGCCGGCCTCCGTCCCGACCCGGTGGACACCCCCGTGCCCGGGTCCCAGGACGGGGCCGGCGAGCTTCCCGACGACGTGCCGTCGGCACCACCGATGGCCGGTGCGGGAGCACCCGGGGCCGGCCGGCACGCCCACCGTCCCGTCGACACCTCCGTCGCCCTCGGCGGCTGGCTCCACGACCGGCTGCCCGCGACGCTCCAGGGCCGGGTGCGGGTCGGGGTCGGTCATCTCGCGGTGCTGGCGCTGCTGGTCGCCGGCGCGCTGGCGGTCACGGCCTGGTGGGTGGTGCGGGCGGACGATGGCGGGACGACCCTGCCGCCGGTGTCCGCGACCCCGTCGCCGCTCCTGCCCCCGACGTCCTCGACCAGCGTGGCCGCGACGCCGACCGATGACCGCAGCTCGGGTGCTGCGGCATCGCCCGGCGGGACGATCGTGGTCGACGTGGCCGGCAAGGTCCGGCGACCGGGGATCGCCACCCTTCCGCTGGGGTCACGCGTGGTCGACGCACTGGAGGCCGCGGGCGGCGCGCGACCGGGGGTACGCCTCGGCACGCTCAACCTGGCCCGGGTGCTCACCGACGGCGAGCAGGTCGTGGTGGGCGTCCCCGCGCCACCGGGCGTGGCAGCCTCCGCGGCGAGCGCCCCCGGCGCCGGCCCCGGCGGTGCGACACCGATGGTCAACCTCAACAGCGCGACCCAGGCCGAGCTCGAGGAGCTGCCGGGCGTGGGGCCGGTGACGGCCCAGTCGATCCTGGCCTTCCGTTCGGAGAACGGCGCCTTCACCGCCGTCGACGAGCTGCTGGAGGTGTCCGGGATCGGGGACGCGACGCTGGCCAAGATCGCGCCCTACGTGACGCTCTGATGCCGGCGCTGCCGCCGGTCGGCGGGCCGCGCCGGCCACCGCCGGACCTGCGTGCCGTGCTGCTGGGCGTGTCCGGCTGGGCCGGGGCCCTGGTGGTGCTCGGACTGCCCGGCTGGACGTGGTGGGTCGTGCTGGCGCTCGGGTCCCTGCTGCTGGTGGCCCGGCGCCGACGACGCCGGCCCGTCGTCACGGTGGTCGCCTGCCTGCTCGCCGCCGGGGCCGTCGGTGGGGTGACCGCGCTGCGGGCCGACGCGCTGCGGCACAGCCCCGTCGCCACCCTGGCCGGGGAGCGCGCGGTCGCGACAGTGAAGGCCCGGGTGAGCTCCGACCCGGTGCTCCGCGACGGCCGGTTCGGCTCGTACACGCTGACCCGGGTCACGGTGACCGAGGTGACCGGACGGGGCCGCCACGTGCGGACGCACGTGCCGGTGCTCGTCATCGGCGAGAAGTCCTGGCGGCGGGTGGGTCTCGGCGCCACGGTGACCGCGACCGGGCGGCTGGCCCGGCCGGACTCGCCGGACCTGGCCGGGGTGCTGTCGACCGGCCGCCCGCCGCGGGTGCTGACGGCTCCGGACGAGCTGCTGGCCGGGGCGGCTCGCGTGCGAGCCGGGATCCGGGCGTCGGTGGCCGGTGCGCCGCCCGACGCGCGTGCCCTCGTGCCGGCGCTCGTCGTCGGCGACGACCAGGGCATGTCCGAGGACCTCGTCGAGGACTTCCGCACCTGCGGTCTGACCCACCTGGCCGCGGTGTCCGGGACCAACCTGACGCTGGTCGTCGGCTTCGTCCTGCTGGTGGCCCGCTGGGTGGGCGTCCGGGCCCGGGGTCTGATGGTCGTCGGAGCACTCGGCGTGGTCGGCTTCGTGGTGCTGGCCCGCCCGGAGCCCAGCGTCCTGCGGGCCGCGGCGATGGGGTCGGTGGCGCTGGTGGGGCTGGGCACGCGCGGCCGCGACCACGGCATCCGGGCGCTGGGTGTGGCCGTGCTCGTGCTGCTGCTCCTGGACCCGTGGCTGGCGGCGTCGGTCGGGTTCGCGCTGTCGGCGCTGGCGACCGCCGGGATCCTGTTCCTGGCGCCGCCCTTCCGGGACGCGCTCGCGACCTGGCTGCCCCGGTGGGTGGCCGAGGCGCTGGCGGTGCCGTTCGCCGCCCAGCTGGCCTGCACGCCGGTGGTCGCAGCGCTCTCCGGCCAGGTCAGTCTCGTGGCGGTCCTCGCCAACCTCGTGGTCGCACCGGTGGTCGGGCCGGCCACGGTCCTGGGTCTGCTGGGCGGGGTGGTCGACCTGCTGCACCACGGGCTCGCGGCGGTCGCGGGGCGTCTTGCCGGGCTCTGCGCGTCGTGGGTGATCCTGGTCGCCGTCCGGCTGGCGCGGCTGCCCACCGCTGCGCTCGACTGGTCACCCGGTCCGCTGCCGCTCCTGCTGCTGGCGGTGCTCTGCCTGGTCGTCGGGCTGGGCGCCGGCCGGGTGCTGCGGCGTCCGCGCTGGGCCGTCCCGATGTGCGTCGTGCTCGTGGTGGTCATGGTGCGCCCGTTGCCCAGCCCGGGCTGGCCGCCCGGCGGCTGGGTGCTGGTGGCCTGCGACGTGGGTCAGGGGGACGGGTTGGTGCTCAACGCGGGCGACGGCGCCGCGGTCGTCGTCGACACCGGGCCGGACCCGCCGGCGATGACCGCCTGCCTCGACCGGCTGGACGTGCGGGCCGTCCCGGTGGTGGTGCTCACCCACTTCCACGCCGACCACGTCGACGGGCTGGGGGCGCTGCTCTCCGCCCGACGGGTCGGGGAGGTCGACGTGACGGCCACCGAGGACCCGGAGTACGGCGCGCGGGAGGTGCACCGGTGGGCGGCAGCGGCGCGGGTGCCGGTCCGGGTGCCGCCGTACGGCGAGGTGCGTCGGGTCGGCGTCCTGACCTGGCAGGTGGTCGGCCCGGTCACCGAGGGGGCGGCCGGCGGTCACGAGGAGGGGGAGGAGGGCTCGGTCGCCAACAACGCCAGCCTGGTGCTGCTCGTCGACGTGCGGGGCATCCGGATCCTGATGGCCGGCGACATGGAGCCGGAGGCCCAGCAGCGGCTGCACGCGTCCCTCCCCGGCCTGCGCGCGGACGTGCTGAAGGTGCCGCACCACGGCAGCCGCTACCAGGACCCTGACCTGCTCGGCTCCCTCGGGGCCCGGCTGGCGGTGGTGTCGGTGGGCCGGGACAACGACTACGGACACCCGTCGGCGCCGACGTTGGCGCTCCTTCGGAGGGCGGGAATGCGGGTGGAGCGCACCGACGAGGACGGCGACGTCGCGGTGATCGTGCGGGACGGCCGGCTCGGGGTGGTCGAGCGGGGAGCGAGCCGGGCACGGTGACGGCTGGTCACGTCTCTCAAATCTGCCGCGGCATCTTTTCAAGACACGCCCTAGTTGTCCCCGTCGATCAGGTAGCCGCCGCCCGAGCGCACCAGCGACAGGCGGTGCTGCTCGGTGGTGGTGCTGCCGTCGCTGCGCGTGTAGGTCAGCGTCGCGTCGACCGTGTTGCCGCCCGCGTCGCTCGCCCGGCCGACGTCGACCGACCGGATGGTGCGCCAGAAGCCGTCGTAGGACCCGCGGCCCACCTCCCGCTGGTAGCGCGGCGTGAGCAGCGCCCAGCCCTCGTCGGTGCCGCCGGGAGCCTTGCTGAAGTAGTCGCGCAGGAACGCCTTCTCGGCGGCCAGGCCGGTGCCACCGGCCGGGTTCGACTGTGATGGCGAGCCGGTCGGGCTCTGCGACGACGAGGCCTTCGGGGACGGCGTGTCCGATGCTTTCTCCGACGGGCTCGAGGACGGTGAGCGGCCCGCCGTGCCCTGCCCACGGGGGTCGTCGCGCAGTGAGGCGGCGTACGCCACGCCGCCGAGCACCAGCAGCAGGGCGAGCAGGCCCAGCACGGCGTACACCGGTCCGCGCCTGCGGGGTCCCGGACGCTCCGTGGCGGGTGCCGCCGGACGCGGTCGCGCCGAGGGCGGGGGACCGTCACGCTCGGAGCGGGGTGGGGCGACCGGTGCCGCGAAGTGGGCCGTCGCCGGCTCTCCGACCGTGTTCTCGCGGGTGCGCTCGGGGGAGTGGCCGTCGGCGACCTTCCGCAGCCCGTGCGCGGCATCGGCCATCGACCAGCGGGACTCCGGTTCTCGGTCCATCATCCGCAGCAGCGCCGGCTCGAGGAAGTCGGCCCGGCGCGGCCGGGGCGGTTGGGTCGAGGTGATGTCGTGGAGGACCGCGACCGGGTTGGCCTTCGGTTCGTACGGCGGCCGGCCTTCGACGGCGGCGTACAACGTCGCGCCGAGCGCCCACACGTCGGTGCCGGCGCCGGGGTCCGCGCCGCGGGCGAGCTCGGGGGAGAAGTAGCTCGGGGTCCCGGTGAGGAAGCCGGACTGGGTGAGGGCGGGGTCGCCGGCGTTGCGGGCGATACCGAAGTCGCTGATCTTGGCGAGTCCGTCGTCTCGCACCAGCACGTTGCCCGGCTTCACGTCACGGTGCATCGTGCCCGCAGCGTGCGCCGCCGCCAGGCCGTCGGCGACCTGGGCCCCGATGTCGGCCACGGTCGCGGGCGGCAGCGGGCCGTCCTCGCGGATGATCTCGGAGAGCGAGCGTCCGGGGACGTGCTCCATCACCAGCCAGATGGCGCCCGACTCCTCGACCACGTCGAACACGGTCACCACGTTGCGGTGGCTCAGCGCGGCCGTGGACCGCGCCTCCCGCAGGGCCCGCGCCGAGTCGGTGACCGACTCGCCGGGCAGCAGGCCGACCTGCTTCACCGCCACCGAGCGGTGCAGCGTCTCGTCCCGGCAGAGCCAGACGGTCCCCATCCCGCCCTGGCCGATCGCCGTCTCCACGCGGTAGCGACCGCCGATCACGTCGGGCTGCATCGTGTCCTCTCGCTCGGGGCAGGGCTCCCGGACTCGTACCCAACGAGCACCGAGGTACGCGTCGGGGGCGGTGCTCCTCCCGCGGGACCGTCGGTGCGATGTGGCAGGCTGACCGCACCATGGCGACCCCCCGAGCATCCGACATCCTCGGGCACGTCACGCTCGTGACCGGCCCGGAGGAGTTCCTCAACCAGCGCGCGGTGACCACCGCGGTGACGGCGGTCCGGGCGTCCGACCCGGAGTCCGAGCTGAGCGAGACCACGGCGGACCAGGTCAGCATGGCGGTGCTCGGCGACCTGGCCGCGCCGTCGCTGTTCTCGTCGATCCGTTGCGTGGTGGTCCGCAACCTCGAGGACCTGCCCGACGACACGCACGACGGGCTGCTGGACTACGCGGCGTCGCCGTCGGAGGACATCGGCCTGGTGCTGGTGCACTCGGGCGGCCAGAAGGGCTCCGGTCTGCTGACCAAGCTCCGCAAGGCGGCCTCGGTCACCGAGGTGAAGTCCGCCCCGCTGAAGCCCTCGGAGTTCTCCCGGTTCGTGTCGGCCGAGGTGCGCTCGCACGGGGGCCGGATCGCCGAGGACGCCGCCGACCTGCTGGTGCAGGCGGTCGGCCAGGACCTCCGGGCGCTCGCGGCTGCCGCCTCCCAGCTGGCCAGCGACTTCCCGGGGGAGCCGCTGACGGAGGCGGTGGTGCGGCAGTACTTCGGCGGTCGGGCCGAGGTGAAGTCGTTCGCGATCGCCGACGCGGCGATCTACGGGCGCGCGGCGCCCGCCCTCGAGGAGCTGCGCTGGGCCCTCGACAACGGCACGGCGCCGATCCTGGTGACCAGCGCCTTCGCGGCCGGGCTGCGCGGCCTGGCCCGGTTCATGGGCGCGCCGCGGGGGCTGCGGGACGCCGACCTCGCCCGCGAGGCGGGCGTGCCGCCGTGGAAGATCCGCGTCCTGCGCGAGCAGGCCCGCGGCTGGAACGATCTCGGTCTGGCCCGCGCCATCACCGCGGTGGCCCGCGCCGACGCCGACGTGAAGGGTGCGGCCGGCGACGCGGCGTACTCCCTGGAGCGCATGGTGCTCACCGTCACCGGTGCGCACGGACGCTGAACCGCCGCCGACGGAGGCGGTTAACGCAGCAGAGGCGCCGGCTCCCGGGGGAGCGGCGCCTCGTGCGAGGTGGCGAGCGTCAGAGCGACGCAGCGCGCTTGTTGATCGCGGACTTCTTGTTCGCGGCCTGGTTCTTGTGGATGACGCCCTTGGACGCGGCCTTGTCGAGCTTGCGGCCGGCGACGGCGGCGAGCGTCTTGGCCTGCTCGGCGTCACCGGCGTCGGCGGCCTCGCGGAAGCGACGCACGGCCGACTTCAGCGCGGACTTCACGGACTTGTTGCGCTCGTGCGCAGCCTCGTTCTGTCGGTTGCGCTTGATCTGGGACTTGATGTTCGCCACGGGGCAGGCCTCGATCGGTGTGCTTGTCGGTCTGGGTTGGTGGTGCCGCGCTGACGCAGGAGCGTCCGGACACGCGAGGAGAAACGATACCAGCGGGCGCGGCGACCGCCCAAATCGCAGCCGGCTCACAGCGCCGCCGGGCCGCCTCCACGAACCGCCGGCTCCGACCACCCGGACTGACCCGCGGCCGGCCAGGCTACACCCAGCCCCGCCGGCGGGCCAGCCACGCCCAGGACGCCTCGGCGCACCAGTCCTGGTGCACGCGCAGGTACGGCGAGGAGTGCGGCACCGGCTCGTCGCGACGCTCCAGGAAGTAGCCGCACAGCAGCGCGAGCAGGCTGTCGACGTCCTCTGGGTGCACCTTGCGGGTCAGCGCCCGCTCGGCGAGGACCGCGTCGGCGTCCAGGCCGTCGCCGGCCGCCGTCATCAGCAGGCACACCGTGTCGATCCAGGCGGCGCCGGTGACCGGCCAGTTCCAGTCGCACAGGTAGGCGCGGCCCCCGGTGAGCAGGAAGTTGTCGTCCCGCGCGTCCGTGTGCACCAGCGTGTTGCCGCGGGTCGCCTCGGCGTAGCGGGCGGCGAGCGCGGCCGCCTCCTCGAGGTGCGGCCAGTCCGGGTACGTCGACCGGACGTGGTCCCAGCCGGTCAGGAAGTCCGCGAAGTCCTCGGCGAAGGTGCCCAGCTCGAGCGGGGGAGGCGTGAGGGTCTGGGCGAGCCGCTCGAGGGTGTCGAGGCAGGCGTCCAGGTCGGCGCGGTTCCAGGGGCGCTCGGGGTGCCGGCCGTCGACGTGCTCCAGGGCGAGCAGCACCCAGAGGTCGTCCTCGTGGCTCCACAGCATCCGCGGGACCGGCAGCGGCGACGGCAGCCCGCGCAGCTTGCGGATCTCCTCGCGGTAGGCGTCGGCGAACGGCTTCTGGGCCTTCTTGCTGGCCGCCTTCAGGAACATCTTCCGCCCGTCGGCGCCGGTCAGCGTCGAGGCGCAGCCGGGGGTGAAGCCGGCGCCGGCGGAGACCGCCTTCACGACCTTGGTGCCGAACCGCTCCTCGACGAGCCGCCGCGTCATCGGCGGCAGGAGCTCCCAGCCGAGGCGTCGGGCGGTGCGGCCGTGCGGGATCGGCTCGAGCAGCGAGGGGTCCCGCGGGCCGACGGTCAGCGTCATGGCGGCCATTGTGTCCTGCCCGGCCGCCGGACCCGGGAAGCGCGACGGTGGCTGCCGTGTCGCAGGGCGGCTGACGCGTGCGTGCGGGGTGGCGCCCGCCGCTGTGGGAGAATGACCCCGATCCCCGCAAGCTACCGAGAGTGACCCGTGCCCGCTCCCACGTCCGCGCCCGCACCGGGCCAGACCGACCCCGCGATCATCCGCAACTTCTGCATCATCGCGCACATCGACCACGGCAAGTCGACGCTGGCCGACCGGATGCTGCAGCTGACCGGCGTGGTCGACGAGCGCAGCGCCCGCGCGCAGTACCTCGACCGGATGGACATCGAGCGCGAGCGCGGCATCACGATCAAGAGCCAGGCCGTGCGGATGCCGTGGACGGTGCCGGCGGACAACACCGCGGGTGCGACGCCCGGCGGCTACGTCCTCAACATGATCGACACGCCCGGCCACGTCGACTTCACCTACGAGGTGTCCCGGTCGCTGGAGGCCTGCGAGGCCGCGGTGCTGCTCGTCGACGCCGCCCAGGGCATCGAGGCGCAGACGCTGGCGAACCTGTACCTCGCGCTCGGCGCCGACCTGCACATCATCCCGGTGCTCAACAAGATCGACCTGCCGTCCGCGCAGCCGGAGAAGTACGCCGCCGAGCTCGCGCACATCATCGGCTGCGACGTGTCCGACGTGCTCCAGGTGTCGGCCAAGACCGGCTTCGGGGTGGAGGCGCTGCTCAACGAGATCGTGGCGCAGACGCCGCCGCCGGTGGGTGTCGCGGACGCGCCGCCGCGGGCGCTGATCTTCGACTCGGTCTACGACACCTACCGCGGGGTGGTCACCTACGTCCGGGTCGTCGACGGCAAGCTCACGCACCGCGACCGGATCAAGATGATGAGCACCGGCGCGACCCACGAGATGCTCGAGGTCGGCGTCATCTCCCCGGAGCCGCTCAAGACCAACGACCTCGGCGTCGGTGAGGTGGGCTACCTGATCACCGGGGTGAAGGACGTCCGCCAGTCCCGGGTCGGCGACACGGTCACGTCGCAGCACGCCGGCGCACAGCAGGCCCTCGGCGGCTACAAGCACCCCAACCCGATGGTGTTCGCCGGGCTCTACCCGATCGACGGCGACGACTACCCGACGCTGCGCGACGCGCTCGACAAGCTCCAGCTCAACGACGCCGCGCTCGCCTACGAGCCGGAGACCTCCGGCGCCCTGGGCTTCGGCTTCCGCTGCGGCTTCCTCGGCCTGCTGCACATGGAGATCGTCCGTGAGCGGCTCGAGCGGGAGTTCGGCCTCGACCTGATCTCCACTGCTCCCAACGTGGTCTACACGGTGCACATGGAGGACGGCAGCGAGCACGTCGTCACCAACCCCAGCGAGTACCCCGCCGGCAAGATCGACGAGGTCCGCGAGCCGGTCGTCAAGGCCACGATCCTGAGCCCGAGCGACTACATCGGCGCGATCATGGAGCTCTGCCAGTCCAAGCGCGGACAGCTGCTCGGCATGGACTACCTCTCCGAGGACCGCGTCGAGATGCGCTACACGCTGCCGCTCGCGGAGATCGTCTTCGACTTCTTCGACCAGCTGAAGTCGCGGACCAAGGGCTACGCCTCCCTGGACTACGAGCCCACCGGCGACCAGGCGTCCGACCTGGTCAAGGTCGACATCCTGCTCCAGGGCGAGACCGTCGACGCGTTCAGCGCGATCGTGCACAAGGACCAGGCCTACGCGTACGGCGTGGCGCTGGCCGGCAAGCTGCGCGAGCTCATCCCGCGCCAGCAGTTCGAGGTGCCGATCCAGGCCGCCATCGGGGCCCGGGTCATCGCCCGCGAGACCATCCGCGCCATCCGCAAGGACGTGCTCGCCAAGTGCTACGGCGGTGACATCACCCGCAAGCGCAAGCTCCTGGAGAAGCAGAAGGAGGGCAAGAAGCGCATGAAGATGGTGGGCCGCGTCGAGGTCCCCCAGGAAGCCTTCATCGCCGCGCTCTCCAACGACGGCGGCCCGGGCGACAAGTCCAAGGCAGCCAAGAAGTAGGCGTGCCGCTGCTGCCGTTCGACCTGCCGCAGGAGCTCCTCGGGCAGGCCGCCCTCGGACCGGCGTGGTCCGGCTGGCTCGACCGGCTGCCGCGGCTGCTGCGCGACCTGCTCGACGAGTGGGAGCTGACGGTCGACGGGGAGCCCCGCCACGGCTACGTGTCGGCGGTCCTCCCGGTGCGCACCGCCACCGGTGAGCCGGCGGCGCTCAAGGTCAGCTTCGACGGCGACGACGAGTCGCTGCACGAGGGCCTCGCCCTGCAGCACTGGCACGGCGACGGGACCGTCCGGCTGCTGCGCGCCGACCCGCGACGCCGGGCCCTGCTCCTGGAACGGCTGCAGGTCCGCGACCTCACCGACGTCGGGGAGACCGAGGCCTGCGAGATCGTGGCCGGCTTCTACGCGCGGCTGCACGTGCCGGCCTTCCCGCAGCTGCGCACCCTGACGTCGTACGTCGCGAGGTGGGTCGACGACCTCGCCGGCCTGGGCCGCGACGCGCCGATCCCGCGCCGCTACGTCGAGCAGGCCGTCTCGCTCGGCCGGGACCTGGTCGCCGACCCGGACAGCGTCGGGCGCGTCGTGCACGGCGACCTGCACTACGAGAACGTGCTCGCCGCCGACCGGGAGCCGTGGCTGGTGATCGACCCCAAGCCGATGTCCGGCGACCCGCACTACGAGCCGGCCCCGATGCTGTGGAACCGCTGGATGGAGTCCGCGGGGCGCGGCGCGGAGCGCGACGACGTGCGGCACCGGTTCTTCACGATCGTGGACGCAGCGGGCCTCGACGAGGACCGGGCCCGCGACTGGGTAGTGGTCCGGATGGTCCTCAACGCGAGCTGGACGGTCCTGGATGCCCGCCACGCCGACCGGGCGCTGGACGCCGAGGACCGCGAGTGGATCACCCGGTGCGTGACCATCGCCAAGGCCGTCCAGGACTGAGCGCCGGGGCACGCCGGCCAAAACCACCTGCGGATCCGCCCGAGGCCGGGAGAGACTGGGCGCATGGCACACGTCGTCTCCGTCAACGTCGGCACCCCGGTCCCCGCCGACTGGGCCGGCATCGGCGCCACCGCGATCTGCAAGCGAGCCGTCGACGGGCCGGTGGCCGTGCGCACGCTCGGCCTCGCCGGGGACCAGGTGGCCGACACCCGGCACCACGGCGGCGTCTTCCAGGCGGTGTACGCCTTCGCCGAGGAGGACCTGGCCCGCTGGGCGGAGCGGCTCGGCAGCCCCGTCGGCCCCGGGATGTTCGGCGAGAACCTCACCACCTCCGGCCTCGACGTCAACGAGGCGGTGCTGGGGGAGCGGTGGCGGATCGGCACGTCGGTGGTGTCGCCGGTCGACGTACGCATCCCGTGCAACGACTTCAAGAACTGGCTGGGCCTCAACGACCTGGACAACCGGGCCTGGGTGAAGCGGTTCACCGAGGACGCGCGGCCGGGTCCGTACCTCCGGGTCCTGGAGGAGGGGCACCTGCAGGTGGGCGACGAGATCGTCGTGGAGGACCGTCCGGAGCACGGCGTGACCGTGTCCACGATGTTCCGGGCGATGACCACCGAGCCCGACCTGCTGCCACTGCTGATCGACGTACCAGGCCTCGCCAGCCACGTCTACGAGCGGGTCCGGAGGCTGCGGCCGGGGGTGCAGGTCTGAACAGGTCGGCCAATCCGGGCGCTAACCTACCGTTCGGTATCCACGTGATCTAACCTGCCCACACCCGCCCAGCCGACCGTGGCACGACGACCGGAACACCCGGGAACCCAGGAGAGCGATGTCCGCAAGCACCGCCGTCAACTACGACATGTCCGTGATCGAGAACCGCGCCCCGAACGTCGGCCGCCAGTTCTTCGACCGGGTGTCCGCGTCGCCGAACCGGGAGGCCTACCGCTACCCGAAGGGCGAGCGCTGGGAGTCGCAGACCTGGCAGGAGACCGGCGACCACGTCACCAAGCTGGCGGCCGGGCTCGTGGCGCTGGGCATCGAGCCCGAGCAGCGGGTCGGCATCGCGTCCGGCACCCGCTACGAGTGGATCCTGGCCGACCTGGCGATCATGTGCGCCGGGGCAGCGACCACGACGGTCTACCCCTCGACGATGGCGGACGACGTCGGCTACATCCTGGCCGACTCCGAGTGCCGGGTGGTGTTCGCCGAGGACGACAACCAGATCGCCAAGCTCGTCGAGCGCAAGGCGGAGCTGCCGCACCTCGCCAAGGTCGTGACCTTCGACGGCGCCACGGACGGCGACTGGGTGATCGGCATGGCCGACCTCGAGAAGCTCGGCGAGGAGCTGCTCGCGAGCAACCCGGGCGTGGTCGAGGACCGCGTCGCGGCCACCACCCCGGAGTCGCTCGCCACCCTCATCTACACGTCCGGCACGACGGGCCGGCCCAAGGGCGTGCGGCTGCAGCACAAGTCGTGGACCTACGAGGGTGCCGCCATCCAGGCGCAGAACATCCTCGACGAGACCGACCTGCAGTTCCTGTGGCTGCCGATGGCGCACTCGTTCGGCAAGGTGCTGCTGTCGACCCAGCTCGCCTGCGGCTTCGCCACGGCGGTCGACGGCCGCGTCGACAAGATCATCGACAACCTGGCCGTCGTGCGCCCCACCTTCATGGGCGCCGCCCCGCGCATCTTCGAGAAGGCGCACGGCCGGATCGTCACCATGCAGGCCTCCGAGGGCGGCCTCAAGGAGAAGATCTTCAAGCAGGCCTTCAAGGTCGGCCTCGAGCGTGACCGGCTGGTGCGCGAGGGCAAGCCGGTGCCGTTCCTGCTGGCCAAGCAGCACGCGCTGTTCGACAAGCTCGTGTTCAGCAAGATCCGTGAGCGCTTCGGTGGCCGGGTGCGGTTCTTCATCTCCGGCGCGGCGGCGCTCAACCAGGAGATCGCGGAGTGGTTCGGCGCCGCCGGCATCGTGATCCTCGAGGGCTACGGCATGACCGAGTCGTCGGCCGGCTCGTTCGTGAACCACCCCGCCGACAACCGGTTCGGCACGGTCGGCCCGGTCATCCCCGGCAGCGAGGTGCGGATCGCCGAGGACGGCGAGGTGCTGATCAAGGGGCCCGGCGTGATGGAGGGCTACCACAACCTGCCCGAGCAGACCCACGAGGCGCTGACCGACGACGGCTGGCTGCGCACCGGTGACATCGGCGAGCTCGACGCCGACGGGTACCTCCGGATCACCGACCGCAAGAAGGACCTGTTCAAGACCTCCGGCGGCAAGTACATCGCCCCCTCGGCCATCGAGTCGCAGTTCAAGGCGATCTGCCCCTACGCGAGCCAGTTCCTCGTGCACGGCAACGAGCGGAACTTCTGCGTCGCGCTGATCACCCTGGACCCCGACGCGATGGAGGGCTGGGCCGCCGAGAACGGCATGGCCGGCTCGTCGTACGCCGACATCGTCGGCTCGCAGCAGGTCAAGGACATGGTGGCCGGGTACGTCGAGACGCTCAACGGCCGGCTGAACCGCTGGGAGACCATCAAGAAGTGGGTCCTGCTCGACCACGACCTGACCGTCGAGTCCGGTGAGCTGACCCCCTCGATGAAGGTCAAGCGCAAGGTCGTCGAGCAGAACTACCGCGACGACATCGAGAAGCTCTACGCCTGACCCGCCCTTCGGGTCGTCCGGTTGAGCGGGCGCTACGCGCCGCGCTCAACCGGACGACTGCGGGGGACCCCGAGGGCGACCAGGTCGCGGGCGATCCGGTCCGGGTCGTGTCGCAGCTCGACCGTCGAGCACCGGATCACCACCTTGCCGGCGATGACGAGCTCGCGTTCGCGGGCCATGTCGTGCCACCAGGTCTCGGCCTCCATGTGGATCCCGCCGTCCACCTCGAGCACGACGACCCGGCCGTCGGGCAGGTCCCACTCGGCGTCGGTGTAGCGCCGACGCCCCTGACGGTCCCGTCGCAGTACCTGACGAGCCGGCGGCACCAGACCCGTGCGCTCGCAGAGCCGGCCGACGTCGATCTCGGCGACGGACTGTGCGCCGCCGGAGAGGTCGACCAGGATGCCGGCGAACATCCGGGCTCGACGGAGGGGCCGCATCCGAGGCAACCACGCGTCCAGGGCCGCGGGTGTGGTGAGCTGCTGCTGCACCGCGGCCGCGAGCACGCCGGCGGCCGTGCGCTCGGAGCGCGTGTAGGCGGCGAACAGCAGCAGGGCGGGCTCGAGCTGTAGGCGGGGAGGACCGGGGACGGCTGCCGTCATCACGGCGATGTCACGTCGGGTCTCGACGAACCGGATCCCGTCCATCGGTGCGATGTCGTCCGACTTCGGCACCACGACCGTGACCTCGGCGCGGTCCCAGCGCCGGAGCCCCCACAGGGCCGCGCAGGTGAGGCCGGCCGCGGCGGCCGGGGCGCCGGCGTGCAGCACCCCGGCCCAGATCCGCTGCTCGAGGGTCAGCGTCCCCGTGGTCGTGCAGAGGACGGTCGGGCTGACCTCGCGCCAGCGTTCGGCCCGGACCTGGTTGCGGACCCGGTGCCGGTCGACACCGAGTCGCGTGAGCTGCTCGCGGGTCACCAGACCCGCCTGCCGCCGGGCCACCAACCGCCAGGCCTCGTCGTTCACCAGGGACATGCCGCGATCCTGCTCGACATCGCCGCGGAGCGTCGTGGCCCGTCCACACCCCTCGGGTCGTCCGGTCGAGGGTGCGGCGGGGCGCACGGTCAACCGGACGACCTAGGCTGACGCGTATGCCCTCCGTCCTGCCCGAAGGTGAGCCCGCGCCCACCGACGGGTCGTTGCCGGCCTCCGCGCTCGCCGGGCTCGGCACGAGGCCGTTCGGGTTCTACGTGCACGTGCCGTTCTGCACGGTGCGGTGCGGCTACTGCGACTTCAACACCTACACGGCGAGCGAGCTCGGCGACGTCCCGGGCGCCTCGCGAACGTCGTACGCCGACGCGGCCATCGCCGAGGTGCGGCTCGCCCGCCGGGTGCTCGGCGACGTGGACCTGCCGGTCGACACGGTCTTCTTCGGTGGGGGTACGCCGACCCTGCTGCCGCCCCACGACCTGACCCGGATCGTCGCGGCGATCCGGGACGAGTTCGGTCTCGCGGACGGCGCCGAGGTGACCACCGAGTCCAACCCGGACAGCGTGGATGCCGACGACCTGGCCCGGCTGCACGAGGGCGGCGTCAACCGGGTGTCGTTCGGCATGCAGTCGTCGGTGTCCCACGTGCTGCGGGTGCTCGACCGCACCCACGACCCACGCCGGGTGCCGCAGGTCGTGCAGATGGGCCCGTCAGGCCGGGTTCGAGCAGGTCAGCCTCGACCTGATCTACGGCACGCCGGGGGAGTCGCTCGACGACTGGCGCGCCTCGCTCGACGCCGCGCTCTCCTGCGAGCCTGACCACGTCTCGGCGTACGCGCTGATCGTCGAGGAGGGCACCGCACTGGCCCGGCAGATCCGGCGCGGGGAGGTGGCGATGACCGACGACGACGACCTGGCGGACAAGTACCTCCTGGCCGACGAGGCGCTCGAGAAGGCCGGGCTGACGTGGTACGAGGTGTCCAACTGGGCACGCGGGCCGGCGGCAGCCTGTCGGCACAACGTCGGCTACTGGACCGGTGGCGACTGGTGGGGCGTGGGTCCGGGTGCGCACGGGCACGTCGGCGGCGTCCGGTGGTGGAACGTCAAGCACCCCACGCCGTACGCCGTGCGCATCGGTGAGGGGAACAGCCCCGCCCACGCCCGCGAGGTGCTCGACGAGGAGACCCGCCGGGTCGAGCGGGTGCTGCTCGAGACGCGGCTGCGCGACGGACTGCCGGTCGACGTGCTCGACGCGGACGGCCGGGCCGCGGTGCCCGATCAGGTGGCGCGTGGGCTCGCCGAGACCGACGCGGCGGCGCAGGGACGGGTCGTGCTGACCACGCGCGGCCGGCTGCTCGCCGACGCCGTCGTGCGGGACCTGCTCAGTTGATGAAGCGGAAGATCGCCGGGTAGCGGTAGTCCTCGAGGTTCGCGACCTTGAGGCTGGCGATGATCATCAGCACCAGCCAGGCGACGCCGACCACCGGCAGCAGGATCAGCCCGATCAGCAGGATGATGCTGAAGCCGGCGACCACGAAGTAGATCAGGTAGGAGAGCTGCATGTTCAGCGCCTCCTTGCCGGAGCGGTCGAGGAACGCGCTGCGCTCCCGGAAGACCAGCCACACCACCAGCGGCGCGACGAAACCCAGCAGGAGCGGCCCGAGGTGCGCGCCGATGGCCCAGAGCTTCTCCTCGTCGGGACGCATCGGCGGCTGCGCGGGCCGGTAGTTCTCCGGAACGCTCATGGGCCGATCGTCCCACCGCAGGTGGGGAAGGGGGCAGACCCGAACGGGTGGCTCAGGGCGCGTCGGGGCCGGTCACGAAGTCGATCAGCTCCTCGACCCGGCCGAGCAGGCTGGGGTCGAGGTCGGCGAACGACGAGACCTTGCCGAGGATGTGCTTCCAGGCGCGGGCGATGTCGGCCTGGTCGCGGTGCGGCCAGCCCAGCTGCTGGCAGACGCCCTTCTTCCACTCGACGTTGCGGGGCACCTTGGGCCAGGCCTTGATGCCGAGGCGCTCGGGCTTCACGGCCTCCCAGATGTCGATGAACGGGTGGCCGACGACGAGCACGTGCCGGCCGATCGGGCTCTTCGCGATCGACGCGGCGATCCGGCTCTCCTTGGACCCGGCGACGAGGTGGTCGACGAGCACGCCGACCTTGCGCTCCGGGGCGGGGCGGAAGTCGCGCAGGTGCTCGGCGAGGTCGTCGACGCCCTCGATGTACTCCACGACCACGCCCTCGATGCGCAGGTCGTCGCCCCAGACCTTCTCGACCAGCTCCGCGTCGTGACGGCCCTCGACGAAGATCCGGCTGGCCCGGGCGACCCGCGCCTTGGTGCCCGGCACCGCCACCGACCCGGACGCCGTACGCGTGGCCACGGCCGGGCCCTTGCGCACGGGCGGCGTGAGGATGACCGGCACGCCCTCGAGCAGGAAGCCGGTCCCCAGCGGGAAGGTACGGCGCTTGCCGCGCCGGTCCTCGAGGGTGACGGTCATCAGGTCGCGCTCGACGGCGACGATCTCGCCGCACCAGTCGGTGGTGACCTCCTCGACGACCAGACCCTTGTCGGCGGAGATCTCGACGGCGCGGCCGCGTCGCGGAGCCCGCCAGTCGGTGTTCAGGACGTCGGATCCGTAGCGGTCGAACGAGGACATTCCCGAAAGGTAAAGGCCGGCCGTGCGCGGCGTCGGGAGCCGCGCCGGAAGACGCGAAAAGGCCTTGTCCCCCGAGCGGTCGCGATATATCGTCGACGTATCGCGGAACACTCGCGATCACAGTTACGGAGGGAGCAGCATCATGGGACACAACAGTCCGTGGGACCAGCCCTGGGGCGGTCCCCGCAGAGGTCATCGCGGCGGCTCGTGGAGCGGCGGCCCGCCGCCGTGGGTCGAGGGCCTGATCAACCTGGCCCGTTCCGGCCCGGGGGACTTCGGTCCCCGCGGCCCGCACCGCGGCCCCAAGGTCCGGCGCGGCGACGTCCGCGCGGCGATCCTCGACGTGCTCGCCGTCGAGCCGATGAACGGCTACCAGATCATCCAGCAGATCGCCGAGCGCAGCGGCGGGGCGTGGAAGCCCAGCCCCGGGTCGGTCTACCCGACCGTCCAGCAGCTCGAGGACGAAGGTCTCGTCGAGGGCACCGACGGCCAGGGGCGCCGGTTGCTCACCCTCACCGAGGAGGGTCGCCGCTACGTCGCCGAGCATCCCGACGAGATGGCCCGCACGTGGGCGGCCTTCGACGCCGCCGCCGAGGAGGAGACCGGCGGCCCCGGCGACCTGAAGCCGGTGATCGGCCAGGTCATGGGTGCCGTGTGGCAGGTGGTGGTCTCCGGCACCAAGCAGCAGCGGGCCGAGGCGGCCGAGATCCTCGCCGACACCCGGCGCAGGCTCTACGGCCTGCTCGCGGAGGGGGACGAGGGGGAAGACGAGGGCGAAGGGGAAGAGGAGTCATGAACACCCCGTTCCCGGGTCAGCCCGAGCTGCGGATCGGCGACGAGGAGCGCGAGGCCGCGGTCGCCGCGCTCGGCGAGCACTACGCCGCCGGCCGCCTGACCAAGGAGGAGTACGACGAACGGGCCGAGCGGGCCTTCGCGGCACGCACCCGGTCGCAGCTCCTGCCGTTGTTCGCCGACCTGCCCCGCCCCGTGGGGGCGCCCGGCGCCGCACGGGGGCAGGAGCGCCCGGTCGCCGCCGGGCCGCGACGCGGTCACCCGGGCTGGTGGGCCGGCGCGTGGATGGCGCCGGTGCTCGCGATCGTGGTCGCGCTGGTGATCCTCACGCACCTGCCGCTGTTCCTGCTGCTGGTCGTCGCGTGGATCTTCTTCGCGCGGATGGGCCGGCACTGGGCCCGCAACCGCGGCTACCAGCACGGCTACCACCAGGGCCATCGCGGCCAGTGGGTCAGATGAGCGGCAGCTGCCTCGTGCCGCGGGGCAGCTGCTGGTAGCCCCGCCGGACGGCCATCGCGAGCTGCTCGGCGGGATAGGGCCACTGCGTCGCGGCCAGCGCGTCGTCGACCGGCACGCCCCGCGACGCCAGGTCGCGGATCGTCTCCGCGACCACGCCGATCGCCGCGCGCTGCTCGTCCACGAAGTCCTTGCCGACCGGCAGGCCGTGGCCGGGCACGACCACGCTGTCCGGGGTGAGCAGCGAGGTCACCAGGTCGAGGGTGGCGGGCCACTCCATCGGGTAGCAGTCGTCGCCGTAGCCGGGCACCGCGGAGCGCGCCGCCGACTCCTCGACGAGGTCACCGGCGAACACCAGGTCCGCGTCGCCCACCCGGACGACGCTGTCGCCCGCCGTGTGCCCGCGGCCCGGGTGCACCAGCTCCACGACCCGGCCGCCGAGGTCCACCGCGCGGGCCGAGGAGAACGTCTCGGTCGGCAGCAGCACCCGCGCCGCGGCGATGTCGGCGTGCCGCGGGTCGGAGTCGTCGGTGCGGGCGAACTCCTGCAGCGCCGGTGCGGTCCGGGCGAGCTCGGCGGCCGCGGCCTCGTGCGCGAGGATCGGCGGCCCGTCGTACGCCTCGGAGAAGACGACGTTGCCGAAGGTGTGGTCGAAGTGCTGGTGGGTGTTGACGATGGCCACCACGTCGCCGACGCCCAGCCTGCGCACCTGCTCCACCACGCGGCGCGCCTCCACCTCGGTGGCGTGGGTGTCCACGACCAGCAGCCCGCGGTCGCCGCCGACCAGGCCGACGTTGACGTCCATCCACTCGAAGCGGGCGAGCCAGCAGCGGTCCGCCACCTCGTGGAAGCCTGTGTCGTGCGCGATGTCGGGCATGACCCCGACCCTAGTAGGCTTGGCACTCGGAACGGGTGAGTGCCAGGGCGTCGGACGGGGTCGAGCGAAGGAGGCGGGAGCGATGGTGGAGGACCGCAAGCTGGCCGTGCTCCGCGCCATCGTGGAGGACTACGTCGCCACCCAGGAGCCGGTGGGCTCCAAGGCGCTCGTCGACCGGCACCGGCTCGGCGTCTCGCCGGCGACCGTCCGCAACGACATGGCGGCGCTGGAGGAGGAGGGGTTCATCACCCAGCCGCACACCAGCGCCGGCCGGATCCCGACCGACAAGGGCTACCGCCTCTTCGTCGACCGGCTCAGCCAGGTCAAGCCGCTGACCGCCGCGGAGAGGCGGGCCATCGCGACCCTGCTCGAGGGCGCCATGGACCTCGACGACGTGGTCCAGCGCAGCGTGCGGCTGCTCGCCCAGCTCACCCGGCAGGTCGCGGTCGTGCAGTACCCCACGCTGTCGCGCTCCACGGTCCGGCACGTCGAGGTGGTGCCGCTGACCGCGGCCCGGGTGCTGGTCGTGCTGATCCTGTCGACCGGCCGGGTCGAGCAGCGGGTGGTGGAGCTGCCGGCGACGCTCGACGAGGAGCGGATCGCCGACGTGCGCACGCGGCTCAACCGGACGATCGTGGGGGAGCGGCTCGTGGACGCCACGGCGCGGCTCGTGGCGCTGCCCGGCGAGTTCGACCACGACCAGCGCGGCCCCGTCGCGGTGCTGGTGGCGGCGCTCGTGGAGGCCATGTCCGACCACCGCTCCGACGAGCGGGTGGCGGTCGGGGGCACGGCCAACCTCGCACGCTTCGGCGACGGTTTCGACCTCGCCATCCGTCCGATGCTCGAGGCGCTCGAGGAGCACGTGGTGCTGCTCAAGCTCCTCGGTGAGGCGTCGTCACCCTCGACGGTGACGGTGCGCATCGGGCACGAGGGCCCCTACCAGGAGCTCGCGGCCACCTCCGTCGTCGCCACCGGCTACGGACCGGGGGACGAGGCGCTGGCGACGCTGGGCATCGTGGGGCCGACCCGCATGGACTACCCAGGATCGATGGCGGCGGTGCGCGCGGTGGCGCGCTACGTCTCCCGGATCCTCGACGAAGGATGACGAGGCAGTAGAAGTTGAGCCAGGACCTGTACGAGACCCTCGGGGTGTCCCGGGACGCCGACGGCGACGCGATCAAGAAGGCCTACCGCCGTCTCGCGCGCCAGCTGCACCCGGACGTCAACCCCGACCCCGCGACGCACGAGAAGTTCAAGGACGTCTCGCATGCCTACGAGGTGCTCTCCGACCCGGAGAAGCGCCGGATGTACGACCTCGGCGGTGACCCGTTCAACGGCGGCGGCTTCGGCGGCGCCGGTGCCGGGCAGGGCTTCTCCTTCACCGACATCATGGACGCGTTCTTCGGCGGCCAGGCCGGTGGCGCCGCGGGCGGCGGTCGTGGTCCGCGGCCGCGTACCCGACGCGGCCAGGACGCGCTGATCCGTCTCGACGTCGACCTCGCGGACGCGGCGTTCGGCACCACCCACGAGCTCAAGGTCGACACCGCCGTGCTGTGCACGACCTGCAACGGCGAGGGGGCCGCCCCGGGTTCGCACCCGGTGCCCTGCGAGACCTGCGGCGGTCGCGGCGAGACCATCCACCTGCAGCGGTCGTTCCTCGGCGAGATCCGGACCATGCGTCCCTGCGCGGCCTGCCGCGGCTTCGGCACGATCATCCCCGAGCCGTGCCGGGAGTGCTCGGGCGACGGCCGGGTCCGCTCGCGCCGCACGCTGACCGTGAAGATCCCGCCGGGCGTGGACACCGGCACGCGCGTGCAGCTCTCGGGCCAGGGCGAGGTGGGCCCCGGCGGTGGCCCCGCCGGCGACCTGTACGTCGAGATGCACGTCAACGACCACCCGGTGTTCACCCGGCACAACACCGACCTGCTCTGCACCGTGACCATCCCGATGACCGCGGCCGCGCTCGGCACCACGATCGAGATGCCGACGCTCGAGGCCGACGTGGCCACGCCGGGCTCGGACGTCGAGACGTCAGTGCCGCTGACCATCCAGCCGGGCACGCAGTCCGGCGCCGAGACCGTGCTCGGCGGACGCGGTGTCCCGTCGCTGCGCGGCAGCGGCCGCGGCGACCTGGTCGTGAAGATCGTGGTCGAGACGCCGTCGCGGCTCGACGACCGCCAGCAGGAGCTGCTCCGCGAGCTCGCCGCCCTGCGCGACGAGGAGTCGCCCGACGGCCGGGTCAGCGCCCCGCACAAGTCGGTGTTCAACCGGCTGCGCGACGCGTTCGGTCCTCGATGACGCTCCCCGTCTTCGTCCACGCCGCGCTGGCCGGCGTCTGCGCCGGTGACGCGGTCGAGCTGGACGGCGACGAGGCCCGGCACGCGGTCGTGGTGAAGCGGATCCGCGTCGGCGAGCAGGTCGTGCTCACCGACGGCGCCGGCACCTCCGCGACCGTCACCGTCGCCGCGACGACCAAGACGTCCCTGTCCGCGACCGTCGACGAGGTCGCCACCGTCGAGCCCGAGCTGCCTCGGGTCGTGGTCGTCCAGGCGATCCCCAAGGGTGACCGGGGTGAGCTGGCGGTCGAGATGCTGACCGAGGTCGGCGTCGACGTGATCGTGCCCTGGGCGGCGGCCCGGTCCGTGTCCGTGTGGCGCGGCGACAAGCAGGCCAAGGCCCTCGCGAAGTGGCGGTCCACCGCCCGCGAGTCCGCGAAGCAGTCCCGCCGTGCGTGGTTCCCCGAGGTTGCCGAGATGGTGGGGACGGCCGACGTCGTCGCTCTGCTGCGCGACGCCGACGTGCCCGTCGTACTCCACGAGGCGGCGTCGGGACCGCTCGGTGACCTGCCGGTGCCGGGTCGCGGCGAGATCGTCATCGTGGTCGGTCCCGAGGGCGGGATCAGCGAGGAGGAGCTGGCGGCGTTCGCCGCCGTCGGGGCCGAGCCGGTGCGGCTGGGCTCGTCGGTGCTGCGTACGTCGACCGCCGGCGTCGCGGCGACGGCCGCGCTGCTCGCCCGCACCCGCTGGCGCTAGGGCGACGTTGATCGAGTCCGGTTGCCTGCTGCGCGCCGCCGTCCGCGACGGCAGGCACGTGACCAGCGCCCCTAGGCCCGGCTCGCGGGCCCTAGCTGCTCACCGGCGTGGCGAACCACACCGTCCGCTTGGTCCAGATGCCTGGGCCGAGCCGCTTCCCCGAGCAGGCCAGGATCGCCAGCTGGGGCGGCCCGTCCTTGCGGTAGTAGCGCGGCATCAGGGTGTCGGCCGGCACCTCGATCCGCTCGGTCACCTCGTAGCAGAGCCGCACGTTCTTGCCGCGCACGACCAGCCGGTCGCCGGTGTGCAGGGCGGCCAGCAGCCGGTTGCCGAGCGCGCTGCCGTCCGGCCAGGTGTGGGTGTTCACGATGACGTTGCCGCGCGGGTCACCGGGACGCGTGCCCTGCTCGAGGTCCCAGGCGAACATCCCCTTGCCGGCCAGGGTGAGCGGCGGCGTGCCCGGGATCCCCGCGGCGTCGCGCGGCGGGGTGGCGATGGCGGCGGCCCGGGTCGCGCCGGGCACGCTGATGGTCCGCGGCGTGAAGCCGTGCCGGACCCGGTCGCACGACGGGTCCGGGGCGACCGTGGTCGAGGGCTCGCTGGGTTGGCTGCTCGGAGCGGAGGGGACGCCGACGGTGCCCCGTGCGGTGCGGGTCGGGGGAGCGTCGTCCGGCGCCCGGAGCGCGACGACCAGCGCCACGACCACAGCGACCACGAGGACCGCTGAAGCCGTGGCCAGCATCGCGCCTCGACGACCGGCCATGAGAAAGGGTAGGCCGCGGGAGCGCCGCCCGTCAGCGAGACAGCAGGTCCTCGACCCGAGCCACCTCGTCGTCGAGCTCGGCGCGCTGGCCACGGGTCAGGTCGCGGAACACGTCGAGCTCGATCCGGCCGTCCCGGTGCCACCACAGCCCGGCCATGAAGCCGTCGACGAACACCGTGTTGCCGACGCCACCGTTGGCACCCATCCACCGTCCCCGCACGTCCTCGGGCACGACGTGCAGCCGGTCGGCGTGCGAGAGCCACACGTTGTCGTAGCCGCCGAGCAGCCGGACCGGGGCGGCCACGTCGCCCTCGGCGTACGGCGCGCCCGGCACGTCGTACCGCGTCCGGCCGTCCTCGCAGGCCACCTCGACCAGCTCGTCACGCATCGCGGCGAACACCGGCCCGAGCCGGGTGACCCGGGACCAGGTGGTCATGTCCGCGGCGGTGGCGGGGCCGAACGCGCGCAGGTAGCGCCGCACCAGCTCCGGTACGTCGACCGTCGTCATCGGACGACCGAGGTGGTTCTCGACGGTCTGGTAGACCACACCGCCGGACCTCTTCCACAGCCCGCGGGGCGGCACCTGCACCAGGGGCGCGCGCTCGCGGGCCTTGTGCGCCAGGGCACCGGCCGGCACCCCGTCGAAGGTCTCCGCCAGCAGCTCGCCGAGGCGCTTCACCGGCAGCGGCCCGTCGGCGAGCAGCCGGCGGCAGGCGGCGACCAGGTCGTCGGCCGGCACGTCGCGGGCCGGCCGGCTCATCTGGTTGCTGCCGCTCTGCTGGTCCAAGCGCGGGCTGCACCCACGGCCGCAGCGCGAGGGCGTCGTCGGGGGTGAGCACGTGGATGGTGCCGCGCATGGTCAGGAACCGCACGACCTCACGGCGCTCCAGCGCGCCCGACAGCTCCTCCGGGTCGAAGCCGTCGAGGCGCGCGGCCAGCGAGAGGTAGGGCGGGAGGTTGTCCTGGGCCTGGAGACCGACCAGGTGCTCGACCATCTCCAGGGCGGGTGTCGTGGTGCGCTCGAGCAGGCCCTGGCGCAGCAGCAGCGTGCGGTTGAGGTCGCGACGGGTGAGCACGCCCCGACCCTAGGGCTAGCGCACGTTGATCGGTCCGGTTGCCTGCTGCGCGACGGCAAGCACTCGATCAACGCATCCCTACCGCTCGGCGGCGGCGAGCGCCTCGCGCAGCTCCTCGGCGTCCAGGCGCGCGCCGTAGCCAGGTGTGTCCGGCTCGATCCGCCAGCTCTCCGCAAGCGGTCCGACGTCGACCACGTCGAAGCCGAAGTCGTCGATGAGCCGGGCGACGGTCGCCTTCGCGTCCGCGTCGTCGCCGGCGATCGCGAGCGCACGGCGGCCCGCCGTGCCGGACGGCTGCCCGTGCTCGAGCAGGTGGCTGAACCTGATGTGGTTGAACGCCTTGACCACGTGCGACTGCGGGAGGTGTGCCTGCAGCATCCCGGCCGACGTGTCCGCCTTGTCGTCGAGCTCGGCGAACTGCCCGTCGCGGGCCGGGTAGTAGTTGTTCGTGTCGACCACGACCTTGCCGGCGAGCGGGGCCGCCGGCACGTCGCGGTAGGCCTTGAACGGGACCGTCACCACGACGAGGTCACCGCGGGCAGCGGCACCCTCGGCGGTGTCCGCTGCCGCGTGCGGCCCGAGGTCCGCGACCACGTCGGCGAGCGTCTCCGGGCCACGTGAGTTGCTGAGCACCACGTCGTACCCGTGGTCGACGGCCAGCCGGGCCACGCTCTGGCCGATGTTCCCGGCCCCGATGAACCCGATCGTCGTCATGGCCGCCCAACCCCACGGCAGGCGCGGGTGTTCCCGTCAGCGGACGGTGACCCGCTTGGTGTCCTTGACCGGGCCGGAACCCTCGCCGCCGGAGGCGTCCTCGTCGTGCACGACCAGCGTGTAGTCGCCGGGGCCCGGGGCGGTGACCTCGAAGGAGAACGGCGACAGCGTGCAGCACTCGGCAGCGGTGGTGAACCCCTGCTCGACAGCTGTGTCGCCCTGCATCAGCTCCCACTGGACGTTCGCCTCGAAGGCCGCGGCGCGGCCGCTCACGGTGAACGTCCGGTCGACGGTCGCGCCGTCGGCGGGGGAGTCGATCTGCACCGGCGACTGCACGTCGTCGGCCGACTGCGTCTCGACCCCCTGGGAGACGGGCTGGCCGAGAACGGTGTCCGCGTGCGTGCCGTCCACGGAGAGCTCCAGCCGGGCCCGGGCGCCGAGCGCGTCCTGGACCGTGTAGGCGAGCTGCTGGAGCGCGAGCGCCCCGTCGCCGGTCCCGGCCGGCTTCGCCGTCAGGCCGTCCCCGGCCAGCGCGACGGTGGCCGTGCCCTGGTCGCCGATGCCGTCGAAGCTGACGGCGGTCACCTGCGTGCCCTGCGGCCACAGGGTGCGGTAGTCCGGGTCGGACGCGGCGCCCTCGACCGCGAGCCGCGCGGCCGCGAGCGCCGGGTTGTCCATGGCGACCTGGTGGGTCTCCTTGAACAGCCGCGTCCCGCGGGTCGTGTCGCCCGCGTAGTAGACGGAGACGGTGACCGGGGTGCCGCCGGGCGGCTCGGTGGCCGAGGTCTGCGCCGGCTTCGACGGCTGGGTCGCCGGCGCGGGGCCGGGTCCCGCGTCCGTCGTACCGGGGCCGGAGGTGAGCATCGCGACGGCCGCGACCGTGGCGGCGGTGGCGAGCACGGCGCCGCCGGCGCCCCACACCCACGGGCGGCGCGTGCGGGTCGCGGTCCGGGCCTGGATCCGGTCGAGGCCACCGCGCGGCTCGACGTCGGACACGGCGTCGTCGAAGAGGGTGCGCAGGCGGTCGTCGTCGTGGGCGTTCATGAGTCGTCCTCCATCAGGGTGCGCAGGGCGGCGACGCCGCGGGACGCGTGGCTCTTCACGGCACCCCGGCTGATGCCGAGGGTCGAGGCGATCTCCGACTCGGACAGGTCGAGGTAGTAGCGCAGCGCGAGCACCTCGCGCTGCCGGTCGGGCAGGGTGCGGAGCGCGTCCAGGAGGGTGCCGCGTCGCTCGGTGACCAGCGCGGCCTCGTCGGCGCCCGGCAGGTCGCGTACGACGGTCCGCTCGGCGTCCGCGTGCCGGGCCCGCACGCCGCGGTGCCGCAGCACGGACCGGGAGCGGTTCACCACCGCCTGCCGGAGGTAGGCCAGCGCCAGGTCGGGCTCGCGGAGCCGGCGCCACCTGCCGTGCATCGCCACGAACGCGTCCTGCACGACCTCCTCGGCGGTCTCCACGTCGCGGACCAGCAGCACCGAGAGCCGGACCAGCCGGCGGTAGTGCGCGGCGTACAGCTCCTCGACCGCCGTGTCCGCGTCCCAGCGGACGGGTCGGTCGGTGCCGGATGTCATCGTGCCCCCTCGGGCGGCCGGTCTGAGCAAGGCGATGTCCACGCTAGTTGCACGCACAGCCCCGCCGGCCGGTTTACACGCCCGTGCCGCCGACGAGTCGGCCTACAGTTGCCGGTATGCCGTCCGACTGCCTGTTCTGCAAGATCGTGTCCGGGGACGTGAAGGCCGACGTGGTCCACGAGACCGACACGACGGTCGCCTTCCGGGACATCGAGCCGCAGGCGCCGACGCACGTGCTGGTGATCCCGCGCCGCCACGAGCCGGACGCCGCCTCGCTCGCGAAGGCCGCGCCCACCGAGCTGGTCGACCTGGTCGAGGCCGCCGCCGCGGTGGCAGAGCAGGACGGCCTCGGCGAGGGGTACCGGCTGGTGTTCAACACCGGGCCGGCCGCCCACCAGACCGTCTTCCACGCGCACGTGCACGTGCTCGGCGGGCGTGCGATGGGCTGGCCGCCCGGATGAGCCGGCTGCGTACGGCGGCCGGGGCCGCCCTGCTCGCACTGGCGATGGCGGCCTGCTCCACCGGCGGAGACGCGGGCACGCCCCGGGCGGAGCCCGCCGCCGCGTCACCGACGACCACGACGCCCAGCCAGGCGACGGGCGACCACACCGAGCACGCGGCGCCCGCGAAGCTGAAGCCGCTGCGGTCGGGGGAGCGCCGGGTGAAGCTGGCGATGCCGGAGGCCTACACGCCGTCGGCGCCCTACGGGACCGGCACCGACGACTACCGGTGCTTCGTGCTCGACCCGCACCTGACGCGGGACGCCTTCATCACCGGCCTCAACATCCTGCCGGGCACACCGTCGGTCGTGCACCACGTGATCCTGTTCCGGCTGCCGCCGTCCTCGATGGCCGCCGCCCAGGACAAGGACGCCGCCGAGCCCGGCGAGGGGTGGACCTGCTTCGGGGACACCGGGCTCCGGGCGGAGGGGGAGTCCATGGACGACGCGCCCTGGCTGGGCGCCTGGGCGCCGGGCGGCTCCGAGCAGGTGATGGCCGACGACGTCGGTGTGCCCATGGAGCGCGGGTCGAAGGTGATCATGCAGGTGCACTACAACCTGCTGGCCGGACCGAAGCCGGACGTCACCACCGCGCAGCTGCGGCTCGCGCCGAAGAGCAAGGACCTCGCCGCGCTCGAGACGGTGCTGATGCCGGCGCCGGTCGAGCTGCCCTGTCGCGCCGGGCACGACACGTCCCCGCTCTGCGACCGTTCGACGGCCCTGGCCGACGTACGCAAGCGCTTCGGCTCGGAGGTCGGGATGACCGCCGACTACCTGCACCTGCTGTGCGGCCAGATCCGCGCGGGCGACGTGCAGACCTGCGACCGGACCATGCAGGAGCCGGCCGTCATCCGCGCGGCGGCGGGACACATGCACCTGCTCGGCCGGGCGATCAAGATCGAGATCGACCCCGGCACCGCCCGGGCACGCACCGTCCTGGACATCAAGAACTGGGACTTCGACAACCAGGGGTCCACGCCGGTGAAGCCCGTGAAGCTGGAGCCGGGGGACACGGTCCGGGTCACCTGCCGGCACGACCAGTCGCTGCGCGACCTGCTGCCGGCGTTCGACGGGCAGCCCGAGCGCTACGTGATGTGGGGCGAGGGCACCACGGACGAGATGTGCCTCGGGCTCCTGCTGGTCACGCGCCCCTGAGCTCGAACCACAGCTGGGCGACGAACCACGACGTGACCGCCACGAGCATCACCCACGCGACGATCTTGTGGGAGAGCTTGCGGGAGTCCAGGGACGAGGCGATGGCGATCATCCCGGCGTCGTCGCTCCACCGGTCGATCCCCATCCGCTGCGCGTCGTGGGGGAAGGGGTTGCCGGGCAGGAAGTCCTCGGGCTCGATGAGCTCGACCCCGTGCTCGTCGGGGTGCTCCGGCTCGTCGTGCGCCTGCATGCAAGCACTCTAAGCCCCCGGTGTGGCCGCCCGGAGGAAACGAACTGGCGCGCAGCCTGGCCCCCTCCCGTAAACTTGGGCCGACCAGCCCGAAGCGGGCACATCGAGCACAGAGCGGGAGGTCGGCCCGAGAGCCGCCCATGAGTGAGCCTGACACCCAGCCGGACCTGCCGGCGCACGCGATCGTGGTGCCCAACAGCATCCCGATGGTCGCTCTCCTCGGCCCCCGCGACGAGCACCTCGCACTGATCGAGAAGGCCTTCCAGGCCGACGTGCACGTGCGCGGCAACCAGGTGACACTCCGCGGCGAGCCCGCCGAGGTCGCGCTCGTCGAACGCCTGCTCGACGAGCTGGTCACGATCATCCGCACCGGCCAGGGCGTGACCACCGAGACCGTCGAGCGGGCCATCGGCATCCTGCGCACCGAGACCACCGAGCGTCCCGCCGACGTGCTGTCGATGAACATCCTGTCCAACCGCGGCCGCACGATCCGCCCCAAGACGCTGAACCAGAAGCGCTACGTCGAGGCGATCGACAAGCACACGATCGTGTTCGGCATCGGCCCGGCCGGCACCGGCAAGACCTACCTGGCGATGGCCAAGGCCGTGCAGGCGCTGCAGTCCAAGAACGTCAACCGGATCATCCTGACCCGGCCGGCGGTCGAGGCGGGGGAGCGGCTCGGGTTCCTGCCCGGCACGCTCAGCGAGAAGATCGACCCCTACCTGCGCCCGTTGTACGACGCGCTGCACGACATGCTCGACCCGGAGACGATCCCCAAGCTGCTCGCGGCCAGCACCATCGAGGTCGCGCCGCTGGCATACATGCGTGGAAGGACCCTGAACGACGCGTTCATCATCCTCGACGAGGCGCAGAACACCTCGCCCGAGCAGATGAAGATGTTCCTCACCCGGCTCGGCTTCGGCTCCAAGATGGTCGTCACCGGCGACGTCACCCAGGTCGACCTGCCCTCGGGCACCAGGAGCGGTCTGCGCATCGTCGAGGACATCCTCGACGGCATCGAGGACGTGTCGTTCAACCGGCTGACCGCGCACGACGTGGTCCGGCACCGCCTCGTGGGGCACATCGTGGCGGCGTACGACGAGTACGAAGCCCGCACCCCCGACGCCGGCGACCCGGGGCCCGACCCGCGCCGCCGTGGCCCCCGCCCCCGACGAACGCAGGCATGAGGCACCCATGAGCATCGAGGTCCTGAACGAGTCAGGGACCGACGTCGACGCCCACGAGCTCTCGCGGCTCTCCCGTTTCGTGATGGACCGGATGCGGGTGCACCCGCTCGCCGAGCTGTGCATCAAGATCGTCGACGAGGCCACCATCGCCCAGCTCAACGAGCAGTGGATGGACAAGGAAGGCCCGACCGACGTGCTGGCCTTCCCGATGGACGAGCTGCGGCCCGGCCTGGTCACCGAGGAGCCCGAGGAGGGCGTGCTCGGTGACCTGGTGCTGTGCCCGGCGGTCGCGGAGCGCCAGGCCACGGAGGCCGGCCACCCGACCAAGGACGAGGTCGAGCTGCTGACCGTGCACGGCATCCTGCACCTGCTCGGCTACGACCACGCCGAGCCGGAGGAGCACCGGGAGATGTTCGGGCTCCAGGACCGGCTGCTCGGCGAGTGGCGGAGCCCCGCCACGTGAGCGTCATCGACATCTGGCTGCTGGTCGTGGCCGCCGTCTTCGCACTGGTGGCCGGTCTGTTCAGCAGCGCGGACGCCGCGCTGTCGTCGTTCTCCAAGGCCCGGGCCGAGGAGATCGCGTCCGAGGGCACGTCCGGCGCCCAGCGGCTCCTCGTGATCCTCGAGGACCCGCCGCGCTACCTCAACACCGCGCTGTTCCTGCGGATGCTGACCGAGATCGCCTCCATCGTGCTGGTCACGGTGGTGATGCTCGACCTGATCGTGCCGCGCGGCGGCTCGGAGTCCGGGCCGGAGACCGACGGCGACCGGTGGTGGGCGATGCTCGCCTCGACGGCGATCATGCTGGTCGTCTCGTTCGTGGTCATCGGCGTCGCCCCGCGCACACTGGGCCGCCAGCACTCCGAGCGGGTGGCGCTGCTGTCCGCCGGGCCGCTGATCGCCTTCACCAAGGTGCTCGGGCCGGTGCCCCGGCTGCTGATCCTCGTCGGCAACGCGATCACCCCGGGCCGCGGCTTCAGCGAGGGGCCGTTCGCCTCCGAGGCGGAGCTGCGCGAGCTGGTCGACCTCGCGGAGGCGAGCAGCGTCATCGAGTCCGGCGAGCGGCAGATGATCCACTCGGTGTTCGAGCTCGGCGACACGATCGCGCGCGAGGTGATGGTGCCGCGCACCGACGTGGTGTTCATCGAGAAGAGCAAGACCCTGCGGCAGGCCATGTCCCTGGCGCTGCGCAGCGGCTACTCCCGCATCCCCGTGGTGGGCGAGAACCTCGACGACGTGGTCGGCTTCGCCTACCTCAAGGACGTCACCAAGCGGGTGTTCGACCGGCACGAGGCCGAGACCACCGAGCGGATCGAGTCGGTGATGCGGCCGGTCCTCTACGTCCCCGACTCCAAGCCCGTCGACGCGCTGCTGCGCGAGATGCAGGCCGAGCGCAAGCACATCGCCATCGTGGTCGACGAGTACGGCGGCACGGCCGGCCTGGTCACGATCGAGGACGTGCTCGAGGAGATCGTCGGCGAGATCACCGACGAGTACGACGTGGCCCGCGTCGACGTCGAACGCCTCGCGAACGGCAGCACCCGGGTCAGCTCGCGCTACCCGGTCGACGACCTCCAGGAGATCACCGGCGTCGCAGTCGAGGACGACGACGTGGACAGCGTCGGCGGGCTGATGGCCAAGCACCTCGGCCGGGTGCCGATCCCGGGCTCGGTCGTGGAGGTGCACGGCCTGCGCTTCGAGGCCGAGGCCCCGGCCGGCCGCCGCAACCGGATCGGCACGGTGCTGGTGAGCCGCATCGAGCCGGCCGACGAGGCACCCGCGGAGGAGCCCTACCCTGAGCACCATGCCGGCTGACACCCCCGACGTCGACCTCGCCTTCGACCCCGACGACGCCGAGTCCGCCAAGCTCGTGACGCTGGCCCGCTCGACACGAGCCCGCACCCGCGCCGCCGAGGGCGCCTGCGTCCGCGACCAGGACGGCCGCACCTACGCCGGCGCGACCGTCGACCTGCCGACGCTGCAGCTCACCGCGGTGCAGGTCGCGGTGGCGATGGCCGTCACCAGCGGCGCGCGCAGCCTCGAGGCCGTCGTGGTCCTGGGTGACGCCGCCGTCGTCAACGAGGCCGACCTGTCCGTCGTGCGTGACCTGTCCGGGGCCGGCGTCCCGGTCCACCTCGCGGCGCCGGACGGCACGGTCGTCGCCTCCGTCGCCTCCTGAGGATTCCGGACCCCACGTTCACGGAACGCAAGACGTATGTAACCTGCAAGCAATGTGTGACGCTAGGTTGTCCCTGTGAGCGATGTGGTGGGGTGGGGCACCCACGCCGACGCGGTAGCCCGGTTGCGGGCGTCGTACGACGCCATCCCGGCCGGTGCGCCGGTGCGGCTGGCCAAGCGGACGTCGAACCTGTTCCGGAGCCGGGCCCGCGTGCAGACACCCGGTCTCGACGTCTCGGGCCTCGGCGGCGTGATCGCGGTGGACGTCGCCGCCGACGGCAGTGCCACGGCCGACGTTCAGGGCATGTGCACCTACGAGGACCTCGTCGACGTGACGCTGCCGCGCGGCTACATCCCCTCCGTCGTCCCGCAGCTGCGCAGCATCACGCTCGGCGGCGCGGTGACCGGCCTGGGCATCGAGTCCACGTCCTTCCGCAACGGGCTGCCGCACGAGTCGGTGACCGAGATGGACGTGCTCACCGGCGACGGGCGGGTGGTCACCACCCGGCCCGGTGACGACCTGTTCGACGCGTTCCCCAACTCCTACGGCTCGCTCGGCTACGCGACCCGGCTGCGGATCGAGCTCGAGCCGGCGCCGGCGTACGTCGACCTGCGGCACCTGCGCTTCGACGACCTCGACGCGCTCGCCAAGACGGTCGAGGTGATCGTCGAGCAGCGCGAGCACGACGGGGTCCGGGTCGACGGCCTCGACGGGGTGGTGTTCGAGCCGGGGGAGTCCTACCTCACGCTGGCGACCTGGCGGGACGACGCCGGTTTCGAGACGCGGCGCTCGCAGGCTCACGCCGCTCCTCGACCAGCGTTGAGCACTTCGACGGAGCTCAGGACAAGCGACTACACCGGGATGCAGCCGTACTTCCGCTCGATCCAGGAGCGGGGGACCGACACCCTCACCACCTACGACTACCTGTGGCGCTGGGACACCGACTGGTTCTGGTGCTCGGGCGCGTTCGGCCTGCAGAACCCCCGGATCCGCCGGCTGTGGCCGCGGCGCTGGCGGCGCAGCGACGTCTACCACCGGCTCGTCGGCCTGGAGACCCGCTTCGGGCTGGTGGCCCGCATCGACCGGGCCCGCGGCAGGCCGGCGCGGGAGCGGGTCATCCAGGACATCGAGGTGCCCGTCGAGCGCACGGCGGAGTTCGTGCGCTGGTTCGACGAGCATGTCGGCATGCGACCGGTGTGGCTCTGCCCGCTGCGCGCGAGCCGCGCCTGGCCGTCGTACCCGCTCGCCCCCGGCGCGACCTACGTCAACGTCGGCTTCTGGGGCACCGTCGCCATCGCGCCGGGAGCCGCCGACGGGGACACGAACCGCGCGGTCGAGGCCGAGGTGACGGCGCTCGGCGGCCACAAGTCGCTCTACTCCGACGCCTTCTACGACCGGGAGACCTTCGACCGGCTCTACGGTGTCGCCAACCAACGAAGGGTCAAGCAGGAGACCGACCCGGACAACAGGCTCACGGGCCTCTACGAGAAGGCGGTGAACCGTCGATGACGAGCACCCTGAACCGAGACGACACCCGCATCACCATCGGCGAGGCCATGACCAGGCTGATGCCCGGGGGTGTCCCCTTCCGCTTCACCGCCTACGACGGCAGCGTGGCCGGTCCCGAGGACGCGCCGATCCGCCTCCACCTCGAGAACGAGCGGGGGCTGTCCTACCTGGTCACCGCGCCCGGCGACCTGGGCATGGCCCGTGCCTACGTGTCCGGCGACCTGACCCTGTCCGGCGTGCACCCGGGCAACCCCTACGCGGCGATGGTGCTGCTCCAGCGGGAGTCGGGGTTCAAGATCCCGCCGCCGGCGGAGGCGTTCCAGATCGCCCGGGGGCTCGGCTGGAGCCGGTTCAGGCCGCCGCCCCCACCGCCGCAGGAGGCGCTGCCCAAGTGGCGCCGGCTCGTCGAGGGCTTCCGGCACTCCCGGGGCCGCGACGCCGGGGCGATCCACCACCACTACGACGTCTCGAACCGCTTCTACGAGATGGTCCTCGGGCCGTCGATGACCTACACCTGCGCCTGCTTCCCGACCGAGGACGCCACCCTGGAGGAGGCGCAGTTCGCGAAGTACGACCTGGTCGCCCGCAAGCTCGGCCTCCAGCCGGGCATGCGGCTGCTCGACATCGGGTCCGGCTGGGGCGGGATGGTCCGGCACGCGGCCAAGCACTACGGCGTCGAGGTCGTCGGCGTGACGCTGTCGCGGGAGCAGGCCGCCTGGGCCCAGGAGGCGATCAAGCGGGAGGGGCTCGACGCCGCGGCGGAGGTCCGGTTCGGCGACTACCGCGACGTGCGCGACACGGGTTCGACGCGGTGAGCTCGATCGGGCTCACCGAGCACATCGGCATCCGCAACTACCCGTCGTACTTCGCCTTCATGCGGGACAAGCTCGTGCCGGGTGGTCGGCTGCTCAACCACTGCATCACCAGGCCCGACAACGCCGTCACGGACACGGGCGCGTTCATCGACCGCTACGTGTTCCCCGACGGTGAGCTGACCGGGTCCGGCCGGATCATCACCGAGATCCAGAACCTCGGGCTCGAGGTGCGCCACGAGGAGAACCTCCGCGAGCACTACGCGCTGACCCTCAAGGGCTGGTGCGAGAACCTCGAGGCCCACTGGGACGAGTGCGTGCGCGAGGTGGGCGAGGGCACCGCGAAGGTCTGGGGGCTCTACATGGCCGGGTCGCGGCTGTCGTTCGAGCGCAACGAGATCCAGCTGCACCAGGTGCTGGCGGTCAAGCCCGATACGGACGGAAATGCCCGGTTCCCGCTGCGACCCACGTGGCTCGGGTGACCCAGGCCCACCCTTTACCAAACAAGGTTTCCCAGGCTCGGCAAAAAAGCGTAGGCCGCGCGTAACCTTTCAAAGGTCCTCGGCGATTACCCCGTCGAGGACTCATCCACTGCGTGGGAGGGTGCATGAGTCCGGTGTCAGGTCGAGGTCTGACACGGCGGAGGAAACCCCTCACCCTCCACCGACGCATGACCCTGGGTGCTGGCCCGGTGGAACCCCCGTCCACCGGGCCGGCGCGCTACACCTCGGCGGCGCGCGGGGGTGGGCTGTGACGCCCGACCTCGTGACCGACGTCCTGACCGACGACCTCGTCTCCGCCGCCGTGGCCGGCGACGGCGACGCCCTGGGCGTGGTCTACCGACTCCTCTCACCCAAGGTGCTGGGCTACCTCAAGGCACACGGGGCCGAGGACCCCGAGGGCCTCACGAACGAGGTGTTCCTGCACGTGCTACGGAGACTGGGAGGTCTGGTGGGTGGCTCGGCCGGTCTGCGGACCTTCGTCTTCTCCGTCGCGCACGCGCGCCTCGTGGACGACGTACGCCGCCGCTCCCGCCGTCCCGCCGAGCACCCCTACGAGCCGGACCTCGACGAGCGACAGACGGACTCCGCCGAGCACGCGGTGCTCTCCGGTGCCGACGCCCACACGCTCGACGCGATGCTCGGCCGGCTCAACGACGACCAGCGCAGCGTCATCACGCTGCGGGTCCTCGGCGACCTCAGCGTCGAGCAGACCGCGGAGATCCTCGGCAAGAGCGCCGGGGCGGTCAAGCAGCTGCAGCGTCGCGGCCTCCTCGCGCTGCGCAGCCTGATGGACCGCGGGGAGGTGGTCCTGTGAGCACCCGTCCCGTGATCGCCGACATGCTGGCCGACGCGCAGGAGTTCCTCGACGGCGGTGTCGACGAGCTGACCGCGCTCCTCGACGAGTTCGCGTCGTACGGCGACCAGCCGGTCCCCGCCCCGAGCCCCGAGCTGGCGCTGCTCCTCGCCGGCCGTCCCGCCGCGCCCGCGCCGCGCCCGCAACGCCCCGCCGTCCCCGTCCGGCTCCGCACCCGGCGGACGATCGCCGGACTCGCCGCGGCCGCCGTGTCCGGGCTGAGCCTCACCGGCGCCGCCGCGGTGGCCAACGAGCTGCCCGCACCGATCCAGCGCGCGGTCGCGCACTTCTCCGAGCAGTACCTCCCGTTCAGCTTCCCGCGCCCGGTCGGCGACCCGCCCCTGCCCGGCGGCTCGGCCGGCACCGAGCCTGGCCAGGACGGCGCCGGCACGGGCAGCACGCAGGGTCGGGAGGAGACCGGCACGGCGAACACCGGCCAGGGCGTCCACGGTGGCGAGTCCCGCGGCCGGACGGCGCCGGTGACCGGCCCCAGCCGGACGAGCGGATCGCCCACGGGCAGGACCGGCAAGACCGGCCCGGCCGGTGCGACCGGTGCGACCGGTCCCGCCACCGACCGGGGTCACGCCGGGACAACCCCCGACACGCACCCCGACGTCGTCCGTGGCGGCGAGGCCGACCCGGTCGAGCCCGAGTCCGAGCCCGAGCCCGAGCCCGCGCCCGACAAGCTCACGTCGCCTCCCAAGGGCCACGCCCACACCGGTCCGGGCAACACCGGCAACACCGGCAAGGGCTCCAAGGCCACCCCGCAGCGTCCTGCGCACACCCCGAAGGGCGGCGGGTCCGCCCCGGCTGACCGCGGCGCCGGTGCGGGATCCGGCGCGGACGGGACCGCGCCTGACGCCACGAAGGCGCCCCACCGCGCCCATGGTGCGACCGGCGCCTCCGCGGCGTCCTCCGGTGCCCACGCCGCGAAGTCCGACGCCCCCAAGGTGCGCGCCCGCGAGGCGACCACCGAGGACGGTTCCGGCGTCGACTCCTCGTGATGACACAATCCCCGGGTGCCTGACTTCCGCAGCGGCTTCGCCTCCTTCGTCGGGCGTCCCAACGCCGGCAAGTCCACCCTGACCAACGCCCTCGTCGGGACGAAGGTGGCGATCACCTCCTCGCGCCCGCAGACGACCCGCACCGTCGTGCGCGGCATCGTGCACCGCCCCGACGCGCAGCTGGTGCTCGTGGACACCCCCGGCCTGCACCGCCCGCGCACCCTGCTCGGTGAGCGGCTCAACGACCTGGTCACCACCACCTGGGCCGAGGTCGACGTGGTGGCGGTCTGCTTCCCGGCCGACGAGAAGATCGGCCCCGGAGACCGGTTCATCGTCAACGAGCTGGCCAAGGTGCGTCGTACGACGAAGGTGGCGGTCGTGACGAAGACCGACCTGGCCACCCCGGAGCAGCTCGCCGAGCAGCTGCTGGCCGTCCAGCGGCTCGGGGACGAGACGTCGACCACCTGGCAGGAGATCGTGCCGGTCTCCGCGAAGGCCGGGGACCAGGTCGGCCTGCTCGCGGACCTGCTGGTCGCCCAGCTCCCCGAGGGCCCGCCGCTCTACCCGGACGGCGAGCTGACCGACGCGCCGGAGGAGGCGATCGTCGCCGAGCTGATCCGCGAGGCCGCGCTCGAGGGGGTGCGCGACGAGCTGCCGCACTCCATCGCCGTGCTCGTCGAGGAGATGGCGCTGCGGGAGGGCCGGCCGGCGGACAGGCCGCTGCTGGACGTGCACGCGAACGTGTACGTGGAGCGCTCCTCGCAGAAGGGCATCGTGATCGGCCACAAGGGGTCGCGGCTCAAGGCCGTCGGCAGCGCGGCCCGCGCGCAGATCGAGGCCATGCTGGGCACCCCGGTCTACCTCGACCTGCACGTCAAGATCGCCAAGGACTGGCAGCGCGACCCCAAGCAGCTGCGCAAGCTCGGGTTCTAGAGCGGCGCGTCCCTCGCACCTGCCGCGCTGTCACGGCATCTGCTCCGGACACGCCGCTAGCCCGGCACCCAGCAGAACCCGTAGTGCTGGCCGCGCGACCACTGCTCGCGGCTCGGCCACTCCCACCCGTAGCGGAACTTCAAGGTGTTGCCCGACCTGGCCCGGGCGCGGTCCTTGCACGCACTGTCGCCGGCCTTGCGGACGCTCGTCGCGCCCGGGTACCTCGAGCCGCCGGCGATGCCGATGGTGTCGATGGCCCGCCACGAGTGCTTGCGCCCGCAGATGACCCGCTCGAAGCCACGCTCGCCCGGTGCGGCCGTGCCGCACAGGCCGTAGTCGGACAGCGACCGGGCGTCGTTCAGCACGCCACGGAGACGCTGCGTGCCGGGCAGCGGCGCGAGCTGCTCCCGGCCGGCGAACGCGATCACGTCGCAGCGGAACCAGTCGGCGCCCTGGTCGGACTGGTCGAGGGTCGGGCTGTACCAGACGACGTTGAACCGGCTCAGCCGTCGCGTGTCGGTCGACCCTCCGACGTACGCCTGGAGCTTGCGGGGGCAGACGGTCGAGAGCTGCCGCTGCACGGTGGCGGAGTCGACGGCCACGGCGTGCCCGTCGACGACGGTGTCGAGCCGGCCGACGTAGATGGTCTGGGCGGTGTGCCGGCCGCTGCACGAGACGGCGCCGGAGGCGTTGGTCGGCTGGGTCAGCTGGCCGGGGGAGAGCCGGTAGCAGGCGGCCTGCTTCGGCGCCGGGGGTACGACGGGCGGGGTGGACGGTGACGCGGAGGCCCCGCTCGACGACTCCGACGAGCCGGAGGCCGAGGGGCTCGCGCTGGTGGACGGCTCGTCGGACGCGCCGGGGAGGTCGCTGCACCCGCCCAGCACCAGGACGGCCAGCACGGCACAGGCGAGGGCGCGGGCGCGGGTCACTGGTCCGTCTTGGCCCAGCAGATCGAGCGCCGGTTGCCCGCCTTCCACTCCGCCTCGTGGAACCACGTGTAGCCGTAGTCGTAGTCCACGGGGTAGTTGAGCCAGGCGCCCACGGACTCCGAGCAGAAGTCCCGGGTGCGGACCTCGACGAGCCGGTCGCCGGGGTAGTCGTCGTCGGGCTTGCCGAGCACGATCGTGGTCACCGCGCGCCAGGTGTGCGCGGAGTTGCAGGGGATCTTGACCGACCCGTTGACGCTGGGGCCGTCGACGCAGACCAGCCACCGGTCGTCGGGCTTGCCGAGCAGCACTCCCTTGGCGGTCTTCGGCAGCGCGACGAAGCTCTTCGACTGCTCGCCGCCGCCGACCACGTCGCAGCGGTACCAGTGCGCCCCGCCGGCCCAGGCGTCCTTGGTGGGCCGGAACCACGCCCAGGTCATCGTCGAGCGCAGGACCAGGCTCTCGTCGCCACCGAGGAACTCCTGGAAGCGCTTCTGGCAGCGGTCGTAGACGTAGGAGCCGAGCGCGCGGTCGTCCGGGTCGTCGGCGTCCGCGAGGCTCTCCGGGAACGCGCCG
This sequence comes from uncultured Actinomycetota bacterium, assembly GCA_963827435.1. Lineage (GTDB taxonomy): Bacteria > Actinomycetota > Actinomycetes > Propionibacteriales > Nocardioidaceae > Nocardioides_B. The sequence continues at coordinate 202,360 of CAWHAU010000020.1, forward strand.
ACGGCGAACGTCTCGGCGGTGTGCTTCGCGCCGCAGTCGACGGGCGCGGTCTGGTTGCTCGCCTGGGTGATGTCCTCGGGAACCAGCGCCCGGCAGGCCCCGAGCTGCGGCGGGGTCCGCTCGGCCTTGCTGCTCGTGCCGTCATCGCCGCCGCCCTGGCAGCCGGCCAGAGCCAGCAGGAGCAGGGCGATGCAGGCGGTGCGAAGCACGGAGGAGGACCTCACGATCGGGGTGGGGGGCAGTTCCGCGATGGTACCTACCCGGATCCGGGGCTCAGACGTCCGCCCGGAAGCCCTGGTGCCGGGCCACCACGGTGGCGCCGAGCCGCTCGTTGATCGCGATCATGTGGTGGTTGTTGGCGGCGTTCCAGGTGTCGATCGCGCCCACCTCGGGTCGTTCGTCGCCGACCCAGCGCAGCATCGCGGCCTTCATCAGCAGCCCCAGCCGGTGCCCGCGGTGGGCGCGGACCACCGAGGTGTCCTCCTGGAACGCCTCGGCCGGGGAGAACTCGTTCACGCACAGCATCGACTGGCCCGCCCAGGCTCCGGTCGAGCGGTGCCGGGCCATCACCCGGTAGAGCGTCTGCCGGCGGCTGGTCATCGCGCCCTCGTAGTCCACGAGCCGCTGCGCGTCCCAGGCGTCCGGCTCGTCGTCGGGGTCGGGGGAGGGTGCGTCGTTGATCGCGGCGTGCAGGGCGACCAGCGCCTCGACCCGGTCGGCCGGGGTGCTGCCGACCTGCTGGACCAGCTCGTAGCCGTCCGCGTCGCCGAGCGCCTCGTCGTACAGGCGGTCCCAGGTGCTGCGCGGGGTGCCGTGCACGTCGATGCGCCGGATCACGCCGACACCGGTGCGGGCGAGACCCCAGTGGTCGAGCACGGCCACCCCGGGGCCGCCCTGCCACGCTCCGGCGTGCACGCGGGTGCGGCCGTGCTCGCGGGCGACGTCGACCGCGCGCTGCCACAGGTCCCGACCGAGCCCCCGGCGGCGGGCGTCCGGGTGCACCCGGACCCGGACCGAGGCGCTGTCGGTGTTGTCGCGCCAGGGCAGGTCGACGGTCGCCTCGGCCACCGCCCGGTCGCCGTCCCAGGCGACGAACATCGCGTCCAGCGGCCGGGAGTCGGTGCCCCACCGGCGCGAGGTGAGCAGGTCCGGGCCGACCTTGGCCTGGAAGGGGACGCCGTCGGCGTGCTCGCTCGCGGTGAACACGTCGGCGAGGGCGTCGGCGAGGTCGAGGTCGAGGTCGAGCGGGTCGACACGGTCGATGCGGTGGCTCACCGGCGTCATTGAACACGGTCCGCGGGGGCCGCCGCGCACCGGAAGGTCAGCGAACCACCTTGATGTTGAACTGCGGGGTGCCGAGAGCGCCCATCACGCGCAGCCACAGGGGCAGCCACATCTCCACGCCGCGCGCGGTCTCCATGCCACCGAGGTCGACGACGTCCTGGTGGCCGAAGCTCTGCAGCAGCTCGGTCACGGTTGCCTTCGCGTCGGTGTCGTCGCCCGAGACGAAGACCGTGCTGGGCTCGCCGAGCGTGTCCGGCCGCACCATGAGTGACGCGGTGAGCGTGTTGAGCGTCTTCACGACCCTGGCCGCGGGGAAGGACCGCTGCACCTGCTCGCCCAGCGAGTCGGTGTCCTTGACGAACAGGCTCGGCGGGAAGCCCGCGGCGAAGTCGAGCGGGTTGGAGAGGTCGACGAGGACCTTGCCGGCGAGGTTGTCCGCCCCGGCAAGGGTGAGCACCTCGAGCGTCGCGCTTCCGCCGGTCGCGTTGACCACGAGCTCCGCGTGCGCCGCGGCGTCGGCGAAGGTGGCCAGCCCGATGTCCGGGAGCGCGCCGAGCCACGTGGAGAACGGCGGGTTGCCCATGCCGTCCGGCTCGGTGCGGGCCAGGGTCGCCTCCGGGTCGCGGGTGCCGACGACGACCGTGTGGCCGAGCTCGTGGAGCCGGCCGGCGATCGCCCGGCCGACCATGCCGGTGCCGAGGACTGCGATGTTCATGGGGGCCTCCTGGGATCGAACGGCAGACAGGTCTGTCTACCAACGGGGTGGACCGTAGCAGACAGGTCTGTCTACTATCAAGGGGTGCCTGCCCCCTCCGCGCGCGAGCGCATCCTCGACACCGCCTTCCGGCTCTTCTACGCGCGTGGACTCCGCGCGGTCGGTGTGGACACACTCATCGCGGAGTCGAGCGTGGCGAAGGCGACCTTCTACAAGCACTTCCCGGCCAAGGACGACCTCGTCCTCGCCTATCTCGACAAGGTCGACGGGGTCTGGTCCGGGCAGCTGCACCAGGCGGCCGCGGCGGCCGGGCCGGCCCCGCGTGATCAGCTGGTCGGGCTGTTCGACGCCCTCGGCACGGCCTGCCGGCGCGACGGTTACCGTGGCTGCGCGTTCATCAACGCGGCCGCCGAGGCTGCGCCGGGCACCCCGGTGCACGAGCGCACGGTGGCGCACAAGCGCGCGGTGCTGTCCTGGGTGCGCGGCCTCGCCGCCGAGGCCGGCGCCGAGGACCCCGACGGGCTCGCGCGGTCGCTGACCCTGCTGCTCGACGGGGGCCTGGCCAGCGGGGCGCTGGACGCCGACCCGGCGGCCGCCGCGCAGGCGCGCGCCGCGGCCGAGCGACTGGTCGCAGCTGCGGTCCCGGCGCGCAGCTGACAGGACGAAACCTGAGCGCCGCCGTGGCCGAGCGCCCGCTGCCGTGCACGTCACGGAGCGCAACATCGAGGTCGGATCTGGACAACAGGTCAGCGACGAGCGCGAGGCCGCCGGTTGACGAGGTACACGCCGAGGATCACGAGCGCGGCGCCGGCGAGCAGCGAGACCCCCAGCGTCTCCCCGAGGAACACCGCGCCGATCACCAGGGAGACCAGCGGCACGAAGAAGATGTACGACGCCGCCCGGCCGGCCTCACCCGAGGACACCAGCCCGAACCAGAGGGACCAGGACAGCGCCGTGCCGACCAGGGACGCGTAGAGGAAGGCGGCGACGAACTCGCCGGACCAGACGACGTCGGTGCCCTCGACGGCGGCGCCGCCGGCGGTCAGCAGCACGCCGCCGACCAGGAACGGGAGGCCGACGCCCCACCAGGCGTCCACCTGGCCGGCGTACCGCTTGAAGGCGATGGTGCCGAGCGCCCAGACGAGCGCGCCGACCACGGCGTAGCCCGACACCGAGCAGGGACGCGTGCCCGCGGAACGCCCCGGCGCTGACCACGACGATGCCGGCGAAACCCAGCAGCAGCCCGGCGATCTTGCGGGCGGTGAGGGACTCGCCGAGCAACGGGGCCGCGAGCACACCGGTGAGCACCGGCTGGAGGTAGATCAGCACCGCGGCCAGCCCGGACGGCAGCTCGAGGATCGCCAGCGTCTGCAGGGTGAAGAACAGCACCACGTTGAGCAGCGTCAGGACGGCGTAGGGGAGCCAGCTGTCGCGCAGCGAGGGCCGGCCGGACCGGGCGAACGCGAGTGCCACCATCACCGCGCCGCCGAGGACCGAGCGGAGGCCGCCGAACAGGACCGGAGGTGCGCTGTCGAGCCCCACCTTGACCGCCGCGAACGTCGACCCCCAGGCGAGCACCAGCAGGACCACTGCTGCCAGCTGCCCCCGGTGCCCGTGTGAAGTCACCCCGTCAATGCTGCCAGGCCTCCCGTCACGCGGGCGACGGGATCGCCTCCGCCCCGTCATGCTCGGGACTGTGGCCGCGGATCCCTCCAGCGCGCAGGGTTGCAGCACCGGACCGCAACCCGGTGATCCCGCGTTCTGGAAGCGGGCTGCACGTCCGTCGTACCCGGGGCTATGGTGGAGCGGTCATGACGCGCCAGCCGTGGACGAGCCTCCTCCTTCGCTGCCGCAGCGAGGTTCACTGACCCGGACCTCCTCGCTGCGGGGTTCGGTGTTGCTCCGGGACCTCCTCCACATCGACAGCGAGAGACTGGCATGACCCTTCACCGCGACACCCATCAGCAGCAGCCCAGCGCGATGCCGTTCCACCGCTACCGCGCCTTCCCCCCGGTCGACCTGCCCGACCGCACCTGGCCGAACGCCACCGTCACCAAGGCGCCGCGCTGGCTGTCCACCGACCTTCGTGACGGCAACCAGGCGCTGATCGACCCGATGTCGCCGACGCGCAAGCTGGCGATGTTCGAGCTCCTGGTGCGGATGGGCTACAAGGAGATCGAGGTCGGCTTCCCGTCGGCGTCGGAGACCGACTTCTCGTTCGTCCGGCAGCTCATCGAGCAGGACAAGGTGCCCGACGACGTCACCATCTCGGTGCTGACCCAGGCGCGCGAGGACCTCATCGAGCGGTCCGTGCAGAGCCTGGTCGGCATCCCGAAGGCGAACGTCCACCTCTACAACGCGCTGGCGCCGCTGTTCCGCCGCGTGGTGTTCCACGCCGGCAAGGAGGAGATCCGCAACATCGCCGTGCGCGGCACCGAGATGGTGATGAAGTTCGCCGACTCCTACCTCGACACCACCGTCATCGGCTACGAGTACTCCCCGGAGATCTTCACCGGCACCGAGCTGCCGTTCTCCGTCGACGTGTGCGAGGCGGTCTCGGACGTGTGGCAGCCGGAGGACGGCCGGGAGATCATCCTCAACCTGCCGGCCACCGTCGAGATGGCCACGCCGAACGTCTACGCCGACCAGATCGAGTGGTTCTCCCGGCAGCTGACCCGCCGCGAGAACACCACGATCTCGCTGCACCCGCACAACGACCGCGGCACCGCGGTCGCGGCCACCGAGCTGGCGATGATGGCCGGCGCCGACCGGGTCGAGGGCTGCCTGTTCGGCCACGGCGAGCGCACCGGCAACGTCGACCTGGTGACGCTGGGGATGAACCTGTTCAGCCAGGGCATCGACCCGCAGATCGACTTCTCCGACATCGACGAGATCCGTCGCACGGTGGAGTACTGCACGCAGCTGCCGGTCCACCCGCGCCACCCCTACGCGGGCGACCTGGTCTACACGGCGTTCAGCGGCTCGCACCAGGACGCCATCAAGAAGGGCCTGGAGGCGCTCGACGTGGCGGCCTCCGAGGCGGGACGCCCCGTCTCCGAGCTGCCCTGGGAGGCGCCGTACCTGCCGATCGACCCGCACGACGTCGGCCGCACCTACGAGGCCGTCATCCGGGTCAACAGCCAGTCCGGCAAGGGCGGCGTGGCCTACATCCTCAAGAGCGACCACAAGCTCGACCTGCCGCGGCGGCTGCAGATCGAGTTCAGCCGCGCGGTGCAGCGGCACACCGACGACGAGGGCGGCGAGATGTCGCCGACCGAGATCTGGGACGCCTTCCGCGCCGAGTACCTCGACCGGGAGACCCCGCTCAAGCTCAACTCGGTGCACACCTCCAGCGCGGCCGGGGAGAAGGACGCGCTCGAGGTGAACGTGTACGTCGACGGCGAGCTGCGCACCCTCACCGGCACCGGCAACGGCCCGATCGCGGCGTTCGTCAACGCGCTCGGCGAGCTGGCCGACGACGAGGTGTCCAAGGGCAGCGCGCTCTTCGAGAACCGCAACGACATCCGCGTCCTCGACTACCACGAGCACGCCCTGTCCTCCGGCGGGGACGCCCTCGCCGCCGCCTACGTCGAGTGCGCCGTCGGCGACCAGATCCTCTGGGGTGTCGGCGTCGACGCGAACATCGTCACCGCCTCGCTCAAGGCCGTGATCTCGGCGGTGAACCGGGCGTAGGGGGCCGGTCGTTTACCAGGGGATGCAGGCTTTCTGGCGCTTCCCACGGTGAACCACCCATGGGGAGGTGCAGTTCTCCATGGGAAGCTGCGGGCCGACGCGGGTCGTGTCAGTTATCCATGGGGAGTGTCGGTTTTCCTGCATCCCCTGGTAATCAGGCAGTGGCCCCGCCATCCGAGCGCCGTACGCTGGCCGCCATGACCGACCCCCACGACTTCCTGGCCGTCGACGGGCTGCTGTCCGACGAGGACCGCGCGATCCGGGACACGGTGCGCGCGTTCGCCGACAAGGAGCTCGCCCCGCACGTCGCGGACTGGTACGAGCAGGGCACCCTGCCCGAGGACCTCGGTCCGAAGCTCGGTGAGCTCGGCCTGCTCGGCATGCACCTGGAGGGTTACGGCTGCGCCGGCACGACTGCGACGGCGTACGGCGTGGCCTGCCGTGAGCTCGAGGCGGTGGACTCGGGGCTGCGCAGCTTCGTGTCCGTGCAGGGATCTCTGGCGATGTACGCCATCCACCGCTGGGGGACGGACGCGCACAAGGCGGAGTGGCTGCCGCGGATGGCGACGGGGGAGGCGCTCGGCTGCTTCGGGCTGACCGAGCCCGACGCCGGCAGCGACCCCGCGTCGATGCGCACACGCGCCAAGCGCGACGGGGGCGACTGGGTGCTCAACGGCGGCAAGATGTGGATCACCAACGGCACGCTGGCGGCGGTCGCGGTCGTCTGGGCGCAGACCGACGACGGGATCCGCGGGTTCGTGGTGCCGACCGACACCCCGGGCTTCTCGGCGGCCAAGATCCAGCGGAAGCTGTCGCTGCGGGCCTCGGTCACCGCCGAGCTGACCTTCGACGACCTGCGGCTCCCGGGCGACGCGGTGTTCCCGGAGGTGCGTGGCCTGAAGGGTCCGCTGTCGTGCCTCAACGAGGCGCGCTACGGCATCCTCTGGGGCGCGGTCGGCGCGGCCCGCGCGTGCTACGAGGAGGCGCTGGCCTACTCGCTGGAGCGCACCCAGTTCGGGCGCCCGCTGGCCGCGTTCCAGCTGTCGCAGAAGAAGCTCGCCGACATGGTGGTCGCGGTCAACAACGCGTCGCTCGCCGCCGTGCAGATCGGTCGCCTCAAGGACGCCGGCACCCTCGACCCGGCGCAGGTGTCCTACGGCAAGCTCGCCAACGTCCGGGCCGCCGTCGACGTGGCGCGGACCGCGCGGACCATGCTCGGCGGTGCCGGGATCACCCTCGACCACTCGGTGATGCGGCACATGAACAACCTCGAGACGGTCATGACGTACGAGGGCACCGAGGAGATGCACACGCTCTCGATCGGCGCCGCCCTCACCGGGCACCGCGCGTTCCGCTAGGAGGGAGTGCCCCTCGCCCCCGGCCCGACCGTGTCGTGCGCCTCCTCGACCAGGGGTACGACGGACCTCAGCTCGTCGAGCGTCCCGATCGTGAGCCGGTGCGTCACCACGGTGCTGGTCGTCGCGAAGGCCGCCCGCAGCCGCGGGTGCTCGACCTCCCGCAGCAGGTGCACGGCCATCTCGAGCCAGTGGCTCTTCACGTAGGCCGAGGCGAAGATCCGGCGCACCGCGTACGCCACCTCGGTCCGGCTCACCCGCTCCTCGGTGTCGGGGAGGTCCCGGCAGATGTCGCGGAACGCCGTCAGCAGCGCGAGGTCCGGGTCGTCGAGGCCGGCGGTCAGCTCGTCCCACGTGGCGCGCACCATGCCCCCGAGGCTGCCGGACGGGCCAGGGACGCGCAACGGCCGACGCGGACGCCGGCCCGTCACCTGGAAGGCCGCCACACCGGCGTGTCACCGAGCAGCAGACGGGTCGTTTCGTCCGGTTCGTGGTGGGTACACCCGGGCATGCGGATCGGCAGCGTCATCCTCGTCATCTGGCTCGTGATCGGGCTCTTCGCGGCAGTGCAGCGCGACTACTTCAAGGGCGGCGACGCCACTTGCGCCAAGACCGGCACGGTCGCGGTCACCGTCGTGGCCGGCCCGTTGAACTACCTGGGCGCCAACCCGAAGATCAAGTGCAAGGCGCCTCAACCGTCGAAGTAGCCAGCACCATCCGCTCCACCACCTCGTCCGACCCCTCCCGGAGCGGTCGGGTCTCCCCGGTGACGGCGAAGCCGAACCGCTCGTAGGAGCGGCGCGCCGCCGCGTTCGTGGTGTTCACGTCCAGGTGCAGCCGCAGCCCGCGTCGCCGGGCCCAGGCGTCGACGCCGTGCAGCACCGCGTGCCCGACGCCGCGTCCGCGGTGCGCCGGGTCCACCCACATCGCCACCACGTGCAGGAAGCCGGGCAGGTCCGGGAAGCCGCCGCCCATCCCCACCGGCAGCCCGTCGTCCTCGACCAGGACGCACACGCCGTCGCCGGCCAGCCGGCGGCGCCAGTCCTGCTCGGTGAACGCCACCTCGCGGATGTACGTCGACCCGAAGGCGCTCGGGCTGTCGGCCAGCGCCCGCAGCCGGATCTCCCGCCAGGTCGGCCAGTCGTCGCCCCGGACCTCGCGCACGACGTGGCTCATGGTGCCTCCGCGATGCAGGCCGTGCCGACCCGCTCGAACCCGACCCGCTCGTAGACCCGGGCGACCGCGTCGTCCTGCGCGGACAGGAAGACCGTGCGCACCCCACGGGCGCGCGCGTCCGCCACCAGGGCGGCGGTGATCGCGGCGCCGACCCCCTGGCGCCGGGCTCGCGGCAGCACGGCGATGCCGGTGAGCTCGGTGGTGTCACCGCGCGGGCTGTGCGACCCGCCGCCCACGACGGCACCCTGTCCGTCGTACGCGGCGACGAGGGCGAGCAGCCCCTCCCGCATCATCAGGCGCTGCCGCCCGGTCGGCCGGGGGACGACCTCGTCGCTGCCCTCGAAGCCGGCGTGGATCGCGCCGACGACGCTGTCCAGGTCGTCGTCGGGGCCGAGGACGACGGCGCGGCGGTCGCCCTTCCGCGTCGGTGCGGGGTCGGCGAGCACCAGCAGCGGGCACTCGTGCACGGTGAGGCCGGAGCCGCGGGCCGCGGCCCGCAGGGACGGGGTGGTCTCGTGCACCCACTCGAGGTCCTCGCGCTCACCGAGCGCACGCCGGTGCGCCCGGACCGCGTCGACGTCGGCCACCGTCACGTCGGCGGTGAGGCCGAGCCGCGGCCGCGCGTAGTAGCCCCAGCCGTCTGCGGAGCCCCGGAGGAACGACGTGAACGGGCCGACCTCCTCGGTCGTCGCGTTCGCCCGCGGCGCGGTGTCGTAGTAGGTCTCCAACCGGGCCAGCACGTCGTCGCTCACGCCGGGAGCATGGCACCCGCGTGAGCGTGACGCACGCCCGTTTCAGACCGTGACGTTGCCGATGCGCAGGTTGTTGCCGAAGGGGTCGCGCAGCCCCATGTCCCGGCCGTAGGACTGGTCGGTGGGCGGCTGGGTGATCTCGACGCCCTTCTCGACCAGCTCGGCGTGCGCCGCGTCGACGTCGTCGACCTGGAAGGCGATCCAGCCGCCGGCGGCGCCCTTGGCGACCAGCTCGCGGACCTGCTCGGCGGTCTGCGGGTCGTGCGCCGGCGGCCCCGGCCGCTCGAGGAGGATCTCCCGGTCGTCGCCGGGCACGCGGACGGTGAGCCAGCGCATGAAGCCGAGGTCGGCGTCGGTGCCCACCTCGAGACCGAGCACGCCGACGTAGAAGTCGAGGGCCTGGTCCTGGTCGAGGACGTAGATCGAGGACAGGCGCGGGTAGCTGAGTTTCATGTCCCCGACGCTAGTGCGGGCTCGTGGGGTCCCGCTTCTCCGAAACCGACGAGCTCGACGAGCTCGGTGAGCTCGGCCGGCTCGGGCTGCCGTGGGTGAACGTGCTGGGCCGGGTCCAGGCCATCATGAAGCAGCCGGGTACGGCGGGCAGGGTGGCGTGCCGTGCGTACTCCGAGGGCGACTGCCCCACGACCGCGGAGAACATCCGGCTGAAGGTGCCGAGACTGGTGAACCCGACCGCCAGGCAGACCTCGGTGACGTCCAGGTCGGTGGTGCGGAGCAGGAACATCGCCCGCTCGACCCGTCGCCGCTGGAGGTACCGGTGCGGCGTCTCCCCGAACACCGAGCGGAACGTCCGGATGAGGTGGTCGGGGGACACGTGCACCAGCCGGGCGAGCGCCTCGACGTCCAGGTCCTGGTCGTAGTCCCGGTCGAGGGTGTCCCGGACCCGGAGCATCGCGCGGTTCGTGCGCTCGCGTGCCTCGCTCACGACGTCACCACCGGTCGCCCCGTCACTCCGTGTAGTGGGTGCGCACCGCGTTCACGGCCTCCTCGACGACCACGTCGAGCGCGGGGGAGACGTCGACCACCTCGCCGGCCTCGTCGTCGTCGAGCGGCTCGAGCGTGTCGACCTGGGAGCGCAGCAGCGACGCGGGCATGAAGTGCTTGGTGCGCTCCTGCATGCGCGCCTCCAGCACCTCGTAGGGCGCGTCGAGGTGCACGAAGAACGTCGGCGCCGCGTCGCGCAGGATGTCGCGGTACTTCCGCTTCAGCGCGGAGCAGGTCACCACGGTCGACGTACCTTCGTGGTCGCGGACGGCCACCATCTCCGCGATCGCCTGCAGCCACGGCCAGCGGTCCTCGTCGGTGAGCGGGGTGCCGTTCTCCATCTTCTCGATGTTGCGGCGCGGGTGCAGCGAGTCGCCCTCGACGAACTCGCACCCGAGCTCCTCGGCGAGCTCCTCGCCCACGGACGTCTTCCCGGTGCCGGACACCCCCATCACCACGATGTGCATCCGCTTGCGACTCGATCCAGGCATGGCCCCACCCAACCACGCCGCGCCTCGCCGGTGGCTATCCTCGGCTCACGCCAGCGGAAGGAAGCACCAGTGGCCACACTCGTGTCGGAGCGCGTCGGGCAGTTCTTCGTCGAGGGCGACCGCCTGGAGTACACCGAGTACGGCGCCGGCGAGCACTGGGTCGTCCTGCTGCACGGCCAGCTGATGCCGCGGCGGATGCACGAGCCGCTGGCCCGCGCGATCGCCGGCGAGGGCTTCCACGTCGTCACCCTGGACCTGCTCGGCCACGGCCGCTCCGACCGGCCGCTGGACCCCAAGGAGTACTCCATGACCGCGTTCGGGGAGCAGGTGGTCGCCCTGCTCGACCACCTCGGCGCCGACGAGGCGGTGATCGGGGGTACGTCGCTGGGCTCGAACGTCTCGCTCGAGGTGGCCGACGCCGCCCCGGACCGGGTGCGGGGCCTGCTGCTGGAGATGCCGGTGCTCGACAACGCGCTGGAGGCCGGGCTCATCGCGTTCGGGCCGCTGATGTTCCTGGCCCGGTTCGTGCCGCTCAGCATCAGCCTGACCCGGCGGGCGGCGATGCTGGTGCCCCGCGGCCTCGTGCCGTTCTGGGCCGGCGTCGGCCTCGACACCCTCATGCAGCAGCCGGCGCCGATGGCGGCCACGATCCACGGCATCTTCTTCGGCCGGATCGCCCCCTCGAGCAAGCGCCGCCGGCAGATCCAGGCCCCGGCCCTCGTCGTCGGCCACCCCCGCGACCCGATCCACCCCGCCGCCGATGCCGCGATGCTGGCCGAGGAGATGCCGAACGCCCGCTTCGTCGAGGCCCGCAGCATCGTCGAGTGGCGCGCCACCCCCGACCGGCTGAACCAGGAGGCCGTCGCCTTCGTCACCCAGTGCTGGTCCGCCCGCGACATCGAGCCGGGTCGTAGTTCCGGTCGAGCCGGGTCGTAGTTCCGGTCGAGCCGGGTAGTTCGGTCGACGGGTCGGCCGGCCCCGCCTGCTCGTCGAGACGTTGCCGCCGGGGGAGAATGACGTCGTGGGTCTCTACCGCGACGAGGCGATCGTGCTCCGCACCCAGAAGCTGGGTGAGGCGGACCGCATCGTCACGCTCCTGACCCGCTCGTCAGGGCGGGTCCGCGCGGTCGCCAAGGGCGTACGACGGACCACCTCACGCTTCGGGTCGCGGCTCGAGCCGTTCACGCATGTCGACCTGCAGCTCGCCGAGGGCCGCTCGCTCGACGTGGTCACCCAGGCGGTCACGCTCGACCCGTTCGCGGGCCGGCTGGGCTCGAGCTACGAGCAGTACACCGCCGGCACCGTGATGCTCGAGACCGCCGAGCGGCTCGTCGTGGAGGACAAGGAGCCCGCGCTCCAGCAGTTCCTGCTGCTGGTCGGGGCGCTGCGGGCGATGTGCGACACCGGCCGGGCGCCGCACCAGGTCCTCGACTCGTTCCTGCTCCGCTCGCTCGCGGTGGCCGGCTACGCCCCGACCTTCGAGGCCTGCGCCCGCTGTGGGGTGATGGGCCCGCACCGGTCGTTCAGCCCCGCGGCGGGCGGCATGCTCTGTGCGACGTGCCGCGTCCCCGGCTCGATGAACCCGGCACCGGAGACCGTCGTACTCCTCGGGGCGCTGCTCGCCGGCGACTGGCCGGTGGTCGAGGCCAGCGAGCCACGCACACGCAAGGAGGCGACCGGGATGGTCGCGGCCTACCTGCAGTGGCACCTCGAGCGCGGGCTCAAGTCGCTGTCCTACGTCGACCGTTAGCCCCGGCTCGACCGGAACTCTGCCCCGGCTCGACCGGAACTTTGCCCCGGCTCGACGTGAAAGGGGAGTGGGTCAGCCTTCTTCGACGAGGAGGCGGTCGAGGGAGGCGTTGAACTCCTTGAGGAGGCGGCCGAAGTCGGTGAGGTCGGACTCGGGCCAGTCGGAGAGGGCTTGCTGGAGCTTGGCGCGGCGGTGCGCGCGGGTGCTGTCGAGGACCTCGCGACCGGTGTCGGTGAGGTCGAGGATGGACGCGCGGCGGTCGGAGGGGTCGGTCTTGCGGCCCGCGAGGCCGATCTCCTCGAGCGCCTGCACCTGGCGGGTGATCGTGGAGGGGTCCAGGCCGAACGCGGTGGCGAGCGCACCGAGCCGCTGGGGGCCCTCGTCGGCGAGCTTGCACATGATGCCGTAGGCCGAGCGCTCGAGGTTGACGTCGCCGGTGGTGGTGGAGAGGTGGATCCGCTGCACCCTGCGCAGCAGCACCGTGATCTGCTGCTCGATCTGCTTGTTGGCCGTGTCCATGTCGCCTGCCCTCCGGGTGCCATAGCCGGTCGTGTTGGATGAGTGTAGGGGCGGCTCCCGCACGCCCTGTGCCGCTTACAACGATCACCGAGACGCAGAGGTTCCGAACGAGCGAAGGAGGCAGCGCATGGCGCGGAAGAGGCGCGACGTACGCCGCCCCGACCCGCACCCGTCCGGGGCCCGACCGCCCGCGGTGCCTGCGGACCTGGTGCCGAAGCACGTCGCGATCGTCATGGACGGCAACGGCCGCTGGGCCAAGCAGCGTGGACTGCCCCGCACCGCGGGCCACGAGCGCGGCGAGCACTCGCTGTTCGACGTGGTCGAGGGTGCCATCGAGATCGGCGTCAAGGCGGTGTCGGCGTACGCCTTCTCCACCGAGAACTGGACGCGCTCGCCCGACGAGGTCCGCTTCCTGATGGGCTTCAACCGCGACGTCATCCGCCGCCGCCGCGACGAGATGCACGAGCTCGGTGTCCGGGTCCGCTGGGCCGGCCGCGCGCCCCGGCTGTGGCGCTCGGTGATCAAGGAGCTCCAGGTCGCCGAGGAGCTGACCAAGGACAACGACGTGCTGACGCTGACCATGTGCGTCAACTACGGCGGCCGGGCCGAGCTCTCGGACGCCGCGCGCGGCATCGCCCGCGACGTGGCCGCGGGCCGGCTGAACCCCGACAAGGTCGACGAGAAGACGTTCGCCCGCTACCTCTACGTCCCGGAGCTCGCCGACGCCGACATGGTGTGGCGCACGTCGGGGGAGCAGCGGCTCTCGAACTTCATGCTGTGGCAGGCGGCCTACTCCGAGATGGTCTTCACCGACGTGCTCTGGCCCGACGTCGACCGGCTCGCGCTGTGGCGGGCGATCGAGATCTACGCCGCGCGCGACCGGAGGTACGGCGGCGCGCAGCCGAACGCCTGAGCGGTCACCGCGCCGGGTACGACGTCGAGCCGCTCGCCGTGCGCACCACGACCGTGTCGAGCGCGTCCTTGCGCTGCAGCAGCAGGTAGAGCCTCCCCGTCCACCCCGGCCCCTCGATGCGTACGGCGTCCGTACGGATGTCGCGGGACGAGGTGCCGTGCACGTCGAGCACAGAGCCGTCGGGGTCCATCACCATCCAGAAGGTGTACGGGTTCGGCCGGCCCACGGAGTCGTCGGGCGGCAGCATGGCCGACGTCAGGTCCTCCGGCACGAGCCCTCGTGGGTGGTCCGGCGTCCAGATCACGTGCGCGTCCGGCCGACCGGCACTGAGGCAGATGCCGCCGTCGCACGGCGAGGCCCAGATGGTCCGGTGGTGCACGAGCCCGGCCACGTCGTAGTAGCCGCGGTCGTCGACGAGCACGGCCTGGTCCGGCTGCTCGGTCATGCGGCGGGCGGGATAGGGCTGGAAGTCACGCCGCCCGAGCCGCAGCGGGTCGGCCTCGGGAACGAGGATGCCGCCGCCCTCGCCGGCGCACTTGGTGGTGGTGACCAGGTCCCAGCCTTCGCCGGTCCGGGCGAACGTGGCGGTGCTGGCCAGCGAGCCGTCCGCGTTGCCGAGCCTGAGCGTGGCCCGGTCGCCGGTCTCGTCGTACTCGTAGCGTGGCGCCCCCTCGAAGTCGGCTGCCGCGCCTGCGCCCTTGTCGAGCGAGGGCAGGAACGAGTCGTCGCGCTTGCGGCCGGCGTCGTCGACGGTGACCTGGCGTGGGCAGGTGAACACCGCCGCCACCCCGCCCCGGTGGCTGGTGCCGGCGGGGCGGATCGTCCGCACGGCGTCGCCGAGCCGGTTCAGCACCAGCCCGCCCGCAACCACGAGCAGCACCGCCGCCACCGCCAGCAGCGGCACCCAGGTGCGCGAGGGTCGGGGCGACGCCGGCGGACGGGTCCCGAGCCGGACGCGGGTGCGGGCGTGCAGGCGGTGGACGTCCACGTCCAGCGTGTCGACCTCGTCGTGCAGGGCGCGGGCCAGCCGCTCCTCGACGCTCATCGCTCCACCTCCTCGCGCAGCACGCGGCCGAGCACGTCGAGGCCGCGGGACAGCTGGGACTTCACGGTGCCGGGGCGCACGCCCATCACCTCGGCGATCTGGGCCAGCGGCAGGTCCATCCAGAACCGCAGCACGAGGGCCTCCCGCTGCCGCGGCGGCAGGTCCGCGAGCGCCCGCAGCACGGCCGCCCGGTCGTCGTGGGCACCGGTCGGGTCGTGCGCCTCCTCGGTGACGAGCAGGTGCGCGTCGCGCCGTACGACCTGGCGGTGGCGGTGCCGGCTGCGGACCTCGTTGACGACGATGCGGTGCAGGTAGGCCAGCACCCGGTGGTCGTCGTGCTGGAGCCGGCCGCGGGCGGCGTACAGCTTGCAGAAGGACTCCTGGACCACGTCCTCCGGGTCGTCGTCGCCGAGCAGCCGGGCGAGCCGGACCATCCGCGCGGCGTGCCCGAAGAACAACGCGTCGAACGCGTCCGTCTTCTCCACGCGTGTCCCCCTCGTCCTCACGGCCTGCACACCGGTCCTACGCGCGACCGGCGTCAAAGGTTGAGTCAGCAGTCCGGGCAGGTCCCGAAGATCTCCAGGGTGTGGCTGACGTCGGTGAAGCCGTGCTCGCCCGCGACCCCGTCGGCCCAGCGCTCGACCGTCGGGCCCTCGACCTCGACGGTCCGGCCGCAGGAGCGGCAGACCAGGTGGTGGTGGTGGGTGGCGGAGCAGCGCCGGTAGACCGCCTCGCCGTCCTCGGTGCGCAGCACGTCGAGCTCACCACCGTCGGCCAGCGCCTGCAGGGTGCGGTAGACCGTGGACAGGCCGACGTTCTCGCCGTTCTTGCGGAGCAGGTCGTGGATGTCCTGGGCGCTGCGGAAGTCGTCGAAGCTCTGCAGCGCGCTGGCGACCGCGCGGCGCTGCCGGGTGGGCCGGGTGCCCTCGGGGAGGGTCGGCTCAGTGCTCGTCATAGTGACCTCCGTGTACGGCGTGCCGGTGGCCGTCGTGGACGTAGTCGACGTGGTCGCCGTGCGGCACGGCCGGGTGGCCGCAGGCGTCGCCGTGCTGGTGGGCGTGCGTCTCGGGGACCGCGGTGTGCTCCGGCTCGAGCGGGAAGGGGTCGGCCTGCTCGAGGAACGGCTCGGCCAGCCGCTGCCGCCGTCGCAGCCAGACGCCGACCGGGTAGGCCGCGACGAAGAACGCCAGCGCCAGCAGCACGATCGTCGCGCCGGGCTGCGCGTCGACGTACGCCGACACCGCGACGCCGCCGAGCGAGGCGAGGGTGCCGAGCCCCATCGCCGCGAACAGCGTCGCGCGGAAGCCTCGGGTCACCTGCTGCGACGCGGCGACCGGGACGACCATCAGCGCGCTGACCAGGAGCAGGCCGACGGTGCGCATCGCGACGGTGACCGTGACCGCGGCGAGCACCGAGACCAGCAGGTTGTAGAGCCGGACGTTGAGCCCGGCGACGCGAGCGAACTCCTGGTCCTGCGAGACCGCGAACAGCTGCGGGGACAGCCCCACCGCGAGCACCACCACGACCAGGGCGAGCACCGCGGTCACCCATACGTCGCTCGGCGAGATCGTGGTGATCGACCCGAAGAGGTAGGTGTTCAGCGTCGCCGCGCTCTGCCCCGCGATGCCGGTGATCAGCACGCCGCCCGCGATGCCGCCGTAGAACAGCAGCGCCAGCGCGACGTCGCCGCTGGTGCGGCCCGACGTGCGGATCCACTCGATGACGACCGCGCCGACGACGGCCACGATCACCGCGGTGAGCGTGGGGGAGGCGCCGGTGAGCAGGCCGAGGGCGACGCCGGTGACCGCGATGTGCCCGATGCCGTCGCCCATCAGCGCGAGCCGCCGCTGCACGAGGTACGTGCCCACGGCCGGGGCCGCGAGTCCGGTGAACAGCGCGCCGAGCAGCGCGCGGATCATGAAGTCGTAGGTCAGCAGGCTCATGACTGCTCCTCCCGGGCCCGGTCCAGCGGCGACGCCACGGACAGCGGGTCGGCGGTCGGCCGCTCGCCGACGCCGTGGTGGTGCGCGTGGTCGTGCAGCGGGTCCGCGTCGGTGAACGCGTCGATCGGCGGCCCGTCGTACGCCACCCGGCCGTCGCGCATCACCACCGCGCGGTCGACCAGTGGGCCGAGCGGGCCGAGCTCGTGGGCGACCAGCACGATCGTCGCGCCGCGGGCGACGAGGGTGGAGAGGGCGTCGGCGAACGCCTGCTGGCTCTGTACGTCGACCCCGGCGGTCGGCTCGTCGAGGACGAGGAGGTCCGGCACGCCGGCGAGGGCGCGGGCGATCAGCACCCGCTGCTGCTGCCCGCCGGACAGCGTCGCGACGCCGTCGCGGGCCTTCTCGCGCAGGCCGACCGCGTCGATCGCGTCCTCGATCGCGGCCCGGTCCTCGCGCCGCGACGGCAGGAACGGCCGGCGCCGCGACAGCCGGCCCGCGGCGACGACCTCGCGGACGGTGGCCGGGACGCCGGAGCCGGCGCCGGCCCGCTGCGGCACGAAGCCGATCCGGCGCCAGTCGTGGAAGCCGTCGAGCGGGGTGCCGAACAGCCGTACCTCGCCGCGGCAGGTGGGCACCAGCCCGAGCATGGCGCGGACCAGGGTCGACTTGCCGGAGCCGTTGGCGCCGAGGACGGCGAGCACCTCGCCGGGTCGCACGACGAGGTCGATGCCTCGCAGCACCGGACGGCCGCCGAGCTCGACGGCGCCGTCGGTGACGGTCACGACGGGATCGCTCATGGGCACTGGTTCGCCTTCCGGAGGGTCGCGAGGTTCGCGCGCATCAGGGACAGGTAGTCCTGGTCGGCGGTCTCGTCGCTGAGACCTTCGATCGGGTCGAGCACCTCCGCACGGATGCCCAGGTCGCCGGCCAGGCTGTCGGCGAACTTCGGGCTGGCCAGCTCCTCGGAGAACACCGTGGTGATGCCGTCCCGGCGGATCAGGTCCTGCAGCTCGCGGAGGTGGGCCGGGGACGGCTCGGCGTCGGGGGAGAGGCCGTTGATGCCGACCACGTCGAGGCCGTAGCGGCGGCCCAGGTAGCCGAACGCGTCGTGGCTGACCACGATCGTGTGCACCCGGCAGGAGGCGAGGCCCCGCTCGAAGGCGCGGTCGAGGGCGGTCAGGTCCCGGTGCAGGGCGGCCAGGTTGCGCCGGTAGTCCGCCGCGTGGGCGGGGTCGACCTGCGCCAGCTGCTTCTCCACGGCGGCGGCGGCCGCGTCCAGCCGGGTGGGGTCGAGCCAGAAGTGCGGGTCGTCGCCGGTGACCCGCGCCGGTCCCGCGACGTCGACGACGTGCTCGAGGCTGCTCTGGTCCACCGCCTCGTCGACGGCCGCCTGGAAGCCGCGCTCGTAGACCGCGACGTCGGCGTCGACCAGCTCGGCGGTCTGCCGCACCGTCATCTCCACGTCGTGCGGCTCCTTGCCGGGCTGGGTGAGGTTGACGACCTCGGCGTGCTTGCCGGCGATCCGCTGGGCGACGTACTGGAGCGGGTAGAACGACGTGACCACCGTGGTCCGCCCGTCGGCCGCGCCCGGGCCGCCGCAGCCCGCGAGCAGCGGGAGCGCCAGGGCGAGCACCGGGAGCAGACGTCTCATGACAACCATTCTCAATACTAATGAGAACCATTGTCAAACACTCGTGGTTGACGTCGAGCTTGCGAGCTCGACCACTCAGCGCAGCCGCCGAGGTTTCGAGGCCTCCCCGGGGGCTCGGGCACCTCGACCAGCGGGCGCGGCGCTAGGGTTCGCGGCGTGGTCGAGCTGGTGGTGGTGAACAGGTTCCGCGTTCCTGACGCGGACACCGACGTGTTCCGGACGGACGCGCAGGCGGCGCTGGGCGCGCTGGCCGAGCGGCCCGGGTACGTCGACGGGCACGTCGGCCGCAACGTCGACGAGCCGGACCTGTGGCTGCTGACCACGGCCTGGACCAACGTCGGGAGCTACCGCCGGGCCCTGTCGGCCTACGACGTGAAGACGACCGCCGTACCGCTCCTGTCGAAGGCCGTCGACGAGCCCTCGGCCTACGAGACGGTCACCGGAGAGGGCGGCGAGAACGAGCAGAGGCCCCGCGATCTCGATTGACCGCGGCCGATAGTCTGGCCCTTTCGCCGTCAGCCAGCCGGCGCACTCGAGAGAAAGCCCCGATTCCCGTGGCCAGCAAGCCCTCCTCCGTCCTCGACAGCGTCGTCTCCCTCTGCAAGCGACGGGGGTTCGTGTTCCCGTGCGGTGAGATCTACGGCGGCACGAAGTCGGCCTGGGACTACGGCCCGCTCGGTGTGGAGCTCAAGGAGAACCTCAAGCGTCAGTGGTGGCGCGCGATGGTCACCGGCCGCGAGGACGTCGTCGGTCTCGACTCGTCGGTGATCCTGCCGAAGAGGACGTGGGAGGCGTCGGGCCACGTCTCGACGTTCACCGACCCGCTGACCGAGTGCCAGTCGTGCCACAAGCGGTTCCGCGCCGACCACATGCAGGAGGCGTACGCCGCCAAGAAGGCCGCCAAGGGCGAGGAGATCGACCCCGACACGGTCGACCTCAAGGAGCTGGCCTGCCCCAACTGCGGCACCCGTGGCGCGTGGACCGAGCCGCGGCAGTTCAACATGATGCTCAAGACCTACCTCGGCGTGATCGAGGACGAGTCCGGCCTGCACTACCTGCGGCCCGAGACCGCGCAGGGCATCTTCCTGAACTTCGTCAACGTCATGAACTCCTCGCGCAAGAAGCCGCCGTTCGGCATCGCCCAGCTGGGCAAGAGCTTCCGCAACGAGATCACCCCGGGCAACTTCATCTTCCGCACCCGCGAGTTCGAGCAGATGGAGATGGAGTTCTTCGTCAAGCCGGGTGAGGACGAGGAGTGGCACCAGTACTGGATCGACGAGCGCACCCGCTGGTACGTCGACCTGGGCATCAACCCCGACAACCTGCGGCACTTCGAGCACCCGAAGGAGAAGCTGTCGCACTACGCCAAGCGGACCGTCGACATCGAGTACCGCTTCGGCTTCGCGGCCGGTGAGTGGGGCGAGCTCGAGGGCATCGCGAACCGCACCGACTTCGACCTGACCCAGCACAGCAAGTTCTCCGGGCAGGACCTGTCCTACTTCGACCAGGGGTCGGGCGAGCGCTACACGCCGTACGTCATCGAGCCGGCGGGTGGCCCGAACCGCTCGATGATGGCGTTCCTCGTGGACGCCTACACCGAGGACGAGGCGCCGAACACCAAGGGCGGTGTCGACAAGCGCACGCTGCTGCGGCTCGACCCGCGGCTGGCGCCGGTCAAGGTGGCGGTGCTGCCGCTGTCGCGCAACGCCGACCTGTCGCCCAAGGCCAAGGACCTCTCCGCGGAGCTACGTGGCCTCGGTTGGAACGTCGACTTCGACGACGCCGGCGCGATCGGCCGCCGCTACCGCCGCCAGGACGAGATCGGCACGCCGTACTGCGTCACCGTCGACTTCGACACGCTCGAGGACAACGCGGTGACCGTGCGCGAGCGGGACACCATGAAGCAGGAGCGGGTCGGCCTCGACCAGGTCCGGTCCTACTTCGCCGAGCGGCTCGTCGGCTGCTGAGCGGTCAGGCCAGTTCGGCAAGTCCGCCGCGGCGGACTTGGTCGGGCGTGCAGAATGTTCCGGTGCTGAGAGCCTTGCGTCGCCCCGTCCTCCCGCTCGCCGCAGTGACCACCGCGGCTGCGCTCGCGCTGGGCGGCTGCAGCTCCGAGGGGGCCGCCCAGGACGCCGGCGGCTCGTCGTCCGACGCCGCCTCGTCCTCGTCGTCGGCGTCGCCGAGCCCGTCCTCGACGGTGCCCGTGCCCGAGGGCACGGACCTGACGGAGCAGGGCAGCAAGCTGTCGTTCGGCGACACCGCGACGGTGATCTTCGAGCCGTCCGAGGGGCGGGGGACCGTCCTGCAGCTCACCGTGAGGAGCGTGAAGCAGGGCAGCCTGGACGACTTCAAGGGCTTCATTCTCGACGACTCCTACAAGCAGAAGGCGTCGTACTACTACGCCACCGTCTCGGTGAAGAACGTCGGCGAGGGTGACGTCGGCGGGGTCGGGGTCCCGCTGTGGGGCGTCAACTCCGCGAACACCCTTCTGCCGGCGGTCAACTTCACGACCGGCTTCAAGCCCTGCTCGAGCAAGCCGCTGCCCAAGTCCTTCCCGAAGGACGCCACGCTCAGCACCTGCCTGGTCTACCTCTCGCCCGACAAGGGCAAGCTCGAGTCGGTGAGCTACCGGCCCAGCCAGCAGTTCAACCCGATCACCTGGACCGGCGACATCACCACCCCGAAGCCGACGCCGACGAAGAAGGCCAAGAAGCGCTGACGAGGGGACGGGGGTCATGCGTCGCCTGGCCGTCGCGGCTGTCGTCGCGGCCGTCCTGGTGGCGATCGCCGGGGCCGCTCTCGGCCCGCGGCTGGTGCGCCGGGAGGTGCTGCCGGCGGGTGGCGACACCGTCGACTTCTTCGAGCGCGAGGTCACCTGGGCGCAGGGCTCGACGCTCCACCACGGCGACCGGTCCTTCGACGTGTCGCCGCTGGTCGTGCACGCGCTCCGCCCGAGCCGTCACGGGATCTTCCTGCAGGTCAGCGACAACCCCGCCTTCGAGGCGCCGACCCGGTGGGTGCTGTTCGACGGCCGCCGCACCACCTCGGTGCCGGGCGATGTGGACGACGTGGCGGTCTCGCCGGACGGCGAGCACGCCGGCTGGATCGACCGGGACGGGCCGTGGCGGCCGGCCGGCCGGGTTGCGCAGGTGGTCGTCGTGGACCTCCGCACCGGTCAGCGGGTCCTGCGCACCAGCGAGGGGATGGGCGGCGGCTGGGGGGACGACCTCGCGGTCCGCTACGAGGAGCTCGAGCCGACCTTCCTCGGCTTCGACGAGCAGCGCGCCTACTGGCGCGACGCGACCGGCAGCGGCCGCCGCTGGCGCTGGGACCTGACCTCCCACGACACCGAGCGGGCCGAGCGGCCCCAGGAGAGCGGCGAGGCGATGACCGCCCCGGTCGGGGAGCCGTGGGACCCGCAGCGCGGGCGGGCGTGTGGGTGGCGGACGGTCGACCGGTGGACGACCCGTCCAGCGGCGAGCGGGGGTTCCTGTCCCCGGACGGTCGCTACCTGGTCCTCGAGCCGGTCGCGCGGGTGGCTGTGACCCGGCCGGCCGACGGCAGCCGGGTCCGGCTCGGCACCGACCGCTTCGCCTGGTTCGGCGGCTGGCTCGACGAGACCCACCTCTACGCGCTGACCCGATCGCACTACGAGGACGGCTACGACCCCGGCAAGCCGGACCGGACCCAGGGAGCCCTGGTGACGTGCGCGCTGCCCTCGGGGCGCTGCGCGACGGTCACGCCGGTCACCGGGACCCGGTCGGTCGTGCTGCCGGGTGCGACGCACGTCTTCTGACGCGATTTGGGCGGCTCCGGCGGCCCGCCTCACAATGGACGGGTGACCGCCACCCTGCCCCGCGAGCTGCGCCTCGGCTCGCTGCGCGTCGACACCCCTGTGGTGCTCGCGCCGATGGCGGGCATCACCAACGCGGCCTACCGCCGGCTGTGCGCCGAGCAGGGCGCCGGCCTCTACGTCTGCGAGATGATCACCTCCCGCGGCATCGTCGAGCGCGACGAGACCACGTTGAAGATGCTGACCTTCGACGAGACCGAGCGGGTCCGCTCGGTCCAGCTCTACGGCACCGACCCGGTCTACGTCGGCAAGGCCGCCGAGATCCTGGCCGCCGAGCACGGCGTGGCGCACATCGACCTCAACTTCGGCTGCCCGGTCCCCAAGGTGACCCGCAAGGGCGGCGGCGGCGCGCTCCCGTGGAAGCGGCGGCTGCTCGGCGACATCCTCGAGGCGGCGGTGCGCTCGGTCGAGGCGTACGACGTCCCGGTGACCATGAAGACGCGCAAGGGCATCGACGCCGACCACCTCACCTACCTCGACGCCGGCCGGATCGCCCAGGAGGCCGGCTGCGCGGCGATCGCCCTGCACGGGCGCACCGTCGACCAGGCCTACTCCGGCAAGGCCGACTGGAACGCGATCGGTGAGCTCGCCGCGCACGTGGACATCCCGGTCCTGGGCAACGGCGACATCTGGGAGGCCGCGGACGCGGTCGCGATGGTCGAGCAGACCGGCGCGGCCGGCGTGGTCGTCGGGCGCGGCTGCCTGGGCCGGCCGTGGTTGTTCCGGGACCTGGCCGCGGCGTTCGCCGGCGAGCAGGTCGCCACGCTGCCCTCGCTCGGCGAGGTGAAGGCGATGATGCGCCGGCACGCCGAGCTGCTCTGCCTGCACATGGGGGAGGAGCGCGGCTGCAAGGAGTTCCGCAAGCACGTCGCGTGGTACCTCAAGGGCTTCGCTGCCGGCGGCGAGCTCCGCAACAGCCTGGCGCTGGTGTCGTCGCTGGCGGCGCTGGACGGCCTGCTGGCCCACCTGGACGACAGCGAGCCGTTCCCGGTCGCCGCGCTCGGCACCCCGCGCGGCCGCCAGGGCAGCCCGCGTCGGGTGGTGCTCCCCGAGGGCTGGCTGGAGGACACCGACGGCACCGGCTGCACGGTCGAGGAGGACCTGCACTCCGGGGGCTGAGACCGGCTGGCACGGGCTGGTACGCGCTGGGACCGGCTCAGACCGCTCCCGGACCGGTTGGTCCCGGTTGGGCCCTACCTGCCCACCCCGACGGGTAATTCCGCAGTACATGAGTTTGGCGACCTAGGGCATCGTGGGGTCATGCGCCCCTCGGTGATCGCCTTCGACGTCAACGAGACCCTTTCGGACCTCTCGCCCCTCGGTGCCCGGTTCCTGGAGGTGGGCGCCTCCGCGAGCGCCGCTCCTCTCTGGTTCGCCTCCGTCCTGCGCGACGGCTTCGCGCTCACCGCGGCAGGGGAGAACCCACCCTTCGCCGGGGTCGCCCGCGAGCAGCTGCTCAGCCAGCTGGCCGACGTGCAGCTCAACCGGTCGCTCGAGGAGGCGGCGCAGCACGTCATGGAGGGGTTCGCGAGCCTGGAGCTGCACGCCGACGTGGCCAACGGGCTCGACCTGCTGCACGAGGACGGGTTCCGGCTGGTCACGCTCAGCAACGGCGCCGCCTCGGTGGCCGACCGGCTGCTGACCTCGGCCAACGTCCGTGACCGGTTCGAGCGGCTGCTGTCCGTCGAGGACGCCGGCGCCTGGAAGCCGTCGGCCCGGGCCTACGAGTACGCCGCCCAGGAGTGCGAGGTGAAGCCCGAGGAGATGCTGCTCGTCGCCGTGCACCCCTGGGACATCGACGGCGCCCAGCGCGCGGGGCTCCAGACCGCCTGGGTGAACCGCTCCGGTGCCGCCTTCCCCGCGACCTTCCTCGAGCCGACGTACACCGTCAGCGGAGTCGACCAGCTCACCGAGCTCTGGGAGCTGCACGCCACCACCGTGTGATCCCGCGCACGAGAACGGCCCGTCTCGCGGCGGATGTGCCGGGAGATGTCTGGTCCGGATGTGACGATGGTTGAAGCCTTGTGCTCTACTCAAGGCTTTGTGTCCCGATTGTCCCCGATCCCCCGTTGGTGATTCGTCCGTGTCCTCGGCACGCCACAAACAGGTCGTGCAGCACGCCCTCCGTCGACGCCTCGTGCGTCTGGCCGTGCCTGCCACCGCCGCGCTCGCCGTCACCGGCTCGGTCGTGGGGGTCGCCGTGACCCACGGCGGTCCCGACGCCGCGCAGCTCGCCGCTGCCGCCGGCCAGGCCGCCCGCCAGCAGCCCATGAAGGCCGAGGCGACGACCGCCTCCGCCGACTCGCCCTACCTCGCCGCCCGCTCCGGGTCGTTCTCCCGGTCGGCCAAGCGGGTGACCCTGCAGGTCAAGCCGGACGTGACGGCCCGCGAGTACATGACCAGCGCGCTGAACCTCTGGCCGGAGCCGCAGGAGAAGGGCAAGCCGCTCGACGTCCTCGAGGCCGGCGGCAAGGTCGCGCTCACCGGCGTGCAGCGCAACGGCTTCGCGCAGATCCTCTACGACGACCAGCTCCGCTGGGTCAACGCCGACTACCTGTCCGCGAAGAAGCCGCAGGACGACCCCGCCGAGGGTCCCAGCGGCAGCGCGGGTGTCTCCTCCGCCCCCTGCCCGGACGGGTCGGGGACCGAGTCGGGGCTGACGCCCTCGGCCGTGCGGATGTTCCGGGCCGTCTGCAACGCGTTCCCGGAGCTGTCGACCTACGGCGGCTACGACGCCCACGGTGAGCACAGCTCCGGACGGGCCGTCGACTTCATGATCAGCGACCCGTCGCTGGGCCAGGCGGTGGCCGACTGGGCGCGCGCGCACGCCTCCGAGCTCGGGCTGTACGACGTCCTCTGGGCGCAGCAGATCTGGACGCCGGTGCGGTCCTCCGAGGGCTGGCGCTCGATGCCGGACCGCGGCTCGGCCACCGCGAACCACTTCGACCACGTGCACATCTCGGTCAACTGACCCGCACCGCCGCTCCGGGGCCGGAGCCCGGCCGGACCTGACATTTGTCACGGTCAGGTCGTGACGGAGCATTCGGGTACGTCGTCCCCGCCACCGGCACGCTAGGGGCATGACCTCACCTCGCGTCCCGGCGATCAGCCTGGGGGACCTCACCAAGAGCTTCGGAGACGTGCACGCCGTGCGCGGCATCGACCTGCAGATCGAGCAGGGCGAGATCGTCGCGTTCCTCGGCCCCAACGGAGCCGGCAAGACCACCACCATCGACATGCTGCTCGGCCTGTCGCGGCCGACCGACGGCTCCGTCGAGGTGCTCGGCCTGCCGCCGCGCCAGGCGATCGCCCGCGGCCTGGTGTCCGCGGTGATGCAGACCGGGGGCCTGCTCAAGGACCTGACCGTCCGGGAGACCGTCGAGTACACCGCCAGCCTGTTCGCCGACACCCAGCCCGTCGACGCGGTCCTCGCGCACGCCGGCATCACCGGCCTCGCCGACCGCCGGGTCGGCAAGTGCTCCGGCGGCGAGCAGCAGCGGCTGCGCTTCGCGATGGCGCTGCTGTCCGACCCCGCGCTCCTGCTGCTCGACGAGCCCACCACCGGCATGGACGTCGAGGGCCGCCGAGCCTTCTGGTCCGCGATCCGCCGGGACGCCGAGCAGGGCCGCACGGTGCTGTTCGCGACGCACTACCTCGAGGAGGCCGACCAGTACGCCGACCGGATCGTGCTGATGCGCAAGGGCCGGATCGTCGCCGACGGCACCGGCTGCCCAGATCAAGGCCTGGCCGCCGGCCGGACGGTCCGCGCCACCCTGCGACGACCCGGACCACCAGGCGCTCGCCCGGCTGGACGGGGTCGACTCGCGTCGAGGTGCGCGGCGACACGGTGCTGCTGCACGCCCGGGACACCGACGCGGTCGCCGCTACCTGCTGACCGCAGACCGGCGCCCGCGACCTGGAGATCACCGCCCGCGGCATCGAGGAGGCGTTCCTGACGCTGACCGGCGACGCCGACGAGACCGCCGACGCCGGACCGGCCCACGCCCGAAGGAGCCCTCCGATGACCACCACCGATCGACCCGACCGGCCCGCCGGGTGCCGCCGTTCGGCGGGCTGAACACCACCGTCCTGCGGATCGAGCTCAAGCGGATGCTCCGCAACCGGCGCACGGTCATCTTCACGCTGGTGTTCCCGGCCGCGCTGTTCTTCGCCTTCGGCTCGGGTGCGCGACTGGAACCAGACCGTGGGCCACGGCAACGTCGCGGCGTACGTCATGACCTCGATGGCGCTCTACGGCGCCGCCCTGACCGCCGCCTCGCGGGGGTGCGATGGTCGCGATGGAGCGGGCCCTCGGCTGGTCGCCGGCAGCTCCGGCTGACCCCGCTGAGCCCCACGGCGTACATCCTCGATGAAGGCGCTGCTCGCGCTCGTGCTCGGCGCCGTCGCCGATCACCGTGGTCAACGTGGCCGGCGCTGTTCCAGGCCAAGCCGGCGATGCCGACGCACGTGTGGCTCGCATGCGCGGTGCTGACGCCTGGCTCTGCACGATGGTGTTCGCGGCGCTGGGTGTGTTCGTGGGCTACCTGGTCCCCGGCGAGAACGCGATGCAGGTGCTCGGCCCCGGGCTGGCGCTGTTCTCCTTCCTCGGCAACGTGTTCATCCCGATCGACCAGGGCTCGACGATGTGGCACGTCGCGTCGCTGACCCCGATGTTCGGCGTCGCCGAGGTGAGCCGGGCACCGCTCACCGGTGACTTGCCGTGGTACGCTGTCGTCAACGCGGTCGTCTGGCTCGTCGCTCTTCGTGGCCGGTGCCGCGTGGCGGATGAGCAAGGACACCGCGCGGGTCTGAGCGGCAACTACGGTGAGCGTCGTGACCAGTGCCGCAGGCGTCGACCCGGGCCACGTCGGCTGGCCCACCCGCGAGGGCGGGCCGGCCGGTTCGGCGTGGTGTTCGCCGCGGTCTGGCTGGTCTTCCTCGTCGACTCGCTGCGGGCCGCGTGGCGGATCGCCGGGGCGAGCGGCACGTCGCGGCGGGCTGGGTCGGGCTGGTCGCGACGGTGGTGTTCGCCGCGGCGTACCTCGCCGTCTTCTCCTGGATCCGCGCCCGCCGGCGCCGGCTGCAGATGCGGGTGCCCGCCGAGCGAGGCGTGGGCGATGATCGCCGGCCTGGTCGCGCTGATGCTCGTGATGGTCGTCTGCGATCGGCCAGGAGGGTACGGCGGCCGTGGTGTACGTCGCGGTCGTCGCCGTCATGTGCCTGCCGACGCGCACCGCGTTCGCGTTCACGGCCGGGCTGGCCGTCGCCGTCGAGATCGGCGGTCACGTGGTGCCGGGCTGGTCGCAGCCGGCGGGCCTCACGTTCGCCGTG
Organism: uncultured Actinomycetota bacterium; assembly: GCA_963827435.1. Classification (GTDB taxonomy): domain Bacteria; phylum Actinomycetota; class Actinomycetes; order Propionibacteriales; family Nocardioidaceae; genus Nocardioides_B. Next base: position 229,833 of record CAWHAU010000020.1, read on the forward strand.
TGCACGGCGGCGTTCGCCATGTGGGGCGTCAACCAGCTGATGGCGCGCAACCTCGACCTGCTCGCGCGCCCGGGAGGAGAACGCCCGGCTCGCGGTCGCCGACGAGCGCAACCGCTTCGCCCGCGACCTGCACGACATCCTCGGCCACTCGCTGACCGTCATCACGGTCAAGGCGGAGCTGGCCAACCGGCTGCTCGACGTCGACCTCACCCGGGCCCGCGCGGAGCTCGCCGACCTCGAGCGGCTCAGCCGGGACGCGCTGACCGACGTGCGCCGCGCGGTGGAGGGCTACCGCGACCTGACCCTGCCCGGCGAGCTGGCCCGGGCCCGCGAGGCGCTGCGCGGCCGCCGAGATCGAGCGCGGACCTGCCGCACAGCACCGACGAGGTGCCCTCCGAGCTGCGCGAGCTGTTCGCCTGGACGGTCCGCGAGGGCGTCACCAACGTGATCCGGCACAGCCGGCGCCTCGCCGCTGCACGGTGCGGCTGCTGCCGACCGCGGTCGAGGTCCGCGACGACGGCACCGGCCCCGCCGCCGATGCCCGGCCCGGCCACGGCCTCGACGGCCTGCGCGAGCGCGCGGCGACCGCCGGAGCCGTGCTGGTGACCCGCACCCTCGAGCCGCGCGGCTTCGAGCTGGCGGTGAGCGCGTGCCGTGACCATCCGGCTGCTGCTCGCCGACGACCAGGCCCTGGTGCGCGGGGCCCTGGCCGCGCTGCTCGACCTCGAGGCCGACCTGTCCGTCGTGGCCGAGGTGGGCAGCGGCGACGCCGTCGTGGAGGCGGCCACGCGCGCACGCGCCCGACGTCGCCCTGCTCGACGTGGAGATGCCGGGCATGGACGGCATCGAGGCGACCCGCGCCCTCAAGCAGGCGCTGCCGTCGACCCGGGTGCTGATCGTCACGACGTTCGGCCGCCCGGGCTTCCTGCGGCGAGCGCTGCAGGCCGGCGCCGACGGGTTCGTCGTCAAGGACACCCCGGCGCGACAGCTCGCGGACGCCGTACGCCGGGTGCACGCGGGGCTGCGGGTCGTCGACCCGGTGCTCGCCGCGGACAGCCTGGTCGCCGGCGACTCGCCCCTCACCGCGCGGGAGACCGACGTGCTGCGGGCCGCCCGCGACGGCTCGTCGGTGGCCGCGATCGCGGCCGCGGTGTTCCTGTCCGAGGGGACCGTGCGCAACCACCTGTCGTCCGCCATCGGCAAGACCGGGGCCGCCAACCGTGCCGAGGCGGGCCGGATCGCGGACGGCACGGGTGGCGGACGGGCTGCCAGATTCCCAGGGGACCCAGGGAATCTGGCACACCCCCAGCGTTGCAACGGCAGGGGTGTGCCGGTTTCCCAGGGGACCCTGGTAAACCGGCAGCCCGCTCAGGCGAACGCCAGCGACAGCGCGAAGTCGCCCGGCCGGTCGGTCCACCAGTGCGCCAGCCGGAGCCCGGCGGCGGCCAGCTCGGCGCGGACCGTCTCCTCGCGGAACTTCGCGGACACCTCGGTGCGCATCTCCTCGCCGGCGGCGAAGTCCACGCTCAGGTCGAGGGCGGGTACGTCGACCCGCTGCTCGACCCGCGAGCGCAGCCGCATCTCGATCCACTCCTGGTCGGCGTCCCAGACCGCGACGTGCTCGAAGGCATCCACGTCGAAGTCGGCGCCGAGCTCGCGGTTGATGACGCGCAGCACGTTGAGGTTGAAGTCGGCGGTGACGCCGGCGGAGTCGTCGTAGGCCCGCACCAGCCGGTCGGGGTCCTTCACCAGGTCGGTGCCGAGCAGCAGCGCGTCACCCGGCTCGAGGGTGGCGCCGACGGCGGCCAGGAACGTCGCCCGGTGCTCGGGCTCGAAGTTGCCGATGGTGCCGCCGAGGAACGCCACCAGCCGCGGACCGTCCTGGGGCAGCCGGTCGAGGTGCCGCTCGAAGTCGGCGACGATGCCGTGCACGTCGAGACCGGGGTACTCCGCGACCAGGCCCGGCATCGCCCAGGCGATCGCGTCCTCGCTGACGTCGACCGGCACGTAGGTCTCCAGCGACCCGACCTCCCGCAGCGCCCGCAGCAGCAGGTGGGTCTTCTCCGACGAGCCGGAGCCGAGCTCGACCAGGGTGCGGGCCTTGGTCAGGTCGGCGACGTCGTCGGCCCGCTCGCCGAGGATCGTGGCCTCGGCCCGGGTCTGGTAGTACTCCGGCAGCCGGGTGATGGCCTCGAACAGCTCGCTGCCGCGCCCGTCGTAGAAGTACTTCGGCGGCAGCACCTTCGGGCTCGCGGCGAGCCCGGCGCGGACGTCCCGCCGCAGGGACGCGGCCAGGTCCTCGGGGGTGAGGTAGTGGTCGATCTGCATGCGGTTCCCTTCTAGAGGCCGGTCTCGGTCAGCGCGCCGTCCGTCAGGTGTACGACGGACAGGTCGGCGAGCTCACGCCAGGCGGGGTCGTCGTCGTCCGGCTCGGAGGCGACGAGGGCGCCGTCGGACGTGGTGAGGACGTGCATCGGCTCGCCGACCACGACGCCGGCGACCGCCGTGCCGTCGGTGGCGAGCATGGTCAGCCGGCCGCCGCCGTGGTCGAGCACGTCGCGGGCGGCGCCGGCCAGGCCGTCGGGCAGCGAGGCGCCGGCCTGCCAGCGGGCCAGCGCGAGGCCGAACAGCAGCGCGGAGTCGACGCCGACCCGGGTGTCGGCCACGTCGGCCGCCTGCGTGCTCAGCGCCTTGCGGGCGGTGGCCCAGTCGTGCAGCCGGCCGTTGTGGCTGAACAGCCAGCGGTCGTGGGTGAACGGGGCTGCGGCGCCCTCGTCGGCGGCCGTGCCCGGTGTCGCGGAGCGGACCGCGGCGAGCACGCACGACGACGCGATCGTCGGCGCCAGCGAGGCGAACGACGCGTCGGTCCAGATCGGCTGGGCCCTCCGGTAGCGCACGGGTTGCGGACGGTCGACGTACCAGCCGGCGCCGAAGCCGTCCACGTTGACCGTGCCGTGCCGCTGCTGACGGGGTGCCCAGGCCTGCTCGTAGAGCGCGTGCGGACGGTCGACCACCAGGGCCTGCAGGGTGCGCGGCGCGCCGAGCCAGGCCAGGTGCCTACACATCCCGGGCCGTCCGGAAGCCGGAGAAGATCTGCCGGCGGATCGGGTGGTCCCAGTTGCGGAAGGTGGTGCGCAGCGCCAGCGGGTCAGTGGCCCAGGAGCCGCCACGGAGCACGCGGTAGCCGTCGTCGAAGAAGACCTCGGAGTACTCCTTGTAGGGGAACGACCGGAACCCGGGGTAGCCGGTGAACTCCGTCGACGTCCACTCCCACACGTCGCCGACCATCTGCAGCGCGCCGGTCGGGGCGGCGCCGGCGGGGAAGGACCCGGCGGCGGCCGGGTGGTAGCGGGTCTGGCCGAGGTTGGCCAGGTCGTCGGTCGGCGCCTCGTCGCCCCAGGGGAAGCGGCGCTTGGTGCGCGTGTCCGGGTCCCAGGACGCGGCCTTCTCCCACTCGGCCTCGGTGGGCAGCCGCCGGCCCGCCCAGCGGGCGTAGGCGTCGGCCTCGAAGAAGCAGACGTGCTGCACCGGCTCGTCGTCGGGGAGCGGCTCGACGCGGGCGAACCTGCGGCGCATCCAGGTGTCGCCCTCGCGGAACCAGAAGGCGGGGGAGCGCTTGCCGGACTCGCAGCGCCAGCGCCAGCCGGCCGGCGACCAGAGCCGCTCGTCGTCGTAGCCGCCGGCCTCGACGAACGCGCGGTAGGCGGCGTTGGAGACCGGCAGGGTGTCGATCCAGAACGCGGGCAGGTCGACCTGGTGGGCGGGGCGCTCGTTGTCGAGGGCCCAGGCGTCGGTCGACGTACCCATCGTGAACGGGCCGGCGGGCACCAGCACCTCCGCGGAGGTGATCAGTGCCGCCGGCGCGGGCAGCGCGTCGGTGGCCGGGAGCACCGGGTTGCCGCGGCGCAGCTGGTGGGTGGCCAGCATCGTCTCGTCGTGCTGGTGCTCGTGCTGGAGCACCATGCCGAACACGAACCCCGAGCCGAGCAGCTCACGGGTGGGGTCGAGGCGGAGCGTGTCGAGCGCGTCGAGGACCTTGCGCCGGACCAGGCCGATGTAGTCGCCGGCCTCCTGCGGCTTGAGCAGCGGCAGCGTCGGCCGGGTTGCGCGCGGGTGCTCGAACGCGTCGTAGATGTCGTCGAGCTCGGGGCGCATCGCCTCGATCCCGGCGGCCTCGCGCAGCAGCCACAGCTCCTCGTAGTTGCCGACGTGGGCGAGGTCCCACACCAGCGGGGACATCAGCTTGGAGTGCTGGGCCAGCAGGTCGCCGTCCTCGAGGACGCCGGTGGTCAGCCCGATGCTGCGGTCGCGACCGCGCTCGAGCTCGTCGGCGACGTACTGCTTGAGCTGGTCCTCGGTCATCGACGCGGGGGCGGTGCCGGGCAGGGGGGTCACGAGGCCTCCTGGAGGTCGAGGGGGTCGTCGGCCGGGCTGCGGCCGAGCGCGACGTAGCGGTCGCGGTAGGCGGCGACGAGCGCGACGAGGTCGGGGTGCTCGCGGCGGTGGGTGAGCGCCGGCAGGGCGGCGCCGAAGCAGGCCAGGGCGGCGTCCCGCAGCCCGGGGGAGTCCAGTCCGTCGCGCGCGGCGGCCTCCCAGTCGTCGAGCCCGGCGCAGGCATCCTCGGCGAGGGCCGACGCGCCGGCGTCCTCGACCAGCGCGGTCAGCACGGCCATCGGCACCGGCCACCAGCGCCAGGGCTGGGCGTCGAGGTAGCGGACCTCGAACCAGCCCCGCGGACGCACCGGCGGGAACAGCGTGGTCATGTGCACGGACAGGTCGTCGACGTCCGGCGCGTCCGCGTCGTCGGCGACCCAGTCGCGGAAGGTGCGGCCGGGCGCCGTCCGCCAGTCGTCGCCGTCGCGCCGGCGCAGCATCAGCGGGGCGTCCAGCACGTAGTGGGCCCAGGCCGTCGCCGGGTCGGGCCCGACCGGCACGGAGGTGCGGCCGGGGTCGAGGTGCTGCCAGACCCGTTGCCGTGCCGACTTCCAGCCGGTGTCGCGGCCGGCGTGGACGGGGGAGTTGGCGAACGCCGCGACCATCGTGGGGCCGACGGTGTGCAGCAGCCGCCAGCGGCGGGCCGCGTCGTCCGCGTCGGTGCCGATGTCGAGGTTGACCTGGAGGGCCGCGGTGCTGGTCATCATCACCGGACCGACCTCGGCGCTCTCGCCGCCGGCCGTGGCGAAGTAGGCCTCCATCGCGTCGTAGCGCGGGTGGACGAGCTGGCGCGCGGGGGTGCGGAACGGGTCGATCGCGGTGGGGAGGAGCCGCAGGCCGGCCGCCTCGAGCGGACGGCGGACGTGCTCCGCGTCGTCGGCGAGCGCCTGCCAACAGGCACTCGCACCAGGGTAGGCCGGCGAGCTGAGCTCGAGCTGGCCCCCGGGCTCATAGGTGACCCTGCTGCCGCGGGGCGGAGGGCCGGCGGCGTCGAGCAGGTCACGCAGAAGGGGGATCGGGACGCTGGCGGTGGGGTCGGTCACGGAGACGACCAGCCACTCCAGCTCGGTGCCGACGAGTCCGGGTGGTCCGGTGCGGAAGCACACCCGTTTGACGAACCCCTGGACGGCGGCGCAGTCGCGCAGCCGCTCGGTGGTGTCGCGTCCCAGGACAGTCATGGCGCCGAGCCTAACCACACCCACCGACAGTCCGGGAGGTCGGAAAGATGACATGCGGCTTACGTCCCGATGCTGTCCGTGGGCGGCAGTAGGGTCGCGAACGATGGGGTCGAAGACGGAGCACACAGGCGACACCGGGGGGCACACCGGGTACGACGACCACGCGCGCGCCCGCTGGGTCGAGGAGCCGCCCAAGTCATCTGCGCCGCACGGCCGCACGCCCTTCGCGCGGGACCGGGCCCGGCTCGTGCACTCCGCCGCGCTGCGCCGGCTGGCCGCCAAGACGCAGGTGGTCGGGCCGCAGACCGACGACTTCGTCCGCAACCGGCTGACCCACACGCTCGAGGTGGCGCAGGTCGCCCGGGACCTCGGCCGCACCCTCGGCTGCGACCCGGACGTCGTCGAGACCGCCGCGCTGGCCCACGACCTGGGGCACCCGCCCTTCGGTCACAACGGCGAGCGAGCGCTCGACGAGGTGAGCGCCGCGTGCGGCGGGTTCGAGGGCAACGCCCAGACGCTGCGGCTGCTCACCCGGCTGGAGGCCAAGACCTTCGACGACGACGGCCGCTCGGCCGGGCTCAACCTCACCCGGGCCACCCTGGACGCCGCCACGAAGTACCCCTGGACCCGCGCCGCCGCCGACGCGCCGCACGGCTCGCACGCCGACGGCACCCGCCGGGCGGTGCGCAAGTTCGGTGTCTACGACGACGACCTGCCGGTGTTCACCTGGCTGCGCGACGGCGTCGACGGCCGGCGCCGGTGCATCGAGGCGCAGGTCATGGACCTCGCCGACGACGTCGCCTACTCCGTGCACGACCTCGAGGACGGTGTCGTCTCCGGCAAGATCGACCTCTCCTGGCTGGACGGGCCGGCCGAGCGCGCGGACGTGTGGGCGACGGTCCGTGACTGGTACGTCCCCGACGCGGTCGACGACGAGCTCGAGGGCGCCCTCGACGGGCTCCGCCGGCTCGCGACCTGGCCCGGGACGCCGTACGACGGCAGCCGGCGCACCCTCGCGGGGCTCAAGGACCTGACCAGCGACCTGATCGGGCTGTTCTGCACGCAGGTCCGTGAGGCCACCGTCGCCAAGCACGGGGAGCGGCCGCTGGTCCGGCACACCGCCGACCTGGTCGTCCCGCGGGAGACCGAGGTGGCGGTCGCGGCGCTCAAGGGGGTGGCGGCGCACTACGTGATGCGCGCCGACGACCGGGTGGCCGTGCTGCACAGGCAGCGGGAGGTGGTCGCCGAGCTGGTCTCGCTGCTGACGCTGCGCGGTCCGCGGACGCTCATGCCCGCGCTGCGGGCCGACTTCGAGGCCGCCGCGGACGACGCCGCCCGCCTGCGTGTGGTCGTCGACCAGGTCGCGTCGCTCACCGACGCCTCCGCGCTCGCCTGGCACGACCGGCTGCGCTGAGCAGCTCGCGGCGGCGCGTCCCCAGGTCGCCCGGACCCCCGTCGGCGGACGGGTCCCGCCACGTAGACTCGGCGGAGTGGCAGGGCTGATCCGGGACGACGACATCGCGCTCGTGCGCGAACGTGCCCGGATCGACGAGGTCGTCTCCGGCTACGTCACCCTCAAGAACGCCGGCGGCGGCTCGATGAAGGGCCTCTGCCCCTTCCACGACGAGAAGTCCCCGTCGTTCCACGTCACGCCGTCGCGAAACTTCTTCCACTGTTTCGGTTGCGGGGAAGGCGGCGACGTCATCTCCTTCGTGATGAAGATCGACGGCACGACCTTCGCCGAGACCGTGGAGCGGCTGGCCGACAAGTACGGCGTCCAGCTGCGCTACACCGAGGAGGGTGCCCGCCCCGCCAAGCGCGAGACCAACCTGCGGCCGCGGATGCTCGAGGCGCACAAGGCCGCCCAGGCCTACTACGCCGAACAGCTCACCACCCCGGAGGCCGCGAAGGCGCGGGAGTTCCTCACCGGCCGGGGCTTCGACAAGGACGCCGCCGAGACGTTCGGCGTCGGCTTCGCGCCGCGCGGCGGCTCCGACCTCTACAAGCACCTGCGCCAGAAGGGCTTCCAGGACGCCGAGCTCGTCCAGGGCGGGCTCGTCGGTCAGGGGCAGAGCGGCCACTACGACCGGTTCCGCGGCCGGCTGCTCTGGCCGATCCGGGAGACCAACGGCGACACCATCGGGTTCGGCGCCCGCCGGATCTTCGACGACGACCGCATCGACGCGAAGTACCTCAACACGCCCGAGACGCCGATCTACAAGAAGAGCCACGTGCTCTACGGCATCGACCTGGCCCGCCGCGACATCGCCCGCTCCTCGCAGGCCGTCGTGGTCGAGGGGTACACCGACGTGATGGCGGCGCACCTGTCCGGCGTCAAGACCGCGGTGGCCACCTGCGGCACCGCGTTCGGCGACGACCACAGCCGGGTGCTGCGCCGGCTGCTCCAGGACCACGACGAGTTCCGCGGCGAGGTGATCTTCACCTTCGACGGCGACGCGGCCGGCCAGAAGGCCGCGCTGCGGGCGTTCGAGGGCGACCAGAACTTCGCCGGCCAGACCTACGTCGCCGTCGAGCCGACCGGTCTCGACCCGTGCGACCTGCGGCTCCAGCAGGGCGACGCGGCCGTCCGCGAGCTGGTCGCGCGCCGGATCCCGCTCTACCGCTTCGTGCTCACCAACGTGGTCGGCCGCTACGACCTCGACCGGGCCGACGGGCGGATCGACGCGCTCCGCGAGGCCGCCAAGCTCGTGTCCGCGATCCGTGACCGGTCCAAGGTCGAGGCGTTCTCCCGCGAGCTGGCCGGCATGGTCGGCGTCGACGTCGAGGAGGCCCGGGCCGAGGTGAAGCGGGCCGCCGAGCCGCCGCCCCGACGAGCCGCGCGGCGCCCGGTCCGCCGCGCCCGCCGAGCCGGCGCCGCAGCGCCCCGCGGCCCCACCGCTCCCGGACCTGCGCGACCCGCGGTTCTCCCTCGAGCGCGAGACGCTGAAGCTCGTCGTACAGCATCCGCAGGCGGTGCAGCGGATGGCCAAGGACGTCGACGGCGACGACTTCACCCACCCGACCTACCGCGCGGTGTGGGAGGTCGTCACCGCCTGCGGCGGCCCGGCGAACGCCCCCGACGGCGAGGTGTGGGTCGCCAAGCTGCGCGACAGCGTCACCGAGCAGCCCGTCGCGCAGGCGCTGTCCGCGCTCGCGGTCGAGCCGCTGCTGTCCAGCAAGGAGCCGACCACCGCGTACGTCGCCGCGCACGTCTACCGGCTCCAGGAGGTGACCGCCATGCGCCGGATCGCCGACCTCAAGTCCAAGCTCCAGCGGACCAACCCGGTCGAGCACGCGACGGAGTACAACCGGATGTTCGGCGAGCTCGTGGCCCTCGAGCAGCACCGCCGGACGCTGCGCGAGAAGGCCATCGGCGGCGAGGCGTGATCTTCGGCAAGCGGGACGCCGTGCCCGCGGAGGTGCTGTCCCGCGCCGGTCTGGCACGGGGCGAGCGGGTGCTCGCGCACGCGCCCGCCGACGACGGCACCTGGGTGCTCGGCACCCGCGACGCGCTCGTCGTGGTCGAGCCCGCCGACACCATCCGGCTCGCCTGGGAGACCGTCGAGAGCGCCGACTGGGACCGCGACACCGGGCGGCTCGAGGTCGCCGAGGTGGGCGAGTTCGGGCAGCCCCGCCCGGTGCACCGGTTCACCCTCGACGACCCGCGGCGGCTGCTCCAGCTGGTCCGGGAGCGGGTCACCGCCAGCGTGCTGCTGCAGCGGCGGGTCGACGTACGCGGCCGCCGCGGCCTGACCGTGATCGCCCGCCGTCCGCCGCGCGGCAGCGGCGAGATCACCTGGGCCTACGAGCTCGACCCCGGTCTCGACCCTGCGGACCCCGAGGTCGCACGCGCTGCCGAGGACGGTCTGCGCGCGGCCCGGCAGGACGTGGGGGAACCGATTTAGCGGTGCCGGGTGCCCCTTGCTACCCTTTCCGCTGCACGATCCCCTGTAGCTCAATTGGCAGAGCATTCGGCTGTTAACCGGAGGGTTGTTGGTTCGAGTCCAACCGGGGGAGCAAAGACGGGCCCTTCACGGGGCCCGTTGCTCGTTGAGCGACGGGGTCAGGAACCCCAGCCCATCGGGAACACCTCGAACGCGGCGGCGTGCTTGGTCCCGAGCCGCTGGCCGGTGGCCCGCGACATCCCCTCGAGGAACTCGGCCGGGTCGAAGTCGGCCCAGCCGAGGCCGTCGATGTAGGCCTGGTGCGCCCGCAGCGACGCGACGCCCTTGTCGAAGGAGTCGGTGATGTCGACGGCGTGCGTCGAGTCCGGGGAGCTGGCGCACCACACCTCGCGGACGCCGCCCCACGGCTCGACCCCGTCGACGAGCTGCTCGCGGAAGATCCAGCGGTTGCCGGCGTCGCGGACGGCGTCGAGCGTGGCCTTGCCGGTGGCGATGTGGTCGGCCTGGTTGAGGTTGCGGCCGCCCCAGCTGTCCCGGAAGTTGTTGGTGATGACGATGTCCGGGCGGTGCATCCGGACCTCCTCGGCGATCGCGCGGCGCAGGGCCACGCCGTACTCCAGGACACCGTCCGTGAGGCCGAGGAAGTCGACCTGGTCGACGCCGACGATCCGCGCCGACTCGACCTGCTCGGCCTCGCGGACCTCGCGGCACTCGTCCGGGTGCATCCCGTCGATGCCGGCCTCGCCGCTGGTCACCATGCAGTAGACGACCTTCTTGCCCTGGCCGGTCCAGCGGGCGACGGCAGCGGCGGCGCCGAACTCCAGGTCGTCGGGGTGCGCGACGACGCACAGGGCGCGCTCCCAGTCCTCGGTGAGCGGGGTGAAGGGCGCGGGTGCGGGCTCGGTCATGGGTCCGAGCATGGCACCGTCAGCCGCCGTTGGCGGAGAAGTGCTGATAGTCGGGGTGGCTCCAGCGCGCTCCCCAGGGCCAGCCGACTCGCTGCATCGTCGTCGCGAGGACCCCGCCGCGGGTGATCATCCCGGTGCGGACGCGCGAGCGGTTGAGGTACGGGCGGGCGAAGCCGGGGTAGACCCGGCTGCCGACGACGTACGGGTTCCGCACGGTGTTGATGTCGATCGCGTTGCCGTAGGAGTGCTGCGAGACGCGGTAGGGGTTGCCGGTGACCGGGCGGCAGTTGAAGGCGGAGGTGTTGTCGGCCTTCATCGCGGCGATGTCGGACTGGGTGGGGGTACGGCGTCCGCCGGCGTAGAACGCGTCGACGGGCTTCATCGACCGCACCGGGAAGCGGGCAGCGAACGACGCCTTGAAGACCTTGAGCAGGGCGGGGACGGCGGAGGCGCGTACGACGAGGGAGCCGCGCGCCACCACGCGCGCGTAGGTGAACCGGTTCATCGTGATGCGACGCAGCCCGCTCGGGCCGACGGGGCAGCCGGACCGGTAGGACCACCGGACGTCGCTCGCGGAGAGCGGCCCGGACACCGTGACGTCCGGCCTGGCCACGACCGTGCGGGTGAGGGTGCCCGACACGGCGCGCCCGCCGTCGGACCAGACCGCGACGGCGCGGAAGGTGTACTTCTTCGGCGTGTTCGTGGTGAACGGCACCGACCAGGCGCCGGTGGCGTCCACGCGGTCCTTCTTCCACGCCACCCAGCGGCTGCCTGAGCGGCGCTGCACGCTGACGTCGACGGGCGCCGGCACGACGCGGTTGACCGAGCCGCCGACGGTGTAGGACCGCAGCGCGACCACCTGCGACGGCAGCGAGATCGTCACCTTCCGGGTCGTCGGGAGCGGGGGCGGCGTGGGCGTCGGCGTCGGCGTGGGCGTCGGCGTGGGCGTCGTGGTGGGCGTCGGGGTGGGTGTCGGGGTGGTGTCGGGGTGGGGGTGGGCGTCACGGTTGGTGTCACCGTGGGGACCGAGCTGGTGGTGCCGGCGGACTCGTCCGCGGCCGACACCGTGGTGGTCCCACCCGGCGTCGCCGTGGGGGTGGCGGTGCCGCCGTCTGCGGCCAGGGCCACGCCGGCGGGTGCCGACACGGCGCAGGCGAGCACGACGGCGGGCACGACGAGCCGGGGTCGGTGCACGAAGGGTCCTTTCAACGGCGGAACGCGGTGACGAGGCGACGGGTCTGGGCGGTGGTCAGCGGGTCGGCCCCCTGCACGGCGAGCAGGACGACGGTGTCGCGGTCCAGGACGGCGACCTCGCGCCACGGGTCCGACCTCGGCGTGCGGTCGTTGGCGAGCGCGTCCCGCGCCGGTTCGGTGACCGCCATGACCAGCGGTCCGATCGCGGGGCTGCCGGTCCGGCCCTCGCAGCCGCGGAGGTTGCGGGCCCGGCCGGCGAAGAAGGACCGGGCCGCCCCGGTGTCGTCGAACTTCCCGCGCACGGCGATCGCCTTCGCGCCGGCCACGGTGTAGTCGACCTCGAGGGCGTGGGAGGGCGCGACGAGCTCGACGGGCCGGTCGCAGCCGAAGGGTACGGCGGTCTGCACGATCTCCTGCGGGCTGCGTTCGAGCGTCGGGGTGCCGTTGCCGGAGTACCCCTCCTCGGCGCTGCCCGGGTCGACCGCGTAGCGCCAGCCGGCGCCGAGCCGCCGCGGGGTCGGGAACGAGCGCTTCGACAGCGGCCCGGACGTGGTGGCGGGCTCGTCCATGGAGCCGGGCGAGGGCGCGCCGGTGCCGGGGGTGCTCGGGCCCGGGCTGGTGGACCCGGTGGTGGCAGACGAAGCGGGTCGCGGCCGGGCGGCGGGCTCGTCGCCGCCGCTGCACGCGGACAGCATGAGGACGGAAGCGGCGGCCGCCGCCCCGAGAAGAGCGCCGCGGCCCCGAGTCACCGGCCCAGGGTAAGGGACTCCGGCGTTCGGTTACGCCGTCTGCCGCCGTGCGAGCGCGTCGGCGAGCCGCGCCACCGTCTGCTCCAGCACCGGACGCGGCGTCGCGAGGTTCAGCCGCGCGAAGCCCGCGCCCGCCACCCCGCAGGCAGGTCCGTCGGTCAGCGCCACCCCGGCGTGCTCGAGGAGGTACTCCGCCGGGTGGTCCCCGAGGGCGAGCCGCCGGCAGTCCAGCCAGGCGAGGTAGGTGCCCTCGGGCGGGAGGTAGCCGATCTCCGGGACCTGCTCGCGCAGCAGGTCGCCGAGCAGCCGTCGGTTGCCGTCGAGGTAGGCGAGCACGTCCGCCAGCCACGGCCCGCCCGACTCGTAGGCCGCGATGTTCGCGACCACCCCCGGGTTGGAGGCGCCGTGCTCGGCCATGAACCCGACCTCCTCCCACCGGGCGGCGTCCGCGTCGTTGGAGAGCACGAGCTGGGCGCACTTGAGGCCGGGCAGGTTCCACGCCTTCGACGCCGACACCGCCGTGACCGTGTGTGCGGCGGTGGCGTCCGTGAGGCTCGCGTACGGGACGTGCGTGTGCCCGTCGTACACGAGGGGGGCGTGGATCTCGTCGGAGAACACCCGGCCGCCGTGCCGCTCGACCACCTCGGCGACGGCCAGCATCTCCTCGGGCTCCAGCACGCGCCCGACCGGGTTGTGCGGGTTGCAGAGCACCAGCAGGCTGCCGCCGGCGGCGAAGGCCGCGTCCAGAGCGTCGAGGTCGTAGACGGAGCGCTCGCCGTCGCGGGCCATCGGGACCTCGATGACCGCGCGGCCCATCCACGGCGGGACGATGAGGAAGGGCATGTACGCCGGCGTGGGCAGGATGACCGGCGCGTCGGGGGCGGAGAAGAAGTCGACCGCGGCGGTGAGGCCGGCGACCACGTCGGCGAGCGGTCGGACCCGCTCGGCCGGCACCTCCCAGCCGTAGCGCGCCCGCGCGAAGTCGGACCACGCCTCGCCCAGCCGGCGGACCAGCGCGTCGGGCAGGTAGCCGAACAGCCCCCGGTCGACGGCGTCCCGGATCGCGTCGAGCACCGGGGGAGCGGTGCCGAAGTCCATCTCCGCGACGAACGAGCCGATGGCGTCCGGGTGCTGCGACCACTTGAGCCCGCCCACCGCGCGCAGCTGCTCGATCGTGATGTCGTCGAACCGGTGGGCCATCGGGTTCTCCTGTGCGGGTGCGCGGCCGGGAAGGTCACCGTACGTCGGGCCGCCCCGACCGGCGCTGCGGACAGATCGGCGTAGCGGAAGTACGCCTTCGTCGCATTGGCCCCACCTGCGGCGCGCGCAACGATGCGCTCCGGGGACCCGTGTGGGAGGTCGCGATGGTGGGACGCGTGGCGCTCCTGGTCTGCGTGCTGGTCCTGACGCCGTTGGCCGTGCTCAACGCGGCCACCGGGTCGAGCGATGCCGTGACGGTTCCCGGCTGCCCCGCGACCCAGCTGACCCGGTCGGGGCCGCAGACCACGGCGGTCGACGAGGCGACCACCGACGCGACGTGGGACCTGCGCGGCGCCGTCTGGGACCACGTGGCGCCCGACCCGCTCACCTACCCGGTGCACTCCGAGCAGTGGACCCGCGGCTGCATCGTGGGGGCTCAGGTGCTGGGGAACGTGCCGCAGTCGCAGACCCGCGACCAGTGGTACGACGGTCAGGACGGCGGCACCCGGATGGGTGGGGAGGCCTTCCGGCAGACGCTCACGGACGCGCCCGGCAACTACCTGCTGATGCGGGACACCTACGCCTCCGACTACGAGGACGCCTACGACCCGAACGGGGTCAGCCCCTTGGACACGCTGTACCTCGACCACGTGCAGGCGCACTACATCCGGGACGACTGCATCGAGAACGAGGGCAGTGGCTCCACGCCAGGTGCCGATGAACGTCGTCGTGCGGGACAGCCTGTTCGACGGCTGCTTCACCGGCTTCGCCGAGCGTCCCCCGAAGGTCACCGACGGCGACCCCAACGGGAAGGGACCACAGTCGTTCGTCGTCGAGCACTCGCTGCTCTACGTCCAGCCGCAGCCGCTGGGGCCCAACTACTGCTCGGCGACGCTGGTCTCGATGGGGAGGTGCCTGGCCACGACCCAGCCGCAGGTGTGGCTGGGTGCGCACGGCATCTGGAAGTGGAGCAGCGCCGCCGCCGGCACGGTCGTGGTCCGCAACTCGATCTTCCGGCTCGACCTGCCGTCGTACTCAGCGTGCACGAGCCAGCAGTGGCCGGCCGGGACCTACCAGGACGTGGTGCTGGTGTGGGCGGGTCCCGGCCCGTATGCCTCCGCAGGCGGGTGCGTGAACACCCTGCCGCCGGGGGTGCGGCTCACCACGGACGTGGGCGAGTGGGACCGGGCCAAGGCGGCCTGGCTCGCCGGCCGGCCCTGGGACGCGAATCCACCGCCCACGGTGCCGCCACCCGGCACGACACCGCGGCCGGACGGGCGCACCGACACCCGGCTCTCGTCCCGCGCGGTCGCCCATCGCGTGTCCGGCCGGCTCACCACCGTCACCGGCCGCCGGCTCGTCGGCCGGGCCGTGCTGCTGCAACGGCGACCGGCCGGGGTGACCCGGTGGACGACCGCCTCCCGTGTCACCTCGGACAGCACCGGCCGGGTCCGCCGGACCGTGCGGCCGGCCCGGGTCACGTGGTACCGCTGGTCCTACCGCGGCGAGCACCGCTACGCGGCCACCCGCAGCAAGGCCGTCCGGGTGGTTCCTTAACCCACGCGCTCTCAAGTACGGGGTCGTCCAGGTCGAAACTCTCGGTGGCCGGACCCCTCACCGGCCCGCACCTTGGGAGACACGACATGCGCCACCCCCTTCGTCACCACCTGCGCCGTGCCGCCGCGGCCACCGCCCTCACGGCCGCCGTCCTCGTCCCGCTGACGGCCGCGCCGGCCTCCGCCGACGAGACGACCTGCGACGCCGAGGTCGCGTCAGCGGCTGTCACCTCCGCCGAGCAGGCGGTCAGCGACGCCCGCGCCGCGTTCAGGGCCGCGAACCGTCCGCTCGGCCGGCTCGTGGCCGCCAAGCGCCACGAGGCCCGTGCCGAGCTGGCGCAGTCCAAGGCGGCGCTGCGGGCCCTGGCGAAGGAGGCTCGCGCGGCGTCCACCCGCGACGGCCTCGAGGCGCTCCGTGCCGAGGCCCGGGCCGAGAGGCGCGACGTCGCCGAGGCCCGGAGCCTGCTCACGTTCAAGCGGGCGACGCTGGCCGCGATCAAGGCCGACCGAGCCGCCGCCCGTGCCGCCCTCGCCGCCGCGAAGGCTCAGCTGGCCGCGGCCCGGTCCGCGGCGGGGAGCTGCGGCTCCGACGCGTCGTAGGCCGACGCCCTTAACACATCTCGGTCGCCGTACCGGCACTGACGCTTGTGTAACTCCGCGTCTACGCCAATCGTCGTAGACCACTGGTGCATACCCTCCTCAAGTTGTCAGAACGGACAACCGAGACTCTCCGCGTCCATGACCCAAAGGCCGCATATGGCCTCTCACCTGCGCGGATCCCTTTTCCGCCGGAATCGGTCGGTAGGTGCGGACCGGCCTCAGGTCGTCGGTCGAGGCGTTCCGGGACGATTTGCGAGGGTTTCGGGTCCGGTGTGCGTGGCAATCTCTGCCGCGCGGGACCCCGAGGGAGGAAGCAGTGCGGGACCAACCAGCAACAGCGGAGGACATCGCCGTGCGTGCGGGAACACGCCCGGCCGTCGTCCGTCGACCCGAGCCTCAGCTCGTCGACCCCACCCCCGCGAGTCGTACCGATCCGGCGCACCCCTGACGCCGTTGCGTGCTCGCTCGCCCTGGACGCAGTGCCCCCGCGCCGTGTCCGAAGCCCTTTGTAGTGCAAGTAGTAGGAGTCCGATGTCCAAGAGAATGAAGCTCGTCGGTGCGGCGAGCGTGATCGCTGCACCCGTGCTGCTGGTCCTCACCGCCGGCCCGTCCCAGAGCGCCACGGCGATGCCGACGTGTCCGACGACCGCCACCCTGACCAAGGCCGGGGCGCAGACCAGCTACATCAACCAGACCAACACGAACCAGACCTGGAACCTCACCGGGGCGGTGTGGAACGGCACCCCGTCCAGCGCCCACTACTACCCGGTCCGCTCCGATGCGTTCACCAAGGGCTGCATCATCGGCGGCAGCGTCGACGGCCGCGTGCCGCAGACCGCCACCCGCGACCAGTGGTACAACGGCGAGGACGGCGGCACGAGGCTGGGTGGGGAGGCCTTCCGGCAGACCCTGACCAAGACCGCCGGCAACTGGGCGGTCCTCCGTAACACCTCCGCCTCCAACATCGAGGACGCCTACGACCCCAATACCCAGGACGCCTCCCACACCTACTACCTCGACCACGTCCGCGCGGAGATGATCCGTGACGACTGCCTGGAGAACGAGGGCACCGGTACCGCGGAGAAGCCGATGAACGTGGTCATCAACAACTCGATGTTCGACGGCTGCTTCACCGGCTTCGCCGAGCGCCCCACCTGGTCCAACCACGGCGCCCCGAACGGCTTCGGCCCCTCCAGCCTGACCGTCGAGAACTCGCTCATGTACATCAACCCGCAGCCGCTCGGCCCGAACTACTGCAACAGCACCAAGGTCCAGCAGGGCCGCTGCGCGCAGAACGGATCCTCCTACCTCGGCGCCCACGGCATCTGGAAGTGGAGCGAGGCCGCCGCCTCCAAGGTGACGATCCGCAACACCGTCTTCCGGTTGGACATGCCCTCGTACACGGGGTGTGCTCCGCAGGTGTGGCCCGCCGGCACCTACGAGAACGTCAAGGTCGTGTGGACCGGCAAGGGCTCCTACGCCACCGCCGGCGGCTGCAAGAACGTGCTCCCCTCGGGCGTCACGCTGACGACCGACAAGTCGGTCTGGGACAACGCCAAGTCCGCGTGGCTGGCCGGATCGTCGCCCTCCACGTCGTCCTCGACGACGCCGGCCTCGTCCTCCACGACGTCCTCGTCGTCTACGGCCCCGGCCAGGACCACCAGCGCACCGGGCGCCAACGCCACGGCGGCCGTCCCGACCGCGATGACCGCGAAGGCCAAGGGCCACCGGGTCAGCGGCACGCTCGCCACCGCCAACGGCAAGCGCATCTCGGGCGCCAGCGTGACACTCCAGCGCCGCACCGGCACGTCCGGCTGGACGAAGGTCACCAGCAAGCGCACCGGTGACCACGGCGCCGTCCGCACGACCGTGTCGCCCCGCAAGGCGACCTACTACCGGTGGTCCTACAAGGGCGCCGCGTCCCACCCGGCGGCGACCAGCCGCGCAGTGCGCGTCACCCCCTGAGCCGATCCGCCTCCACCCGAAGCACCTTCCGGGTGGAGGCGGACCCGCTCGACCTCCCCGAGGTCGGTAGGCTTCGCCCCGCGTTCGACGGCACCACGCCCGTCGTACGCGGGGCGGTAGCTCAGCCGGTCAGAGCAGAGGACTCATAATCCTTGGGTCGTGGGTTCGAGCCCCACCCGCCCCACCAACGTTTCTGCAGGTCAGCGGCCCCTGGTCGATCCCACGTTGACGTCGTCGGTGCCAGCGTTGCTACCGATCTGCTAAGGGCTCGCTCGTCGCCCCTCCGACCGAGGATGATCCTCTGCCACCCTGAACGGGAACCGGGGGAGGAGACATGAAGGCGCTCATCGCTCTCACAGGGGCGGTCATCGCGGTCGTGGGGACCGTCGCCTACGCCGCGCCGGTCGCCGCGCAACCGGGGACTGTCCGCGTCACCTTCGCCGAGTGGTGCGCGACCCGCCCCCTCGGCGGCATCGACGTCGAGCACGCGGCTCGGGACGGGATTCGTCTCGCCCCGGCAACACGTGGCAGCTCCGTGACCGTGCCCAGGCCCTGGCCGCGGCCCAGGCCCGGTCCCAGGGATGGCTACCCGGCCAGCCTGTCTCCAGCGGTCTCTACGACGTCGACGTCGAGACCTCGGACGTCGACGGTGTCGGCTGGACACGTGGTGTGTGGGTCGTCTCCTTCCCCACGACGTCCATCGGCTTCGGGCGAGGCCCCAACAAACCCGTGCCCGCGACGGCATTCGTGCTCATCGACGGACGCACCGGTGCCTGGATCATGGCGGACGTCAGCTGACCGTCACGCTGACCGACCGGTCGCCCTCACGATTTCAGTGAGATGATCTGCCCCCTGCTAGGGGTGCCCTTGCTGCGCAGGGAGGGGTTCACGGCACCATGTTCCGCGTGACCTTCCTATCCCGGCCGTTGGCTCGTGACGCTTGGGTACGCCGTCTGGGGCGTGAGTGTTGCGTACGTCGTTGCCTGTCTCGCCGCGCCGTCGATGTTCGACGGTTGCGAACTGACGCCGGGCAGTTCGGTGTTCGGGGACGCGACACGGAGTTGGCTTCCCCCGGGCACAACGTGCACTTACGACCTGAGCGGATACGGGCTCTCGGAGAACTTCGTGACCCGTCCCTCGCCAGTGCGGCTCGTCGTCGTCGCGATGGCGCTGACGGGCTTCCCTCTCCTGCAGTATCTCCGCCGCCTGCTGAAGCGCCCCACGCTCGTCGACGCGTAGGCGCTACCAGTCCGGTTCAGGGTCGGGCACACCGAAGGGATGGGTGCCGCAGGGGCAACCTGCGCCCCGCCTGAGCTCGAGGGCGTCCCGCCGCGCGCTGATGGCGCGATCTGTGGGCAGGTTGTCGTGGACGACATGCCGCGCTGAGTTTCACGCTAGAGCCATGAAGTCCCGAGCAGTTACCTTCGTTGTCTACGACGGCTTCGACGGCCTCGATCTGTCCGGCCCGTTCGAGGTGTTCGGTGAAGCCGGCTACGAGCTCACGCTCGTGGCCCCGAAAGCCGGTCCGGTCCGCTCGGACATGGGGCTGACGATCCACGCGCAAGCCTCGGTGGCGAGCCTCGATCCGAGCCGTCCCGGCACGCTGCTGGTCGTGGGTGGCGACGGCGTGGACGCGGCGGGCTTCGACCGCAGCCTGCTCGACTGGGTGGCCGCGGCCGCCACCACGGCCGATCGGGTCGCGTCTGTTTGCTGTGGGGCGTTCATCCTCGCCGAGGCCGGGCTGCTCGACGGGCGTCGCGTGACCACGCACTGGAGGGAAGCGGACCGGTTGGCGCGGGAGTACCCCGCAGTCATCGTCGACAGCGACCCCATCTTCATCCAGGACGGGCGGATCTGGACCTCCGCAGGCGTGGCAGCGGGCATGGACCTGGCGCTTGCGTTGGTCGAGGCAGACCTCGGACCTCAGGCCGCCCTCCGTGTTGCCCGTGAGCTGGTGCTGTTCCTGCGCCGGCCGGGGACCCAGTCGCAGTTCAGCGTGCCCCTGTGGTCGGCACAGCCCACAACCGATGCGGTGCGCCGTGTCGTCGAGGCCATCAACCTCGATCCCGGTGTGCGACACGGGATCGACGACCTGGCATCGCTCGCCGGGCTCAGCCCGCGACACCTGCAGCGGCGGTTCACCCAGGAAACCGGTCTTCCGCCGGCGGTGTACGTCGAACGGGTCCGTGTCGAGGCGGCGCAGCGGGGCCTCGCGGAAGGCGACGACCCGGTGGAGACCATCGCCCGACGCTGCGGCTTCGGCACCGCCGAGACACTGCGCAGGACGTTCCACCGTCTAGTCGGCATCGCACCCTCGGAGTATCGAGACCGATTCCGCACGACGAACGTCACCGCGGCCCGGCACCCAGCGCCAGAAGTGTCACGACCGGCACGGCCGGTCCACCTCAAGGAGATCAGCTCATGAACTACCTGATTCACGGCATCGCCCCATATCCCGAGCCTCCGCGTGTGGTGTCCCTGAAGCGTTCCGGGGTGATCCCCCCGGAACCGGGAGCAGGCAGGCCACCGATCGCAGTCCGGGCTCGACGTCGCTCACTGCCCCGAGTCCTGGCGGCCTTGTCGATCCGTCGCCGTTGGGTTGGTCCGCCGGGCCCCGGTAGTCGGGCGTCCACCGGCAGCGGCGTCAGCCCGATGGCCGGCGGAGCGACTCGTGGCGTCGCGTTCCTGGTCGACCGGTGAGCCCTGCAGCCACGCTGTGCCTGCCGAGACACCGCATCACCAGCCATGCCTGAGGTGCGGGAGTTCGCGCACTCCTCAGCTTCTTGCCTTGCGAGCCGTTTGGGTAGCGCAATTGCCGCAGATAGCGTGCGCTGCGGCCATCCGAACATGCCGCAGACAGGTAGGCGCAACTGCCGATGTGCGCTCGAGACCTCGTGTCGACGAGCGTGTGATCCGACGAGCGGGTCGGTTACGAGTTTCCTTGCTGGCTCAAGCGCGCCTGCGGCGTGAGCGCGTCCTCCGCACGCCACCGGGCGGGGGCCCGCGCTGCGGGCGGCGCGAGCGCCGTCCACGCGCACCCCGCCCGGCACGCGCTCCGGACACGCAAACACGGGGCGCCCGTGCCAGAGGAAGACACGAACGCCCCGCAGCTGCACGGGTCACCGCCTGGTCACGGCCCGCCACTCCACTCACCTCCGAGCCGCCGACCCGATCCCCGAGGATTTGCACGCCGGCGCCCGGCCGCAAGGGCGCTACGCGTCGCGAGGCGATGGCCTCCGGCCACCTTTGCCCCCGGGCACCGACGAGCAAGAGGGGCTGGCTATCGGGTCGGTGTCTCTTCCCTGGCCGACCCAAGGGTCTGTGTCGCGTATGTGGCACACGGCTGTGGAAATCACCGTCAACCGACGGCAACGAACACCTCGCCTGTCGAGCGTGGATCGCCGCGCGAAGGCCAGGGCAGTCAGGAGTTCGGGCTTCCTCGCAATCCTTGGGTCGTGGGTTCGAGCCCCACCCGCCCACTCGTGTGTGCCCAGGTCAGAGGCTTTTCGGTCCTCGTCGCCATCTCGTCGGCGAGGGCCGTTGCTACGTCTTTGCTAACGATCAGTGCGACGGCCTCCCGTACCGGCGGTCGTACTCGACGCGTGCGCCGTCCGGCATCGCGTCGTACAAGTCCTCGAGCTGCGCCTGGATCTCGGGTGTCACGTCATCGAAGAGCTGCTCCCAGGTGGGAGGCGAGTCCCACCGGCGGTGCATGAGCAGCTCCATGGCCTTGACGATCCGCGCCTGGTGATCGGAAGTCGCGGTGATGGTGGCGAGCATGAGGTCGTCAGCAGCGCGCCGTTCGGCGGGCGTCACGCCCAGATGGGCGATCTCCAGGAGAACTGCCGGGTTCCTGTGTGTCATCGCCCTGACGATCGCTTCGACGACCTCGGGTCGGATCTCGTCGCTCATGCGCCCCACACTGCCTTGGAAAGACGTGCACCGCGCTGGTGTCGTCGTCCGGGATGACGTCGGCGTATACGTTCAGCGTCACCGACGGGTCAATGTGCCCCAGCCGTTTGGACACGATGT
This sequence comes from uncultured Actinomycetota bacterium, assembly GCA_963827435.1. Classification (GTDB taxonomy): domain Bacteria; phylum Actinomycetota; class Actinomycetes; order Propionibacteriales; family Nocardioidaceae; genus Nocardioides_B. Next base: position 251,554 of record CAWHAU010000020.1, read on the forward strand.
GTACCGGCACGCCGGCGCGCAGCAGGATCGTCGCGTGCGAATGACGCAGTTCGTGCAGCATTAGCCGCGGCAGTCCGAGGCCAGTCTGCTCCTTGCCAATCTGCTTCGTCACGTGGTCCGGGAGTAGCGGCCGGCCGTTCTCCCAGGTGAACACCAGGCCATCGACGTCCTCGTACACGGCGCCCCAAGCCACCGGTCCTCGGCCTGCTTCTTGCGCCATGTGCGCAGGGTCGCGACCACGGGTGCGTCGATCGACCTTTCGCCGCTCGTGGTCTTCGGCGTCGTAGTGAACTTGGGACACGGAGTAGCCCAGTTCGCGAGCGATGGTCGGTTTGGGTGGTTGATGACACGGGCCAGTAAACCCCAGTTCACGGTTGTGTCCGCAATGGTCGTCGACCCCCGTGCGTCGGATGCAGGTCGAACCCACCCGGCGGCCCATCTCGAGTGGGAGGGCAACCCTGGGGTTCTGCCCCGAGGGACGCCGTTCAGATCTCCTCGGGGAACATCTGGATCGCGCCGGAGGGGCACTCGGCCACGCAGAGGCCGCAGCCCTTGCAGTAGTCGAGGTCGATCAGGTACTCCTCGCCGGGCTTGCCGAGCTTGATCACCGCGTTGTCCGGGCAGACGCCGTAGCAGTTGTCGCAACCGAAGCAGTTGCCGCAGGACATGCACCGTCGTGCCTCCATGAGGGCGGTGGACTCGTCATGGCCGAGCACCACCTCATCGAAGGTGGACTCGCGCCGGGCCCGGTCCAGCACCGCCCGGTGCGACCGCGGGGCGTCGGCGTAGTACCAGGTGTTCAGGGTGTCGAACGTGGCCAGGGCCGGGCGCACGGCGGGCTCCGGGACCGCGCCGGACAGCCACGCATCGATGTTGCGGGCCGCCCGCTTGCCGTGGCCGATCGCGACGGTGACCGAGCGCTCGTACGGCACCATGTCGCCGCCGGCGAAGATGCCCGGGCAGCCGGTCATCAGGTCCGGCCCCACCGCGACCACGCCGTCGTCGACGGCCAGGCCGGGCACGCCGTCGAGCAGCGAGAGGTCGGTCTCCTGGCCGAGTGCCAGGACCAGGGAGTCGGCGTCGAGCTCGTCGACGTCGCCGGTGGGCCGCGGGAAGCCGGACTCGTCGAGCTCCATCCGCTCCACCACGAGCTTGCCGGCATCCACCTGCTTGATCGTGGTCAGCCACTTGAACAGCACGCCCTCGTCCTCCGCCTCCGCCAGCTCGGACTCGTGCGCGGGCATCCGGTCCATGGTGCGCCGGTAGACGACGATCGCCTCGGACGCACCGAGCCGCCGGGCGGTGCGGGCGGCGTCCATCGCGGTGTTGCCGCCGCCGTACACCGCGACCTTCCTGCCCAGCAGCGGCTTCTCGCCCGTCTCCAGGTCGCGCAGCATGTCGACCGCGTCGAGCACGTGGGCCGCGGACCCAGCCGGGATGTAGGCGCGCTTCCCGAGCTGGGCGCCCACGGCGAGGAAGACCGCGTCGTACTCGTCCTTGACCGCCATCAGGTCGGTGACCTTGGCATCGAGCTCGAGGGTGACCCCGAGGTCGAGGATGCGCTGGACCTCGGCGTCGAGCACGTCGCGGGAGAGGCGGTACCGCGGGATCCCGAAACGCATCATCCCGCCGGCCATCGGTCCGGCCTCCCGGATCGTCACGGCGTGCCCGCGCCTCGCCAGGTGGTACGCCGCCGACAGCCCGGAGGGTCCGGCCCCGATGACCAGGATGTTCTTGCCCGTGGAGGGCACCTCCACGGACACCGTCCACCCCTGGCGGATCGCCTCGTCACCGACGAACCGTTCGACTGAGTTGATCCCGACGGCCTCATCGAGCTGCCCGCGGTTGCAGGCGGTCTCGCACGGGTGGTAGCAGACCCGGCCCATGATCGCGGGGAACGGGTTGTCCTCCATGATCTTCCGCCAGGCGCGCTCGTAGCCGGCGCCACCCTCCTCGCCCTCGTAGAGCCAGGCCTGGATGTTCTCGCCGGCCGGGCACGCGTCGTTGCAGGGCGGCATCCGGTTCGTGTACACGGCCCGCTCCGTGCGCCACGAACCCGTCTTGTTGGCCCGGCTGGAGCCGATCTCGAGGGTGATCGCGAAGGGCTTGTCCATCACTCGTCGCCTTCCGGGAGGAGTCCGAAGCGTGCGATGTTGCGGTCGGCGTTCGCCTGCAGCCGGGCCACGATGTCGGGCCGTCCGGGGTCGCCGAAAAGGTGGGCATAGCGTTTCTGGAGGCGGAGGTACTCCTCGACCGGGAGCTGTCTCCGGATCTTCGACACCTCGGTGACCTCGCCGCGCTCGGCCTCGAAGACCGGGAACATGCCGGTCTCCTTCACCAGCCGGGCGAGCTTGATCGTGTCGGCGGAGGCGGCGCCCCAGCCGAGCGGGCACGGCACGAAGACGTGCAGGTAGCGGGCGCCGCGGAAGCTCATCGCCCGCTCGACCTTGTACTCCAGGTCGCGCAGCTCGGCGACGGTGGCCGTGGCGACGTAGGGGATCTCGTGGGCCATGGCGATCAACGGGACGTTCTTTCCCTGACCGAACACGTTGCCGGGCTCGGGGCCCAGCGCCTTGGTGTTCGCGGTCCGCGCGGCCGGCGGGGTCGCACCGGACCGCTGCACGCCGGTGTTCATGTAGCCCTCGTTGTCGTAGCAGACGAACAGGACGTCGTCGTTGCGCTCGAACATCCCCGAGAGCGTCCCGAAGCCGATGTCGACGGTGCCCCGTCACCGGCCTGGCCGACGACCCGGATGTCCTCCCGGCCCTTGGCCCTCAGGGCGGCTGCGACGCCGGCGGCGACGGCGGGCCCGTTGCCGAACAGGGAGTGCAGCCACGGCAGCTGCCACGACGACTCGGGGTACGGCGTCGAGAACACCTCGAGGCAGCCGGTCGAGTTCACCGCGACCATCTTCCCGTCTGTGGCACGCATGGCCGCGTCGAGCACGTAGCGCGCTCCCAGCGCCTCCCCGCATCCCTGGCAGGCCCGGGTGGCCCGAGGTCAGCGCGTTGGAACGACCCATCCGCGCCTGCACCGACCGCTGCTCCGGGTCGAGCAGCCGGTTGCCGGCGACGAAGGTGCCGGGCCACCTCCGACCGCCTCTCACCTGTTCTACGAACGCCTCGCTCCGGATCCGACACACTGCCAGAAGAAACTTCACACGAGACCTCGGCCGCACGCTCATGCCGCTGGCGCCGTTGGCATCATGCCCGAGTGGTGAGACCGCTCAGACCAGCTCGCCGCGCTTCCTGCTCAGGTAGGCGCGCTCGGCGGAGTTCTGGGTGGCGGCGATGGCGGCGTCGTACGACTCCTTCGCCTCGGCGGTCCGGCCGAGCCTGCGGAGCAGGTCGGCGCGGGCGACGTGCCATGCGTGGTAGCCCGTGAGCGGCAGCCGGTCGACCAGAGTGAGGGCGACCTCCGGGCCGTCCAGCTCCGCGACCGCGACCGCGCGGTTGAGTGCGACGATCGGCGACGGGTCGAGCCGGGTCAGCTGGTCGTACAGTGCGACCACCTGCGACCAGTCCGTGTCCGACGCGGTGGGGGCGTCGGTGTGGACGGCGTTGATCGCGGCGAGTATCTGATAGCGGCCGGGTCGGTTGATCGCGAGGCACTCGCGGACCAGGTCGTGCCCCTCGGCGATCAGCCCGCGGTCCCAGCCGGCGCGATCCTGCTCGCCGAGCGGGACCAGCTGCCCATTCCGCACGCGGGCCTCACGCCGGGCCTCGGTGAGCAGCAGCAGCCCGAGCAGACCGGCCACCTCCGGCTCCTCGGGGAGCAGCTGGCGGAGGACCCGGGTCAGCCGGATGGCCTCGCCCGTGAGCTCGGCGCGCACCGGGTCGCCGTCGCCGGTGGCGAGGTAGCCCTCGTTGAAGACGAGGAACAGCACCGCCAGCACGCCGCCGAGCCGCTCGGGGAGGTCGGCGGCCTCGGGCACCCGGTAGGGCACCTTCGCCGCCGCGATCTTCTTCTTCGCCCGGGTGATCCGCTGCGCCATCGTGGTCTCGGGCACGAGGAACGCCTGCGCGATCTCAGCCACAGTCAGCCCACCGAGGAGGCGGAGCGTCAGCGCGATCCGCGCCTCCGGTGCGAGCGCCGGGTGGCAGCAGGTGAACAGCAGCCGCAATCGGTCGTCCTCGACCGGTCCGGTGGGCTCGTGGGGCGTGTCGTCGTGGTACATGAAGGCCGCCTGGTGCTTCGCGTCGCGCTGCTTCTCGCGGCGGATCCGGTCGATCGCGCGGTTGCCCGCGGTGGTGGTGAGCCAGCCGCCGGGGTTGGGAGGTACGCCGGACTCCGGCCACTTCTCCAGCGCGGCCACGAGCGCCTCACCCGCCGCCTCCTCCGCGATGTCGATGTCACCGAAGCGGCGGACGAGCGAGGCGATCAGGCGGCCGTACTCCTCGCGGAAGACCCGCTCGACGGCCGCCGTTTCGCCCTGCATCGATCAGTCGTGCTTCGGCCGGCTCAGGCGAGGCCGTCGAACGGACGGACCTCGACCTTGCCCCGGCACGCCTTGGACCCCTCGGCCGCGAGCTTGAGCGCCACGTCGAGGTCGGGCGCGTCGATGACCCAGAAACCACCGATGACCTCCTTGGTCTCGAGGTAGGGGCCGTCGGTCATCACCGGCGTCTCGCCCTGGCCGTCGACGACGGTCGCGGTCGAGGCCGACTGAAGCCCACCGGCGAAGACCCAGTAGCCATCGGCGTGGAGCTTGTCATTGAAGGCGCCGGTCGCGGCGAACGCCTCCTCCATCTCCTCCTTGGAGCCGTAGTTGCCGAACTCGTCCATCTCGGCGGGGCCGTGCACGCTCAACAAGTAGTGCGTCATCCCACTTCTCCTCAGTTCCGGGCGGTCCCGGTGACCGCCTTCTACCCCCACCACGAACGGCATCCCGCCGATACGACAACCTGCC